>NZ_JAMLIX010000001.1:1302500-2502500 GCF_023953965.1 Bosea sp. (in: a-proteobacteria)
CATCTCGTTCTGGCTGCTCGCCGCCTCCTTCGTGCTGTTCCTCTGCTCGCTCTTCAGCGAGGGCGCGCCGGGGACCACCGGCCATGGCGGCGGCTGGACGCTCTACCCGCCCTTCTCGGCCGCGACCGGGCAGCCGGGCCCGGCGGTCGATTTCGTCATCCTGTCGATCCATCTCTCGGGCGCGGCCTCGATCCTGGGCGCGATCAACTTCATCACCACGATCCTGAACATGCGCGCGCCGGGCATGACCATGCACCGCATGCCGCTCTTCGCCTGGGCGATGCTGGTGACGGCCTTCATGCTGCTCTTCGCGCTGCCGGTCCTGGCGGGCGCGATCACCATGCTGCTGACCGACCGCAATTTCGGCACGACCTTCTTCGACCCGGCCGGCGGCGGCGATCCGATCCTCTACCAGCACCTGTTCTGGTTCTTCGGGCACCCGGAGGTCTACATCATGATCCTGCCGGCCTTCGGCATCGTCAGCCACGTCGTCTCGACCTTCTCGAAGAAGCCGATCTTCGGCTATCTCGGCATGGCCTATGCAATGGTGGCGATCGGCATCGTCGGCTTCCTGGTCTGGGCGCACCACATGTACACGGTGGGGATGTCGCTCAATTCCCAGCGCTATTTCGCCTTCGCCTCGATGGTGATCGCGGTGCCGACCGGCATCAAGGTCTTTTCCTGGCTCGCGACGATGTGGGGCGGCTCGATCCACTTCCGCGTGCCGATGCTCTGGGCGATGGGCTTCATCATCCTGTTCACCATCGGCGGCGTCACCGGCGTGGTGCTGGCGAATGTCGCGATCGACCGCGTCCTGCACAACACCTATTACGTGATCGCGCATTTCCACTATGTGCTGTCGCTGGGCGCCGTGTTCGGCATCTTCGCCGGCTTCTACTACTGGTTCCCGAAGATGAGCGGCTACCTGACCAACGAGGCGCTTGGGCGGCTGCATTTCGCCTTGATGTTCGTCGGCGTGAACATGGTGTTCTTCCCGCAGCATTTCCTCGGGCTCGCCGGCATGCCGCGCCATTATGCCGATTATCCCGACGCCTTCGCCGGCTGGAACCTCGTCTCGTCGCTCGGCTCCTACACCGCGGCGGCGGGCCTCGTCGTCTTCTTCGTGACGGTCGCCGAGGCGTTCTGGCGCAAGCGCCCGGCCGGCGACAATCCGTGGGGCGAGGCCGCGACGACGCTGGAATGGACCTTGTCCTCGCCGCCGCCATTCCACCAGTTCGAGACGCTGCCGCGCATCGCAGAGCCCGGCCACGAGGCCTGACGTCGCAGACGCGAGGCAGGCCATGCCGGAACCGGACTGGGCACGCGGCTCTGGCTGATCTGCTCCGACGGGCGGTCGACGCCGATCGGGAAGGTCAGGCGGAATTCGTGGACGAAGGCTTCGAGCGAGACCGGCGTCATCGCCGCATGATGCTCGAAGACGGTGTGGAGCCCGATCACCGCGGCTCCGGCGTGCTGAACCAGCGCGCCACATCGGGGGCCGGCGCCGGGTTGGGGAAGGCCGTCATCACCGATCCGCTTCCGGATGCGCGGGCCTGGCCTGTTCGGCCAGCGCACGCCGCAGCCGGCGCAACTCCTCGAAACGGGGCGTGACGTCGCGCAGGATGGCCGCCATGCCGTCGATCCGCCCGTCGGGGCCGTTCAGCAGGGCGATGGTGAACTCGACCGAGATCTGCCGGCCGTCGCTGGCGAGAGCCGGGACGGAGAGCAGGTCGCCGGCGCCGTAGCGTGGTGTGACGCCCGAAGCGATAACCTTGTCCCAGCCGTCCCAATGCCGCTGCCGCAGCCGCTCCGGGATGATGAGGTCGAGCGAGGCCCCGACAGCCTCCTCGGCGGTGAAGCCGAAGAGCCGCGCCGCGCCCGGATTCCAGAAGCGGATGACGCCGTCCCGATCGGTCGCCAGGATCGCGTCGGCCGCGCTCGCGAGGAGCGCTGCGCCGAGCTTCTCGGCAATTTTCTCCGAGGTCTCCACCATCCTATGCGACCTTCGCCTCCGCGGTGCCGATCGCATCCAGGCCGCGCGCCAGATCGACCAGCAGATCGGCCTCGGCCTCGAGCCCGACCGAGAGCCGGAGCAGGCTGTCGCCGATGCCGGCATGGGCCATCGTCGGGTTGCTCGGCGTCTCGATGAAGACGAGCGCGGCGGCGGCTTCCAGGGCGGCTGCCATCGCCGTCTCGTCCGTCTGGTCGACGAAGGCAAGGTCGAACTGCCCGCGGTCGCGGCGGGCCGCGAGCAGCCGACAGGTTCCGCCATAACAATCGTGAGACGCGATCACGCGGTCGTCCCGGCCAAGCCGGGAGAGAACGAGATCGGCGGCCGCCATGCCCGAAGCGGTGATGATCGCCCCGGCCCCGCCTTCAAGCCTCGCCAGCGTGTCGGCCAGCAGGTCCCGGCTCGGATTGGCCGTGCGCGAATAGTCGTAGTCGCGCATCGCATCGTAGCCGGCGAAAGCGAAGCTGCTGGAGAGATAGAGTGGCGGGGCGACGGCTCCGAAGCGTTCATCCGCCGCGACGCCATTGGCCGCCGCCACGGTTCTGGGGGCACGATCCTGCGGTCCGCCTGCGCCCTGCACGTTCGTCACTCCGCGTCCTTTCATATCCCCTTGCGAACAGGCCTCGCGTGGCTCGTCCGTTCGGGTGAGGACGAACAACAGACGGCGGCCTGAACAGGGTTGATGGCTCGTGGCAGAGTGTCATCCGGCCGGAAGTCGGGCAATTTCATTTCATTGCAGTTCAAGTGCATGAATTTTCATATAAAAGTGGGCCGCTCGGCTCGGTCGCGCCGAGCGACCGTAATCGACGAAACCGCCGGCCCGACACCGCAAATCCGCCTAAGCGCACTGATGCGCGGATATGATGCCATATCCGCCGATCGTTCGACCGCTCGGCCGATACTCTGTCGGATGTCCGCCTTCACGCGTCACCAACCTGACATAGTCGAGCACCATACGGCCGCCTTCGGAGTCGAGCGATACGGGGCTTGCGCGGTTATCCGGGCCGATGATGCATGGAACGAAGCCGACCTCGCCGATCCGCCCGTCCTCGACCGCCGCGAGCGCGATCATCGTCAGGCGACCATCGGGGTGGAAGGGCAGCAGCGGATAGCCCTCGCGCGGATAGATCGCATAATCGCCGTAGGCGTCCTTGAGACGCTCGATCTCCGCGGCGGGCAGCATCTTGCCGATCCAGGCGAGGTCGAAGACGAAATGGCCGAGGCCGTAGAAGATCGGCTTGCCCTTGTAGAATTCGATCCCCCGCAGGAAATGGTGATGATGGCCCAGCACCAGATCCGCCCCCGCGTCGATGGCGGCCCGGGCGATCTCGCGCTCATAGTCGGTGATCATGCCGCGCTTCCAGGCCGAGCCCCAGTGAAAGGAGGCGACGACGACGTCGCTTTGGGCCCTGGCGCCGGCGAGGGTCTCCCCGAGCGAGGCGATGTCCTCGGGCCAGGCGAAGGTGCGCACATGCGGCCTGGCACCAGGCTCGATCCGGCCGGATTCGTCCCATTCCGGAAAGTAGTAATGGGAATGCACGCGCATGGTCGCGATGCCGGGCATCTGCGGCCGCGCCCCGTAGCCCGACTGGAAGACCGAGGCATGGGAGGTGACGGCAACGCGGCATCCCTGCCTTTCGAGCGTCACCGGGCGGTTGGCCTCCTCCAGATTCTGGCCCGCGCCCGGCGTCAGGATGCCCTGTCCCTGCAACGCCTCGAGCGTGTCGGCGAGCCCGACATAGCCTGCATCCATGGTGTGGTTGTTGGCGCAGGACATCACATGGAAGCCCGCGGGGCCCAGGGGCTCGGCATTCCGCGGATCCGAGACGACGCGCCAGGTCGAGCTCGGCGCATAGGCCGGGCGACTGGAGAACGCACCCTCGCAATTGCCGATCAGCAGGTCGATTTCGCCGAAAATGCCGCGCACCGGCGCAAACAGATCGAGCGCATTGTCAGGCCGGTCGATGAAGACATCGCCGACCGCGCCGATCAGGAAGCTGTTCTTGGTCATTATTCCCCACCCGCCGTTATCGCAGCCATGGCTGCGGTACCTCAATCTGCTTCAAGAAGCTCGCCGATGAGCTCATAGAGATTATCGTTCTCGGACATTTCAAGGATATCAGCCCGGCCCGTCATGGCGATCGTCGCGAGAGTTTTCTTGAGGGAGTGGTCGAACTGGAAGATGAACACCTTCTGGCTCGGCAAGATGGACAGTCGATCACTGCGTGAATACAGGACGTCGGCCCGGGCCGGCAGATCATAGGTGTCGATGGCCTTCAGCAGCTCGACGGCCTCGTAATGCATCTCGTCCGCCGATGAGAAGTCCGGTCCGCGCGGATGGGCGCTATCGCGCATGGACCAGGGCGAGAACAGGTGGGCGTCGCGCACCATGGTCCAGAGCCTCTGGAATTGCGTGCCCTCCGAATCCGGGAGGATCCGGCGCTCGGAGCTTGCCAGGAGCCCCTCCCTGTCGGCTGCCGGACAGGCCGGCATGTCGTGAAGCAGCACCCGGCCGACACGGTCCGGCAGGGCGATGGCCATCTCACAGGCGATGCTCGCGCCGACGCCGTAGCCGTAGAGATCGACCTCCTTCAGCCGCAGCGCGTCCAGGGTGCGGATATGCGCATCGGCGAAATAGGCGATATTGGGCCGCAACGGTGCCGGCGCGGCGGAATCGCCGTTGCCCAGGGTATCCACCGCGATGACGCGCCGGTTCCGCGCCAGGGCCGCCAGCAGGGGGACGAGGCTCCGGCTCGAACCCGGCGAGTTGTGAATCATGACGAGCGGCCGTCCGCGCGCTCCAGCCGCCCGGTAATGAACCTGCCCTTCCCGGATGTCGACGAAGCTGCGCTGCATCGGAACTCCACCGCGGATAGCGGAGCCAGACCGCCGTTGCGTCCTGCCGGGCGCAAGGTGGCGGTCTGAGCTTTTGTCTTGGCACCGGATTTTTCCGAAGAGTGGAATCCCCCGTTCGGTCCGGAGCTCTAGGCTATTGCGCCGCCATGTCGTGCTTCAATCGCCAAAGCCTGCAATCAGGTATGATGCGATTTCGACTATCGGCGCGATCATGGCCTCGCCTGCGCGCGGCGTCGGGGGCGCCGGGTGGCGAAGCTCCGATCGGGCCGCGCCCTCGGCATTTGCCTCGGACAAAGGAGAATGCGATCAATTACAAGGCCGAAGGTCGGCCCGATTGAGCGAGGAGCGCTTGGAACTCGTGGATCTCCGCAAGCTGGATGTTTTCGTGAAGATCGTCGAAGCGGGCAGTCTCACCCGTGCCGCGGCCCAGTTGTCCGTCGCCCAGTCCGCCCTGAGCCGAAAGGTGCGCGAGATCGAGGAGCAACTCGGCACCGCGCTCGTCTATCGCAACGGCCGCGGCGTCGTCCTGACCGAGACAGGACAGCATTTTTTCGAGCGCGCCAAGCAGTTGCTGCGCGATTCCGAAGCCATCCTCGTCGACATCAAGAATATGACCGCGGCGGGAAACGTCACCATCGGCGTCCCGCCCTCGGTCACCGAGATCATCCTGCCGAAGCTGCTGGCCCAGGTGCTGCTCGATTTCCCGGACGTCCGGATCAAGATCGTCGAGACCTTCAGCGGCTATGTGCAGGAATACCTGCTCAACGGGCAGCTCGACATCGGCGTCCTCTACGAGACGCGGCGGATGCCGACGCTGCTGGGCGATGAACTGGTCGTCGAGGAGATGTATGTCGTCGGTCCGACCGGCGGGCCGCTCGAACCCGGCCGCCCCGTCTCGCTTACCGAATTGACCGGCATCTCCTTCGTCCTGCCGAGCCGTCCGCACGGGCTGCGCGTGCTCATCGACGATGCCTGCGCCAAGGCCAAGGTGAATCTGAACGTGGTCGTCGAGATCAACGGGCTCGGCACCGTCAAGAACCTGATCAGGGCCGGGGGCGTTCACGCCATCCTGCCCTATTCGGCCGTTTTCAACGAGGTCGCCGCGGGGCTGATCGCCGCCTCGCCCATCGTCGCCCCGGCGATCAGCCGGCGCCTCAGGCTCGCGACCTCCAACGAGCGCCCGCCCAGCCGCGCCACGCGCCAGGTCGCGCATCTCATCCGCACCCAGGTCAACGAACTGGTGCGCAACGGCTTCTGGCACGGGCAGTTCGCACCCGCCCCTCTGGCCGGACCGGCCGTGCTACCGGTCCGATGAGATTATGAAGGAGGCTGACCGGGACCGCCCGCAGCGGCGGCGGATCGGCCGCCCGGGTGGCCCTTAGGACAGCGGCGGCGGCACGATGCTCTGTGCGATGGTGCTGTCCAGCGCCTCGTAATCGGAATATTTGATGACATCGTAGACTTCGGCGCGGGTCGAGAGGTGCTGCAGATAGCCCTCGACGGTGCCGGCCTCGGCCAGCGTCGCGTAAAGCTCGTGCAGCGCCTTGGAGGCGACGCGCATCGAGGTCGCGGGCCAGATCACCATCTTGAAGCCGAAATCCTCGAACTGCTCGGCCGTGAAGAACGGCGTGCGGCCGAATTCGGTCATGTTGGCGAGCAGGGGAGCGTCGACGGCGCGGGCAAAGGTGCGGAACATCTCCTCCGAGGTCAGCGCCTCGGGGAAGATCGCATCGGCGCCGGCCTCGAGGTAGAGCCTGGCGCGGGCGATCGCGGCTTCGATCCCTTCCTGCGCCAGGGCATCGGTGCGCGCGACGATCCGCAGATGACGGCGTGCTTTCCGGGCCGCGGCGATCTTCGCGGCCATCTCCTGCGGCGAGGCCAGCTTCTTGTCGTTCAGATGCCCGCATTTCTTCGGCAGGATCTGGTCCTCGATCTGGACGGCCGCCGCGCCGGCATCCTCCAGCTCGCGCACCATGCGCACGACGTTCAGCACCTCGCCATAGCCGGTATCGCCGTCGACCAGGATCGGCAGGCCGGTGGCGCGGTAGATGCTGCGCGCGAAGAAGCAGACCTCCTCGAGCGTCATGATGCCGAGATCCGGCAACCCCAGCATCTGGGAGAGCGCGCCGCCGGACAGATAAAGCGCCTCGAAGCCGGCCCGTTTCGCGACGATGCCGGCATAGGCGTGATGGGCGCCGGGGATGCGCAGGATGTTCGGCCGGCGCCAGAGCTCGGCCATGCGGTCGCCGGGCGGGGTGGGCATCTTCTGTTCGACAAGCCAGGTCATGGCGCAATCCTCGTGATCAGGCGGCTTTCAGCATTTGGCGCAGCATCAGCTGCAGGATGCCGCCATTGCGGAAATACTGGAGCTCGTAGGCGGTATCGATGCGGGCGGTCAGCGTGACCTGCCGGCGCGATCCATCGGCGCGGTGGATCACGCAAACGAGCGGGGCGCGCGGCTTCAGGGCCTTGATCCCGATCAGGTCGATCGTCTCGCTGCCGTCGAGGCCAAGCGTCTTGCGCGACTGCCCGGCCTGGAACTCGCAGGGCAGGATGCCCATGCCGATCAGGTTGGAGCGATGGATGCGCTCGAAGCTCTCGGCCAGGACGGCGCGCACGCCGAGCAGCAAAGTGCCTTTCGCGGCCCAGTCGCGCGAGGACCCCGCGCCGTAATCGCAGCCGGCGACGATGACGAGCGGCACCTTTTCGCGGCGATAGGCCATGGCGGCGTCATAGATCGACATCGGCGCGGCATCCGGCATGTGCAGGGTGTGGCCGCCCTCGCGGCCGCCGGCCATCTCGTTGCGGATGCGGATATTGGCGAAAGTGCCGCGCACCATCACGTCGTGATTGACCCGGCGCGAGGCGTAGGAGTTGAAGTCCTTCGGCGCGATGCCCTGACTCGACAGATAGGCCCCGGCCGGGCTGTCATTCGCGATCACGCCGATCGGCGAGATATGGTCGGTGGTGATCGAATCCCCGAACATGGCCAGGATGCGCGCGCCCGAAATGTCGCCGGGCGGCACGGCTTCGCGCTGGATGCCGCCGAAGAAGGGCGGGCGGCGGATATAGCGGGATTCATCCTTCCAGGCGAAGGTGTCGCCGCCGCGCACGGCAAGCCTGCGCCAGTGCTCGTCGCCGGCGAAGACATCGGCATAGCGCTCGCGATAGAGGTCCGGCGTCACCACTTTCTGGATGATCGCGGCGATGTCCTCGTCCGAAGGCCAGATATCCGCGAGGTAGACGGGTTTTCCCGCGCGATCCGTGCCGATGGGCTCCCGCGTCAGATCGAGCGTCATCCGCCCGGCGAGCGCGTAGGCGATGACCAGCGGCGGCGAGGCCAGATAGTTGATCCGGCAGCGCGTATGGACCCGGCCCTCGAAATTGCGGTTGCCCGAGAGCACGGCGGCCAGCGCCAGCCCATCCTCGTCGACGGCGCGGGCGACGCCGTCGTCGAGCGGCCCGGAATTGCCCATGCAGGTCATGCAGCCGAAGCCGACGACCTGGAAACCGAGCCGGTCGAGATCCGACTGCAGGCCGGCCCGCCTGAGATATTCGGCGACCACCCGTGAGCCCGGCGAGAACGAGGTCTTGACCCAGGGCTTCGTCGTCAGCCCGCGGGCCGCGGCGTTGCGCGCCAGCAGGGCCGCGCCGATGATGACGTTGGGGTTGGAGGTGTTGGTGCAGCTGGTGATCGCGGCGATGGCGAGGTGGCCGTCGGCCAGCACATGCTCCGTGCCGCCGATCGTGACGCGGCTTTGCTTGCGCGGCGTGCCCGCCGCATCCAGGACCGCGTCCAGCGCGGCCTTCACCTGCGGCAGCGCGACGCGATCCTGCGGGCGCTTGGGGCCGGCGAGGCTGGTGACGACCTGAGAGAGGTCGATCTCGATCAGATCGGTGAAATCGGGTTCGGCGGCCTGCGCGTCGAACCACAGGCCCTGCGCCTTGGCATAGGCCTCGACGAGGTCGATCTGTTCCTGGCTCCGGCCGGTGCCGGCGAGATAGGCGAGCGTCTCGGCGTCGATCGGAAAGAAGCCGATCGTCGCGCCGTATTCGGGCGCCATATTGGCGATCGTCGCCCGCGTCGCCATCGTCAGATGCGTCAGGCCCGGGCCGAGATACTCGACGAATTTCTGCACCACGCCGTGCTTGCGCAGGCGCTCGGTCACGGTCAGGACGAGATCCGTCGCGGTGACGCCCGGCGCCAGCTTGCCGACGAAGCGTACCCCGATCACTTCGGGGATCGCCATCGAGACCGGCTGGCCGAGCATGGCCGCGCCGGCTTCGATGCCGCCGCAGCCCCAGCCGACGACGCCCAGCGCATTGACCATCGGGGTATGGCTGTCCATCCCCAGGACCGTATCGGGGAAGGCGAGCGGCGTGCCCGGCAGCGCCGTCTCGTCGACGAGGACGACCTTGGCCAGATACTCGATATTGACCTGATGGATGATGCCCTGTCCCGAGGGCACGATCCTGAGATTGGCGAAAGCGCTCTGGGCCCAGCGCAGGAAGGCGTAGCGCTCGCCGTTGCGCTCATATTCGATCGCGAGATTGCGCGCGGCGGCATCGGCGCTGCCGAAGACGTCGACGATCGCCGAATGGTCGACCACGATGTCGACATGCGAGAGCGGATTGATCGATCTCGGATCGCCGCCGAGATCGACCATCGCGTCGCGCATCGCCGCGAGATCGGCCAGCAGCGGAATGCCGGAGGAATCCGGCATGATGATGCGCGCCGGGTGATAGGCGATATCGCGCCCGCCCTTGCGATCGGCCGTCCAGTTCGCCAGCGCCGCGACATCCCCGCTCTCGACCGCCTTGCCGAGATGATGATGCCGCAGCAGGTTTTCCAGCAGGATCTTCAGCGAGCGCGGCAGGCGCGAGACCGGCCCGAGCCCCCGCCGCTCCATCTGCGCCAGGCTGAAGAACCCGAGCCTGCGGCCGCCGACCTCAAGCTCGGCGAGCGCGTCGGCGGCGGAAGGCCGGCTCATCTCATTGGCCTCGGCCGGTAAGCTTGCGCTTCACGAAGCGGCCATGCCCGACCGCCGCGTCGTCGAGCACGCCGTCGGTCAGCGCCGCCTTGCCACGCACCAGCGTGTGCAGGACGCGGCCCTTGAAAGTCCAGCCCTCATAGAGCGAATAGCCGGCGCTGGAGACCACGTCCTCGCGCCTCAGCGTCCAGCTCGCATCGAGATCGACGATGGCGAGATCGGCGTCGAGGCCCGGCGCGATCGCGCCCTTGCGGTCGCCGAAGCCCATGATGCGGGCGGGATTGGCCGAGGTCAGCGCGGCGATCCGCTCCAGCGACAGCCCGCGCTTGTGATAGCCCTCGCTCAACAGCACCGGCAGCAGCGTGTCCATGCCGGGCCCTCCGGGCGAGGCGCCCCAGATGCCGCCTTCCTTGGAGGAGAGATCGCGATGGGCGTGGTCGGTGGCGACGGTGTCGACATCGCCGCTCAGGATCGCCTGCCAGAGCGCCTCGCGATCGCTCGGCTCGCGCAGCGGCGGGTTGACCTTGGCGATGACGCCTTCCTTCGCGGTGACGTCATGGGTGAGGTATTGCGGGCAGGTCTCGATATAGATCTCCGAGCCGTCCCGGCGCTGGCGCAGCGCCGCCTTCAGCGCCTCTTCCGAGGAGGTGTGGACGATATAGACCGGCGCGCCGGCGACGCGCGCGATATAGCCGGCGCGCTGCACCGCATCGGCCTCCACGAAGGGCGGGCGGGTGGCGTTCCAGGTCGCGAGCCCGCCCTTGCCCTCGGGGTCGGCGGCCATGACGCGGTCGCGCAGCACCCAGGCGAGCTCGATGGTCTCGGGATGGGGGCAGACCATGCCGCCGTTTTGCGCCGCCGCCTCGCAGAGGCGCAGCAGATAGCCGTCGTCCAGATCGGGCATGTTGAGGCGCTTGCCCTCGCCGCCGCGGTTGTTCATGAAGATCTTGAAGGTCGGCGTGCCCTGCCCGACATAGCCGGGGATGCCGGCGAGCTGCTCTTCGGTCGAGATGATCAGGTGGTAGCCGAAATCGATGCGCGCGCCGGCCTCGGTGACGCCGATGACCTCGTCGAACAGGGTCTCATAGGGCTCGGTCGAGAGCAGATACGGGATGCAGCAGGTCACGCCGCCCTTGGCGGCGGCGGCCGTCTCGCGGTCGGCGTCGAGCGGCTCGCGCGGCCGGGAGATGTCCTTGCCGTGGCCGAGATGCAGATGCGCGTCGATCACGCCCGGAAGGATCACCAGCCCCCCGGCCGCGATCTCGCGGCTGGCCGAAGCCGGCTCGCCCGGGGCGAGGATCGCGGCGATGCGGCCGTCGCGAATGGCGATGTCGCAGGCGGTGCGCCCGGTTCCCGGCAGGATGGCGTCACCGTGACGGATGATCAGGTCGTACGGGTTCATGCGGATTATCCTTGTCGAGTCTGCCGGATCGCGCTGGACAGGGGGGCAAGCCGCGGCGCGTCCGCCAGGCCGTCCAGAGCCGATTGCAGCGCCGCGACCGCGTCGGCGGACAGGACACGGGCGGCGTTGGTGGTGAATTTGGCGTCGAGCTCGCGCTGTCCGGCCGGGCGCGAGGCGTTGCCATAGGCATCCGCGATGCTGATCGTCTCGCGGCTGCCATCGGTGCCCTCGACCACGATCTCGGCCTCGAAGCGGGTCGGGAAGGCCGAGGGCTCGAGCGGTTCCCAGGCGATGCGCCGGGCGAGGTCCAGCACCGCCGGGGATGGCGCGCGCTCGAAGGTCGAAAGCGTGATCTCGTTCTCGACCAGGCGCGCCGCCACGGTCGCCGGCAGGCTCCAGCGCATCGCATGCCCGGTCGCCGGCCTCTGCTTGTCGGGCCAGGGCTCGCAGATGATCGGCGCCGCCCCGCGCGGCACCCGGCAGAGCAGCCGCGCGATCCTGTCCGGCGTATAGCCGGCGGCGGCGGCGAGCCCGGCCGCCTCGAGGAAGGGGTGGAGGAAATGGCAGCAGGGCGAGAGCTTGAAGGCGGCTTCGCCGATATGCCAGCGCTGGCCGAGGTCGCCGAGGAGCGCCGCGAAGGCCGCGGGAGCCGCCGCGTCGCCGGCGAAATGCGGGAACAGCCCCCAGCGGCCCTCCAGCGCGGTTTCCGGGCCGGTCAGGCCGGCGGCCGCGAGCTTGGCCGCGAGAATGCCGGCATGGGCCCCCCAGCCCGGATGCAGCGACTTGCTGGCCGCGCCGTTGCTGAGGAATTCGAAGACGCCGGCGGCCTGGCTCAGCGCGATGCCGATCGCCGCGACGCGTTCGTCATGGCTCAGGTCGAGCATCTCGGCGGCGATCAGGGCGCCCGCCAAGGTCCCGGCCACCGAGGTGATGTGGAAGCCGCGCTGCTGGAAGCCGCCGGGCGTGGCGAGGCCGATGCGGATCATGATCTCCCAGCAGCGCGCGAAGGCGCCGATGAGATCGGCGCCGGAGAGATCGCGATCCTCGGCCATCGCCAGCGAGACGGCGGCCGCGAGCGAGCTGCCATGCACGATCGAGGCGGTGTGGGTGTCGTCATATTCCAGGCTGTGGATCAGCCCGCCATTGATCAGCGCCGCCATTTCCGGTTCCGCGCCGGTCGAAAGCCCGAACATCGTCGCGGCACCGCGCGAGGTCTGGCGCGCTGCGAGGACCTGATAGGGCCGGCCCACGGGCGAGCCGGCGGCGGCGAGGCCGACGCCGACGGCATCGCGCAGATGCAACAGGGCCGCGTGGCGGGCCTGCGCCGGCATCGGCGCCGAGGCCATGGCGGCGGAGGCCTCGACGAGCGCGCGCGCCAGGGTCATCGGGCAGGTCCTGTCAGCGCGGCCGCAAGGGCGGGCCAGGGGCGCGCCAGCGTCGCCGGATCGCCTTCGACGACCGACCACAACAGGCGCGGCATCGCCGGGAACACCGCCTCGGCATTGTCGCGCAGCTTGCCGAACAGGGCTTCGTCGTCGAAGGGCTGGTCGGCGCCGCCGCGCGCATTGTCGCAAGCCGCGGTCCAGACGGTGCCGTCGCGGAAGCGCCACGTCACTTTCGCCGGGCGGTCGTTCGGCCAGGGCCGGATATCGGGATGCAGCACCAGGCGGATGGCCTCGCGCAGGCGCGCGATGCGCGGATCGGTCAGCGTGTCCTCGACGAAGGCGCGCCGGCCCGCGTCGCGGATCACCATCGTCGCGGCGACCGAATGCGGGATCGAGAATTTCGCCGCGAGCACGGTCTCCGGCTTCACCGTGGTGAGCGCCATGCCGCCGGGGCTGGTCGCGATCTCGACCTCGGCGACGTCGTCGATCGTCCGCTCGCCGAGCCGGCCCAGCAGCTCCAGCGTCGCCTCGACCGCCGCATGGGCGTAGCCGCAGCAGGCGAAGACCTTGTGGTAGCCGTTGCTCACCGACCAGCGCTCGCCGAGCGCCTCGACCATCGCGCCGGGTCGATATTCGGTCGACAGGCAATCGGTGAAGGTGTCGTAGGGGCTCGTCGCGAGGCCGCCGATGCCGCAATCGGCCCAATCGGCCGCGCGCAGGCCGATCCAGGCCCCGACGCCGGTCCAGGCATTGCGCACGAGCGCGCCCTCGACCGCGGTGTCGAAATGCCCGGCATAGGTCATGCTCGCGGCGCCGCAGACCGCCCGCAGCATCGCCTGCGCATCGAGCCTGCGCGCCACGGCGCTGCCCGCGGCGGCGCCGATCGTGGGAAAGGCGGCGTGGGGATGCACGGTGAAGCGCGGAAAGGGGAAAGCCAGCGCGAAGCGCGTGGTGACCTCATAGGCGATGGCGATGTCGCGCAGCAGCGCCTCGACCGTCGGGCCGCGAACCTCCGCCTCGGCGAGCAGGGCCGGCAGGGTGTAGGCGCCGGCATGGCAGGAGGCGTTGCGAAAGCCTTCGTCGAGCTCGCACCAGGTCACGGCCAGGCCGTTGGCCACGGCCGCGGTGTAGCGGTCGCAGCGCGCGACGCCGGCCGCGAAGACATGAGCCTCGGCGCGCGGGGCGGCATCGGCGAGCACCTTGGCCTGGGCGGCGACGACCTGATTCTCCTGCGAGCCGGCGACCATCGCCCCGATATCGTCGGCGAGGATCAGCGCGGCGCGCCGGCGCACATCCTCCCGCAGGGGCCGCCGGCGCGCGGCGACCGCCCATTCCATCAGCTCCCGGACCTCCTCGCCGCTCCGGCTGCGCTCGGGGGATTGCTTGCCCATCAGAACCACTCCCAGAGATTGGGCGATCCGGACAGCTCCTCGGCCGTCCCGGAGAAGACCACACGCCCGGATTTCAGGATCAGCGCGCGATCGACCGTCTTCAGCGTGGCGGGCACGTTCTGCTCGACGATCACCAGGCCGGTGCCGAGCGACTCGTTGATCGATTTCAGCCGCGCCATCACGTTGCGGACGATGACCGGGGCGAGCCCGGTCGACGGCTCGTCGAGCAGCAGCCATTTCGGCTGCGTCATCAGCGCCATGCCGAGCGCCAGCATCTGCTGCTCGCCGCCCGACATCGAGCCGGCGCGCTGCTTGCGGCGTTCCGCGAGGACGGGGAAGATCTTCAGGATCTCGGCCATGAAGGACTGGTCGAAGAGCAGGCCCGAGATCCGCAGGTTCTGCTCGGTCGACAGGTTGGGGAAGACGTTGTGGCCCTGCGGCACGAAGGCGATGCCGCGGCGCACATTGGTCGCGACATGCCCGGCCTCGACGGGCCGGCCGTCGAACTCCACCTCGCCGGAAGCCGGCGCGTGCGCGCCGACGAGACAGCGCAGCAGCGTGGTCTTGCCGGCGCCGTTATGCCCGAAGACGCCCAGGCGCACGCCGGGTTCGAGCTTCAGCGAGATGTCGGCGAGCGCCGTCAGCGTGCCGTATTTCGCGACGAGGGAACGGGTTTCCAACATCGCTCAGGTCCCGAAATAGAGTTCGGTCAGGCGCGGATCGGCGATCAGAGTCTCGACCGGCCCGCGCGCGAGCACCTTGCCCGCGAACATGAAGACGCCCTCGTCGCAAAGGTCGCGCACGAAGGCGACGTTGTGCTCGACGACGCAGACGGCGATACCGCTCTCGGCCAGCGACCGGACCACGGCCTGGACGGTGCGATAGGCCTGCCCCTCGACACCGGCCATGGGCTCGTCGAGCAACAGGCAGCGCGGATCGTTCATCAGCGCGCGGGCGACGCCGACGAGCTTCTGCTGGCCATAGGTCAGATCGGCCGCAGGCTGGGTGGCGACATCGGCAAGGCCGGTCCGTTCCAGGATCTCATAGGCCTTGGCGCGGATCGCCCTTTCCTCGCCCGCCGCCCGGCCCGGCGCGAAGACCATGCGGAACAGGCTGTCGCTGGGATAGGCGCGGGGCGCCACGATCAGGTTGTCGATCACGGTCAGCGACGGAAACAGCCGCAGGTTCTGCCAGGTCCGGCTGAGGCCGAGCCGGGCCCGGCGATGGACCTCCATCCGGTCGATCGAGCGCCCGTCGAGCTTCAGCGTGCCGGCATCCGGCCGGACGGCGCCGGAGATCAGGTTGAACAGCGAGGTCTTGCCGGCGCCGTTGGGCCCGATCAGGCCGAGCACGCGCCCGGCGGTCAGGTCGAGATCGATCGCATCGGCGACCACGATCCCGCCGAAGCGCTTCGAGAGGCGCCGGACTTCAAGAATGGCGGCCATGCGGCACCGTCGCTGAATGGGAACGCCAGACATCGCCCGCCGCCACGAGGCCCTGCGGGCGCACGAACATGAAGACGAGGACGAGGCCCGTGAACAGGAAGCCCTGCAAGGGGCCGAGCACGCTGGTGGGCAGATCGAGGAAGGTGATGGCCTGCGGCAGGACCTGCAGGATCACCGCGCCGACGACGGGACCCCAGGTCGAGCGGATGCCGCCGACCACGATCATCGTCAGCAGCGCCGCCGATTGCAGCACGTCGAACTGCTCCGGCGTGAGGTAGCGGAAATAATGGGCGTAGAGCGAGCCGGCGAAGCCGGCGAGGCCCGAGCTCAGCGCGAACACCCCGAGCTTGAGCCCGGTCGCGTCGCGGCCGAGGCTGGAGAAGGCGAGCTCGTCGTCACGCATCGCGCTGAGCGCGCGCCCGGCCGGGCCGTGGGCGATGCGGTTGACGATGAAGACGACGAGCATGGCGACGAGCACGACCAGGACCACATAGGACAGTCGTCCGAGCGTCGGCGTCAGGAAGGCCGGGATGTTGGTCAGCCCGCCGGCGCCGCCGGTCCAGGCCATGTTCTTGATCAGCTCGAGCACGCCGAGCTGAAAGCCGATGCTCGCGATCATCAGATAGTCGCCCGAGACCCGCAGCGACGACAGCGCCAGGAAGAGGGAACAGGCGACCGCGACCGCCGTGCCCGCCAGCATGGCCAGCGGCACCGGCACGCCGAGATTGCGCGCCAGCAGCGCCGAGGCATAGGCGCCGATGGCGTAGAAGACCGGGTGGGCGATCGAGATCAGCCCGCCATAGCCGATGCTCAGGTTGAAGCTGGACGCCATGATGATCGACAGGCTGACCAGGATGATGATGGAATAGATGTAGTCCACGGCGGTCAGCTCCCAGGCTGGTCGTCGGTGAGGACGGGGGTCGGTGTCCGTTGACGGCCGAGCCGTGGCGAGGGCAGCCGGACGCCGTTCGGAAAGAAGATGATCGCCACGAACAGCAGGATGTAGATCAGCAGCCCCTGCCATTCGGAGGGGATGAAGAGCACGCTGCTGTTCTGGACGATGCCGAGCGCCAGCGCGCTGAGCGCCGCGCCCCAGATGTTGCCGATGCCGCCGACGATGGTGGCGATGACGGCGAACAGCATCAGCTCGATCGCGCTCATCGGCTGAACCTGGGCCCGCGTCCCGTAGAGGAACATGCCCAGGCCGACGAGGCTGCCGGCGATCGCGATGGCGATGACGTAGATCCTGGCCTTGTCGATGCCGTAGAGCTCGGCGAGATCGGCATTGTCGGCGACCGCCACCATGCTCTGCCCCGGGCGCGTGTAACGCAGGAACAGGAAGAGGGCGGCGCATGAGGCCAGCGCCGAGAGCACGGCGGGGATGTCCCAGTCGCTGATCGCGATGTTGCCGACGAGCGTCACCGGCCACAGGAGCGAGGCGAAGATCGTCGAGGGCCAGGTGCCGAAGATCAGCATCGTCGTATAGGCGACGAGCTCCGACAGGATCAGCGCGAAGATGAAGACGAAGAGCGGCGAGGCGCGGCGCAGCCGCAGGCTGCGATAGCCGAACCACTCGATCGCCATGCCGGCCCCGATCGCCAGCACCTGGGCGACGACGAAGCCGGCCCAGCCGGGCAGGCCGAGCTTGGCCACCATGGTGAAGGCGCCGTAGAAGGCCGCCGTCATCATCGCCGCCTGGGCGAAGTTGAAGACGCCGTTCACCTTCAGCACGAGGGAGAAGGCCAATGCGAACAGCATGGCGTAGCTGGAGTTCGCGAACGAACTCCAGAGGATCTGTCCGATCACATCGAAGGTGAACATGTCCGGTCCGGCTCGATTGGCTGGCGTATCGACGGGGCGATCAGTTGACCACCGCCTTCTTGGTCCACTTGCCGTCCTTCACCTCCATCAGGATCACCGGCTTGCTGACGGTGTGGTTGTCGTTGACCACGAGCTTGCCGGTCAGCGGCAGCTCGAAGGTCTTGACCGCCAGGAGCTCCTTGCGGAAGTTTTCGCCGGTGACCGGAATCTTCTTGTCGTCCAGCGACTTGAAGACCGCGGCCACGACATAGGCCGCGTCGTAGAGATACTGGGTGTAGGGCAGGCCGTTGGGCTCGCGGCCGACTTCCTTGGCCCAGCGCTCGAGATAGGTCTTGACCGCCGGCGCGTCGTCGGCGCCCGGCGCCAGCGAGGTCGCGATCACGCCCTCGGCGCCCTTGCCGAGCTGCTCCAGGAACTTCGGATTGTAGATCGCCGAATAGGAGCTGATGGTCTGGTTCATGCCGAGCTGGCGCATCTGGGCGATGACCTGGGGAATGTCGCCGACCACGCCCTGGACATGGATGATGTCGGGCTGCGCGGCGCGCACCTTGAGCAGCGGCCCGGTCCAGTCCGTGGCCTTGGGATCATAGGCCTCGAAGGCGACGACCTGGCCGCCCGCCTTGGTGAAGGCATCCTTGTAGACATCGGCGGCGACGACGCCGGACTCGTTGTTGATGAAGACGACCGCCGCCTTCTTCTTCCCCATCGTGGTCGCGGCGTAGTTGGCGACGGCGGTGATGTCGACGTCGGCGAGCGGATAGGTGGTGTAGACATAGTCGCCGAGCCTGGCGACATCGGCCGAGTTCGCCCCGACCGAGAGCCCCAGCGTCTTGCCGTCGTTCATGATCGGTGCCGTCGCCTTGACCACGGCCGACCAGGCGAGGACGATCGCCGGCACCTTGTCGACCGAAACGAGGCGGTTGACGGCCTTGATGCCGAGCTGCGGATCGCCCTGGGTGTCGAGCGAGATCATCTCGAGCTTCTTGCCGTTGATCCCGCCCTCGGCGTTGATCTTGGCGACGGCCCATTCGGCGGCCTTGACCTGGTCGGCCCCGTAGAGCGCCTGGCTGCCCGAAAGCGGCATGGCGAGGCCGAACTTGAAGCTGTCCTGGGCGAGCGCCGCACCGGGAACGAGCCCGCCGGCGACAAGGCCGGCGAGAACGGTGCGACGGGTCGTGGATACGAACGCGCTCATGGTGTTTCCCCCTGTTGTTTGCTGTTTTTTGAGTTCAGGCGATGTTGCGGAGGGCCGTCTCGGCTTCCGCGGTCGAGACGACGTCGGCGTATTTCGAGGCCATGTCGAACAGATTGACGGCATGCGACGTCGGGCTGCGGTCATAGCAGGCGTCGTGCGGCACCATGACCCGGAAATTATAGGCGAAGGCATCGACCACGCTGCAGCGGACGCAGCCGCTGGTGCTGCAGCCCGTGACGACCAGCGTATCGGCGCCGGCATCGATCAGATAGCTCGTCAGCGGCGTCCCGAAGAAGGCGCTGGGATGCTTCTTCGGCAGCAGGATCTCGCCCTGGCGCGGGGCGATCTCGTCGACGAAATCATAGCCGCGCTCGGTCACGGTCATCAGCGCCGGAATCTTGTCGGCGATCCGTCCGTAGTCGAAGCTCTGCTTGGGCGAGATGTAAGGGTAGAGGATCGGCCAGCCGCGCTCGCGGAACAGCGCCTGCAGCCGTGCGATGTTCGGCACCGCATCCCAGGCGGCCTCGCCGCAGGAGGTCGGAAACTCCTTGATCGCCTCCCAATAGGGCTTCCGCTCGGTCCCGACTGTGCGGTACTGCACATCGATGATCATCAGCGCCGGGCGCTTGCCGAGGCCGCCCGGCTTGCCGAAGCCGGCGGCTTCGTAGCGCTTCAGCTCCTCGGCCGTGATCACGTTGTCCCAGGGCTTGCTCATCGGATCCTCCCGTCATGTGCTCGAGGGCGCGGGCGTCGGCCGCCGGAATCGCGCCCCGCCGCGGTGAAAAGGCGGCCCGCTTCGCGCGCGAAGCGGGCTCGCGCAGCGTCGCGCCCGCAATGGCTTCGCGCAAGCTCCGGCACGAAGGATGCGGCCATTGGCCATGCAGGACGATCGAGCAGGGGCCGGCATGCGGACAATGCAACGCGTGAGGCTCCGGGAGCTGTCGATCCGAGACCGTTCAACCATGCCAAATTGTCTTCGCCGGACGGCCGCACTGGCTAGGGGGGCATTGGCGAAACCAGCTATCTGATTTGCGTGCCCGCCCGCGCAGGCCGCCTTGCCGGCCCCGAGCATATCTGGTTTCTCCCGCGGGCCTCTTCTCGCGACAGTGCAACGCGAAGCAATCTTCCGCCTTAATCTTGTCGCGCAGCCGACGGGCGCCGCTGGCGGGCGGAATGCGCATGGAGGAACGCGATGACAGTGCTTTTCGACGATAGCGACGACTTCGCCTTCTCGGTGGCGGTGATCGTCGTCGGCGCGGGGGCCTGCGGCTCGGTCGCCGCGCTCGCCGCTCATGGCAAGGGCGCCGAGGTCCTGGTTCTGGAGCGCGATCCGGTCCCGCGCGGCAATACGGCGCTGTCGGGCGGGCAGATCCCGGCGGGCGGCACGCGCCTGCAGCAGAAGGCCGGCATCGAGGACGCCCCGGAGATCCTCGAGAAGGATATCCTGGCCAAGGCGAAGAACCAGTGCGATCCGGTGATCGCCAAACATATCGCGCTGGCCGCCCGCGATACCGTCGACTGGCTGGTCGAGGATGTCGTGCTGCCGCTCTCCTGCATCGACGACTTCCAGTATCCCGGCCATTCCCGCATGCATATGCACGCCTCGCCGAGCCGCTTCGGCGCGGAGCTGATGGATGTGCTGACGCAGCGCTTGTCGGAGCGCGATATCGACCTGCTGACCTCGGCGACGGTGGTGAACCTCTTCGCCGCGCGCGACGGGACGATCCGTGGCGTGCGGATCGCCCGGCCGGACGGCTCGCAGGAGGATGTCGGCTGCCAGGCGCTGATCCTGGCCTGCAACGGCTATGGCGGCAACAAGGAGCTGGTCGCGCGCTACATCCCGGGCATGAGCCAGGCTCATTATCACGGCCATCCCGGCAACCGGGGCGACGCCGTGATCTGGGGCGAGCAGCTCGGCGCCTCGATCAAGGATCTCGGATCCTATCAGGGGCACGGCGCCGTCTGCACGCCGCACATGGTCCATCTCGGCTGGCCGGTGTTCACCCAGGGCGGCTTCCAGGTCAACAAGGAGGGCCGCCGCTTCTCGAACGAGAATGCCGGCTATTCAGAGCAGGCGCTCAAGGTCCTGACGCAGACGGACGGCCTGGCATGGGCGATCTGGGACAAGCGCTGCGATGACATCGCCATGCAGATGCACAGCCATGTCGAGGCCAAGGAGCGCGGCGCGATCAAGCGTTTCGACAGCGCCGGCGAGCTCGCCGGCTTCATCGGCTGCGACCCGGCGACGATCCAAGGCACGCTGGACGAGGTCGCGGCCATCGCGCGGCGCGAGGCGGCGTGTCCCTGGGGGCGGGATTTCGGCGGCTTTCCCGCGCTGGAAGCCCCGTATTTCTGCGCGAAGATCACGGGCGCGCTGTTCCACACCCAGGGCGGGCTGGAGGTCGATACCGCAGGCCGGGTGCTGCGGCCGGACGGCAGCGCCTTTCCGAACCTTTTCGCAGGGGGCGGCGCGGCGCGCGGCGTCTCGGGCCCGGCGGACTGGGGCTACATGTCCGGCTCCGGCCTGATGATGGCCGTCAATCTGGGCCGCCTGGCGGGCGAGGCGGCCGCCGAACAGACGCAGCGCCAAGCCGCCTGACCAACAAGAGGGGAGAAAAAACATGAGATCATTCACCAGGATGCTCGCGGTGCCCGTGCTGGCCGCCGCGATGGGGCTGACCCATGCAGCCCAGGCACAGACGACACCTTTCCGCTTCGGGCTCGCGCTACCGACCTCGGGCGGCCAGGCGCTCTATGGAGGCGACCAGGTCCAGGCGGCCGAATGGGCCGTCGCCGACATCAACGCCGCCGGCGGCATCAACGGCAAGAAGCTCGAGATGATCGTGCTGGACACCCAGGCCGATCCGCAGATCGGGATCTCGGCCGTCACCCGCCTCGCCACGGTCGACAAGGTCCCGGTCTTCATCACCGGCTTCTCCTCCGTCGTGAAGGCCGTGGCGCCGATCGCCAACGAAGCCAAGGTCGTCGAGCTTTCCGTGGCGGCGACCGCGGCCGATATCTCGAAGCTCGGCGACTACGTCTACACGACATCGCCGCTCGCCGATGTCGATATCGGCGCCATCGCACGCTACCAGGTCGAGACGCTCGGCAAGAAGCGGGCCGCCGTCATCTACATCAACAACGAGACGGGCATCACGGCCGCGCAGAGCTATCGCGACGCCTTCACCAAGGCCGGGGGCACCATCGTCGCCTTCGAAGCCTATGACCAGAAGGCCACGGACTGGACCGGGCCGCTGCTCAAGCTGCGCGCCGCCAATCCGGACGTGATCCAGCTGCAGGGGCTGGTGCCGGATTCCCCGCTCGTCATCGCGCAGATGCGCCAGCTCGGCCTGCGCCAGCTCGTCGCCTCGAATACGACGATCTATCACCCCAAGCTGCTGGAGCAGCTCGGCGCCGGGGCGGAAGGCATCATCGCGACGTCGATGGCCCCGAGCGCCGAGGATTCCCCGGCCGTCAAGGCCTATGTCGAGCGCTGGAAGCGCGAGAAGGGGCGCGAGCCGAACGGCCTGCCCTACACGCAGTTCATCCATGACGCGGTCTACATCACGGCCGCCGTCTTCCGCAGCCTCGCGGCCAAGAACATGCCGATCACCGGCGAGAACTTCCGCCAGGAGATGATCGCGCTGAGAAAGTTCGACCTGCCTTTGACCGGAATGCTGGAGATCAAGAGCGATCACACCGTGAGCAAGCCGGTCATCCTGATGGAAGTCAGGAACAATCGCTGGGAGAAGAAGGCAATCGTCGACTGAACCTGACTTATCCCGGGCCTGCCGGCCCGGGTTGAGGCCCGCCCCGGATCGCGCAGACCGTGGAGCGCAGCAGGAAGCGACGCTCCCGATCATTCCGAGCGGTACGTCGCGGTCGCCGACGCCCGCGCCCAGACCAACCGTCCACTGACAATCACCCTGGACCTTTCGGCAGGGGCGGATCAGCCCAATGCCAGGTGCAGGGCGTGGGCGCGGATGTCCTGCGGCCGGGCATCGGGCCCCGATCTCTTTCCGATCCCCGGCCGGTTGGCTGGCTTGGTTGCCCGGTTTTACCCATTGTCGGGTCAAAGGCGATTGCGCCCCGCGGCGCGGGCCGGCCAACTCCTGCGATGAGCACGAAGAAGAATGGCTCACCAGGGAGGTTGCCGTGCTGAGACGATGGGGAATTCTCGTTGGCGCGATGGCGTGCGCCTTGGCCGGACCGGTCGCCGCGCAGCCGAAGACGGTCAGCCTCTGGCATCCGTTCACGCTCGAGACCGACATGATCCATGGCGGGATCAAGACGTTCAACGAATCGCAGAACGACTATCGCATCGATGCGCGCATCGTGCCGGCGCCGCAGATGGTGACCGAGCTGATCAAGGCGATCGCCAGCGGCTCGGTGCCCGATCTCGTCACCCTCGACAATCCCGTCGTCGCCAGCTTCTCGGCGCAGGGCACCCTGACCGACCTCACCGAGCGCGTCGCGAAATCGACGACGGTGAAGCCCGATGTCTACTTCAAGGGGCCCTGGGCATCGGGCCTGTGGAAGCAGCGCATCTTCGCCGTGCCGCGCGACGCCAACACCCTGGCGCTCTGCTACAACGCCGACATGTTCAAGGCGAAGGGGCTCGATCCGGACAAGCCGCCCAAGACCTGGACCGAGCTGCTCGACGCCGCCAAGGCGCTGAAGGATCCGGCCAAGAACGTCTACGGCTTCGGCTTCAGCGCGGTGCAGGCCGAGGAGGGCGTCTTCCAGTTCCTGCCCTTCCTGCATCAGGCGGGCGGCGCGGTCGACAAGCTCGATGCCCCTGAGGCCGCCGAGGCGCTCGCCTTCTGGGCCGACATGGTCAAGGACGGCATCGCCTCGCGCGACGTCATCAACCAGCGCCAGTACGAGGTGACCAACACCTTCATGGCCGGCAACGCCGCGATGGCGCTGTGCGGGCCCTGGGAGCTGCCGCGCCTGCAGAATGAAGCGAAGTTCGAGTGGCGCCTGGCGCTGCTGCCGGTCAAGGCGGGCAAGGACATCGCCGCCTCGGCGCTAGGCGGATACAACTGGGTCGTGCCCAAGGGCGCCAAGAGTGCCGATGGCGCCTTCCGCTTCATCGAGTTCATGTCGGACCCGAAGATCCTGAACGAGGGCTGGAAGACCGGCCGGCTGGCGCCGCGCACCGACGTCACCGTCGCCGATCCGCTCTGGCCGCAGGCCTATGCCATCTACCGCAAGCAACTCGAGAGCGCCCGCGCCCGCGGCCCGCATCCGCAATGGCCGGATATCTCGCGCGCGATCCAGATGGCGATGCAGGAGGCGATCACCGGCGCCAAGCCCCCGGCCGCCGCGCTCGCCGACGCGGCACGCAAGATCAAGCCGATCCTGGCCAAGACGCCGCTGTGATCCGACGCGGGCGGGGCGGCCGGCGCGCCGCCCCGCCCGCCTGAAGCCGAGTGCGGAGCCAAAAGGATATGCCGGGATCTCAACCAGCGCTGCTCTATGTCTTCCTGGCGCTGCCGGTTCTTTATCTCGTCGGCTTTGTCGGTTTCCCGATCGCCTACAACCTGATGATGAGCGTGCAGGAGGTGAATCTCGGCAACATCACCGAGTTCGCCCGCCCCTTCGTCGGGCTCGACAACTACCGTACCGTGCTGGCCGACGAATCCTTCCGGAAGGTGCTGGTCAACACGCTCCTCTTCGTCGGCTTCAACGTCGTCGCGCAGATCGGGATCGGGCTTGCCGTCGCGCTGTTCTTCGCCCAGGGCTTTCCCGGCGCCGGCTTCCTGCGCGGCCTCCTGCTGTGCTCCTGGATGCTGCCGGCCCTCGTCGTCGGCGCGCTGTGGAAATGGATCTTCGCCACCGAATACGGCGTCGCCAACTACGTGCTCCAGGGGCTGCAGCTGACCGGCTCGCCGATCCACTGGCTCTCCGATCCCGCCGTGGCGCTGACCTCGGTGACGCTCGCCAATATCTGGTTCGGCATGCCCTTCAGCATGATCCTGATCGCGGCGGCGCTGACGGCGATCCCCAAGGAGCAATACGAGGCCGCCTCGCTCGACGGCGCCGGCGCCGGCGCGCGCTTCTGGTACATCACCCTGCCGGCGCTGAGGCCTGCCCTGCTCGCCGTCGCGAGCCTGGTGACGATCTACACGATGCGCGCCTTCGACCTGATCTTCGCGATGACGCAGGGCGGGCCGCTCGACGCCTCGAACGTGCTGCCGCTGCTCTCCTACCAGTTCTCCTTCAACCAGTTCGATTTCGGCACCGGCTCGGCGATGGGCTCCTTCGCCTTCCTGATCGTCTTCGCCGTGGCGCTCATCTATGTGCGCACCCTGAAGCACGAGGAGGTGGCGGGATGAGCCTGACGCTGCGCCGCCTCGGTGCGCTGCCGCTCGGCGGCTGGCCGGTCACCGTCATCGCCGCCCTGGGCGTCGGGATATACCTGTTCCCGATCTACTGGATGCTGATCTCCGGTCTGAAGGATTCGGCCGAGATCTTCGCCAACCCTCCGACATTCGTGCCGCGCGCGCCCTCGCTCGCCGCCTTCGAATATGTGTTCGTGCGCGAGAACGTGCTGCGCTACCTGCGCAACAGCCTCGTCATCGCCATCCCCGTGATGGTGCTGACCCTGGTGCTGGGCTCGATGGGCGCCTACGCGATGAGCCGGCTGCGCAACCGCGTGGTCGATGTCGCGATCGTCGTCGTGCTCCTGCTCCAGGTCTTCCCGGAGGCGCTGCTGGCGACGCCGATGTTCATCATCTTCCGCACGCTCGACCTGCTCAACACCTTCACCGCCGTCATCCTGGCGACGACCTCGAAGACGCTCGCCTTCGCGCTGGTGATCCTGCGGCCGATGTTCAGGCAGGTGCCGGTCGAGCTGGAGGAGGCTTCCTTCGTCGATGGCTGCACGCGCCTGCAGACCTTCCGGCTCGTCGTGCTGCCCTTGATGCGGGTGCCGCTGATCGTCGTCGGCACGCTCTGCTTCGTCCAGGCCTATGGCCAGTTCGTCTACGGGCTGACCCTGCTCAGCCAGCAGGAGCTGCAGCCGGCGACGGTCGGCATCTACAGCTTCGTCGGCGCCGAGTACGCCGACTGGCACCGGGTCATGGCGTTTTCCTCGATCTTCGTCCTGCCGATCCTGGCGATCTTCCTCGCGATGCAGCGCCGGATCGTCTCCGGCCTGACGGCGGGGGCGCTGAAATGAGCCCGAAACCTGCCTTGCGGAGACCAGCGCCATGCGCGTGACGGTGTGGAACGAGTTCCGCCACGAGAAAGCGAATCCGGTCGTCGCCGGCATCTACCCGGACGGCATCCATGGCGCGATCGCCGCCGGCCTCGCCGAGAACGGCCTTGCGGACGTGACCACGGCGACGCTGGACGAGCCGGAGCAGGGGCTGCCGGCGCGGCGCCTGGCCGAGACCGACGTGCTGGTCTGGTGGGGCCACCGCCACCATGACGCGGTCGAGGACGCGCTCGCCGCCGCGGTCTGCGAGCGGGTCAATGCCGGGATGGGCCTCGTCGTCCTGCATTCCGGGCATTTCTCCAAGGTGTTCAAGCGGCTGATGGGGACGCCCTGCACCCTGCGCTGGCGCGCCGAGGGCGAGCTGGAGCGGCTGTGGGTGGTCGATCCGGCCCATCCCGTCGCCGCCGGCATCCCGCCCTTCTTCGAGCTTGAGCGCGAGGAGATGTATGGCGAGCCCTTCGAGGTGCCGCCGCCCGACGAGCTCGTCTTCCTGAGCTGGTTCAAGGGGGGCGAGGCCTTCCGCAGCGGCTGCGGCTACCGGCGCGGGCGCGGCCGGATCTTCTATTTCCGGCCCGGCCACGAGACCTTCCCGACCTATCACGACGCGACGATCCGCAAGGTCGTCGCCAATGCCGTGCGCTGGGCCGCGCCGGTCGCGATGGAGAGCGAACCCTTCCAGAACCGGCGGATCATGCCGCCGCTCGAACCGATCTGAGGGCGGGCCATGGCCGGGCGCATCTACATAGCCGGAACCCTCGACACCAAGCATGCCGAGCTCGCCTATGCCCGCGACGCCATCCGCGCGCTGGGCGAGGAGGCGGCCCTCGTCGACCTGTCGACGCAGCCGCATCCCCATGCCGCCGACATTCCGGCGGCCGAGGTCGCGGCGCATCATCCCGAGGGCGCGAAGGCGGTCTTTACCGGCGACCGCGGCACGGCGGTCGCGGCGATGACCGAGGCTTTCGCCCGCTTCCTGCCGGGACAAAACGACGTCGCGGGGGTGCTGGGGCTCGGCGGCTCGGGCGGCACGGCGCTCATCGCGCCGGCGATGCGGGGGCTGCCGGTCGGCGTGCCGAAGATGCTGGTCTCGACCGTCGCCTCCGGCAATGTCGCCGGCTATGTCGGCCCGAGCGACATCGCGATGATGTATTCGGTCACCGATATCGCCGGGCTGAACCGGATCTCGCGCCTCGTCATCGCCAATGCGGCCCATGCCGTCGCCGGGATGGTCAAGGGGCAGGCCGCGATTTCGCCCGCGGCCGGGGACAAGCCGGTGCTCGGCCTGACCATGTTCGGCGTCACCACCCCTTGCGTGAACCAGGTGGTGGAGCGGCTTTCCGGCGCGTTCGAATGCCTCGTCTTCCATGCCACCGGCACGGGCGGCCAGTCGCTGGAGAAGCTGGTCGATTCCGGCCTGATCGGCGCCGCGATCGACGCGACCACGACCGAGCTCTGCGATCTCCTGATGGGCGGCATCTTCCCCTGCACCGAGGACAGGCTCGGCGCCTTCGCCCGCACCGGCACTCCTTATGTCGGCAGTTGCGGGGCGCTCGACATGGTCAATTTCGGGCCGCCGGAGAGCGTGCCCTCCCGCTATGCCGGAAGGCTGTTCTACCGGCACAACCCGCAGGTGACGCTGATGCGGACCACGCCGGACGAGAACGCCCGCATGGGCGAATGGCTCGGCGAGCGGCTCAACCGTTGCGGCGGGCCGGTGCGGTTCCTCATCCCCGAGGGCGGCGTCTCCCTGCTCGACAGCCCCGGGCAAGCCTTCCACGATCCGGTGGCGGACGCGGCGCTGTTTGACGCGCTCGAACGGACAGTGAAGCCCGGGCCGCGCCGCAAGCTTCAGCGTCTGCCTTACGCCATCAACGATCCGGCATTCGCCGACGCCCTCGTCGCCGCGATGCACGAAGCCCTGAAAGAGGCCTGAGCCATGCCCCCATTCAAGCGAGATGAACTGGTGGACCGCTTCCACGACATGATCCGCCGCGGCGAGAAGATCGTCGGCGGCGGAGCCGGGACCGGGCTCTCGGCCAAATGCGAGGAGGAGGGCGGGATCGACCTGATCGTCATCTACAATTCCGGCCGCTACCGCATGGCGGGCAGGGGCTCGCTCGCCGGTGTCCTCGCCTATGGCAACGCCAACGAGATCGTCATGGAGATGGCGCGCGAGGTCCTGCCGGTGGTCAAGCGCACGCCGGTGCTGGCCGGCGTCAACGGCACCGATCCGTTCTGCCTGTTCGACAGCTTCCTCGACGAATTGAAGCGCATGGGCTTCTCCGGCGTGCAGAATTTTCCGACGGTCGGGCTGATCGACGGCGTCTTCCGCGCCAATCTCGAGGAGACCGGCATGGGCTATGGCCATGAGGTCGGGATGATCCGCATGGCCCGCGCCAAGGAGATGCTGACGACCCCTTACGTCTTCAACGAGAGCGAGGCCGTCGCGATGGCCGAGGCCGGCGCCGACATCCTCGTCGCCCATATGGGGCTGACGGTCGGCGGCAAGATCGGCGCCGAGACGGCGCTCAGCCTCGCCGATTGCGTGCCGCGCATCGATGCGATCGCCGCCGCCGCGCTGAAGCTGCGGCCGGACATCATCATCCTGTGCCATGGCGGGCCGATCGCCTCGCCGACGGACGCGCGCTACATCCTTTCGCATTGCCGTCACTGCCACGGCTTCTACGGCGCGAGCTCGATGGAGCGGCTGCCGACGGAGACCTCGCTGACGGAGCAGACCCGCAATTTCAAGGCGATCGCGCGCGCGGCCGAATAGGCGCGGCCGGACGGAACAGGACAGGAGGAAAGAAATGGCGAAAGTCTATGTCAGCGGCATCATCGATGCGCCGGTCGACAAGGTCTGGGCCTATGCCCGCGACTTCAACGGCCATGGCGAGTGGCATCCGCTGATCGCCGAGAGCCATATCGAGGACGGCCTGCCGAGCGACCAGGTCGGCTGCGTGCGCAACTTCACGCTCACCAATGGCGGGCATCTGCGCGAGCGGCTGCTTTCATTCAGCGATCTGGAGCGCCGCTTCACCTACAACATCATCGTCTCGCCGATGCCGATCGAGAACTATGTCGCGACCTTCGGCGTCAAGCCGGTCACCGAGGGCGGCAGGACCTTCGTCGAGTGGATGGCGGAGTTCGACGTTGCCCCGGCCGACGAGGCCGAGATCAGGGAGAAGGTCGGGCAGGGGACCTTCGCCGAGGGGATCAGGGCGCTGGAGAAGGCGGTCAAGGCGCGAGGCTGAGCCCCGCGCCTACTCCCCCTCCGGCCCGGCCGCCGATTGCAGCCCGTAGGCGCGCATCTTGTTGTAGAGGGTCTTGCGCGAGATGCCGAGATAATCGGCGGTCTGGCTGCGGCGGAAGCGGTTCTTCTTCAGCCCGTGCAGGATCCACTCCTTCTCCGATGAGAAATGGCGCGGCGCGGCGGCGGCCTCGGCGCCGAGCGGCGGCAGATGCTGCTCCAGGATGACGCCGCTCGGGCAGGCGAGCACGGCCTGCTCGAGCACGGAATCGAGCTCGCGCAGGTTGCCGGGCCAATGATGCGCCGACAGCAGGCGATAGGCGGCGGGGTCGAGGCTCTTCGGCTCGCCCTGCCGGCGATTGGCGATGATGCGCAGCGATTCGTCGATCAGCGAGGGCAGGTCCTCGCTGCGCTCGCGCAAGGGCGGCAGCACGATGGTGAAGCAGCCGAGCCATTCGGCGAAGCGCGGATCGACCTTCTCGTCCGGGAGATGGCGCAGATCCTGCCGCGCGACGGCGAGGAAGCGGACATTCAGCGGCGAGGGCGTCTCGCCGCCATGGCGCCAGAACGAGCCGGCCTCGACCGCGTCGAGCAGCGCGCGCTGCACCTCGGGCGGCATCTCCTCGACATCGTCGAGCATCAGCGAGGAGGCATGCACGATCTCGAGCCAGCCGAGCCGGTGCTTGACGGCGCTCGGATGCATCCCGGCCATGCAGCCGAACAGATCGAGCCGCAAGCGCTCGGCGCCCTGATTGGCGCAGGGCAGGCTGACCATGTCGCGCGCCTGGCGCGGGCCGAAGCGGTGCAGCGCGCGCGCGATCTCGCGCCGGCCGCTGCCGGGCTCGCCGGCGATGACGACCGGGTAGTCGGTGCTCATCAGCCGGTTGAATAGGGCGCGCGCCGTCTCCGCCGCCTGTGAATGGCCCCAGAGCGGGCGCGGGAAGCGGCGCGGATTGAAGCGGGCGTCGAGCCCGTCGGCCTTCTGGCGCACGCCGATCGCCTTGAAGGCGGCGGTGACGACCTCGATCGCGCTCTCCGAGGGCACGCGGTCGATGGTCGAGCCGCCGATATAGCCGTCGACGCGGGCGATCTGGCAGAGCTCCTCGAGCTGGCGCGGGCTGACGATCGGACCGCCCTCGACCAGGCAGCGCGTCTTGCGCGAGACGGCGCGGACCTGCCGGGCGATGGCGTTCACCATCAGCCCGGCATCCTCGACGCGCAGATGCGAAACCGCGCCGAGCACGCCGCCGACATTCCAGCCGAGATCGATATTGACGATGTCGGCGCCCTGCCGGGCGGCCTCGGCCGCCTCTTCGGCGGTATGGGTATAGGCCAGGGTCGAGAGCCCGCGCTCGCGCGCGACCGCGAGCAGTTCGAGCTCGCGGCCGAAGCCGACGCCGCTGCGCTCCAGGAAGGCGCGGTACTGGCCGTCGATCAGGATCGAGGTCGGGAAATTGGCGATGCCGGCGAAGCCCGCCCTGGCGATGCGCTCGACCAGCTCGCGCAGGTCGAGCCGCGGGTCGAAGCTCGCCGCGCCGAAATAGACCGGCACGGTGGCGCGCGGCAGGATCTCGGAGCGGGCGAAGCTCAGCACGAACTCGTTGCTGTCGCGCAGCGGCAGCATGGCGGCGACCGAGGGCTCGCCGATGCAGCGCATCCGGCCGGCGCTGAGCGCGATCAGGAAATCGGCGCCGCCGCGCGTCGCCGACTGGGCCGCCATGCCGGTGCCGATCGCGGCACCGACGATGAAGCGCGGCTGATCGCGCTGGGAGCCCGGCCCCAGCGGTGCCGGCGCCCCGGCGTTACGATCCGTCGAAGGAGCGGATATAGTCCTGGACATCGATGGTCTTGCCGCTGCGCGCGCTCTCGATCCCCGCGAAGATCAGGGCCGCCGCGTGGAGGTTCGCCTCGACATGGGTCTCCATCTCGGCGCCGCCGTCAAGCCAGATGCAGAATTTCTCGATCAGCCAGTGGTTCAGCCATTTCGGCTGGGTGATCAGCTGGATCTTCTGGCCCTGGCCCTCGCGGCAGCGCTGGCGCACGAGCTGGCTGCGCGAGAAGGTCTCGATCTCGCGGTTGTTGAGGATCGCCGTGCCGAACTCGCAGTCGACGCGGACATACTCCTTCATCCAGTCGTTGAGGCCGACGGCGGCGGCCGACGAGCCCTCATAGATGCCGCGCACGCCGTTCTCGAACACCATCATGACGATGCCGTCGGTATCGCCGGCATATTTCGCCCATTCGGGCTTCCAGGTCGAGGCGGTCAGCGTGCGGCACTGCGCGCCGGCGAAATCGGCGACGAGGTCGAGATGGTGGACCGCGCCCTCGATCATCAGCGGGTCCTGCATGGTATGGCGGAAGAGCGCGCCCCAGGCGAGATGCTCGCGCATGTCCGCGAAATAGCGGCAGCTGACATTGTTGACCCGGCCGAGCTGGCCGGAGCGGATGATCTGGCGCAGCGTCGTCTTGTCCTGGTCGAAGCGGTGGCTCATCGTCACCGCCATCTTGCGGCCGGCGGCGCGGACCTTGCGGACGATGCGGGCGCAGGCCGCCATCGTGTCGGCGATCGGCTTCTCGCAGAGGATGTCGACATTGTGCGCGAGCGCGATGTCGATGATCGCCTCGTGATAGCCGGGCGGCACGACGATCGTGCAGAAATCGACCTTGTGCGCGGCGAAGGCGGCCTTGGGGTCGGTATAGCAGGCGGCTTCCGGCAGCTTCAGCGCCTTGCGGCCGAATTCCAGCGCCTTGGGATCGACATCGACCAGCGCCACCACCTCGATCGTGCCGTCGGCGACGTTCGAGGCCAGGAACTCGTTGCACCAGCGCCGGCCGAAGGTGCCGACGCCGACATGGATGACCTTCTTCGTCATGGCTTTAGATTCTCTCGGGCTGGGGCTGGGCAGGGCCGTGGGTGTGGTTCCAGAGATGGCCGACGCGCTTGCGGCCCTCGAGCGAGGTCTCGAAGAAGACGGCCTTCACCGGCTCCGAGACGCTCGCCATGTCGTGGTGATGGCCCATGCCGAGGGCGACGCAATCGCCCGGGCCGGCGTCGAAGAAGCGGCCGCCGACGACGACGGTGCCGCGGCCCTCGAGGATCAGCCAGTACTCGTCGCAGTCATGATAGTGCGAATCGACCCGCGTCGACTTGGGATAGGAGACCGGGTCGCCGTTGTTGGTCGCCTCCGGCTCGTGGGCGACGCGGAAGATGCCGCAGCCGGCCATGTCCTGCCCCCAGGAGCCGCCGAGGCGCACGAGCTGGGTTCTTGCGCCGTGGCCGGTCACGGTCCAGGCGGCGAAGCCGGGCTTCTCGTGGATATCGAGGAACTGGCCCTCCTTCAGGACGACGGAGCCCTTCTCTCCACCGATCTGCGCGGTGCCGCCGGTGCAGAGCAGGCGTTCCCTGGCGGTGGCCTGGCGGCGCGTGGCCGTCTGGGCCTCGGCGAGATCGATGATTTCGAAGGAGCGGAGCGTGCACCAGGGGGGCGGCGCTTCATGGCTGCGGAAGAGCGACAAGATCGGCACCTCGGGACGGGACGAACGGCGATCCGAGAGGCGTGAAGCGATGGCGGCACGCTTGCGCGCGTCCTGGCGGCCTCCCGGTGAAGATCCTGCCCGCGGCCTTGGCGACCGAAGTGAATCCCCGCCCAGAGAATGGCCGACCCGCGGCGCGGCCGATAGGACAAAACCGGGAAAGCTGGGTAGAATTGGGGAAAGCGGGCGCTGGCGCAGGGCCTGCCTTGCAACCCTTGCCGAGGAGGAGGGCGGCGATGGCACGGGCTCGGGCCGGATCGAGGGCGTCGCAGGTCGCAGCAGATGTCGGGCAGCCCATGCCGGCCGGGCCGGCGGGGCGACCCTTCCGGATCGTCGCCGGCGGGAGCGGCGACTGGGACGATCTCGCGACGGACGAGATCGTCCTGGTCTGCCCCTGGCTGAGCGGGCTCGATCCACTGAGCGGCCTCTGGCTCTCGGCGCTGCCGATCCATGACTGCAACGCCTTCATCGACGATCGCTGGATGCTGGACGCGCCGGCGCCTCTGCGCGAGCGCTGCTATGTCGGCGTCTTCGCGCTCGACCGGCTGCGCTCCGGCCAGCAGATCTTCGGGCCGCTGCGGGACAAGGGCGTCTCGCGCCTGATCAACCTGCCGAGCGTCGGCTTCTTCGACGGCGCCACGGCGCAGACCTTCGGCCGGCTCGCCTTCACCCTGGAGAGCGAGATCGCCTTCCTGGCGCAGGCGCGCGCCGCGGGCTTCCGCACGGCGCTCTGCGCCCGCCCCGACACCCCGGCCCCGGGGCAGCCGTTCGACTTCGTGCTGCGCCATAACGGGCCGGGCCATCCGCTGACGATCGCGGAGGGCTGAACGTCCCCCGCCTCAGCCCTTGACCGAGCCCATGGTCAGCCCGCGCACCAGGAAGCGCTGCATCACCACGGCGAAGAGCACGACCGGCGTCGAGATGATGAAGGCGGCGGCGCCGATCGAGGGCCATTGCACGCCGTACTCGCTGCGGAAGGCGACCATGGCGAGCGGCGCCGTCGCGGCGAAGTTGTTGGTCAGTGCCAGGGCGAACAGGAACTCGTTCCAGGCCGCGATGAAGACGAAGACGCCGGTGGCGACGATGCCGCTCGAGGTCAGCGGCAGCATGATCTTGAGGAAGACTTGGCGCTCCGAGCAGCCGTCGATGATCGCCGCCTCGCGGATCTCGCCGGGCACGTCGCAGAAGAAGCCGCGCAGCAGCCAGATCGCGAAGGGCAGGTTGAAGGTCGAATAGAGCACGATCAGCACGCCATGGGTGTCGAGCAGGCCGAGCCGGGAGGCGACGAGGTAGATCGGGATCAGGATGGCGATGCCCGGCACCATGCGCACGATGAGCACGAAGAGCAGGAAGCCGGTGCCGCGGATCGGCAGATGCGCCAGGGCGAAGGCGGCGGGTGCCGCGACCGTCAGCACCAGCGCGGTCGTCGCCGTCGCGACGATGATGCTGTTGAGCATATAGGCGCGGAAGATGCTGTCGCCGATGACGGCGCGGAAGCCTTCCAGCGTCGGCTCGAAGACGAAGCGCAGCGACAGCGTGTCGAGCGCCGAGCGGAAGCCGGTCAGCACCATCCAGGCATAGGGAAAGAGATAGACGACGCCGATGGCGAGGCAGAGCGTGCTGAGCAGCAGCCGCTTCGTGTTGTGCGAGCCTGCGAGCGTCATGCCTGCCTCCGGGCCGCGCGGAACAGATGCCTGAGCAGCGGCGCGGAGGCGATCAGGACGATGACGACGAAGATCAGCGCGATCGCGGTGGTGCGGCCCATGTCGAAGGAGGAGAAGGCGATCTTGTAGGTATAGACCGTGATCGTCGTCGTCGCCTCGCCGGGCCCGCCCTGGGTCAGGAGCCAGATCTTGTCGAAGTCGTTCATCGTCGCGATGCCGCGGAAGGCGGCCGCGATCAGCATGTAGGGCACGAGATGGGGCAAGGTGACATAGCGGAAGCGCTGGAAGACGTTGGCGCCGTCGACGCGGGCTGCATCCATCAGGTTGCCGTCGACCGATTGCAGCCCGGCGAGGATGACCAGCATGAAGAACGGGGTATTCTGCCAGGAATCCATGATCACCATGGAGAAGAAGGCGTATTCCAACCCGAGCCAGGCGACCTTGCCGAAGCCGAGCGCCATCAGGAGCGAGTTGAGCACGCCCTGTTCCTGCTCGTAGAGCAGCTTCCAGAAGATCGCGATCACCGCGGGCGTGATCACCATCGGGATCAGCATGATCGAGCGGAAGAACGAGGCGAAATGCAGCTCGTTGTCGAGCAGCAGCGCCAGGAGCGTGCCGAGCGTGAGGCTGAGCGAGACCGAGGTCAGGGTGTAGAGCAGGGTGATCTTCACCGCCTGCCAGAAGGAGGGCGCACCGAGCACGTCCTTGTAGTTCTGCAGCCCGGCGCGGATCGTCTCGCTGCCGGGCTCGGTCAGCACCCAATGGGTGGTGCTGGTCATGACCGCATAGATCATCGGCCCGAGATAGACGGTCGCCAGCATCACCACCGCCGGGGCCATGAACCAGTAGGGTTCGAGCGGCACCCGCGCGCGGCGGTGGGCCTGTGCCGTGCGGGCGCCGGCGGGAAGGGCCGGGCGCCCGGTCGCGAGCATGGGCGAACTCGTCACGGACGGCCGCTTACTGGAAATAGCCACGGCGCTTCATCAGCGTCGTCACGCGCTCCTGCAAGGCGGCGGCGCCCTCCTCCGGCGTCTTGGTGCCGGAGCAGACGGCATTGGCCTCGTCGTAGATCTGGATGTTGACCTGCTCGGCGTCCTTGATCGGCGCATAGGTCGCGACACTGCCCTCCATGCCCTTCAGCACCGAGGGGAAGTAGGGGAACTTCTTGTTGGTGTCGGGGTCGAGCAGGGCCGAGCGGCGCACCGGCGAGAGGCCGAGCAGGGCGGTCTGCTTGACGATCTCGGGCGAGGTGAACCAGCCGAGGAAGAGCTTGGCCGCGTCGAGGCTGCGCGACTTCGACCCGACCGAGAGGCCCCAGCCGCCGAGCAGCACCGTCTCCGGCGTCGGCGCGTAGCCGACGCCCTTGGAGATGCGCGATTTCGTCGGGTCGTAGAGCGCGCTGACGCCGCCTGTCCACATGTAGCCCTGCGCGGCCTGCCCCGAGGAGAGCGCGGCGATCATCTCCGGGAAATCCCAGGTCAGGTTGCCGGGCGGGCTGATCGGCCCGAGCTGCTCCTTCATGTAGCGGAAGGCCTCGACGCTCGCCTTGCTGTCGAGCAGCGGCTTGCCGGCCTGGTCGAAATACTGCCCGCCGAAGGAGTGGAACAGGGTGATCCAGACGCAGCCGGTCTGGATCGTCTTGCCGGCCGGCATGTTGTAGCCGTACTGGTCGCCCTGCTTCAGCTTGTGGCCGTTCTCGACCAGCTGCTTCCAGGTCGTCGGCGCCTGCTCGGGGTCGAGCCCGGCCTTCTGGAAGGCCTCCTTGCTCCAGACGGTGAAGGAGGTGTCGCCGTTGATCGGAATCGTCGCGAGCTTGTCGCCGACCTTGGAATAGGCGGCGAGCGCACGCGGCGCATAGTCGCTCCAGTCCGGCGCGGGGATGCCGGCGACCTCCTTGTCCATGTTGGTGTGGTCGATGACGAAGGGCGCGACCTGCTCCTTCCACTGGTAGGCGACCAGGTAGATGTCGAAGGAATTGGTGTTGGTCGTCGTGTCCAGCACCATCTTCTGGTAGCGCTCGGCCGTCGGAAGCGCCGAGAACTCGACATTGATGCCGCTGGCGGCGGTGAACTCCTTGGCGACCTCGGCGGCGGCGACATAGGCGGGCGTGTTGCCCCAGACCACCTTCACCGTCTTGCCGGCATGGGTGCGCGGCAGGTTGCGGGTCGCGGCCGCCGCGGCGGCCTGCGCGGCGCAATGCTCGATCAGAGCGCTGTAAGATGCGCCGGCGGCGAGAGCGCCCAGCGTGAATTGGCGGCGCGAAAGCGCTGTCATCGTCGATCCCTCCCAGAGTGCTTGTTGTTGGCGGCAGGAGATCAAAGGCATCCGCAAGCCTCAATCGGCTTGACCGGGCCGGCCGAGTAAATCTGGGTAAAGGGCGGCCAAATCCGACGACGGGCGCCGGCGCATGCAGGCGGCAGGGCGCGGCCTGCCGGCGCGCTCAGTCCCCGGTCCCGGCTTTCCCTGCGGCGCGATCGTCCTCGATCTGGGAAACGTGGTTGAGCGCGATGAGCCATTTGCCGTCACGCTTGCGCATCAGGCGCGTATTGACGCCGGCCTGGTGGCCGGCGGCGCGCACCAGCCTGTAGTCGCTGATCAGTTGCGCGGCGTCCGGCGCCAGCATCTCGATGCGGATATTCGAGAAGGCGAGCTCTCCCTGCGAGCCGGGAGCGCCGCCATAATCGGCGATGTAATGGTCCAGCGTCGCCTGCCAGTCCTTCTGGATGCGTCCGCGCGAGACGAAGACCACGTCGGGATTGGCGAATCCCGCCATATAGCCTTCGAAATCGCCGCGGTTCCAGGCCGCCTGCATGGCGGCGATCACCGCGCGGATGGCGTCCGCTTCCGTTGCACGGGACATGTCGAACCCGCCTTTCAGCTCGTGTCGGGCGGCGGCGGTCGGATCGCCGTTGTGGACAATCCTAGCCAGTTGTCGTCTGCTGGTCGAGACGAGGAGCTGTCATGACCTTCACCACGCGGCCGGAACTCAGGGGCACATTCGGGGCGGTCTCCTCGACGCACTGGCTGGCGTCGAGCGTGGGCATGTCCATCCTGGAGAAGGGCCACACCGCCTTCGACGCCGCGGTCGCGACCGGCTTCGTCCTGCAGATCGTCGAGCCGCATCTCAACGGTCCCGCCGGCGAGGTGCCGATCATCGTCACGCCGGCCGGCGCCGACGCGCCGATCGTGATCTGCGGCCAGGGGCCCTCTCCGGCGAAGGCGACGGTCGCCCATTTCAGGAGCCTCGGCCTCGACATCATTCCGGGCACCGGCCTGCTCGCCGCCTGCATTCCCGGCGCCTTCGGCGCCTGGCTCGCCCTGCTGCGCGACCACGGCACGGCCGAGCTCGAGGAGGTGCTGGCGCCGGCGATCCATTACGCCAGGACGGGCCATCCCCTGGTGCCGCGGATCGCCCGGACGATCGGGGAGATGCGCGAGCTCTTCGAGACGCACTGGCCGAGCTCGGCTGAGCTCTACCTGCCGGGGGGCGTGGCGCCGCAATCCGGCAGGCTCTTCCGCAATCCGCAGATCGCCGCGCTCTACCAGCAGATCCTCGACCATGCGAAATCCGGCAAGGACCGCGAGGCGCGCATCGCGGCGGCGCTCGACTTCTGGTATCGCGGGCCGGTCGCCGAGCGGATCGAGGCGTTCTGCGCGAGCGAGGCGGTCTGGGACGTCTCGGGCCGCCGCCACAAGGGCCTGATCACCGCCCAGGACATGGCCGCCTACGCGCCGTCGATCGAGAAGCCGGTCTCGGTGAGCTATGGCGACTGCGAGGTCTTCAAATGCGGGCCGTGGTCCCAGGGGCCCGTCCTGCTGCAGATGCTGCAGATCCTGAAGGGCACCGATATCGCCGATCTCGATCCGATGGGCGCCGATTTCGTGCACCTCGTCGTCGAGACGGCCAAGCTCGCGATGGCCGACCGCGATTCCTGGTATGGCGACAGTTCCGATGTGCCGGTGAAGGCGCTCCTGTCCTCGGGCTACGCCGATATCCGGCGGGCGCTGATCACGGCTTCGGCCTCCATGGAGGTCCGTCCGGGCGCTCCCGACGGCCGCGCGCCGAAACTGCCGCCGCTGCGCGAGGCCGGCACGACCGCGCAGCCCGGTCTCGGCGGGGGCGAGCCGACCGTCGCCCGCCAAGCCGCCTTGCCGAACGACGGGCAGGGCGAGCCGGCGCTGACCCGCGAAGGCGCGCAGCGCGGCGACACCGTGCAGGTCAGCGTCGTCGACCGCTGGGGCAACATGGTCTCCGCGACGCCTTCCGGCGGCTGGTTCCAGTCGAGCCCGGTGATTCCGGGCCTCGGCTTCAGCCTGACGACCCGCGGCCAGATGTTCTGGCTCGAGGAGGGCCTGAACGCGACGCTGATGCCGTCGAAGCGGCCGCGCACGACGCTGACGCCCTCCACCGTCTACCGCGACGGCCGGCCCTACATGGCCTTCGGCACGCCCGGCGGCGACCAGCAGGACCAATGGCAGCTGATCATGCTGCTGCGCCATCTCCACAAGGGAATGAATCTGCAGGAAGCGATCGATGCCCCGTCCCTCCATACGGACCATCTGGTCGCTTCCTTCTGGCCGCGCGAGATCAGCTATGGTGCCGTTACCCTCGAGGCCCGCTTCCCGGAGACGGTCCGGAACGAGCTTGCGGCGCGCGGGCACAAGATCACGGTCGCCGACGCCTGGTCCGAGGGGCGCCTGGCGGCGGTCGCACGGGAGATGGACGGAGACGTGCAGCTGGTGAAGGCCGGCGCCAATCCGCGCGGCGTCCAGGGTTACGCGGTCGCCCGCTGATCGCGCGGCCGGCACAGCACGACGAAAAGGGGAGATATCGATGAAACTGGCTATCCTTGCTCTCGCGACCGCCCTCGGGCTCGGCAACCTGGCGACGGCGTCTCCCGCCGCCGCCCAATCCGTTCTCAGGATCGGCCTGCAGGACGACCCGGACACGCTCGACCCCGTCTCCAACTGGAGCTTCGTCGGCCGCCACGTGCTGCAATCGCTCTGTGACAAGATCGTCGACATCGACGAAACCGGCAAGATCATCCCGATGCTGGCGGAAAGCTGGGACTGGAGCCCCGACAGCACCGTGCTCACCCTGAAGCTGCGCAAGGACGCGCTCTTCCATGACGGGACGAGCGTGGACGCCGCGGCGATCAAGTACAACCTCGAGCGCGCGCTCACCTCGGGCATCTCGCGCCGCAAGCCCGAGATCAGCGCGATCAAGACCGTCGACGCCGTCGATCAGACCACCGTCAGGATCACGCTCAAGGAGCCCTCGGTTCCGCTGCTCGCCGCGCTCAGCGATCGCGCCGGCATGATCATCAGCCCGGCCGCCGGCGCCAAGCTCGGCGACAAGTTCACCGAGGCGCCGGTCTGCTCAGGCCCCTACAGGTTCATGGAGCGCGTCATCCAGGACCGCATCGTCCTCGAGAAGTTCCCGCAATACTACGATGCGGCGAAATATCATTTCGACCGGCTCGTCTATCGCGGCATGCCCGATTCCAACGTCCGGCTGCTCAACCTCCGTTCCGGCCAGCTCGACCTGATCGAGCGCCTCGCCGCGACGGATGTCGACGCCGTCAAGCGCGACAAGGCCCTGGCGGTGAACCCCGTCGTCGGTCTCGGCTATTACGGCATCACCTTCAGCATCGGCGGCGAGGGCGCCAATCTCGACGCCGGCAAGAAGGCCGCGGTCCGCGCCGCCTTCAGCCTCGCGATCGATCGCCAGGCGATCAGCAACGTCGTCTTCGACGGCCAGGCCAGCACCGGCAACCAGCCCTTCCCGCCATCGAGCCCGTTCTACGACAAGCAATTCCCGGTCCCGCCCCGCGATCTCGACGCCGCCAAGAAGAAGATGGCCGAGGCCGGAGTGAAATCGGTCGATCTGGAGCTGCTCGTCCCCACCGATGCCGAGCGCCAGCAGGTCGCCCAGCTCATCCAGGCGATGGTGCAGGAGATCGGCATCAAGGTCTCGATCAAGCCGACCGAGCTGATGACGCTGCTCGACGTCGCCCGCCAGGGCAAGTTCCAGGCCCATCTCGTCGGCTGGAGCGGCCGCGTCGACCCCGACCTCAACATCACGCCGATGCTCTCCTGCGGCGCGCCCACGAACGATGCCCGCTATTGCAACGAGAAGCTCGACGCGGTCCTGGCGAAAGCCCGCTCGCTCGGGGAGGTCGAGGCCCGCAAGGCCGAATACGCCAAGGCCGTCGCGATCCTGCTCACCGACCTGCCGATCGTCTATCTCTACCATTCGCAGTGGATCTTCGCGCATAATTCCGCGCTCACCGGCTTCAAGCCGGCGCCGGACGGCATCATCCGCCTGACCAATCTCAGCCGCAAGAGCTGAGCCGGCACCGGCAGCGATGAGCCTCCCCACCCGCGATCGGTTCAGGCCACGGGCGCATCGGCGCCCTTGGCCGCCGGTCCCGGCCGTGACGATCGGTTGAACCATGCCAGCCCTTCTCGCCCGCCGCTTCGCGCAACTCGTGCCGACGGTCCTGCTTCTGTCGATCATCATCTTCTCGCTGCAGCATCTCCTGCCGGGCGATCCGGCGCTGATGCTCGCCGGCGAGAACCCGGACGAGGCGACGCTCGCAGCCGTGCGCGCCCAGTACCATCTCGATCAGCCCCTGATCGTGCAGTATCTCTACTGGCTGAAGGGCGTGGCGGCCGCCGATCTCGGCGAATCGATGCGCCACAACCGCCCCGTCCTCGAGCTGATCCTGCTCAAGCTGCCGGTGACGCTGCAACTGGCGGTGATGGGCATCTGCATCGCGCTGGTGGTCGGCGTCGCGGCCGGGGTGATCTCGGCGCTGCGCCACAACAGCGCCGTCGACTACACCGCCAACATCGCGGCGCTCGCCGGGATCTCGGTGCCGAATTTCTGGCTGGGCATCATGCTCGTCCTGTTCTTCTCGGTCCATCTCGGCTGGCTGCCGGCGTCGGGCTTCGTCAGCCCCTGGGAGGATCTGAGGATGAACCTCGCCACCACGATCATGCCGGCCTTCGTGCTCGGCACCGGGATCGCCGGGGTCATCATGCGCCACACACGCGGCGCGATGCTCGAGGCGCTCGGAAGCGATTATGTCCGCACCGCCCGCGCCAAGGGACTCAGCGAACGGACGGTGGTGCTCAAGCACGCGATGCGCAACGCGCTGACGCCGATCATCACGCTGGGGGCCCTGGAGTTCGGCGCGCTTCTGTCCGGCGCGGTCCTGACCGAGCAGATCTTCACGATTCCGGGCTTCGGCAAGCTGATCGTCGATGCCGTCTTCACCCGCGACTATCCCGTGGTGCAGGGCGTCGTGCTGGTGACCTCGCTGTTCTACATCGTCCTCAACCTGCTGGCCGACATCGGATACATCCTCGTCAACCCGAGACTGAGAAGCTGACCCCCGTGTCGACGCCCGCCGAAACCGGAACCCCGGCCAACCTGATCGCGACTTTCTTCCGCGGCGGCCTGTGGCGGCGCCTGTCGAAGCGCCGGAGCGCGCTGATCGGCCTGGCCGTGGTGCTGCTCGTCGTGTTCGTGGCGGTCTTCGCGCCGCTTCTGGCGCCCTATGACCCGACCGCCCAGAGCTGGACTGCGGTGCGCAAGCCTCCCTCCGCCGCGTATTGGCTCGGCACCGACGAAGCCGGCCGCGACCTGTTGTCCCGCATCATCTGGGGCGCCCGGGCCTCGTTGCTCGCCGGTCTCACCTCGGTCGGCATCGCCATGGCGATCGGCGTCCCGCTCGGGCTTGCGGCGGGGTTCCTCGGCGGCTTCGTCGACGGCTTCATCAGCCGCTTCACCGATGCGATGCTCGCCTGCCCCTTCCTCATCCTCGCGATCGCGCTCGCCGCCTTCCTCGGGCCCAGCCTGACCAATGCGATGCTGGCGATCGGCATCACCGCCACGCCGTTCTTCATCCGTCTGACGCGCGGCCAGGTCCTGTCGATCAAGGCGGAGGACTATGTCGAGGCGGCACGCTCCGTTGGCAATCCGCAATGGCGCGTCGCGGTCCGTCACATCCTGCCGAACATCCTGCCGCAGCTCATGGTCCAGGCGACGCTGACGATCGCCGCGGCGATCATCGCGGAAGCGAGCATGTCCTTCCTCGGCCTCGGCCTTCAGCCGCCGGCGCCGTCCTGGGGGTCGATGCTGAATTCGGCCCAGCGCTTCCTCGGCAATGCGCCCTGGATGGCGCTTTGGCCCGGCATCGCCATCTTCGTGACGGTTTTGTCGTTCAACCTGCTCGGCGACGGCTTGCGCGACGCCCTCGATCCGCGCTCGCGCTGACCCCGGTTCGGGAACGGCGGGCGAAGTATGCGCGCCCGTCGGCCGAAGGTTTCGTCCTTTGAATGTTTGCGCACGCATGAGCGGTCGGCATCGACGAAAGTCGTAGCCTCCGGAAGCCCTTTTTCGGGCGGATGCGAAAAACTTGACTTCCAGTTTAGATGAATAACAATCTTCCGAAGCGAACTCGTTGAGTCAGGCAAAGGACGGTCTGATGAACATAAACCTTTCACGACGAGGCTTTCTTAAACTGGCGGGAGCCGGCGGTGCCGCCACGGTGGTCGGGGCCATGGGCTTCGGCGAGGCCGAGGCGGCGGTCGCGGCCCATGTGCGGCCCTTCAAGCTCGCCACGATGACCGAGACCCGCAACATCTGCACCTATTGCTCGGTCGCCTGCGGAATCATCATGTATTCCAAGGGCGACTACAAGGCGGGCGAGAAGGCCGACCTGATCCATGTCGAAGGCGACGCCGACCATCCGACCAATCGCGGCACGCTCTGCCCCAAGGGCGCGGCGCTGAAGGACTACGTCAAGGCCGAGACGCGCCTGACCCGCCCGCGCCGCCGCGCGCCGGGCTCGGACCGCTGGCAGGACATCTCCTGGGACGAGGCCTTCGACAAGATCGCCCGCGCCCTCAAGGACGACCGCGACGCCAACCTGATCGAGAAGAACGAGAAGGGGGTGACGGTCAACCGCTGGACGAGCACCGGCTTCCTCGCGGCGTCCGCCACCACGAACGAAACGGCATGGCTGACCTACAAGGCGGTCAGATCCATGGGAATCGTCGGCTTCGACAACCAGGCGCGAGTCTGACACGGCCCCACGGTGTCCAGTTTGGGCCCGAGTTTCGGCCGTGGCGCGATGACGAATTCCTGGACCGACATCCGGAATACCGATCTCGTCGTGATCATGGGCGGCAACGCCGCCGAAGCCCATCCTTGCGGCTTCAAATGGGTGACGGAAGCCAAGGCGCATCGCGGCGCGAAGCTGATCGTCGTCGATCCGCGCTTCAACCGCTCCGCCTCGGTGTCGGACTATTACGCGCCGATCCGCCCGGGCTCCGACATCGCCTTCCTGATGGGGGTGATCCGCTGGTGCATCGCCAACGACAAGATCCAGTGGGACTATGTCCGCAACTACACCAATGTGTCCTATCTGGTGCGTGACGACTTCGGCTGGCAGGACGGCATGTTCACCGGCTACGACGAGAAGACGCGCAACTACGACCAGTCGAGCTGGGAATACCAGATCGGCGAGGACGGCTTCGTCCTGACCGACGAGACGCTGACGCATCCGCGCTGCGTCTGGAACCTGCTCAAGCAGCATGTCGAGCCCTATACGCCGGAGTTCGTCGAGAACGTCTGCGGCACGCCGAAGGAGCGCTATCTCAAGATCTGCGAGATGATCGGCGCGACATCGGCCCGCGACAAGGCGATGACCTCGATGTACGCGCTCGGCTGGACCCAGCATTCCAAGGGCGCGCAGAACATCCGCGGCATGGCGATGCTCCAGCTCCTGCTCGGCAATATCGGCATCGCCGGCGGCGGCATGAACGCGCTGCGCGGCCACTCCAACATCCAGGGCCTGACCGATATCGGCCTGATGTCGAACCTGATCCCCGGCTATCTGGCGATCCCCAAGGAGAGCGAGCCCGACTTCGAGACCTATATGTCGACCAGGGGCAACAAGCCGCTGCGCCCCAACCAGATGAGCTACTGGCAGAACTACCGCAAGTTCATGGTCAGCTTCATGAAGTCGATGTGGGGCGACAAGGCCACGGCGGAGAACGGCTGGGGCTATGACTGGCTGCCCAAGCTCGACGTGCCCGAATATGACGCGATGCGCATGTTCGAGATGGCGAACCAGGGCAAGGTCAACATCTACTTCTTCCAGGGCTTCAACCCGCTGATGGCGTTCCCCAACCGCGCCAAGCTGACGGAAGCCTTCTCGAAGGTGAAGCTCATCGTGGTCATGGACCCGCTGGAAACGGAGACCGCTTCCTTCTGGGAGAACCACGGCATCTACAACGACGTCGACCCGGCGAAGATCCAGACCGAGGTGCTGGAGCTGCCGTCCACCTGCTTCGCCGAGGACGAAGGCGCCACGGTGAACTCGGGGCGCTGGCTGCAATGGCACTGGGCGGGGGCGACCCCGCCGGGCGAGGCCAGGACCGATGTCTGGATCATGGCCAACATCTTCCTGCGCGTGCGGGAGCTCTACCGCCGCGAGGGCGGGCGCGCGCCGGAACCGATCCTCAACCTGACCTGGGATTATGCGCATCCCTCGGAACCGACGGCGGCGGAGCTGGCCAAGGAGATGAACGGGCGGGCGCTGCAGACGCTCTACGACCCGGCCGATCCGACCAAGGTCCTGCTCGAGGCCGGGCAGCAATTGCCGACTTTCGGCCTGATGCGCGACGACGGCTCGACCAACGGAAGCTGCTGGATCTACACCGGCTCGTGGACGCAGGCCGGCAACATGATGGCGCGGCGCGACAACAGCGATCCGGGCGGCATGGGCACGTTCCAGAACTGGTCGTTCGCCTGGCCGGCCAATCGGCGGGTGCTCTACAACCGCGCCTCCTGCGACCTCGACGGCAACCCCTGGGACCCCAGCCGCAAGCTGATCGCCTGGGACGGCGCGAAATGGGCCGGCGTCGACGTGCCGGACATCGCGCCGAACGCCAAGCCGCGCGAGGTCGGGCCGTTCATCATGAATCCCGAAGGCACGAGCCGGCTGTTCTCGCGGCGGCTGATGCGGGACGGGCCGTTCCCGACCCATATGGAGCCGTTCGAAAGCCCGGTCGCCAATCCGTTCAACCCGAAGATGAAGGGCAATCCGGTGGCGCGGATATTCCCGGACGATCTGGCGGGCCTCGGCTCCAGCGCCGACTACCCCTATGTCGCGACCTCGTACCGGCTGACCGAGCACTTCCACTACTGGACCAAGCACAACCGGGTGAATGCCGTGAACCAGCCCGAGTTCTTCGTCGAGATCAGCGAGCAGCTGGCGGCGGAGAAGGGCATCGTCAAGGGCGGCCGGGTGCGGGTGTGGTCGAGCCGCGGCCAGGTCTGGGCCAAGGCCGTGGTCACAAAGCGGATCAGGCCGCTGATCTGCAACGGCAAGCCGGTCCATGTCGTCGGCATCCCGATCCACTGGGGCTTCAAGGGCGCGGCGCGCAAGGGCTTCGGCTCGAACACGCTGGGGCCATTCGTCGGCGACGCCAATATCAACACGCCGGAGTTCAAGGCCTATCTCGTGAACATCGAAGCGGCCGGGGAGGCGGTGTCATGACGCAACGAGCGCCGGAGCCCGTGACGGCGGCGGCGAACCCTCCGGTCCAGCCGCTTGCCTCCAACCTCCTGCCCGGCGACGTCGTGCGGGTCTCGGCGACGGCAGCCGTGCCGGCGCCCGAGCGCGCGCTGGCCGAGGTCGCCAAGCTGATCGACGTCTCCAAATGCATCGGCTGCAAGGCCTGCCAGAGCGCCTGCATCGAATGGAACGACACGCATCCGGAGATCGAATGGAACGTCGGGGTCTACGAGAACCCGCACGACCTGACGCCGGACATGTTCACGCTGATGCGGTTTTCGGAATTCGAGAACCCCGCGACCAACGATCTGGAATGGCTGATCCGCAAGGACGGCTGCATGCATTGCGCCGATCCCGGCTGCCTCGAGGCCTGCCCGTCGCCCGGCGCGATCGTGCAGTATTCCAACGGCATCGTCGATTTCATCTCGGAGAACTGCATCGGCTGCGGCTATTGCGTCGCCGGCTGCCCGTTCGACATCCCGCGCATCTCGAAAACCGCGCATGTCGCGAAGAAATGCACGCTCTGCTCGGACCGCGTCGCCGTCGGCCAGGGGCCGGCCTGCGCCAAGGCCTGCCCGACGCAGGCGATCGTCTTCGGCACGAAGGAGGACATGAAGGCCCACGCCGCCGAGCGCATCGAGGATCTGAAGTCGCGCGGTTACGACAAGGCCGGTCTCTACGACCCGCAAGGGGTCGGCGGGACGCATGTGATGTATGTGCTGCATCACGCCGACAGGCCGTCGCTCTATTCCGGCCTGCCGGACGATCCGCGGATCTCGCCGGTGGTCCAGGGCTGGAAGGGCCCGGCCAAGGCGGTGGGTCTGGCGGCCGTCGGCCTGGCGGCCGCGGGCGCGGTGCTCAACGGCCTGTTCGGCAAGGCCAATACCGTGTCGGAGCATGACGAGCAGGAGGCCGAGGAGCTGGTCGAGCGTGCGGAGGACCGGCCCGCCGCTGGCCGGGAGCAGCCCGATGCCTGAGCGATACGCAGCGCCCGGCGACAGGATCGTCTCCAGGGAGCCGGTGGTGGTGAGCCGTTATCGCGGCTTCACCCGGGCCAACCACTGGGTGACGGCGATCTGCATGATCGTGCTGCTGGTCTCGGGCTTCTCGCTGTTCCATCCCTGGCTGTTCTTCCTGACCGGGCTGTTCGGCGGGGGGCAGGCGACGCGCTGGCTGCATCCGATCGTCGGCGTGGCGATGTTCTTGAGCTTCTTCCTGCTGTTCCTGCAGATGTGGCGGCTCAACCTGCCGCGCCCCGAGGACGTGACCTGGAGCCGCCATATCGGCGACCTGCTCAGGGGCGACGAGGAGAAGCTGCCGGAGCTCGGCAAATACAATGCCGGCCAGAAGGTCGTGTTCTGGGGCATGTCCGTGCTGATCGTCGTGCTGATCGCCACGGGAATCATGATCTGGCAGGAATATTTCCCGGATATCGTCTCGATCCCGACGCGGCGCATCGCCGTGGCGGTGCATGCGACGGCGGCCGTCGGCGTCTGCCTGATCTTCATCGCCCATGTCTACGCCGTCTTCTGGACGCGCGGCACGATCAGCGCGATGACGCGCGGCACCGTCACCGGCGGCTGGGCCTGGAAGCATCATCGCAAATGGCTCAGGGAACTGGCTGGACGCGCGAGCCCGAGCCAACCAAAATAAGCCTGCCGCCTTTCAACAGGGCGCGAAGTGGCCGGTCGGCCCGGAGAAGCCATGTCTGCGACCCTGCAACCCGATCCCTCGCTGATTGGCGGCGTGCCCAGGGCGCGATTCGCCTTCCCGCCCGAGCCGGTCAAGCTGTTCCAGACGCGGGCGCGCCGCTTCGCCTTCCTCGCCGAGACCAGCCGGCTTGCGCCCTATCTCGCCTTTCTCGGCAGGCTGTCGATGCTGCAGGCCAGGCTTTGCGCGACCCTGCCGCCCGTCGAGCCGGTCGCAGCCGATACGCTCCGGCTCGCCGCGGCCGGCGGCATGCCGCCGATCGACCGCGCGCCGCTGGCGGCCGATCCGCTGCTTGCGGCCACGCTGACCGCGCTCTGCGACGGCGCCGGCGAGATCGACATGCCGGAGCCGGCGCGGCTGGCGCTGGAGGCGCTCGGCGCGGCCGGCGAGGACGACCGTCTCTGGCTTTTCGACAACCTGCTGGCCGACGTGATCCCTGAGGACAGCGCCGCCGTGCATCTCTTCGCCGGTGCGGCCGTTCAGGTCCATCTCGCCAGGCTCGCCGCGACGCTCGATCCCGACGCGCTCGTTCCGGTCCGGACCGGTGTCTGCCCGGCTTGCGGCGGGCGCCCCGTCACCTCATCGGTCACCGGCACGATGGGCATCGAGAACCTGCGCTATGCCACCTGCTCCTGCTGCGCCACGCGCTGGAACGAGGTCCGCATCAAATGCCTGTGCTGCGGCTCGACCAAGGCGATCAGCTACCGCTCGGTCGAGACGGTCGACGCCACCGTCAAGGCCGAGGTCTGCTCCGACTGCAATCACTGGGTGAAGATCCTGCGCGAGGAGAAGAACCCGACGCTCGACCCGGTCGCCGACGATGTCGGCAGCCTCGGGCTCGACGCTCTGATGAAGGAAACCGGGGTGGTGCGCGGCGGCGTCAACCTCTATCTCGCGGGCTATTGATGACCCGCCCGGTTCCAGGCTTCCGCGCGCTGCCCTCCGCCGACCAGTTCCTGCTCTCCGAAGCCGGCAGGGGGCTCGCCGCCATCTACGGCCGCGGCCCGACGCTTGCCGCGCTCCGGGCGCGCCTCGACGACGCCCGCGCCGCGATCCGCGCCGGGGAGGACGGGGCAGCCCTCGCCGCCGGTCTGGCCGGGCAGCTCGCCGCCGATCTCGCGGCGGGAAGGCAGAGCAGCTTGCGCCCGGTGCTGAACCTGACCGGCACCGTGCTGCACACCAATCTCGGCCGCGCCGTCCTGGCCGAGGAGGCGATCCGCGCCGCCGCGATCGCCATGGCGAACCCGCTGGCGCTGGAGTTCGACCTCGACGGCGGCGGGCGCGGCCAGCGCGACGACCATCTGCGCGGGCTTCTGTGCGAGCTCACCGGTGCCGAGGACGCCACCGTCGTCAACAACAACGCCGCCGCCGTGCTGATCGCGCTGAACACGCTGGCGGCGGGGCGCGAGGCCATTGTCTCGCGCGGCGAGCTGATCGAGATCGGCGGCGCCTTCCGCATGCCCGACATCATGGCGCGGGCAGGCGCGCGGCTCGTCGAGGTCGGCACGACCAACCGCACCCATCCGCGCGACTATGCCGATGCGATCACGCCCGAGACCGGGGTGATCCTCAAGGTCCATACCTCCAACTACCGCATCGAGGGCTTCACCGCGGAGGTGCGCGCGCCGGAGCTTGCGGCCATCGCCCGCAAGGCCGGCCTGCCGCTGCTCAACGATCTCGGCTCCGGCTCGCTCGCCGACCTGTCGGACCACGGCCTGCGCCGCGAGCCGACCGTCGCCGAGGCGGTGACCGAGGGCGCCGACCTCGTGACCTTCTCCGGCGACAAGCTCCTGGGCGGGCCGCAGGCCGGCTTCATCGTCGGGCGGCGCGATCTGATCGCCGCGATCGACCGCAACCCGATGAAGCGCGCCTTGCGGCTCGACAAGATCCGCATCGCCGCGCTGGAAGCGACCTTGCGGCTCTATCGGGACCCGCAGCGCCTGCCCGAGCGCCTGCCGACGCTGCGCCTGCTGGCGCGCCCGCAGGCCGAGATCCGGGCCCAGGCCGAGCGGCTCGCCGCGCCGGTCGACGCCCTGCTGCGGCCGCATGGCTTTGCGGCCGAAGCCTGCGATTGCGCGAGCCAGGTCGGTTCCGGCGCGCTGCCGACCGACACGATCCCCTCGGCCGGCCTCAGCCTGTCCGGCGCCGGCGGCGATGCGCCCGAGCGGCTGTCGGCGCGGCTCAGGCGCCTGGACAGGCCCGTCGTCGGGCGCATCCATGCCGGCGCGCTGATCCTCGACCTGCGCTGCCTGGAGCGCGACGGCGATCTCACCGACGCGCTGGCCGGCCTATGATCGTCGGGACCGCCGGCCATATCGACCATGGCAAGACGGCGCTGGTGAAGGCGCTGACCGGTGTCGATGCCGACCGGCTGGCCGAGGAGAAGGCGCGCGGCATCACCATCGATCTCGGCTTCGCCTATGCCGATCTCGGCGGCGAGAGCATCGGGTTCGTCGACGTGCCGGGCCATGAGCGGCTGGTCCACACCATGCTGGCGGGCGCGGCCGGCATCGACCTCGCGCTTCTCGTCGTCGCGGCCGATGACGGGGTGATGCCGCAGACGCGCGAGCATCTGGCGATCCTCGACCTGCTGGGCCTGAAGCGCGGCGTCGTGGCGATGACCAAGGTCGACCTGGCCGATGCCGATCGCCGCCTCGCGGTAGAGGCCGAGATCCGCGCCCTGCTCGCCGGCTCCGGCCTCGCTGCTGTGCGGATCGTCCCGGTTTCGGCCCTGACCGGCGAGGGTATCGCCGAACTTTCCGCCCTGCTGCGCGCCGAGGCCGCAGGCGTCGCGCGGCCGGAGCGCGAGCGGCTGTTCCGGCTCGCCGTCGACCGCAGCTTCACGCTCGGCGGGGTCGGGACGGTGGTGACGGGGACGGTGCTCGGCGGCGCGGCGCGCGTCGGCGACCATGTCGTCGTCAGCCCGTCCGGCCTCACGGCCCGGCTGCGTGCCATCCACGCGCAGAACAAGGCGTCGGAGAGCGGCCATGCCGGCCAGCGCTGCGCCCTCAACCTCGCCGGCGAGGGCGTGACCAAGGAGGCGATCGCGCGCGGCGACGTGGTCCTCGACCCTGCCCTGCACGCGCCGACCGTGCGCATCGATGCAAGGCTTGATGTGCTGGCCGGCGAGCCGAAGCCGATCGGCACATGGTTCCCGGCGCGGCTGCATGCCCATGCCGTCGAGGCCGGGGCCCGCATCGTGCCGCTCGGGCCGGCGATCGGGCCCGGTGAGACCGGGCTGGTCCAGCTCGTGCTCGACCGGCCGATCGCGGCTGCCGTCGGCGACCGCTTCATCCTGCGCGACGTATCGGCCTCGCGCACCATCGGCGGCGGCCGCTTCCTCGATCTGCGCGCGCCGGCGCGCCGGCGCGGCACGCCGGAGCGGCTCGCGCTGCTTAAGGCCGCCGGCAGCCCCGATCCGGTCGCGGCGTTGCGGGGCCAGCTCGCGGTCGGGCCGGTGGAGCTTGCGGCCTTCCTGCGCGACCGCTGCCTGCCGGCGGCGGGGGAGGCCGCGCTTTGCCGCGAGGCCGGGGCCGAGCGGCTCGCCGGCTGGGCGGTCGGCGTCGGGCAGATGCGGGGCCTGCGGCAGGCGCTTCTCACCAGGCTCGGGGAGTTCCACGCCGATAATCCCGACCTCGCCGGGCTCGGGCGCGAGAAGCTCAGGCTCGGGCTGACGCCACGCCTGCCGGGCGCCGCCTTCCTCGCGCTGCTGCGGCAGGAGGCGGAGGCCGGGCGCATCGCGCTCGACGGCGCCTTCCTGCGCCTGCCCGGCCATGCGGTTCAGCTGACGCCGCAGGACCAGGCGCTGTTCGATCGCATCCATCCCCGCCTGTTGGGGGAAACGCGCTTCCGGCCGCCGCGCGTGCGCGATTTCGCCACGGCGCTCGGCGTCGACGAGAAGATCGTGCGGCGGGTGTTGAAGCTCGCGCAAAAGCTCGGGCTGACCGACCAGATCGCGCATGATCATTTCTTCGCGCGCGAGGTGACGCGCGAGATGGCGGGCATCATCCTCGCCATCGCGGCGCAGGCCGAGGATGGCTGGTTCACCGCGCCCGCCTTCCGCGACCGCGTCGAGAACGGCCGCAAGGTCGCGATCGAGATCCTCGATTTCTTCGACCGCCTCGGCGTGACCTTGCGCCGCGGCGACCTGCGCCGCATAAACCCGCATCGCATCGACCTGTTCGTCGATCCGGGCGCCGGCTGAACGCGGAAGGGAATCGTCCCCGGTGGGGCGGCCGGACTTCAAATCCGGTTGGGGCAGCGAGCCTGTCCCGGGTGGGTTCGACTCCCATTCCCTTCCGCCATCCAGCTACATGATCTCCAGCGTTCCATCGCCCTCGACCGCCGATCCGACGATGGCGGCGTCCGCGAAGCCGTGGCGGCGGAAGCAGGCGAGCACGGCCTCGGTGCTGTCCGGCGCGCAGGCGACCAGGAGGCCGCCGCTGGTCTGGGGGTCGGTCAGCAGCGCCTGCTCGTCCGCTCCGGCGCGTCCGAGCGCAACGCGTTCGCCATAGCTCGCCCAGTTCCGCGCAGAAGCGCCGGTGACATGGCCCTCGCCGATCAGCTGCCTTGCCTCCGCGAGCGCCGGCAGAGACGCAAGCGCGATACGGATCGCGCAGCCCGAGCCGCGCGCCATCTCCAGCGCATGGCCGGCGAGGCCGAAGCCGGTCACGTCGGTCATGGCATGGACGCCGGGAAGGCGGGCGAGCTCCGGCCCCGGCGTGTTGAGGCGCGTCGTGGTGGCGATCATCGCGGCGTAGGCCTCCGGCGACAGCGCGCCCTTCTTCAGCGCGGCCGAATAGACGCCGACGCCGAGCGGCTTGCCGAGGATCAGCCTGTCGCCGACCTCAGCGCCGGAATTGCGCTTCAGCGCGGCCGGATTCACCAGCCCGATGGCGACGAGCCCGTAGATCGCCTCGACGGAATCGATCGTGTGGCCGCCGGCGACCGGAATGCCGGCCGCCTTGCAGGCCTCGATGCCGCCGTCGAGGATCCGTCCGATCGTCGTCGTCGAGATCCGGTTGATCGGCATGCCGACGATCGCCAGCGCGAAAAGCGGCGTGCCGCCCATGGCATAGACGTCGCTGATGGCGTTGGTCGCGGCGATGCGGCCGAAATCGCGGGGGTCGTCGACGATCGGCATGAAGAAATCGGTGGTCGCGACGACCGCCTGCCGGTCGTTCAGCCGGTAGACCGCGGCATCGTCCGCCGTCTCCGTCCCGACCAGGAGCTCCGGCGGCACCGGCAGCGCCGTCGCATTGCGCAGGATGGCTTCCAGGACGCCGGGCGCGATCTTGCAGCCGCAGCCGCCGCCATGGGAGAGCGAGGTCAACCGGGGTTCGGGACCTTCGACCGAATGGGACGTCATCTGTCTTCACGCTCCTGAGCCGTCAGCCTGCTTATGACATGCACCGGGCTTTTTGGCACGATTCAGGCGCTCGCGACCGCGATGGCGTGGAAGAACGAGCCCGTCACCCGCCCGCGCCGGCTGCCGGCCGGGGCTGGTGCCGCGCCATGCGCATCGGTCACCACCGCGAAGGGCGGGTCCGCCCCTTGCGCGGCGATGCTGGCATAGTGGAACTCGTGCCCGGTCAGCACCGTGCCGGCCGGGCCGAGCGGCCCGTCGGCCTCCAGCACGGCGCGGCGATAGCCGAGATTCATCTTGCGTTTGGCGAAGGAGGTCTCGACCGAGAGCAGCCCCGCCATGGCGTGGGCGACGCCATCGGCGTCGGTCAGGCGCTGCCCGAGAACCATGTAGCCGCCGCATTCGCCATGCACCGGCCGGGACTGCGCGAAGGCGCGCAGGCCCGTCAGGAAGCGCCCGGCCGCCGCGATCGTGCCCGCATGCAGCTCGGGATAGCCGCCCGGCAGCCAGCAGGCGTCGCAATCCTCGGGCGGGGGCTCGTCCTTCAGCGGCGAGAACGGCACCAGGGTGGCGCCGGCGGCGCGCCATCCCGCCTCGACATGCGGGTAGACGAAGGAGAAGGCCGCGTCGCGGGCGATGGCGATCCGCCGTGCGGGAGGCGGCAGGGGCGGGGCATCGCCGCCGGCAGCGGCCGGAAGCTGCGTCTCGCCAGCCGCAGCGATGACCGCGTCGAGATCGACGGCGGCGGCGACGGCCTCGGCCAGGGCATCGAGCCGCGCGTGGAGATCGGCGGTCTCACCCGCCTGGACCAGCCCGAGATGGCGCTCGGGCAGGATCAGGCTCGCCTCGCGCGGCAGCGCGCCGAGGACGGGCAGGGCGATCCGCTCCATGCCCTGCCGCACCAGCCGCTCGTGGCGGGCGCTGGCGACCTTGTTGAGGATCACGCCGGCGATGCGGATGCGCGGATCGTAGGCCCTGCAGCCGAGCGCGACCGCCGCCGCCGATTGCGCCTGCCCGGAGACATCGATGACGAGGAGGGCCGGCCAGCCCGTCGCCGCGGCGATGTCGGCGCTGGCGCCGGTATGGCCGATTTCGCCCGGCACGGCGTCGAACAGCCCCATCGAGCCTTCCGCGACGACGATGTCGGCGGCACGGGCCGCCTCGCCGGCGATCCGCGCGATGAGCCCGTCCGACATCGCATAGCTGTCGAGATTGGCGCTCGGCGCTCCCGTCGCGGCGGCGTGGAAGGCCGGGTCGATATAGTCCGGCCCGCATTTCAGCCCGCGCACGGTGAGCCCGCGCCGGGTGAGCGCCCGTTGCAGCCCGAGCGTGACCGTGGTCTTGCCGGAGCCCGAGCGCGGCGCGGCGACGAGAAGCCCGCGCGCGCTCATCGGCCACCGCGCGGCCGGAAGCGGCGGTCGTAGTCGATGGCATAGAGCGCGCTCTCGCCGAAATCCGTGGCCGCCAGCGCCGGCCCGACCAGGATCAGCGCCGTCCGCTCCAGCGCGCTTTCCCGCACCTGCGCGGCGATCGTCGCGAGCGTGCCTTGCAGGATGGTCTCGTCCGGCCATGTCGCGCGGAACACCACCGCGACCGGGCAATCCACGCCGTAGAACGGCGTCAGCTCCGCCACGACCTGCTCGACGACATGGATCGAAAGGTGGATGGCGAGCGTCGCGCCCGACGCCGCGAAGGTCGCGAGCCTCTCCTTCTCCGGCATGGCCGAGGCGCGGCCGGAGGTGCGCGTCAGCACCAGCGATTGCGCCACGCCCGGCAAGGTGAGCTCGCGCTTCAGCGCGGCGGCGGCGGCGGCGAAGGCCGGCACGCCCGGCGTCACCGTGTAGGGAATGGCGAGCCGGTCGAGCCGGCGCATCTGCTCTCCGCAGGCGCTCCAGATCGAGAGGTCGCCGGAATGCAGCCGCGCCACCTCCTGCCCGGCGCGATGCGCCGTTTCCATCTCGGCGACGATCGCGTCGAGATCGAGCGGGGCGGTGTCGACGATGCGCGCGCCCGGCGGGCACCAGCCGAGCATGGCGCCGGGAATCAGCGACCCGGCATAGAGGCAGACCGGGCAGGCGGCGATGAGATCGCGACCGCGCAGCGTGATGAGATCGGGCGCGCCGGGGCCGGCGCCGATGAAATGGACGGTCATGCGACGCTCCGCGCCAGCGCGCAGGTTACGCGCCCGCTCGCGATGCGCGGCTGCAGCAGCCTGCCGCCCGGCCCGGCGGCGGCGAGTGCGGCGGCTTCCGCCACCGAGCCGACGCCGTAGAGCGCGGCGATCCGGGTCGAGCGGGTGGCGCAGGCAGCCTCGAAGCCCTTCAGCGCCTCGTCGGGGACGGCGACGATCCCGGCCGCGCGTGCGGCCGCCGCCGCGACGATGCCGGCCTCGCCGGCGCGGCTCGCCAGCGTCGCGAAAAGCGGCGTCGCCTCGCCGGCGATCCCGGCGCCTGCCAGCGCCGCGTCGAGGCAGGCGAGGATGTCGGCGGCGCCGGTGCCGGGCCTGATGCCGATGCCGGCGACGAGGCGGCCGGCGCTCAAGGCTTCTCGACCCGCCATTGCGTCACCGGCATCGCCGGGCGCCAGCCATGCTTGCCGCCGACGGGGGCGAGGCGGTCGATCGCAATCCGCCGCAGCGAGCCGCCATGCGCGGCATGGAGCGCGGCGAGCTTCGCCTCGCCCTCGATGGTGACGACGTTTGCGACGAGCCGCCCGCCCGGCTTCAGCGCCGCCCAGGCGGCCTCGAACAGCCCTTCCCCGGTCAATCCGCCGCCGATGAAGATGGCGTCCGGCGCCGCGCGCCCGACGAAGCCGGCCGGCGCTTCGCCTGCGACCTCGACGGTAAGCCCGCCGAGCTCGAGCTTGTTGCGGGCGATCCGCTCGGCGCGTTCCGGCTTCGCCTCGAAGGCGACGGCCCGGTTGCGCGGATGGCGCTGGCACCATTCGACGGCGACGGAACCGGAGCCGGCGCCGACATCCCAGAGCGTTTCGCCGCCGCGCGGCGCCAGCGCCGAAAGGGTGACGGCGCGGATCTCCGACTTGGTGATCTGCCCGTCATGGGCGAACCACTCCTCGTCGAGCCCCGGCGCCAGCGGCAGGATACGGGAATCGCGGTTCGCCGCGACCTCGACCGCGATCAGGTTGAGCGGCACCACGTCGTCGAGCGCGAAGGCGTCGGCGCGCGTTTCGCGGATGCGCTCCTGCGGCCCGCCCAGCGCCTCGAGCACGGTGATACGGCTCGTGCCGAGGCCGCGCGCGGTCATCAATTCCGCGACGGCGCGCGGCGTGGTCTCGTCCCAGGACAAAGCGAGGATGCGCGCCCCGGGCTGGAGATGCGGCACGATCCGGTAGAGTGTGCGCCCGTGCAGCGAGACGAGCGCGCAGTCCTCCTGCGGCCAGCGCATCCGCGTGCAGGCCATCGCGAAGGAGGAGATCTGCGGGATGACCCGCATCTCGTCGGCCGCAATCGCCCGGCTCAGGCTGTTGCCGATGCCGTAATGGAACGGGTCGCTGGTCGCGAGCACGCAGATCTTGCGGCCGCGCTCCTTCAGGATCTGCGGCAGGGCATTGCGGAAGGGCTGCGGCCAGGGGCGCAGTTCGCCCGGAACGGCCCCGACCAGCGCGATATGGCGCTCGCCGCCGAAGACGATCTCGGCCTCGTTCAGAGCCGCGAGCGCCTCGCGGCTCAAGCCCGCGGGGCCGTCCTCGCCGAGGCCGACAAGCGTGAGCCAGGGGCCATCCTGCCGGCTCGACAGCGCATCCGATTCACGCAACAGTGTCGTCATGACGGTCCTCATCCTTGGCGGAACGAGCGAGGCGGTCGCGCTCGATCAACTCCTCGCCGAGCAGGCGCCGGATATCCGCGCCATTATCTCGCTGGCGGGGCATACCGTCGATCCCCGTCCGACGAATCTGCCGGTACGGGTCGGCGGCTTCGGCGGCGTCGAGGGCTTGCGGCGCTACCTGGTCGAGGAAGGCATCGTCGCCGTGATCGACGCGACCCATCCCTTCGCCGCGGTGATGCCGTTCAACGCCGAGCATGCCTGCAAGGCGGAGGGCGTGCCGCTCTTGGCAATCCGCCGCGCCTCCTGGAAGCCGCGCGCCGGCGACCGCTGGACATCGGTGCCGGACATCGAGGCGGCGGTCAGGGCGCTGGGCGAGACGCCGCGGCGCGTCTTCCTCACCGTCGGCCGGCTCGAACTGCCGGCCTTCGCGGATGCCCCGCAGCATCGCTATCTCGTGCGCGCCATCGAGCCGATCGGCGACCGGCTGCCCGTGCCGCATGTCGACGTCATCCTGGCGCGCGGCCCCTTCGACGCCGACGAGGAGGAGAAGCTGATGCGCCGCGAGGGCGTCGAGATCCTGGTCAGCAAGAATTCCGGCGGGCCGGCGACGGTCGGCAAGCTTACGGCGGCGCGCCGGCTTACCCTGCCGGTGGTGATGGTCGAGCGCCCGCCGAAGCCCGATGTCGAGACCGTCGAGCATATCGATCAGGTCCTGCCCTGGCTGGTGGCGCAGGGGCTCTTCGCCACCGAGCGCGGCGTGTAGACGTAAGACTCTCCACCCTCGCGCGCGATCAGCCGCGTCGAGGAAGCGCCGATCATCACCAGCGTCGCCATGTCGGCCGTGCCTGCGGCGGCCGTCGCCTCGCCCAGCGTCAGCACGCGCAGGCTTTCGTCCGGCCGCCCGATCGCGCGGGCGAAGAGAACCGGCGTATCCGCTTCGCGATGCTTCGCCGCCAGCTCCAGCGCCTCGCCGAGCTGCCAGGGCCTGGCCTTCGAGATCGGATTGTAGAGGCAGATCACGAAATCGGCGGCGAGCGCCGCTGCAAGCCGCGCCGTCACCACCTCCCAGGGCTTCAAATTGTCCGAGAGCGAGATCGCGCAGAAATCGCCGCCGAGCGGGGCGCCGGCCCGCGCCGCCGCCGCCAGCATCGCGGTGATGCCGGGCTCGACCGAAATCGGAATCGCGTGCCATTCCGCCGGCCCGGCCTCCAGCGCCTCGAACACCGCCGCCGCCATGGCGAAGACGCCGGGATCGCCGCCCGAGACCACCGCGACCTTGCGGCCTTCCGCCGCCAGCCGCAGCGCGTGGGCGGCGCGCTCGACCTCGACGCGGTTGTCGGAAGCGTGCTTTACCCGCCCCTCCCGTTCGGGCAGCCGTTCGAGATAGGGGCCGTAGCCGACGAGATCGGTCGCGGCGTCGAGCGCGGCCTGCGCGGCCGGGGTGATCCAGTCCGGCGTGCCGGGGCCGAGGCCGACGATGGTGAGCGCGCCGGTCACAGCCGGCGTCCCTCGCCGGGCACCAGCACCATGGCGAAATAGGGCGCCTCGTCGTCGGCCTTGTCGGCGAGCCGCGTCACCACCTGCCGTGCCATCGTCGCCCGCTCGACATAGATCGCCCGGCCCAAGAGCCCGGCCGTCACGAGCGCGCGGCGCACCTTCGGCAGGTTGCGGCCGAGCTTCATGATCACGGCGGCGTCGGTGTCGGCGAGCCGGCGCGCAAGCTCCGCCTCCGGCAGCGTGCCGGGGAGAACGGTCATGACGTCGTCGCCCCAGGTGATCGGCGCGCCCGCCTCGCCCCAGGCGCCGGTCATGCCGGTGACACCGGGCACGACCTCGGTCGGGAAGCGCGGCGAGAGCCGCCGCCACAGATGCATGAAGGAGCCGTAGAAGAACGGATCGCCGTCGCAGAGCACGGCGAGCACCCGGCCGGCCCGCATCTCCGCCGCGAGGCGCTCGGCCGCTTCCTCGTAGAAGGCGGCGATCGGCCCGTCGTAGTCCGGCTCGCCGACATTCGCCTCGGTCGTGACCGGGAAGGCGAGCGCGATTTCGCGGGCCGGATCGTGCGCGATGATCGCATCGGCGGTCGTGCGGGCATTGCCGCGCCGGCCGCGCTTGCAGAAATGCACCAGCCGGTCGGCCGAGAGGATGATCTCGCGGGCGCGCAGGGTCATCAGGTCCGGGGCGCCGGGCCCAAGGCCGACGCCGTAGAGCTGGGTCTCGTCCATCCCGCCCACGGCGCTATTCCCTGTCCTGCGCCAGCGCATTGACGGCCGCCGCCGCCATGGCCGAGCCGCCGCGCCGGCCATGGACGGCGAGGAAGGGGACCCGTCCGTCCTTCGCCAGAGCCGCCTTCGATTCCGCCGCGCCGACGAAGCCGACGGGGATGCCGATCACCGCGGCGGGCCTTGGCGCGCCTTGATCGAGCATTTCGAGCAGGCGGAACAGCGAGGTCGGCGCGTTGCCGATCACGACGAGGGAGCCGGCGAGACGCGGCTTCCACAATTCCATCGCGGCGGCGGAGCGGGTGGTGCCCATCCGCGCCGCCAGCGCCGCGACCTCGGGGTCGTCCAGCGTGCAGATGACCTCGTTGCCGGCCGGCAGGCGGGCGCGCGTCACGCCGTTGGCGACCATCTTGGCATCGCACAGGATCGGCGCGCCGGCCTTGAGCGCGGCCTCGGCGGCCTCGGTGAAATCCGCCGACATCTCGACGTCCCCGGGCAGGTCGGTCATGCCGCAGGCATGGATCATCCGCACCACGACCCGCTCGGCCGCGCCGCTGAAGCGGGCGAGATCGGCCTCGGCCCGGATGATCGCGAAGGAGCGCCCGTAGATCGCCGCCCCGTCGCGGATGTAGTCGTATGCCTTGCTCAAGCGCGCGATTCCGTCGGATGCGCGGCCTCGGTCAGCCGCGCGTAAAACTCGTGTCCGGGCTGCAATCGCGCCACGATGGCGGAAAGGTCAAGCGTCGCGATGGGTTCGTCCCGCGCCGTGCCGCCGCAGACCACGTCGTAGCGCCCCGCCCGGCCGACCAGGGTGAGATCGGCCGCGGCCGGATGGGCGCAGGCCTTGACGCAGCCGGAGACGTGGAACGTCGCGCCCCGCGCGATGAGATCGGCCGCCGCGCCCGCGAGCGCGGCCGCATCCGCCATCGCCGGTGTCTCGGCGCGGGAGCAGGCGGGGCTGCCGGTACAGGCCTGCACGGACAGGCGCGGCTCGTCGTCGCGCGTGACCAGCCCGAGCTCGCCCGCCAGAGCCAGCAGCCTCTCTGCCTGCGCAAGGCCGAGATCGCGGAAGGCGAGCCCCCGCCATGGCGAAAACCGGACTTCGGCCCCCGCTTCGGCATGAGCGCCGAGCCGGTCGAGCGTCGCCGCATCGCAGCGGCCGAAAGGCAGGCCGATCAGCGCCGCGAAACGGTTTCCTTCCAGCGCGAACAGCCCGGCGCGCCGGGGCGGCGGGCGCGGCGCGGGGGCGCTCGCCTCGGGGAGGGTGGTGAGGCCCGCCAGGGCGTCCGGCGGCAGGTCGCGCAGGCGGCGGATCCGCTCGGGCGCGTCGCGGCGCAGCGCGGAGAAACCGCGCAGGATGGCTTCGACAGCCGGGGCGGCCTCGCTTTCGTCGAGCGGGCCGCGCCAGAGGCGATCCGCCAGGCAGAGGATGACGCGGCCGGCATCGGTGCCGAAAAGCCTGATATCGCCGGTGAAGCCATCGAGCGATTGCAGGCGGCAATCGTCGACGACGATGCCGAACTTGGCCGGCAGGCCGGGGATGGTCCGGGCGGCTCTCTCGATCCGCTCGGCCAGGAGGATGGTATCGATCGGAGCGCCGCCGTCATGCCGGGGCGGGCTCGCCAGCGGCGAGAGCAAGGTCAGCCGCTGCGGCCCCTCGCCCTCGTGCTCGTCGACGAGATGCTCGGCCAGCAGGCTGGCCACCAGCTTCGGGTGGCTTGCGGCCGTAACCCCCCGCAGCTGCAGATTGGCGCGAGCCGAGATCTCGATCAGCCCGTTGCCGTGATCGGCCGCCAGTGCCGCGATCCGCCGCAGTTGCGCCGAGGTCAGCCTCGCGCCGGGCGGATGCAGCCTGACCAGCCAGCCGTCGCCCGTCTCCATCGGCTTCAGCGTGCCCGGGCACCAGCCGCGCCGCAGCGCTTCCTTCGGTGGGTGGCTCATTCTGCCGTCTCCCGTGCCAGGAAGGCGCCGACCGAGTTGCGCCGGCTGGTCCACAGGCCCCGCCGTGCGGCTTCATCCAGCCGTGCGCGGATCGCGGCGGCGGCCGGCGCATTGGCCGCCTCGAGCGTGGACCAGACCGCCGGATCGGCGCAATAGGCCTGGAAGACCGCGTCGAACAGCCCGTCCGCGACGGCGTCCGTGCCGGCCGCGAAGACGAAGAGCGTATCGACCGCCTCCGCGAGCTCCGCCGCGCCGCGCCAGCCATGGGCGAGCTGGGCGGCGATCCAGCGCGGATGCGTCAGCCGGCCATGGACGATGCGGGCGATGTCCTCAGCCAGGGTGCGCGCCTTCGGGGTCTCGGGATTGGCGCTGTCGAGGCTGTAGAGCGCGGGATCGGCGCCGAGCGCGCTCGCCGCCGCGGCGAGCCCGCCGATGACGTCGGCGGCGCTGCTCGCCTCGAGGATGTCGCGCCCTGGCGTGTCGCTGACATGGATGAAGGCGTCGGACGCGCGGATGCGCGCGGCGAAGCCGGCGTCGCTCGCGGCCGCGCCCTCCGGCCCGCCATAGGCGTGGTCGGAAGCTGCGAGATAGGCGGCGCCCAGCTCCGCGCGCCGGGTCCAGTCGCCGTCGAGCGCGCGGTCGGCCATCGCGGCGCCATAGCGGCCGGGCGCGGCGCCGAAGATGCGCGCGCCATCTTCGCCGCGCCGGCGGGCGGCGGCCGGCTCGTTCTCGTCATCCGGCTCGTCCAGCGCGGCAACCGCCCGCGCCGCCTGGTCGATCAGCGCGATCTGGCCGGGGAAGGTGTCGCGGAAGGTGCCGGAGATGCGCAGCGTCACGTCGAGACGCGGGAAGGAGAGCTTCGGCTGCGGGATGATCGCGAAGCCGGTGACGCGGGTCGAGGCGTCGTCCCAGAGCGGCGCGACGCCCATCAGCGCGAGCGCATGCGCGATATCCTCCCCGCCGGAGCGCAATGTCGGCGAGGCCCAGAGGTCCATGACGATCCGGCGCGGATAATCGCCATGCTCCTGGAGATGGCGGAAGACCACCGCCTGCGCCGCCAGCGCCCCCAGCCGGGCGGCGGCGCGCGTCGGAATCGCGCGCGGATCGAGCGTCGAGAGGTTGCGCCCGGTGGGCAGCACGTCCGGCCGGCCGCGATGCGGCGAGCCGGCCGGGCCCGGCGCCACGAAGCGCCCGTCGAGGGCGGCGATGAGGTTTTCGCATTCGTTCCGGGCGGAAGCGGGATCGGCCTCGGAGCGGCCGAAGACGTGCAGGCCTTCGCGGAAGGGCAGTTCGGCGATGTCGCAGAGATGGGCGTCGAGCCGCGTCAGCGCCTCGTTCATCGCCATCTCCGGCGCGACGCCGCAGGCGGCCGCGAGCCCGCTTTCGGCGGCGCGGGCGCGGATCTCGCCGGCGACGATCTCGGCCCGGCGCGGATCGAGCACCTGCGCCTGCGAGAACTCCTCGACGAGGTCGCGCAGCAGCGCGGTTTCGCCGGCCGCTTCCGTCTCAGCGAGCGGCGGCGGCAGATGGCCGAGCGTCACGGCGCAGAGCCGCCGCTTGGCCGGGGCCGCCTCGCCGGGATCGTCGACGACATAAGGATAGACCACCGGCAGCCCACCGACCGCGAGGCGCGGCCAGCAGGCGGCGGAGAGCGCCACCGCCTTGCCCGGCAGCCATTCCGTCGTGCCATGCGTGCCGAGATGGATCAGCGCGTCGATCGCCTCGCTTTGGCTGAGCGCACGATAGAAGGCGAGATAGCCGTGTGCCGGCGGGGCGTCGGGGTCGTGATAGCGCGCCTTGCGGTCGGGCGTGGCGTCGCGGGCCGGTTGCAGCGCGACGGTGAGCCGGCCGTAGCGCACGGCCCGGAAGCGAAAGGCGCCGTCGCGGCAGGCCGGATCGGCCTCAGGGGCGCCATGGGCGGCGAGGAGAGCGTCGCGGGCTGCGGCGGGGATGGCGGCGAGCCAGTCGCGATAGGCCGATAGCGGGATCGTGAGATCGGCGGGTCCGGCGGTGAGGGCCGTCATCAGGACAGCCCCGCCCGGACGGGCTTCGCCGACCGCGTAGCCCGCTCCCGCCAGCAGGTCGCGGATCGCCGCGACGCTCGCCGGCGTGTCGAGCCCGACCGCGAAGCCGGCCCGGCCGCCGCGCGCGGGATAATCCGACATCACCAGCGCGAGCCTTCGCCCGGCCGCGGGCTTCCGCGCCAGCGCGATCCAGCCGGCCGCGAGATCGGCCAGCGCGGCGATGCCTTCCGCATCGGGCACCAGCCGGCGGATGGCGAGATCAGTTTCCTCGGCCTTGAAAGCCACCGGAATCGCGCCGATGCGCCCGTCGAATTCCGGCAGCGCCACCTGCATGGCGAGATCGGCGGCGGAGAGGCCGCGCGGCGAGGCGTCCCAGGCTTCGCGCGGGCTGCCGACGGGGATGGCCTGCAGGATCGGGCAATCGGCGCCGTCGAGCACGAAATCGCCGCCCTCGCGAGCCGAGAAGGCGGTGGTGGCGACGATCAGCGCCGGCTTGCGGGTCGCGATCAGCGCGGCGAGTTCCGCCGTGACGATGGGGTCCTTCAGGCTGGTCAGCGCCAGCGGAAGGGCGGCGAGGCCGCGGGCGGCAAGGGCAGCGGCGATGGCGTCGGCCATGGCCGTATCGCCCGCCGCGACGCCGGAGCGGTAGAGCAGGAGCGGGACAAGCGGCCTGTCCGGCAGGGCGGCGAGGGCTTCGTGCCAGGGCTGGGCCGCGCCGTCGCGGCCGAGCGCGAAGAAGGCCGGGAGCGGAACGGGCGCGAGATCGCGAGTGTCCCGCGGAGCCTCGAGATAGCCTGCGATCCGCCGCAGCAGCCGGTGCATGTTCTGCGCTCCGCCTCCGGCCCGGAAATAGGCCGTGAGGGCGGCCGTGAACGCCGCCGGCACCGTCGCATGCTCGCTGAGCCGCGGATCGTCGCGCTCGTCGCCCGGCAGGATCGCGAGCGGGATGCCGCGCGCGCGGCAGGCGGCGCTAAGCTGCTCGACGCCGTAGCGCCAGTAGTCGAGCCCGCCGAGGCAGCGCAGCAGCACGAAGCGGCACCGCGCCGCCGTCTTCTCGATCAGGAGATCGACCGAGAGCGGATGCTTCAGCCGCCTGAGCGGGGCGAGCCTCAGCGAGAGCGCGCCGGCGCTACCGGCCGCCGCCAGCGCCGAGAGGTCGCTGTCGCTGAAGGAGAGGACCAGCACGTCTCCCGGCGGCAGGGCGAGATCGACGGCGTCCTCGCCGTCGTCCAGCCTGATCTCGCTGGTCGGGAGAAGATGCATCGCGCGATGTCACGCCCCCGTCAGCGCCGCTTCCACGGCTTTCAGGTCGAAGCCCTTGAGGCCGATCACGGTGAGGCGCCCGTCGCGCGCCTCGTCCGCGCCCCAGGGCCGGTCGAAATGATGACTGAGGCGCCGGCCGACGCCCTGCACGACGAGCCGCATCGGCTTGCCCGGTACGGCGGCAAAGCCCTTCAGGCGCAGCACGCCCTCGGCTTCCGCCGCCCTGGCGACGCGCGCCGACAGCTCTTCCGGCGAGAGACCCGCCGGCAGCGGCAGGGCGACGGAGTCGAAATCGTCATGGTCGTGGTCGTGCCCGCCCTCGCCATGATGCGAGGGGCGGGCGGCGAGATCGCTCTCGACGGCGGCGGCGAGGCCCAGGATCAGCGCCGGCTCGACCCTGCCATGGGCGGTCTCGACGATCTTGATCGCCTTCGGCAGATGCTCCGCGATCTCGGCCTTGACCCTGGCCCGGCCGGCTGCGTCGACGAGGTCGCTCTTGTTGAGCAGGATCAGGTCCGCGCAGAGGATCTGGTCCTCGAACACTTCCTCCAAAGGGTTGTCGTGCTCCACGGAGGTATCGGCCGCCTTCTGCGCGGCGAGGGCGGCGGGATCGTCGGCGAACTGGCCCTCGGCCACCGCCGGGCCGTCGACCACGGCGATGACGCCGTCGACCGTGACCCGCGAGCGGATCGCCGGCCAGTTGAAGGCCTGCACCAGCGGCTTCGGCAAAGCGAGGCCGGAGGTCTCGATCAGGATGTGCCGGGGCGGATTCGGGCGGTCGAGCAGCTTCTCCAGCGCCGGCACGAAATCATCGGCGACGGTGCAGCAGATGCAGCCGTTCGGCAGCTCGACCACGTCGTCCTCGGTGCAGCCTTCGATGCCGCAGCCGGCGAGGAAGGAGCCGTCGAAGCCGAGATCGCCGAACTCGTTGACGAGCACGGCGAGCTTCCTGCCCCCGGCATTCTCGAGGAGATGGCGCACCAGCGTTGTCTTTCCGGCGCCGAGGAAGCCGGTGACGATGGTGCAGGGGGTCTTTTCGAGCGGAGCGGTCATGATGTCATCCTTGCCGGCGCGCCGGCAGCGGCGGCACGCGCGCGACCACGCCCTTGCGGAAGGACTGCGGCCGCTCTTTCCAGGGAACGATGCCGTTGGCGCTGGCGGCATAAGCCTCCGCCGCGCCGACGATCTCGTCGAGATGGGTGTCGGTGTCGAGGTCGCCGATCAGATAGGTCCATTTGCCGTCGGCGCTGAGCGCGATGGTGCAGGGCCGCTTGCAGACGGCGAGGCATTCGACGGGCAGCACGGGAATCGTGCTGCCCCTGGCGGAAAGCCGCGCGGCGAGCGCCTCCGCGAGCGCGAGCCCCGGCTGGTCGTAACCCTCCGGCAAATCGGCGCGGGCGCGGCGGCAGGCCGTGCAGACATGGATGGCGAGGTCGCCCCCGGGCATGGCTCAGGCTGCTTCGGCGCGCCGGCTCAGCCAGGGCCAGAGCGTGCCGACCGCGAAGGCGGTGACGAGCCAGAGCGCGGCCTGGATGCCGAGCGAGAGCGAGGTGAAATGCGCGGCGAGCTCCGCCGGCACCTTGCTCTCCGGCGCAGGCGCGTGCGGCGCGCCGACGATGTGCGGCGCGAGGATCGCCGCGATCGCGATGAGCCTGAGCCAGGGTGCGTCGAAGCGCAGGAACAGGAAGAGCCCGATTGCCGTGGCGATCACGGTCGCGAGCCACCAGAGCTGGCGTTCCTGCAAGGCGGCGGAAGCCGCCCCCGGCAGCTCGGGCGCCAGCCCCATGCCCGGCGCGAGGCCGAAGGCGAGGAAGCCGCAGGCGCCCCAGATCAGCGCACGGCGCGGATCGATGGCGTCGCCCGCCGCGAGCATGCCGGCGATGAGCAGCGCCGCGAAGCCGATTCCCGTGCCGATCGTCGCGAGGCTGGTGAAGACGAGGCGCGAGAGGCCGTCCTCAGGCTTCCATTCGTCGGGCTCCGCGCCCCCGGCGTGATCGGTCCCGCCATGGGCGAGGATGATCCGCGCGCCGTCCGTGAAGGCGGCCTGCGCCGGCGCGGGCGCGGCGAAGGCGGTTTCGTAGGTTTCCGCCTTCAGGATGAGCGGGGTGGTGGTGACATGCTGGAGAGCGGCGACGATGAGCCCAGCCAGAAGCCCGGCCAGGATGCTGACCGCAAGAATGCGCGTGACCATGGATCGCTTGCCTCAGTGGCAGGGAAAGGCGAGGCCGTGGCGGGTGTCGTGCGCGGCGTTGTGCACGTTGGTCGAGGCCGCGAAGCCGGTCGTATAGACCAGCGCGATGCCGACGATCAGCGCGGCGGCGACGGCCTTGACGCGTTCCGAGACGCTGAGTCCGGTAGTGGAAACCGAAGCGGTGCTCATGGTGCTCTCCGTGGCCGCCCCGCCGGCAGCCGGTTGGATTTCTGCGGGTCGACGGCAGGTCTCCTGGCTCGCGGGCTCGATGTCCCCACCGCCTTCCCGGAGCAGCGCTCCAGTGGCCGATGGCGGGGAACACCCGCTTACAGTTGCGGGGGCAGCCGCGGTTTTCCACCGCGTTCCCTTTTCACCTCCTCGCGGAGGCACCGTCACCGGGATCATTAGCCTTCCGCGGGCCGCTGTGCAATGGAGGAAAGCTCCGCTCGCGGCCGGGAATGAGCGCGAGGGAAAGCCGGGCCACCGATGCAGCCGTCTCCGATCCCAGATCTCACCCTCGTGCTCGGCGGCGCCCGCTCGGGCAAGAGCCGCCATGCCGAGGCGCTGATCGAGGCGCTGCCGGCGCCCTGGACCTATATCGCCACGGCGCAAGCCCATGATTCGGAGATGGCCCGGCGCATCGCAGAGCACCGGGCGCGCCGCCCCTCGGGCTGGCGCACGATCGATGCCCCGCTCGCGCTGCCCGAGGCGATTACGGGCGCGCCGGCCGGGCGGCCGATCCTGGTCGACTGCCTGACGCTGTGGCTGACCAACCTGATCCTCGCGGAGCGCGATACGGAAGCGGCGCGCGAGGCCCTGATCGGCGCTTGCGAGCGTGTCCGCGCCCCGCTCGTGCTGGTCGGCAACGAGGTGGGCCTCGGCATCGTGCCGGAGAATGTGCTGGCGCGCCGCTTCCGCGACGAGGCCGGGCGGCTGCACCAGGCGCTTGCGGCGCGCGCGGCCAGCGTGGTCTTCATGGTCGCCGGATTGCCGATGCAAGTAAAATGAGATGGGTTAAATGATGACCGATGCCGAGGATGCCGCGCGCCACAAGGCCAGGATGGAGAAGCGCAAGGCGGTGCAGGACGCCGAAGTCGCCTCCAAGACGGTCGAGAAAGGCCTCCTGATCGTCAACACCGGCCCCGGCAAGGGCAAGTCGACGGCGGCCTTCGGCCTGATGCTGCGCGCGCTCGGCCATGGCTGGCGCGTCGGCATGGTGCAGTTCATCAAGGGCGCCTGGTCGACCGGCGAGCGCAAGGCGCTGGAGGCGTTCGGCGATCAGATCCAATGGTACAGCATGGGCGAGGGCTTTACCTGGGAGACGCAGGACAAGGCCCGCGATATCGCCGCCGCCGAGCGCGCCTTCGCCAAGGCGAAGGAGCTGATGGCCGATCCCGCGATCCGGCTCGTGGTGCTCGACGAGCTCAACATCGCGCTGCGCTACGATTACCTGCCGCTCGCCGAGGTGGTGGCGACGCTCTCGCAGCGCCGGCCCGACCTGCATATCGTCGTCACCGGCCGCAACGCCAAGCCGGAGCTGATCGCGGCGGCCGATCTCGTCACCGAGATGACGCTGGTGAAGCACCATTTCGCCGCCGGTGTGAAGGCGCAGCCGGGAATCGAGTTCTGATGGCTAGATCAGCACAGCCACCGCCCCCAGCGCTGCCAGCCCCCGGAGCTGCAGGCAGGCACGCCGATAGAGCCTAAGCGCCCGGCGGATGTCGGCGGCCGTCGCATCGGCCCGGCCGTCGCCCATCCAGTGGTCCTCGACGCGGGTCTCGCCATAGACGCGCGGCCCGGCGAGCCTCAAGCCTAGCGCCCCGGCCATCGCCGCCTCGGGCCAGCCGGCATTGGGCGAGCGGTGCCTGCCGGCGTCGCGCCGCAGCGTGCGCCAGGCGCCGCCGGCATCCGCCGCCGGATCGAGCGCGGCCGAGGCGGTGAGCAGCAGCGCCGCGAGCCGCGAGGCCGGCAGGTTGACGAGGTCGTCGAGGCGGGCGGAAGCCCAGCCGAAGGCGCGATGGCGCGGCGTGCGGTGGCCGATCATCGAATCGGCGGTGTTGACCGCCTTGTAGGCGGCGATGCCGGGAAGCCCGCCGAGCCCCAGCCAGAAGGCGGGCGCGACGATGCCGTCCGAGAAATTCTCGGCCAGGCTCTCGATCGCCGCGCGCGCCACCCCCGCCTCGTCCAGCGTTTGCGGATTGCGCCCGACGATCATCGCGACCGCCCGCCTGCCGCCTTCCAGCCCCTCGCGCTCCAGCCCTTCGGCGACGCGGGCGACATGCTCGTGCAGGCTGCGCTGGGCGATGAGCGTCGCGGCGAGGAGCGCGAGCGGAACGAGGCCGAGCGGCCCGATGGACAGGCACAGGCGCTGGACCGGCGCGGCGACGGCGACGACCGTGGCGATGATGAGGGCGAGCGCCAGCGCGCCTGCCGCCTTGCGCGCGGCGAAGGCGGCGCCGTCGCGGTTGAGTGCCCGGTCGAGCGCGCCGATCAGCCTGCCGATCCAGGTGACGGGATGGCCGATCGCGGCATAGAAGCGTTGCGGATAGCCGAAGGCCGCCTCGAGCGTCAGCGCGATGATGAGCAGCGGCAGGCTGGCGGAGAGGGTCATGCGCGTCGCGGTCGAGGAGGATATCTGGCATGGCGGCGATCTCGCCACGGCCCGCGCGCTCTTTCCGGAGGCGCCGCAGCCCTGGATCGATCTCTCCACCGGGATCAATCCGATCCCCTACCCGCTTCCGGCGCTGCCGTTAAGCCTGTGGACGCGCCTGCCCGGCGCCGACGACGAGGCGGCGCTCGCCGCCGCCGCCCGCGCCGCCTATCGCGTGCCGGACCATGCGGCAATCGTCGCGGCGCCCGGCACGCAGATCCTGATCGAATTGCTGCCGCGCCTCGCGCCGGCCGGCCCCGTCGCCGTGCTCGGCCCGACCTATGCCGAGCACGGCCATGCCTGGCGCAAGGCGGGCTTCGCGGTCGAGGAGGCGGCGGCGGTGCCCGAGGCGGCCGCGACCGTCGTCGTGGTCAACCCCAACAATCCGGACGGGCGGGTCATGCCGCGCGAAGATCTGAAGCGCCTCGCCCGACGCTCGGCCGCCCGTGGCGGCCTCGTCGTCGTCGACGAAGCCTTCGCCGATTTCACGCCCGATCTCAGCATCGTGCCGGAACTGCCGGAGGCGACGATCGTGCTGCGCTCCTTCGGCAAGAGCTATGGCCTGGCGGGCCTGCGGCTCGGCTTCGCCATCGCCGCGCCGGAGCAGGCGGCGAAGCTTACGGCGGCGCTCGGTCCCTGGTCGGTCGCGGGCCCCGCGCTTCATGTCGGCGCGCTGGCCCTGGCGGACCGGCGCTGGCTTGCGGCCGCGGGCGAGGCCCGCGCCGGCGATGCCGCGCGCCTCGACGCGCTCATCGCCCCGCATGGCCGCATCATCGGCGGCACCGGCCTGTTCCGCCTCGTCGAGACGCCGGCCGCGCCGGCGCTGTTTGCCCGCCTCGGCCGCCACGGCATCTATGTGCGCCGCTTCCGGGATGCGCCGCGGCGGCTGCGCTTCGGCCTGCCGGGCGATGCGCGGGCCTGGGCGCGTCTCGGCGCGGCGCTGGCTGCCGATGCGGCCTGAGCATCCCCGCCAGCGTGAGGGGCGCATGCAACGAGAGCGGGGACAGGGACCGGCGTGCCGGCTAACCTCCGCCGAGCGCGCATTCGGGGAGAGCGAGAGCATGGCATTCCTGCCGCCGGAAGGCGACCTGACGATCGGCTTCGCCCACCCCGTCTATGCTTTGCGCGAGCTGTTCCTCGCGCGGGGGCACGGCGCCCGGAGCTTCCAGGTCCGCAGCCTCGACGAGCTGCGCGAGCGCGCGCCGGAAGCGGACGTGCTCGTCGTTTCCGGCCTGTGGCGCAACGAGCTCATGGCGCGTCTGCCGAAGCTGCGTTTCATCCAGTCGGTCAGCGCCGGCACCGACCAGTTCGACAAGGCGGCGATCGCGGCGGCCGGCATCCGCCTCGCCAGCGCCCAGGGGGGCAACGAGCGGGCGGTCGCCGAGCATGCGATCGCGCTGATGCTCGCGCTCGCCCGCCAGATCCATTTCGCCCGCGACAACCAGGCGCGGCAGTACTGGCGCCCGATGATCGGCGACCTGACGGCCCGCGAGGACGAACTCGGCGGCAAGACGCTGGTCGTCGTCGGCCTCGGCCGCATCGGCCTGAGGCTGGCGAAGCTCGCCGCCGCCTTCGACATGCGCGTCGTAGGCGTGCGCCGCAGCGCCGCACCGCAGCCGCATGCCGAGGCGGTGGTCCATCCCGACAAGCTCGCCGAGGCGGTGGCGCAGGCGGATTTCGTCGTGCTGACCTGCCCGCTGACGCCCGAGACGGACGGGCTGATCGATGCCCGCATCCTCGCCGCGATGAAACCCTCCGCCTTCCTGGTCAATGTCGCGCGCGGCCGCGTCGTCGACGAGGTGGCCCTGATCGATGCGCTCGGCAACAGCGGCATCGCCGGCGCCGGGCTCGACTGCTTCCACGAGGAGCCGCTGCCGGCGGCCTCGCCCTTCTGGCGGATGCCGCAGGTCATCGTCACGCCGCACAGCGCCGGCGAGACGCGCGCCTATGAAGGCCGGGTGATCGATATCCTGCTCGACAATCTGCATCGCCTCGAACACGGGGAAGCGGGCCTGCTGAATCAGATCGTCTGAGCGGGGTCGGACGGCGGCCATGGCTTCGCCCGCATTTTCGCCAGCATTCCTGCGGCCCGGCGGGCCTTCGCTGATCGTGGCGCTCGGCGTCACGCAGACCTTCGGCTACGGCACGCTCTATTACCCCTTCACCGTGCTGGCGCCGCATATCACCGAAACCTTCGGCTGGGCGCCGGAATGGACCTTCGGCGGGCTGGCGGCCGGGCTCCTGCTCGGTGGCGCCGTCGCTCCGCTCACCGGCAGCCTGATCGACCGTTATGGCACGCGGCTCGTGATGACGGTCGGATCGGGAGCCGCCGGGCTCTCCCTGCTGGCGCTGGCGGAGGCGCGCGGCATCGTCAGCTATATCCTGGCGATGGTCGCCCTGCAGGCCGTGACCACCGCCGTCTTCTACGATGCCGCCTTCGCCGCGCTGACGCAGGCGCGCGGCCAGCAGGCGCGCCGCGCGATCAGCCAGATCACCCTGATCGGCGGCTTCGCCTCGACCCTGTTCTGGCCGCTCACCAGCGCCCTGCTCGCGATCCTCGACTGGCGCGGCATCTATCGCCTCTACGGCCTCGCGCAGCTCCTGGTCTGCCTGCCGCTGCATCTGGTCTTCCTGCCGGGGCGGGTGAAGCGGCCGGTCGTCCCGCCGGTCGCGGCTGCCGCCGCCGCGGCGGTGCCGGCGCCCGAGCCGGCCTATCTGACGGGCAAGCGCCGCAGCCGCGCCTTCCTGCTGCTGGCGCTGGCCTTCTCGTTGCAGGGCTTCGCCATTTCGGCCGTGACCATGCATATGCTGGCGCTGTTGCAGGGCTTCGGGCTCGCCGCCACCGCCGCGGTCGCTGTCGGCGCGATAATCGGGCCGGGGCAGGTGGTCGGGCGGCTCGGAGAGATGCTGTTCGGCCGCAGCGTCGAGCCGGTGACGACGGCCTGGTTCTGCGCCTGGCTGATGCCGTTCGGCTTCGCCCTGCTCCTGGTCGGCGGGGATCTGCCGATCGTCGCGGGGCTGTTCGCCGTCGCCTTCGGTGTCAGCATGGGGCTGACCTCGATCGTGCGCGGCACCGTTCCGCTCCAGCTCTTCGGGCCGACGGGCTTCGGCGCCATGCTGGGCAAGCTCGCCGCGCCCGGCCTCGTCACCAGGGCGGCGGCGCCGTTCATCTTCGTCGTCTCGCTGGAGCGGGGCGGCGTCGTGGTCTCGACGCTGCTGCTGATCGCCGTCTCGGCGCTGGCCGCCGTGGCGCTGATGCTGCTGGCGCGCCTGCGCCGCGTCTGAGCCTGCCGCGCCGGGCCGGCATCATGCGCCGCCGGAGCGCGCGTCCTCCTTCAGCATCGCCACGCCTTTCTCCGCGATCATCATCGTCGGGTTGGCGGTGTTGCCGGAGGTGATCGCCGGCATCACCGAGGCGTCGATGACGCGCAGGCCCGAGACGCCGCGCACCCGAAGCCGCCCGTCGAGAACCGCGCCCGGATCGCCGTCGGCGCCCATCCGGGCCGTGCCCACGGGGTGGAAGATCGTGGTGCCGAGCGTGGCTGCGGCCTCCAGCAGTTCCTCGTCGGAGCAGGCGGCCTCGCCCGGCAGGTATTCCTGCGGCCGGAAGCGGGCGAGAGGAGCCTGGGCCACGATCCGGCGCGTGAGCTTCAGCGCGTCGATCGCGACCTGCCGGTCCTCCTGCGTGTCGAGGTAGTTCGGCGAGATCGACGGGGCGTCGCGCGGGTCGGGCGAGCGCAGATGCACGCTGCCGCGGCTCGTCGGCCTGAGATTGCAGACGCTCGCCGTGAAGGCATCGAACGGATGCAGGCCCGCCCCCCAGCTGTCGAGCGAGAGCGGCTGGAAATGGAATTGCAGGTTCGCCGTCGCGTAATGCGGCGCCGAGCGGGCGAAGGCGCCGAGCTGCGATGGCGCCATGGTCAAAGGCCCGCTGCGCAGCGCCGCCCATTGCAGCGCCATCAGCGGCCGGCGCCACAGCTTCGCATAGTCGCTGTTCAGCGTCCTGACGCCCTCGACCTTGTAGACCGGGCGGATCTGGAGATGGTCCTGCAGGTTCTCGCCGACGCCTCGCGCATCGACCAGCGTCTCGATGCCGAGGTCTTGCAGCCGCGCTCCCGCGCCGATGCCGGAGCGTTCGAGCAGGAGCGGCGAGGCGACGGCGCCGGCTGAGAGCACGACCTCGCCGCCGATCTCGACGCGCAGCTTCTCCTCGGCCGGCGTGCCCAGGCCATGGGTGAACTCGACCGCGCGCGCCCGGCCGTCCTCGAACAGGATGCGCTCGACATGGACCCGCGTCTCCACCCTGAGATTGTCGCGGTCCCTCTCGTCGAGCAGCGGCTTCAGGAAGGCGCCGAAGCTGCTCAGCCGCCGCCCGCGCCGCTGGTTCACCTGGAAATAGGAGGAGCCTTCGTTGTCGCCGGTGTTGAAATCCGCGATCCTGGCGATGCCGGCCGCCTCGGCCGCGTCGCGGATCGAATCGAGGATCGCCCAGCGCACGCGCGGATGCTCGACGCGCCATTCCCCGCCCGCCCTGTGCAGGCCGCCGGGCGGGGGCGCGACATGGTCCTCGTGCCTGAGGAAGAATGGCAGCACCTCGTCCCAGCCCCAGCCTTCGAGCCCGCGCTGGCGCCAGCCGTCGTAATCGGCCGCCTGCCCGCGCATGTAGATCATGGCGTTGATCGCCGAGGAGCCGCCGACGACCTTGCCGCGCGGATAGGCGAGCGCCCGCCCGCCGAGCCCGGCCTGCGGCTCGGTCTTGAACAGCCAGTCGGCGCGGGGGTTGCCGATGGCGAAGAGATAGCCGACCGGGATGTGGAACCAGATCCAGTCGTCCTTGCCGCCGGCTTCGAGGACAAGGACCCGCGTGTTCGGATCCGCCGCCAGCCGGTTGGCGACGAGGCAGCCGGCGGAGCCTGCTCCGATGACCACGTAATCGAAGGTGCCGATCAGGCGGCGGTCGGTGGAGGCGGTTGCGGGCATGGTGTTTCCGAGGTCCTGGTCGCGACGCTGCCGGACGGCGGCAGCGACGGCGCAATCTGGCATAGCTCGGAGCGGGGTGACAGGCTCAGTTCGCCGGCCGCGCTCGGGCCCGGGGATTTGACGTTCACGCCATGAACGTGATAGGCCCCCGCGCCATGGTCGCAGGATCTAACAATGCCGCCGCGGTGGGCGGTGTGGCTCCAGGCCCCGACGCCGCCCACAGCGAGGGGCGCCATATCGCCGGGCTGCTCGCCTTCGTCGAGCGCGAGGCGCATGTCTCGCAGCGCGCGCTCGCCAGCGAGCTCGGCGTCGCTCTCGGTCTCGTCAACACCTATGTCAAGCGCTGCGTGAAGAAGGGCCTGATCAAGGTCCAGCATGTGCCGTCGCGCCGCTACGCCTATTACCTGACGCCCTCGGGCTTCGCCGAGAAATCCCGGCTCACGGCCGAGTACCTGTCCTGGTCGCTGTCCTTCTTCCGCCGGGCCCGCTCGGAATGCTCGGCGCTGTTCGAGGAGGCCCGCCAGCGGAAGTTCGGCGCCGTCGCGCTCTATGGCGGCAGCGACCTCACGGAAATCGCCATCCTCTGCGCGGCCGAGCACGGCATCGCCATCGTCGCGATCGTCGATGGCGGGATGCGCCGGCAGAGCCTGTTCAACATCCCCGTGGTCGCCAGCCTCGGCGCCGCCCCGGCCCGCCCGGACGGGGCGATCGTCACCGGCATCCACGAGGCGCAGCGCTGGTACGACCTGGCGGCCGCCGATCTCGGCGCCGCCCGGATCCTGGCGCCGCCGATGCTGTCGGTGCGGACGGCGGAGGCGGGCGCTTGAGCGCGACGGCCGTCCACAGCCTGGCCGGCGCGCGCTGGTATGTCGTCCAGACGCGCCATCTCAGCGAGATGCGGGCGGCGCAGGAGCTCGCCAACCAGGGCTTCGAGGTCTTCCTGCCGCGCTATCTCAGGAAGCGCCGGCATGCCCGCAAGGTGAGCCTCGTCGCCGCGCCGCTGTTTCCCGGCTATCTCTTCGTCTCGTTCGATCCGGCGCGGCAGCGCTGGCGTTCGATCAACGGAACCTATGGCGTGGCGCGCGTGATCGCCGGCGAGGACGGGCCGGTGCCGGTCGCGAGCGGCATCGTCGGCGCGCTGAGGACGCGCGCCGACGCGCAGGGCTATATCGCGCTGTCGCAGCGGCCGGGCTTCGTCCCGGGCGAGGCGATCCGCATCCGCTCGGGCAGCTTCGCCGAGACGCTCGGCCTGTTCGAGGGCTTCAGGGACCAGGACCGCGTCGCCGTGCTGCTCGAATTGCTCGGCGGCAAGGTGCGCGTGGTGCTGGACGAGGATCTGGTCGAAAAGGCCGCGTGAGCGGCGGTTCGGCTTGTGAAGATGGTTGCGGTTCGGGCGCCGTCGTCGCACCCGGACTGCGGTAGCTTGGGTATTTTCCGCGCCGGCGCCGCCGTCGCGTCGGTCGCAAGGGAAACATGCCGTGGAACTCAACGGAAAACGTGTCGTCGTCATCGGTGGGGCGGGGCTGATCGGCTCCCATGCCGTGGATCAGCTCACCAGGACGGATGTCGGCGAGATCGTGATCTACGACAACTTCGTGCGCGGCACGCATGAGAACCTCGCCGAGGCGCTCAAGGATCCGCGCGTCAAGATCTTCGAGGCCGGCGGCGACATCACCCAGACCGACATCCTGGACGCGGCGCTGAAAGGCGCGGACGGCGTCTTCCAGTTCGCGGCCCTGTGGCTGCTGCAATGCCACGAATATCCGCGCACGGCCTTCGAGACCAATGTGCGGGGCATGTTCAACGTGCTCGACGGCTGCGTCCGCAACGGCGTCAAGCGTCTGGTCTGGTCGTCCTCGGCCTCCGTCTACGGCGACGCCGTCGAGGAGCCGATGACCGAGGACCATCCCTTCAACAACAAGAACTTCTACGGCGCGACCAAGATCTGCGGCGAGGCGATGGCGCGGGCCTATCACTTCCGCTACGGGCTCGATTATGTCGGCCTGCGCTACATGAACGTCTATGGGCCGCGCCAGGACTATCGCGGCGCCTATATCGCCGTGATCATGAAGATGCTCGACGCGATCGATCGCGGCGAGGGCCCGACCATCATGGGCGACGGCTCCGAAGCCTTCGACTTCGTCGCGGTCGAGGATTGCGCGCGCTCCAATCTCTGCGCGATGCAGTCGACCGCCACCGACAGCTTCTACAATGTCGGCACCGGCAAGCGGACCTCGCTGAAGGAAGTCGCCGAGAAGCTCCTGAACCTCACCGGCTCCAACCAGCCGATCAACTATGCCCCGCGCAGCCAGGCGACGCTGGTGCGCAACCGCATCGGCTCGCCGGTCAAGGCGAGCAAGGAGATCGGCTTCACCGCGAGGATCGACCTCGATGAAGGGCTGAAGCAGCTGATCGAGTGGCGCAAGAACCATATCGAGCAGGTCGCGCAGCGCCGGGCCAAGGCCCAGATCTGACGCGCCGGCCCCGTTTCCTGATCGGACCATAGCGTCATGTGCGGTATTGCAGGCGTCCTGCACCGGAACGGCCGGCCGGCCTCGCCGGTGATCCTGAAGGCGATGACCGACATCATCGCCCATCGCGGCCCCGACGGCGAAGGCCATTATTGCGACGGGCCGGTCGGGCTCGGCCATCGCCGCCTGTCGATCATCGACCTGAGCGACGCCGCGCGCCAGCCGATGACGACGCGCGATGGCCGCTATGTGATCACCTACAACGGCGAGATCTATAATTTCCAGGCGCTGAAGGCACAGCTTTCGGCGCGCGGCCATCTCTTCCATTCGACAGGCGACAGCGAGGTCCTGCTCGCGGCTTTCGCCGAATGGGGCATCTCGGCGCTCTACAAGCTCAACGGCATGTTCGCCTTCGGCATCTGGGACCGTGAGCAGAAGGTGCTGACGCTCGCCCGCGACCGGTTCGGCGTGAAGCCGCTCTATTACACGGCGGTCGACGGGGCGGTCCTCTTCGCCTCCGAGATCAAGGCGTTCCGCGGCTTCCCGGGCTTCCAGGCGCGGATGAATGTCGGCGGGCTTACCGAATACCTGACCTTCCAGAACTTCTTCTCGGACGACACCTTGTTCGAGAACGTCAAGCTCCTGCCCGCCGGCTCATATCTCCAGATCGGCCTCGGCGAGAGGGCGTTCGAGCCGCAGCGCTACTGGGACTTCCACTTCCAGGAGCCGGAGCAGGCGCCGGACGAGAACGAGGCGCTGGACGAGCTCGACCGCCTGTTCCGCCAGGCCGTCTCGCGCCAGATGATCTCGGACGTCGATGTCGGCTCGTATCTGTCGGGCGGCATGGATTCCGGCTCGATCACGGCGCTGGCGGCCAAGCAGTTGCCCTTCATGCGCACCTTCACGGTCGGCTTCGACCTGAACTCCGCCTCGGGCGTCGAGCTCGGATACGACGAGCGCTCCAAGGCCGAGCACATGTCGTATCTGTTCAAGACCGAGCATTACGAGATGGTGCTGAAGGCCGGCGACATGGAGCGGGCTATCCCCAAGCTCGCCTGGCATCTGGAGGAGCCGCGGGTCGGGCAGTCCTATCCGAACTGGTATGCGGCCAAGCTCGCCTCGAAATTCGTCAAGGTCGTGCTGTCGGGAACCGGCGGCGACGAGCTCTTCGCCGGCTATCCGTGGCGCTACTACCGCGCCGTCGTGAACGACGACTTCGACCATTACGTCGGCAAGTACTACGGCTTCTGGCAGCGGCTGATCCCCACCGAGATCTTGCCGCAGGTGATGGCACCGGTCTGGGGCGAAGCCCGGCAGAGCGACCCGATGGCGATCTTCCGCGGTGTCTTCCACGAGCATGCCTCGCAGCTGACCCGGCCCGAGGACTACATCAACCATTCGCTCTATTTCGAGGCGAAGACGTTCCTCAACGGGCTGCTCGTCGTCGACGACAAGCTCAGCATGGCGCATGGGCTGGAGGGGCGTGTGCCGTTCCTCGACAACGACCTCGTCGACTTCGCCATGCGGCTGCCGGCCAGGATGAAGCTCGGCAACCTCACCGAGGTCGTGCGGCTGAACGAGAACGAGCCCGGCGGCAAGGCGCAGCGCTATTTCGAGAAGACGCGCGACGGCAAGCTGATCCTGCGCAACATGATGACGCGGCACATTCCCAGCCAGGTGGCCGAGCGCGAGAAGCAGGGCTTTTCCGCGCCGGATGCGAGCTGGTTCAAGGGTGAGAGCATCGACTATGTGAAGCGCCGGCTCACGACCCGGAACGCGCGCGTTTACGACTATCTCGACCGCAAGGCGGTGACCGCCCTGATCGACGATCACCTCGAAGGCCGGCAGAACCGCCGCCTGCTGATCTGGTCGCTATTGAATCTCGAGCAGTTCTGCGAAGCTTATCTGTGAAGCAGCGGCGTCGAAATCTGCCGCTGCGAGGATGAACGCATGAGTTCTACCACTGATTTCCAGTCGGGTGGCGGCATCAAGGGGCCGCTGCAGCTCGTGGCTCTGTGCCTGCGGCGCGGCGAGCTGCTGCGCGAGATGACGAAGCGCGAGCTTCAGGCCGGGCACGCCGGGCACGGCCTCGGCGGCAAGTGGATCTATATCCACCCGCTGGTGGTGGTCGGGTCGTACCTGCTCATCCTCGGATTCGTGCTCGGCAGCCGGATCGCCGTTTCGGGCTCGTTCCCCGGCGACTATCCGAGCTACATCCTGGTGGGGCTCGTGCCCTGGCTGGTGACGCAGAGCGTGCTGATCCGCGGCGCGGGCGCGCTGCTCGGCCAGGCGGGGCTGGTGAAGCAGGTCGTCTTCCCGATCGAGATCATTCCGACGGCGATCACCGTCTCGATCTTCCTGACGTTCCTGCCGGCCTTCTCGCTGGTGCTCGTCTACAAGCTTTTCCTGGGTGGCGGCATTCCGTCGACGATCATTCTGCTGCCGTTCGTTCTCGTGATCCATTTCACGCTTGTGCTGGGCCTCGGCTTTCTTCTCGCGGCGATCACGGTGTTCATGCGCGACGTCAAGGAATTGGTGAACGTCTTCTGCGTGGTGGCGATGTATTTCACGCCGGCGATCTATCTGCCTGATTGGGTTCCGAAACTGCTTCGGCCGCTTATCTACATGAACCCGTTCAGCTATATCACCTGGATCTATCAGGACACCTTGTTCTTCGGCGAAATCCGGCATCCGTTCGCCTGGGGCGTCTCCACCGTCATGGCGATCGCCGCGATCTATGGCGGGACGGCGATCTTCCGTCGCCTGAAGCCCTATTACGGGAACGTCCTGTGATGGATATGTCCAACCGGCAGGAAACCGGGGATGCGATCGCCATCCGCGTCAACAACGTGGCCAAGGCCTACAAGATCTACGACCGCAACAGCGACATGCTGAGGGAGATCTTCACGGGCAGGAAGCGGCATCGCGATCACTGGGCGCTGCGCGACGTATCGTTCGAGGTCCCGCGCGGGCAGGTCGTCGGCATCATCGGGCCGAACGGCTCGGGCAAGAGCACCTTGCTGCGGATCATCGCCGGCCTGCTCGATCCGACGGCGGGATCGGTCGAGGTCAACGGGCGGATTTCGGCCATCCTGGAACTCGGAACCGGCTTTCATCCGGATTTCACCGGACGGGAGAACATCGTCACCGGTGGGCTGTGCCTCGGCATGACGCGCGAGGAGATCGAGAACAAGATCCCCTGGATCATCGATTTCAGCGAGTTGCATGCCGTCATCGACCAGCCGTTTCGGACCTATTCCAGCGGCATGCAGGCGCGGCTGACATTCGCGACCGCCATTTCCGTCGATCCGGAAATCTTCATCGTCGACGAGGCGCTGGCGGCCGGAGACGCCTATTTCGTCGCCAAATGCATGCGGCGGATCCGCGAGATCTGCACGGGCGGGGCGACCGTGCTCTTCGTTTCCCATTCCGAGGGGCTGATCGGCGAGCTCTGCGACAGCGCGATCTGGATCGAGAACGGCGAGGTCGTGATGAAGGGGGCGGCCGAGCCGCTCGGCAAGGCCTATATCCAGAGCGTCTGGGACCGGCAGGAGGCCGCCAATCTCCGCGAAACGAAAATCGCGTCGCGCAAGCTCGCCGAGACGGCGGAGACCGGAAAATACGAGCTCGGCGGCGGCGAGATCCGCATCACTTCCGTCGATGTCATCGATGCCGCCGGTGAGGTCAGCGGCCATGTCGAAGCGGGAGACGACCTGCGCATCCGCATTTCTTGGCAGGGGGCGACGACCGCCGAGAAGCTCTACTGCAGCCTGCGGATCGATGGACAGCGCCTTCAGGCCGTCACCGGCGTCGAGGGCTATGATATCGGCGCGTTCCTCGACGCCGACGGCTCGATCACCGAAACGGGATCGGTGATCTATACCATTTCAAAATGCGCGCTCGGACAGGGGATCTATTGGATAAGCGCCTCGCTATGCAAGCATATGCTTCCAAAAGGCGAGGAGGCGATTCTCCATTATGTAGAAAAGGCCTGCCAATTTTCAGTGTCTAGGGATAGCCTTTGGTCTTTCAATTATATTTATGATCCGGAGTATCACTGGGAAGTCAAAAATGCCGGCTGACGCGTTCACCTGGAAAGACAAGCTGCAATCGTTCTTCGATGGCCGCGCCATCGAAGTGATGAGCAAGCCGTCACTCGACGATCTCTGCTATGTCTCCGGGCGTGATCCCCGGCTCTGGGGATCAGCTGCCCTCCGCGACGATCTCGGGCAATCGATCGTCGAGCAGCTCGGCGCGGATGGGAGCGCGACCGTTCTGGAGGTGGGCTGCGCCGCGGGCTTCCTGGCGGCCCTGGTGGCGCCGCGCGTCGGTCGCTATGACGGCATCGATCTCGCGGCCGCGCCGCTGGAGGTCGCGCGCAAGCTGGAATTGCCCAATGCCGGTTTCCGCCAGGCGGATGGGGAAGCCCTGCCGTTTCCGGATGGCACTTTCGATGCCGCCTTCTGCTACGACGTGTTCACGAATTTCCCGACCTTCCAGGATGGCGAGCCGCTGATCGCGGCGATGCTTCGCGTCGTGAAGCCGGGCGGCCGCGTCATGATCGGGTCGATCCCGGACAGCGCCGAGAGCGCGCGTTTTCAGCGGCGGGTCACGGAGGTCGGCGCGGAGCTCGAAGCGAAGTTCGGGCCGCCCCCGGCGGCGCCTGCGACCGAAGAGCCTGCCGTGGAAGCGGTCGATGGCGGATGGCTCGCCAGGATCGGCCGGCTGTTCGGGCGCGGCAAGGCGAAGCCGCCCGCAGCGGCGCCGGCGCCAGTGCCGGTTCCGGCTGCGCCGCCGGAGATCATCTGCTACGAATTTGCCCGCGAGGATTTCAGGGAGCTCGGCCGGCGCCTCGGAGCCGAGACGGCCATCCGCGAAATTCATGCGCTGAACCCCTATCACGGCTTCCGATTCAACGCGGTTTTCACGCGGCCGCTCTGATGAAGACCCTGGATTTCGGGATCTGCGACCATGAGGCGTGGGACGACCTCGTCCTGCGCTCCCCGGATGCCTGGCTCACCCATCGCGCGGATTGGGTGAAGATCGAAGCCCGCTTCTTCGCCAGCGCGAACCTGTCCTTCGCCGTCGAGGATCGCGGCAAGCTGGTCGCCTGCCTTCCGCTCTATCTGAGCGATGCCGCGACCGGCACCGGCGGGGAAATCCTGGTCCATAGCGGCATTCATCGCCATGCCGGGCTCGTGCTGGCGCCGGACCTCGAGCCTGCGAGCCGCCGACAGATCCAGACTTCTGCCCTGAAGCATGTCGAAGCGCTCGCCGCGCTTGCCGACGCCGATCGCATCCAGATGTCACAGAGCACGCTGGCGCCGGGATTCCGCGCGGCGCAGCGTGCCGAGCTGCCCTTCTGGGTCAGCGAGTTCGGCTATCAGCTCGGCGTTTCCTTCTCCGCGAACGGGATGTGGGCGATTCCGGGTCTGAGCACGGTCGCGGCGGACCAGCAGGTCGATCTGGCCGGCAGCGACGACGTCCTGTTCGAGCGCCTGGACCCCGCCTGCCGCCGCGCCATCCGCAAGGCGCAGCAGAACGATCTGACGTTTTCCTGCGGTTACGGCAGCGCCGAGCTCGACCGGTATTTCGCCTTGGCGCGCCGTTCGGCGGAGCGGACGCGCGAGCCCTTGCCCCCGCTGGACTACTACACGGAGGTTCTGACGGGGCTGGCGGAGATGCGTGGCGCGGGCATCGCCTTCGCGCATCATCGCGGCGAGCCGGTTGCGGGGCTGATATTCCTGGGCGATCGCGGCGCCGTCTCCTATCTCGCCGGTGTTTCGGAGCCCGCCGCCCTCCACATCAGACCCAACGACTTCCTGCACTGGTCCTTCATGCTGTGGGCCAGGGATCAGGGATGCGACGTCTATCGTCTCGGGCCGAGCTTCCCCGAGGTGCCCGCCGACTGGCCGATCTCACGGATCTCGCAGTTCAAGACGAAATTCGGCGGGCGTGCGGTTCCGATGGTGCAAGGCAGCCTCTACCGCAAGCCGCAAGCCTATGTCGCGACGCTGTCGGCGCGGCTCGATGAATTGGCCGAGCTCAGCCGCAGCCGCGCGGGCGGGCCTGTCCGGGAGAGCGTGACGGCCGAGGCGCTGGTCCATCAGCTCTCGCTCGTCGGCCTCGATGCCGGCCAGATCGGCGCCACGAGCCGGATCGCGCTCTGCGAGCGTCCTTCGGCGGTTCAGGGGCCGGCGATCTCGCGTGCTCTGGCCGCCGGCAGGGCGGTCGTCGCGGTCCTGCCTTGCGCCTTGCCCGCCGCGATGGGTGTGACGGTCCGGCCGAAGGGAAGTCCGGCGCGGCTGACGGCAGCCTCGCCGGGAGCGGCCTGGGAGCATCTGCGCAGCTTCCATCCCGTCGTCGGCTTCGAAGGAGAGGGCCTCATCCCCCTCGTCACCGATGCGGACGGGACGATGATCTGGGCGTTCCGGCCGGATCAATCAGGCGGCGGGCTTTTTCTGATCGGGACCGATCTGGCCGCGGATCTCACCCTGATCCGCCAGGGCCGGCCGGAAGCGGCGAACAGCCGGCCGACGCAGGCGCAATGGGGCTTCGCCGGCGAGCGGCCGAATTACCTGTTCGAGCAGCAGATCGATGCCGATGCCCCGCATGAGCGGATGGCGGATTGGTGGCTCTGGGCGCTGCGGGACGCGCTGGCGCGCCATGCCGGCCTGTCGCCGCGGGACGTCCTGCCCGGCGGCGCCCCAGGGGCCATCGTCATCACCGGCGACGACGATCAGGCTCCGCTTTCGGCCTATGCCATGCAGGCCGAGATGTTGGGCGATCTCCCGATCACCTATTTCCTGCATCCGCTGACCAAGCACGACCGAGCTTCGCTCGAGGCCGCGGGCCGTGGCCGGAAGGTGGAGTTCGGCCTGCATCCCGATGCGCTGGATGCGCCGGATCGGTATGGCGAGCTCTTCGACGAGCAGGCCGCCTGGTTCGAGAAACTGACCGGCGCGCCGGCGCGCAGCGTGAGGAACCACGGTTTCCTCAACGACGGCTATTGGGGCCACGCATCGTCCTGGATCAGGCACGGCGTGGCCGTGAGCTCGAACCTTCCCGGGCTGGATGGCCGGGTGATCAACGGCTCGCTCCTTCCGGGGCGCCTGCTGCTGAACGGCCAGCTGACGGAGCACTGGAGCATCCTGACAGCGATCGGCGACGGCGTCGTCTTCGTTCACGGCTGGGACGATGCGCAGTCGGCGGATTGCGTGCGGCGGCTTGCCGACAGGATCCGCAAGAGCGGGGTGCCGGGCGTGATCGTGCTCAACCTGCATCCCGAGAACGTCGCCAAGACCAAAGGGCTTCACGATGCCGCCCTGGAACTCGTCCGGGAGGGCTTCGTCGCCTGGACGCTGCAGGAATGCATCGACTGGTTCGCCGGCGGCAACGAGACATCCCAACCGGCGACGACACAACCCGGATCGGCCACGGGGGGGCCTCCCCCCGGAAGCAGGAAGGCCCTGGCGCGTTTGAAGTCCGGGATGCTGCGATTGCTGCGGAACGGCGGCCAATGAAGCCGTGTCGCCCTGGCGACAGACGCGTTCGCCTCTCATTTCAGGAATACATGCTTTGAAAACCGCGCATCTGAAAGCGCTCGAAGCGAACTCGATCGAGATTCTGCGGGAAGTCGTCGCCGAATTCAGCAATATCGTGATGCTGTATTCCATCGGCAAGGATTCGTCGGTGCTGCTTCACCTGGCGCTGAAGGCCTTCCGCCCGGGCCCGCTGCCGTTCAAGCTGCTGCATGTCGATACGGGGTGGAAATTCAGGGAGATGATCACCTTCCGGGACATGGTGGCCAAGCGCCACGGTCTCGACCTCATCGTCCATATCAATCCCGAGGGGCTTCGCCGGGGCATCGGCCCGATCGCGTCCGGCTCCGCCGTGCATACCCAGGTGATGAAGACCGAGGCGCTGAAGCAGGCTCTCGATCATCATGGTTTCGACGCGGCCTTCGGCGGCGCACGTCGCGACGAGGAGAAAAGCCGCGCCAAGGAGAGAGTGCTCTCCTTCCGTTCGGCCGGGCACATCTGGGATCCGCGCAATCAGCGCCCCGAGCTCTGGAACCTGTACAATACGCGGATCCGGCCGGGCGAGAGCGTACGGGCCTTTCCGCTGTCCGATTGGACCGAGCTCGACATCTGGACCTACATCAAGGCCGAAGCGATTCCGGTCGTGCCGCTCTACTTCGCCAAGCCCCGTCCCGTCGTGCGGCGCTCCGGCACCTGGATCATGGTGGATGACGAGCGGCTGCCGCTGGAGGCGGGCGAGACGCCCGAGATGCGCCTGGTGCGGTTTCGGACCCTGGGTTGCTACCCTCTCAGCGGGGCGATCGACAGCAGCGCCGCCGATCTCGATGCGATCATCGCGGAAATGAAGGCGGCCTCGACCTCCGAGCGGCAGGGGCGGCTCATCGACAACGACGAAGCGGCGTCGATGGAGAAAAAGAAGCGCGAGGGCTATTTCTGATGCGCACGGGCGATCCCTCACTGCTGCGCTTCCTCACCTGCGGATCGGTCGACGACGGCAAGTCGACGCTGATCGGCCGGCTCCTGCTGGAGGCGGGCCAGATCTTCGACGACCAGCTCGCCGCCGTGGAGCGCGATTCGCGGCGCCACGGCACGACCGGCGCCGATACCGACCTCGCCTTGCTCGTCGATGGTCTCGAGGCGGAACGCGAGCAGGGCATCACGATCGATGTCGCCTACCGTTACTTCGCAACCTCCAGACGCAGCTTCATCGTCGCGGATACGCCCGGACACGAGCAATATACCCGCAACATGGCGACCGGGGCGTCCGGCTCGGATCTGGCGATCCTGCTCGTCGATGCGCGCAAGGGCCTCCTGGTCCAGACCTGCCGCCACGCCACGATCTGCTCCCTGCTCGGCATCCGGCACTATGTGCTGGCGGTCAACAAGATCGACCTGGTGGGCTTCGACGAAGCGGTGTTCCGCAAGATCGTCGGCGATTTCGAGGGGCTTTCGGGCAGGCTCGGGCTCGGCAGCGTCACCGCGATCCCGATCTCCGCCCGCTATGGCGACAATATCGCCGCGCCGTCGGCCTCGCTGCCCTGGTATGACGGGCCGCCCCTGCTCAGCTATCTGGAAAGCGTTTCCGTCACGGCCGATCCCGGCGAAAGGCCGTTCCGCTTTCCGGTGCAGTGGGTCAATCGTCCCGACGCGAATTTCCGCGGCTATGCGGGGACCGTCAGCTCCGGCCGGGTCGGCGTCGGCGATGCGGTGATCTCGGCCATATCGGGCGTCACGACGCAGGTGGAACGGATTCTCGGCCCGGATGCGGACCAGGACGAGGCAAGCGCGGGCGAGGCGGTCACGCTCGTCCTCAGTGATGAGATCGACCTGTCCCGGGGAGACGTGCTGGCGACGGCCGCGAATCGCCCCGTCGTCGCCAACCAGTTCACAGCCGATCTGATCTGGATGTCGAGCGAGCCGCTTCTGCCGGGCCGCGGCTACCTGATGCGGATCGGCCCGCGCTGGGTGCCGGCATCGGTGACGCTGCTGAAACACAAGCTGAATGTCGATACGCAGGAGGAGCTCGCCGCCACCACGCTGCAGCTGAACGAAATCGGCGTGGCCAATCTCTCGCTCGCGAGCCCGGCCGCCTTCGACCCCTACGCGGACAATCGCCGTGGCGGCGCCTTCATCCTGGTCGACCGCTTCAGCAACGAACTGGTCGGCGCGGGCATGATTCGCCATCCCTTGCGGCGCGCGCTCAACATCGTGCCGGAACATACGCTGGTGGAGAAGCAGGCGCGGGCCGCGCTGAAGCAGCAGCAGCCTTGCTGCGTCTGGTTCACCGGGTTGTCCGGATCCGGCAAGTCCACGCTCGCGAAGGGGCTCGAGAAGCGGTTGCACGAGCTCGGGCGGCACACGATGCTGCTCGACGGCGACAATCTGCGCCTGGGGCTGAACGGCGATCTCGGCTTCACGAGCGCGGACAGGGTGGAGAACATCCGGCGCGCCGGCGAGGTGGCCAAGCTCATGACCGAGGCCGGCCTGATCGTGCTGTGCTCGTTCATCTCGCCCTTCCAGGCCGAGCGGGACATGGTGCGCGGGCTGTTCAAGCCGGAGGAATTCATCGAGGTCTTCGTCGACACGCCGCTCGAGGAGTGCCGGAGACGCGACGTAAAAGGCCTCTACGCGCGCGCGCTTCGCGGGGAAATCCCCAATTTCACCGGTGTGTCCAGCCCCTATGAGGCGCCGCAGACACCCGATGCCCGGATCGACGGCTCGACGCCGGCCGGTGTGACGCCGGCCGATCTGGAGCGCCGTCTCGACGCCGTCCTCGCCCCGCTGGTCGTGAGGCTCGGGGCGTGATCGAGGTCTGCCTCAGCACGCAGAACGCTGGCTTGGATGCGGCTGCCTATCAGGCCCTTCTGGCCAGCGATCCCGGCAACCTGATCTACGGCACGCCGGAGTTCCTGTCCTTTCTGCGAAGGGCCACCGGTGCCGAGACGCGGATCCTGCTGGCGCGGCGGGAGGGGGAGCTCGTCGGTGCGCTCGCCTTCGCGATCTCCACGGCCGCCGATCTCGGCCCGGTCGTCAACAGCCTGCCGTGGTGGGGATCGCACGGATCCGTCCTGCTCGATCGGACGAGCCCTGATGCGGATGCCGTTCGGGCGGCTCTCGCGCGTGCTTTCGCCGACGCGGCCGAAGAGATCGGAGCGCTGTCCTCGACCCTCATCCTGCTGCCCGCGGAGAACGATTCGCGCCCGGTCTACGAACGCGCGTACCGGCCGGACATCACCGAAGGCCGCATCGGCCAGATGACGACATTGCCGCAGGACGGGGCGGATCTGGACGAGAGGCTGCTCGCGCTGTTTGGCCAGAAGACACGCAACCTCGTGCGCAAGAGCCTGAAGCAGGGCTTCGTCGAACGCTCGACCGACGCGGAATGGGCCTGGGATTTTCTGGCTGAGACGCATGCGCAGAACATCGCGGCCCTGGGCGGCCGGTCCAAGCCGAGGAGCCATTTCACGGCGTTGCGCGAAGCCATCCCCCCGGCCATGCGCCGGCTCGCCGTGGCGATGGATGGGGAGCGCCCGGTGGCGGCCATGCTGACGCTCAGCTTCAACGGCACGGTGGAGTATCTGACGCCGGCCATCCGGGTCGAGGACCGGCCGCGGCAGCCGCTCTCCTTCCTGATCCTGAACGGGATGCGCGAGGCGGTCCGGCGTGGCGAGCGGGTCTGGAACTGGGGTGGGACCGGCCTGACGCAGACCTCGCTGCATCACTTCAAGGCCGGTTTCGGCGCGGACGACCGACCTTACACCTATCTCATCCGCGCATCCGCCAGGGGCCTCGCCCTGTTCAGGCAGCGCAAGCGCGAGCTGGGCGACCTGTTTCCGTTCTTCTACGCCTATCCTTACGGTCTGCTCGATGATCCCGCATAGCAGGCCGACGCTGACGGGCCGCGACGCGCGGGCCCTGGAACAGCTCATCGACAGCGGCATGCTCGCCGAAGGCGCGGCGGCGGCCATGCTGGAGCAGGAGCTTGCGAGGCTTTGTGGCTTCGCGGATGCCGTCGTCGTCGGCTCCGGCTGTCAGGCGCTGATGCTGGCTTTACGCCTGCGAGGCGTGACGGCCGGTTCCCGCGTCGCCCTCCCGACCTATGTCTGTCCCGAAGTCCTCGGTGTTGCGGAGGCGCTGGGGGCCGAGCCAGTTCTGGCGGATTGCGACGAGACCTATGGAATAGACCCCGGCGACATCGCCCTGGCGCAGGGAGCAGGCGCACCTGTCGTCGTGCTGCCATGGCTGTTCGGCCATCGGCTCGACATGCATCGCTATGCGAGCCCTTCGACAATCATCGTCGACTGGGCGCAGTATTTTCCCGCCACGCTGGTGCCTCGCGATGAAGGCGTCGATCTGGCGATCATGTCCTTCGAGGCGACCAAAATGCTGGCGGGCGGAGAAGGCGGCGCCATCCTGTGCCGATCCGCGGCCGAGGCCGATGCGATCCGCGCGATGAAGCGCGTGACGGGCTCTCGCTACAAGCTCAATCTCTACCCGATGTCCGACCTTCAGGCGGCGCTGGTCCTGTCGCAGCTGAGGCAGGTTCCGGAGTTTTTGGAAAGGCGACGGCAACTGGCTGATGACTATGACCGGGCCCTGTCGGGGCTCGACGGGATCGGAATCCCGAAGCGCGACCCGGCGGTCGCCCCGTTCCGTTATGTGGTCCGCCTGAGGCGAGATGCCGGCCGCCTGGACGCGGTGATCGCCGAATTTGCGCGTCGCGGCATTGCCGTCAGGCGTCCCGTCGCCGTCATGCTGCACCAGATCCGGCAGGCCGGGCGGGCCTTTCCCGCTGCGCAGCGCCTATTCGACGAAAGCCTGTCGCTGCCGCTATATCCCGCGCTCGACGATGACGACGCGGTGGCGGTCATGCAGGCGGCAACCGAGATCCTGGCCTGATGACCGAGCCTGACGAGAAGGCGATGCCGCAATTCGCCGGCCTGACCAGCCGCTACGGCAAGGACATGCGCCTCGAGGGTAGCCTGGCGAGGCTGAACGCGATCGTCGCTCCGGTGCAGGCCGCGCTCGAAGCCGATTGCGCCGAGCCCCGGATCCCCCCGGTCTTCATTCTCGGCCCGCCCCGCAGCGGCACGACCGTCGTCAGCCAGCTGCTGGCTTCGACCGGCCGGTTCGGGATGGCGACCAATTTCGTTGCCCGGTTCTGGCAGGCTCCCGCCCTCGGGCTGATGATCCAGGACGCCCTCGGCCTTGCGAAGGATGGCGTTGAGTCGTCGTTGAGCTCCAAGCGAGGCGTGACCAAGGGTTGGACCGAGCCGAGCGAGTTCGGCTATTTCTGGTCGCGCTGGTTCGACCTCGGCCAGCCGACCCATGCGCTTGGCGAAGCGGAGCGGCGGCGCTTCGATGCGGTGGGTCTGCGCCGCAGCCTCGCGGCCATGGAGCAGGTGGCCGGCCTTCCCCTCGCCATGAAGAACAACAGCTGGTTCACCCTCAATGCCGATCTCCTGGCCGAGGCGTTTCCCGGCTGTGTCCTGGTGGTGTGCGAACGCGAGCCGTTCTTCGTCGCCCAGTCGATCTGGCTCCAGAGGCTCGATCTCTTCGGCGACGCCAGCAGGTGGTGGTCGGTGCGCCCGGCCGACCATGATGAGATCGTCAAGCTGCCGCCCTTGGCTCAGGTGGCCGCGCAGGCGGTCTCGATCGCGACGGGAATGGCGGCCAGCCTGGCGAGAGCGGGCACGGCGCGGATCATCCGCGTGCCCTATGACGCGCTGGCCCGCAGCCCGCGGGAGACGATCGGCGGGATTATCGGCAGAGCCCTCGGCGCCGCCGCCGCATCGGGCGACATCCTGGCGCGATTGCCCGAGCGCCTCGCCGGCACGGATACCGTGCGGCTGGCCCCCGATACGGCGGAGGCGCTTCGGCGCCATGTCGCCGAACAGATGGATCGGTATCGGTAGACACCATACGACGCGGCGCCTCTTCGGCCGCATCCTCTCATACGCAGCAAGGTATCCCGCCATGATCAGCATCACCGAGCCCAGCTTCGACGAATCCGAAATCGAGATGGTGCGGGCCGTCCTGGACTCGAACTGGGTCACCCAGGGACCGATGACGGAAAAGTTCGAGGCGTTGATCGCCGCGAACCAGAAGTCCAGATATGCGCTCGCCTGCACCTCCTGCACCGCCGCGTTGCATCTGGCGACGATGGCACTGGGCCTGGGGCCGGGCGACGAGGTCATCGTTCCGGCCTTCACCTGGATCACGAGCGCGCATGCGGCCGAGTATACCGGCGCGAAAGCCGTCTTCGCCGATATCGACCTCGAGACCTACAACATCGCACCCGCGGCGCTGGAGGCGGCCATCACGCCGCGCACCCGTGCGGTGGTGGCTGTCCATCTCTTCGGATTGGCCGCGCCGATGGACGAGATCCGGGCGATCTGCGCGCCGCGCGGCATCCGCATCATCGAAGACGCGGCCTGCGCGATCGCGACGACCTACAAGGGCGAGCCTGTCGGGGCGCTGGGGGATCTCGCCTGCTTCTCCTTCCATCCGCGCAAGATCGTGACGACGGGAGAAGGCGGCGCGGTCACGACCAATGACGACGACCTCGCCGCCGCCGTCCGCTCGCTGCGCAACCATGGCGCGACCGGGCTGCCGGACGATGGCGAGCCGCGCGGGCCGTGGACGATGGCGAGCTTCAACCGCATCGGCTACAATCTGCGCCTGTCCGACATCCAGGCGGCCGTCGGGGTCGCGCAGATGGCGAAGCTCGGACGGCTGGTCGCCGCCCGGCGGGCCAGCGCGGCCTATTACACCGAGCAGCTGCACGACCTGAACGATATCGTGCTGCCGCTCGCGGGCGACCACGCGGGCCACACCTTCCAATCCTATGTGATCCGCATCGCCGAGGGCGGGCGGGCCCGCCGCAACGCGGTCATGACGGCTCTCGCCGGCGCTGAGATGCAGACCCGCCCGGGGACCCACGCCGTCCACCGCCTGGGCTACTACAAGGACAAATACCGGCTGGCGGCCGAGCAATATCCGAACGCCGCTCTCGCCGAGGACACGACGATCACGCTGCCGATCATCCCCTTCATGGCGCAGGCCGACCAGGATCGCGTGGTCAGCGAGCTGCGTGGCGCTCTCAAGGCCTGATCGTTCGGGATTCGACCGCCGATGCTGGCCCGTCTTTCGTCCTTTCTCGCAAGCTGGGATCCCGATTGCGAGCGGCGGGGTGCCTTCGGCAGCCTGAACGCCTTCGCGCGGCAGCACCCCGATGAAGTCGCAGCACTCTGCGCCTTGATCGGCGCGGGGCACGGGAACTTCGGCCAGACCTTCTATCGCCACCTGAACCGCGCCGTGATCGAACGGAAGGCTCCGGCGATCCGGGCTTTCCTCGCGGCGCTCGGCCCCCTGCTCGAAGCGCGCGAAACGGAAGCCGCGCAAGCCTTCTGGCGCGCCTTATCCGCGGATGCCGCCGACATGACGCGCGCGCGCCAGGAGAGCGGGCGGCTGCGGGCGATGTGGGGCGTGACGCCCATCGTCAATCTCGCGGCCGGGGTCCGCGCGGACAGGCTTCTGGGAACGGAAGCTGAATCGCTCGTCTTCGACTACTACTACATCAGCTCGAATTTCGATCATGTTCTCAAGGAGATGCAGGAGGAGCTGATCGCCGGGCGCTATTCGCTCATCCATTCCTTCCGATGGCTGGTCCTCGGATGGGCGCTGCTGCGCTACGACGTGTTCCATCTCTACAACGATGCCGGCATCATCGATGTCATCGGGGGCTATGGCGCCCGGCTCGGGATCGCGATCGACGAGATGCGCGCCTATCGCGAGGCCGGCAAGCGCCTCTACACCTACACCTACGGCGCGGACCACAGGCTGAGGCGGAAAGCCTCGGCCGCCGGCCGCTGGACCTTCTGCAGCGATTGCCCCGAGCCGGGAAAGTTCTGCGTCTGCGACGACGAGGGCGGAGAACGCATGCTGGCGACGATACGCCAGCATGCGACGGCGATGATCTCGCACGGCCTTTCCTATGCCATCGTCCATGGTCGCAGCGACATCCCGAGCTCTTCCATCGATCTCGACGATATCGGACCGCCGCGACAGCCATTTCAGGGCACCGGCCCCCTGCGCGTCGGCCACTTTCCCAACCATCCCTATTTCAAGGGCACGAAATACCTCGAAGCGGCGGTGGCGAGCCTGAAGGCCGAAGGGCTGGGCATCGAGCTCGTCCTGCTGTCGGGATTGCCGCGCGCGCAGATCCTCGAAGCCATGCGGGGCCTCGACGTGCTGGTCGACCAGCTCGTCAGCGGCAGCTTCGGGACCACCGCGATGGAAGGCATGGCCCTGGGCCTGCCCGTGATCTGCTACCTGCATGACGATGTCGCTCTCTCGGATCTCGAGAACTGCCCGATCATCAAGGCCGATCCCGAGACGATCGAGGCCGTGCTGCGCGGCCTCGTCGCCGACCGTGGAAAACTTCCCGGCCCCGCCAGCCGCGGCCGGGCCTATGTCGAGAAGAACTACAGCATCACCGCCTGGGCGCGGGGCATGGCGCGGCTCTACCTGGAAACCGGCGGTTTCCCCGCTCGCCTCGGCGACAGGATCGCGGCGCGGGCCGCCGCGCTCGATGATCCCTCCGGCGCGCGCGCTGCGAACGAAGGGCTGCTCGCCCGCGCCTGGCAGCTTCCGCTGGCGCTGCGGGCGGTGTCCCGCATCGGCCGCTCGGTCGTTCGTGCGAAGCTGCGATCCACCATCGCGGCCGTCAAGCGGCGAACGCTGGTGCTGCTCGTCGAAACGGCGCGGCGTCGCGGCGAGCGGCGCCGCGCCGGCGGCCGGGTCAGGACGCTGTGGGGCACGACGCCGATCCTGACCCTGCCGATTCTGGCGCGCTGCGACGCGATGCTCGGCTTGCGGTCGGATTCGCTCGTCTTCACCACCTACTACATCACGCGAAATTTCAGCATCAACCTGACCATTCCCGACAAGATCGCCGGGAAGCTGTCCCGCTTCATGTGGTCTGCGCACCGCCGCTTCCGTTTCGCCGTTCTGGCTTATGTGATGCTGCGCTATGACGCGGTGCATTACTTCTACGATCACGGCGTTCTGCCGGGCCTGCATCGCTTCGGCATCGAGGATGTCGAGATCGATCTGCTCAGCCGGGCCGGGTTGAAAATCTATACATACGCTTATGGCGCGGATGTCCGAACGCGCGCGCGCACCCTGGCGCTCGGGCCGGTCAATTTCTGCACCGACTGTCCCGAGCCGGGGGCCTATTGCATCTGCGACGACGACAAGCTGGCACGTTCGCTGGCGCCGCTCGACCAGCGCGTCACGGCCAGGATCGCGATGGGAGACATGCTCGCCTACATTCCCGGTTGCCGGAACATGCATTACTGGCCGCTCGATCTCGAGCGGCTGCAGCCGACGCCGATCACCTGGAAGCCGGGGCAGCCGCTACGGATCGCGCACGCTCCCAATCATTCGCATTTCAAGGGCACCCACCATCTGGAAGAGGCCCTCACGCGGCTGCGGGCCGAAGGCTACGACGTCGAGATGGTCAAGATCTCCGGCGTTCCGAACGCGACCGTCCTCGAGATGTTTCGTTCGGTCAGCCTCGTCGCCGACCAGTTCATCGGCGGCTTTCACGGCTACACCGCCCTTGAGGCGATGGCGCTCGGCCGGCCGGTGCTGTGCTTCCTGCGCGATCCGACCATGACGATCGCGCCGGAGGAAACACCGATCATCAACACGCCGCCGCAGCTCGTCCACGCGACGCTCAAATCCATCCTCGACGGCGAGTTCGATCTTCAGGATCTCGGAATGCGCAGCCGGCGTTTCGTCGAGCGGCACTACGCCATCGGCGCGGTCGCCGCGCGGCTGGGGCGCCTCTATGTCGACACGAGCGGCTGGCCGGCCGGGCTTCTCGCGGCCATCACCGCCCGTGTCGATGCACTGGAAGCCGAGCTGCCGCCGGCCATCTGCGGGCCGGCTCCCGTCGCATGGGACCGCGTCGCCCGCGCGAGCGGCGCCGACATGCAGGCGCAAGGTTAGCATGGTCGCGATGACCCGGCCGCCACGAGCCACGGACGCTCCCGTCGCGCCGCTGTCCGACAAGGAGAGCGCGCTCTGGCTCGAGGAATTCCAGGCTGCGCATGGCCGCAAGCCCAGGGTGCTCCATATCGGCAACATCGCCAACAACGCCTACAACAACGCGAAGATACAGAACCGATACGGCATCGAAGCGGATGTGCTGTGCTTCGACTATTATCACATCATGGCCTGCCCCGAATGGGAGGACGCCGATTTCGCCGGCGAGATCGCGGACCAGCACTATCCCGACTGGTGGAGCGTCGAGCTGCGCGGCTTCCGGCGCCCGCGGTGGTTCGCGCAGGGGCCTTTCGACGCCTGCGTCCGTTATCTCCTCGCGCGCGCCTCCGATGCGCCGGGCCAGCGCTGGCTGTGGCGCTGGCTGGAGCTGGAACGCTGGCTGCTCTGCCGGCGCGGCCGGGCCCGCAGCTTCGTGGTCGATCGCATCGAAAAGTCGACCGGCCGGCCGATCCGCTATGTGACCGACCCTGCGAATGCGGTTCTCATGGGTTACCTCGCGGGGAAGCTGGCAAAGCTGCGTCGCCTGAGGCGGCTTCTGCCGTCCGGCCTGTTCGCCTCTCTCAACGGCCGTCTCACGCGCCTGGGCGCGGCGGCACGGACCGCGGACATCGCCCGCGACGGCGCTCGCCACCAGGTCCGCGCCGGAAGCTATCGTGGCCGCGTCGAGAGCGCCATCGCCTCGGCGCTCGCGGCCGTGAAGCCGCATGATCCGATGCCGAGCCTGGAGTGGTTCTATAACTGGTGGTATCACCCGTATCTGAAGCTGCTGCTGAGCAAATACGACGTCGTCCAGTGCTACGCGACCTATACGGCGATGCCGTTCATCATCGCGCATCCTTTCGTCGCTTATGAGCACGGGACGATCCGGAAGATTCCGTTCGAGGATACCGACGAAGGCCGGATGTGCCTCGCCTCGTACAAATCCGCTGCATGCGTTCTGGTGACGAACACCGACAATATCGATGCCAGCCGGGCCATGAAGCTCGAACCCGGCCGGGTGATCTACCTTCCCCATGCCTTCGACAGCGACAAGCTCCTGCGCTTCAGGGCGCATGCGCAGGTGGCGCTTGCGCCGCAACGGCCGGTGAGCTTCCTGACACCGACACGGCAGCACTGGGTCGACCAGGACCCGGGCTGGGCGAAGGGCAACGATCGGGTTTTCAGGGCCCTGGCCCTGGTCAGGCAGAGCGGCCGGCATTGCCTGCTCAAGGCGGTCGCATGGGGCAGCGATCTGGAGGCGAGCCGCGGCCTCGCCGCGGAGCTGGGCGTCGCCGACATGGTCGAATGGGTGGCGCCGATGAAGAAGCGGGCGCTGTGGGCGAGCTACCTCGCCGCGCACGCGGTCATCGACCAGTTCGTCGTTCCGGCGATGGGTGGCGTCACCTTCGAGGCGATGATGCTGGGCCGGCGGGTGATTTCGGCGATCGATGCGTCCCAGGCCGCGGAATTCTTCGGAGCGGCCCCGCCGATCTATAATTGCCGGGAGCCGGCGGAGATCGCCGCGGCCATGATCCGGGTGATCGACGATCCGGCGGACGAGGCCGGCGACGGCGACGGGAACATGGACTGGATGAGCCGCTATCATTCGGCGGAGCGTATCGTCACGCTCCAACTCGCCGCTTATCGTCGTCTCGCCGCGGACGGACGCGGCATGGCTTCCCTCTGATCGACATCATGGTCCTGTCCTCCCTGAACACCGCCTTTCGCTGGATCGGGCGTGCTTTCGGCCCCGATCGCGCGGATCCCGCTCCCGCCGTGGCGCCGGCCTCCGCGCCGATCGAGACGGCGGGGCCCGCACGGGATCCCGCGCAGAGCTTCGTGCGTCACTGGCGCTCGCTTCCCTCGGCGGGGATCGGCGCCAGGGCCGCCGGACGCCGGATCGTCATGCTGTCGGTGTCGAACATGCGCATCGACCCGCGCATCGAGCGGGAGGCGCGGGCGCTCAGCAAGGCCGGCTACGAGGTCGTCGTGATCTGGCCGGATTACTGGATGGAAGACGGCGAGCATGTCCGGCTCGACTGGGGGGATGGCGTCACCTTCGAGCCGCTGCGGCCCCAGGCCGGCGATTTCATCTATGATTTCCCCGGATTTTTCGGCGTCGAGATGCTGGAAGCCGCTCTCCGGCATGAATGCTTCGCCTTCCATGGCCACGACATTCCCTCCGCGCTCGTCGCCCTGACGGCCGCACATCGGACCGGCGCGCACGCGGTCTGCGATTTCCACGAATGGTTCTCCGAGAACGTCGCCTGGGATGTCGAGGCTGATGCCTGGCTTCCGCACAAGGCGCGCGAGAAGAAGGCCTTCCAATGCCTGGAACGCTTCGCCCTGCGCCGGGCGAGCGAGCTGGTCACGGTTTGCGAATCGATCGCGGAGGCGATGGGCGAAGAGCTCGGCGATGGCCGCAAGCCGCTGGTCGTGCGCAACATCCCGCAGATCGCGCAAGCCTCCAGCAAGGTCTACCCGCCGCTCAAGCGGCAGCTCGGCCTGGCGGACGATGATTTCGTCCTGCTCTGGCAGGGCGGAACCGGGCCGACACGGCTGATCGAACCCATCATCGAGGCGCTGGCGTTCATGCCGCGATGCCATTTCGCGATCCGTGGCCCGTCGCTCGATCTGTTCGGCGCCGGCTATCGCGAGATCGCGGCGAGGGTCGGCGCGGCCGATCGGCTGCTGCTGCTCGATCCCGTCCCGTCACAGGATGTCGTCGCCGCCGCCCGCGGCGCCGATGCGGGAATCTGGACGCTGCCGAAGCTGTGCCGGAACTTCACCTTCGCGCTGCCCAACAAGGTGTTCGAGTACCTGGCTTCGGGCCTGCCGGTGATCGCGGCCGACTATGTCGAGGTGCGCCGGATCGTCGATGCCTATCAGGTCGGCGCCCTGTTCGACCCCTATGATCCGCAATCGATCGCCGCCGCCATCAATCCGTTGATCGAGGATGGCGAGCGTGCGGCCGCCATCCGGTCCCGCATCCCCGGGGCGCTGGAGCGGCTGAATGCCGAGAGCGAATGGGACAAGATTCCGGCGATCTACGATCGGCTGCGCCGGACCGGAACGGCCGGTCGCGGCGCATGACGGACCGGTGACGGCTTGCTGAGACGATTGCGCAATTCCCCGGTGGTGCGCGCCCTGCTGCGCCCGGTGCTGCATGCCGGCATCGATCGCTATTTCCGGCTGCGCCGGCTCATCGCCACGATGCCGGGGGCCCGGCTCATGCGCCGCCTGGCCAGCGGGCGCTTGCCGGCGCTGCCGATGAAGGCCGCGATGCGCTGGCCGCTCGGGCCCGGCGTGGGCCGCCGTGCCGAGGGCCATGACGTCGTCATGCTGGTCGTTTCCGATCTGCGGATCGATCCGCGTGTCGAGCGGGAGGCACGCGCGCTGGCGCGCGCCGGCTACGCGATCACCGTGATCTGCCCGGATCTGGGCCAGGGCGAGCTCGCCGGCGCCGGCCTCGACTGGGGGCCGGGCATCCGCTTCGACATCCTGCCCTGGACGGCGGCGAGCTTCGTCAATGAAACGCCCGGCTTCCTCGCGCATGATCTCTATGAGCGCGCCCTCGATTATCGGCCGTTCGCCTATCATGCCCATGATCTGAACACGGCATTCGCCGGTCTGGCGGCGGCACGCATGACCGGCGCCCATCTGATCGCGGATTTTCACGAATGGACCTCGGAAAATGTCCATTGGGATGCGAGGCAATCGGCCTACCAGCCGTTCCAGGGCCAGTGGAAGCAGCAGTTGCAGGGGCTGGAAGCACGGTGCCTTGCCGAGGCCTCCAGCGTCATCACGGTCTGCGATTCCATTGCGGACGCCATGGCGAGCGAGCTCGGCCATGGAAGGCGGCCGGTCGTGGTGCGCAACATCCCGATGCTGCCCTCGGCGGGTTCGCAGAGCTATCCGCCGCTCAAGCGGCAGCTTGGCCTTGCGGACGACAGCTTCGTGTTGCTGTGGCAGGGCGGCACCGGCCCGACGCGCCTGATCGAGCCGATCATCGAGGCGCTGGCGCTCGCGCCGCGCTGCACCTTCGTCATCCGGGGCCCGTCGCTCGACCAGTTCGGACCCGGCTATCAGGCGCTGGCCGGCAGCGTCGGCGCGGCTGAGCGGCTGATCCTGCTGCCGCCCGTGCGCTCGCGCGACGTGGTGGCCGCCGCCTATGGCGCCGATGCCGGGATATGGACGCTGCCGAGCCTGTGCCGCAACTTCACCTATGCGCTGCCCAACAAGATCTTCGAGTACATGGCGTCCCGGCTCCCCGTGCTGGTCGCGGCCCATCCCGAGGCGCGGCAGATGGTCGAGCGGCACGGTGTCGGCCTCGCCTTCGATCCCTATGACCCGGCCGATATCGCGGCTGCGATCAACCGGCTGATCGACGATCCCGCCCTGGCGGCCCGTTTCCGGGAGGCGACGGGTACGGCGCTTGCGGAACTCGATCCGGAGCGCGAATGGGAGAAGGTCGTCGCCGTCTATGACGGGCTTCGCGAGGCACGGCCGCAATAACCGGCTGCCGCTCTATCTCCATCCCCGTATCCAACCCTTGGCAGACAGGACGACCGCCGACGTGAAACCGCTGCGCATCCTGCATGGTCCGGTCAATGTCGGGAACCAGCCCTGGTCGTTGTCCCGGGCCGAGCGCAAGCTCGGTCTGCGCAGCGACGTGGTGATCAACTACAACACCTGGCTCGGCTATCCCGCCGACCGGACGCTCAGCGAATACGGCGTGAAGAGCGTTCGGAACAGGCTCCGGCGCGGCGGTTTCGCGCTCGGCATCCCGGCCTCCTACGACGTCGTGCATTACTATTTCGGACGCAGCTTCCTGTTGTGGGAGGACTGGGGCGGCACTTTCGGCAAAAGCCGGTGGGACGACCGCAAGGCCCTGCTCGACGTCAGGTTGGCCCGCGCCTTCGGCCTCAGGACCTTCATGACCCTTCAGGGCTGCGACGTCCGGCAGGCGGACAGGTCCCACGCGATCAACGCGATCACCATGTGCCGCGAAGGGGCCTGCCCGGCTTTCGCCACCTGCACGACGGGGCTCGACGACGGGCGGCGGGCGATGATCGAGCGCCTGCTGCCGCTGATGGACCGCGTCTTCTATCTCAATCCGGAGCTCGGCCGGTTCGTCGCGAAAGGCGACTTCCTGCCGTATTGCAACGTCGAGATCTGGGACCAGGAGGTTTCGCTGCCCGATCCGGCGCGCCGCCTCAGGGTGGTGCATGCGCCCAGCAACGGCGGCATCAAGGGAACGAACCTGCTCCTGCCGGTGCTGGAGCGCCTGAAGCAGCGCTTCGATTTCGAGCTCATCCTGATCGAGAACAAGCCGCATGCCGAAGCGATGGCGCTCTATCGCGGGGCCGATCTGGCGATCGACCAGCTGCTGGCGGGCTGGTATGGCGGCTTCGCCGTCGAGCTGATGGCGATGGGCAAGCCCGTCGCGGCCTATATCCGCGAGGAGGATCGCGATTTCGTGCCGGCCGCGATGTGGGATGAGCTGCCGGTCCTGCGGATCGATCCGCGCACGCTCGAGGACGATCTCGCCCGCATCCTGAGCGCGCCGGGCGAGCTCGTCGCGGCCGGCCGCCGCTCCCGCGCCTATGTCGAGCGCTGGCATGATCCGATGAAGACCGCCAGGGCGATGGCGCGGCTCTATCGCGATCCATCGGCCGCGCTCGACCTCATCCAGAGCTGATTTCAGGGACGATCTTCCATGTGTGGCATCCTCGGCATCCTGCATCGCGGCGCAATCGGCGATGCGTCGCAGCGGATCGTCCGCATGGCCGACGCCATCGTTCATCGCGGGCCCGACGATGCGGGCTTCTGGTCCGCCCCCGAAATCGCGCTCGGCTTCCGGCGCCTCGCCATCGTCGATGTCGAGGGCGGACGCCAGCCGATGACCAATGAGGACGGCACGGTGCATGTCGTCTTCAACGGCGAGATCTACAACCACCGCCCCTTGCGCAGGGAGCTCGAGGCGAAAGGCCATCGCTTCGCCAGCGACCATTCCGATACCGAGGTCCTGGTTCACGGCTATGAGGAATGGGGCGAGGGGCTCGCCGAACGGCTGAACGGCATGTTCGCCTTCGCCATCTGGGATGTCCGCAGCCGCAAGCTGATGCTGGCGCGCGACCGGCTCGGCATCAAGCCGCTCTATCTCGCGGAGCTGCCGGGCGGCGGGATCGTCTTCGGCTCCGAAATCCGCGGCATCCATGCGTCCGGGCTTCTGCCCGTCGCCCCCGACGACCAGTCGGTCTACGCCTATTTCCTGCAGCAGAACGTCTGGTCCGGCCGCTCCCTGTTCAAGGGCGTGCGCCAGCTCGAAGCCGGGCATATCTGCATCGACGAGCCGTCGGGCCGGCGTGACCGGCAATATTGGGACATCCGCTTCGATCGCCGGAGCATGTCGCGGGCCGATGCGGGGCTCGCGCTCAGGGAGGTGCTCGAGCGCGCGATCGAGCGGCAGCTGGCCGCCGACGTGCCCGTGATGAGCTATCTCTCGGGCGGCATCGATTCCAGCGCGATCGTCGCCGGCGCCTATCGCCGGGACCCCGGCGTCAGGGCCTATTCCTGCATCTTCAATCTGGATCAGGTCGGCGACGACCGGATCGTCGACGAGCGCGAATTCTCACGGCTGGTCGCGGCCGAGCTCGGCATCGAACATATCGAGCTCGAGCTGCCCCAGCTCGCGCTGGTATCCTCGTTGCACCGCACGGTCGCCGCGCTGGAAGAGCCCCGCATGGGGATGGCCTATGTCAACTACCTGATCGCGGAGCGGGTCGCCGCGGACAGCAAGGTCGTGCTCTCCGGCTGCGGCGGCGACGAGATCCTGGGCGGGTATGTCTCGCGCTATGACTATGTCCGCCAGCCCTTCCCGAAGCAGGCCGCCGCCCGCCCGCTGCTCGCCCGCCTGCTCGGCAGGGGCAAGCGCGCGGACGACGCCGGCGACGATGCCTTTCGCCGCATGCAGGCGATCTATTCCTACCCCGTCGGCACGCATGAGATCGAACTCGCCTTCAAGCCGGGGTTCCGGGCGCGCTCGGACGGCTACACGCTGGAAGACGAGATGCGCGCGATCCTGGCGAAGTGCCCGTCCGACGCGGTGTGGGATCGGCTGCTCTATATCGACGCCAAGACCTATCTGGCGGGCCTCCTGATGGTCGAGGACAAGCTTTCGATGGCACACAGCCTCGAAACGCGCGTGCCGCTTCTCGACAATGAGGTGATCGATCTGGCGCTCACCTATGACTGGCCGCTGCTGACGGATGGCGAGACCGGGAAGATCGCCTTCCGCGACGCGATCCGCAGCTGGGTGCCGCCCCAGATCGCCGACAAGCCCAAGATGGGCTTCGGCCCGCCCGACGCGTCATGGTATCGCGGCGCGCTGCAGCCCTTCATCCGCAGGGTCCTGGCGCCGGAGCGCATCGCGGCCCGCGGCATCTTCGACCCGGGCTTCGTCTCCTGCGCCATCGATCAGCATATGGAGGGGACGCAGAACCGGCTGCCGCTGATCTGGTCGCTCCTGTCGTTCGATGCCTGGTGCGAGAGCTGCGGCGTCTATGGCGGCGATCTCGGCCAGCCGCTCGCTCCCGCCGCCCGTTCATGACGATCGATTCGCCGGGCGAGGCCGCGCTTGCATGGCTGGAGCGCCGCCAGCGCAGGCTCGGGCGCCCGCTGCGTGTCCTGCATATCGGGAACATCGCCAATAACGGCTTCAACAACGCCCGGATCCAGCGCGCGCACGGCATTGCCGCCGATGTCCTCTCCTTCGACTACTACCACATCATGGCGACGCCCGAATGGGAGGAAGCCTCCTTCGACAAGGCGCCCGCGGATGCCTTCTTCCCGGATTGGGACGCGGTCGACCTGAAAGGCTATCGCCGGCCGCGCTGGTTCGCCTCCGGACCGCTCGAGGATTGCTGCCGGTATCTGGCGGCTGAGATCCAGGGGGACGCGGATGCCGACCGGCTCTGGCAGGTCCTGGCCCGCGAACGCTTCGTGCGCTGTTCGCGCTCGCGGAAGGCTAGACTGGGCCTTTTTCGCCGCAAGATCGGCTGGAAACTGGCCTATGAACGCAGGAAGCTCGATCGCCGGCTGGGACGGAACGCGGATGTGCCGGAGCGCGCGGCCCTTGCGGCGGGAGGGGCCGGCTTCGAAGAGCTCAATCGCGTCTGGCAGGAGCGGCGCCATGGCCGGCCCTTCCCCGCCTGCCGCGACGACCTCGATTACTATTGGGAGCGCTTCACGCATTTCGCCCGGCTGATGCCGCATTACGACGTGATCCAGGGCTACGCTCTGGATGGAATCTGGCCGCTTCTCGCCGGGCGTCGTTATTGCGCCTATGAGCATGGGACGCTGCGCAGCCTGCCGTTCGAAGACCATCCGACCGGCCGCATGGCGGCCCTGGCGTTCGGCCTCGCCGACCAGGTCCTGGTGACCAATCTCGATTGCCTCGCCGCGGCCGACCGGCTCGGGATCGGGGCGGAGAGGATCGTCGCTCTCCCGCATGCTTTCGACGACCAGCGGCTGCGCGACTTCGCCCTGGCCCATCGGGAGCTTGCCCCGCCGCGGGAGCGGTTGCGCCTGTTCATGCCGGCGCGTCAGGACTGGAGGGACGGCGATCCGAACCTGTCCAAGGGCAATGACCGCTTTTTTCGTGCGGTGGCCGGGCTGGCGCGGGAGGGCATCGCCTGCGAGATCGTCGCGGTGCGCTGGGGGCGCGACCTTGGAGCCAGCGAGGCGCTGATCGCGGAACTGGGCCTTAAGGCGCAGGTGAGCTGGGTCGATCCGATGCAGAAGCCGGAACTCTGGCGGCACTATCTCACGAGCCATGTGGTGGTCGATCAATTCGCTCTCCCGGCTTTCGGCGGCGTCACGTTCGAGGCCTTGGCGCTCGGCCGGCGTGTCCTGACGGCGCTCGATGTCGCTGCGGCGCAGCGCTTCTTCGGCGAGGCGCCGCCGCTTCTGGTCGCGAGCTCGGTCGAGGAGATCACGGTCGCGCTGCGCAAGGTGGCGGCGGATCGCGACGACAGGGCGAAGCTCGGCGCTCTCGGCGCAAGCTGGATCGCGCGCTTTCACGCAGCGCCCCGGATCGTCGCGCTGCAGGCGCAGGCCTATCGCACGCTGCTTGGCGAGGCGACATGAAGAACACCGCGATCGGCAGCGCGTCCGCAGGCGTGCATCGCGCGGTGGAGCGTGCCGCGTGGCGCGGGCAAATGCCGATTTCCCTTTCGGGAATCATCGTCTAGGACAGCCGCGAGCTTGCGGCATCTCATCCGGGAGGAACACGTCTTGCGTCCATCGATCGTCAGCCAACTCGCGCCGTCCGGATATGCGGCGGGGGATCTTGCGCTGGAGCCGTTTCGCAGCGAGGGCGATCACGTCGTCGAAGGTGTGCTGCGGGCCCGCGACGGTCGCTGGTTTCCGGTCATCGATGGCGTGCCGTCGTTCCTGACGGGGGTTCTCCAGCAGGATCTCAGCGATTTCGCTGAACGGCACAAGCTGCCCTATCAGGTCACCACGGCGCGCGCGGCGGCGGCCGAGCAGGCCAAGACCAACGAAACCTTCTCCGACAAGTGGCGCAGATTCAAAAGCTATGGCCTGGAACCCGAGCACGAGGATTTCCTGTTCGGCTGGTATTGCAAGAAATTCGGCCTCGCCGGGCGCGACGAGCTCAAGGCGTTCCATGGCAAGCGCCGCCGCATTCTCGAATGCGGGCCGGGCTCCGGCTTCAATACGAAGTTCATGGCGGAGAATTGCCCCGGCGAGGTCTTCGCGCTCGATATCTCGGCCGCGGCCTTCACGACCTTCGGGAACACCAGGCAACTGCCGAATTGTTCGGTGGTTCAGGCGGATCTGATGGAAGCGCCGTTCCCGGACGCCTATTTCGACTTCATCATCGCCGACGGCGTGCTCCACCATACGCCCGATACGCGTCTGGCCGTCGAGGCGCTCTATCGCAAGCTCGAGCCGGGCGGCCAGTTCTTCTTCTACGTCTACAAGAAGATGGGCGCGGCGCGGGTGTTCTGCGACGCTCATGTCCGCGAAAACTTCATGCCGCTGTCGCCGGACGAATGCTACGCGGCCTGCGAGGGCATCACCGAGCTCGGGCGTGAGTTGTCGCGGCTGAACGCCAAGATCACGCTCGAGAAGCCGATCCCGGTTCTGGGCATTCCCGCCGGGACGCACGATGTCCAGCGGTTGATCTACTACAACTTCCTGAAGTGTTTCTGGAACGAGGCGTTCGACTACGAGACCAACAATATGGTCAATTTCGACTGGTATCATCCGCATAATGCCTGGCAGCATTCGCAGGAAGAGGTCGAGGGGTGGCTGCGCGATCTCGGCGCGAAGGAATGGCAGGTCAACGACGCCAACCCCAACGGCATCTCGGTCCTCGTCACCAAACCCGCCTGAATGCGATGCACGACCGGCTTCATCTCCTGATCACCGGCGCCAGCGGCTTCGTCGGCCAGTCGCTGGTGCGTCTGGCGCTCGGCGAGGGATATCGCGTCACCGTCGTCGTCCGGGACGCGGCCCAGGCGCCGGAGGGCTGCGGGGCGCTGGTCCATTCGCTCGGCTCGGGAGCGCGCCTCGATCTGCCCGAGGGGGTGGACGCGGTCGCGCATCTGGCGCAGTCGCGGGCCTATCGCGCCTTCCCGCAGGACGCGGCGGAAATGTTCCGTGTCAATGTCGGCGGCGCCCAGGAGATGCTGCTCGCGGCCGCGCAGGCGCGGGTCTCGCGTTTCTGCCTCGTGTCGAGCGGCACGGTCTACGAGCCTTTCCTGGCGCCGCTGCGGGAGGACGAGGCCGTCGCGCCGCCGGGCAATCTCGGTGCGACGAAGCTCGCGGCCGAAGTGCTGGCCCGGCCCTTTGGAACGCTGTTCGCCTTGTCGACGCTGCGCCTGTTCGCTCCGTACGGTCCCGGGCAGGCCGGCCGCCTGGTGCCGGATCTGATCAACCGCGTCCGCCGGGGCGAGGCCGTCTCGCTTCCGGCCGAGGGCGGCGGGATGAGATTCGCGCCGAGCCATGTCGAGGACGTCTGTCAGGCCATGCTGACATCGATCGAGCAGAGCTGGACGGGAATCTACAACCTCGCGGCGCCGGAGGCCGTGAGCATCGAGGATGCGGCCCATGCCATCGGGCGCGCGCTGGACAAGGTTCCGGTGATCGTCCGGAACCCGGCGCAGGGCACCCCTCCGGCGGTGGTGCCGGAGCTCGGGAAGCTCGCCGCCAGGTTCGACCTGTCGCGCTTCCGCAGCTTCGAGGACGGCATCGCGTCCATGGTCGACGGGCGGAATTGAGTCGCTCCAGGTGGTCGAGCAGGCGCGCCAGGCCAGGACCGTCGGGGGCCGCCCCTTGCGGGTCCTGCATTGTCCCTGGAACATCGCGGGCCAGTCGGCCCAGCTTGCCGCCGCGGAACGGGAACTGGGGCTCGACAGCCGCTGCGTGGTCATCGAGGAGACCGCCTGCGGGTTCCCCGCTGATCTGGCGCTCGCTCCACGCTCCCCTTCGATCGTCCAGCGCGAGCGCGCGCGCTGGCGCCTGCTGTGGCAGGCGATGCGCTGGGCCGACGTGGTGCATTTCTCGTTCGGGCAAAGCTGTCTCGTGCCCAACGCCTTTCCCGATCTCGGCCGGATCAGCTGGAGCAATCCTCTCGATATCGTCTGGCGCCTCTATTGCCGCGCCGTCTGGCTCAAGGATCTGCCGCTGCTCGCCATGATGGGAAAGCGGCTCGCCGTCAGCTGGCAGGGGGACGATGCGCGCCAGCACGATCGTTCCCTGGAGCTTTTCGACATCTCGATCGCGACCGCGCTGGGCAGCGACTACTATCCAGCCGGCTCCGATGCCTGGAAAAGGCGCGCGATCCAGGCTTTCGCCCGCCATGTGCCGATCCATTTCGCCTTGAACCCGGACCTGCTCCATGTGCTGCCGGAGCAGGCCCGCTTTCTGCCTTATGCCAATCTCGACCTTTCCCGCGTCGAGGCCGCACCCCCGCGCCCGGAAGAAGACGGCCCGCTCGTCTTCGCGCATGCCCCGAGCCATCGCGGCGCCAAGGGCACCCAGCATGTTCTCGCCGCCGCCGAAAGGCTCAAGGCCGAGGGCTTCTCGTTCGAGCTGCGTCTGATCGAAGGCCTGCCGCGCGCGACGGCGATGGCGCGCTATGCCGAGGCCGACATCATCATCGACCAGTTGCTCGCCGGCTGGTATGGCGGCCTCGGCGTCGAGGCGATGGCGCTCGGAAAGCCCCTGATCGCCTATCTGCGCCAGGCCGATCTCGCTTTCGTCGACCCCGCGATGCGCGCTGAGCTGCCGGTGATCGACGCCGATCCGGCGACGATCGCCGCGGTGATGAGGAGCACCTTGCTGAAGCCCAGGGCGGAGTTGCATGCGCTCGGCCTGGCATCGGCGGCCTTCGCCAGGCGGTGGCATGACCCCCGCCGCGTCGCGGCGCGCGTGATCGAAGCCTATCGTGCGCGCTAGTCGGGCAATGCGGTGGCTTCTGACGCGCGCCAGCGGCGCGATCCCGTTCCGGAGCGGGCCGAAGGAGATTCTCGAAGCCGATCTGGTCGTGGTCGGCTCGGGCCCCTACGGTCTCGTCAAGGCGATCCTCGCCCTCGAGGCCGGGCTTCGTGTCGTCGTGATCGATCGGGAGCCTTTTCTCGGCGGAGCCTGGGCCGCGCGACCATGCTACGGTTCGACTTCGGAAAAATTCGACATGGTCGCGCATCTGCTGAGCGTTTATCCGGGCTGCTATCGCCTGCTGGAGGAGGCCGGCTTCCCCTTGCAGGAGCGCAGCCTGTATTTCTGGGACGCCGATTGGACGCAGGACAAGCAGGACGCGCTGGCCGCGCTCGCCGACGCGGCTTTCGAGCCTCGATCGGGGCCGGCCGGGCATCTGATGGGCTATCACCAATATTATGGCCTGCACCGCCATGCGGACGGGCGCGACGCCGCCCTCGCCGTGAGTCGCGGAAACCGGGCCGAGTTCGAAGCGTTCCGCTATATGCCGCACAGCTTCCAGCCGCTGGTCGACCGGCTGATCGCCCGCTTCGAAACCCTGGGAGGGCAGGCGCTCCTCGGAGCCTCGGCCGAGCTCATCCGGCTGGGGCAGCAGTCGGTCACCGTCGCGGCGGCGGATTGGCAGGTGCGGGCGGAGCGCCTGGTCAGCGGCCGTCACCTCGACGGCGCCATCCATGTCGACGGGATCGCGCTGGAGATGCCTTTCATCGCGAATCTCTATCGCTCGATGCTGTTGCTGGTGCGGCTGAGCGAGGCGCCTCGACATCGCTATGTCAACGTCGTCGGTCATGCCGGCATGCAGGCGATCCAGATCGCGCGCAGCGCGGCGGATCCGCGGCCTTTCGTCTACAGCATCTGCATCATCGACCACGAGGAACGCCCGCCGGATCCCGAGGCGGTCGCCGGGCATCGCATCGCTCAGCTTCAGGCGGCCGGCATCCTGCCGCAGGTCGAGGAAGTGCTCGATGTCGCGTTCCATCGCCATCTCTCGCGGTCGTTGCCGCGCGAATTCCTGGCTTCGGTCGCCGCGCGCTCGCCGGCGGTGAGCTTCCATATCGTCGACAATCTCAGCCAATGCATCGCCGACAACGCGGCCGAATGGCTTCGCGCGCTGGGGCCGGCCCCGGCCGATCGAGGCCCGCCCGGCAGCGACTTGTCGCTCCCGGGGTGATATGGCAAGAGCCCATGGCCTTCCCGATGCGGGCGGGACCGCGCTGGCGGGCAGATTTTCAACCGGCGGAGCAGGATGTTACCGACGATGTTTTCCTGGCTGAAGCGACGCCGACCGACCCGCGACAAGGCGCAGCTTTCCGATGACATCGCCCGGTTCATCGAGAGCTCCGGGCTTCGCGCCGACAGCGAGCGCGAGGCGCGCAACTTCCTGTCCTATCTCGACAATTACCGGAAGCCCGAAACCATCGCCGCCTATCATTACGTGCTGGAGCCGCTCTTCGAGGGCGGGCTCGGCAAGCGGCCGCGCCGGATCCTGGATTACGGCTGCTGGTATGGCTTGTCGTCCGTCATGATGGCGCGGCTGGGGGCCGAGGTCGTCGGCGTCGACATCAATCCGGTCGCGCTCGAGCGCGGCACGGGCATGCTGCGCGCGATGGGGGAGGGCGGTGTGACCCTGCGCCATTGCAACGACTTCCTGACGCGGCCCGAGAGCTTCAGAAGCGATCTCGTCGTGATCATGGATGTGCTGTGCTCGGCCAACCCCGACGACCATCCGAAAATCCTCGCGGCGGCCCATGCCGCCCTCGTTCCCGATGGCTGGCTCCTGATCTCGGATGCGAACAATCTCCGCAATCGCGATGTCGTCGAGATGCTGCAGGCGCGCTGGCGCGACTACGAGATCGGCCGCGGCACGATCGATGCGCCGGCCGGGGACTATCACCAGGGCCGCAGGGCCTTCATCGCCGGGCATCTGCCCGCTGCCGACGGCGCTGTTCTGGACCGGCTCGCGCGCGAAAGCTGCTATCTGTGGGGCGACGAGCTGCTGGCGCAGGTTTCCGCGCGCATGGCGGGCACCGGGGCTGCGTCCCGTTTCGGCCCCGAGGGCCTCGTCGCGCCGGTCCGGGCCGATGACGGCTGCACCTTCGGCACGGCGATCGATCCGCTGAAGCTCGTCGGCATGCTGCGGGAGATGGGCATGGCCGTGGAGATGCGGCGTGCCCTGGCCGGCGACCCGGTCCCGCGGGACGAGGAGGAAGGCTATGCCGATCCGCATTACTTCATCGTGGCCCGCGCGCATTCGGGAAGGCGCGGTTAGATGCTGCGGAAGCTGGTGGCCCGGTTTCGCCCGCCGCTCGCGCGGCTGAAACCTTATGTGAGCGTCTGCAACGACGCGATGTCGCAAGACGAGCTCGAGAACAACGTGAATGTCCCGATGCGGGCCTTCACCGAGAGCGGCGGCATCAGCGATCTCGACGCCTATGTCGCGTTGATGGGGTTTCTGGCCGAGCGGCACGATCGGTTCGCCGTCGTGCCGGCGGAGCGGTTTCTGGACCATTGCGACTCCGACCGCGTCACCGTCTTCCTGCGGCACGACGTCGACGTCGACCTGACCGGGGCCGTGAAGATGAGCCGCGTCGAGGGCGGCTTCGGCTTCCGGAGCAGCTATTTCATCCTGCACAGCGAATGCGCCTATTACGGGCGGCTGCTGCCGGACGGTGTCTTCGAGCGCTACGGGGCGGCCGATGGCCATATCCGCGCTCTCGCGGCGAACGGGCAGGATGTCGGCCTTCATATCGATCCGCTCGGCCTGATCGGCCGCGCCGGCGTGGACGGCATCCAGGGCATGCTGCACGAATTGCGGCGCATTCGCTCTCTCGGCGTCGATGTCGACAGCGTGTGCTCCCACAATTCGAACACCGTCTACAACGCGATGAACCAGGATGTCTTCGCCGGCCGCAACATGGGCTGGCAGGATCACGTTCTGGTCCGGGGGGAGCGCGTCCCGTTGGGCCGTGTCGACGCGGCGGAACACGGTATCGCGCATTTCTGCGATTTCCTGCTGACGACGGCGACCCGGCCCGCCGATCCGACGGTCTCGGCCTATGGCTTCACCATCGACCGTCACCCGACCTTCCGGATCCAGTACGACATCAGCTTTTCGATCGTCATGGGACGGCGTTGGGAGCTCGCCGGAAGCCGGCGCTTCCTGAACAACGCTTCCAGTATCGACTACGATGATCTCTTCCCGGCCTTGTTGCAGGTGCCGCGCGGCAGCAAGATCGTTCTCAATATACATCCGATGTATTATGGGCACCGCTATTGACGGTCGATCGGTATCGCGTGCTCTTCCGGCATTCAGCGCGCAGCCCGGCGGCTTTGCGCAGGCGCTGGCGTGAGGAAATGCAATGGCTCCCATCACCGTCCTGACCGTCGTCGGCGCGCGCCCGCAATTCATCAAGGCGGCCGCCGTCAGCCGCGCCATCCGCGCCAGCGACGATTTCAGCGAGATCATGCTCCATACCGGCCAGCACTTCGACGAGATGATGTCGGACGTGTTCTTCCGCGAGCTGGAGATCGGCAAGCCCGAGGTGAACCTCGCCATCCATGGCGGGACGCATGGCGCGATGACCGGCCAGATGCTGGCCGGCATCGAGGCCTGCCTCATCAAGCGCAGGCCGGACTGGGTCCTGGTCTATGGCGACACCAATTCGACGCTCGCCGGCGCGCTCGCCGCCGCCAAGCTGCATATCCCGGTGGTGCATGTCGAGGCGGGCCTGCGCTCCTTCAACCGCCGCATGCCGGAGGAGGTCAACCGCGTCCTGACCGATCACGTCTCGGCGCTCTTGCTGAGCCCGACGATGACCGGCGTCTGCAATCTTCAGGCCGAGGGCATCACGCGCGGCGTCCATCATGTCGGCGACGTGATGTACGACGCGATGCTGCATGCGCAGAAGCGCTCGCGCGAGACCTCGACCATCCTCGCCGATCTCAGGCTGAGCGAGGGCGGCTTCGCGCTGGCGACGGTGCATCGCGCCGAGAACACCGACGATCCGGCCCGCCTGCAGGCGGTGATGGACGCGATCGTCGACGCCGCCGGCGGGCTGCCCGTCGTCCTGCCGGTGCATCCGCGCACCCGGCAGGCGATCGCGCGCCATGCGACGCGGCTCGGCCCGATCCGGACGATCGATCCGGTCGGCTATATCGACATGGTCCGCCTGCTCGACGGGGCGAAGCTGGTGCTGACGGATTCCGGCGGCCTGCAGAAGGAGGCCTATTTCGCGCGGCGTCCCTGCGTCACCCTGCGTGACGAGACCGAGTGGACCGAGACGCTCGATCATGGCTGGAACCGGTTGTGGACGGTGCCGGACTGGAAGCCGCGCTCCGATATCGCCGATTACGGGACGGGGCAGGCCGCGGCGGCCGTCCTCGACGCGATCAGGGCCTATCGCGGCTGACGGCCGGCGGCCTGGAACAACGCAGGAGCGAACCGAATGTGCGGCCTCTTCGCATCGGTGGGGTTTCCGGTCACGCCGGAGCGCATCGACATGGTGGCGCATCGCGGCCCCGACGGGCGCGGCTGGCAGGAATATCGCAGCCCTGCCGGGCCGGTCGCGCTCGGCCATCGGCGGCTGGCGATCATCGACGTCTCGGATGCCGGGCTGCAGCCGATGGCGGATGCGTCCGGGCGCTACCATCTCGTCTTCAACGGCGAGATCTACAATTACATCGAGCTGCGCGAGGAGCTCAGCGCGCAGGGCGAGGTCTTCGTCAGCGCGTCGGATTCCGAGGTCCTGCTGCGCTGCTACATGCTGTGGGGGGCGGATTGCCTGGCGCGCCTGCGCGGCATGTTCGCCTTCCTGATCTGGGATGATCGCGACAAGGTCCTGTTCGCGGCGCGCGATCGCTACGGCATCAAGCCGCTCTACCTGACCGCCCTGCAAGGCGGCGTCGCCTTCGCCTCGGAGATCAAGCAGCTTCTCGACCTGCCGGGCGGAGTGCGCCGGGTCAACCTCGCGCGGGCGCGCGATTTCCTCGCCGGCGGCATGTCGGACCACACGGCCGAGACGCTGTTTCAGGGCATCCGGCAATTGCGCGGCGGCGAATGCTGCACCGTCCCGGCGCGGGGCCCGGACGCGGGCGAGCCCCGGATCGCGCGCTGGCACGCGGTGGCGCTGCCGGCCCTCGGCGCGATCGACGAACGGGCCGCCGCCGAGCGCTTCCGCGACCTGCTCGCCGATTCGGTCAGGCTGCATCTGCGCGCCGATGTCCCGGTCGGGTCCTGCCTGTCGGGGGGGCTCGATTCATCCTCGATCGTCTGCCTGATGGCTGCGATGCTGCCGCCGGACGCGCCGGGCCTTCATACGGTCTCGGCCTGCTATGCCGAGAAGGCGGTGGACGAGAAGCCGTTCATGGACGCGGTCGTGGCGAAGACGGGTGCGCGGGCGCATTTCATCTTCCCGCGCGCCGAGGATGTGTTCGCGCGCGCCTCCGACATCACCTGGCACCAGGACGAGCCGTTCGGCTCGACCTCGATCTTCGCGCAGTGGTGCGTTTTCGAGGCGGCGCGGGCGGCCGGCGTCAAGGTGATGCTGGACGGGCAGGGCGCCGACGAATTGCTCGCCGGCTACCATTTCTTCTTCCCGGTCTATCTCGCGGAGCTCGCGCGTTCGGCGCGCCTGCTGACGCTCGGCCGGACGATCGCCGCGCGGCGCGCGCTGCACGGCCAGGGCTATGGCGGCCAGCTCGCCAGGCTCGCCTTCTCGCTGGCGCCGGACCGGGCCAAGGCCCTGGCGCGGCGCACGCATCGCGGCCGGGTGCAGCATGGCTGGCTGTCGTCGCAGGCGCTGGCGGAGCTCGACTTGCAGCCGACGGCGCTCGATACGGCCGCCGCATCGCTCGGGCTTGCGCCGCCGCGCGACGTCGCCTCGCTGTGCCTCGTGATGGCGCATGCCTCGAACCTGCCGATGCTGCTGCATTGGGAAGACCGCAACAGCATGGCCCATGGCATCGAGGCGCGCGTGCCCTTCCTCGATCCGCCGCTGGCCGATTTCGCGCTGGCGCTCGGCAACCGGCACAAGCTCGTCGGCGCCGATACCAAGCGGGTCCTGCGCCGGGCGATGGCCGATCTGCTGCCGCGCGAGGTCAGCGAGCGCCGCGACAAGCTCGGCTTCGCCACGCCCGAGGCGGCCTGGATGCGCGGGCCGTTGCGGGGGCTGGTCGAGGAGGGCGTCGAGCGCACGCTCAGGACGCTGCCGGGCCTCCTCGACGCGGCCGGCACGCGCCGTCTCGCCGCCGACATGCTCGACGGGCGCGCGCCGCTCGATTTCACGCTCTGGCGGATCGTTTCGCTCGGGCTCTGGGCCGAGCGTTTCCGGGTCAGCCTGGGCTGACGCGGCCCTCCAGGACGGGCTCGAGATTGGCGCGCAGGATGCCGCGCTCATGCTCCCAGCACAATTCGTCCGCCGCCCGGCGGGAAGCGGCCTTGAAGCGCTCGATCTGCGTGGCGTCGAGGCCGTTGATCGCGCCGGCGACGGCGAGAGGGCTGGTGCCGGCGCTGACGACGCCGACGCCGTAGCCTTCGACGATCTCGCGCAGATCCGCTCCGGGCGAGACCGCGACGGCGAGGCCGGAGCCGATATATTCGAACAGCTTGTTCGGCAGGCTGAAATGCCGCTGCTTGGTTTCGAGCGGGGTGAAATGCACGCCGATATCGGCCGTTCCCGCCGCGATCGGCATGACCCGCTCGGGCGCCACGGCCGGTTCGAAGGTCACGAGCTCCGACACGCCGAGCTGCCCGACGCGCTGGCGCAGGCGTTCGACATAGGCCGGATCGCCATCGCCACGGATGGTCAGCGCGTGCCGGACCCGCCAGTGCGGGATGCTGTCGATCAGGGCTTCCAGCCCGCGATCCTGCAGGATCTGGCCGTGATAGAGCAGCCGCAGCGGCCACTGCGTCGCGTTTTCCGGCGGCAGCGCGATCCGGTTGGGGATGTTGCGGATGACGAGCGGGCGCTCGGGCAGGCCGTAATGGCGCTGCAATTCGTCGGCGAGCCGCGGCCCGACCGTGGAGACCGCGTCGGCGGCTACGATGGCGGCGGCCTCGAGCCGCTTGACGAAGGGCTTGTAGATGATGCGCCAGGCGCGGCGCTCGTCGAATTCGAGCGTGGCGAACTCGTGCGTGTCGTAGTGAACGTAGCCGCCGGTCATCGCCTTCCATCGGATCGCGACGACGAGCGCCGGCCAGTCGTTGGCGATGACGACGCGGGCATCGGACGCGATGAGCCGCGCCAGCGCCCAGCGATGCCGGGCGCCTGCCCAGAAGCCGAGCTCGGCAGCCCAGAGGCCGAGGCGGCCGGGCAGCTGGCGAATGAGCGTGCTGGCGCGATGCCGCGGCGTCGGCCGGGGCACCGGAAGGCATTCGAAGGCATAGGGAATCTCATCCCCCGGCTCGCCGTAGCCCAGCACGAGCGGGGAGGCGCCCATCTGGGCGAGCAGCTCGCATTGGCGCAGGACGCGGCGATCGCGCGCGATCCGCGAGAACGACAGCACCACGGTCCCGGGGCGCGGCCCGGCCGTCCTGATGTTCGCTGCGTTCATGAACGGGTTCCCGGCCCTTCGAAGGTGCACATTCTTTTGCGTGCGGGCGTGTCCTGCCTCAGCTTTCCGGGGCGTGTAAAGGGCCTTGCGGATGTTTCCAAGCGGAGATTGGCGGCCTCAACGGCTCAGGACCGTTTCCAGAATATGGTGGATGTCGCCGCCGCGGCGGCGCCAGCTCGCCTCCCGCACGACATAGCGCGCGCCATTGGCGCCCATCGCCCGGGCGGCCTGCGGCGCCTCGCCGAGCTCGCGGACAGCGGCCGCCAGGGGTCCGGGCGCCGCCGCCGGCACGATCAGCCCGGCTTCATGGGCGCGGATGATATCGGACTGGAACGGCAGGTCGCTTACGATCACGGGCACGCCGCAGGCCATCGCTTCGAACAGCTTCAGCGGGGCCACGCCCGAGGCCGAGCGGCCGTCCTGGTCCTCGATGACGCAAAGGGCGGCGAGCGCGCCGCGCAGCAGCGCCGGCACGGCCTCGTAGGGCTGCCGGCCGAGCCAGAGCAGGCGGGGATCGCCGGCGGCGGCCTCGACCTTGCCGCGCTCGATGCCGTCGCCGACGACGACGAGCCTGACATCCGCCGGCCAGGCCGGCTCCCGCAGCGCCGCCAGCATGGTGGCGATGCCGTGCCAGGCGACGAGGCCGCCGACGAAGATCACATAGCGGCCGGCGATGTCGGCCTGCGGCCCGTCGGGTGTGAAGAGATCGGTATTGGCGCCGTTGGAGACGGTGCTGACCCGGTCGTGGCCGGCGAAGGCGCGGGCCCACTGCGACAGGCCCTCGGTGACGCCGATCAGATGAGCCGCGATGCGATACTGCGTCCGGTAGAGCCGGGCGAAGAGAGGCGCGAAAGGTTTCAGACGCGGATAGGTCACGCCGATGTCGGCGGGCTTGCCGTTGATCTCCTGCACCACGGGCACCGCGCGCCGGCGCGCGGCGAGCGCGAGCGGCAGCGCCATGACATGCGAGCGGACGAAGACGGCGTCGAATTCGCGCAGGCGGCGCGCCAGCGCAAGCTGCACCCGGCCATAGTCGACGAGCCGCCGCAGGAAGGAGGTGCGCGTGCTGGCGCCGCCGCTCGTGGTCGCGAAGAGCTCGACCTGCCAGCCATGCTCCCTCAGGCTGGCGATGATCTCGTCGATATGCGTCTGCGAGGCCTGCCCGGGCCGTGGCGTCTCCAGCGAGAGATAAGCCAGCCTGAGCCGCCGGTTCATGCCACCGCGGCCGCCGGCGCGGCCAGCGCCTCGCGCACGGCCGCGATGATGTAGCCTTGCGTCTCCTCGTCGAGATAGGGGTGCATCGGCAGCGACACCACCTCCTGCGCGACGCGCTCGGAGACCGGCAGGCCGTTGCCGGCGACGGGGAAATGCCTGTAGGCGGTCTGCTGGTGCAGCGGCTTCGGGTAGTAGACCGTCGTCGGCACGCCCTTCTCCTTCAGCGCCGCCTGGAAGGCGTCGCGGCGGGCGGCCGGGACGCGGATCGTGTACTGGGCCCAGGTCGAGACGCAGTCCGGCATGACATGGGGCGTGACGGCGATATCCTTCAGCGCGGCGGTGTAGCGCCCGGCCACCGCCTGCCGCTTCTCGATCTCCTCGGCATAGACCTTGAGCTTCTCGATCAGCACGGCGGCTTGGATGGTGTCGAGCCGCGAATTCACGCCGACGCGGACATTGTCGTATTTGTAGGAGCCCTTGCCGTGGAAGCGCAGCGACATCAAGAGCGCCGCGTGCTCGTCGCTGTCGGTCAGGATCGCGCCGCCATCGCCATAGCAGCCGAGCGGCTTCGCCGGAAAGAAGCTCGTCGTGGCGAAATCGCCGATCGCACCGGCTACCCGGCCCTTGTAGCGCGCGCCGTAGCCTTGCGCCGAATCCGCGATCAGGACGAGGCCGTTCTGCTTGCAGAACGCCTCGATCGGATCGTAGTCGCAAGCCTGGCCGAAGAGATCGACGCTGATCAGGGCGCGGGGGGTGAGCTTGTGCTGCCTGGCCGTGTCGAGCGCCGCGGCGAGGCCCTTCGGATCGAGGTTGTAGGTCGCCTCGTCGATCTCGGCGAAGACGGGGGTGGCGCCCATCCAGGCGACGACCTCGGCGGTGGCGGCGAAGGTGAAGCTCGGGCAGATCACCGCGTCGCCCGGGCCGATGCCGAGCGCCTCGAGCACGAGGATCAGCGCATCGGTGCCGTTGGCGACGCCGATCGCGTGCTTCGCGCCGCAGAAGGCGGCAAGCCCCTTCTCGAACTCGGCGACCTGCGCGCCGAGGATGTAGTTGCCGTCACGGACGACCTTGAGGATGGCGTCTTCCATCGCCTGGCCGATATGCCGGCGCTGGGCCTTGAGGTCGATGAACTCGATCGTCGCGCGCTCGCTCATCAGGCAATCTCCTCCAGATGCTCCGGGCCGGCTTCGCGATAGCGCGTCCCGGTCAGCGGGCAGGTCAGGTCGGGGCCGAGACGCTCGCCCGCCTTGCTCATCCAGCCGATCCGGCGCGCCGGCACGCCGGCCATCAGAGCATAGTCCGGCACGTCCCTCGTCACCACCGCGCCGGCGGCGATGAAGCAATAGGCGCCGAGCGTGTGGCCGCAGACGATTGTGGCGTTGGCGCCGATGCTGGCGCCGCGCCTGACCAGCGTGCGGCGGAACTCGGCCTTGCGGTTCATGAAGGCGCGGGGATTGTTGACGTTGGTGAAGACGCAGGAAGGCCCGCAGAACACATCCGCCTCCAGCTCGACGCCGTCATAGAGCGCGACGTTGTTCTGGATCTTGCAGCCGTCGCCGATCGTCACCCGCGGCCCGGCCATCACGTTCTGGCCGAGCACGCAGTCCCGGCCGATCGTGGTTTGCCCCAGCACATGGACGAAATGCCAGATCCTGGTGCCGGGACCCAGCGTCGCGCCCTCGTCGACATAGGCGCTCTCATGGACGAGCGCGCCGGGAAAGCGCGGGTCTTCCCGCATCTGCGACGCGCCGGCCATGCTGTCAGCCCTTGAGGTGCCTGGCGACGAAGGGGTGCGTTTCGCCCGCGCTCACCACCGGCGCATGGCGGAACTGCGAGACGACCTCGATCGAGAAGCGCACGTCTTCCAGCCCATAGCCCTTGCCGGCGAGGATCTCCTCGTAGCTGCGGGTGTGCAGGTCGGTGAAGCCGTCGGAGAACTCGACCTCCTCGCCGTCCATCGAGATCGAGCGGTAGGTCGTCTTCTGGCCCTTGACGGCGTCGGGCAGGTCGCCGGCATCGACCGAGAGGAACCAGCGCACATCCGCCTTCTCATAGGAGAGCACGCCGCCGGCGCGCTCGGCCTCGCGCAGGCTCGCGGTCTGCGATTTGAGCGGGCCGAAGACGAAGGCGAGCATGTCGAAGAAATGCACGCCGATATTGGTGGCGACACCGCCGGACTTGGCCTCGTCTCCCTTCCAGGAGGCGTGATACCAGCGCCCGCGCGAGGTGATGTAGGTGAGATCGACCGCATGGCGCTGGTTCGAGGCCGCCACGCGCTCTTTCAGCGCCTGGATCGCCGGGTGCAGCCGCAGTTGCAGGATGGTGTTGACCTTGCGGCCGGTATCGCGCTCGATCTCGATCAGCCCGTCGATGTTCCACGGGTTGAGGACGAGCGGCTTCTCGCAGATCACGTCGCTGCCGGCGCGCAGGCCGAAGCGGATATGGGCGTCGTGCAGGTAGTTGGGCGAGCAGACGCTGACATAGTCGATGCGCTCGCCGCGGCGGCGCAGCTTGTCGACATGCCGGTCGAAGCGCTCGAACTCGGTGAAGAAATGCGCCTGCGGGAAATGGCTGTCGATGACGCCGACGGAATCATTGGGGTCGAAGGCGACCTTGAGATCGCCGCCGACGGCCTTGATGGCCTTCATGTGGCGCGGCGCGATGTAGCCGGCGGCGCCGATCAGGGCGAATGAGGTCATGCTTTCGTACTCTGGTGTTTTCCGGAGGTTCCGGCTCAGGCTTTGACGATGTTGCCGCCGGTCAGGCCGGCCTTGGCGCAGGCGTTGCGCGTATCGACCACGAGGCGGGCTGCAGTGACGAGCGCCTTGTAGTCGACCGCGTCGTGGTCGGTCGCGATCAGCACCGCGTCATAACTCTCGACCGTCTCGGGCGAAAGCGCGACCGAGGCCCGGCCGGTCAGGCTCGCATGCTCGCGCGTCGGCGGGATCACCGGCACATGCGGGTCGTGATAGTCGGCCCTGGCGCCGCGCTCCTCGAGGAGCTCGATCAGGCGCAGCGAGGGGCTCTCGCGCATGTCGTCGATGTTCTTCTTGTAGGCGATGCCGATGACCAGGACCTTCGCCTGGCTCAGGCCCCGGCCCTGCCGGCGGTCGAGCGCCTCGCCGACGCGGTCGATCACCCAGTGCGGCATCGCCGTGTTGATCTGACCGGCGAGCTCGATGAACTGCGTCGTGATGTCGAACTCGCGCGCCTTCCAGGTCAGGTAGAACGGATCGATCGGGATGCAGTGGCCGCCCAGCCCGGGGCCCGGATAGAACGGCATGAAGCCGAAGGGCTTGGTCTTGGCGGCGTCGATCACCTCCCAGACGTCGATGCCCATCTTGCCGTAGATCACCTTGAGCTCGTTGACGAGGGCGATGTTGACGGCGCGGAAGATGTTCTCGGTCAGCTTGACGGCCTCGGCCGTGGCCGAGGAGGAGACCGGCACGGTCTTGACCACGAGGGCGCCGTAGACGGCGTCGGCGAGCGCAAGCGCGTCCGCGCCGTCGCCGCCGACGACCTTCGGGATGGTCGATGTGCCGAAATCGGGATTGCCGGGGTCCTCGCGCTCGGGCGAGAAGGCGAGATAGAAATCGGTTCCGCTCTTCAGGCCCGTCGCCTCGAAGACCGGGCGCATGATCTCGTCGGTCGTGCCTGGCCAGGTCGTCGATTCCAGCACGACGAGATGGCCCTTGCGCAGGCGCGGCGCGATGGCGCGCGCCGTGCTCTCGACATAGCTCAGATCGGGCTCGCGGTGCCGGGTCAGCGGCGTCGGCACGGCGATGATGATGGCGTCGACGTTACCGAGCTCGTCGAAATCGGTGGTGGCGCGGAAGCGCTCTTCCGCGATCGCGGCGGCGATCGCCGCGGTCGGGATATGCTTGATGAAGCTCTCGCCGCGGTTGATCTGGTCGACGCGCTTGGCGTCGATGTCGAAGCCCACGACCGGGAAACCGGCCTTGCAGGCCGTCAGCGCCAGCGGAATGCCGACATAGCCGAGCCCGATGATGCCGATCCGGTAATCCTTGCTGGCGATGCGCGCGAGCTGTTCGGACAGGTCGAGGGCAGGGCGGGAGGATGTCGAGGCTGACATGAGCGGCTTTCCGCTGGGTGGGCGCATGGGGTGCGCAGGCGAGATCGAGGGAGGCTTTGCCGGCCGGTTAGAACGATGTCAACATCCGGCGTTTCGATTTCGGGCCTTTTCGGGCGGGCGAGGCGGCTTGCTGCGTCGGGGTTTCATGCGCGATAAGCTCGGCTGGCATTCCCGGCTCGCTCCGACGGGGTTTTCATGAGTTTCCGCAATATCCACGCTCACGGCCTCGTCCGCCTCGCCTGCGCCGCGCCACGGCTGAAGGTGGCCGACCCCGCCTTCAACGGGGCCGAGACCGTCGCCATGCTGCGCCGCGCCGACGAGAGCGGCGCCTCGCTGTGCCTGTTTCCGGAGCTCGGCCTTTCCGCCTATGCGATCGACGATCTCTTGCAGCAGGGCGCCCTGCTCGATGCGGTCGATGCGGCGCTGGCCGCGCTTGTTGCGGAAAGCCGCAGCCTCAGCTGCGCCGCCGTGGTCGGCGCGCCGCTGCGCGTCGGGGGGCGGCTGTTCAACTGCGCCGTCGCGATCCATCGCGGGCGCATCCTCGCCGCCGTGCCGAAAACCTACCTGCCGAACTATCGCGAATTCTACGAGCGCCGCCAGTTCGCCCCGGGCGAGCGGGCGGATGCCCTCTATATCGATCTGTGCGGGCAGGAGGTGCCGTTCGGCACGGACATCCTGCTGGCAGTGAGCGATATCCCGGATCTCGTCGTCCATATGGAGATCTGCGAGGATGTCTGGACGCCGATCCCGCCTTCCTCCTTCGCGGCGCTGGCCGGCGCCACCGTGCTGCTCAACCTCTCGGCGTCCAACGTCACCATCGGCAAGTCGCAGTGGCGCCACGCTCTTTGCAAGGCGCATTCGGGGCGCTGCATCGCCGCCTATGCCTATTCGGCGGCGGGCGCCGGCGAATCGACCACCGACCTCGCCTGGGACGGGCAGGCGATGATCTACGAGAACGGCGCGCTCCTGGCCGAGGCCGAGCGCTTCGCCGCGGAGCCGCAGTTGATCCTCGCCGATATCGACCTCGAGCGGCTGGCGATGGACCGCATCCGCCAGAACACCTTCGGCGACAGCGCTGATCTGCATCGCGAAAAGCTCGGTTTCCGCCGCATCGCCTTCGCGCTCGATCCCGATCGCGAGAGCGATCTGGGGCTCGCGCGTGCCGTCGAGCGCTTCCCCTTCGTGCCGAGCGACGATGCAAGGCTGAGCGAGCTGTGCTTCGAGGCCTACAACATCCAGTCGCATGGCCTGCGCAAGCGGCTGGAGAGCACACGCCTCGACAAGGTCGTGATCGGTGTCTCCGGCGGGCTCGATTCGACGCAGGCGCTGATCGTCGCCGCCCAGACCTTCGATGCGCTCGGTCTGCCGCGCGAGAACATCCTCGCCTATACGCTGCCGGCCTTCGCCACCAGCAAGGGCACGAAGGACAATGCCTGGCGGCTGATGCGGGCGCTCGGCGTCAGCGCGCAGGAGATCGACATGACGCCGGCCTGCCGGCAGATGCTGATCGATATCGGCCATCCCTTCGCCCAGGGACAGCCGGTCTACGACGTCGCCTTCGAGAACGTGCAGGCCGGCGCGCGCACCTCGGTGCTGTTTCGCCTCGCCAACCGGCACAACGGCCTGGTGATGGGCACCGGCGACCTCTCGGAGCTGGCGCTCGGCTGGTGCACCTACGGCGTCGGCGATCACATGTCGCATTACAACGTCAACGGCTCGGTGCCGAAGACGCTGATCCAGCACCTGATCCGCTGGGTGGCGCAGTCCGGCCGCTTCGGCGCGGAAGCCTCGGCGGTGATGCTCGACATCCTCGCGACCGAGATCTCGCCCGAGCTGGTGCCGGGCGAGGGCGATGCGCCCGCGCAGAAGACCGAGGATTTCGTCGGCCCCTACGCGTTGCAGGACTTCAACCTGTTCTACACGACGCGCTACGGCTTCCGGCCGACGAAGATCGCCTTCCTCGCCCAGCACGCCTGGGCCGATGCCACGGGCGGCGCCTGGCCGCCGAACCTGGAGGCGGCCAGGCGCGTCGCCTATGACCTGCCCACGATCAAGCGCTGGCTCAACGTCTTCATCCGCCGCTTCTTCGAGACGAGCCAGTTCAAGCGCTCGGCCGTGCCGAACGGGCCGAAGGTATCGTCGGGCGGCTCGCTCTCGCCGCGCGGGGACTGGCGCGCCCCGAGCGACGCCTCGGCCGCCCCCTGGCTGACGGACTGGGAGCGGATTCCCGATTGAGCGGCGAGCCCGGCTCATTCATCCGAATCGAGCGGGTTTCGCGCGGCTGCGCGGCCTCGGCGCTCTCTCGAAATTACCTAAGGTAATACGTACAGATTTCGGCCATAGGCGGTGGCGAGGCCCGATGCCCTAGTGGAAATTGAGGGACGATCGGGCGTTGATATTGCTTCTATTTCTGATATGCATCCCTATGCAGCAATGGGTAGAATTTCGCGTGTGTTTCCGAGTTTAATGCCGCCTGCGCGTTCAAGGGGAGGCATGCGTATCCAGGTTTGGATGCTTATGTAAGCGAAGGTTTTCATAAGCATCTTGGCTAAAAAATATAATATTCCAGGGAGAGGGCAATGTCTGTTGTAACCAAGCTGGTTGACATCGGTCAGATTTTCACCGGTTCGGGATCGACATGGTATCGACCTCAGCGTGCGGCTTGGAACGGAGATCCCATCTACATTAATCAGTATACTGCCTCGAGCGGTTACAATTCGTCCGGCCCCAACGTGGTGGAGCTTGTGCTGCAAGGGGAGAATCGGTTCGGCGAGGTCTCTCAATACGCCGTTCCCATCGCCTCCTACACGACCGGCTTGACCGTCACCGGCTCCGAGGTGGGCGACAAGGGGGTCATGCTCCTGTCCTCGCCCACGCAAGGGCTCGTCAACGGCGCGGCTGTCTGGGCTGTTCCGACCGGAACTCCGGGGACGTTCGATATCAAGTTCAAGAGTTTCTCGTTCCAGCCGGCCGCGATCGCCCGCGATACCGGATATTTCGATACCTACAATCTCGGCCCCGAAATCACCCTTGCCTCGGGTATTTCGAACTACAGCTCGCTCGATTTCAATAATTTGATGCTGCCCGGCGGACCGGCCGTGGTCATCGGCTACACGACGCGGGCGGCCGGTGCGCCGACGCAGGACGTCGTCTACCAGGCTTTCGACGGGCAGGGGCAGGCCATCGGGCCGCAGGTCAGCTTCAATACGCGCGCCGGGGCCCCGTTCCTGATCTCGGACAACGGCACGGATTTCCTGTTCGTGTCGGAAAAGATCACCGCTGGGGTGGCCTCGATCGAGCTGCGCAGCTTCTCGCCCGAGACGGGAGCGGTGGGCGCGTCGACGACGATCGCGACCAATTTCGCGACCCTGTTCAACATGTCGGTCCTGCGCCAGTCGGATGGGAGTTTCGATATCGTCGCCGAGGGCAAGACGGCGACCAATCAGCATTTCCTCAACATCTATCAGGCCGATGCGTCCTTCCATGTCTCGGCTCCGCCCGTGACGATTACGCTGGCATCGGCCAACAGCATCCGGATGAACGCCCAGCGCATGGCGAATGATTCGCTGGTGCTGGCCTATACCGATCAGAACAAGGTGCATTTGGCCGTCTACGATGCCGCGGGTGTGCAGATCGATGATTTCATCGTGCCCGGCCTCACGAATTTCGATCGGATTCGCAGCTTGGGCCAGAACCAGTTCGAGCTGGTCTGGCGAGAGACGGTTTCAGGCGCCGAGAACGCGGTGAAGGCTGCCGTCTACGACGTCAATACGAGCGCCCGGAATGTCGACCAGTCCGGCTCGTCGAGTTCCGTCTGGCTGCTGGGCAGCCATTTCAACGATGTCCTGACCGGCGGCTCGGCCGGCGACATCTTCAAGGGCTATGCCGGGAACGACCTGATCATCGGCGGCTCCGGCCAGGATATCGCCAAGTACACCGGCAACAAGGCCGATTACACGCTCGTGCGCAACGTCGACGGCTCGTGGACGGTGACCGATACGCGTGGCGGCTCGCCCGATGGCACCGATACGCTCCGGAGCGTCGAGATCCTCGACTTCGCCGACGGCCAGAAACAACTGATCTCCGTCCAGGCGACGCAGCTCACCCAGACCGGCCCGGTTTTCCTGGACAATGCGCACGCGCCGATCACGGGCGTGGTCTGGGGGCGCCCGCATCGCGGCGCCTCGAGCGGAGACGGGGTCTTCATCGGCAGCTACAGCCCGACGGCCGGTTATGTGCCGGGAGGCCCGAACCCGCAGACGCTGGTCCTGGCCGGGCAGGACAAGTTCGGCGAACTCGATGAGACCATCGTCATCGCCAACTATACCAGCGGCAAGACGGTCCGCGGCAACGAGGTGCAGGACAAGAGCGTCATCATATCCAAGCAGGCTTCCGGGGGCGCGCCCGCCGAAGGCTTCGCCATCTGGGTTGAGCCGACGGATGGCGGCCCGGCCGGGACGTTCGACGTCAAGCTGCAGGCGCTGACCTTCGCGGCCAACCAGCTCGCCTATGAGACCGGCAGCCCCAGCGTCACGCTGGTGGGGGTGCCGACGACCCTGTTCGCCGGGGTGAGCGAGTATAACGGCCTCGACTGGAACGTGGCCGCCGACGGGACGATCGTGGTCGGCTACACGACGCGGGCCGTGGGCTCGGTGGCGCCGGATTATTGGTTCGCCAAGGTCGACCCCCTGACCGGGACGGCGGCTTACGCGCCGCAGAAGTTCGCGACGACGTATGAAAATGTTGCGATCTCCGTCCTGGGCGGCGATTTCACGCTGATCAGCGAGGATCGCAGCGGCCCCTCGGCGAAGCTGACGTTCCAGCACTTCGATGCGGATACCGGCACTTACGGGCCGGTCACGGGCGTGGCCGATCCCGGCAGCTTCTCGGACATGTACCAGGTCCTCGAGCTCGGGCAGTCCGACGGCTCCCGCATGCTCGTCATCGAGGGCATCCAGCTTGGAACCGGGGCGCATATCCTCCAGACGCTGACCGTCAATGCCGCGAACATCCTGACCAGCACGTCGACGCCGGTCGTGTTGGCGCCGGGCCAGTCGCTCGGCCGGCTGCAGCACCAGGTGCTCGCGAACGGGCTCAATGCGGTCGCCTATGCCGACAACAACGTGGTTCATCTGTCGCTGTTTGATGTGTACGGCAATCTGGTCAGCGACACGGTGGTGCCGGGCCTGACCACCTTCGACCGCCTGCGCAACCTCGGCCAGAACCAGGTCGAGCTGATCTGGCGGGAGACGGTTTCGGGCAACGAGAACGTGGTCAAGGCCGCGATCTACGACGCCAACGACGGCGGGCGCTTCGTCGACTTCTCGGGCTCGGGCTCGGCGCAATGGGTGCTCGGCAGCCATGTCGACGATGTCCTGACCGGCGGCTCGGCCGGCGACATCTTCAAGGGCTATGGCGGCAACGACCTGATCATCGGCGGCTCCGGCCAGGATATCGCCAAGTACACCGGCAACAAGGCCGACTACACGCTCGTGCGCAACGGTGACGGCTCGTGGACGGTGACCGATACGCGGGTGGGCTCGCCCGACGGCGTCGATACGCTCCGGAGCATCGAGATCGCCGACTTCGCCGATGGCCAGCAACAGCTGATCTCCACCCAGGCGACGCAGCTCACCGAGCTCGGCCCGGTTTTCCGGAATGGCGCCGACGAACCGATCACCGGCGTGGTCTGGGGGCGCCCGCATCGCGGCGCCTGGAATGGGGACGTGGTCTTCATCGATGGCTACAGCCCGACGGCCGGCTACACGCCGGGCGGGCCGAATGCACAGACGCTGGTCGTGGCGGGGCAGGACAAGTTCGGCGACCTCGACGGGGCCGTCGTCATCGCCAACTATACGAGCGGCAAGACGGTCAATGGCGCCGAGGTCCTGGACAAGAGCGTCATCATGTACAAGCAGACTTCGGGGGGGCCCGCCCAGGGCTTCGCCGTCTGGGTGGCGCCGACGGATGGCGGCGCGCCCGGGACGTTCGACGTCAAGCTGCAGGCTTTGAATTTCGCCGCGAGCAACCTGGCTTATGTCGGCAGCCCCAGCATCACGCTGGTGGGGGCCCCGACCAACCTGTTCGCCGGGGTGGCCAACTATAGCAACCTCGACTGGAACGTGGCTTCCGACGGGACGATCGTGGCCGGCTACGGGACGCGGGCCGTGGGCGCGTCGACCATGGATTACTGGTACGCCAAGGTTAATCCCGCGACCGGGACGGCGGCTTACGCCCCGCAGAAGATCGCGACGGGGAACGACTACGTCGTCATGTCGGTGTCGGGCAACCAGTTCACTTTCATCAGCGAGGATCGCAGCAGCGGCGAAGCGAAGCTGAAGTTCCAGAACTTCAATGCGAATACGGGTGCGCTCGGGCCGGTCGTGGGGGTGGTCGATCCCGGCCACCTCCAGGATATCTACCAGTTCCTCGAGCTCGTGCAGTCCGACGGCTCGCGCCTGTTCGTCGCCGAAGGCATCCAGCAGGGCACCGGGGCGCACGTCCTCCAGACCTTCGCCGTCAGCGCGGCGAACACGCTGGTCGGCACGCCGACGACGACCGTGCTGGCGTCGGGCCAGTCGCTCGGCCGGCTGCAGCATCAGCTGCTCGCGAACGGGATGAACGTCGTCGGCTATGCCGACAACGGCGAGGTTCATCTGTCGCTGTTCGACAAGTACGGCAATCTGGTCAGCGACATGATCGTCCCCGATCTCACGACCTTCGATCGCCTGCGCGGCCTCGGCCAGAACCAGGTCGAGCTGATCTGGCGGGAGCCGGTTTCGGGCGCCGAGAACGTCGTCAAGGCCGCGATCTTCGACGGGAACGATGACGGGCGTGTCGTCAACTCCTCCGGCTCGGGTTCCGCGCAATGGATTCTCGGCAGCCATTTCGACGACATCCTGCTCGGAGGCTCCAACGCGGACATCTTCAAGGGCTATGGCGGCGACGACTTCATCGAGGGCGGCGGAGGCGTCAACAAGGCCAAGTTCACCGGCGACATGGCCGACTACGACATCGTCGATAACGGCGATGGGAGCTGGACCGTCACCGATCTGCGCGCGGGATCGCCCGACGGTCAGGATTTCCTGCGGAGGGTTCAGGTTCTCGAGTTCGCCGATCGGGCGATCACGCTCGGCCTGGCCGCCAATGCCGACACCGGCGCCACGGTCGCGGGCGTCGCGGCGGGCAACGTCCTGACGAACGATATCCGTCCCGCGGGCGATTCGCTGTTCGTCAGCTCCGTCAATGGCCTGAGCGCCAATGTCGGGATCGCGACCGCCGGTTTGTACGGGACGCTGACCCTGAATCCGAACGGCAGCTACAGCTATGTGGCGTCCGGTGCGTCCGGAGCCACCGGGTCGCATCTCCACGACGTTTTCACCTATACCATGACCGATTTCACGGTTGGCGCCTTCTTCGGATCGGCTTCCGCCTCCTCCGGCACCGTCACGCTGGACATCACCCTGAACCGGGCTGCGGTCGTGAGCGCCTCGGCCTATACGCCGGCGCATCGCAGTACGAGCGTGGCGGCGAGCGCGCTCTTCAGCGTGGCCGACGACGACGGCGATGCCATCACGAAGTACGAGTTCTGGGACGACACGACGGCGTCGACGAGCGGGCATTGGACCTTGTCGGGCGCCGCTCAGGGGAGCGCGCGCGGCATCGTCGTGAATGCGGCCGACCTCGCCAACATGCAATGGACGGTGGGCTCGACGGCCGATACGGTTTTCATCCGCGCCTTCGACGGTTTCGAGTGGAGCGCGTGGAAGAGCTTCACCATCGCCACCGCGCCGGAGAGCATTCCCGTCGTCACGGCGAGCGCGACGGTGACGCCGGCCCATGGTGCCACGAGCCTGATAGCGTCCTCGCTCTTCAGCGTCACCGACGCGGATGGCGACGCGATCACGAAGTACCGGCTGTGGGACGGCAATGCGAGTGCGTCGAGCGGCCACTGGACGGTGAACGGCGTCGAGAAGGGAGCGAGCCTGACCATCGAGATCACGGCGGCGGAGTTCGCCAACACGGTCTGGACGGCGGGTTCCGTGAGCGATGCGGTGTCGGTGCAGGTCTTCGACGGCGTCGCCTGGAGCGCCTGGAAGGACTTCACGATCGCGGCGCCGCCGAACGCGGCACCGACCGTGACGGCCGCGACCTACACGCCGGCGCATGGCGCCCTGACGACGCAGGCCTCGCTGGTGTTCACCACCAACGACGCGGATGGCGACGCGATCACGAAGTATCGGCTGTGGGACGGCAATGCGAGTGCGTCGAGCGGCCACTGGACGGTGAACGGCGTCGAGAAGGGAGCGAACCTGACCATCGAGATCACGGCGGCGGAGTTCGCCAACACGGTCTGGTCGGCTGGTTCCGTGAGTGACGCCGTCTCGGTGCAGGTCTTCGACGGCGTCGCCTGGAGTGCGTGGGCGAACTTCACGATCGCCGCGCCGGCGAACGCGGCGCCGACCGTGACGGCCGCGACCTACACGCCGGCGCATGGCGCCCTGACGACGCAGGCCTCGCTGGTGTTCACCACCAACGACGCGGATGGCGACGCGATCACGAAGTATCGGCTGTGGGACGGCAATGCGAGTGCGTCGAGCGGCCACTGGACGGTGAACGGCGTCGAGAAGGGAGCGGACCTGATCATCGAGATCACGGCGGCGGAGTTCGCCAACACGGTCTGGTCGGCGGGTAGCGTGGGCGACACCGTCTCGGTGCAGGTCTTCGACGGCGTGGCCTGGAGTGCGTGGGCGAACTTCACGATCGCGCCGCCGCCGAACGTGGCGCCGACCGTGACGGCTGCGACCTACACGCCGGCGCATGGCGCCCTGACGACGCAGGCCTCGCTGCTGTTCACCGCCAACGACGCAGATGGCGACGCGATCACGAAGTACCGGCTGTGGGACGGCAATGCGAGTGCGTTGAGCGGCCACTGGACGGTGAACGGCATCGCGAAGGGAGCGAACCTGATCATCGAGATCACGGCGGCGGAGTTCGCCAACACGGTCTGGGCGGCTGGTTCCATGAGTGACGCCGTCTCGGTGCAGGTCTTCGATGGTATCGCCTGGAGCGCGTGGGGGAGCTTCACGATCGCGGCGCCGCCGAACGCGGCGCCGACCGTGACGGCTGCGACCTACACGCCGGCGCATGAAGATCTGACGATACAGGCGTCCGCGCTCTTCACCACCAACGACGCGGATGGCGACGCGATCACGAAGTACCGGCTGTGGGACGGCAACGCCAATACGTCGAGTGGCCACTGGACGGTGAACGGCGTCGCGAAGGGAGCGAACCTGACCATCGAGATCACGGCGGCGGAGTTCGCCAACACGGTCTGGTCGGTGGGTAGCGTGGGCGACACCGTCTCAGTGCAGGTCTTCGACGGTATCGCCTGGAGCGCCTGGAAGGACTTCACGATCGCCGCGCCGCCGAACGCGGCGCCGACCGTGACGGCTGCGACCTACACGCCGGCGCATGGCGCCCTGACGACGCAGGCCTCGCTGCTGTTCACCACCAACGACGCGGACGGCGACGCGATCACGAAGTACCGGCTGTGGGACGGCAACGCCAATACGTCGAGCGGCCACTGGACGGTGAACGGCGTCGAGAAGGGAGCGAGCCTGACCATCGAGATCACGGCGGCGGAGTTCGCCAACACGGTCTGGACGGCGGGTTCCGTGAGCGATGCGGTGTCGGTGCAGGTCTTCGACGGCGTCGCCTGGAGCGCCTGGAAGGACTTCACGATCGCGGCGCCGCCGAACGCGGCGCCGACCGTGACGGCCGCGACCTACACGCCGGCGCATGGCGCCCTGACGACGCAGGCCTCGCTGGTGTTCACCACCACCGACGCGGATGGCGACGCGATCACGAAGTACCGGCTGTGGGACGGCAATGCGAGTGCGTCGAGCGGCCACTGGACGGTGAACGGCGTCGAGAAGGGAGCGAACCTGACCATCGAGATCACGGCGGCGGAGTTCGCCAACACGGTCTGGTCGGCGGGTTCGGTGAGCGATGCGGTGTCGGTGCAGGTCTTCGACGGCGTGGCCTGGAGCGCCTGGAAGGACTTCACGATCGCGGCGCCGCCGAACGTGGCGCCGACCGTGACGGCCGCGACCTACACGCCGGCGCATGGCGCCCTGACGACGCAGGCCGCGCTGCTGTTCACCGCCAATGACGCGGATGGCGACACGATCACGAAGTACCGGCTGTGGGACGGCAATGCGAGTGCGTCGAGCGGCCACTGGACGGTGAACGGCGTCGAGAAGGGAGCGAACCTGACCATCGAGATCACGGCGGCGGAGTTCGCCCAAACGGTCTGGTCGGCGGGTAGCGTGAGTGACACCGTGTCGGTGCAGGTCTTCGACGGCGTGGCCTGGAGCGCCTGGAAGGACTTCACGATCGCCGCGCCGCCGAACGCGGCGCCGACGGTGAGCGCGACCGACAAGGCCGCGACCCACGGACAGGTCTTTGCCGCCTCGGCGCTGTTCAGCGCCGCCGATACGGATGGCGACACGATCACGAAGTATCAGATCTGGGACGGCAACGCGAATGCGTCGAGCGGCCACTGGACCGTGAACGGTGCGACGCAGGACGCCGGACGGTCGATCGAGATCGGCGCGTCGGACCTGGCGAACACCACGTTCCAGAGCGGTTCCGGCTCGGACCTGCTCTATGCGCGGGCCTTCGACGGCCTGATCTGGGGCGATTGGAAGGCATTCACGGTCACGGCGCCGCTGGACGTCGCGCCGGTGGTGCATGCGGACGCCGGCTACGTCGTGGCGACCAATGAGATCGTCGAGGCTTCCGCCTTCTTCGACGTGACGGATGCCGAAAACGATACGATCACCAAATATGAGTTCTGGGACAGCAATCCGGCAGCGAACAGCGGGTACTGGTCGGTGAACGGAACGCCCCAGCATGCCCAGGAGGCGATCGAGGTCCTGGCGGCCGATCTCGCTTCCGCGAGCTTCACGGGCGCATCCGCCGAAACCACCGATCAGCTCTATGTGCGCGCCTTCGACGGCTATCTCTGGAGTGACTGGAAGGCGTTCAATGTGACGTCGTTATCGCATGGCTGATACGGCGTTCCTCGCGGCGGGGCCGGCTGCAGGGTGTCCGGCTTCCGCGCCGGCCCCGCGGCATGTGCCATGCCGCGGGGGTCGCACCGCGGGAGGTGAGGGCAGCGCTTTCAATCTGCGAGGGGCGGAATGGCCTTGAGGTCCGCGGGGTCCTTCCCAGGCCGCGAGCAGAACGAGCTGGCGAACCCGCTGACCCAGCTGACCAGGGCCTTCCGGTCGACGCTCGCGGTCGTCATCCTCCTGAGCTGCGCCGTCAACGTGCTGACGCTGACCGGCTCCTGGTTCATGCTGGAGGTCTATGACCGGGTCGTCCCGAGCCACAGCGTTCCGACGCTCGTCGGTCTCATCGTCATCCTGGTCGTTCTCGTCCTGTTTCAGGGCGCCATGGAATATGTCCGGACGCGGATCCTGGTCAGGATCGGGGCGGCCTTCGACGAGGCGTTCGGGCGCCCCGCCCATGCCGCCGTCCTCGAGATGTCGCTGCGTACCATGCGATTCGACGAAGGCGGGCAGGCGATCCGCGATCTCGACCAGATCAGGACCTTCGTCGGCAGCCCGGGGCTGATCGCCTTTTTCGACCTCCCCTGGATTCCGATCTATGTCGGGTTCTGCATGCTGCTGCATCCGTGGATCGCCTATGCCGCGGTTGCCGGCGCCTGTGTCCTGATCGGCTTGTCGATCCTGGCCGAGGTTCTGACGCGCGATCTGACGAAATCGGTCTCCGTCCTCGGCGCGCAGCGTGGCGCCATGGTCGAAAGCGCGCGGCGCAACGCCGAAGTGCTGCATGGGATGGGTTTCGCCGGCCGCTTTTCCGAGATGTGGAACGATGTCAGCCGGGATTACGTCAATCGCAGCGTGAGCCTGGTCGATCGGGCGACCGCCATCAGCATTCTGTCGCGAAGCTTCAGGATGCTGCTGCAATCGCTGGTTCTCGCGCTCGGCGGCTATCTTGCGATCAAGCAGGAGATATCATCGGGCGCGATCGTCGCCGGCTCGATCATCGCCGGGCGCGCGCTGGCGCCGATCGATCTCGCGATCGCCAACTGGCGCGGCGTCGTGGCCGCGCGCGAGAGCTGGCGCAGGCTGTCGCGCCTGCTGGCGCTGTTTCCGGAGCGCCTCCAGGCCTTCGCGCTGCCGAAGCCGGAAAAGTCGCTCGCCATCGACGGGATTTCGCTCGCGCCACCCGGCAGCGAGCGGCTCGTTCTCAGCGATGTCGGGTTCTCGCTCAGCGCCGGAAGCGGGCTTGCCGTGATAGGCCCGAGCGGCTCCGGGAAATCGTCGTTGATCCGCGCGATCGTCGGTGTCTGGAAGCCGGCCAAGGGGCGCATCAAGCTGGATGGCGCCGCGCTCGACCAGTGGTCCGACGAGGCGAGGGCCGAGCACCTCGGCTATCTTCCCCAGAACGTCGACCTCTTCGCCGGGACCGTCGCGCAGAACATCTCGCGCTTCGCCGCCGCGCCATCGAGCGAAGCCATCATCGCGGCGGCGCGGCGGGCCGATGTGCACGATCTCATCCTGAACCTGCCGCAAGGCTATGAGACGAAGCTCGGCGAAGGAGGGGCGAACCTGTCGGCCGGCCAGAGGCAGAGGATCGCGCTGGCGCGCGCGCTCTACGGCGAGCCGTTCCTGATCGTCCTCGACGAGCCGAACTCGAACCTCGATGCGGAAGGCGAGCAGGCGCTGGCCAAGGCGATCACGGAAGCACGGTCGCGCGGCGCCATCGTCGTCGTGGTTGCCCACCGCTCGCAATTGCTCGCCTCGGTCGATCTTGTCGCGGTGATCGCCGAGGGCCGTCTGCAGACGATCGGTCCGCGGGACGAGGTGATGGCGCGCCTGACCGCACGCGCCCCCAGCGGGCCGCCCCTGAAGGTGGTGAGCGAAACCGGAACGGGCGGATGACCCTCGGTCTCAAGCTCGATCGCGCGCAACGCACCGTTGCGCGTCACGCTCTGGTCGGCCTGGGCCTGTTCTGCAGCCTCGTCCTCGGGATCGGAGGCTGGGCCGTCGCGACGGATCTCTCCGGCGCCGTCATCGCCAGCGGCGTCGTCGTGGTCAATTCGAACGTCAAGAAGATCCAGCATCCGTTTGGCGGGGTGGTCCTCGAGGTCTTCGTCAAGAACGGCCGGCAGGTCGAGGCCGGCGAGCCTTTGATCAAGCTCGATCCGACGGTTCTCAATGCCAATCTCAAGGTGATCAGCAAGGGGATGCTCGAGCATTACGCCCGGCAGGGGCGGCTGGAAGCCGAGCGCGATTCCGCAGGGGACATCACCTTTCCGGCGGAGCTGTCCCTGCGCGCCGGCGATGCCGAGGCCGATGCCGTGATGCAGAGCGAAAAGCGGTTGTTCGAGCTGCGGCGCAACACGCGGATGGGCCAGAAATCGCTGCTCGCCGAGCGCTCGGCGCAGATTCAGCAGGAAATCGAGGGCCTGACGCGCCAGCTCTGGGCGAAGGAAAAGGAATCGGAGCTCATCTTCAAGGAGCTCGACGGGGTTCGAAAGCTCTGGGACAACAAGCTGATCGGCATTCAGCGTTTCGTCGTGCTGGAGCGCGACGCCGCTCGCAATGAGGGCGAGCGCGGGCAGCTTCAGGCGCAGATCGCTCAGGCCAAGGGGCGCGTCGCCGAGATCGGGCTGCAAATCCATCAGGTGGATCAGGAGTTGCGCAGCGATGTCGCGAGCTCGCTGCGCGAGGTGCAGGCGAAGCTGTCGGAGCTGTCGGAGCGCAAGGTCGCCGCCGAGGACCAGCTCAGCCGGACCAATATCGCTTCGCCGCAGAAGGGCTTCGTTCACCAGCTCGCGGTTTTCGCCCCCGGCGCCGTGATCGGGGCGGGCGAGGCGATCATGTTCATCGTGCCTTCGGACGATCCGCTCATCGTCGAGGCGCGGGTCCTGCCGGGAGATATCGACCAGATCCGCATAGGGCAGGTGGCCCATTTGCGGTTCCCGGCCTTCAACCAGCGCGTCACGCCGGAATTCCTCGGGCATGTCACATCGATCGCGCCTGATCTGTCGACCGACCAGAAGTCCGGCATGAGCTATTACACGGTGCAGGTCGCTCTGGATGAATCCGCCCGGAAGTCCGAGGAATTCAGTCGCCTCGTTCCCGGAATGCCGGCCGAGGCCTTTCTTCAGACCGGCGATCGTTCGGCTCTCTCCTATTTCCTGAAGCCGCTGACGGACCAGTTCGATCGCAGTTTCCGCCAGCGATGAGCCCGCCGCCGGCTCTTCAAAAAAGCGCCCGAGGCCGCGGGTGCCAGGCTCACCTTGCATGATGGCTGCGCCTCCCCTAAGATTAGAATGATTCTAATTTAGTGCGATCCGAAGCTGGTGGAAATCCATCGGCCGCCGATCCCGCATGGGAGGCTGTGTTGCAGCGTTTTGCGTCGGGCCTGTCCGTCGCGCTCACGGCCGCGACCGTGATCGGTCTCCTGCTCGCCCTTGCGGGCGGCTGGCTTCCGGAGCGCGGGTTTGCGCCCCAGATCACCCTGGCCGGCACGGCGCTCGCCTATCTGGCCGGGGGCGTGCCGACCGGGTGGCGGGCGGCGCGAGCGCTCTGGCGCGACCATGTCTTCGACATCGACCTCCTGATGATCATCGCCGCCATCGCGGCGGCGATCGTCGGCGCCGCGGTCGAGGGGGCGGTGCTGCTGACGCTGTTCAGCCTGTCGACGACGCTCGAGGAGCGGGCGATGGGGCGGGCCCGGCGCGCCATCGAGGCGCTGATGCTGCTGCGCCCCGAAACGGCGCTGCGCAAGACGCAGGACGGCACGATCGAGGAGATCCCGGCGGCCGATCTCGGCGTCGGCGATCTGGTGGTGCTTCGCCCCGGCGCGCGCGTTCCGGCCGATGGCGTGATCGTCACCGGGCGCGGCTCGCTGGACGAATCCACGATCACCGGCGAATCGATGCCGGTTCGCCGGGAGCCCGGCGCCCAGGTCTTCGAGGCGACGGTCAATCTCGACGGGGTTCTCGAGGTCAGGATCGCGAAAAACCTCGAGCACTCCACCGTTGCCCGGATGATCGCGCTCGTCACGCAGGCGCAAGCCGCGAAGGCGCCTTCCGAACGGTTCAGCGCCTGGTTCGGGCAGCGTTACACGGTCGCGGTGCTGCTCGGCTCGCTCGTCGCGCTCAGCGTCTTCCTCTGGCTCGGAAACCCGTGGGAGACGGCGCTCTACCGGGCTGCGACCATGCTGGTGGCGGCCAGCCCCTGCGCCATCGTGATCTCCGTGCCCGCCGCGATCCTGTCGGCGCTGTCGGCGGCGGCGCGCGGCGGCGTGCTGTTCAAGGGCGGGGCCGCGCTCGAAACGCTCGCGAGCGTCGACGTCTTCGCCTTCGACAAGACGGGGACCCTGACGACGGGGCGCGCCAGCGTGATGGGCCTCGTCGCGCTCAATGGCGACGAGGATCGCCTGATCGCGACGCTGGCCGGCCTCGAGGCCCATTCCGAGCATCCGATCGCCGATGCCCTGCGGCGCGAGGCCGCCCGGCGCGGCCTCGCCGTCCGCGTGGCGCGAAACGTCCGGGCGCTGCCCAGCGCCGGCATCACGGGCGAGGACGATGTCGGGCCGCTCTGGGCGGGAAACCGCCGGATGGTCGAGGCCATGGGCGCCTCGGCCGACCAGGCGGCTTTGCAGGTGCTTCGGGACGGAGCCGAGACCGTGGTCTATCTCGGGCGCGGGGCCGATCTCCTCGGTGCCGTCAGCGTCGCCGACCGGCCGCGCGAGACCTCCGCCGGCGCGCTCGCGGCGCTCAGGGCCGGCGGGGTGACGACGATCCTGATGATGACCGGCGACAGGCGGCCGGTCGCGCTGCGCATCGGGGATGAGCTCGGTCTCAAGGACGGGGAGATCCATGCGGAGATGCTGCCGCAGGACAAGGTCCGGCTGGTCGCCGAAGCGGGGCGGGGACGAAAGCTCGCCTTCGTCGGCGACGGGGTCAACGACGCGGCGGCGCTGGCGCGCGCCGATGTCGGCGTCGCCATGGGGGTGGCGGGCTCCGAGGTCGCGCTCCAGGCGGCCGATGTGGCGCTGCTGTCGGAGGATATGGGGCGGCTGGCGGCGGCGCATCGGCTGTCGCGGCGGACCGCGGCGGTCATCCGTCAGAACCTCGCCTTCGCGATCGGCGCCATGCTCATCCTCGTGACCGGCGCCGCCTTCTTCGCGCTGCCGCTGCCGCTCGCGGTCATCGGGCATGAGGGTGGGACGGTGCTCGTCGTCCTCAACGGCCTGCGGCTCTTGGGCGATCCGATCCGCGACGTGTCGCGGCCATCCCTGCCTGCCCGGCCGGAGGAGCCGGGTTCCGATAGGCCAGGAGCAGGATAACCAGCAGCAGGACATCGGGGGATTTCGAAGAGAGTGCGTTGTTCGACAGCGCCGCCGCGAGCGAAATCGCCGTGGCGATCCAGGCGGCCAGCGGCGCCTGGCGCAGCAACTGGAAGATGAACCAGAAGAAGGTCACCGCGAGAAGCAATGCGATCGGAAAGCCGAATAGAAGCGTCAGAGAGACCGGCGTGCTCTCGATAAAGGGCAAGTGCAGCTTTTCGTTGAGGATCCTCATCGTCTCGTTGGCGTCCATGCCGAGGAGGATGTCTTTCCAGCTTACATATTGGAATATGTCGTAGATCTTGACGCGGGCATCGTAGTTCTGATCGAAGAGCGTGTTGCTGAACCGGTTCAGCAGGCCGGCCGAGAACAGCACCGCGATCAGGGCTGCGCCCGCGCCGAGCGTGATCAGCAGCGTGACGAGCTTCGCCTGCCGCTGATGGCGGGCGGACAGGCCGGGCCAGGGCAGGAGGACGATCAGGAGCAGGATCTCGCCGGCGGCGAGCAGCAGGGCGGCCCGGGCGCCCGATGCCGCCGTGCCGACGAACAGGATGGCGATGCACAGCGCGCGCACCCAGACGCTCCAGCGCGTCAGCACGACGAAGCCGATGGCGGTGGCGCTGAATGCGCCGAGCGCCAGCGGGTGGTAGGTCAGCCCGATCGGACGGAACTGCAGTTCCGCGATGGGATAGGGGAAGAGCCGATGCCGGGTGGCGGCTTCCACCGTTCCGATCACGGCGCTGAGGACGAGCATCCCGAGCATGACGTTTCCGAGCGCCCGGCGCACATCCTCCCCGAGGAACAGCATGATCATCGCCGCCGCGCAGGCGGCCAGATAGGCATCGATGAGGAAGCCGGCCGAGCCGGCGAGGCCCATGACGGCGAGATAGGGCAGGAGCAGCAGGAACAGCGCCGCATAGAGCAGCGTCGCGCTGAACAGCCTGATCTCGTCGCCTTCGAGGCGGATGGGGCGCGTCGCCAGGATGGCGGCGAGCACCAGGAAGATCGCATAGGTTCCGATATGCAGCTTCTCGGGAAAGCTCCCTCCCGGGGTGGAATAGGACACCACCATGTTCATCAATTGAGGGGAGATGACGGTGCGGAGCAGGAAGGCGAGCGCCGCGAGCAGGAAGAAGAGCAGCGTGACGGCGTTCCGGCGACGGGCCTGAGCGGACAGGTATTCTGCGGCAATCTCGCTCACGGCTATCCAACCAGCTTGCGGCGCGCGGCCGGGATCACGGGTTCGACCTTATGAATATCGCTTACGGAACATTCCCTTACAGGACGGTAACGCCGGTGGAATCTAGCCCGGCGCCCCGGGCCGGGGTATGGGGCCGCGCATCCTCTCCCAGGCCCGCGCCAGCCTGAGCACGCCGAGATCGTCGAAGCGCCGGCCGGTGATCTGGAGGCCGATCGGCAGGCCCGTTTTCGTCAGCCCGGCATGGACCGAGATCGCCGGCTGGTCCGACATGTTCGCCGCCACCGTGAAGCCGATATGCTCGAAGGGCCGCGCCGGGTCGTCGACCGGCGAGGCCCATTCAGCCGGAAAGCTCGGCACCGGCGAGACCGGGGAGAGGATGAAGTCGTAAGGCCGGATCGCTTGCAGCGCGGCCTCGCGCATCGCCATCATCTGGCTCATGCCGCGATAGACGCGCTCGCCCGACAGCTCCCTCCCGCCCTCCGCCCAGCGGAAGATATAGGGCAGCACCTTGGCCTGCTTCTCGGCCGGCAGGGCGCCGATATCGACCCAGGCGCGCTGGCGCCAGAAATCGTCGAGCCCGTCGAGCATCGCGCGGGTGATGTGCGGCGCGACCGGCGCGACGATGGCGCCGGCCTCCGCGAAGGCCCGCGCCGCCGCCTCGACGACCGCCCTGGTCTCGGGCTCGACGGCAAGGCCGATCCCGGCATCGAGCTGGAGGCCGAGGCGCAGGCCCTTCGGATCGTGCTCGAGCGCCAGCCAGTCGATCTCCTGCGGCGGCAGGCTCATCGGATCGCGCGGATCGGGTTTCGACAGTTCGCGCATCATCAGCGCGGCGTCTTCGACCGTGCGCGTCATCGGCCCGGCGACGCGCCCGTAATAGGTCGGATCGATCGGCACGCGCCCGAATGAGGGCTTCAAGCCCACGAGCCCGCACCAACCCGCCGGCAGCCGGACCGAGCCGCCGATATCGGTGCCGACATGCAAGGGGCCGTAGCCGGCCGCTCCAGCAGCACCAGCGCCGGCCGAGGAGCCGCCGGGATTCCTGCTGGTGTCCCAGGGGTTGCGCGCGAGCTTGTGGAAGCTCGACAGCCCCGACGAGAGCATGCCGTAATCGGGCATCGTCGTCTTGGCGAGGATGATCGTGCCGGCCTCGCGCAGCCGCGCCGCCGGGGGCGCGTCGTCGGCGGCGGGGGCGAGATCGGTCGCGGCGGTGCCGAGCGGCACGGCCACGCCCCTGGTGCGAATGTTCTCCTTGATCGTGCCGGGCACGCCGTCGAGCGGCAGCGCCTCGGCCCTCAGCCAGCGCGCCTCGGAGGCTTTCGCCTGCGCCAGCGCGCCCTCGGGGTCATAGGCCCAGAGCGCGTTAAGATGCGGCTCCCAGGCAGCGATGCGGGCGATCACCGCCCGCGTCACCTCGACCGGCGAGAGCCGGCGCGCCCTGTAGGCGGCAAGAAGCTCGCTGGCGCTCAGATCGGCAAGGTCGGTCATCGAAGCTTCCTTACATCTCTCACCGGCTGCGGCGCAGGCGCGGATCGACGGCGTCGCGCAGGCCGTCGCCGAGCAGGTTGAAGCCCAGCACCGTCAGCGCGATCGCGGCGCCGGGAAAGATCGCGAGCCAGGGCTGCGCCGCCATGAAGGTCTGTGCCTCGTTGAGCATCCGCCCCCAGGAGGGGTTGGGCGGCTGCGTGCCCAATCCGAGATAGGACAGCCCCGCCTCGGCCAGCACCGCGAGCGCGAACTGGATCGTCGCCTGCACCGCCAGGATGCCGGCGATGTTGGGCAGCACGTGACGCAGCGTGATCTGGCGGTCGTCGAGCCCGGCCGCCCGCGCCGCCTGGATGAAGTCCTGCGCCCTGACCTGCAGGGCCGCCCCGCGCGCGAGCCGCGCGAAATAGGGCAGGTTCAGGACGGCGATGGCGACGACGGCGTTGAGCATGCCCGGTCCCGCGATCGCGGTCATCATGATCGCGGTCAGCACGGCCGGAAAGGCATGGGTGAAATCGGCCGTACGCATGATGGCATGGTCGAGCAGGCCGTCGCGCCGGACGGAAGCCGCCAGTCCCAGCGCCGTCCCCGCGACCATGCCGACGCCGACGGCGCCGAGCCCCACCGCCAGCGAATTGCGCGCGCCCACCATGATCATCGAGAAGACGTCCCGCCCGAACGGATCGGTGCCGAACCAATGCGCGGCGGAGGGGCCTTGCAGCCGGTTCAGGATCGCCATCCGCGTCGGCGGCCAGGGCGTCCAGAGGTAGGAGATCAGCGCCATCGCGACGACGAGCCCGGTGAGCGCCGCCCCGATCACGCAGGAGGGCGTCAGCCACCAGCGCCGCCGGCCGCCCGCGCCGCTCATGCCTGCCTCAGCCGCGGGTCGATCAGCCCGTAGGTGAGCTCGACCACGAAATTGATCAGGATCGCCGCCCCCGCGAACAACAGGACGAGGTCCTTGACCACGATCAGGTCGTGCTGGGCGATGGCCTGGAAGACGAGCCGCCCCAGCCCCGGCAGGGCGAAGACGTTCTCGATGATGATCGCGCCGGCGATCAGCACCGAGAATTGCAGGCCGAGGATGGTCACGACCGGGATCAGCGCGTTGCGCAGCGCATGCCGGCGCAGCGTCGTGCCCTCGCTCAGGCCCTTGGCGCGGGCGGTGCGGACGAAATCCTCCTGCAGCGTGTCGAGCATCGACGAGCGCGTCATCCGCGCGATGATCGCCGCCTGCGGCAGCGCCAGCGCGAGCGCCGGCAGGAGGAGCGCCTTCAGCGCGGCGCCCGGCTCCTGCCAGCCCGGAAAGCCGCCGGCCGGCAGCCAGCCGAGCCCGACGGCGAAGACGAGCACGAGCAGGAGGCCGAACCAGAAATTCGGGATGGCGAGCCCGGCCTGGGCGAAGGCCATCACGCCCGCATCGGCCGGACCGCCATGGCGCGCGGCGGCGAAGACGCCGAGCGGGATGCCGATCGCGGTCGAAAGCCCGATCGCCATCAGCGCCAGCGGCAGCGTCACCGCCATCCGTTCGAGGATGAGCTTGGAGACCGGCACGCGATAGGTATAGCTCAGCCCGAGATCGCCGGTGGCGAGCCCGCCGAGCCAGAGCACGAAGCGCAGCGCGGCGGGCTTGTCGAGGCCCATCTCGGCGCGCAGCGCGGCGAGCGCCTCCGGCGCCGGGTTGAGCCCGAGCGCCACCGCCGCCGGATCGCCGGGCAGGATTTCGAGCATGACGAAGATCACCAGCGCCGCCGCCAGCAGGGTCAGGATGAGCGCGGTGAGCCGGCGCAGGACGTAGCCGGTCACCTCGGAAGACCGCGGCTCACCGCCAGCTGAGCTCCGCCAGCGGCGTCACCGGCAGGGGCCAGTCGGTCCACATCCCCTCCAGCGCGGCATTGGCGACGGTGATCTTGGGCAGGACGAACAGGAAGCCGTTGACCGCGTCGCGCGCGAGCTTCTCCTGCGCCTGCCGGTAGAGGGCATTGCGTTCCGCCTCCGGCAGGGTCGTTGCGATCCTGGCGATCAGCGCCTTGAAGTCCGGGTCCTTGTACTGGAAGTAGTAGCCGTCGCGCGCATAGATATCGATGTCGAGCGGCTCGGTATGGGCGATGATGCTGAGGTCGTAGTCCTTGTTGCGGAAGACGCGCTCCAGCCATTGCGGGAATTCGAGCGACTCGATCGCCGCCTTGACGCCGACATCGGCCAGCATCGCCGCGACGATCTCGCCGGAGCGGCGGGCATAGGACGGCGGCGGCAGCTTCAGCGTGCAGGAGAAGCCGTTCGGGAAACCGGCCTCGGCCAGCAACGCCCTGGCCTTGGCGGGGTCGTAAGGGTAGGTGCCGGTCAGATCGACATAGGCCGGGTGCAGCGGCGAGAAATGGCTGCCGATCAGCGGCACGTCGAAGCCGTAGACGCCGAGCGCGATCGCCTTGCGGTCGAGCGCGTGCGCAATCGCCTGCCGGACCTTGAGATTGTCGAAGGGCGGCTTGCCGTTGTTGGTGGCGAGCACGGTCTCGCCCTCGGTCGCGCCGATCGTGACCTTGAGCCTCGGATCGGCCCTGAGCTGCGGCACCGCCTCGGGCGCCGAGAGGTTGGTGTGGGCGTCGACGTCGCCGGCCCGGAGCGCCGCGACCTGCGCCTGCGGATCGGACATGAAGCGGAAGGTGGCCCGCGCCAGCGCCGGTGCCTGCCCCCAATAGCCGTCGAAGCGGGTAAGCTCGAGCCGGTCGCCGCGGTTCCAGCGGGCGAATTTGAACGGGCCGGTGCCGACCGGGTCGGTCTTGTTGCCGGCTGCCGTCGCCGGCGAGACGATCACCGCGTCGCCCCAGGCGAGGCCGTAGAGGAAATTGGCGGTGGGCTGCTTCAGCCTGATCACCACGCTCGCCGGATCGGGCGTCTCGATCGTCGCGATCGGCGTGAAGAGCTGGCGCTGGGCATTGGTGGAATCGGGGGCGAGCGCCCGCTCGAAGGAGAACTTCACCTGATCGGCGGTGAAGGGCGTGCCGTCATGAAAGCGCACGCCCTGCCGGAGCTTGAAGCGATAGGTGACGGCGTCGTCGCCGAGCTGCCAGCTCTCGGCGAGGCAAGGCTGAAGCTTGCCGGTCCGGTCGATTTTGACCAGGCCCTCGAAGATGTTCTGGAGCGTGACCTCGCGGATCGCCTGGGCTGCGCCCGAGGTCGGGTCCAGCGTCGGCGGCTCCAGCGTCTGGGCGATGGTGACGGCGTCCTTCGGCTGCGCCAGCGCGGCGCGGGGAAGCCCGGCCGCCAGCGCCGCCAGTCCCGCCCCGGCCAGGAGTTCACGCCGCGTCGTCATCTGTCATCGCTCCGGTGTCGTTGCCGGGCGCGAGGATGGCGCCGGATGCCGCCTGAGCGCAAGCCCGTCAGGCCGCCACCGCGCTCATCCGCTCGGCGTTCATCACGCGCACGCCGCCGGGCACGATCAGGATGGTCTTTTCCCGGGCGAGGCGGGTGAAGGTGCGGCTGACGGTCTCGATGGTCAGGCCGAGGAAATCGGCGATGTCCTGCCGCGTCATCGGCAGCGGCACGGTGACCGAGGGCTTGCCGATTCGCGCCCAGCGCTGCTGCATGCCGTGCAGGAAGCAGATCAGCTTCTCCTCGGCCGTACGCCGGCCCAGCAGCATCATCTGCTCATGGGCGAGGGTGAGCTCATGCGTGGCGAATTCGTGCAGCCGCTTCAGCAGATGCGGCTTGGCGTCGACCAGCGCGGTATAGGCGGCGCGCGAGAAGGCGCAGACGCTCACCGCGCCGATGGCGTCGGCCGAGAAGCCATAGGCGTCGCGCATGGCGAGCCCGAGGAAATCGCCCGGCAGCGCGAAGCCGACCACCTGGCGGCGGCCATCGGCGAGCAGATTGTAGAGGCGAACCGCCCCGGCCGTGACGTTGTAGACCGAATGCGCCTCGCGCCCCTGGGCGAACAGCGTCTCGCCGGCGGCGAAATGCGTCGGATGGGCCAGGGACTCCAGCAGCGCCAGCTCGTCCTCCGTCAGGGAGGCGCAGACGCTGACCCGGCGGACCATGCAGCTGCGGCAGCCGCCTCCGCCGCAGTCGGGGCCATCGCACGCCGCGAGCTGACCGTTCACGATCGTATCTTCCTGATCATCGGCCGACCATACCCTAATACGCCCGAACCGACAAAGTGGGCTCGCGAATGCGGCCGAATGGTTTGATCCAGGTCAATGCGCCCCGGTGGGCCCGGCAATCACGGTGTGCGTTCCGAAGACCGGAGAGCATTCGTGACGGGCGACGACATCTTCCAGGTCGCGCGCATCGCGCCGGCCGGCGCCGACACGGTGTATGGCCTCGTCGCCATGCTGCACCCCGAGGTCACGCCGGAGGGGTGGGCAGCCTTCGTGCGCGGCAATTCGCAGGACGGCACGCAGCCGCGCGGCGTCTTCGCGCTCAGCGACGCGCGCGCCGTGCCGCATGCCGTCTTCGCCTTCCGCGTCGCGCCCACGCTGGAAGGCGGCACCGCGCTGGAAATCTCCGAGCTCGCGATGCTGCGCCTGCCGGGCACCTGCCTCGTCCATGCCCTGCTGCGCTTCGCCAACGAGCTCGCGATCGAGCTCAACCTGCCGCGGATCGCGATCTCGCTCGAGCGTTCGGCCGCCTGGCCGCAGGACCACGACGCGCTGCGGCGCCAGGGTTTCCAGGTCGAGCGGATGATGGTGCTCGGCCGGGCGAGGCTTTCGCCGGCGGCCTGCAATTGACCTGCCTCAAACCGGGCCGGGCTCCGGCCCGACCGGACTAAAGTATCATCGTCGCGGCCCTTCCGAGCCGGCTCCGCGCCCGGCCGACCGTCTATCCCAGCCGCTTTTCTTTCAATAAACTGAAAACAAGGCAGCCTGGGGTTTCCGCCCGCGGAGCTACCGATGCGACGGAGCCGCTCGCCGCCCTCAAGCAGGGCGCAGCGGCGTTCAGGGAGACTTCCATGAAGAGAATTCTGTTGGCGACGCTGTCGGCCGCCGCGCTGACGGCGGCGCAGCCGCTGATGGCCAAGACGCTGGTCTATTGCTCGGAGGGCAGCCCCGAGAATTTCGCGCCGAGCGTCAACACCACCGGCACGTCCTTCGACGCGAACACCCAGATCTACGATACCATCGTCCAGTTCGAGCGCGGCGGCACCAAGGTCCAGCCGGCACTCGCCGAGAAATGGGACATCTCGCCGGATGGGCTGACCTACACCTTCCACTTGCGCAAGGGCGTGAAGTGGCACTCCAACAAGAACTTCAAGCCGACGCGCGACTTCAACGCCGACGACATCATGTTCATGATCGAGCGGCAATGGAAGGAAGACCATCCGTTCTTCAAGGTGACCAGCTCCAACCACTCCTATTTCAACGACATGGGCATGCCCAAGCTGTTGAAATCGGTCGAGAAGGTCGATGACTACACCGTCAGGTTCACGCTGAACCAGCCCGAGGCGCCCTTCCTCTCCGACCTCGCCATGCAATATGCCAGCGTGCAGTCGAAGGAATATGCCGACGCCATGCTGAAGGCCGGCACGCCCGAGAAGCTCGACCAGGACCCGATCGGCACCGGTGCATTCCAGCTGGTGCAGTACCAGAAGGACGCGATCATCCGCTACAAGGCCTTCCCCGACTACTGGGCCGGCAAGGCCAAGATCGACGACCTCGTCTTCGCGATCACGCCCGACGCCTCGGTGCGCTGGGCCAAGCTGCAGAAGGGCGAATGCCATGTCATGCCCTATCCGAACCCGGCCGATCTCGACGCGATGAAGAAGGACGCCAATGTCCAGATCCTGGAGCAGCCGGGCCTGAACATCGGCTATCTCGCCTACAACACCACCAAGAAGCCGTTCGACGACGTCAAGGTGCGCCGCGCCATCAACAAGGCGATCAACAAGCAGGCGATCATCGACGCGGTCTATCTCTCCAGCGGCATCGCCGCGGTGAACCCGATCCCGCCCTCGATGTGGTCCTATAACGAGACGATCAAGGACGATCCCTACGATCCGGCGGCGGCCAAGAAGGAACTGGCCGAGGCCGGCTATCCGAACGGGCTCGAGATCGACCTCTGGGCAATGCCGGTGCAGCGCCCGTACAACCCGAACGCCAGGCGCATCGCCGAGCTGATGCAGGCGGACCTCGCCAAGGTCGGCGTCAAGGCCGAGATCAAGAGCTTCGAATGGGGCGAGTACCGCAAGCGCATGCAGGCGGGCGAGCACCAGACCGGCATGCTCGGCTGGACCGGCGACAACGGCGATCCGGACAACTTCCTGCACACGCTGCTCGGCTGCGATTCGGCCAAGACCAACGGCTCGAACGTCGCCAAGTTCTGCTATGGGCCTTTCGAGGAGCTGGTGACCAAGGCCAAGACCGTGACCGACCAGGCCGAGCGCGAGAGGCTCTACCGGCAGGCGCAGGTGGTGTTCAAGGAGCAGTCGCCCTGGTTCACCATCGCCCATGCGGTCCAGCTCAAGCCGGTCCGCAAGGAGGTGAAGGACTTCAAGCTCTCGCCGTTCAGCCGCCATACCTTCTACGGCGTCGACATCGGCAACTGAGCCGCCGCGCCGGCCGCGCCCGGACGGGCGCGGCCGATGCCTGCCCGACGGCGCCGCCGCGTTCCCGAACCGGCCGCGCGACAGGGCCATGAATCCAAGCGACGCGTCGGTCCGTGACGCCCGGCCGGAAACACTGAACCATGCTGCGCTTCATCTTCACCCGGCTGAGCCTGATCGTCCCGACCTTCATCGGCATCACGCTGCTCGCCTTCTTCCTCGTGCGCCTCGTCCCCGGCGATCCGATCGAGACCATGGCCGGCGAGCGCGGCATCGATGCCGCCCGCCACGCGCAGCTTTTGACCGAATACGGCCTCGACCGGCCGCTGCTCGTCCAGTACGGCAAATATATCGAGCGCGTCGTGCAGGGCGATCTCGGCAAGTCGATCGTCACCCGCGAGAACGTGCTGACCGAGTTCGGCCAGCTCTTCCCGGCGACGATCGAGCTCGCGCTTTCCGCCATCCTGATCGCGCTGATCATCGGGCTGCCGGCCGGCGTCATCGCCGCGGTGAAGCGCAACTCGATCTTCGACCATGGCGTGATGGGCGTCTCGCTCACCGGCTATTCGATGCCGATCTTCTGGTGGGGGCTCCTGCTGATCCTGCTGTTCTCGGTGCAGCTCGGCATCACCCCGGTCTCGGGGCGCATCGCGGTGCAGTATTTCATCGAGCCGGTCACCGGCTTCCTGACCATCGACAGCCTGCTGGCGGGCGACATCGACGCCTTCCGGTCGGCGCTGTCGCATCTTATCCTGCCGGCGATCGTGCTCGGCACGGTGCCGCTCGCGGTCATCGCCCGCATGACCCGCTCGGCGATGCTGGAGGTGCTGGGCGAGGATTATATCCGCACCGCCCGCGCCAAGGGCATGGCGCCGGTCCGGGTCGTGGCGCTGCACGCGCTGCGCAACGCGCTGATCCCGATCGTCACCGTCATCGGCCTCCAGGTCGGCGCGCTGTTCACCGGCGCGATCCTGACCGAGACGATCTTCTCCTGGCCCGGCGTCGGCAAATGGCTGATCGAGGCGATCAGCCGGCGCGACTATCCCGTCCTGCAGGGCGGAACCCTGCTGCTCGGCGTAGTGGTGATGAGCGTCAACCTCGTCGTCGACCTGCTCTACGGCCTGATCAACCCGCGCATCAGGCACGCCCGATGACCAGCCCCATGAGCACCGAGACCCTTGCCTCCCCGGCCATCGCGCCGCCGCACCCCTTGCGCGAGTTCTGGAGCTATTTCAGCGCCAATCGCGGCGCCGTCGCCGGCCTCGTCGTGATCGTGCTGGTGCTGCTCTGCGCACTGTTCGCGCCCTGGATCGCGCCGCACGACCCGAACCTCACCAACAACGCGGTCTTCCTCAAGCCGCCCTTCTGGCAGGAGGGCGGCTCGCTCTCCTATCCGCTCGGCACCGACGCGATCGGCCGCGACATCCTCTCGCGGCTGCTGCATGGCGCCAGGCTCTCGCTGGTGATCGGCATCGCCGTCGTCGCGCTCGCCATCGTCGTCGGCGTCGTGCTCGGGCTGATCGCCGGCTATTTCAAGGGCCTCGCCGACATCGCGATCATGCGGCTGATGGACATCCTGATGACGATGCCGAGCCTCCTGCTCGCCATCGTCATCGTCGCCATCCTCGGCCCCGGCCTGATGAACGCGATGCTCGCCGTCGCCATCGTCGTGCTGCCGCACTATGTCCGCATCACGCGCGCCGCCGTGATCGCGGAAGCCTCCAAGGACTATGTCGTCGCCGCCAAGGTCTCGGGCGCGCAGACGGTCAGGCTGATGTTCTCCGAGATCCTGCCGAACTGCGCCGCGCCCCTGATCGTGCAGGCGACGCTCGGCGTCTCCACCGCGATCCTCGACGCGGCGGCGCTCGGCTTTCTCGGGCTCGGCGCCCAGCCACCGACGCCCGAATGGGGCACGATGCTGGCGGACGCGCGCGAATTCGTGCTGCGCGCCTGGTGGGTCGTCACCTTTCCGGGCCTCGCCATCCTCATCACCGTGCTCGCCTTCAACCTGCTCGGTGACGGCCTGCGCGATGCGCTCGACCCCAAGCTGAAGCGCTGATCCCATGCCCCTGCTCGAAATCGAAAACCTCAGCGTCGAATTCCCGACCTCGCAGGGAACCTTGCGCGCCGTCGACCGCATCGACCTCACCCTCGACGAGGGCGAGGTGCTCGGCGTGGTCGGCGAATCCGGCTCCGGCAAGAGCGTCACCATGCTCGCGCTGATGGGGCTCGTCGGCTATCCCGGCCGCGTCCGCGCCGACAAGCTCAGCTTCGACGGCCGCGATCTCCTGACCATGTCCGCGCGCGAGCGGCGCCGCCTCACCGGCAAGGACGTGGCGATGATCTTCCAGGAGCCGAGCACAAGCTTGAACCCCTGCTTCACCATCGGCTTCCAGCTCGCCGAGACGCTGAAGAAGCACGAGGGCATGGACGGCAGGGCGGCGAGGCGCCGCGCGACAGAGCTTTTGGAGCAGGTCGGCATCCCGGCGCCGGAAAGCCGCCTCAAAGCCTATCCGCACCAGCTTTCGGGCGGCATGAACCAGCGCGTGATGATCGCCATGGCGATCGCCTGCAATCCGCGCCTGCTGATCGCCGACGAGCCGACGACCGCGCTCGACGTCACCATCCAGGCGCAGATCCTCGAGCTGCTGATGAGCTTGCAGCGCGAGCGCAACATGGCGCTCGTGCTGATCACCCACAACATGGGCGTCGTGGCGGAGACGGCGCAGCGCATCATGGTGATGTATGCCGGGCAGATCATGGAGGAGCGCAAGGTCGGCGCGCTGTTCTCCGATCCGCAGCATCCCTATTCCGCCGCCCTGCTCGCGGCCTTGCCGGAGCGCAGCGAGCATGCGAGCCGGCTCGCCACCATCCCCGGCATGGTGCCGGGCCTGAACGACCGGCCGAAGGGCTGCCTGTTCAGCCCGCGCTGCGCCTATGCGACCGAACATTCGCGCACCGTCCAGCCGGAGCTGCGCGACTGGAAGGACGGGCGCGTGCGCTGCCACTACCCGCTCGGCGATCCGCAGCGCGACGCCGAGCGCGCCCGCGACGAAGCCGGCCGGACGCAGGAGGCCGCGCGATGACCGCCCCCGTGATCGAAGCGCGCGAGCTGACGCAGGTCTATCCGGTCAGGCAGGGCCTCTTCCGACCGCCGGCGCAGCTGCAGGCGGTGAACAAGGTCTCCTTTTCGGTCGCGGCCGGACGCACGCTCGCCATCGTCGGCGAATCCGGCTGCGGGAAGTCGACGCTGGCGCGCATGGCGACGCTGATCGAGACGCCGACCTCGGGCGCGCTGACGCTCGATGGGCTCGACGCCGTCAACCCGCCCGCGTCCGAGCGCAGGCGGCTGCGCCGCACGGTGCAGTTCGTGTTCCAGAACCCGTACGGCTCGCTCAATCCGCGCAAGAAGATCGGCACGATCCTGGAGGAGCCGCTCAAGATCAACACCGACCTCTCCGCGGCCGAACGCACCGAGAAGGCGCGCGCGATGATGGCCAAGGTCGGCCTGCGCCCCGAGCATTATGCCCGCTATCCGCATATGTTCTCTGGCGGCCAGCGCCAGCGCATCGCGATCGCGCGTGCGCTGATCCTCTCGCCCAAGGTCGTGGTCGCGGACGAGCCGGTCTCGGCGCTCGACATCTCGATCCAGGCGCAGGTCCTGAACCTGCTCGCCGATCTCCAGGATGAATTGAAGCTCGCCTATCTGTTCATCTCGCACGACCTCAGCGTGGTGCGCCACATCGCCCATGACGTCATGGTGATGTATCTCGGAAACGCCATCGAGCACGGCCCGAAGGAGCGCATCTACGCCCGTCCCTTGCACCCCTATACGCAGGCGCTGCTCGCCTCGACGCCGCGCGTCGATGCGGGCAAGCGCGAGCGCATCGTGCTGCGCGGCGAATTGCCCTCTCCGCTCGATCCGCCGAAGGGCTGCGTCTTCTCGACCCGCTGTCCCCATGTCACCGAGCGCTGCCGGGCCGAGCGTCCCGAGAAACGCGAGGTCGACGACCGGCATGTCGCCTGCCACTATGCCGAGGATTTCCTCGCCAGGGCGGCGTAATCCGCACCGAGGACCCCAAAGGCCGGCCGTCGCGCCCGGATCATCTCTGGACGGGGTTGCGCTGTGTCGTCAGAATGCCGCCCGATTTGGCCGGGGGGCGTCATGCGCATCGAAGCTGAGGGGATCAACCGTCATATCGGGGCGCGCCTGCGCCTGCTCCGCAAGAAGCGCGGCCTGAGCCAGGCGGATCTCGGGACGATCCTCGGCGTCTCGTTCCAGCAGATGGGGAATTACGAGAAAGGCAGGGATCGTCTGAGCGCGGCGGCGCTCTTCCTGCTGGCGCGCTTCCTGGAAACGAGCCCGGCGGCCTTCTTCGAGGGCCTGTCCCGAACGGATGCGGGCTTCGCCGAGGATCAGGCGAACTATGCGCCGGCGGCCGAGCTGCCGCCCCGGCCCGACCGGCTCGATGCCGCCTTCGGGCGAATCCGCTCGCAGCGGGAGCGCGCCCTGGCCGTGGCGATCGTCGAGACGATCGCGCGCTGCGACGAGGGCCCGCCCTGAACCCTCGCGGGCGCTTCGCGAGCCCGGCCGTCAGGGCTCCATCAGGGCCGCGACATGGGCCGCCGTCGATTTCGCCAGCGCCTCGAGATCGTAGCCGCCCTCCAGCACCGAGACGATGCGGCCGCCGGCATGGCGATCGGCCGCCTCCATCAGCTTCTGCGTCGCCCAGGCGAAATCGGCCTCGCGCAGGTTGAGGCTGGCGAGCGGGTCGCGCCAATGCGCGTCGAACCCCGCCGAGATCACCACCAGATCCGGAGCGAACGCATCGAGCCGCGGCAGGATCGTGTTCTCGAAGGCGTCGCGGAATTCGTCGGAGCCGTCCCCTGCGTGCAAGGGGGCGTTGACGATCGTGCCCGCGCTGCCGCGCTCCGAGGCCGCGCCGGTGCCGGGGTAGAGCGGCATCTCGTGGACGGAGGCGTAGAGCACCGAGGCGTCGTCCCAGAAGATGTCCTGCGTGCCGTTGCCGTGGTGCACGTCCCAGTCGACGATGGCGACGCGCTTCGCCCCGTGCGCCCGTTGCGCGTGGCGTGCCGCGATGGCCGCCTGGTTGAAGAAGCAGAAGCCCATGGCGCGCTCGCGCTCGGCGTGGTGGCCGGGCGGGCGCATCGCCACGAAGGCGTTGCGGGCCCTGCCGGCCATGACCTCGTCCACGGCGGCAACAGTGCCGCCGACGGCGCGCAGCGCCGCCTCGACGGTACCGGGCGACATCGCCGTGTCGGCATCGAGCGCCACGAAGCCCTGCTGCGGGGCGGCGTCGAGGATCGCCTGCGCATGCGGCAGGGGGTGGCAGAGGCCGATCTGCTCCAGCGTGCCGCGCGGCGCCTCCAGCCGGACGAGCGGGGCGAAGCGCTCGGCTTCGAGCGCCTGCTCCACGGCCCTGAGCCGGTCCGGACGCTCCGGATGCCCGGGGAGCGCGGCGTGCAGCAGGCCGGCGGGGTGGGTGATCAGCAGGGTCGTCACGGGGTTTGTCCGGTGGTGGGACCGTGGCCGGTTTGCCACGTTCGCGGCTGTTGCGGGTGCGGCGCGGGGAACAAGATTGCGCCGCGCCGGTTTGGAGCCTAGTCCTGCGCGGGATCGTCCCTGCCCTGACCGCTCGGGTCATCTGTTTGCAGGCTCTCCCCGGCGATACGAAGCGTTAAGATCTGATTCATCATAAAGGCTGTCTCCGGGCCGCTCTGGTGGAAGCTATGAACAAGACCGTTTTCGTCGCACTGGCGCTGTCGGCCCTGCTGGGGGCGTGCCAGTACAAGAGCGTCAACGCGCCGGCGCTCTCGGCCCGCGACGCCGAATATATCGCGCTCGTGCCCAAGTTCGACACCTATCTGCCTTATCTGCCTTACGAGATCGCCGATCCGACCGGCCAGCCGCCCGGTACGATCTATATCGATACCAGGGAGAAGTTCCTCTATCTCGTGCTGCCGAACAAGAAGGCGATCCGCTACGGCGTCGCCACCGGCGACGAAGCCTATGGCTGGACCGGCGAGGCCGTGGTCCAGCGCAAGGCCGAATGGCCGCGCTGGACGCCGCCGGCCGAGATGGTGAAGCGCTGGCCGCATCTGAAGCCCGTCGCCGGCGGCATGAACGGCGGGCCGGAGAACCCGCTCGGCGCGCGCGCGCTCTACCTCTACCAGAACGGCCACGACACGCTCTACCGCATCCACGGCACCAACGAGCCGGAGACGATCGGCCGTTCGGCCTCCTCGGGCTGCATCCGGATGCGCAATATCGACGTGATCGACCTCTACAACCGCGTCCCGGCGGGCGCCAGGGTCGTCGTCGTCTGAGCCTCGCCTTTCGGGCGCGGCGCAGACGAAAAAAGACCGGCGGGAAGGGTTCCGCGCCGGTCAGTCGAGTGGGTCTCGAGGGGTGGTTCCAGTCGTTGAAACCAGGGCTGGGAGCGCCGGGCCATCCGGCCTTGCGCGCGTCGCCGTGCTTCCTCAACGCAGATCAGGCCCGCCGGTTCCAGTCAGGCCATAAGGCCCTCGGCCCTGGCCCAGTTCAGGGTCTTGTCGAGGGCGCGCTCGCAGCGGTCGAACATCTCCTCGATCTCGGCCTCGGTGATCACCAGCGGTGGGCAGAAGGCGAGGCGGTCGCCCATGGCGCGGGTGATCAGGCCCTCGTCCAGCGCGAAGGAGACGGCCCTGGGGCCGACGCCCTTCTTCGCCTCGAAGGCGGCCTTGGTACGCTTGTCACTGACGAGCTCGATGCCGCCGATCAGGCCGACGCCGCGCGCCTCGCCGACGAGCGGATGCTCGGCGAGCCGGTTCAGCCGGCGCAGGAAGGTCGGGGCGACCCGGGCGACGTGATCGACGATCTTCTCGCGCTCATAGATCTCCAGCGTCTTGACCGCGATGGCGCAGCCGACCGGGTGGCCGGCATAGGTGTTGCCGTGGCCGAAGACGCCGATCTTGCGGCTCTGGTCGACGAGGACATCGTAGATCCTCTCGTTCATCATCACCGCGCTGAGCGGGAAATAGGCCGAGGTGATCTGCTTGGCGAGCGAGATCGAATCGGCCGCCATGCCGTAGGTCTGCGTGCCGAACATCTTGCCGGTGCGGCCGAAGCCGGTGATGACCTCGTCCGAGATGAACAGGATGTCGTATTTCGCCAGGACCGCGTTGATCTTCTCGAAATAGCCCTCCGGCGGGGTGATCGCGCCGCCGGCGCCCATCACCGGCTCGGCGATGAAGGCGGCGACGGTGTCCGGCCCCTCGCGCAGGATCATCTCCTCGAGCTCGGCGGCGAGACGGGCGGAAAAATCCTGCTCGCTCTCGCCGGCTTCGGCGAAACGGTAGTGATGCGGGCAGGAGGTGTGCAGGATGCCGGGCAGCGGCAGGTCGAAATCGATATGATTGTTGGGCAGGCCGGTCAGCGAGGCGGTGGCGACGGTGACGCCGTGATAGCCCTTCAGCCGCGAAATGATCTTCTTCTTCCGCGGCCGGCCCAGCGCGTTGTTGAGATACCAGACGATCTTGACCTGGGTGTCGTTGGCGTCGGAGCCGGAGGTGCCGTAGAACACCTTGGAGATCGGGACGGGAGCGATCTCCTTGAGCTTCTCGGCGAGCTCGATCGCCGGATCATGGCTGCGCCCGGTGAAGATATGGGTGAAGGGCAGCTTCCGCAGCTGCGCGGCGGCGGTCTCGATCAGCTCCTCGTTGGAGTAGCCGAGGCTGGTGCACCACAGCCCCGCCATGCCCTCGATATATTCCTTGCCGGTGGTGTCGTAGACATGGATGCCCTTGCCGCTCTCCAGCACCAGCGGCCCGGTTTCGCGATGGGTCGCGAGGTTGGTGTAGGGGTGGACGAGGGTCTCGATATCCCGGACGGCCAGATTGGTCAGCATGATGAGCGGCTCCGTGCCTGTTCAATATCCGCGCCAGGATACGCCGATCCGGGCGCAAGGATTGAGCGATTTCGAGGCAAGGGACGGTCGATCCTGCCGCCGGCCCGTGCCGGCGCCGCTCAGGCGGCGTCGACGGCGCGGGCGAGGTCGCGCCAGAGTAGCACGAGCCGGTCGAGCTCGGCGAGGTCGCCGGGCTCGAGCCTGCCCAGCGTGCTCGCGACGAAGTCGCGCTGCGTGGCGATGCCGGCCTCGGCGAGCCGGCGGCCTTCCGGCGTCAGGTGCATGGCGTAGGAGCGCCGGTCGCCGGCGATGGCGCGCCGCTCGACCAGCCCCGCCTGGACCAGCCGGTCGACCAGCCCCGAGACGTTGCCCTTGGTGACGTAGAGCCGTTCGGCGAGCTCGCTCTGGCTGATGCCCTCCTGCTCGGTCAGGGTCGAGAGCAGGTCGAATTGCGGGATCGAGAGGCCGAGCCTGCGGATGCGCGCCGTCATCTGAATCAGCATGCGCTGGTGCAGCCGCATGAAGCGGAACCAGACCCGGTCCGGTTCCGCGGCGGCCTGCGGCATGGCTTTCGCTGTGGGCATGGCGCTCCCCCCGCTCTCGAAAGATGAGACCTAAACCATCTCGCACGGGCAGGCGAGCATCCGATCGGCGGGCTTGCCTTGCGCGAGCCCGGCGGGCAGTGAGATGCGATGCACCGCCGCCTGGTCTTCACGGAACCGGTTTCGCGCGCCGCCGTCTGGAGCCGGCGGCTGGCCTGGTTCTCCTGCGCGGTCTTGATGCTCTCGCTTCTGCTGGTGCGGCTCGGCGAGCCGAGCATCGAGGGGCTCGCCCCGGTCGCCGGCGCCTATGTCCTGGTGCTCGCGGCGCTCGGCCTCGCCATCCTCGCCTTCGTCCGCATCTGGCATTCGGGTCATCGCGGTGTCGGCATGGCGGCCGGCGCGCTCACGCTCTCGCTCGTCCTGCTCGTTCCGGCGGGCTTCGTCGCATTCAGGCTCGCGACGAGGCCGGCGCTCACCGATGTCTCGACCGATATCGACGATCCGCCGGCCTTCAGCCGCTCCCAAGCCGCGCTGACGGCCCGCGCCGGCCGGGTCCCGCCCGATCCCCCGCCCGAGAGCCGGCGCCTGCAGCGGCGGGCCTATCCCAAGGCCGTGCCGATCCTGCTCGAAGTGCCGGCGGAGGCCGCCTTCGACCTCGCCCGGCGGGCGGCGCGCGGGCTCGGCTGGCAGGTGCTGGAGACGGTGCGGCCCGGCGGACGCAGCGGCACGGGCCGTGTCGAGGCGATCGCGCGCGGCCGCATCCTGCGCTTCTCCGAGGACATCACCATCCGCGTCAGGCCCCGCGTCGACGGCAGCCGCATCGACATCCGCTCGGCCTCGCGCCTCGGCAGCCACGATCTCGGCGCCAATGCGGCGCGGATCGCCGCCTTCGCCGACGAGATCGAGCTTTTGATGGACAGCCGCTGAGGAGCGTCTCAGACGCGCCTGTAGCGGCTGGCGAGCGCCGGTATCGCGTCGCTGCAGGCGACGACGCCGCGCAGGACGAGGTCCTCGAGCTGGGCCAGCATCGACAGCGCCGCGGCCCGGTGCAGGGCCGGCGCCAGCCCCTGATAGATCACCGGCACCATGGCGGCGATCGTCTCGTCGCCGGCATCGAGCCGGTTCAGGATCGCCGCCTCGCGCTGGCGGCGATGCTGGACGAGGCCGCGCAGGAAACGCTGCGGCTCGGCGACGGGCCCGCCATGGCCCGGCCAGTAGCGGGCATGGGTAAGCCCGCGCAGCTTCTCGATCGAGGCCATATAGGCGGCCATCGAACCGTCGGGCGGGGCGACGATCGTGGTCGACCAGGCCATGACGTGGTCGCCGGAGAACAGCGTCTCTTCCGCGGCGAGCGTGAAGGCGAGGTGGTTGGCGGTGTGGCCGGGCGTCTCGACGGCGGCGAGGCTCCAGCCGGGGCCGGAGACCGTGTCGCCGTCGCCCATCGCCCAATCGGGCGCGAAGCCGGTATCGGCGGCGGCGTCGAGCACGCGGCCTTCGCCAGGCCCGAGCTCCCGGGAGGGGCGGTGCGGCCCGCAGCCCACCACCGTCGCGCCGGTCGCCGCTTTCACGGCCGGCACGGCGGGGGAATGGTCGCGATGGGTGTGGGTCACGACGATATGGCTGACCGTCTCGCCGCGGACGGCCGCCAGCAGCCGCTCGACATGGCCGGAATCGTCCGGGCCCGGATCGATGATCGCGACCGTGCCGTGGCCGACGATATAGGAGCAGGTGCCGGTGAAGGTCATCGGCCCGCCATTGCCGGCGATGATGCGGCGCACGAGCGGCGACAGCTCAGCCACCGCGCCGGGTGCCGTCGTCGCGCTCCTGTCGAATTCGATCGCGTCGTCCATCGCTTCCCGCCTCGGTGCGTTGCGCCCGTCTGGGCGGGCGAAGCCGTGCCATCCCGCGCCCGGGGATGCAAGAGCGGCCGCGCCCCGGCCGTGATTCAGCGGTGATGCTTGCGCCCGCGCAATGTCTGCGGCGGTGCGGGCGGCTAAGGAAGCGCTCGAGTCGCCGCCGGGTGCGAGGAATGCCTTCCGATGTCCGCTTCGAAAGAGGTCGTTCCCGACTGGGACCCGCGATCCGACGAGGTTCTCGCCGATCAGATCGCCGCCTATGACGGGATGCGCCGGCGCTGCCCGGTGGCCTACAGCGATTACCTCGGATGGTCGCTCCTGCGCCATGACGACGTGGTGCGCGTGCTGGAGGACCATCGTCGCTTCAGCAGCGTCGTTTCCCGCCATCTGTCGGTGCCCAGCGGCATGGATCCGCCGCTGCACACGGCCTATCGCCGGCTGATCGAGCGCCAGTTCGCGCCCCGGCGCGTCGACGCCTTCGAGGCGCCCTGCCGCGCGATCTCGGTCGAGCTCGTATCGCGGCTCAGGCGCGGCGTCGCGATCGATCTCGTCGCGGAGCTGGCGCAGCTCTTCGCCGTGCGCGTGCAATGCGCCTTCCTCGGCTGGCCGGAAAGCCTGCACGAGCCGTTGCTGCACTGGGTGCGGCGCAATCACGAGGCGACGCTCGCCCGGGACACCGGGGCGATGGCCGAGATCGCGCTCGCCTTCGACGGCTATATCGGCGAGCTGCTCCAGGCGAGGCGCGATGCGGGCGCGGCGGCGCCGGACGACGCCACCACCGATCTCCTGCGCGAGACGGTCGACGGCAGGCCGCTCGGCCAGGAGGAGATCGTCTCGATCCTGCGCAACTGGACCGTCGGCGAATTGGGCACGATCACGGCCTGCGTCGGCATATTGGCTCATTATCTCGGCGAGCATCCCGCGCTTCAGCAGCGCTTGCGCGAGGATCCCGATCTCCTGCCGGCCGCGATCGACGAAATCCTGCGGCTGCACGCCCCGCTGATCGCCAACCGGCGGATCGCCACCATGGCCGTCGAGATCGGCGGCCGCCGGATCGAGGCGGGCGAGCGGATCTCGCTGATCTGGGCTTCGGCAAACCGCGACGAGGCCGTGTTCGGCGACCCGGACGCATTCCGCCTCGACCGCGATCCTGAGCAGAACCTCCTCTATGGGCGCGGCATCCATGTCTGCCCCGGCGCTGGGCTCGCCCGGCTGGAGCTGCGCGTGGTGATGGAGGAGCTCCTGAAGGAAACGCGCGAGATCGCGCTCGTCCCCGGATGGGCGCCCGTGCGCGCGATCTATCCGGCGAGCGGCTTTTCGGTCCTGCCGATGCGGGTCGTCTAGCTCAGCCGGCTTCTGACCAGCGTGCGGACCATGCCGATGAAGGTGATCGCCCAGGCGGTGAGGGCGATCCAGAGGAAGGCGCGCGGCAGCGGCGACAGGAAGCCGAACTCCATGGCGTGATCGAGCTGCCAGGTGCTGGCGGCATACATGCCGAGCGGGAACACCGCCCCCCAGTACAGCGGGTCGTATTCGAAGGGGAAGCGCTCGAAACCATGGCGCCAGATCCCGAGCAGGAGCAGCATCGGGATCCACCATGTCCCGGTCGCCCAGTAGAAAACCGTGAAGCCCTTCAGGAACGGCAGGAGCGACATCAGGTAGGGCGCCTGCGGCGCGTTGAGGATCAGGAGCGAGCCGGCCAGCGTCGAGATCGCCATGGCGCCCATGTTGATCCAGTAGGGCGGCGCGAGATCGCTCGGCAAGAAGCGGAAGAAGGCGTAGCGGTAGAAGATCAGCGACATCATCCAGATGTAGAGCATGCCGCCCCACAGCCACATCGACAGGGACAGCAGATTGAGCTCCAGGCGGTAGGGCTGGCCAAGGCGCGCCGCCAGCAGCGCGCTCGACACCGACAAGGCCTGCGTCGCCACCACCGCGAGCAGCCAGCTTCCGCTGATGCCCTCGTCGAGCGGCGGCTTCTCCCGCTTGACGGTGAAAGCGGTGAAGATCGTATAAGTCAGGCAGAACCACAGAAGCAGGGCGAGGAGCCACAGGACCGCGCCGGCCGCGACGTTCTCCCGCAGCACCATGAACTGGCTCGCCAGGACGCCGGTCCCGGCCACCGCCGTGAAATAACCCGGCCCGGTGCGATGGGCGACCATGTCGCCGAAGAACCGCCCCGGATAGCGAAAGGCCCGCAGCGCGTACAAGCAGCACAGAACCAGATATTGGGCGATGTTCAGATAGAACAGGACGAAGGCCAGGCTCGCATGCCCCATCATGAAGGCGGCCAGCGAGACGATGCCGGTGGCCATGACCAGCCCGAAATAGGCGGGCGACAGATCGGCGAGCGGCGTGCCGGACCGTGCCGGGCGGGAGGGGCTGCTGCCGGTTACCATGGTCTTCGTCTCCGGCCGAAACACTTGCCGTCACTGGAAAAAGCCGGTGCCGCTAGGCAGCGGGCACCCTGGTCGCGTCCCACCAGGACTGGATCGCGGCCTCGTCGGGCTCGAGCCAGCGGGCGGCCGGCGCCCAGGCCCGCAAGGCCTCGGCATGCCGGGAGGAAACCGTGGTCAGCACCGGCGTTCCGGCGCTGGCCGAGGCGGAAAAGCATCGCCACAGGCCCTGCTGCATCGCCTCCAGCTTCCCGAACTTGCTGAGAACGACGATGTCGGCGGATGCCGTCCGGGGCAGCAGCGCGTCGCAGGCCCTTTCCATGCCGCCGGCATCGAGATGGCAGGTGGTTCCCGGCGGCGGGGCCTCGCGCTGGATCGAGAAGCGCTCGCCCGTCGTCAGGTCGCGCAGATAGGCGGCGCTGCACACCCCCTCGCCGTCATGGCCTTCGGCGAGGAGCCCGGCGAGCCGTATCCCGGCCTGTCGCCATCGGCCCGCGGCGGCGGAAAGCAGGGCTTGCAGATCCTGACCGTCGCGACTGGCGATCACGGCTATGGCGCTCGTTTCGCTCATGCGCGCGATCATAGCACAGCGGGCGGCGGCTTCCATCGCCGCGTTGCCGCCGCCGCCCGGCCCATGACGGTGGCCTGCGCTGGCCTTGCTGATCCATTCCGGAAAAGAGGGCCTATCGTTTTCGGCCTGGATCCGTTATGTGGCGGTTCGAGGCGCGTTGGGTTTCGACGTTCGTCCCGGTAGCTCAGCAGGATAGAGCAACGGTTTCCTAAACCGTAGGTCAGGGGTTCGAATCCCTTCCGGGACGCCAACGGCGCCGTCGCCCGCCCGTCACTCCAGCGGCGCCGTTTCGGCGATCTCGATGCCGAAGCCGCTCAAGCCGACATAGGAGCGCGGCGAGGACGCCAGATTGACGATCGAGGCGACGCCGAGATCGCGCAGGATCTGCGCGCCCAAGCCCACCTCGCGCCATTGCCGGCTGCGCAGCGCGTCGGAATCCTCGTCCTCCTCGACCGCCTTGATCGGCACGCCGGCGCTGCCGTCGCGCAGATAGACCAGCACGCCGCGCCCCTCCTGCTGGAAGCGCCTGAGCGCGCATTGGATCGTGCCGGCGCCGCCCAGCACGTCGGCGACCACATCAGCCCGGTGCAGCCGCGCCGGCACCTTCTCGCCGTCGCCGATCCTGCCCATCACGAAGGCGAAGTGCTGCGTGTCCTCGAAGGGGGTGACGTAGACATGGCCGGTCATCTCGCCGAATGCGGTCCTGACCGGGAAGGAATGCACGCGCTCGACCAGCTTCTCGCGCGACTGGCGATAGGCGATGAGCTCGGCGACGGTGATCTGCTTCAGCCCGTGCTTGCCGGCGAAGGCGGTGATCTGCGCGCCCTTCATCACCGTGCCGTCGTCATTGGCGAGCTCGCAGATGACGCCGACCGGCGGCAGATCGGCGAGCCGGCACAGATCGACCGCCGCCTCGGTATGGCCGGAGCGCATCAGGACGCCGCCATCCTTGGCGATCAGCGGGAAGACATGGCCGGGGCGGACGAAATCGCCGGCGCCCATATTGCCGTTGGCGAGCGCGCGCACGGTGTTGGTGCGCTGCTCGGCCGAGATGCCGGTGGTCAGCCCGTGCTTGACGTCGACCGTGATGGTGAAGGCGGTGCCGAGCGGCGCGTCGTTCGACGAGACCATCGGGTCGAGCCTGAGGCGCCGGGCCTCGCCCGCCGTCAGCGGCGCGCAGACGATGCCGCAGGTGTTGCGGATGATGAAGGCCATCTTCTCCGGCGTGCACAGCGAGGCGGCGACGATGAGATCGCCTTCGTTCTCGCGGTCGTCGTCGTCGGTGACGATGACGATCTCGCCGCGGGCGAAGGCTTCGATGGCGTCGGTGACGATATTGGACATGGCAGCCTCGCGCGGCCCGATGAGGCCGAGGAAATCATTGGGGGTGACGGCGCCGCCGGTCGAGGCGGCGATGCGCTCGGCGCTTTCGCGGGAGATCCAGGCGGCGGGATCGTTGCACAGCGCGGTCACGCTGGCCGGCGACAGGCCGACCTGTTTCGCGAAGGCGCTGCGCGCGATCTTGTTCTGCCGGAGCCAGGCGTCGAGCTTCATGCGCAGAAGCTAACCCGGCGCAACTTCATCCGCAATGAACGAGATCTGCATTTTCAGTATTGCTGAAATGCAATGACCGCCATCACTCCTGGAACGGCCAGCGCGGCTCGACCACGCCGACCTGCGCGCGATGGCGCAGATACTGGTCCGCCAGGACGCAGGCGACCATCGCCTCGCCGACCGGCACGGCGCGGATGCCGACGCAGGGGTCGTGCCGCCCCTTGGTGAACATCTCCGCCTCGCCGCCGCTGCGCGTCACCGTCGCGCGCGGCTTCAGGATCGAGGAGGTCGGCTTCACCGCGAAGCGGGCGACGATCGGCTGGCCGGTCGAGATGCCGCCGAGGATGCCGCCGGCATGGTTGGAGAGGAAGAGCGGGCGCCCGTCATTGCCGGCGCGCATCTCGTCGGCGTTCTCCTCGCCGGAGAGTTCGGCCGCGCCGAAGCCTTCGCCGATCTCGACGCCCTTCACCGCGTTGATGCTCATCAGCGCCGCGGCGATCTCGGCATCGAGCTTGCCGTAGATCGGCGCGCCCAGCCCCGGCGGCACATTCTCCGCGACGATCTCGAGCACCGCCCCGATCGAGGAGCCGGATTTGCGGATGCCGTCGAGATAATCGGCGAAGAAGGCGGCCGCCTTCGCATCCGGGCAGAAGAAGGGGTTGCGCGCGACCTCCTCCCAGTCCCAGTTGGCACGGTCGATCCTGTGCGGGCCGATCTGGACCAGCGCGCCGCGCACGATGAGGCCGGGCACGACCTTGCGGGCGATGGCGCCGGCGGCGACGCGCATCGCCGTCTCGCGGGCCGAGGAGCGGCCGCCGCCGCGATAGTCGCGGATGCCGTATTTCACGTCGTAGGTGTAGTCGGCGTGGCCCGGCCGGTATTTGTCCTTGATCTCCGAATAATCCTTCGAGCGCTGGTCGACATTGTCGATCATCAGGCCGATCGAAGTGCCCGTCGTCACTTGCACGCCGTCGCCCGCGCGGGCGAAGACGCCGGAGACGATGCGGACCTCATCCGGCTCCTGGCGCTGCGTGGTGAAGCGCGACTGGCCCGGCCGGCGCCGGTCGAGATCGCCCTGGATGTCGGCCTCGGTCAGCGGGATCAGCGGCGGGCAGCCGTCGACGACGCAGCCGATGGCGGGCCCGTGGCTCTCGCCGAAGGTGGTGACGCGGAAGAAATGGCCGAAGCTGTTGTGCGACATGGGAGCCCGATAGGTTTGCCGACAGCCTCTAAGCCAGATCAGCGTGCGGCGAAACCCCGCGCGCCGCGCGACAGCGATTGACAAGGCGAGGTTCCGCCGGTTTCAAACGCGTCATGAGCCGCCGGACGCCAAGCCCCTCGCGCTCCTGGCGCCCCGGGAGCCCCATCATCGCGGGACTTTAGCCCCGGGTCGCCCGGCAGGGCGGCTTCGGGGTCGATCCGGCTTCCGGCCAGCCTGCGCCCCTGCGGCGGCGAGCCACGCGTTTTCCGATAGCGACCGGGCTTCGACAGTAAAGCCCCCGCCGCCCGAACAGGGGGCGCCCTTCGCGGCGCCGCGACCACGGCCAGACCCATCATGAGATTTTCCGGCGGGCGTCCCGCCCCTGCGCCGACGACGACCGTCAGCCTCGCACGGGTGCTTTCCAAGCTCGGCTACTGCTCGCGCACGCAGGCGGAGAAGCTGGTGCGCGAGGGGCGCGTCGCGGTCGATGGCCGCGCCGTGCTCCATCCCGAGCTGCGCATCGATCCGAAGCGGGCGAGGATCTCGGTCGACGGCCAGCCGGTTTCGGCGGCACGTCGCATCTATCTGATGCTCAACAAGCCGCGCGGCATGGTGACGACGGCGAGCGACCCGGAGGGGCGCAAGACCGTCTATGCCTGCCTGGAGGGGCTCAAGCTGCCGCATCTCGCCCCGGTCGGGCGCCTCGACATGGCGAGCGAGGGCCTGCTGCTGATGACCAACGACACCCGCTGGGCGCAGCGCATCCTCGATCCGGCCTCAGGCGTCGACAAGACCTATCACGTCCAGATCGACCGGGTGCCGGACGAGACCTTCATGGCGAGGCTGCGGCAAGGCGCCATCGATGAGGGCGAGGTGCTGTCGATCCGCTCGGCCAGCCTGCTGCGCGCCGGGGAGCGCAACGCCTGGGTCGAGATGGTGATCGACGAGGGCCGCAACCGGCAGGTCCGGCGGATCGTCGAGGCGGCGGGCGCCGAGGTGCTGCGCCTCGTCAGGGTCCGGATCGGCGGGCTCGAGCTGGGCGAGCTCGCCAAGGGCGACGTCCGCGAGCTGGATCCCGAGGAGACCGCGCTGCCGCTCGTCGGCCATGAAGGCTGAGCGTCAATGAGCCGGGGCCTTGGCCGGCGCCGCCGGTGCGCCTTCCCAGCGCGTATGCGCCGGCAGGTTCTCGCCCTTCATGATGACGGTGAGCAGGCCGACCTGGGCGTAGTCGCCGACATGGGTGTCGTAGAGCACGGTCGCGCCCGCGCCGACGCAGACCCCCTTGCCGAGCCGCACGCGGCCGACCTTCATCACCCGGTCCTCGTAGAGATGGGTCTGCAGGGCCGAATGGGCGTTGACCGTGCAGAAGTCGCCGACCCTGATGCAGTCGAACTCGGTGATGTCGGTGGAATCGAGCCAGACGCCCCGGCCGTATTTTGCGCCGAACAGCGCCAGGAACCAGGGCAGGAACGGCGTGCCGCGCAGATGCTCGAACAGCACCTTGCCGCCGAGGCCCCAATACATCACCGCGACCGCCTCGGTGCGCATCGCCCACCACGACCACATCGGCTTCATCACCGGCTTGTAGACGCCCATCATCAGCCATTTCACCGCGGCGCAGATCAGCGCCTGCCCCACGGCGATCGCCACCGCCACCGCCATGAAGGAGAGGACGAGCCCGCTCCAGTCGCCCTCGTTGATCTTCTGCTGCAGCACCATGTCGACCGCGATGGTGCCGAAGGTGATGAACAGCATCGCCGGGAAGGAGGTGTGCAGCGCCTCGAAGACGCCGCGGCCGAACTGCTTGGCGAAGGAGGGCTTGTAGGTCCAGTCGGCGCCGAGATCGACCTTCTGCCGCGTCGGCAGCCGGATCGGCGGGGAGCCGAACCAGGTGTCGCCGGCCTGCATCAGCGCGTTGGCCGGCGGCTTCGACTTGATGCCGATCAGAACGCGGTCGGGAATGACGGCGCCCGGCGGCACCACGGCGTCGTTGCCGACGAAGACCTGCTCGCCGGTCAGCGTCGCGTCGAGGCGCATATAGCCGCGGCGCATGTCCTCGTCGCCGAAGACGACCTCGTCGGCGATGAAGTTGCCGGCGCCGATGCCGGTCAGGTCGTAGCGGCCGGAGAGGTTGGTCGAGATCTCGGCGCCCTTGCCGATGCTGGCCCCCATCAGCCGGTACCAGGTGCGCATGTAGATGGTGGCGAAGAGCGAGGAGAGCGTCTCCAGCGTCACCTCGGTCGCCAGCGCCACCGTCCATTTGCGGGCATAGAAGCCGGAATGGATCGAGTAGGAGCCGGAGGTGACGCGCGGCAGGATCAGCCAGCGCAGCCCCGCCATCAGCAGCACGGTGAAGGCGATCAGCCCGATCGCGGTCGGCCAGGTCAGGACCGGCAGGAACCAGAGATAGCTGATCTCGGTCCAGCCGGCGATGAAGTCGTCGATCTTGTCGAACAGCCAGAAGGCCGGGAAGATCGGCAGCAGGCTGACCGGCGGCAGCACCACCAGCATCAGCACGTGGAATAGCGTCATCAGCGTGCGCCGCGTGCGCGAGGCTTCGGCCTGCGGGGGCAGGGCGGAAATATCGACCGTGCCAACCTTGCGGCCGGGCGTGCCGTCCCAGATCTCGCCCGCGCCGACATGGACGCCGGGCGCGATCGCGGTGAGATCGCCGATCTCGGCATGGTCGCCGATCACGCACGCATGGCCGAGGACGACCGAGGCGCCGGCCGAGACGTCCTGGCCGACGCGGATCGTCCCGATCACCAGCTTGTCGCCGATCGCCTCGCCATTGGCGAAGGTGGTCTTGGAGCCGAAGCTCGTGCCGTCGCCGATCTCGATCAGGTCGATCGCGCCGGCCTCGTAATCGGAGATGATGACGTCGCGCCCGACCTTCGCGCCGAGCAGGCGCCAGTAGAAGCGCATCACCGGCGTGCCCTGCAGCCATTTGATGTGGACGAGCCCGGCGATGCGCTGGGCGAACCACCAGCGGAAATAATAGACACCCCAGAGCGGATAGATGCCGGGCTTCGTCCGGCCGAGCACCAGCCATTTCAGCGCGATGGCGATGAGCCCGCTGACGACGATGATTGCGACATAGACGCCGAGCAGCGCGGCGATCTGGCCGATCAGCGGCAGATCCTCGCCCGAGATGATCATGTAGGTGACGAAGACGCCGAGCCATTGCGCCGTCGACAACCCGATGATCACCGGCAGCACGGCCGCCTGCGCGAGGCCACAGAGGAAGCGGCGCAGGAAGGGCGGCGGCGTGAAGGAAAGGTCCTCCGCCGCGGCGACGCCGCGCTCGTCGAGGAGCGCCGCCATCGCCCTGAGGGTGCGGGCGGCATAGACGTCCTGCAAGGTGATGCCGGCATAGGCCGGCGTCTCGCGCACGATCGAGATGAAGCGCGCCGCCAGCAGCGAATGGCCGCCGAGATCGATGAAGAAATCGGCCTCCAGCGGCAAGCTCGCCGCACCGAGCACGCGTTTGGCCGCCTCCAGCAGGGTGGCTTCGGTGGCGTTGCGCGGCGGCTCCTGCTCGCCCTCGGCGCTGGGCGCCGTCAGCGGCGCCGCCTTCAGCATCTTGCGGTCGACCTTGCCGGAGATCATGCGCGGCAGCGAGCCAGCCGCCTCGAAATGCGCCGGCACCATATAGGGCGGCAATTTCTCGCGCAGCGCCGCGCGCAGGGCCGGCCCGTCGATCGCGACGCCGGGCTCGGACACGACGAAGGCGACGAGGCGCTCGATGCCGTCGTCGCTGCGCAGCACCACCGCCGCCTGCGCGACGCCGGGCTCGTCGGCGAGCTTCGATTCGATCTCGCCGAGCTCGACGCGGAAGCCGCGGATCTTGACCTGGTCGTCGATGCGGCCGTGGAAGACGATGTTGCCGTCCTGGTCGAGGCTCACCGCGTCGCCCGAGCGGTAGAGGACCGGATCGTCGCCGCCCGCGACCCCGGCGAAGGGGTTGGCGATGAATTTCTCCGCCGTCAGCTCCGGCCGGCCGTGATAGCCCTTGGCGACGCCGGGCCCGCCGATCAGCAGCTCGCCCTGCTCGCCCGGCTGGACCAGGCGCAGGTCTTCAGCCACGACATAGGCCGTGTAGTTCGGGATCGGCCGGCCGATGGTGACGCTCTCGCCGGGCATGACCTCGGCCGCGGTCGCCACCACCGTCGCCTCGGTCGGCCCATAGGTGTTGAGGATGCGCCGGCCGGGCCTCGCCCATTTCTGCACGATCGCGGGCGGGAGCGCCTCGCCGCCGAGCAGGATCAGCCTGAGCGAGGGCACGTCGGCCGGCAGGATGCCGAGCAGCGTCGGCACGGTGTCGATGACGGTGACGCCGGCCTCGTTCAGGGTCTGCGGCAGCGCCTCCGCGTCGCCGATCATCTCGGGCGATGCGACGAACAGCGTCGCGCCGACGAGATAGGGCGTCCAGATCTCCTCCATCGACAGGTCGAAGGCGACGGAGGCGCCCTGGAAGACGACGTCGTCCGGCCCAACGCCGTAAAGCGCGTTCCCGGCGCGCAGGAAATGGCAGATGTTGCGGTGGCTGATGACGATCGCCTTCGGCGTGCCCGTCGAGCCGGAGGTGTAGATCAGATAGGCCGGGTGGTCGGGGGTGAGGCCGGCCGGGCGCGCCGGCGGTTGCGCGTCATCGGCGCCGGCGGCGAGGCCCTCGGGCGTGAAGACCGTGCGCTCGGTCGCCTCCGCCCGGGCGGCCAGGGCGGCCGAGGTGACGAGCCCCTTGGCCTCGGCGTCGTCAAGGCAGGTCGCGATGCGCTCGACCGGGGTCTCGGCGTCGAAGGGCACCCAGGCGGCGCCGGCACGGGTGATCGCGATCTGGGCGACGAGCAGGTCGATGCCGCGCGGCATCCACAGGCCGACCATGTCGCCAGGTCCGATGCCGGCGCGCGCGAGGCCCAGCGCCTGGCGCCCGGCCTGCGTCCAGGCCTCGGCATAGGTCAGGCGGCGCTCGCGGTCGGTCAGGGCCGGATGGTCGGGGCGGGCCGCGACGGTCGCGGTGAAGATCTCGGCCAGCACCTCGTCGCGGACGAGATCGGGCCGCTTCTCGCCGGCCAGCATTGCAAGCGGATCGGCCGCGGCCGCGTCGGACGCCGCCGACGGCTTCGTCATATCGTTCATCGCGTCCCGCTGCGCTCAAAAGGCCGGTCGCCGGCACCGCGGCGAACCCCGCCCGCGGCCGTGCGGCGCCTTTTCACGCACCTCGTCAAGAAAACCGGAATCGCCGCTCCCGCATCGCGACGCCTCGCTAGCACAGTCTCCCTGCGGAATCACGCGTGAACCGGCGATGAATGCGATCCAGGCTTTATCCCAGCATCGGATTTGTCCGAAAAGCGGAATCCACTTTCCGGTCCGATGCATCAGACCCAGTCCGCCCTGTTGCCGCTGACGACGAGCAGCTTGCCCTGCCAGATCTCGACCATCGACGCCTCGCGCGGCTTAACCGCCCCGACCAGCGCCAGCACGGCGCGCGCCACGCCGCCATGGCTGACGATCACCGTCTCGCGCCGCAACCCTTCGAGGACCGGCCGCACCCGCTCGGCCAGCATGCGGTAGCTCTCGCCGCCGGGCGGCACATAGCCCCATTTGTCGCGCTCGCGCAGATGCGCCTCAGCGCGCTCGGCCTTGCGGATGTCGCGCCAGGTGAAGCCTTCCCAGCTGCCGAAGGTCAGTTCGCGCAGGCGCTCGTCGAGCGCATAGGCACCTGCCGGCATGGCGAGCTCGCGCCGCAGGATGTCGATGGTCTCGCGCGCCCGCTGCATCGGCGAGGCGATGTAGTCGAGATCGGCATAGGCCGGCTCCAGCGCCTTCAGGCGGCCGGCGGCCTCTGCGGCCTGGCGGCGGCCGAGATCGTTCAGCGGGATGTCCTGCCCGCCCTGCAGCCGGCCTTCGCGATTCCAGTCGGTTTCGCCATGGCGGACGAGGATGAGCCGGTGAGGGAGCTGGAGCGGAACCATGCCGTGCTTGTGCACGCCGGCGCCGGCGGGGTCAAAGCGCTTCCGGCGTCAGCGGACCCGCTGCGGCGATCGGCTGCTTTCTGTGGCCGATTCCACACGGGCTGATGTATAGCGACTTGATTCAGTCACCGGCCGAACCCGATGCCCCCTGTCCTCACCCTGCCCGACGGAACGAGCCTTGTGCTCACCGCGACGCCGCTCGTCATGGGCATCGTCAACGTCACGCCCGATTCGTTCTCGGACGGCGGGCTCCTGGACAGCGCCGAGGCGGCGATCGCCCATGGCGAGCAACTCGTGGGCGAGGGGGCCGCCATCGTCGATGTCGGCGGCGAATCGACGCGGCCCGGCCATGTCGCCGTCGATGGGCAAACCGAGATGGCGCGCGTGCTGCCGGTGATCGCCGGGCTGAAGGCGCGCACGGATACGCCGGTCTCGATCGACAGCTACAAGGCCGAGGTGGCTGAAGCCGCGCTCGCCGCCGGCGCTGCGATCGTCAACGATGTCTGGGGCGCCCAGCGCGACCCGCGCATCGCCGAGGTCGCGGCACGCGCAGGCGCGCCGATCGTCCTGATGCACAACCGCGATGCGGCCGATGCCTCGCTCGACATCTTCGACGAAGTGCTGCGCTTCCTGGAGCGCTCGATCAGGATCGCGACCGCAGCCGGCGTGCCGCGCGGCCAGATCGTCCTCGATCCCGGGATCGGCTTCGGCAAGACGGCGCGCCAGAACCTCGATCTGATCCGCCATCTCGACCGGCTTTCGGTGCTCGGTTGCCCGATCCTCATCGGCGCCTCGCGGAAATCGACGCTCGGGCGCATCACCGGCCGGGCGGTCCCGGCGGAGCGGCTCGCCGCCAGCATCGCCGCGCATCTTTATGGCGCGAGCCGCGGCGCCGCCATCATCCGCGCCCATGACGTCGCCGCGCATATCGACGCGCTCAAGACCTGGACGGCCATCGAGGACAGCATGAAAGCAGACCTGTGAGCGAAACCGGCCGCATCCTGATCGAGAAGCTCGATATCTACGCCTATCACGGCTTCTTCTCGGAGGAGGAGAAGCTCGGCCAGCGCTTCCTCCTCGACCTCGTGCTCTACGTCGACCTGCGCGCCGCCGCCGCGAGCGACCGCCTCTCCGACACGCTCGATTACGGCCGGGCCGTCGCCATCGTGACGGAGGCCTTCACCGCCCGCCGCTACCACCTGCTGGAGGGCGCCGCGCGCGCCGTGGCGATGGCGGTCCTCGATGCCTTCCCGCTGGTCGCGGGCGTCGAGGTCACGTTGCGCAAGCCCGCTCCGCCGATCCCGGCGACGCTCGGCTCGGTCGGCATCCGGTTGGGGTTCCGGCGTGGCGATTGAGGCCGCGCTCGCCTTCGGCGGCAATATCGGCGATCCCGTGGCGGCCTTCGCGGCGGCGCTCAAGAGCCTGCGCGATGACCCGGCCGTCAGGCTCGGGCCCCTATCCTCGATCTATCGCACGCCGCCCTGGGGCAAGACCGACCAGCCGGAATTCCTCAACATGGCGGCGCTGGTCGAGACGACGCTCACCGCCGACGAGCTGCTCGCCTTATGCCTCGCGCTGGAGCGGGCGGGCGGGCGCGAGCGCCGCGAGCGCTGGGGGCCGCGCACGCTCGACATCGACATCCTGACCTATGGCGAAGCCGCGATCGACCGGCCCGGCCTCCAGATCCCGCATCCGCGCCTCGCCGCGCGCGCCTTCGTGCTGGCGCCGCTGGCGCAGATCCTGCCGCGGCACCGGATCGGCGGGACGAGCGTGGCCGATCTGCTCGCGGCGGCTGCGGAGGAAACCATCCGCCGCGACGAGGCCGCGACGGCGCGGCTGGGGGAGCTGCTGGCGGGTTAGGCCGTCGCCCAGGCGCCTGGAGCGGGCTTTTATTCGCCCTTGTCGAGGGTGATGTCGGGCGCGGTCGGCACCTTCATGCCGACGACGTGGTAGCCGGCGTCGACATGCATGATCTCGCCGGTGATGCCGCGCGACATGTCGGAGACGAGGAACACCGCCGCCTCGCCGACCTCCTCGATCGTCACCGTGCGGCGCAGCGGCGAATTGTACTCGTTCCAGCGCAGGATGTAGCGGAAATCGCCGATGCCGGAGGCGGCCAGCGTCTTGATCGGCCCGGCCGAGATCGCGTTGACGCGGATCTTCGAGGGGCCGAGATCGGCGGCGAGATATTGCACGCTCGATTCCAGCGCCGCCTTGGCAACGCCCATGACGTTGTAATGCGGCATCCATTTCTCGGCGCCGTAATAGGTCAGCGTCAGCATCGCGCCGCCATCCGGCATCAGCTTCTCGGCGCGCTGGGTGATCGCGGTGAAGGAATAGCAGGAGATCAGCAGCGACTTGGTGAAGTTCGCCTCGCTGGTCTCGACATAGCGGCCGGTCAGCTCGTCCTTGTCGGAGAAGGCGATGCAGTGGACGACGAAATCGAGCTTGCCCCAGAGCTTCTTGACCTCGGCGAAGACCGCGTCGATCGTCGCCCCGTCGGTGACGTCGCAATGGCCGACGACATGGCCGCCCAGCTCCCTGGCCAGCGGCTCCACCCGCTTCTTCAGCGCGTCGCCCTGATAGGTGAAGGCGAGTTCCGCCCCCGCATCGGCCGCGGCCTTGGCGATGCCCCAGGCGATCGAACGGTTGTTCGCGACGCCCATCACGAGCCCGCGCTTGCCCTTGAGGAGATTGGCGGTCGGCAAAACAGCGGTGGAATCAGGCATGGGAAACCCGCAGGGTGAACGATGAGCAGGTCTCTTAGAACAGTCGCAGGGAAACGGGAACCGCTTTGATGCCCGCCCCCGCGCCCGAATCGCGCATGAGAGGGGCTTGCGCGTCAGCTTTCGCTGCGCGCCTTCATCAGGGCGCTCAGCTCGGCGTCGCTTGCCGGCATCTCGATATCGATGGCGACGAAGAGATCGCCGGCCACGCCCTTCTCGCCCTTGAGGCCCTTGCCACGCAGGCGGAACTGCCGGGTCGTGCCGGTCATGGGCGGGATCGTCATCTCGACCGCGCCGGTCAGCGTCGGCACATGCAGCGGCCCGCCGAGCACCGCCCTGGCGAGCGGAACCGCGACGCGGGTGCGCAGATCGTTGCCCTCGACGGTGAAGCGGGAATCGGGCTTCACCTTGATGGTCATCATCACGTCGCCGGCCTCGCCGGAGAACGGGTCGGCCTGGCCGAGCCCGCGCAGGCGCATCACCTTGCCGTCGTTCACGCCTTCGGGAATGGTGATCTCGACCTCGCGCCCGCCCGGCAGCTTGACCCGGCGCGTGCCGCCGGTCGCGGCCTGCGCCAGCGTGACCTCGAGGGTGAAGCTCTGCTCCGGCGGCTTCTGCGGCTGCGGCTTGCCGCGCCCGCGCCGGCCGGCCTCGCCGAAGAGCGAGGAGAAGATATCGGAGGCGTCGAAGCCGGCATCGCCGCCGCCGCGCCCGCCGAAGGGGTGGCCGCCCTGGCCGAAATTGAACTCGAAGCCGCCGCTGCGCCCGCCCCGGCCGGCGCCCATGCCCTCGAAGCCCTGGAAGCGCGGCTTGCCCTCGGCGTCGATTTCGCCGCGGTCGAACTGCTTGCGCTTGCCCTCGTCGCCGAGGATCTCATAGGCGGTGTTGAGCTCGGCGAACCTGTCCTGCGCCTTCGGGTCCTCGCGGTTGCGGTCCGGGTGCAGCTCCTTGGCGCGGCGGCGGAAAGCCTTCTTGATCTCCGCATCGCCCGCGCCACGGGCGACGCCCAGGACCTGATAGGGATCGCGCATCCAAAACCTCGTTCCATGCCAAAGCGGACGGCCGGTGCCGGGGCCGCCATCCGCCCGCCTATGTGGGGGCGCTGTGGCGCGTGCGCAACACCGCCCGGGACGGTTCCGCAGCCGGCGTGGGAAGCCTCTAGCTCAGGCCCTTCCAGGGGCCCATGTCCTTGACCGCCCATTCGCCGCCCGAGGGCCGGCAGGCCGTGCCCTGCAGCTTGACCGGGCGGGATTGCGTCTGGACGCTGGCGATGAAGGCCCGGCAGATCTCGTCCGAACGCAGGAACGGGCCGCCGACCGGGATGAAGGAGCCCTTGATGCCGCTCTGCGGATTGTCCCAGGCGACGGGCGCCCCGTTACCCTGCGGATCGAGCGCCACGCCCATCGCGCCGTCGGCGCGGCGCATGTCCTCCGGCCCGAGCTCGGACGACAGGCCGGAGAGCGCGCCTTGCCGGTCGCCGCCGCTCACCGGCAGGATCGCGGATGTGGTCGCGACCTCGTCCTCGCTCTTGCTCGACAGGCCGAGAATCGGGAAGGACACCGAGCAGCCGGCGCTGAACAGGGACAAGAGCACGGCGGCAGCCAGCGGACGCATGGGGGCTGCGCGACGCTTAAGGCTTTGGAACGCCCCGGCCCCTGCCCTATATAAACCAGCCACCGGAACCCGGATCACGTCTGCGCTCGCCCAACGCCCATTTCCACTGACCGAGGATTAGACCGTGCAACCGTTAACGAGCGGTGACTTCACCGAGGAAAACGAGCCTTTCGCCCTGTTCGCGACCTGGCTGGGCGAGGCCGCGAAGTCCGAGCCGAACGACCCGACCGGCATGGCGCTCTCCACCGTCGACACCGAGGGCCTGCCCAACAGCCGCATGGTGCTGATGAAGGAGCACGGGCCGCAAGGGTTCGTGTTCTACACCAACACCGAGAGCCAGAAGGGGCAGGAGCTCCTCGGCCAGCCCAAGGCCGCCGCCCTGTTCCACTGGAAGAGCCTGCGCCGGCAGGTCCGCATCCGCGGCACGGTCGCGTTGGTGAGCGATGCCGAATCGGACGCCTATTTCCAGTCCCGCCCGCGCGACAGCCGCATCGGCGCCTGGGCTTCCCAGCAATCGCGGCCGCTGGAAAGCCGCTTCGCGCTGGAGAAGGCGGTGGCGAGCTATACGCTGAAATTCGGGGTCGGCGAGATTCCGCGCCCGCCCTATTGGCGCGGCTTCCGGATCACGCCAAGCTATATCGAGTTCTGGCGCGACGGCGCCTTCCGCCTGCACGACCGCATCGTCTTCCGCCGCGCCTCGGCCGAGGCGCCGTGGTCGAAGACACGCTTCTACCCCTGAGGACCCGGTCCCATGGCGATGCCCATATTCGATTTTCCGAAGACCGAGGCCGGCAAGCGCCCGGTCATGCTGCTGACCGGGGCGAGCCGGGGCATCGGCCATGCCACGGTGATGCAGTTCGCCATGGCGGGCTGGCGCATCCTGTCCTGCTCGCGCCAGGCCTTCTCCGACAAATGCCCCTGGCCGTCGGGGGCGGACGACCATGTCCAGATCGATCTCGGCGATCCCGAGGACACGATGCGCGGCATCGCCGAGATCAAGAAGCGGCTCGCCGTCGAGGGCGGCAAGCTCAACGCGCTCGTCAACAACGCCGGCATCTCGCCGAAGGGGCGCAACGGCGAGCGGCTCGGCGCCGCCACCACCTCCTTCAACGACTGGCACAAGGTCTTCCAGGTCAATTTCTTCGCGCCGATCATGCTGGCGCGCGGCCTGCTCGACGAATTGACCGCCGCCAGGGGCGCGATCGTCAACGTCTCCTCGATCGCGGGTTCGCGCGTCCACCCCTTCGCCGGGGCGGCCTATGCGACCTCGAAGGCGGCGCTCGCCAGCCTGACGCGCGAGATGGCCGCCGATTTCGGCCCGCTCGGCGTGCGCGTCAACGCGATCTCGCCCGGCGAGATCGACACCGCGATCCTCTCGCCCGGCACCGAGAAGATCGTCGCGGCCCTGCCGATGCAGCGCCTCGGCAAGCCCGACGAGGTCGCCAAGGCGATCTATTTCCTCTGCACCGACGCCTCGAGCTACGTCACCGGCTCGGAGCTGCACATCAATGGCGGGCAGCACGTTTGACGAGCGCCGGCGACGGGCGGGTCATCCGCTTCCCGAGCGCGGGCAAGGCACCGGCGCGGCCGGTGCTGGCGGCTTCCGTCGCGGTCTTCCGCGACGGCAAGGTCTTGCTGGCGACGCGCACCAAGCCGCCGGCCGACCGGCTCTGGTCGCTGCCGGGCGGCAAGGTCGAGGCCGGCGAGACGCTGGAGGAGGCGGCCTTGCGCGAGCTCGAGGAGGAAGTCGGTGTCGCTGCCCGCATCCTCGGCTTCAACCGCCATGTCGAGATCTTCGGCCGCGATGCGGCGGGTGCCGTGACGCATCATTTCGTCGTCGCCTCCTTCGTCGGGGAATGGCTCTCCGGCGAGCCGCGCACGGGGCCTGAAGCCGGCGCGGTGATGTGGGCCGATCCGCTCAGGCTCGGCGGGCTCGCGACGACGCGCGAGCTCGGCGAGGTTCTGCGCCGCGCCCACCAGCTCTTCACTGCCGGCACGGCCGCGCCGTGAGGGCCGCCCTGCTGGCTTGCCTGCTGATGCTTTCGCCGGCCATGGCCGTGGCACAGCAGCGGCCGCCGCCCGCTACGGCTGAGCCCGCCCCGGAGCCGCCGCCGCCGCCCTACGAGCCGCAACTCCTGCAATTGTCCGAGATCATGGGCTCGCTTTCCTATCTCAGGACGCTCTGCGGCGGCCGGGAGGCGCAGGACTGGCGGGCGCGGATGGCCGCGCTGATCGAGGCCGAGGGCCGCACGCCCCAGCGCCGCGAGCGGCTGACCAGCGCCTTCAACCGCGGCTTCAAGGCCTATTCGCTGACGCATCGCAGCTGCACCGACGCCAGCCAGGAGGCTTCGGCGCGGCTTGCGGCCGAGGGCGAGGCGCTGTCGCGGGCGCTCGCCGGCCGCTATGGCGGATAGGCAACAACGGCCGGGCAAATGCGATCTTCGGTGGAATTCTCCCGGCCGCATTAACCTTTCCTCAACACCACGGTAGCGTGCCGCTCTGGCACGGCTTATGACGTAGGCGAGTGCGGGCGTCGCGATCCGGAGCAGAACCGGCGCGATTCGCATCAGATGAAGGTTCAGAAGTCCCGTTTCGATGCCGATCCAGCCAGACGACACGATGCTCGACCCGAATCTCGCCGAGGACCATGGCGACATCCGCCGTGTCGCCTATGGCTATGTCGAGGACGCCTTCGCCGAGGCGCAGCAGGACGGGCTCGATTCCGACGCCATGGCCCATGCCGCCCTGTTCGCGGCGCTGCGCACGCTGGTCGAGACCTATGGCGAGGAGGCCACCGCCAGCTTCGCCGGGACGCTGGCCGAGAAGATCCGCCACGGCGCCTTCACCTGCGGCACGCGGCACTGACCGGCTTCAGGACGCTGCCGGCGGCCCGGCCCGCACCGCCTCGATGATCCGCAGGACCGCCGCGCTTTCGTGAAGCGGCATCTGCGCGCAAGACGTCTCCCCCGCCCGGATCGCCGCCATCGCGGCTTCAGCCTGGAACTGAAGGCCGTTGCCGGGAAAGGCGAGGGTTTCGCTGACCCGACCCGGCCGGGGCAGGCGGTCGAGCAGGCGCGTCAGCCGGCCTGCGCCGCGATCATAGGCCGCCGCGGCGCGGCCGGCATCGGCATACCATGTGAGCCGCTGCACCTTCAGGAACGGCGCTTCGAAGACGAGCCCGCCGCGCTCGCCCTCGACCAAAAGGCGGTTCGCCCCGTTCCGGTCGAAGCCGCAGGAGAGCTCCGCCACCGCCGCCGGATAATCCAGCCGGAAGGTCGTGCGCCGGTCGACACCGGTGCCGGCCGCAAGCCAGCTCCCGCCGAGCCCCCGTGGCTCGCCGAGGAGATGCAGGGCGAGCGACAGCGGATAGACGCCGAGGTCGAAGGCGGCTCCGCCGCCCAGCGCCGGATCGAAGAAGCGGCCCTGCTCGGGATGGCGATAGGAGAGATCGGCGCGCACCCGCCGGACAGGGCCGATGCGGCCCTTCGCGATCTGCTCGCGTGCCCGCCGCACCGCCGGCAGGAAGCGGCTCCACAGCGCCTCCATCGCGAAGACGCCGCGCTCTTGCGCCGCCTGCGCGATCGCCGCGACGGCGGCGCTTGCGAGCGCGATCGGCTTTTCGATCAGCACCGGCTTGCCGGCCGCGATCGCGCCGAGCGCCTGCGCGGCATGGAGGTGGTTCGGCGTCGCGATATAGACCGCCTCGATCGCCGGATCGGCCAGGAAGGCCGCCTCGTCGTGATAGGCGCGGGCCGCGCCGAGGCGGGCGGCGAAGCCTTCAGCCTTCTCCCGCGAGCGGGACTGCACGGCGACGAGGCGCGCCTGCGGCAACAGGCCGAGATCGGCGGCGAAGTGCCCGGCAATGGTGCCGGTGCCGATGATCCCCCAGCCGAATGGTTTCTCCCGCGCCAAGCGCCCCTCCGTCGCCATCGACGAGCGATAGCGCGGGGGCGTTAAGGGCGGGTTCCAGCAATGGGATAGATCATCGTTACCGCGTCCGGCAGGACGCGCGATGATCTAGACCGCCAGCGCGAAGCCGTCCTTGCGGTGGTCGGAGGCGCCGAACATCACGCCGCGCGCGTGGTCGACCCAGATCGCCTGGCAGCCGCCGAGCGGATCCGCCGCCCAGGCGACGTCATGGCCGCGCGCCGTGAGATCGGCGGCGACCGCGGGGGGAAGCGTCGGCTCCAGCGTGAGCTTGCCGTCATGGGCGAAGCTGCGCGGCGCGTCCGACGCCTGCTGCGGGTCGAGCCCGCGGTCGAGGATGCCGGAGATGAAATGGACATGGCCGGTCGCCTGGTACTGGCCGCCCATGACGCCCAGCGGCATGATCGCCCTGCCGTCCCTGGCCAGCATGCCCGGGATGATGGTGTGGAACGGGCGCTTGCGCGGGGCGATGGCGTTGGGGTGGCCTTCCACCAGGCGGAAGCCCGAGCCGCGATTCTGCAGCATGACGCCGGCCTTGGCCGCATAGATGCCGCTGCCGAAGGCGGAGAACAGCGAATTGATGAAGGAGACCATGTTGCCGTCGCGGTCGACGACGCACAGATAGATCGTGTCCTTGTGCAGCGGCATGTCGAAGGTTTCCGGCGCCGCCGCCTTCTCCAGGCTGATCCGCGCGCGGATGCGGCCGACGAACGGGTCGGAGAGGAAAGCGTCCGTGTCGAAGGGGCTGGTGCCGGGGTCGGCCACCAGCGCGTCGCGCTGGCGATAGGCGGCCTTGGTCGCCTCGGCGAGAAGATGGATGCGGTCGGCTTCGCTGAGCCTGTCGTCGCTCAGGTCGAAGCCTTCGAGGATGCGCGCGATCATGAGCGCGGCGATGCCCTGGCCGTTCGGCGGGCATTCCCAGAGGCGGTGGCCGCGATAATCGGCGCCGATCGGATCGACATAGTCCGACTTCGCGGCGGCGAAGTCGTTAAGCCCGATCAGGCTGCCGGCGGCCTGGAGCACGCCGACCATGTCCTGCGCGATCTCGCCTTCGTAGAAGGCGGAGCGGCCCTCGCGGGCGATGCGGCGAAGCGTCCGGCCGAGTGCGGGATGGACCATCCTGTCGCCGACGGCCGGCGCCTTGCCGCCCGGCAGATAGACCGCGTTGCCTAGCCCATGCGCCTCGATGCGGCCGCGGTTCCTGGCCCAGTCGCGCGCGACGCGCGGCGTCACCACGAAGCCCTCCTCGGCGGCGCGGATCGCGGCTGCGAAGATCTCGTCCAGGCCCTTGCTGCCATGGTCCGCATTGAGCCGGCACCAGGCGTCGATGGCGCCGGGCACGGTGACGGCATGGGGCGAATCGGGGGCGATCGCGCTCAGGCCCTGGCCGAGGAACCAGCCGAGCTCCGCCCTGGCGGCGGCGCGGCCCGAGCCGTTGAGCGCCACCATCCTGCCGCCGGCCGGGGCATAGATCGCGAAGCAGTCGCCGCCGATGCCGGTCATGTGCGGATCGACCACGGCCTGGACGGCGACCGCCGCGATCGCCGCGTCGATGGCGTTGCCGCCGGCGCGCAGGATATCGACCGCCGCCAGCGTCGAGGCCGGGTGCGAGGTCGCCGCCATGCCGCGCTCGCCCACCGCCACCGGCCGGCCCGGCACCATGAAATCGCGCTCGCCCCAGCCCATCCGTTCTCTCCCCGCCCTGTTCACGCTACGCTTTGGCCCGCCGTCCCGGGGGTTGGCAATCCCCGCCGGGCGCATGGCCGGCCCCGGCCGCCGCGGTGGCGATTGACATCCCGGCCCGGCGGGCTAGATCGCGGGCAAGGACGGGCCTGCCATGCAAGACTATATCCGCAAGATCATCGGGGCGCGCGTCTACGACGTCGCCATCGAAAGCCCGCTCGACCCGTTGCCACGGCTGTCCGGCCGCCTCGGCGGCAGCGCGCTGATCAAGCGCGAGGACCTCCAGCCCGTCTTCTCGTTCAAGCTGCGCGGCGCCTACAACAAGATCGCCGGGCTTACCCCGCAGGAGGCTGAGCGCGGGGTGATCTGCGCCTCGGCCGGCAACCATGCGCAGGGCGTGGCGCTGGCGGCGCGCAAGCTCAACATCAAGGCGACCATCGTGATGCCGCGCACCACGCCCGACATCAAGGTCCAGGCGGTGCGCAGCCTGGGCGGGCGCGTCGTTCTCCACGGCGAGAGCTTCGACGAGGCGCATGGCCATGCCCGCAAGCTCGAGGCCGAGAGGGGACTGACCTTCGTCCATCCTTACGACGACCCGGACGTGATCGCCGGCCAGGGAACGGTCGGCATGGAGATCCTGCGCCAGCATCCCGATCCGATCGAGGCGATCTTCGTGCCGATCGGCGGCGGGGGGCTGGCGGCCGGGGTCGCGGTCTATGCCAGGTTCCTGCGGCCGGAGATCAAGGTGATCGGCGTCGAGCCGGAGGACGCCGCCTCGATGGCCGCCGCCATCGCTGCGGGCGAACGCGTCGTGCTCGACCAGGTCGGGCTCTTCGCTGACGGCGTCGCGGTCAGGCAGGCGGGGGAAGAGACGTTCCGGCTCTGCCGCGAACTCCTCGACGAGGTCGTCACCGTCTCGACCGACGAGATCTGCGCGGCGGTGAAGGACATCTTCGAGGACACCCGCGCCATCGCCGAGCCCTCCGGCGCGGTCAGCCTCGCGGGGCTGAAGGCCTATGCCGCCCGCGGCCCCGAGCGCAGCGGCGCGCTGATCGCGATCAACAGCGGCGCCAACATGAATTTCGACCGGCTGCGCCATATCGCCGAGCGGGCCGAGATCGGCGAGCGGCGCGAAGCGCTGCTGGCGGTGACGATCCCGGAGAAGCCCGGCAGCTACCGCGCCTTCATCCAGCTGCTCGGCCGGCGCGCCATCACCGAGTTCAACTACCGCTATGCCGATGCGAGCGCGGCGCGCATCTTCGTCGGCGTTCAGCTTTCGGAAGGCGAGGCCGAGAAGCGCCAGATCATCGCCATGCTGGCCGAGCACGGCTATGCCGTCCTCGACATGAGCGACAACGAGCTCGCCAAACTGCATATCCGCTACATGGTCGGCGGCCGGGCGCCGGGGATCGGCGACGAAATGCTGTTCCGCTTCCAGTTCCCTGAGCGGCCGGGCGCGCTGCTCAAATTCCTCAACAGCCTATCGGCCGACTGGAACATCTCGCTGTTCCACTACCGCAACCACGGCGCCGATTACGGGCGCGTCTTCGCCGGCATCCAGATCCCGCCGGCCGGGCGCGGTGAGCTCGCCAGGCGCCTCGACGCGCTGGGCTATCCCTATTGGGACGAGAGCGACAACCCGGCCTATCGGTCATTCCTGGCGGAGACGCCGGCAGGGGCTTGAGCCGGCGCTGCGCGCATCAGCATGCCGAAGAGATCGCGCGAATCGTCCGGGTCGGCGATCAGGTCGAGCTCGGCATAGGTGCCGGCTTCGCGGATGCGCTCATGGACATAGCGCAGCGCCGAGAAATCCTCGATGGCGAAGCCGACCGAATCGAACAAGGTGATCTGGCGCGCATCGCTGCGGCCCGGCGCCGCCCCAGTGATGACCTTCCACAGTTCCGTGACCGGGTGATCGGGGGGAAGCTGCTGGATGTCGCCCTCGATGCGGGTCTGCGGCGGATATTCGACGAAGATGTCGGCGCGCAGCAGCACGTCGCGGTGGATCTCGGTCTTGCCCGGGCAGTCGCCGCCGACGGCGTTGATGTGGATGCCGGGGCCGACCATGTTGTCGGTCAGGATGGTGGCGTACTGCTTGTCGGCGGTGACGGTGGTGACGATTCCCGCACCCTCCACCGCCTCCATCGCCGTGGCGCAGCGGGTGATCGCAAAGCCCTGCCGCGCGAGGTTTGCGGCGCATTTCCCGGTCGCGGCCGGATCGACGTCGTAGAGGCGCAAGGTCTCGATGCCCATGAGCGCCCGGAAGGCCAGCGCCTGGAATTCCGACTGGGCGCCGTTGCCGATGATCGCCATGGTCGCGGCTTGCCTCGGCGCGAGGTGCTTCGCCGCCAGCGCCGACATCGCCGCGGTGCGCAGCGCCGTGAGGAAGGTCATCTCCGAGAGCAGGACGGGATAGCCGGTCGCGACCTCCGAGAGCAGGCCGAAGGCGGTGACGGTCTGGAGGCCGGCCTTCATGTTCCTCGGGTGGCCGTTGACGTATTTGAAGCCGTAGAGCTTGCCGTCGCTGGTCGGCATCAGCTCGATCACGCCCTCGAGGCTGTGCGAGGCGATGCGCGGGGTCTTGTCGAAGATCTCCCAGCGCCGGAAATCCTCCTCGATATAGCCCGCGATATCGGTGAGCATCCGCTCGATGCCGATCCTGTGGATGAGCTTCATCATGTGGTCGACGCTGACGAAAGGCACGATGTTGAGCGGCTGAATCATGGCTCCCTGCGCGGTTCCTGCGAAAAGGCCATTCTCCGCGTTTTCGCCGGCAGGCGGAAGAAGCCAGATCGACCGGAGCGATGCCCCGATTGATCGAAACGGCAAAGAAATTTATCCATTCCGGACGATGGATGCTCTCGACCGCAAGCTGATCACCCTGCTGCGCCATGACGGGCGCCGCAGCATCTCCGATCTCGCCGCCGATCTCGGCCTGACGCGGGCGACGGTGCGCGCGAGGCTGATGAAGCTCGAGCAGTCGGGCGAGATCATCGGCTTCACCGTGATCCTGCGCTCGGACGCGATCGATCTGCCGGTGCGCGGCATCACCATGATCGAGATCGCCGGGCAGGCGGCGGATTCGGTTATCGCCGCGCTCTCCGGCTTCAGCGAGGTCTCCAGCATCCACACCACCAACGGCAACTGGGACCTGGTGATCGAGCTCGGCACCTCGGACCTGATCGCCTTCGACCAGGTGCTGCGCCGCATCCGCATGATCCCCGGCGTCACCAACAGCGAGACCAGCCTGCTGCTGGCGACGCCCCGCAGCGTCAAGGCAAGGCTTTAAGCCGTCCCTCCCGAAGCGCCGCCGCATGGCCGCCATCCGCAAACGCGACACCCTGCCCCGTGACAGCCGCGCGCCCGCCCCCTAACCTCGTGCCGTCGGACACGGCGGCGATGGCCGCCGGCGATGCATGATCGCCCGTCCGCGTTCGACACCGGCAATTCCCGCGTGGGGCTCAAAGGACCGCAGGCCGCCCGGCCGGCGCCGCGCGCGCGCCCCGCGCCAAGACGAGACAGGAGACCAGAGCATGGCGCACGAGCTTGAATTCTACATCGACGGCCAGTGGGTGAAGCCGTCGGGCAATCGCACGCTCGGCGTGGTCGATCCCTCGACCGAGGAGGTCTTCGCCACCATCGCGCTCGGCGAGGAGGCCGATGTCGACAAGGCGGTCGCCGCCGCCCGCGCCGCCTTCCCCGCCTTCGCCAAAACCTCGAAGGCCGAGCGCCTGGCGCTGATGCGCCGCCTCGCCGAGGCCTACAAGAAGCGCTACGACGCCATCGCCGAGATCCTCTCGCGCGAGATGGGCGCGCCGAAGGAGCTGGCGCACCGGGCGCAGGCCGCGATGGGCACCGCCCATCTCGCCAAGATGATCGAGACGCTCGAGAATTTCGAGTTCGAGGAACTGCGCGGCACCACCCTGATCGCCAAGGAGCCGATCGGCGTCGTCGGCATGATCACGCCGTGGAACTGGCCGCTCAACCAGATCATGTGCAAGGTCGCGCCCGCGCTCGCCGCCGGCTGCACCATGGTGCTGAAGCCCTCCGAGATCGCCCCGCTCAACGCCATCATCTTCACCGAGGCGATGGACGAGGCGGGCGTGCCCAAGGGCGTGTTCAACCTCGTCCAGGGCGACGGCCCGACGGTCGGCGAAGCGATCTCGCGCCATCCCGGCGTCGACATGGTCTCCTTCACCGGCTCGACGCGCGCCGGCATCCTCGTCGCCAAGGCGGCGGCGGACACGGTCAAGCGCGTGCATCAGGAACTCGGCGGCAAGTCGGCCAACATCATCCTCGACGACGCCGATCTGAAGCGGTCGGTGAAGCTCGGCGTCGAGAGCGTGATGCGCAACTCCGGCCAGTCCTGCAACGCGCCGACGCGGATGTTCGTGCCTCAGAAGCTGCACGAGGAAGCGCTCGCCATCGCCAGGCAGGTGGCCGAGCCGCTCAAGGTCGGCGCGCCCTCGGTCGACGGCGTGTTCCTCGGCCCGGTCGTCAGCGAGGCGCAGTACGACAAGATCCAGCGCCTGATCGAGGCCGGCATCGAGGAAGGCGCGACGCTGGTCACCGGCGGGCCGGGGCGCCCCGAGGGGCTGAACCGCGGCTATTATGTCCGCCCGACCGTGTTCGGCGGCGTCACCGACGAGATGGCGATCGCGCGCGAGGAGATCTTCGGCCCCGTGCTCTCGATCCTGCCCTATGCGAGCGAGGCGGAGGTGGTCGCGCGCGCCAACGACACGCCCTACGGCCTGGCTGCCTATGTCCAGTCCGGCTCGCAGGAGCGGGCCCGCAAGGTCGCGGCGCAGATGCGTGCCGGCAATGTCTACATCAACTACCCGGCCTGGGACGCAGGTGCCCCCTTCGGCGGCTACAAGCAGTCCGGCAACGGCCGCGAATATGCCGATTTCGGCCTCGAGGAGTTCCTCGAGATCAAGGGCACGGTCGGCTACGCCGCCGCCTGAGACGGGCTTGCGCCATCGTTCCGGGGCGGGCCGCCGGGCCCGCCCCGTCCCGGCTGCTGTTTCAGCGTCTACGAGAAGGAATATGCTATCACTTAGGCAATTAATTTAAGATTTTGAATTTATGACAAAATTCTTCTTCAGAATAATGGAATTGTATTATTTAAATACCGTAGATATTACTGTTAAGAATATCTAACGCTGGACCCATATGCTCGATGGTAATTTCAGCCAGCTCTTCGTTTGATCCCGATTCTACCGCCGTTATCATCGCGTCATGCTCATCGATTGTTTCGGCAATGCGGCCCATATTGCGCGTTGCATAGGCTCGGGAGTGGGTCGAGGCCGTTTTAAGCCAATATTGCTCGATCAACTCGACGAGAAACGTATTGCTGCAAGCACCGTTCAGCACCTTGTGAAAACGGTCGTTGAGCTGAGACGCCTCGAACAGATCATCCTTCTCGACAGCGCCGCGGTAGGCTTCGTTGATGCTGCGGAGCGTCGAAACCAGTTCTGGCGAGCCGGGCAACTTGATTCGCATCGCCGCCTCGCGATGCAAGATGCAGCGTACCTCGTACATTTGACGAATCTCGGAGGCACTGTAGTCGCGCACGGTGGCACCGCGGTTCGGCCGTCGCACGACCAGGCCTGAGCGGTCGAGTTCGTCGAGCGCGGCCCTGATGACGTGTCGTCCCACCGAGAACCGGACGCTCATCTCTTCTTCGAGCAGCCTTTCCCGAGGCTTCAGCCGGCCGAAGACGATCTCTTGCTGCAACGTCCTGACGATCGAGAACACCCGGTCGTCCAATCGCGGATCCGCTTCCGGAGCGTCGCTCGCGAGGGGATTCGGCGTCGATTGGCCCTTGCGTCTCACTTTAGTCTCACCCATCAACGTTCCTGCGGCCGCCCGCCGACCCTCGGATCAGACGATCTGTCTCAGACTTGGCACAACAAAGCTCAAGTTCAAGATCATTGCGTTACACCAGTCGCGAGCGTCCCGACAATGCGTTCGCTCTCCCCGGCAATGCCCGCGTTGCGTTCCTTCATTCAGCACGCGCCTCCGCAACGCCGGCGTGTTTTCATCATACATGATTGGCAACAAAAATGTTGACAAAAATTGGCCTCGCGAGTCGGTATAGGCTCGGAGCGCCGTAAAGCACGCCACTCGTAACGACATGACCGCCATGAACCCTTCCCGAACGCGTTTCGGCTCGGACATGCGTGGTGTGGATGAACGATCGCCGTCGCCGATGACGCAATGCAGGAGGATGTCCGTGAAGCGGCTGGAGAACAAGATCGCACTGGTGACGGGGGCTGCCGGCGGCATCGGCGCCGCGACCGCGCGGTCCATGGCGCAGGAGGGCGCCCGCGTCGTGATCGCCGACATCTCCGATCAGGCCGGCGAGGTCGTCGCGCGGGATCTCCGGCAAGGCGGGGCCGACGCCTTCTTCGTTCATCTGGACATCACCCGCGAAGACGACTGGACCGCTGCGATCGAGACGACGCTCAGCCGCCATGGCGGTCTCGATACGCTCGTCAACAATGCCGGCTTGTATCTCGGCAAGAGCCTCGAGGACGCGGTGCTTTCCGAGTGGTACAAGATCTGCGCCGTCAATCTCACGGGCGTGGTGCTGGGCACCAAGATCGCGCTTCCAGCGCTGCGCGAACGGGCACGGACGAGCCCGCAGGGCAGCTCGATCGTCAACATGTCGTCGATCGCCGGCATCAAGGGGTCGTCGGTCGATCCGCTGTACTCCATGACCAAGGGCGGCGTGACGATGTTCACGAAAGCCACGGCCATCGAATTCGGGCGCAAGGGCTACCGCATCCGTGTCAATTCCGTGCACCCCGATGCCGTCCAGACGGACATGACGGCCCGATATCAACGCGACAAGGTCGGGAAGGACGATCCCGCGGCTCTCGAGAGCTACAGGCAGGCGATCGCGGCGTCGCTTCCCATTCAGCGCCTTGCGACGCCTGAGGATGTCGCGGCGGCAGTCGTGTTCCTCGCATCGGATCAGGCCGGGTTCATGACCGGATCCAGCCTGGTCGTCGACGGCGGCGCCACCGCCTGAAGCCCCTGAGGTACCGCCGGGCTGGAGCGCGTCACATGACGGTCGATGCCGGAACATACGACTACATCGTCGTCGGCGCCGGCTCGTCGGGCGCCGTCGTCGCCGGGCGCTTGAGCCAGTCCGGGCGCTACAGTGTCCTGCTGCTCGAGGCTGGTCCGGCCGACACGCTGCCATGGATTCACATGCCGGCCGGCTACGCCCGAATCCGGTCCCATGACGGGTTCACATGGACATTCCCGAGCGAACCGGAGCCCGAACTGAACGGAAGGGTCCTGGACCAGCCGCGTGGAAAGACCCTCGGCGGAACCAGTTCGATCAACGCGATGGTCTATGTCCGCGGGAACCCGCTGGACTATGAGGATTGGCGGCGGCTGGGATGCATCGGGTGGGACTGGGAGAGCGTCCTGCCCTTCTTCAAGAAGATCGAGGATTTCCAGGGTGGCGATGATGGGTTTCATGCCACCGGGGGGCCGCTCAAGCTCACGCAATCGCATCACGACAACGGTTTGTCGCGCGCTTTCATCGATGCCGCCGTCGCGACCGGGCTCAGGCGGAATCCGGATTTCAACGGCGCCTCCCAGGACGGCGCGGGCTTCGTGCAGGCGAACACGAACGGATGGCGGCGGTGGAGCACGGCGCAAGCCTATCTGCGGCCGCGCCGGCGCCATCCCGGCCTTCGCGTCCAAACCAACGCGCTGGTGGAGAGGATCGAGATCGCCGGGCGCAGGGCTGCCGGCGTCCGCTATACGGTCCATGGCCGGGCGCACGTCGCTTCCATCCGCCGCGATGTGATCCTATCGGCCGGCGCGATCAACAGCCCTCAGCTCCTCCAGCTCTCCGGCATCGGCCCGGCCGATCATTTGAAGAGACATGGGATACGGGTCGAGAAGGATCTCGCTGCCGTCGGCGCGAATCTGCAGGACCATTTCGGCAGCCGCCTGCAATTCCAATGCTGCGTCCCCGTGACGTTCAACGACGTCGCGAACAGCGCGCTGAGGCGGGTGACCGAGGGGGTGAAGTACGTCCTCGGCATGGACGGCATGCTGCGTTACACAGGCGTGCCGGCGGCCGTGTTCGCGCGCAGCGAGCGCGACCTCGACCGCCCGAACGTCCAAATCAATCTTCTCCTGTGGAGCGTTGCGAGGCGCGGGCGCCGCGGGGTCGAGCCCCATCCCTTCTCGGGGTTCTGCCTGGACGCGATGAACCTGCACCCGCAGTCGCGCGGATCGGTGATGATCCGGTCCGCGGATCCGGGATCGCCCCCGGCGATCAAATACAATTTCCTGAGCACGAGGCGGGATATCGAGACGATGCTCTTCGCCGTGAAGCTCGGCCGTTCGATTTCGCGGCAAGCCGCCCTGCGCGATTACATCGTCCGGGATCTGGGGCAGGAGCCGCCCGCCGCGTCGGATGAGGATATCATGGCGGAGCTGCGGGAGCGCGGCAGCACGGACCTTCACCCGGTCGGGACATGCGCCATGGGTCCGGACGAAAGAACCTCGGTCGTCGATCCCCGGCTGCGCGTGCACGGCATCGGCGGCCTGCGGATCGTCGATTGTTCCGTGATGCCGAAGATCACGAGCGGAAATACGAACGCGCCGGCGATCATGATGGGCGAGAAGCTGGCCGACATGCTTCTTCAGGAGGCCTCCGACAGCCGGTAGAGCTCATGCGGAGGGCCGCGCCGAGGCATCGACGAACCTCACCAGCCCCTCCTGGACGACCGTGGCCACCAGAACGCCGTCTGCCGCATAGAGGCTGCCACGCGCCAGGCCGAGGGCGTTTTGTGAGCTGGGGCTGTCCTGGGCATAGAGCAGCCAGTCATCGAGAAGGGCCGGCCGATGAAACCACATGACATGGCTGATGCTGCCGAACTGCACACCGGGATCGGTCAGCGCCACGCCGTGGGCGAACGTCGTAACCCCCAGCAAGCTGATGTCGCTCATGAAGGCCAGGATCGCCGCGTTTCGGACGCGATCCGGCGGAAGAGGCGATTTCGGTCGCATCCAGACCCGCTGAACGGGGCGGCGCGGAGCGCGTTCGACGTAGTGATCGAGCATGACCGGACGCACGTCGAAGGCCGTCGGCTGCTCCCATAGATCGCGTGTGGCCTTCGCCGACCTGGACACCTGGCTCCGTAGGAAGTCCCTCGGATCCGGCAGGGATTCCGGGCGAGGCACATCGAGCGGCATCGCTTCCTGATGGGAAGGGCCCCCCTCGTCGCGGTGGAAGCTCGCTTCCATCGTCGCGATCAGCTTGTCCTGCTGGCTCGCCACGACGCGCCGGGACGAGAAATTCCGCGTGTCCCGCGTGCGCGCGACATCGTAGCGGATCGGGAACGCCGCGTTGCCGGGGTTATGGAAACAGGCATGCAGCGAATGCACGAAGCGGTCGGGCTCGATCGTGCGTTGCGCCGCGGCCAGAGACTGCGCGAGCAATTGCCCGCCGAAAACCCGCCTCCAGCCGAATTGTGGGCTGCGTCCTTCATAGACGTCCGAACCCGTTTGCGTCAGCAAGAGCGACGCCAGAAATTCCTCGATCTCCGTCAAGCAGTCGCTCTCCCATACGCCGCCGGATTCGAGCTTACAGGCCGCTTTCCGGGGCGTCTGTTGTTTTCAACATTTTTGTTGACATTATTGCCGCCATATTTGAAGAGGGATGTCAACGGGGGCACCTTCAGGTCGTTCGAACAGTCGAGCGCCTGCCTTTCGGCTTGGCGGCCTGCGCGTTTTCTCGATCCGGCAGGAACATCGACATATTGGCGGAAGGAATTGAGGTCGGAATGTTGTCGGTGAACCATCTGGGACTGGCGCCGGCGGAGATGCCGTTCGGTGGGGTCGAAGACAGTGGCCGCGGCTCCGCAGGGGGCAGCGAAGCCGATCTCGGGCGCGAGCCCGTCACCCATACGCCGGCCGGCTGACGCCGCTCCGGCTTCGTCGACCGGGCTGCCAACAGGATTTTCTGTCATGTCCACCAACATCAACTGGAACTCGACCGTCGCGCTGCGGCTCGCCCAGGCTTTCGCGCGCCACGGCGTCGAGCTGACGTTCGGCCAGAGCCTTCCGTCCGCGTTTCACCTGGCGTCGCCCCATGCGGGAATCAGGCAGATGCCCTACCGGCAGGAGAATTCCGGCGGCGCGATGGCTGACGGCTATGCGCGCATCTCCCGCAAGGTCGGCGTCGTGACGGCGCAGAACGGGCCGGCCGCGACGCTCCTGGTGGCGCCCCTGGCGGAGGCGCTGAAGGCTTCCGTCCCGGTCATCGCGCTGGTGCAGGAGGTCGATCGCAGCACCACGGACAAGAACGCGTTCCAGGAGCTGGACCACATCAAGCTCTTCGACGGCGTCGCGAAGTTCGTGCGCCGCATCGAACGCGCGGATCGGCTCGAGGACTATGTCGACATGGCGTTCACGGCCGCGACCTCGGGCCGCCCGGGGCCTGCGGTGCTGATGGTGGCGCCGGACCTGCTCATGGAAAAAGGTCCCGCGCTGTCGCCGCGCAAGTCGAACCTCGGGACCTTCCCGCTCAATCGAACGGTCGCCGACCCCGAAGCCGTCGCGAGGGCCGCCGCCTTGATCGCCGAGGCCCGGGCGCCTCTGATCGTGGCCGGCGGCGGCATTCATCTGTCCGACGCTTCGGCCGAGCTCGCCGCGCTTCAGGAGAGCGCCCATATCCCGGTCGCGACGACCGTCATGGGCAAGGGCAGCGTGGACGAAAACCACCTGCTCAGCCTGGGCTGCGTCGGCAACTTCATGGCCCCCGGAAGCCGGACGCACGGGATGCGGTCGCTGGTGGACGATGCCGACGTCATGGTGCTCATCGGCAACCGCACCAACCAGAACGGCACCGACAACTGGAAACTGTATCCGCCGGCTGCCCGATACATCCACATCGACGTCGATCCCATGGAGATCGGCCGCAACTACGAGGCCTTGCGGCTGCAGGGCGACGCCAAGCTGACCATCGCCGCGCTGTCCCGGGCCCTTTCCGGGCTCGATTTGTCGTTCCGCAAGACCCGTCGCGCGCAGGTGGAAACCCAGATCAAGGCTGCCGTCGACGACTGGCGCAGCAAGATCGCCGCGATCTCGACCAGGCTCGACGGGCCCGTTCGCCCCGAACAGCTCATGGCCGAGGTCGAGAAGCGCATGAAGCCGACGGACATCGCGGTCGCCGATGCCAGCTATTCCTCGACATGGATCACCAATTTCCTGACGTCTCATCGGCCGGGCCAGCGGTTCCTGACGCCGCGCGGGCTGGCGGGGCTCGGCTGGGGCGTGCCCATGGCGATCGGCGCGAAGATCGCCGCGCCGGAGAGCCGCGTCATCTGCGTGGCGGGCGATGGCGGCTTCGCGCATAACTGGGCGGAGCTCGAGACGGTGCGGCGGCTGGGTACGCCGATCATCATCCTGATGCTGAACAACGGCATTCTCGGATACCAGACGCATGCCGAGGACCTGAAGTTCGGCGAGCACACCAACGCCTGCGATTTCACCGATGTCGACCACGCCGGCATCGCGCGCTGCTGCGGCCTGAACGCCAGGCGGGTGAGCACCGGTTCCGAGGTGCAAAAGGCGCTCGACGAGGCATTCGCCTCCGACACGGCGAGCTTCATCGAGGTCATCACCGATCCCGAGGCGCGCCCGCCCTACACGATCTTCGCCGACCATTTCCGCGAAATGTTCTGAAAAAGCGCCGGCGCGGAGATTGCCTCATGAGCGACCTGTTCAGCCCGATCGATATTGGCGGATTGACCCTGCCCAACCGGATCGTGGTGCCGCCGATGTGCCAGTATTCGGCCGGGACGGACGGGCTGCCGGCGCCGTGGCACCATATGCACATCGGAACGATGGCGATCTCGGGGGCCGGTCTCGTGATCGTCGAGGGCACCGCCGTCGAGGCTCCAGGCCGCATCAGCCCCAATGATCTCGGTCTCTATACGGACGCTCAGGAAGCGGCTCTGCGCGACCTGATCGCGCGGATCCGGACGTTTTCGGCGACGCGGATCGGCATCCAGATCGCCCATGCCGGGCGCAAGGCTTCCAATGCTCCGTTCGACGCTCGCCAGCCCGTCGCCGTGAACGAGGGTGGCTGGGTCCCGATCGCGCCCTCTCCCGTCCCGCCGAACGACCTCTGGCCTGTACCGACGGAAATGACGGAGGCGGATATCGCGCGTGTCGTCGCCGCCTTCGTGTCCGCGGCCGGGAGGGCGGATCGGGCCGGGTTCGACCTGGTCGAGGTCCATGCCGCGCATGGTTATCTGATCAGCTCCTTTCTCTCCCCGCACGCCAACCAGCGGACGGACCGCTACGGCGGTGCGCTGGCGAACCGGATGCGGTTTGGAATCGAGGTGGCGCAGGCCGTCCGGCAAGCCTGGCCGCGGCAGAAGGCCCTCGGCTTCCGCATCAACGGAACCGACTGGACCGAGGCCGGCATCGGCGTCGAAGAGGCGATCGCGTTCGCTGCCGCCTTGAAGAGCGCGGGGGCCGACTACGTGACCGTTTCCGCCGGCGGGAATTCGCGCGATCAGAAGCTTCCCACGATGGCGCCGGGCTATCAGACGCATCTCGCCCGGGCCGTCCGCAGCGGCGCGGGAATCACGACGATGACGGTCGGCATGATCCTGACGGCCGAACAGGCAGACGAGATCGTCGCCAGCGGCACGGCGGACATGGTCGGCGTTGCCCGCGCGACGCTGGATGATCCGCGCTGGGGCCTCCATGCCGCTCAGGCTTTGGGCGAAGAGCCCGCTTACCCCAGGCCGATCTGGCGGGCGGCAGCGAAATACTGGGCGGGCTACGTGATCGCGCACGCGTCGGGGACATGAGCGCGAAGAACCACGGACGACGGCCCGACATTGGAGGAAACGCATAATGAAGTTGCTTGCCGACATTCACGAGCGCAACGCGATCGTGGCGGCGAACGCCCCGGCCGTCGTCTTCGAAGGACGCACGCAGACCTATGCCGAATACTGGAGCCGCATCAACCGGATCGCGGATGGACTTTACAAGCTCGGTGCGAGGCACCAGGATCGGATTGCTCTATTGAGCATGAACCGGCTCGAATATCCGGAAGTCTATGGAGCCTGCGAGCGGGCCGGCTTCATCATGACGACGGTCAATTTCAGGTTGTCGGCCAGCGAAATCGCGTATGTGCTCAGTGACAGCGCGCCGCATACGCTGATCTTCGAGGACCAGTACGCCTCGATCATCGACGGACTCAGGGCCGGTCTTAGCATCCAGCGCTACATCTGCCTGGGAAACGTCCCGGACTGGGCCGAACCCTACGAGGCGCTCGCGGCGAGCGGGTCTCTCGAGGGCCCGCCGATCCGCGCGGGCGCGGACGACGTGGCCGTCATCATGTACACCAGCGGGACGACCGGGCGGCCGAAAGGCGTGATGCGGATGCAGCGCGGAGAGGCGCGCCAGGCGGAGACGATGTCGAACGTTTTCGCGAAGCGAGGCGATTCCCGCCAGCTCATCGTGATGCCGCTTTTCCACGTCGGCGCGCGGTGCCTGTACTATTCGTCCTTCTGGCTGGGGGGGGCGGTCCATGTTCAGCGCAGCTACGATCCAAAGCAGATCCTGCGAACGATCGAGACGGACCGCATCACCCACCTCCATCTGGTGCCGACGATGGTGGCCGGCATTCTGGATGTTCCGGGAATCGAGTCCTACGACCTCTCGAGCGTCGAGCTCCTGCTCTACGCCGCCGCGCCCATGCCGGTTTCGCTCCTGAAACGCGGCATCGCGACATTCGGGAACGTGATGGGCAACGGATACGGCTCGACGGAATCGAACTTCACCTTCCTGGCGCCGCACCAGCACCATCCGGATGGCAGCGCCGAGCAGATCGCCCGGCTCGCCTCGGTCGGCCAGGCGTTCCCGGATGTGGATCTGCGCGTTTTCGACGATAACGGCAACGAGTGCCCCGTCGGCGTGCCGGGCGAGGTCACCGTTCGCTCGGACAGCATGATGGGCGGCTATTGGAACAATGGTCCCGCGACGGTCGAGGCGCTGCGGGACGGGTGGTATCACACGGGCGACATGGCCTATCTCGACGAGCAGGGATACGTGTTTCTCGTCGACCGCAAGAAGGACATGATCATCACCGGCGGCGAGAACGTCTATTGCCGCGAAGTCGAGAACGCCATCGAGAGACACCCCGCCGTCCACGAAGTGGCGGTGATCGGCGTGCCCGATGAGAAATGGGGCGAAAGCGTCAGGGCGATCGTGGCCCTGCGGCCGCAGACGGCGCTGAGCGAGGCGGAGCTGATCCGGTTCGCCCGCGAGCAGATCGCCCACTACAAGGCCCCGAAGAGCGTGATCTTCGTCGATGAGCTGCCCCGCCTGCAAACCGGAAAGGTGAGCAAGGTGAAGCTGAGAGAGCAATACAAGCATCCGATCGCGCCGACCGGCCAGACGAGGGACAGCCACAATGTATGAATCCTACCAGGAATTGCGGGTCTCCCGCAGCGGCCCTGTCCTGACGATCACGCTCGACAATCCGCCGTCGAACGCCATCACGAAGGTGATGCATCGCGAGCTTGCCGACATCTTCGTGGACATCAATCGCGATCCCGAGACGAAGGTCGTGGTCCTGACCGGCGCCGGCGACCGCATCTTCTGCGCGGGAGGCGAATTTTCGGCCATGCAGGAGAGCATCGAAAACCCGCAGGCCGCGGTCGTCTCGATGCAGGAGGGCATCAAGCTGGTCCATGCGCTGCTCGCCGTCGACAAGCCGACCATCGCGCGGATCAACGGCCATGCCATCGGCTTCGGCGCGACGCTCGCGCTGTTCTGCGACCTGACCTACGCGGTCGACACGGCAAAGATCGGCGATCCACACGTGCTGGTCGGTTATGCCGCGGGTGATGGCGGTGCTTTGATATGGCCGCAGCTGATCGGATACGCCCGCGCGCGGGAGTTCCTGCTGACCGGGGACTCCATGCGCGGGGCCGAGGCCGCCGCGATGGGTCTCGTCACGCGCGCCGTCAAGGCTGACGCGCTGGATGATACCGTGAATGCGACCGCGAAGCGGCTCGCGGAAGGCGCGACGGTTGCGATCAACGCCACCAAGCAGGCGATCAACATGCCGCTGCGCCGGCAGTTCAGCGCCCTTATCGAGGCCCATATCGGCCTGGAGCTGATGTCGCATTTCTCGAACGACCACGTCGAGGCCGTGGCCGCGATGCTCGAGAAGCGCGCGCCCGTATTCTCGGGGACATAGCGGCGAGCCGGGGCGGCGGATGCCCGACGGATAGCCCGTGCTTCACGCCCGGGCAGAATGGCGACCGGATTGTTGACAAAATAGTTGACATCGAATAGGACAGCTACAAACAACAATGGAGGAGATGCGCAAATGAGCAAGTTCAAGCTCGTAAAAAATGTAGTAGTTGGCTTGGCTCTCTTGGCCGGCGCGGCGGTTCCGGCGATGGCCAAAGAGACGTTGGTGGTATACACCGGCATCCATGAGGAGGACTTTACCAACGCCATCAAGAAAGAATTCACGCGCCAGACCGGGATCGACGTCGAGATGTTGGTGATCCCTGCGAACGGCACGTTGATAGCGAGGGTTCAGACCGAGAAAGACAAGCCGCGCGCCGATGTGATCGTCGACACCACGGTCGATTTCATCATGAAGCTGAAGGGCGAGGGATTGATCCAGCCCTACAAGGCGAAGGCCGAAAACGCCGACTTCGTGCAGCGGGGCTATGCCGATCCGGACGGGTACATGCACGGCTGGTTCGCGATCACGCCGATGATTTTCTGGAACAAGGATCGCTTCGACACCGATCCTTCGCTGAAGGGCGTGCCATATCCGGCCTCCTGGGACGATCTGCTCAATCCGGCCTTCAAGGGCAAGATCATCGTGCCCAACCCGCAGACCACCGCCATGGGCGCGGTGATGTACATGACGCAGATCTTCCGCCTCGGTGAGGAAAAGACCTGGGACTATGCGCGCAAGCTCAACAGCAACGTCGCCCAGTATACGACGTCGGCATCGCTGCCGGTGGCTCTGGTCGAGCGTGGCGAGGGGACGATCGGCGTCGCCTGGTCGAGCGACGTCCTGGGCGCGACGATCGGCCGTGGGCAGAAGCTGGGCCTCTCCGTTCCGCAGGACAACGCGGTTTCGGTCTGGACGGCCGGCATCGTCAAGGGCGGGCCTAACCCCGAGGGCGCGCGCAAGTTCGTCGACTTTCTGCAGAGCGATTTCGTGCAGCAGGCCTCCGCCAAACTGGGGTACCGGCTGCCCGTCAGCCCGACGGTGACGCCGCTCGAAGGGGTGCCGACGCTATCCTCCATCAAGGCGGTCAAGTACGACCTCGATTGGGCGGCACAGAACGTCGACCGCGTTCGCAAGCAGTGGGCCAAAGAGACCAATAATTGAGGGGAAGCGCGCCGCCGCTTACGGTTCGGATGGCGCGAGGCGGGCGATCATGGCCGTGTCATACGGCGGCCGGCCATAATCGTTCCGATCTTGGTCAGATTGAATACCTAAGCGATAGGTGAGCTGTGAAAACTCCCTCGACGCGAAGGAGCCGGCCTGCTGTCGATCCGGCAGTGCTGCTCCTTTATGTAGCTACCTTATGCGCGCTGCTCGTCTTCGTCGTCTATCCCACGCTCAAGGTCCTGAGCACGCCGAGCTGGGACAACGTCGTCGAGGTCCTGACCAGCGGACGCACCCTGCAGGCGGCCCGGAACAGCGCCGTCATCACGCTGCTCTCGACGACATCCGCGACGTTGCTGGGACTGTTTTTCGCCTTTGCGTCCACGCGCCGCGATATTCCATTCAGGAACATCTTCCGCGTCATTGGCGTGCTTCCGCTCTTCGCGCCGCCGTTCATGGTTGCTTTCGCATACATCCTCGTGTTTGGCCGCCAAGGGTTGATTACCTATCATATCCTGGGCCTGGACGTGAACATCTTCGGATGGCATGGTCTCTGGCTCGCCCAGACGATCGGCATGTTTCCGCTTGCGAGCGTCATCATCCGGGGCGTGCTGGAAGGCATCCATCCGAGCACCGAACAGGCCGCGCTGACCCTCGGAGCGAGCGAGACCGCGGCGCTTCGAACCGTCCTGGTTCCGCTCGCCCTGCCGGGCATCATCGGCGCCATGCTCGTCGTCGCCATCACGGTCCTCGCCGATTTCGGCAACGCGGCGGTGATCGCGGGCAACTACCCCGTTCTGGCGACCGAAGCCTGGCTCAGGATGGACGGGCTCGGCGATCTCCAGGGCGCGGCGGTGATCGTGTCGGTTCTCATGATCCCGGCGGTGGCCTTGTTCGGGGCGAGCCGCGCCTTGTTGGGCGGCCGGGTCTTCACGACGGTGACGGGGCGCGGCGCCGACGTGGATCAGATCGCCACCCCGGCGATCATCAAATGGTCCGTCGTCGTGATCTGCTCGCTGACCTGCGCGCTCGTCCTCATCGTCTATGTCGGCATTCTGCTGGCCGGCATGGTCAACAAATGGGGCAGCGACTGGTCGTTGACGTTCCGCCACTGGCTCGAGGTAGCGTCCTATGCCGACGAATTGAGCGTCAGCATCAAGATCGGCATCATATCGGGCCTCGTGACGGCGTTGATCGGTCAGATCATCGCCTTCCTGCATTCCCGCTCGCTGTGGTTCCGGGGAGCGCTGGATTTTCTCGCCGTGCTGCCGGGGGCGCTACCCGGCGTTTTCATCGGCGTCGGCTTCGTTCTGGCATTCAACGCGCCACCGATCGAGCTGGCCGGCACGATCTGGATCGTGGTTTTCGCTTTGGGATTCTGGCATTTGCCGCAGGCTTATCAGGCAACGAAGGCGGCGCTGGGCCAGATCCACCGGAGCATCGAGGAATCCGCGCGCGACCTGGGGGCCAGCGAGGTGCGGTTGATCACGGATGTCTACATGCCGCTGCTCTCGCGCAGCCTGCTGGCGTCCTTCATCCAGTCCTTCATCAGGTCGGTGTCGAACGTCAGCGTCGTCGTCTTCATGATCGCGCCGGGCCAGATTCTGGTGTCGGCCGTCATCCTGCGGATGATCGGCAGCTCGAACTGGAGCGCGGGAGCCGCGCTGGCGACGGTATTGTTGGCGATCACTTTCATGTGCGTCGGTGTGGCCGAAGCCGCGATCCGTTGGCTCGGCGCGCCGGCCCGGGGGAGCCAGTTATGAATGCGGCGATGGACCCGGCAGGACAGGGCGCTGGCACGAGGTCGGTACCGAACCAGCCCGAAGCACCGCCGCATGTCAGGCTCGTCGAGCTCAGCAAGAAGCTCGGGACGTTGCTGGCCGTTGATCGCGTCTCCCTGGATATTCCGCGCGGCCAGGTGACGACCCTGCTCGGGCCGTCCGGCTGCGGCAAGTCGACGACGCTGAGGATACTCGCAGGCTTGTATCAGCTCGATTCCGGTGACGTCATCCTGGATGGCGAAAGCATCGCTCACCTGCCGCCCAACAAGCGCCGGATGACGATGGTGTTCCAGGAATATGCGCTATTCCCGCATCTTACGGTCGCCGACAATGTCGGGTATGGCCTGCGCAGGCGCGGCATGCCCGCCGCGCAAGCGAAGGCCCGCATCGGCGAGATGCTCGACCTCGTCGGCCTGTCCGTGGCGGCCGGAAAACATCCGCACCAGCTTTCCGGCGGCCAGCAGCAGCGGGTGGCGCTCGCCCGGGCGCTTGCGGTGGATCCGGAGGTTCTGCTGCTCGACGAGCCCCTTTCGAACCTCGATGCCAAATTGAGGATCCGGTTGCGGGAAGAAATCGTGCGCCTGCAGAAGGTTCTCGGCAAGACGATGGTCTTCGTGACGCATGACCAGGAGGAGGCCATGTCCATCTCGCACCAGATCGCCGTGATGAACGGGGGCCGGATCTCGCAGGTGGGGTCGCCCGAAGAGATCTATGCGCGGCCGAATTCGCGCTACGTCGCCGAGTTCGTGGGTCTGGCGAACTTCATCGACGCCAGGGTGGTCGCGCCCGGTCGCATCGAGGTGGGCGACATCTCCATTCCGGTTCCCACGCAGGAGATTTCCGGCAGGGCCACGCTCATGGTCCGTCCGGAAGCCATTTCCATCGTGGATCACGCTGCTCCCGGAGATGGCCCGGTGCTTCGGGGACGGTTGCTGCAGCGTACGTTTCTCGGAAGCCTGGCCAGGTATAACGTCGAGACGGTGCACGGCGTCCTGATCGTCGACGACGACGCCTTCAAGGCGCGGGACCTCGAGGGTGAAGTGACGTTGGCGCTGTCGCCCGATCGGCTGCATCTCCTGCCGGCAGCATAGGGCCGCGGGCGATCCGGCCTTCCTCGGCCTTGTGGAAATATTGCGAGGCGACGAGCCAGCCCTTGAGCGGTTGCAGGGGCGGGATGCAGAACAGCAGGATCAGCGGCAGCGTCGTGACGAGATGCACCCAGACCGGCGGGTCATAGGTCAGCTCCAGCCAGAGCGGGAAGGCCACGGCGGGGATGCAGATGAACATCATCACGAAGAAGGCGGGGCCGTCGGCGGGATCGGCGAAGCCGTAGTCGAGGCCGCAATTCTCGCATTTCGGCTTCAGCGTCAGGAAGCTTGCAAACATCCTGCCCTGCCCGCAGCGCGGGCAACGGCCCCTGAGGCCGGTCTGGAGCGGAGAGAGTGGCGGCCAGTGCTCGCCGGGCATGAACGGTTCTCCTTGAGGCTGGCGCGCTTGCGATCGGCGCCGCCCCTCAGATCACGGTCGATACCGGTAACGTCAAGATCATGACCCCTTCCGACCGGCGGCCTGCGCGGATCGGTCGCTGGCAAGCGCCTTCAGATATGCAGCGCGTGCCCCAATGCCTTCATCGCGGCTTCCGGGAAGGCCTCGCCCAGCGTCGGATGGGCATGGATCGTGCCGGCGATGTCCTGCAAGGTCGCGCCCATCTCGATGGCGAGCCCGAAGGCGGCCGAAAGCTCTGAGACGCCTTGCCCCACCGCCTGGACGCCGAGCACGAGATCGCTGCCGGCCTGCGCCACGACGCGCACGAAGCCGGGCTCACCGTCGCGGGTCATGGCGCGGCCGTTGGCGGCGAAGGGAAACTGGCCGATCCTGACCTCGTGGCCGGCGCGGCGGGCTTCCGCAGGCGAGAGGCCGGCCGAGACGATCTCCGGATCGGTGAAGCAGATGGCCGGGATCGCACGCTTGTCCCAGGCGCGCGGCAGGCCGGAGACGATCTCGGCCACCATCTCGCCCTGTGCCATGGCGCGGTGCGCCAGCATCGGCTCGCCGGTGACGTCGCCGATGGCGTAGATGCCGCGCATCGCGGTCTCGCAGCGCTCGTTGATGCGGATGAAGTGGCCGTCCCTGTCGAGCACGAGGTTTTCCAGGCCGAGATCCCCGGTGACGGGCCGGCGGCCGACGGTGACGAGGATGCGGTCGGCCGGCAGGCCGAGCTCCCTGCCGTCGGCCGTCTCGATGCGCAGGCCCTCGCCCTTGGCGGTCGGGCCGAGCGCCTTCGCCACGGTCAGGACCTCGACGCCGAGCGCGGTCAGGCGCTTGGCGACCGGGGCGGTGAGCTCGCCGTCGTAGAGCGGCAGGATGCGTTCCTGCGCCTCCACCACGGTGACCCTGGCCCCGAGCTTGGCGAAGGCGGTGCCGAGCTCGAGCCCGATATAGCCGCCGCCGACCACGACGAGGCGCTTCGGCACCTCGCCGAGCGCGAGCGCGCCGGTCGACGAGATGACGTTGCCGCCGAAGGGCAGGGCGGGCAATTCGACCGGGGCGGAGCCGGTGGCGATGACGATCGCCTCGGCATGAACCGTCTTCGGCCCGGTCTCGGTCTCGACGACGACCGTCTTGCCGTCGCGGAAGCGGGCATGGCCATGCAGGATCTTGACCCCGGCCTTGCGCAGGAGCCCGGCGACGCCGTTGCCGAGGCGCTGGACGATGCCGTCCTTCCAGGCCACCGCCTGCTTCAGGTCGAGCTTCGGCTGGGCGAGCGTCAGGCCGAAGGGCGTCCTGCCGGCGGCGGCCGCGGTCGCCTTCTCGAACTCCTCGGCGACATGGATCAGCGCCTTGGAGGGGATGCAGCCGAGATTGAGGCAGCTTCCGCCGAGCCGCGCGCTCTCGACGATGACGGTGTCGAGGCCGAGCCTTCCGGCGCGGATGGCGCAGACATAGCCGCCGGGGCCGGCGCCGATGACGAGGAGCTTGCAGGTGATGTCCGTCATGGCGCGCCTCAGATGTCGACGAAGAGCGTGGCCGGGGTCTCCAGCAGCTCCTTCAGCCGCTGCACGAAGACGGCCGCGTCCCAGCCGTCGACGACGCGGTGGTCGAAGCTGGAGGAGAGGTTCATCATCTTGCGCGGCACGAAGCCGGCGCCGTCCCAGACCGGGCGCACAACGATCCGGTTGACGCCGACGATGGCGACCTCCGGATGGTTGATCACCGGCGTCGTGGCGATGCCGCCGAGCGCGCCGAGCGAGGTGATGGTGATGGTCGAGCCGGTCAGTTCGTCGCGCGTCGCGCTGCCGTCGCGGGCGCGCCCGGCGAGGCGGGAAAGCTCGATGGCGCAGGCCCTGAGATCGCGCGCCTCGGCATGCTTCACCACCGGCACGACGAGGCCGGAGGGGGTCTGCGTCGCGATGCCGATGTTGATCGCGGCGTGCTGGCGGATGATGCCGGCCTCGTCGTCATAGAGCGCGTTCAGGCCCGGCTGCTCAGCGAGCGCCTTGACCATGGCGCGCATCAGGAAGGGCAGGAGCGTCAGCTTCGGCCGCTCCGGCGCCGGCTTCTTGTTGAGGGCGGCGCGCAGATCCTCCAGCGCCGAGACGTCGATCTCCTCGACGATGGTGATGTGGGGGATGCGCGCCTTCGACAGCGCCATCTTCTCGGCGATGCGCCGGCGCAGGCCGACGACCTTGACCTCGGTGACGCCGGTCTTCTCGACGAGGCCGGGTCCCTCAGTGGCTTGCGGCCCGCGCAGCAGGAAGGCGTCGAGGTCGGCATGGCCGATCCGGCCGGCGGGGCCTGAGCCCCGGACCTGCCTGAGGTCGATGCCTGCCTCGCGCGCCTTCAGGCGCACGGCCGGCGAGGCGAGCGGCTTCTGCGCCGGCGCGCGTGGCACCTCCGGCCGGGCGGCGACGGCCGGCGCGGCGGGCGCCGGCTTCGCGACCGGCGTGTCCGGGGCGGGCTCTTCGGCCGCGGCGGCGCCCGCGACCTCAAGCTTCACCAGGGCCGAGCCGATCGCGACCTTGTCGCCGATTTCGGCACCGAGCCAGGTCACCTCGCCCTCGGCCGGGGAGGGGATCTCGACCGTCGCCTTGTCGGTCATCACGGCGGCGAGCGGGTCGTCCTCGCGGACGATGTCGCCGGGCTTGACGTGCCATTCGACCAGCTCCGCCTCGGCGATGCCCTCGCCGACATCGGGCAGCTTGATGATGCGCTCGGCCATCAGCGCGCCTCCACGATCTCGCGCAGCGCCTGCCCGAGGCGGGCGGGGCCGGGGAAATAGTCCCATTCCTGCGCATGCGGATAGGGCGTGTCCCAGCCGGTGACGCGCATCACCGGCGCCTCCAGATGGTAGAAGCAATGCTCCTGCACCAGCGCGGCCAATTCCCCGCCGAAACCCGAGGTCAGCGTCGCCTCGTGCAGGACGATGCAGCGGCCGGTCTTCTCGACCGAGGCGACGATGGCGTCGAGGTCGAGCGGGACGAGCGTGCGCAGGTCGATCACCTCGGCGTCGATGCCGGTGTCCTCCGCCGCCGCCAGCGCGACATGGACCATGGTGCCGTAGGCGAGGATGGTGACGGCTTGACCCTCGCGCCGCGTCGCGGCCTTGCCCAGCGGCACGGTGTAATGGCCGTCGGGCACCTCGGAGAGCGGATGCTTCGGCCAGGCCGTGACCGGCCGCTCGTGATGGCCGTCGAAGGGGCCGTTGTAGAGCCGCTTCGGCTCGAGGAAGATCACCGGGTCCGGGTCCTCGATCGCCGCGATCAGCAGGCCCTTGGCGTCGTAGGGGTTGGAGGGCACGACGGTCTTCAGCCCCGCGACATGGGTGAACAGCGCCTCCGGGCTCTGGCTGTGGGTCTGGCCGCCGAAGATGCCGCCGCCGGTCGGCATGCGGATCACCAGCGGGCAGGTGAAATCGCCGGCCGAGCGGTAGCGCAGCCGCGCGGCTTCGGAGACGATCTGGTCGTAGGCCGGATAGACATAGTCGGCGAACTGGATCTCGATGCAGGGTTTCAGCCCATAGGCGGCCATGCCGATGGCGGTGCCGACGATGCCGGATTCGCTGATCGGCGCGTCGAAGCAGCGCGAGACGCCGTATTTCTGCTGGAGCCCGTGGGTGCAGCGGAAGACGCCGCCGAAGAAGCCGACATCCTCGCCATAGACGACGACGGTCTCGTCGCGGCCCATGGCGACGTCCATGGCGGAGCGGATCGCCTCGATCATCGTCATGCGGGCCATCGCGTCACACTCCGATCTGCTGGCGCTGGCGGCGCAGATGCGGCGGCAATTCCGCATAGACGTCCTCGAAGATGTCGCGCGCCGAGGGCTTGCCGCCGGAATGCAGCGTGCCGAAGCGCTCCGCCTCCTTCTGCGCTGCGATGACGGTCGCGAGGATCTCGGCCTCGGCCTGCTTGTGGCGCTGCTGCGACCAGGCGCCGACCGCGATCAGATGCTGCTTCAGCCGCACGATCGGATCGCCCAGCGGCCAGTCGTCGGATTCGTGGCTGGGGCGGTAGGCGGAAGGGTCGTCGGAGGTGGAATGGGCGCCGGCGCGGTAGGTGACGTATTCGACGAGCGTGGGACCGAGATTGCGGCGCGCCCGCTCCACCGCCCATTGCCCGACCGCATAGACGGCGAGGTAATCGTTGCCGTCGACCCGCAGGGCCGGGATGCCGAAGCCCAGCCCCCTGGCCGCGAAGGTGCCCGAGCCGCCGCGCGCGATGCCCTGGAAGGTCGAGATCGCCCACTGGTTGTTGACGACGTTGAGGACGACCGGCGCCTTGTAGGTCGAGGCGAAGACCAGCGCGGCGTGGAAATCCGATTCCGCCGTCGAGCCGTCGCCGATCCAGGCGGCGGCGATGCGGGTGTCGCCCCGGATCGCCGAGGCCATCGCCCAGCCGACCGCCTGGACGAACTGCGTCGCGAGATTCCCCGAGATCGAGAAGAAGCCGTGCTCCTTCGAGGAATACATGATCGGCAATTGCCGGCCACGCAGCGGGTCGCGCGCGTTCGAATAGATCTGGCACATCATGTCGACGAGCGGGTAGTCGTGCGCGATCAGCAGCCCCGCCTGGCGGTAGGTCGGGAAATTCATGTCGCCGGGTTCCAGCGCGATGCGGAAGGCGCAAGCCACCGCCTCCTCGCCGGTGTGCTGCATGTAGAAGGAGGTCTTGCCCTGGCGCTGCGCCATCTGCATGCGCTGGTCGAAGGCGCGCAGCGTCATCATGTGGCGCAGGCCCCGGATCAGCGCCTCATGCGAGAGATCCGGCACCCAGGGGCCGACCGCCTCGCCCTCGCGGTTCAGCACGCGGATGATCGAATAGGCGAGGTCGCGGATGTCCCTCGGCTCGACATCGACCGGGGGGCGGGCGACGGAGCCCGCCTTCGGGATCACGACATCGGAGAAATCCGGCTTCTCGCCCGGGCGGGAAGCCGGCTCGGGGACGTGGAACCGCAAGGGCCGGGCCGCTGCCGGCGCGCCGCCGGCCTTGTCGCTGCTCATGAGCGCCTTCCTCCCTGACGCCCCAGCATTCCGCCTTCGCGCGCATCCCGCAAGCACAAGCTGCGCTTCGCCGGGATGGCGGGGCGTCGCTGCGTTGAGGCCTGAGCGATGTGGCCAATTGTCGGGTCGTTCCCAGCCGGCACTCCCCTTGTCATTCCGGGTTCGCGCCTTTAGGCGCGCCCCGGAATGACAGTCGTGGCGATCGAAGTCGCCGCAATCAAGGATCGACAGCGCCCAGCATCTCCCGCACCAGCGGGATCACCGTCTCGCCATAGAGCCTGATGCATTCCAGCATCCGCTCATGCGCCAGCGGGCCGGCGCTGTATTTGAGCTGGAAGCGCGAGACGCCGAGCCCCTTCACCGTCGCGGCGATCTTGCGCGCCACCGTCTCGGGCGAGCCGAGATAGAGCGAGCCATGCGCGACCTCGTGCTCGAACTCGTCGCGGCCCATCGGCGGCCAGCCGCGCTCGGCGCCGATGCGGTCGCGCATCTGCTTGTAGGGCGCGAAGAACTCCTCCTTCGCCCGATCGTCGCTCGCCGCGACATAGCCCGGCGAATGCACGCCGACCGGCTTCGGCGCCTTGGCCGTCTGCGCATAGGCGCGGCGGTAGAGATCGACGAAGGGCTTGAAGCGCAGCGGATCGCCGCCGATGACGGCGAGCATCAGCGGCAGGTCGTGGCGCACCGCGCGGACGACCGATTCCGGGCTGCCGCCGACGCCGATCCAGGTCTTGAGCGGGGCGCGCTCCAGCGGCGGATAGACGCGCTGGTCCTTGAGCGCCGGGCGGATCGAGCCCTGCCAGCTCACCTTGTCCTGCGGCAGCAGCGCGGCGAAGAGATCGAGCTTCTCCTCGAACAGCTTTTCGTAATCGCGCAGGTCGAAGCCGAAGAGCGGGAAGGATTCGGTGAAGGAGCCGCGCCCCAGAATCACCTCGGCGCGCCCGTTCGAGAGCGCGTCCACCGTCGCAAAGCGCTGGAAGACGCGGATCGGATCGTCCGAGCTCAGCACGGTGACGGAGGAGCCGAGCCTGATCCGCTGCGTGCGCGCGGCCATCGCCGCCAGCACCACCTCCGGCGCGGAGACGGCGAAATCGGCCCGGTGATGCTCGCCGACGCCGATGAAATCGATGCCGAGGCTGTCGGCCAGCTCCGCTTCCGCGACGAGGTTGCGGATCACCTGCGCATGCGGCAGCGACTTGCCGTCAGCCCCGTTGGTGACGTCGCCGAAGGTGTCGAGCCCGAATTCCAGTTCCTGCGCCATGATCGTCCCGAAAGCCGCGCTCGCGGCCTGTTGCCTGCCGGCCATCCCGGCTTCACGCAGTTAGGAGCCCGCTCGCGAGGCTACAATCGCCACGGCGTTGCCGCCGGCGCAAAGACGTCCTGGCGCGATTGCAATCCTGCGCGCCCGAGGCCGTCGGCACAAACGATTTGAATTCGTTCCAATCTTGCCGTCTTCTGCTCGCAGCATGCACCCGGCGAACCGGGTCGGGGAGGAGCGATGGCTGGATATTCCGCCTGGAACGAGGAGCACGCGCGTTCGATCGTCGCGGGGCTCACGCATCTGGAAGGCGCGACGCTGCCGATGCTGCACGCGCTTCAGGACGCTTTCGGCTATGTCGACCCGCAGGCCGTGCCGCTGATCGCCGAGGCGCTGAACCTCTCCCGCGCCGAGGTCCACGGCACGATCTCCTTCTATCACGATTTCAGGAGCGCCCCGCCGGCGGGCCGGGTCGTCAAGCTGTGCCGGGCGGAAGCCTGCCAGGCGCTGGGCTGCGAAAGCGTGGTCGAGGCGCTGGCGCGGGACCACGGCATCGCGGTCGATGGCCACGGCGACGCCGTCGTCGAAACGGTGTATTGTCTCGGCAACTGCGCGCTCGGGCCCTCGGCGCTGGTCGGAGACGCGTTGATCGGGCGCGTCGACGCGGCCCGCATCGCCGGGCTTTGCCGGCAGCAGGGAAGGGCGTGATCCATGAACGCCGCCCCGGTTCGCATCTTCGTTCCCATCGACGCCGCCGCGCTCTCGGTCGGCGCCGAAGCGGTGGCCGAGGCCATCGCCCGTGAGGCGGCGGCGCGCGGGGCCGCCGTCACGCTCGTCCGCAACGGCTCGCGCGGCATGCTCTGGCTGGAGCCGCTGGTCGAGGTCGAGACGGCGCAAGGGCGCATCGCCTACGGGCCGGTTGCGGCGCGGGACGTCGCCTCGCTGTTCGAGGCCGGCTTCATGGCCGGCGGCGCCCACGCGCTTCGCCTCGGCCTGACCGAAGATCTCGACTGGATGAAGCGCCAGCAGCGGCTGACTTTCGAGCGTGTCGGCGTCACCGATCCGCTCTCGATCGCCGATTACCGCGCCCATGGCGGCTTCAGGGGGCTGGAGAAGGCGCTCGGGCTGAGCGGCGGCGCGATCGTCGCGGCGGTGAAGGCCTCCGGCCTGCGCGGGCGCGGCGGGGCGGGCTTTCCGACCGGGATCAAATGGCAGACGGTGCACGACGCGCAAGCGGAGCAGAAATACATCGTCTGCAACGCCGACGAGGGCGACAGCGGCACCTTCGCCGACCGCATGCTGCTGGAGGGCGATCCCTATCTCGTGATCGAAGGCATGGCGATCGCGGCGCTCGCCGTCGGCGCGACGCGCGGCTACATCTATCTGCGCTCCGAATATCCGCATGCCCATCGCACGCTTCTGCGCGCCATCGAAAGGGCCGAGGCGGCCGGGCTGATCGGCGCCTCGGTGACGGGGTCCGGTCGCCCCTTCCATCTCGAGGTCAGGCTCGGGGCCGGCGCCTATATCTGCGGCGAGGAGACCTCGCTCCTGGAAAGCCTGGAAGGCAGGCGCGGCGTCGTCCGCGCCAAGCCGCCGCTGCCGGCGCTGCAGGGGCTGTTCGGCAAGCCGACCATCGTCAACAACGTGCTCTCCTTCGCCGCCGTGCCGTGGATCCTCGACCATGGAGCGCAGGCTTACGCCGATTACGGCTCGGGCCGCTCGCGCGGCACGCTGCCGGTGCAGCTCGCCGGCAACGTCAGGCGCGGCGGGCTGATCGAGCTCGCCTTCGGCGTCACGCTCCGCGAGATCGTCGAGGATCTGGGCGGCGGCACGCTGTCCGGGCGGCCGATCCGGGCCGTGCAGGTCGGCGGGCCGCTCGGGGCCTATCTCGGCGCAGGCCAGCTCGACGTGCCGATGGATTACGAGGCGCTCATCGCGATACAGGCCATGCTCGGCCATGGCGGCATCGTCGTCTTCGACGACACGGTCGACATGGCGAGGCAGGCGCGCTTCGCGCTTGCCTTCTGCGCCAAGGAAAGCTGCGGCAAATGCACGCCCTGCCGCATCGGCGCGGTGCGCGGCGTCGAGGTGATGGACAAGATCATCGCGGGCCGGGACCGCCCGCAGAACCTTGCCGTGCTGCGCGATCTCTCGAAGCTGATGAGCGACGCCTCGCTGTGCGCGCTCGGCGGGCTGACGCCGCTGCCGGTGATGAGCGCGCTCAACCATTTTCCCGAGGATTTCGACCGTCCTCCCAGTCCACTGCAAAAAATTGCGCTGGCGGCCGAGTGAGGAGGCCAGGATGAGCCTGATCAAGGAAATCGACTACGGCACGCCGATCCGCGTTTGCGAGAAGACTGTGACGCTGACCATCGACGGCCGGAGCGTCACCGTTCCCGCCGGAACCTCGGTGATGGCGGCGGCGGTGAGCATGGGCACGCAGATCCCGAAACTCTGCGCCACCGATTCGCTCGAAGCCTTCGGTTCCTGCCGGCTCTGCCTCGTCGAGATCGAGGGCAGGCGCGGCACGCCCGCTTCCTGCACGACACCGGCCGAGGACGGCATGATCGTGCACACCCAGTCGGACAATCTCGCCTCGCTGCGCAAGGGGGTGATGGAGCTCTACATCTCCGACCACCCGCTCGACTGCCTGACCTGCGCCGCCAACGGCGATTGCGAGTTGCAGGACATGGCCGGCGTGGTGGGCCTGCGCGAGGTCCGCTACGGACATGAGGGCGAGAACCATGTCTTCGCCAAGGGCGCAGACGGGCTCGCCAACCAGAACTGGCTGCCGAAGGACACCTCGAACCCCTATTTCACCTACGACCCGTCGAAATGCATCGTCTGCAATCGCTGCGTGCGTGCCTGCGAGGAGGTGCAGGGGACCTTCGCGCTGACGATCGTGGGCAGAGGCTTCGAATCCCGCGTCGCGGCGGGGGCGAGCGATTTCCTCGGCTCGGAATGCGTCTCCTGCGGCGCCTGCGTCCAGGCCTGCCCGACCGCGACGCTGATCGAGAACACGGTGATCGCGCAGGGCCAGCCCGAGCATTCGGTGATCACGACCTGCGCCTATTGCGGCGTCGGCTGCTCGTTCAAGGCCGAGATGCAGGGCGAGCGCGTCATCCGCATGGTGCCCTACAAGGCGGGCCAGGCGAACGAGGGCCATAGCTGCGTCAAGGGCCGCTTCGCCTGGGGCTACGCCACCCACAAGGATCGCATCACCAGGCCGATGGTCCGCGACAAGATCACCGATCCCTGGCGCGAGGTCTCCTGGGAGGAGGCGATCGGCAAGGCGGCTTCCGAGTTCAAGCGCATCCAGGCCAAATACGGCCGCGAATCGGTCGGCGCCGTCACCTCCTCGCGCTGCACCAACGAGGAGGTCTTCCTCGTGCAGAAGCTGGTGCGCGCCGCCTTCCGCAACAACAATGTCGATACCTGCGCCCGCGTCTGCCATTCGCCGACCGGCTATGGCCTCAAGACCACGCTCGGCACTTCCGCCGGCACGCAGGACTTCAGGTCGGTCGCCAAGGCCGAAATCATCCTGATCATCGGCGCCAACCCGACCGACGGCCACCCGGTCTTCGGCTCGCGGATGAAGAAGCGCATCCGCGAGGGCGCGAGGCTGATCGTCGCCGATCCGCGCCGGATCGACATGGTGAAGTCGCCCCATGTCGCGGCCGATTACCATCTGCAGCTCAAGCCCGGCACCAATGTCGCGCTCATCAACGCGCTCGGCCATGTCGTCGTCACCGAGGGGCTCGTCGACGAGGCCTATGTCCGGGAACGCTGCGACCTCGACGGCTTCGAGCAATGGGCGCGCTTCGTCGCCCGCGAGGAGAACGCGCCGGAGGAAAGCGAGCGCCATACCGGCGTGCCGGCGGCGGATGTGCGCGCCGCGGCGCGGCTCTACGCCACCGGCGGGAAGGCCGCGATCTATTACGGGCTCGGCGTCACCGAGCACAGCCAGGGCTCGACCGCGGTGATGGCGATGGCGAACCTCGCCATGGCGACCGGCAATATCGGGCGCGACGGCACCGGCATCAATCCGCTGCGCGGGCAGAACAACGTGCAGGGCTCCTGCGACATGGGCTCCTTCCCGCATGAGCTCTCAGGCTATCGCCACGTCTCCGACGACGCGACGCGGCAGGTCTTCGAGACGCTGTGGGGCGTGGCGCTCGATCCCGAGCAGGGCCTGCGCATCAACAACATGCTCGACGAGGCGGTCGATGGCACGTTCAAGGGGCTCTATGTCCAGGGCGAGGACATCGCCCAGTCCGACCCCAACACCCAGCACGTCACGGCCGGGCTGGCCGCGATGGAATGCGTCGTCATTCAGGACATCTTCCTGAACGAGACGGCGAAATACGCCCATGTCTTCCTGCCGGGCGCCTCCTTCCTGGAGAAGGACGGCACCTTCACCAATTCCGAGCGGCGCATCAACCGCGTGCGCAAGGTGATGGCGCCGCTCTCCGGCAAGGAGGAATGGCAGGTCACGATCGACCTCTCGCGGGCGCTGGGCTATCCGATGGCCTATGGCCATCCCGGCGAGATCATGGACGAGATCGCGCGGCTGACGCCGAGCTTCGCCGGCGTCAGCTACGACAAGCTCGACAGGCTCGGCTCGGTGCAATGGCCGTGCAACGACAAGGCGCCGGAAGGCACGCCGCTGATGCATGTCGAGCGCTTCGTGCGCGGCAAGGGCCAGTTCATGCTCACCGAATACGTGCCCACCGACGAGCGCACAGGCCCGCGCTTCCCGCTGCTGCTCACCACCGGCCGCATCCTCTCGCAGTACAATGTCGGGGCGCAGACGCGGCGCACCGAGAACGTCGCCTGGCACGACGAGGACGTGCTGGAGATCCACCCCTTCGATGCCGAGAACCGCGGCATCCGCGACGGCGATCTCGTCGCGCTGACGAGCCGCTCGGGCGAGATCGCGCTCAGGGCCGAGGTCTCGGAGCGGATGCAGCCGGGCGTGGTCTACACCACCTTCCACCACGCCAGGACCGGCGCCAACGTGATCACCACCGATTATTCCGACTGGGCGACGAACTGCCCGGAATACAAGGTGACCGCGGTCGAGGTCAGGCGCACCAACCATTATTCCGCCTGGCAGGAGAAGAATTCCGAGGAGGACGCCACCCTGCGCCGGATCGCGGAGCGCCTGCCCGATGCCGCGGAGTGATCCACCGGCCTCGGCTTCCGTCACGGCCGCGACGGTTCGCTTCGGCGCCGGGCCCGAGCCGGCGCAGGCTGTCGAGATCGCGGTCGAGACGCCGGTCAACATCGTCTACGGCAACATGCCCTATGCGGTGATGATGGCGAGCCCCTCGGACCTGGAGGATTTCGTCACCGGCTTCAGCCTGACCGAGGGCATCGTGCGGGGCGCCGACGAGATCCGCGCCATCGCCGTCGCGCCGCAGGCGGAAGGCGTCGTCGTCACGGTCGATCTGGCGCCCGGCCGCTTCCGCGCGCATCTGGCGCGGCGGCGCAACCTGTCGGGGCGCACCTCCTGCGGGCTCTGCGGCGTCGAGACCGTCGCGGAAATCCCGATGGCCGAGGCGGCGACGCGCGCGGTGCGGGCGGTCACGCCTTCGGCCATCGAAGCCGCGCTCGCCGGGCTTGGCCGGCACCAGCCGCTGAACCGGCTCACCCGCGCCGTCCACGCCGCCGCCTGGTGCGACATGAGGGGCACGATCCTCACGGTGCGCGAGGATGTCGGGCGCCATAACGCGCTCGACAAGCTGATCGGGGCCCGCATGCGGGCCGGGGCGGAGGCGGGCGACGGCTTCCTGCTCGTCACCAGCCGCGCCTCCTTCGAGATGGTCGAGAAGGCCGCGATCTTCGGCGCCGGCACGCTGGTCGCGATCTCGGCGCCGACCTCGCTCGCGATCGAGCGGGCGCGGCATCTTCGCCTGACGCTGGCGGCGGTGGCGCGCCACGACGGCTGCATCGTCTTCACCGGGGCGCTGGCGCCCGAGCCCGAGAGCATCAGCCGATGACGCAGACGACAGCACCGGCGAACGGCGCCGATCAGGAGGGGCACGCGGAGATGGTCGCCAAGCTCGGGCGCATGGCGGGCCAGATCGCCGATTTCTTCAAGCCCTATCCGGAGGCGGAGGCCGCAGCCGCGGTCGCCGACCATATCAACCAGTTCTGGACCGGGCGGATGCGCGCGACGTTCCTGTCAGCCTTCGCCGGCCGCCCCGAGGAGCTGCCGCCCCTGCTGCGCAGCGCCCTGCCGCGGATCCGGCCGGCGCGGGAGGATTGAGGAAGCGACCCGATCTTGACCGCGCAACCGCGCATATGTGAGGCTGCACAGGCCGTAGCGTCACCCAGAGACATGCGCCAGACGCGGACCAATTAGTCTTTGGTCTATTCAGTTTGCGTGTGGAACATTGCTCCCCCTCCGCGCAGACCATGGCGGGGGCGGCTGCGATGCGCCATCCTGTCATCAAACGATCCCACCGGCCGGATCAAGGCCGGGTGATCGGGGCGGGCGACCCAACGAGACAGGGAGTATGGGGCATGTGCGAGACCAGGCGCCGGCGGCGCGACATCCGACATCTCCATCCGCGAGGTGACGTATGACGGCAACCACGGGGATCACCGACTTCACGATCGAAACGCCGGACGGCGTGACGCTCCATGCCTTCAGGCAGGGCCACGGCCAGCCGCTCCTGCTCGTCAGCGGCCTGAGCGGCAGCGCCGCCTTCTGGAGCGAGATCGCCGCGACGCTCTCGCGCTCCTTCCAGGTCATCCGCTTCGACCAGCGCGGCATCGGCGCCAGCACGCGCGGCGAGACGCCGTGCTCGATCGACCTCCTGGCGCAGGACTGCCTTGCCGTCCTCGACGCCGCGGGCGTCGCGCGGGCCGTGGTGCTCGGCCACTCGACCGGCGGCTGCATCGCGCAGGCGATCGCCAAATGCGCGCCCGGCCGGCTCGACGGCCTGATCCTGAGCGCGAGCTGGCTGAAGCCCGGCCGCTATCTGGGCGCGCTCTTCGGCGCGCGGCGCGCGATCCTCGCGGCCGACCCTCAGGCTTATGCCGCGATCTCCGTGCTCAACGGCTACCAGCCGCGCTGGATCGAGGCGAACTGGCACATCTACGACGCCGCGCTCGAGGCGGCTCCGATGACCGAACAGGCGAGCGCGGTGGCGCGCGAGCGCCTCGACGCGCTGCTCGCCTTCGACGGCTCGGACGATATCGACGCGCTGGTGATGCCGGTCCTGGTCCTGGGCGCGCGCGACGACATGGTCGTGCCGGTCTACCATCAGGAAGCGCTCGCCGCGGCGCTGCCGGGCTGCCGCAAGGCGATCATGGAAAGCGGGGGGCATCTCTTCCCGGTCTCCCGGCCGGACGCCTTCACCGCCACCGTGGCGGAGTGGATCGGCGAACTCTGAGGTGTCGTTTCGGCATCGGGTTTCTCCGAAAGGTGGATTCCATTTTTCGGTCCGATGCTCCGGCCCGCGCGGCGAAATGGCTCATGCCTTCGCCGTGCTTCGGCGCTAGACTGGAATGCCTCCAAGTCGAAAGGCATGACCATGCGAGCCGTATCCTTGAGCCTCATCCTCCTGCTTCCCTTCCTCTCCCAGCCCGCCGCGGCGCAGGATGCCGCCGCGGGCGAGCGCGCCTTCGCCAAATGCCGGCCCTGCCACCAGGTCGGCGCGAATGCGCGCAACCTCGTCGGGCCCGAGCTCAACGGGCTGATGGGCCGCCATTCCGGCGCGGTCGCCGGCTACAGCTATTCGAACGCCAACAAGAATTCCGGCCTGACCTGGGACGAGGCGACCTTCGCCGACTACATCAAGGACCCCAAGGCCAAGATACCGGGCACCAAGATGATCTTCGCCGGCATCAAGAGCGAGAAGGAGATCAAGGACCTGACCGCCTATCTCAAGCAGTTCGACAAGGACGGCAACAAGCTCTGACGCCCGCGTCTCGCGGAACGCCCCTTCCATTTTCCCGAAGCAGTGCAATATTCGTTCTTTCCGGCGCCGATGCATGATTCGCGGCCGGGCGAACGGGCTGCCATGCGGGAGGCTTCCAGCGTCGATGAAGAAGGCCAAGCGGAAACCGGGGGAGAAGCGGTCGCAGATCGCCGCCATGCCGATCCGCCGCGCCGCCGACGGATCGACCGAGATCCTGCTCGTGACCTCGCGCACGACGCGCCGCTGGATCGTGCCCAAGGGCTGGCCGATGAAGGGCCTCAAGGACAGCGCCGCCGCTGCGCGCGAAGCCTATGAGGAGGCCGGCGTCATCGGTCGCGTCAGCGAGAAGCCGGCCGGGCGCTACACCTATTGGAAGCGGATGGACGACCATTTCACCCTGTGCGAGGTGAAGCTCTATCTGCTCGAGGTGGAGCAGCAGCTCGACAGCTGGGCCGAGCAGCACCAGCGCGAGCTGCATTGGTTCAAGCTGGCGGATGCCGCCGACATCGTCGACGAACCGGAACTGAGCACCGCGCTGCGCAAGCTGGACACGCAATTCTCGCTCGCAGCCTGAGGTTGGCGGCCGGGACGGCTTGCTCAATCGCGGGTCATGAGGCATGTGCGAAGCGCGCGGGCTGGCGGATCGCTCCAGGCGGCCGGCGCATTCGTCGGGGTCGAGGGAGAACGCGCGTGAAGATCGGATCACCCAGGGAAGTCTTTGCCGGCGAGGCGCGCGTGGCGATGACGCCGGAGAGCGCGTTGCAGCTCCAGAAACTCGGCTATGACTGCCTCGTCGAGACGGGTGCGGGCGTGGCGGCCGGCTTCACGGACGAGGCCTATCGCGCGGCGGGCGTCACCGTGGTCGCGACGGCGGCCGCGCTCTGGGACGAGGCCGATGTGATCGCCAAGGTGCGCCCGCCCGAGACGGCGGAAGCCGAGCGCCTGAAGGCCGGCAAGACGCTGATCTCGTTCTTCTACCCGGGTCAGAACAAGGAGTTGCTCGAACTCTGCAAGGACAAGGGCGCCGCCGTCATCGCCATGGACATGGTGCCGCGCATCTCGCGCGCCCAGAAGATGGACGCGCTGTCCTCGATGGCCAATATCGCCGGCTATCGCGCCGTGATCGAGGCCGGCAACAATTTCGGCCGCTTCTTCACCGGCCAGATCACGGCCGCCGGCAAGGTGCCGCCGGCCAAGGTTCTGGTGGTGGGCGCCGGCGTCGCGGGGCTTGCCGCGATCGGCACCGCGACCTCGCTCGGCGCCGTGACCTATGCCTTCGACGTGCGCCCCGAGGTCTCCGAGCAGATCGAGTCGATGGGGGCGCAGTTCGTCTTCCTCGATTTCAAGGGCCAGCAGCAGGACGGCGCCGCGACCGGCGGCTATGCCGCCCCGTCGAGCCCCGAGTTCAGGGAGGCGCAGCTCAAGAAGTTCCGGGAGCTCGCTCCCGAAATGGACATCGTCATCACCACCGCGCTGATCCCCGGCCGCGACGCGCCCGTGCTGTGGACCAAGGACATGGTCGAGGCGATGAAGCCGGGCTCGGTCATCGTCGACCTCGCCGCCGAGCGCGGCGGCAATTGCGAGCTGACCAAGGCCGACCAGAAGGTCGTCACGGCGAACGGGGTGATCATCGTCGGTTATACCGACTTCCCGAGCCGGATGGCGGCCCAGTCCTCGACGCTCTACGCCACCAACATCCGCCACATGATGACGGATCTGACGCCGGGCAAGGACGGCAAGCCCGTCCACAACATGGAGGACGACGTCATCCGCGGCGCGACGGTGACCTATGAGGGCGCGATCACCTTCCCGCCGCCGCCGCCGAAGGTCGCCGCGATCGCGGCGCAGAAGCCGAAGGAAAAGGCGAAGGAACCGACCCCGGCGGAGAAGCGGGCGCAGGAGGCGGCCGCCTTCAGGGCGCAGACGCGCTCGCAGCTCCTGCTGCTCGGCATCGGCACGGTCCTGATGCTGATCGTCGGCGCCTATGCGCCGGCAAGCTTCATGAGCCATTTCATCGTCTTCGCGCTGGCCTGCTTCGTCGGCTTCCAGGTGATCTGGAACGTGTCGCACTCGCTGCACACGCCGCTGATGGCCGTCACCAACGCGATCTCCGGCATCATCGTGCTGGGGGCGCTGCTGCAGATCGGATCGTCCGGCTGGCTCGTCACCTTCCTGGCGATGATCTCGGTCCTGATCGCGTCGATCAACATCGTCGGCGGCTTCCTGGTCACGCGCCGGATGCTCGCCATGTTCCAGAAGTCGTGAGGGCCCCGACGTGAGCATCGGCATCGTTTCAGCGGCCTATATCTCCGCCGCCATCCTGTTCATCCTCTCGCTCGGCGGCCTCTCGAACCAGGAAAGCGCCAAGCGCGCGGTCTGGTACGGCATCGTCGGCATGGCGCTCGCCGTCTTCGCCACGGTCTTCGGGCCGGGCTCGGGCAAGCTCTGGCTCGTCCTCGTCATGTTCGCCATCGCGGCCGCTATCGGCTGGCAGGTGGCGATGAAGGTGCAGATGACGGAGATGCCGCAGCTCGTCGCGGCGCTGCATTCCTTCGTCGGCCTCGCCGCCGTGCTGATCGGCTTCAACGCGCATCTGGAGCTTGGCGCCGTGCAGGCGCTCGATCCGGCCGCGCGCGAGGCGCTGACGGGCTTCGCCGGCGTGCTGGCGCACAAGAGCGGGGTCGAGATCTCGATCCTCAAGGTCGAGGTCTTCCTCGGCGTCTTCATCGGCGCGGTCACCTTCACCGGCTCGGTCATCGCCTTCGGCAAGCTCGCCGGCAAGGTCGACGGCAAGGCGAAGAAGCTGCCCGGCGGCCACATGCTGAACGCGGGCGCCGCCGCGCTCTCGCTCTTGCTGCTCGTCCTCTATGCGCAAGGGGCGGGCATCTGGGCGCTGATCCTGATGACGCTCTTCGCCCTGTTCATCGGCTACCATTTGATCATGGGCATCGGCGGTGCCGACATGCCGGTCGTGGTCTCGATGCTGAACAGTTATTCGGGCTGGGCGGCCGCCGCGATCGGCTTCACGCTCGGCAACGACCTCCTGATCGTCGTCGGCGCGCTGGTCGGGTCGTCCGGCGCGATCCTCAGCTATATCATGTGCAAGGCGATGAACCGCTCCTTCGTCTCGGTCATCCTCGGCGGCTTCGGCAACACCACCGGCCCCGCCCAGGCGATCGAGGGCGAGCAGATCGCGATCGACGTCGAGGGCGTCGCGGCGGCGCTGAACGAGGCCGACAGCGTCATCATCGTGCCGGGCTATGGCATGGCGGTGGCGCAGGCGCAGCAGTCGGTGTCCGAGCTGACCCGCAAGCTGCGCGCGGCGGGCAAGGAGGTGCGCTTCGCGATCCATCCGGTCGCCGGGCGCCTGCCGGGGCACATGAACGTACTGCTCGCCGAGGCGAAGGTGCCCTACGACATCGTGCTCGAGATGGACGAGATCAACGAGGACTTCCCGAACACGGATGTCGCGATCGTCATCGGCTCGAACGACATCGTCAATCCGGCGGCGCAGGAGGATCCCAACTCCCCGATCGCCGGCATGCCGGTGCTCGAGGTCTGGAAGGCCAAGCAGGTCTTCGTCTCCAAGCGCGGCCAGGGCACCGGCTATTCCGGCATCGAGAACCCGCTCTTCTACAAGGAGAACACGCGGATGTTCTACGGCGACGCCAAGGCTTCGCTCGACAAGCTCCTGCCCCAGATCGGGTGAGCGGGAGCCTCAGGCGTCGTTCGCAGGCTTGGCGTTGAGCGCCCGGTAGGCCCGGACCACCTGCGAATCGTCGCGCCCGCCATGGCCGAGGCCGGAGGCGGCGAGGAACATCTGATGCGCCGCCGCCGCCAGCGGCAGCGCCGTCTTCGCCGCCCGCCCGGCATCGAGCACGATGCCGAGGTCCTTGACGAAGATGTCGACGGCGCTCGCCACCTCGGAATCCGGTTCGTGCATGCGCGGGCCGCGATCCCTCAGCATCCAGGACGAGGCGGCCGAGCCGCCCATGATCTCGAACAGCAGCCGGCCGTCGATGCCGGCCTTTTCGGCGAGCGACAGCGCCTCGGCCGCGACCGCGATATGGACGCCGCAGAGCAGCTGGTTGACGGTCTTCACCGTCGCGCCCTGTCCGGGCTTCTCGCCGACATGGAAGACCTTGTCGCCGAGCGCGTCGAGCACCGGCTTCGCCCGCGCGAAGCTTGCGGCCGGCGCGCCGACCATGATGGTGAGTGTCGCGTTGCGGGCGCCGTTGACGCCGCCGGAGACCGGCGCGTCGATGAAATGCCGGCCGGTCTTCGTCACCTCGGCGCCGATCGCCTCGGCCTCGCCCGGCGGGCAGGTCGCCATCAGGATGACGGTGGCGTCCGGCTCGAGCGCTTCCAGCGCCCCGGCCTCGAACAGCACGGAGCGCGCCTGCGCCGCGTTGACGACCATCAGCAGCAGCATATCGGCGCCGGCGGCGGCTTCCTTCGCGCTCGCGGCGGCATGGCCGCCGGCAGCGGCGAGCGCCTCGCGCGCGGCCTCCCGCCTGTCGAAGCCGATGACGCGGAACTGCTTGCGGACGAGGTTTTCGGCCATCGGCGCGCCCATGGCGCCGAGCCCGACGAAGGCGATGGTGGAGATTGATCGAGCGGTCATGCGGGCAGACACTCTTCAGGAACGAAAGCGGGTGCGGATCACTCCTTCACCGCGCCCGTCAGCGAAGCAACATAATAGTCGACGAAGAAGGAATAGAGGATCGCCACGGGGATCGAGCCGAGCAGCGCGCCGGCCATCAGCGAGCCCCAGTGATAGACGTCGCCCTCGACGAGCTGGGTCAGGACCGCGACCGGCACCGTCTTCTTCTCCGAGGACTGGATGAAGGCGAGCGCATAGATGAACTCGTTCCAGGACAGGGTGAAGGCGAAGATGCCGGCGGAGATCAGCCCCGGCATGGCGAGCGGCAGGGTGATCCGCCACAGCGTCTGCAGCCGCGTCGCGCCGTCGATCATTGCGCATTCCTCGAGCTCGTAGGGGATCGACTTGAAATAGCCGATCAGGAGCCAGGTGCAGAACGGGATCAGGAAGGTCGGATAGGTCAGGATCAGGGCGAGCGGAGAATCGAACAGCCCGAACTGGAAGATCAGCGTCGCCAGCGGGATGAACAGGATCGAGGGCGGCACCAGATAGGCGAGGTAGATCGCCAGCCCCACATATTGCGAGCCCTTGAACCTCAGCCGCTGGATCGCATAGGCCGCGAGCACGCTGGAAAACAGCGACAGCGCCGTCGCCACCGCCGCCACCATCATCGTGGTCCACAGCCACTGCGGGTAGTCGGTCTGGAACAGGAGCTTGTGGATGTTCTCCAGCGTCGGCGACTTCACCCAGAACGGGTTGTTGTTCTTGTAGTCGAGCAGTTCCCCGTTCGGTTTGATCGCCGTGATCGCCATCCAGTAGAACGGAAACAGCAGCACGATGAGGAAGAGCGACAGCGGCAGATAGAGCGTGATGAAGCGTCGCGGGCCGGAGGACCAGTCGATGACGCCGTCGCGCTCCTGGTCGGTGAGTTGCGGGCGTGAGCCGAGGGATTGATCAGTCATTGTCTTCCCCCTGCTGCCATTTGCGCCGGGCGAGGCCGAAATAGCTGAACAGCGTCGCCAGCACGAGGAAGGGGATCATCGCGACCGCGATCGCCGCGCCCTCGCCGAGCTGGCCGCCGGGAATGCCGCGCTGGAAGGCGAGCGTCGCCATCAGATGGGTGGCGTTGACCGGCCCGCCGCGGGTGATGGCGTAGACGAGCTGGAAATCGGTGAAGGTGAACAGGACCGAGAAGGTCAGCACCACCGCCAGGATCGGCATCAGCATCGGCAGCGTGACATGGCGGAAGCGCTGCCAGGCGTTCGCCCCGTCGAGCATCGCCGCCTCGTAGAGCGAGGGCGAGATCGTCTGCAGGCCGGCGAGCAGGCTGATCGCGACGAAGGGGATGCCGCGCCAGATATTGGCGGCGATCAGCGACCAGCGCGCCGGCCAGGGCTGGCCGAGGAAGTCGATATAGCTGTCGCGCCAGCCGAGCACGTCGACCAGCACATAGGAGATGATCGAGAACTGCGGATCATAGATCCACCAGAAGGCGATGGCCGAGAGCACCGTCGGCACGATCCAGGGGATCAGGATGATCGCCCTCAGCAGCGACTTGAACGGCAGATGGTTGTTGAGCAGCAGAGCCAGCCACAGGCCGAGCGCGAATTTGCCGACCGTCGCAGCGCCGGTATAGAGCAGCGTGTTGCCGACCGTGGTGATGAAGACCCGGTCATGCCAGAGCGAAACGAAATTCTCGAAGCCGATGAACTGGCCGGTGCGGCCGATGCGCGTATCGGTGAAGGCGAGCCAGATCCCTAGGCCCAGCGGATAGCTGAGGAAGACCAGGAGGAAGGCGGCGGCCGGCAGAAGGCACAGGAAGATCAGGAACGGCTTGTAGTCGAACAGTTCCACGAGCCGGCTCTGCCGCCGGCCGGTGACGGTTCGCGATTCCGTGGCGGCTGAGGCCATGGCGCCCTCGCGTTCGGCCCGGCGTCCCGGCCGCCGCGCGCTTTGCGACGGCGGCCGGGCCAGCGCCGGTCAGGTCCGGTAATAGCGCTTGGCGCGGCGTTCGGCCTCGGCGGCGGCCTCCTCCGGCGTCGCCTGGCCGGAGCAGACGGAGGCTACCATCTGGACGACGACATATTCGGCGTTGACCGTGCCGGCGGCCTCGTTGATCGAGCCCTTGTAGCCGCTCCAGAGCGCGCGCTCCCAGGTGTCGCGATAGATCTGGATCTTGGGATTGCCCTGCCAGACCGAGCTCTCCTTGAAGGCCATCAGCGGCTGGGTCCAGTAGCCGTAGCAGCCGACCAGCCATTTGTCGTACTGCTCCTTCTCCATCATGAAGCGCAGATATTCCTTCGCCGCATTCGGGAACTTGGTGTGCTTGAACGCCATGGCGTTGATCACCAGCGCCGGTTCCGACGGGCGCCCGAGCGGGCCGACCGGCATGGTGGCGTGGTTCAAATCCTTGCCGATCGCGGCGATCTTCTCGTCGGTCGAGTTGCTGATCGAGAAGTAGAGCGAGACACCGTTCTGCGTGACCGAGATTTCGCCGGCGGTCAGCGCCTTGTTGTTGCTGATGTCGAGCCAGGAGAGCGTGCCGGGGATGAAGGTTTCGTAGAGCGCCTTGGCGTATTTCAGCGCCTCGATCGTCTCCTTCGAGTTGATCGTGACCTTGTTGTTCTCGTCGACCATGTGGCCGCCATGGGTCCAGACCAGCCAGTTGCAGAAGGCGTTGCCGTCGCCGACGGCGTTGCCGAGCGCGAAGCCCGCCGGATGGCCCTGCTCCTTGAGCTTGCGGCAGAGCCTGAGGAAGCCGTCGAGGTCCTTCGGGAAGGTATCGAAGCCGGCTTCCTTGACATGGGATTCGCGATAGACCGCCGGCGCGCCGGAGGCGCCCATCGGGATCGAGACCCATTGCTCGGTCTTGTCCTTCTTGCCGTATTTCTGGGCGATCGGGTACCAGCCGCCATATTTCTTGCCGAGCTCCTCGGCGATGTCGGTCAGGTCGATCAGCTTGTCGGAGAAGATGTGCGGATCGTCGGCCCAGCCGACGACGACGTCGGGGCCTGCGCCGGTATTGGCCGTCACCGCCGTCTGCGGGCGCAGATCCTCCCAGCCGGCATAGTCGACGCGCACCGGCACGCCCGTCGCCTTGGTGAAGGCGGCGGTGTTCTCGTCGAAGATGCGCTGGTCGGGCTCGACGAACTTGGTCGGGCGCAGCACGCGCAAGGTGGCGCCCTGCTCGATCTTGGCCTGGGCGATGGCGGGGGCGAGCGGCAGCGTCGCGCCCGCTGCCAGTCCCGCGCCGCCGATCAGCACGTCACGTCTTGAAATGCTCATGGAAACCGTCTCCTCCGTTGGCGCGGCGGCGGCCTGCATGGGCCATCCGTCCTGCAGGGTGAGTGGGCGTCGACAGCCGTCATCCGCCCCCCGTTTGCGAAGGTGGCGAATGTCCTGGAGCCGAATCCGGCCAGGGCCGCACCGGCCCGGCCGGGAAACCGCTTCCAAGCTCTGGATTTTAAAAAACCTGCCGTCGGCCGGATCGCGCTGCAACCGGCCGGCGCCTGCCCTCAATCGCCGCGCGTCCTGACGGACCCAAAGTGGCGATCCAAGATTTTGTTCCGGCATCGGATCTGTCCGAAAAGCGGATTCCCGCCTTTCGTATCCGATGCCCCCTAGAGTCGCTTGCCGGTTGCGGCGTCGAACAGGTGCGTCACGCTGGTGTCGGGCGTGATGGCGATGGTCTCGCCGGGCCTGGCCGAGATGCGCTCGCGGAAGATGCAGGTCAGGTCCTGTCCGCCGCAGCGGACAACCACCTGCGTCTCCGAGCCCATCGGCTCGACCACCGCGACCTCGGCCTTCAGCCCGTCGGGATCGAGATGGATATGCTCGGGCCGGATGCCCAGCACCGCGGCCTGCCCGTCGGAGCCGATCGGGTGCCGGCCGATCGGCCAGACCACGCCGCCTTCCGTCTCGAAGCCCTTGCCGGTGATCCTGCCCTTGAGCAGGTTCATCGAGGGCGAGCCGATGAAGGCCGCCACGAACAGGTTCGCCGGGTTGTCGTAGAGATCGAGCGGGGCGCCCATCTGCTCGACGATGCCGTCATGCATCACCACGATCTTGTCGGCCATGGTCATCGCCTCGATCTGGTCGTGCGTGACATAGACCGTGGTGGTCTTCAGGCGCTGGTGCAGCTCCTTGATCTCGGTGCGCATCTGGACGCGCAGCTTGGCGTCGAGATTGGAGAGCGGCTCGTCGAACAGGAAGACCTGCGGATCGCGCACGATCGCCCGGCCCATCGCGACGCGCTGGCGCTGGCCGCCGGAGAGCTGGCGCGGATAGCGCTCGAGCAGGTTGGAGAGCCCGAGGATCTGGGCCGCCTTGTTGACGCGCTCGTCGATCTCGGCCTTGGGCGCCTTCCTCAGCTTCATCGAGAAGGCCATGTTGTCGGCCACCGTCATATGCGGATAGAGCGCATAGTTCTGGAACACCATGGCGATGTCGCGCTCCTTGGGCGGAACGTCGTTGACCACCTTCGGGCCGATGCGGATCTCCCCGCCCGAGATGTTCTCCAGACCCGCGATCATCCTGAGCAGCGTCGACTTCCCGCAGCCCGAAGGACCGACCAGGATCACGAACTCCCCGTCGTCGATCGCGATGTCGACCCCGTGGATGACCTGCGTCGACCCGTAGGCCTTGCGGACGTCGGCTATCTGGACTGAGGCCATGCCATCTTCCCTGCTTTTCCGTTCCCCGGCCGCTCCGCCCGTCCCTGCAGGTGGTTGGCGGCCCTATCGGTTTCTCGCGACCGATCGTTGAAAGCGGGTTCGATTCCCCGCTTCAGCGATTGTGTCCGCTTCTCTGCCCAGGATAAAGTCATACGATAGGAGCAGGCCTGTCAAGCGCCTGCCGCAGCCCTGCCGGCACCGTCAATCCGCGCCCGCCGGGGGTGTCCGAGGGAGAGTGACCGGCAATGCGCGTGCGCGACTTCTCGCGGCCGACGACGCTCAATCCGGACCGGCTTTTCGGCCAGGTCGCCCAGAAGCTCGCCGTCGCGATCATCACCGGCCGCGTCAGGGCCGGCGAGGTCCTGCCGAACGAGGAGGCCCTGCGCTCGGAGATCTCGGTGTCGCGCACGGCCTATCACGAGGCGGTCAAGATCCTCACCGCCAAGGGGCTGGTCGAGGCGCGCCCGAAGAGCGGTACCCGCGCTGCCCCGCGCGAGCGCTGGAACCTGCTCGACCCCGATGTCCTGTCCTGGCATTTCGAGGCCGATCCCAACGAGAAATTCATCCGCGATCTGTTCGAGTTGCGCCGCTTCGTCGAGCCCAGCGCCGCGCGCCTGGCCGCCCAGCGCCGGACCGCGGCCGACATCGCCCGGATCGAGGCGGCCTATCGCGGCATGGTCGCCGGCCGGCCCTATGCGGAGGCGACGATCCGGGCCGACCTCGCCTTCCACGAGGCGATCTTCGCCGCCCCGCCCAGAACGCGGCGCTGCATTGCCTCGCCAGCGCGGTCATCGCCACCCTGCAATGGTCGCTGCTGCTCAAGACGGGCGACGAGGCGGCCTATGTCGAGGCCCTGCCCGACCATGAGCATGTCCTCATCGCCATCATCGACCGCGACGGCGATCTCGCCTCGGCCCGCATGGCCGCCCTCGTCATCGACAGCCTGAACACCACGCTCGCCTCGCTCGGAACGGCCGCCGCGGAGGCCGGAAAAACAGCCAAGATAAAGCATACTAAATGAGCGCCGCGCTTTCCTTCGCCGCGCGTCATCGGCTATCGCTCATCCGGCGGCATCATGCCGCTCAGGCGGGCCGCGCCGAGACGGCGATCTTCCCCACCACGGACGGACAGCCCCGAGAATGACAGCCACCGACAAGCCCGAGATCGTCCAGACCGGCCCGCTGATCGCCTATGCGGCCGACCAGCTCAGGGCGCGCTTCACCGTGCACGAACTGTGGAAGGCGACGGACCGCGCCGCCCTGCTCGCCGCGGTCGCGGAGCGGGTGCGCGGCGTCGCGGTCGCCGGCCACATCCGGATCGACGGGGCGCTGTTCGACGCGCTGCCCCGGCTCGAGATCCTCTCCGGCTTCGGCGTCGGCTACGACAATGTCGATGCCGCCGAGGCCGGCCGGCGCGGGCTCGTCGTCACCAACACGCCCGACGTGCTGACCGAGGAGGTCGCCGATCTCACCATCGGCCTGCTCCTCGCCACCGTGCGCCAGCTCCCGCAGGCAGACCGCCATCTGCGCGCGGGCCGATGGCTGAACGGGCCCTATCCGCTGACGAGCTCGCTGCGCCGGCGCTCGGTCGGCATCGTCGGCCTCGGCCGCATCGGCAAGGCCGTGGCGCGGCGGCTCGAAGCCTTCGGCCTGCCTATCGCCTATCACGGCCGCTCGCGCCAGGGCGACGTGCCCCATCGCTACTATCCTTCCCTCCTCGACATGGCCGCCGATGTCGACACGCTGATCTCGGTCGCGCCGGGCGGCGCCGCGACCCGTCATCTCATCGATGCCGCGGTGCTGAAGGCGCTCGGGCCCGACGGCGTCCTGATCAATGTCGGCCGCGGCAGCGTCGTCGACCAAGCGGCGCTGATCGCGGCGCTCAGGGACAAAACCATCCTCTCCGCCGGCCTCGACGTCTTCGAGGACGAGCCGCGCGTCCCGGCGGAGCTCATCGCCATCGAGCAGGCCGTGCTGTTGCCCCATATCGGCTCGGCCTCGGTCCATACCCGCCAGGCGATGGGCCAGCTCGTGGTCGACAACCTGGTTTCGTGGTTCGAGGGCAGGGGGCCGCTGACGCCGGTGTCGGAGACGCCGTGGAACAAAGCCTGACCCGCGGCGCTTTCGCCTTGACCGCGCCGTCTTCGTCAGGCTGATCCGGAGCGATCGCGCGGCATCGCCGCCGCCAACGGGAGAAACAGATGTTCAACGCCAAATCGCTGCTCGACGCCCTGATCAACGCCGGCAGCCAGGCGGGCGCGCAAGGCGCGCAGCAGGGCGGTCTCGGCGGCATGCTGGGCGGGCTCGCCGATCAGGTCCAGCGTTCCGGCGGGCTTAGTGGGCTTGGCGGGCTGGCGGGGCAGATCCTGACCCAGGCGACGCAGGGGCTCGGCGACGCGGCGCGCCAGACCGGCGTGGAGCAGGGCGCCGGCGAGGCGCTCGGTCGGATCACCGGCGGCAAGACGCCGGGCGATCTCCTCGAGCAGGCCAAGGGCGCCTTCGCCAGCAACCCGGCGCTGGCGACGGCGGTGCTCGGCGGCCTCGGCGCGCTCGTCTTCGGCACCGGCACCGGCCGTGCCGTCGCGGGCTCCGCCGCCAGGCTCGGCGGCCTCGCCCTGATCGGCGGCCTCGCCTACAAGGCCTACCAGAACTACCAGGCCGGCAAGCCGCTTCTCGACGCCCGCCAGCAGGAGGTGCTGCCGGCGCCGGCCGGAACCGGCTTCGAGCCGCAGGCCGCGAGCGAGGACACGGCGCTCGTCTTCATCCGCGCCATGATCGCCGCCGCCGCCGCCGATGGCGAGATCGACGCCGAGGAGCGCAGCACCATCCTCGGGGGCCTGAAGGAAGCCGGCCTCGAGCGGGAGGCCCATGACTGGCTGGCGCGGGAAATGGCGAAGCCGGCCTCGATCGAGGCGCTGGCGGACGCCGCCGAAAGCCCCGAGCTCGCCGCGCAGATCTATACGGCCGCGCGCATCGCCATCAACCCGGACAGGCCCGCCGAGAAGGATTTCCTGGCGGGGCTTGCCGGCTCGCTCGGCCTCGATGCCGAGCTCGTCGCCAATATCGACGCCGCCGCCGGCGCCGCCAAGGTCTGAAGGCGCGGGATCGCTTCTGATCCCGTGTCATTCCGGGTTCCTCGCTGACGCGAAGCCCCGGAATGACAGGGGTATGGTCAAAACCTGCCGAAGGCCCGCGGAAGCCTGCTGTTAAGCATGGCCAAGGAAACGCGGCGCCCTTGCGCCTCGCATGCACCCCCGCTTAGGAGTTTTCCGCCGATAACCCCGCGACCTGCGCCACCGGCTGCGGCATTGCGTGCCGCCGCGGGCGCAGATCCGTGACGGGGAGACGGCCCAAGCCATGTCCGTGACCGCGATGATCAGGGCGATGCGGCCGCAGCACTGGCTCAAGAACGGCCTCGTCTTCGTTCCGATCCTGCTCAATCACGACGTCTTCGACCCGCAGGCGCTCTGGCACGGGCTCGTCGCCTTCGTCGCCTTCAGCCTGATCGCGTCGGCCGTCTATCTCCTCAACGACGTCAAGGACGTCGAGGCCGACCGGCGCCACCCGACCAAATGCAAACGCCCGCTCGCGGCCGGCGAGATCACGCCGGCGCAGGCCTATGCCGTCGTGCCGGTGCTGCTCGCCGCCGCCTTCTCGACGGCCGTGCTGGTGCCGCAGCCGCGCATCTTCCTGCTCTCGCTGCTCGCCTATCTCTTCCTGGCGCTGGCCTATCTGCTGGTGCTGAAGCGCAAGCTCCTGGTCGATGTGCTCGGGCTTGCCGCCATGCATACGCTGCGCATCCTCGCCGGCAACGCGGCGGCCGCGATTCCGGTCTCCTCCTGGCTGCTGGCCTTCGCGATGTTCCTGTTCCTCAGCCTCGCGCTGGTGAAGCGCTACGCGGAACTCCGCCTGACCCAGGACCAGTCGGGCCTGAAGAAGGCGGGGCGCGGCTATCATGCCGAGGATATCGAGGCCTTGTCCCAGCTCGGCATGGCCTCGGGCTGCACCTGCGCGCTGATCATGGCGCTCTATGTCGACAGCGCCAATGTCAAGCAGCTCTACAGCCAGCCCAAGCTGATCTGGCTGATCTGCCCGATCATCCTCTACCAGATGGCGCGGATCTGGTTCCTGGCCCGCCGCGGCCAGATGCCGGACGATCCGCTGGTGTTCATGATCCGCGACTGGCGCAGCCAGCTCATGGGGCTCGTCGTGGCCCTGATCATGGTCGCGGCGACGGTCCTGCCGTGAGCGCGCCGCTCACCGGTTACCGCTCCTGGGGCGGGCTTCAGGCCCGCGGCAGCACCATCGTCGATGCCCGCGACTGGCTCGACGCGCCGGACCGCAGCCCGCTGCCCGTCCTGGCCTATGGCAACGGGCGCTCCTATGGCGATTCCTGCCTGAACGACGGCGGCACGCTGATCGACATGCGCGGGCTCGACGAGGTCCTCGCCTTCGACCGCGAGACAGGCCTGATCACCTGCGGCGCCGGGCTCCTGATCGACCGCCTGCTCGAGGTCACCGTGCCGGCGGGATGGTTTCCCCCGGTCATGCCGGGCACCGCCTTCGTCACGATCGGGGGGGCGCTCGCCAACGACGTCCACGGCAAGAACCATCACGGCGCCGGCACCTTCGGCCGGCATGTGCGCGCCTTCGAGCTCGTGCGCTCGGACGGGCGGCGCCTGATCTGCGCGCCGGACCTCGACGCCGATCTCTTCGCCGCCACGATCGGCGGCTTCGGCCTGACCGGGCTCGTGACGCAGGTGACGCTTCAGCTCATGCCGATCGCTTCGGCCGAGATGGCGCAGCAGGTCCTGCCCTTCGACGATCTCGCCGGCTTCTTCGCGCTCGCGGCCGAATCCGACGCCACGCATGATTATACCGTCGCCTGGGTCGATTCGCTCGCCGAGGGGCGCGATCTCGGCCGCGGCGTCTTCTTCCGGGCGAACCACGCCCCGGCTTCCGACGAGCCGCCGCCGCGCACCGGGCGCAGCCTGCCCTTTCCGCTGAAGCCGCCCTTTCCGCTGATCAACCGCGCGACGCTGCGCGCCTTCAACTGGCTCTATCGCGCAAGCCAGCCGCGCGACGGCGCCGCGCGCCGCGTTCCCTACCGCCCCTTCTTCCATCCGCTCGACCGCATCCGCGACTGGAACCGCGCCTATGGCCCGTGCGGGCTCAGGCAGTTCCAATGCGCGCTGCCGCGCGAGGGCGCCGCCGATGTCGTCGCGCAGATGCTGCGGCAGACGCTTTACGCCGGCGAAGCCTCCTTCCTGACGGTGCTGAAGCTGTTCGGCGACAAGCCCTCGCCCGGGCTGATGTCCTTCCCCATGCCGGGAGCGACGCTGACGCTGGATTTCCCCAACCGTGGCGAGCGGACGCAGCGGCTGCTGGCGCATCTCGACGCGATCACGCTCGCCGCCGGGGGGCGGATCAATCCTTACAAGGACGCGCGGATGTCGCCGGAGAGCTTTACCGCCTCCTTCCCGCGCTGGCGCGAGTTCGCGTGCCATGTCGATCCCGGCTTCTCCTCGGATTTCTGGCGGCGCGTCACGGTGGAAAAATAAATCCCGCCTCGCTGTGAACCTCCCTGCCCGCCCTTGCGACCAATGGGGCATGGAGGGCGAAAACCTCGCTCTCGCAACGATCGGGAGACGAGCATGACGACGTTCCGCAAGACCGCGACCGCAACCCTCGGAGCCCTGACGCTGGCGGCCACCCTCATCGCGTCCGGCGCCGAGGCGCGCCCGCGCTGGGGCTACGGCTACGGCGGCTGGGGCGTCGGAGCCGGCGTGGTCGGCGCGCTCGCCGCCGGCGCCATCATCGCCGGTGCCACCCGCCCGGCCTATGGCTACGGCTACTATGCCCGTCCCGTCCGCTCCTGCGACCTGGTCGAGCGCTTCGACCGCTGGGGCAACGTCGTCGGCTACCGCCGGGTCTGCGGCTACTACTGAGCCTTCCTCCGCTTCCGCCTTTCGAGATCTGAACTGGAAAGGGCCGGCATTGCCGGCCCTCTTTTCGTTTTGCCTGATGCCGCAGGTCAGCCCTTGGATGCGGCGACCTTGCGCAGATAGCCGGTGACGATGCCGGTGACGCCGCGCGACAGGACATCGTCCAGCGCCGCGATGAACTGATCGCACTGCTCGCGCGTCACGATCAGCGGCGGCTCCAGCCGGATGACGTTGCGGTTGTACTCGGTGAAGGCGACGAGCACGTCGTGCTCCTTCAGGAGCAGGGCGCCGACGAAGCCGCAGAGCGAGCCCTTCAGCTTGTCGTCGAGCAGCGCGACCATGTGCTTCAGCCCGAAGGGCATCGTCTCGCTGATGTCCTGGAACTCGACGCCGATCATCAGCCCGCGCCCGCGGATCTCCTTGAGCAGGGTCGGATATTTGGCGCGAAGCGCGTTCAGCCGCTCGATCAGATAATCGCCCTGGCGCCTGGCATTGCCCATCAGGTCCTCATCATAGAGGACGTTCAGGGCCTCGATCGCCGAGACGCAGGCCTCGCCCATGCCGCCGAAGGTCGCCTGCGCATGGATCAGCGCCGTCTTCGGCTTGCCATAGGCCTTCATGTAGATCTCGCGGCGGGCGATCATCGCCCCCATCGCCGCCTTCGAGCCGCCGAGCGCCTTGGCGAGCGCGGTCACGTCCGGCACGACGCCGTCGCGCTCGAAGGCGAAGAACTGGCCGGTGCGGCCGAGCCCGCATTGCACCTCGTCGGCGACCCAGAGCACGCCGTGCCTGTCGCAAAGCGCGCGCAAGCTCCGCCAGAAGCCCTCCGGCGCCTCGACGATGCCGCCGCCGCCCTGGATCGTCTCCATCACCACGATGCCGATCGAAGGATCGCTCTCCAGCGCCCGTCGGACCGCTTCGATGTCGCCGAAGGGCACCTTGACCCGGTTCTCGACCAGCTTGAACCCGGACTGGTAGAGCGTCGAATCGGTGACCGAGAGCACGCCCTTGGTCTTGCCGTGGAAGGAATTCGCCGCGTGCAGGATCTTCGATTTCTCCGGCCCCTGCGCCTGCTCGGCGACCTTCAGCGCCGCCTCCATCGCCTCCGAGCCGGTCGAGCCGAGGAAGACCATGTCGAGATCGCCGGGCGCGATGGTGGCGAGGTTCTTCGCCAGCGCGGCGGCATATTGCGACATGAAGGCCATGCAGATCTCATGGCGGTTCTCGTCCTGGAATCTCTGCCGGGCGGCGAGGATGCGGGGATGGTTGTGGCCGAAGGCGACCGAGCAGAAGCCGCCGAAGAAATCGAGGATCCTGCGGCCGTCCTTGGTGATGTAGTGCATGCCCTCGGCGCGATCGACGAGGATGCGGTCGAAGCCGAGCAGCTTCAGGAAATGCAGCTGGCCGGGGTTGATATGGGCGGCGAAGAGCTCCTTCACCTCGCCGGCGTCGAGCTGCTTTGCGGCCTCGACGCCGATGAGCTGCGGCCGGGCGTTGGTCACGGCTGCGTCCTCGTTGCTGAAGGCGGGCATGCTCATGCTGCGAGGCTCCTCTCAGCCTGTTTCAGGGCATCCTTGCCCTTGCGGTATTCGCTATAGGCGGCGAGCAGCATGTCCTCGTCGCGGTGGCGCGGTGCCCAGTTGAGCTCGCGCTTGGCCTTGGCGGTGTCGAGGATGCAGATCTCGTCGGCGATCCTGTACTGCTCCGGGTCCATGATCGGCATGTTCACCGCATCGAGCGCATCGAGGGTCAGCTTCACCAGCGAGGCCGGCGTCGGCAGCAGGATCGATTTCGAACCGGCATGCCTGATCAGGTCGCCGAGCAGCTTCCTGACCGGCGGCGGGTCGTCGGAGCCGAGGTTGTAGGCCTCGTTCGGGAAGCCCGCCTTCCAGGCGCAGATGCAGGCGCTGGCACAGTCGAAGACCGAGATGAACTGGTAGGGGTTCTTCCCCGAGCCGATCATCGGCACCGGCAGGTTCATGTCGATCAGCCGGAACAGCTTGACCAGGATGCCCAGGCGCCCCGGCCCGATGATCAGGCGCGGCCGGAAGATCGGGATCCTGAAGCCCTTGGCCCGGTACTCGTCGGCGAGCCGCTCGGTCGCGAGCTTGCTCTCGCCGTACTCGCCGAGCGGATGGGCCGGGTGCGTCTCGTCCTGCGGCACGCTCAGCGAATGGCCGTAGATCATGTCGGTGGTGAAATGGACGAGGCGGTTCGCGCCGTTCCGCTCCATCCAGGCAAGGATGTTCTGCGTGCCGTGATAGTTCACCGGCCAGAAGAAATCGTGCCGCTCAGCCCGCGTCACGATCGGCGAGAGCATCTTTGCCGAGAGGTTGTAGACGAGGTCTTCGGCTGAAAGCGGGATCGCCTCGACGCTCTCGGCACGGGTCACGTCGACCTTCAGGAACGGCACACTGTCGTAATGGGCGTGGCCGCTCTGGTGGATGTCCGCGACCAGCACATCCTCGCCCATGGCGGAGAGCTCGGCCGCCAGATGCGAGCCGACGAAGCCGTCGCCGCCGATGATGACGTGCTTCATCGCCCTGGTTCCTGCTGCCGGCGCACCGGCACGGGGACCGGCCGCGGGGCGGCCGGGGGCTCGAGCAGTGCGCCGAGGCGCAGGAACAGGCGAACGATCAGGTCCATGATCTTCCCTCAGCTTTGGGCAATGAAGACGGTGCCGAGCACGATGAAGCCGATGCCGGCGATGCGCATCGCGCTCAGATCCTCGTGGAAGACGAAATAGGCATAGGCCGCGACCACGACATAGGCGAGGCTCAGGAACGGGTAGGCGTAGCTGATCTGCACCTTGGAGAGCACGATCAGATGCGAGGCCATGCTGATGACGAAAATGCACAGGCCCGCGAAGACGAAGGGGTTGAAGACGACGCGGAAAGCCGTGGCGACGAGCCCGTCGCCGGCGATGTCGAGCGAACCGACGCCGGTCATGCCGCGCTTCAGCATCAGTTGGGCGGCGGCGTTGGTCAGCACCGTGAACAGGATCAGGGGAAGATAGACGTTCATCGTGGCGCTTGCCGGCTCCGCTGGCTTCGTCGCCACCGGAATGCGGTGCAAACCCCTTCAAATGCCTTAGGAGCAGGGGTCGAGTTGGTCGTAGCGTTAAGCGGACCCTGCCGCGGTCGATGAAAACGAGGCCGATTCTCCTGCCAGCAACGGCGGCGGCGGCCGGCTGGGCTCGCACAGGATCCGGAGGAGGAAGGCCGGCCATGCCCCTGCCCAATCGCGTCGGACCCGACGGCACGCTGTTCGCCGATCCCGCCCGCGGCACCTTCTACGGCAATCGCGGCGGCCGCTTCCACGATCCCGCGACGCATGCGGTCCCCACGCGCATCCAGGCATCGCGCCAGTGGTTGTGCTGCGTGCTGTCGTTCAAGGGGCGGCGCCACGCGGTTTGGGGCCGCGGCTATACCGGGCTGTTCTTCTGCGACGAGGTGACGGCGCTCGCGGCCGGGCATCGCCCCTGCATGGAATGCCGCCGCCAGGACGCGCTGGCCTATCGCGCGGCGCTGATGCGCGGTCTCGGCCTCGAGAGGGCGCCGCCCTTCCCCGAAATCGACCGCATCCTCGACGCCGAACGCCGGACCGGCCGGACGAAGCGCATGCATCGCCTGCCGGCGGAACGCCTTCCCGACGGGGCGATGCTGCGCTGCGACGACGCAACGGTGTTCCTGGCGCTACGCGGAACCTGCGCCCTGCGCTGGTCTCCCGGCGGCTACACCGGCCGGCGCGAGCGCCCGACGGGAACCGTGACCGTGCTCACCCCGCCCGCCACGCTCGCGGCACTGGAGCAGGGCTATCGCCCACAATGGCATCCGAGCGCGCAGGCGTTCGGCGCGGCTTGAGGCGCAAGCAGCAGGAACTTTCCGCCGCCGGCCCGCGTTGCCGCAGCATCTTCAAACCTTATTGGGGGCTGACAATGCGTTCGATCATTCTGTGGCTCGTCGGGGTTCCGATCCCGATCATCATCCTGCTCTGGTTCTTCATGAAGTAGCGTTCGGTTGCGTTGCGTGGAGGCCGGGCGCCAGCGCCCGGCCTCTTCGTCATGGCGGCGTCTCCTGCCGCCGATCGGCAGGGAGCATGCTTCTTCGGCATGGCCCCGCCATCGCAATGCAGCTCCGGCTGCTCTATATGCCGCCCATGTCCGACTCAACGACGCCGATCATCACGGTCACCGGCCTTTCCAAGACCTACGCCTCCGGCTTGAGCGCGCTGAAATCGGTCGACCTCGCCATCAGGCGCGGCGAGATTTTCGCCCTGCTCGGCCCCAACGGCGCCGGCAAGACGACGCTCATCAGCATCATCTGCGGGCTGGTCCGCCCGGGCAGCGGCAGCGTCACCGCCGACGGCCACGACATCCTGCACGATTACCGGGCCGCCCGCTCCGCCATCGGCCTCGTGCCGCAGGAACTCACCACCGACGCCTTCGAATCGGTCTGGAACACGGTCAGCTTCAGCCGCGGCCTGTTCGGCAAGCCGAAGGACCCGGCTCTGATCGAGCGCATCCTGCGTGACCTCTCGCTCTGGGAGAAGAAGGACAGCCAGATCCGCGCGCTCTCGGGTGGCATGAAGCGGCGGGTGATGATCGCCAAGGCGCTCTCCCACGAGCCGCGCATCCTCTTCCTCGACGAGCCCACCGCCGGCGTCGATGTCGAGCTCCGGCAGGACATGTGGCGGATGGTGCGCCGGCTGCGGGACGAGGGCGTCACCATCATCCTGACCACGCACTACATCGAGGAGGCCGAGGAGATGGCCGACCGTGTCGGCGTCATCTCGAAGGGCGAGATCATCCTGGTCGAGGAGAAGGCCGAGCTGATGCGCAAGCTCGGCCGCAAGCAGCTCACGCTCCAGCTCCATGAGCCGATCGCCGCCGTTCCGGAGAGCCTCGCAGGCTTCGGCCTGACGCTTTCGGCGGGGGGCGGCGAGCTCGTCTACAGCTACGATACGCAAGGAGAGCGCACCGGCATCACCGCCCTGCTTCAGGGGCTGGCCGAGGCCGATATCCGCTTCCGCGACCTCAGCACCAGCCAGAGCTCGCTCGAAGACATCTTCGTGAACCTGGTCAGGGAGCGCCGCTGATGACCGGCTTCAACCTGCACGCGATTTCCGCGATCTACCGCTTCGAGATGGCGCGCACCCTGCGCACGCCGCTGCAGAGCATCGTCTCGCCGGTGCTCTCGACCTCGCTCTATTTCATCGTCTTCGGCAGCGCGATCGGCTCGCGCATGCAGTCGGTCGAGGGCGTGCCCTATGGCGCCTTCATCGTGCCCGGGCTGATCATGCTCTCGCTGCTCACGCAGAGCATCGCCAACGCCTCCTTCGCGATCTATTTCCCGAAATTCACCGGCACGATCTACGAGCTGCTCTCGGCGCCCGTCGCCTGGTGGGAGGCGGTGATCGCCTATGTCGGCGCGGCGGCGACGAAATCGATCCTGCTCGGCCTGATCATCCTCGCCACGGCGACCTTCTTCGTCCCGCTCAGGATCGAGCACCCCGTGCTGATGCTCATCTTCCTGGTGCTGACGGCGACGACCTTCAGCCTGTTTGGCTTCATCGTCGGCATCTGGGCGGACGGCTTCGAGAAATTGCAGGTCATCCCGCTCTTGATCGTCACCCCGCTCGCCTTCCTCGGCGGCTCCTTCTACTCGATTGCGATGCTGCCGCCCTTCTGGCAGACGGTGACGCTGTTCAATCCGGTAGTCTATCTGATCAGCGGCTTCCGCTGGAGCTTCTTCGGGCTCGCCGATGTCAGCCTCGGCGTGAGCCTCGGCATGACGCTGCTCTTCCTGTGCGCCTGCATCGCCGTGATCGGCTGGATCTTCAGGACGGGCTACCGGCTGAAGAACTGAGCCGCCGCCCTCTGTCATTCCGGGGCGGCCCGGAGGGCCGAACCCGGAACCCACGACCGGGTGAGACCTCATGGTTCTCTGTCGGACTTGCCGGTCTGAAAACCGCGAACGCGCGCCAAGTCGTGGGTTCCGGGTTCTTCGCTGACGCGAAGCCCCGGAATGACGAGCGGGACAGCGCCAACCGATTGACTTCCATCCCCCTTCCGTCTTCATGCGCGCCATGACCGATCCTTCGACCCTCGAAGCGCCCGCGGCCGACGCCGCGCCGCATGCGCGCCGGCGCACCTTCGCCATCATCTCGCACCCGGACGCGGGCAAGACGACGCTGACCGAGAAGCTGCTCTATTTCGGCGGCGCCATCCAGCTCGCCGGCGAGGTGCGCGCCAAGCAGGGCCGCCGCCAGACCTCGTCGGACTGGATGAAGATCGAGCGCCAGCGTGGCATCTCGGTCGTCACCTCGGTGATGACCTTCGAATATGGTGGCCACGTCTTCAACCTGCTCGACACGCCCGGCCACGAGGACTTCTCGGAGGACACCTATCGCACGCTGACGGCGGTCGACAGCGCGGTGATGGTGATCGACGCCGCCAAGGGCATCGAGGACCGCACCAGGAAGCTGTTCGAGGTCTGCCGCTTGCGCGACATCCCGATCGTCACCTTCATCAACAAGGTCGACCGCGAGACGCGCGATCCCTTCGACCTGATCAACGAGATCGAGACGACGCTCGCCCTCGACGTCGCGCCGATGACCTGGCCGGTCGGCCGTGGCCGCGAATTCACCGGAACCTATGACCTGAAGGCCAATACCTTCCGCCGCAACCAGAAGGGCGACGAGAGGGCGCAGGACCAGCGCGTCTCGGGCTGGGACGACCCGCTCTTCGACACGCTCCTGCCGAACGGCGCCGCCGAAGCCTGGCGCGAGGAGATCTTCCTCGCCAGCGAAGGCTTGAAGCCCTTCGACCTGCAAGCCTTCCGCGAGGGGCACCTCACGCCGCTCTACTGGGGCGCGGCGCTGCGCGACTACGGCGTGCGCGACCTGATCGATGCTCTCGGCCGCTACGCGCCGAGCCCGCGCGCGCAAGCTTCCGACAAGCGCAAGGTCGAGGCGGGCGAGCCGAAGATGACCGGCTTCGTCTTCAAGATCCAGGCGAACATGGACCCGAACCACCGCGACCGCATCGCCTTCATGCGCGTCTGCTCGGGCAAGCTGACGCGCGGCATGAAGGCGAAGCTCGTGCGCACCGGAAAGTCGATGCCGCTCAACGCGCCGCAGTTCTTCTTCGCCCGCGACCGCTCGATCGCGGAAGAGGCCTATTCCGGCGACATCGTCGGCCTGCCCAACCACGGAACCCTGCGCATCGGCGACACGCTGACCGAAGGCGAGGACATCGTCTTCAAGGGCGTGCCGAGCTTCGCGCCCGAGATCCTGCGCCGCGTCAAGCTCAAGGACGCGATGAAGGCCAAGAAGCTGCGCGAGGCCCTGCAGCAGATGGCCGAGGAGGGCGTGGTCCAGCTCTTCCTGCCGCATGACGGCGCGCCGGCCATCGTCGGTGTCGTCGGCGCGCTCCAGCTCGACGTGCTGAAGGAGCGCATGGAAGCCGAATACTCGCTGCCGATCGACTTCGAGCCCTGCCAGTTTTCCATCGCCCGCTGGGTCTCCTCGGACGACAAGGCGGCGCTGGCGAAATTCGTCGGCCAGAAACCATCGGCCATGGCCGATGATCTCGATGGCGATCCGGTCTTCATGGCCTCGTCCCAGTTCACGCTGAAATACGATGCCGAGCGCGCGCCTGGCATCCGCTTCTCCGACGTGAAGGACTACCAGAAGGTCGCCAAGGACTGAGCCGCCCGGCCGCCGGCATCTCCCCTGTTTGATTCATGTCAATGTACGTCGCGCGAAATCGGCGTTCATGGCGTCATGGGCCGCGACCGTCGAAGCGTCGCGGGCGGCACCCGTCATATCCGATCGCACCTGATGGTTCGGTTGGGGGGAGGAAGGGAGCGGTTCGCCGCTCCCTTTTTCGTTCGCCGCCGATCTTATCCCCGGCCGCGCGGCAGCGGCGATGATGCCCCCTTCTCAGGAGGGCATTCCATGTCGATGCGCGCCGTCAGAGCCTGGATCGAAGCCGGCACCGCGGCCGATCCCGCTCCGGCCGTCAGCCGCGAAAGGCTGCTGCGCCTGGTGCCCGGCGCGAAGGCTGCGATCGTCGCCGGCCTCGCCGGGCGCTTCGACGCCGTCGCCGGCGACCACGATGTCGCGACGCCTCTGCGCGTCTGCCATTTCCTCGCGCAGGCCGCCCATGAAACCGATGGCTTCCGGACGCTCGAGGAATATGGCGGCCCGGCCTATTTCGCCCGCTACGAGGGCCGGCGCGACCTCGGCAATAGCGAGGCCGGCGACGGCGCCCGCTATCACGGCCGCGGCATCTTCCAGCTCACCGGCCGGTCGAATTACCGCCGCTTCGGCCAGATCATCGGCATCGATCTCGAAGCCCGGCCGGAGCGGGCGAAGGAGCCTGAGACCTCGCTCATGGTCGCCTTCGCCTATTGGCGCGAGCGCGCCTGCAATGCCGCCGCCGACCGCGACGACATCGCGGGCGTGACCAGGCTGATCAATGGCGGCCGCAACGGGCTTGCCGAGCGGACGCGCTACCTCGCGAAGGCGAAGGAGATCTGGCTGTAGGAGTGCCGAAAGCGCGCGATAGGAAATGCGAGCCCTATGCGTGCCCGGCCTTCAGCGCCTGGTCGAGGTCGGCATGGAGGTCCTCGACGTCCTCGATCCCGGTCGAGAGGCGCAAGAGGTCGGTCGGGCAGGGCGAGCCCGCGCCCTCGATCGAGGCGCGATGCTCGATCAGGCTCTCGACGCCGCCGAGCGAGGTCGCCCGCTTGTAGAGCCCGACATGGGCCGCGGTCCCGATCGCCGCCGCCTCGCCGCCGGTGACCTGGATCGAGAGCATGTAGCCGAAGCCGTTCTCCATCTGCCGGGCGGCGATATCGTGGCCGGGATGCTGCGGCAGGCCGGGATAAAGCACGCGCGCCACCAGCGGATGGGCGCAAAGCCGCCGCGCCAGCTCCATCGCCGAGGCCGACTGGCGCTCCTGCCGCAGATGCAGCGTGCGCATGCCGCGCATCAGCAGATAGGCCTCGAACGGGCCGAGAATCCCGCCCTGTCCCTTGCGGACGGCCTTGATCCGGTTCCAGAACGCGTCGTCCTCGCGCGCGCAGAGCGCGCCGGCGACGACGTCGGAATGCCCGTTCAGCACCTTCGTCGCCGCATGCATGACGATGTCGGCGTTAAGCGCCAGCGGGCGGGTGTGGACCGGCGAGGCGCAGGTCGAATCGACCGCGAGCTTCGCGCCGGCCGCATGCGCGATCTCAGCGGCGGCAGCGATGTCGGTGATGGTCCAGAGCGGGTTCGAGGGCGTCTCGACCCAGACGAGCCTGGTCGCGCCCGGCTTCACCGCCGCCTTCAGGGCCGCGAGGTCGTCGGTCTCGACGAAATCGACGGAAAGCCCCCAGCGCGTCGCCTCGTTCATCAGCCAGGCGCGCAGCGCCCAGTACATCACCTTCGAGGCGACGACGTGATCGCCGGGCGAAAGCGCCTGGAACACCGCCGTCGCCGCCGCCATCCCCGAGCCGAACAGCAGCGCGCCGGCCTTCGCCTCCTCGAGCATGGCGAGCACGGCCTGCGCCTCGTGCACCGTCTCGTTGTCGGGCCGGCCATAGACGAAGCCGGAGGAATAGCCGGTGTCCTCGTCGCGGATATAGGTGGTCGAGACATGGATCGGCGGCACCACGGCCCTGGTCAGCGGATCGACCTTGCCCATCGCCTGCGCGGCGAGGCTGCGCGGGCTCCAGCTCTTCGTGCTCATCTTCGCTCCAACGGTTTTCTGCATGGCCATTCAACCGATCGAGCGCTCGATCACCTTGAGCACGGTCGCGCGCAGCTCGGCGATGGAGAAGGGCTTGGCCATCACCTCGGCGACGATCGCCTCCAGGCTCCTGGCCCGCTCGCGCTGCTCGGCATAGCCGGTCATCAGCATGATCGTCAGCTCGGGGAATTGCTGCTTGGCCGCGAGAGCGAGCGCGATGCCGTCCATCAGCGGCATGCGGATATCGGTCAGAAGCAGGTCGAAGCGGCCCTGCTCGGCGACAAGGATGTCGAGCGCCTCGGCCCCGTCGGCGGCGGTGAGGCAGCTATGCCCGTCGAGGGTGAGGCCCCGCGCGACGAGGGTGCGCAACGGCTCCTCGTCGTCGACGACCAGGATGCGTGACATGGCGGTTCCTCAGATACCCGGCAGGCCGGCCTGGTCCTCGGTCTCGACCACGCCGACGAAGGGTAGCTGCCGGTAGGAATGGGCGACGTCCATGCCGTAGCCTACCACGAAATAGTCCGGGCATTCGAAGCCGACATAGTCGGCCTGGATGTTGACCGCGCGCTTGTGCGGCTTCTCCAGCAGCACGGCGGTGGAGACTTTGGCCGCCCCGCGCGCCGTCAGCAGGTCCTTGGCGAAGGCGAGCGTGCGGCCCGATTCGAGGATGTCGTCGACGAGCAGCACGTCGCGGCCGCGCACCTCGCTCTGCACGTCGCGCAGGATCTCGACCTGGCCCGAGGAGGTGGTGCCGGCGCGATAGCTCGACAGGTGGATGAACTCGACCTGGGGGGAAAGCCCGATGCGGTGCATCGCCCGGATCAGGTCGGCGGCGAACATGAAGGAGCCCTTCAGGACCGCGACGACGAGCAGATCCTTCGGCCCGCTGGCGGCGATCGCTTCCGCCATCTCGGCATTGCGCCGCGCGATCGCGGCTTCGTCGTAGAGAACCCTGATGCGCCGTTCCGGCATGACGACTCCGTTGCGATATCCGGCCGCGGCGGCCCCGCGCGGAAGGCCGGATGCAGGCGGCCGGCGATCCGGCGCCACCTCGAAGGCAGTTATCAACCAATGACGCGATTTGACGAGATCAAAAACGCTTCGATGGTTGATAACGTCTCAGCGTGTGCCGGCGCGATCGGCCGAGGCGAAGCGCACCCTGACCGATTGCCCCTGCTCCGGCGGGGAGGCGAGCCGCGCCCTGAAGCGCACGAGCTCGGCCGGCTCCAGGCTCGCACGCGGCGGCTCGGTCGTCCAGCTGTACAGCGTCGTGCCGCCGGCATCCTTGACGGCGACCTCGATCAGCGGCACCGCCGCCCTGGCCCTGGTGATGTTGGTGACGTCGCCCTCGACGACGAGGAAACGGTTCTGCCCGTCCTCGACGAGCCCGCTCTCGACGGCGCTGAGGCTCAAGCCGCGCAGGTTCACCGGCATGCCGATCGCATCGAACAGGCCCGCGAGTTGCGGGGCGGCCCTCACCGCCGCGTCGCGCTGCCAGGCGATGAGGCTGAGCAGCGCAAGCCCCGCCAGGGCCGCGGCGGCCGGCAATCCGGCGCCCCTGCGGCGGATGAGGCCGGCGGATCGCCGCGGCTTGGCCGGGGACCTCCGGCGGCGTGGCGCGGCGGCCGGTGGCGCCTCGGCCGGCGCGACCTCGGCGGGCGGTTCGTCGACCTCGGACGCTTCGGCGGCAAGGGCGGTGATCTCGGCGTCGATCGCGGCGGCGCGCTCCAGCTCCTCGGCGAGCAGCGCCCGGGTCTCGTCCTCGCTCGGCGGTTCCGGAAGGACGCTCGCGGGGTCGACATGCCAGGAGGTCCTGCAGCCGGCGCAGCGCACCTTTCGCCCCTCCGGCCCGAGCTTCATCGCGTCGATCTCATACCGGCTGGCGCAGGATGGGCAGACGATCTGCATGGGTGCGGGCCAATTCCTTCGGGGCGCGGCCGTCGCGCGACGGCCGCCGCCATTGGCGCAATTTATGGTTAACGTCCCGTGAAGACTCTCTGGCGCAAGCTCGCGCAGCACGTTTCTTTCCGCGCACGAGGGCTTGCCGCGCGCGGCGGCTTGCGGTGTAGGATCGCTCCAGCGAGGAGGGCCGTTTGGTTCGGTTCGAGAATGTCGGCCTCAGATATGGCATGGGCCCGGAGGTGCTGAAGGACATCACCTTCAGCATCGCGCCGCGCTCGTTCCAGTATCTCACCGGCCCCTCCGGCGCCGGCAAGACGACATTGATGCGCCTCATCCTGATGGCGCTGAAGCCGACGCGCGGCCTCGTCAACCTGTTCGGCCAAGACGTCTCGCGCCTCGATCCCGAAACGCTCACCGCCTTCCGCCGCCGCATGGGCGTCGTCTTCCAGGATTTCCGCCTGCTCGACCATCTCACCGTCTACGAGAACGTCGCGCTGCCGCTGCGCGTCCTCGGCAAGGAGGAGGCGAGCTATCGCGCCGAGGTCGTCGAGCTCCTGCGCTGGGTCGGGCTCGGCGAGCGCATGCATGCGGTGCCGCCGGTGCTCTCGGGCGGCGAGAAGCAGCGCGCGGCGATCGCGCGCGCCCTGATCGGCCGGCCCGAGCTCCTGCTCGCCGACGAGCCGACGGGCAATGTCGATCCGGGGCTCGGCCGGCGCCTGCTGCGCCTGTTCATGGAGCTGCAGACGCTCGGCACCGCCGTCGTCATCGCCACCCACGACCTCAACCTGATGGAGATCTACGACGCGCCGCGCCTCGTGCTGGCGGATGGGCACCTGCATGTCGACGCCTGAGCCCCACGATCCGGAACCGCTGCGCAAGGAGCCGGCGCTGCCCTCCAATCTCCGGCGCGACCAGCCGCTCGTGCCGGTCGACAGCGTCGCCGGCCGGGCGCTGATGGCCGTGATCGCGATCCTCACCTTCCTGGCCGCGCTCAGCGCCGGCGCCGCGGTCATGGCCGCGCGCGCCTCCGACCAGTGGCGCGGCGCCGTCTCCAACGAGATGACCATCCAGGTCCGCCCCGATTCGCGCCGCAAGATCGATGAGGACGTGGCGCGCGCCGTCATGCTCGCCAGCGGGCTGAAGGAGGTCGAGAGCGTGCGGGCCGTGCCGAAGGCGGAATCCGACAAGCTGCTCGAGCCCTGGCTCGGCACCGGGCTCGACCTCGTCGAGCTGCCGGTGCCGCGCCTGATCGTGCTCAGGCTGAAGGGCGGGGCGGGCTCCGACCTCGCCGGCTTCGGCGCCGAGCTGCGCCGCGAGGTCCCGACCGCGACGCTCGACGACCACCGCCTCTGGGTCCGGCGCCTCTCGGCCATGGCCGGCACCATCATCGCCTCTGGCTTCGCCATCGTCCTGCTCGTGCTGACGGCGGCCGCGCTCGCGGTCGGCTTCGCCACGCGCGGCGCCATGGCGGGCAGCCGCGACAGCGTCGAGGTCCTGCATTTCGTCGGCGCGGACGACGATTTCATCGCCCGCGAGTTCCAGAGCCGCTTCATCCGGCTCGGCCTGAGGGGAGGGCTCTTCGGCGGCCTCGCCGCCATCGTCGCGATCGCCCTTGTCGGCTTCCTCGCCTCGCGCTGGAGCGCCACGCCCGAGGCCGAACAGCTCCAGGCCCTGTTCGGCGCCTTCGAGATCGGCTGGACGGGCTATGGCGCGGTCGTCCTCGTCGCGCTCGTGGTCGCGGGCATCGCGGGCCTCGTCTCGCGCGTCACCGTGCGGCGGCATCTGCGGATGCTGGCATGACGCGCGCCGCCCTCCGCCGCGGCGCTGCCGCCGTTATGCCCGATTGCCACGCTAGGACGGCGGCGTCATGGCCATGATCGGCAGCACGAACGACCATCTCGCGATGGCGCCTTCCGCTTCCACGCCCGCGGGCGGCAAGCCCTCCCGGCCGGCTCGCCTGCGCCGGATGCTCGGCTGGACGGCTACGGCTGCCCTCGCCACCGGCCTCGTGCTCTTCGGCATCGGCTATATCCGCTTCGCCACGATGATCGACGCGAGCGAGCCGGTGCAGACGCCGCGCACCGATGCGATCGTCGTCGTCACCGGCGGCGCCCAGCGCGTCGGCGATGCCATCGGCCTGCTCGGGGCCGAGCGGGGGGAGCGCCTGCTGATCAGCGGCGTCAACGAGAAGACCGGCCGCGAGGAGCTCGTCAAGCTGAACCCGGCCGCGCGCAACCTGCTCGCCTGCTGCGTCGATCTCGACTACCGTGCCCGCAACACCATCGGCAACGCCATCGAGACCCGGCGCTGGGTGCGCCGCCACGGCTTCCGCTCGCTGCTCGTCGTGACCTCCAACTACCATATGCCGCGCACGCTGGCCGAGCTCTCGCATGCGATGCCGGAGGTCAGGCTCGTCGCCCATCCGGTCGTGACCGACCATATCGACGCCGCCGGCTGGTGGAACCGCTGGCCGGTCGTCAAGGTGCTCGTGCCGGAATATGCGAAATACCTGGTCGCGCGCCTGCGCAGCCTCGTCGAAAGCGATCCCGAAACCTCGCGGCTCTCGGTGATCATCGGCGGCCGCAAGCCGGTTTCGCCGAAGCCGGCCGACACGCTCGGCCCCGCCGCCGAGAAGCGCTCGCGCCTGATCGGGCAGCATCCCCGCGAAGGTTGATGTCGAAACCGAGGGGAGGCGCTTGACCGGGGCCGCGTCTCGGGCTCATTGCGCAGCATGCTCGTCCTGCGCTCGCTTGCTTTCAACGTCCTGTTCTATGCCAATCTCGTCCTCTGGCTGATCCTGGCGGTCCTGCCCTCCCTCATCCTGCCGAAGCGGGTGCTGCTCGCGGTGGCGATCGCCTGGTCGCACTCCTCGCTGTGGCTGCTGCGCGTCGTCGCCGGCACGCGCTGCGAGATCACGGGCGTCGAGAACATCCCGGAAGGCGGCCTGATGGTCGCCGCCAAGCACCAGTCCTTCCTGGAGACCTTCGCGCTGGTCACGGTCTTCCGGAACCCGGTCTTCATCCTGAAGCGCGAGCTGACCTGGATTCCACTGTTCGGCTGGGGCCTGACCAAGCTCGGCATGATTCCGGTCGATCGCGGCGCGCGTGCCCGCGCGCTCGCCGACGTCACCCGCCGCGCCAAGGTCGAGCTCGGCCAGAACGGCCGCCAGCTCCTGATCTTCCCCGAGGGCACCCGCCGGGCGCCGGGCGCCCCGCCCGCCTACAAGTTCGGCGTCGCCCATCTCTATGCCGAGCTCGGCGTGCCCTGCCTGCCGGTCGCGCTGAACTCCGGCCTCTTCTGGCCCCGCCGCAAGTTCCTGCGCCGCCCCGGCACGGTCCGCATCGCGATCCTGCCGCCGATCGCGCCCGGGCTCGACAAGGTCGCCTTCCAGGAGCTGCTCCAGGAGCGGATCGAGAGCGCGAGCGACCGGCTCTTGGCGCAGGGCCGGGCCGAGCTTTCCGCGCGCGGCATCGATCCGCTCGCCAACTCCTGACACGCGCTGACAGCAGCAGCCCCGGCAGGGACGGCTCCGGCGGCCGCGGACCCTTTGACTTATCCCCAGGTCGTTCCCATTTTGTTCCAAGAGCATTTTCGAGCGAAGTGGGCACCGGTTCGCGTGAAGAAAATGCGACAGAACAGGGAGCTGGAGCATTTCCGCGATTTGGAGAAACGCGGAAATGCTCCAGTACCGGAGGAACGGACATGGCCGCTCTCGCCTATCGCTACACCCCCGATCTCTTCGACGAGCCGCCCGTGGCGCGCGAGATGCCGCTGCGCAGCGCCGCCGCGCTCGGCGAGCGCCGCTTCACGGCCTGGCGCGGCCGCTCCGGCCGGCGCTATGTCGCTTCGGTCTTCGCCGCCGAGGACAGCCATGCGCTCAGCTTCACCGATGCGGTGCTCGTCGCCGTCTCGCCTGAGCGGCGCATCGTCGCCGCGCGCGATTCCGGTCCCTTCGGCATCGAGGCGGCGCTCGGCCGCTGGCAGCGCGCGGTGATGGCCGCCGGCGCCAGCGAGATCCATGTCCATCTCCTCGCCGAGGACGGGATGAGCCGCCGCGCCGCCCTGCTCGACCTGATGCCGGAGGCGAGCCCGGAGGGCTGATCAGCCCGCGAGCGGCGGATGCGGCGCAGCGAGCCCCGGCGCCAGCTCCTGCGCGAGCCCCGCCAGGACGGGATCGAAGATCCCCATCTGGCGCAGATGCTCATGCGTCTGGAGCACGTAATCCGGGTTCTCGCCGGACTGGCCCCTGCCTTCCCGGACGATCTGGAGCAATCGCGCCGGCGGCAGCTTGCCGGCATATTGCAGATGCTTGCGGTCGGCGACATAGACGAGCCCGCGCACCTGCCGGCCGTCATCGAGCCGCAAGGCCACATGGCGCTCGCGATAAACCATCGTCGCCTGCTCGCGTTCCCGGAGATAGGCCACGGTCGCCTGCGCCTGCGCGGCCCTGACGCGGAAGGCGAGGCCGCGGCAGACCCCGCCGCGGTCCAGCCCCAGCACCAGCCCCGGCCGCTCGGGCGTGCCGCGATGCACATGCGAAAACACGCACAGCGAGCGGTGATAGCCGTGCAGGCGCGCCTGCACGCTTTCCGCAAAGGGAAAGCCCGGCCGCCAGATCAGCGAGCCGTAGCCGAAGACCCAGAGATCCGCCGTACCGCATTCGCCCGTCATCGCCGTCCCATAATTTGGCCGTGCCGGCCTGCTTGCTAAAGCAACGGGCCGAAAAGGGGAATCCACCTTTCGGTCCGATGCGATAACAAGAAGGCGAATCGCCGCCGCCCGCCTGTCCGCAAGGAACACCCGCCGCATGACCGATCCCTTCCCGACGCGACGCAGCAGCCGCTTCTGGCTCTACGGCCCCGTCATGCTGCTCGCCCTGCTGGTCGCGGGCTGGTCCGCCTTCTGGTTCCATGCGCGTGGGCGCGTCGCGGCCGAGGTCGACGCCGCGCTTGTGCGCGAGGCCGAGCGCGGCCGCAGCTGGACCTGCGCCGATCGCTCCATCGCCGGCTATCCCTTCCGGATCGAGCTGCGCTGCAAGGCGCTCACGCTGACCTCGACGCGCTGGGGCGAGGCGGTGCGCGTCGAGACGGGCCCCGCCGTCGCCGTCGGCCAGATCTATTCGCCGGGTCTCGTCATCGTCGAGCTGTCGGCCCCCGCGAAAGTCTCCCTGCCGGAAGGGCGCAGGCTCGACCTCACCTGGAAGAACCTCGACGCCAGCCTCGTCTGGCGCACGCCCGAACGTTTCGCGCTGGTCGCAGCCGAGCCCCGCGGCGTGCTGAGCGGCCCCGACCTCGCGCCCGAGAGCTGGGGCGCCGCCACGCTCGAAGCGCACTTGCGCCGCAATCCGACGCGCCCCGCGAGCGATCAGGCGGTGGACATCGCCGTTTCGGCCAAGGGCACGATGCTGCCGCCGATGGACGCCCTGCTCGGCAACACCGATGCCGGCGAGATCGACCTGCAGGCGACGCTGACCCAGGCCGAGAGCTTCCGCAAGGGCTTCAACCCCGATGCGCTCGAAAGCTGGCGCGCCGGCGAGGGCGGCCTGGAATTGACCCGGCTCGCCGCGACCAAGGGCAAGGCGCGCATCGACGGCAGCGGGCGGGTCGGGCTCGACCCGCAGCATCGCGTCGCCGGCGAACTCAGGCTGGCGGCGGCCGGCATCGAGCAGATCGGCGGCCTGCGCGTCGGCAACCTGCTCGGCGGCCTCGGCGGCTTTCTCGGGGGACGCGGCGGCGATAACGGCACGACGCCGGGCCTGACCCCGCTGCCGCCGGTTTCGCTGCGCGAGGGCCGGGTCTTCCTCGGCCCGATCCGCCTGCCGCTCCAGCCGCTGGCGCCGCTGTACTGAGACGCGCATGAAAAAGGGCGCCTCGCGGCGCCCTTCCAGGCTTCCGGTCAAATGCGGTTCACACCGCCGGCAGGGCCGCCCGCGGCGATTCGATGCGGGTGATCGCCTTCTTCACCGCTTCCTGCACCTTCTCGAAGGCGCGGACCTCGATCTGCCGCACGCGCTCGCGCGACACGCCGAACTCCTCGGAGAGCTGTTCCAGCGTGATCGGGTCCTCGGCGAGGCGGCGGGCCTCGAAGATGCGCCGCTCGCGCGGGTTCAGCACGTCCAGCGCCTCGCGCAGCGCCGCATGGCGGTTGTCCGCCTCCTCCGAATCGGCGAGCCGGCGCTCCTGGCTCTCGGAATCGTCGACCAGCCAGTCCTGCCATTCGCCGTCGCCGTCCTCGCGCAGCGGCGTGTTGAGCGAGGCGTCGCCGCCGAGGCGGCGGTTCATGTCGATCACGTCCTGCTCGTTGACGCCGAGCTTGGTCGCGATCTGCTGGACCTGGTCGGGGCGCAGATCGCCGTCGCCCAGCGCCGAGATCTTGCTCTTGGCCTTGCGCAGGTTGAAGAACAGCTTCTTCTGGTTGGCGGTGGTGCCCATCTTCACCAGCGACCAGGAACGCAGGATGTATTCCTGGATCGAGGCCTTGATCCACCACATCGCATAGGTGGCCAGCCGAAAGCCCTTGTCGGGCTCGAAGCGCTTCACCGCCTGCATCAGGCCGACATTGCCTTCCGAGACGACCTCGCCGATCGGCAGTCCGTAGCCGCGATAACCCATGGCGATCTTGGCGACGAGCCGCAGATGCGAGGTGACGAGCTTGTGCGCCGCGTCGCGGTCGCCATGCTCGCGCCAGCGCTTGGCCAGCATGTATTCCTCGCTCGGTTCCAGCATCGGGAACTTGCGGATCTCATCGAGATAACGTGACAGCCCGCCTTCGGCGGACAGGACGGGCAGGGATGCACTCGCCATGCTCGTTCTCCTCATCGAGGCCCCCGCTTCGCGGCGGACCCTCCGCGCGATCAACCTTCGCGCAGGCTTCGGATGTTTAAGCAAAACGATCCAACGCAGGAACCTGTCATCGGTTCGGCTGGAGCGTTCGCGCGCGGCGCCCCTTTGGCCCTCCGCATCCGAACAACCCCAGTATATGGGAACCTACTCTGGCGGAAAGGTGGCGGCGGCGCCGAATTTGCTCAAAGCTTCGCGAGAGCCGCTTGCAGATTCGCAAAATCCTCCGGCGGCTCGGATTCGAACAGCATGGTCTCGCCGCTCGCCGGATGCTCGAAGCCGAGGATCGCGGCATGCAGCGCCTGCCGGCCAAGCGCGGCGAGCGCGGCTTGCGCCTCCTCCGGCAGCCTGGCCGCCTTGGTGGCGAAGCCCGAGCCGTAGAGCCGGTCGCCGAGCAGCGGATGGCCGATATGGCTCATATGCACGCGGATCTGGTGGGTGCGCCCGGTTTCCAGCCGACATTCGATGAGGCTCGCCAGCGGCTCGGTTTCGTCGAGCCCCTTCCGCAGCGGCGGGTAGCGCTCGATCAGCGCGATATGGGTGATCGCCTCGCGGCCGCGCCCTTCCTTGACCACCGCCATCTTCTCGCGGTTGCGGGTCGAGCGCTCGATCGGCGCATCGATCGTACCCTCGCGCAGGCGCGGCGCGCCCCAGGCGATGGCGAGATAGGCGCGCTGCAACGGCCCGGTGCGGCCGTGATCGGCGAACTGCCTGGCGAGCTTCTGATGCGCCCGGTCGGTCTTGGCGACGACGAGCAGGCCGCTGGTATCCTTGTCGAGCCGGTGCACGATGCCCGGCCGCCTCACCCCGCCGATGCCGGAGAGGCTCATCCCGCAATGGGCGATCAGGGCGTTGACCAGCGTGCCGTCCTCGTGCCCGCCGGCCGGATGGACGACGAGCCCCGCGGGCTTGTCGATGACGATCAGATGCTCGTCCTCGTAGACGACATCGAGCGGGATATCCTGGCCGACCGGCTCGGCCGGCTTCGCCGCCGGCATGACGAGGGTGACGTGATCGCCTTCGGCCACCTTGCGGCTGCCATCGCGGGCGATGGCGCCGTTGAGGCTGACCCCGCCTTCCTTGATGACCTGTTGCAGCCGCGCGCGTGAAATCTCGCCGGCGAGGGAGGCCAGCGCCTTGTCCAGGCGCTGGCCGGCCGCATCGGGGCCGACCGTCAGGGTGACGGCGGCATTGGGGGCGGGAACGGAGGTCATCGCGCCGCTATAAGGCGCAAAGGTTGCGGCCGCACGCCTTTTCCGCACTCATCGCACACCCTCCGCCGTCATCGTGGGTCTCCCTGCGGCCACCCGGGATGCCGGCGACGGGAGAGAGAGATGACGCCCCTCAGCCGAACAGCCTGAAACCGCTCTTCTTCGGCTCCGGCGGCGGCTCCTCGCCCGGCCCCGGATCATCCGGCGCATGCGAGACCGGAAAGATCACCGGCTTCGGTGGCACGCTCTCGCGCGCGGCGGCGGGGTTGATCTGCGCCGGCTCGGCCTCAGCCGGCTTCGCCCCGGCGGGTTCCGCGACCGCTTCCACGACCGGCTTCGGCTCCTCGTGCGGAGCAGCCGGCTCGGGCCTGGGCTCCTCCTGCGGCGGCGGGGGAGGGGGCGGGGCCACCGCGGCAGGCTCGATCGTGGTGGCGCTTTCCGCCCTGGCCTCGATCAGCCGGGTCGAATCGTCGAGATCGGCCAGGACGTCGTCGATCGCCTGCGCCGGGCTGCCGAGCGTCGCCGGCGGCACCGTCCAGACGAAGGCATCGAGCCGGCCGGTGATCGGCGAGACCGGCATCCAGCGGTCCGAGACCAGCCCGTCCGCCACCCAGGCGGCATCGCGCGGCGCCCGCGTCGCCCGGGCCAGCCATTCGCGCACGCGGCCGGCGGCGCCGTGCTCGGCGTCCTCGAGCTCCGCCATCAGCAGGCAGGCACGCACCGAGGCGCCGCCGGCCAGAAGCGGCTTCAGCGCCTCGCGCGCCTCCTTGAACTCGCGGGCCTGGATCGCGGCTCCGGCGAGCGCCAGCACGCTTTCGGGGTCGGCCGGGCGCAGCCTCGACAGGGCGATCGCGCGTTTGAGGCGGTCATGCGTGCTGTCGCCGGACCGGGCATCGAGATAGGCGGCGGCGATCTCGGGGTGGGGCGCCTCCTTCCAGGCCGTCTCCAGGAGCTTCGAGGCCTTGCGGACATCGCCGCGCGCCGCCAGCATCCGCCCGGCGAGCGCTGCGGCCGGCGTCAGCGACGGCGAGAGCTTGACCGCCTCGAGCGCGGCGGCGAGCGCCTTCTCGGGCTCGTGCTCGCGCGCCTGCAACGCCTCGGCCGCCAGCAGCACCGCGCGCTGGCGGCGTGCCTCGGCCTTGTCGACGAGCCTCAGCGCCGCGCGGCGCTCGACCGCGGTGCGGGCCGCCTGCCAGTCGCCGGCCTGGGTGTGGAAATCGAGCAGCGCATCGTTGGCCCAGGCGAGCGAGGGCGAGCGGCGCACCGCATCGTCGGCGAAGGCGCGCGCCGCGGCGGCGTCGCCGCGGCGCTTGGCCTCGACGAAAAGCCCGCGCAGGCCGAGCACCCGCGTCTCGGATTTCTCCAGCATCGCCTTGAAGGCGGCCTCGGCCTGGGCCCGGTCGCCCCTGAGCTGCGCGGTCTGCGCCTCGAGCAACAGGGTCAGCGGCTCGCCGGGAACGAAGCGGCGCGCCTCGCCGGTATAGCGGCCGGCGGCGACGGGATCGCCCGCGCCGATCGCGACCATGCCGCGCGAGACGGCCTCGAAGCCGCGCGCCCGGCGCCGCGCCCGCGAGGACAGGCTGAAGGCCGAGGGCAGCCCGAGGACGAAGCGCAGCACGGCCCAGACCACCAGCACCAGGAAAGCGAGCGCGACGACGCCGATCGCCGCCAGCGCGACGCTGGTCTCGATCCGGTAGCCCTGCCAGAGCACGGAGACCTCGCCCGGCCGGTCGGCGAGCCAGACGGCGCCGAAGGCGAGGCAGGCGAAGACGGCGAGGTAGATGAGAACGCGAACCATGGACTTCTCAACCCCCCGTCAGCCGGCCGTGCCGAGCGCGGCGACCGCATCCTGCGCGATTTTGGCGATCGCCGCATCCGCCGCGGCGCGCTTGCCGAGATCGGCGCCGAACTCCGCACTGGCACGGCGCGCCGGTTCCGGCAACTCTCCCCACAGCGCCGCAGCCTTGGCCGCGTCGCCGGCGGCGATGGCGCCTTCGAGCCGGATCGGCAGCGTCGCGGGATCGGTCGAGGCGCTCTCGCCGACCGGGCGGACCGTGACCACCCGGCTCGCCAGGGCGATGAGCTTGTCGGTCCAGCTCGCGGAAGCCGGCATCACCTCGCGCTGGAACGTCGCGCCGTGCTTGCGGAACCCGGCCAGCAGCGCCTCGCGCGTCGGCGCGCCGGTCCCGGCCACGGCGGCGAGCGCGGCCAGATCGGCCGGCGCCACGCCGCTTCGCGTCAGCGCCGCGACATCGCTCGAGAAGGGGCGCCCGCCCGCCAGCGCCTGCCGCACCCGTTCGGCGAGCACGATCCGCGCCGCCGCCATCGCCTCGGGGCTGGCGCCCGACGCCGCCTTCACCCGGGTCTCGACCGCGCCGAGCCGCCCGGCGAACTGGTCGAGGCGCTGGCCGGTGGCCGCCGCCGCCGCTTCCGCCCGCTGGACCTGAGCGCTGAAGGCGCTGGTATCGGGCGCCGGCGCATTGCCGAGTGCGGCGAGCCTCGCGGTGACGGCCTGAAGCTCCGAACCGGTCTTCGCTGCCGCATCGGAGGCCGAGGCCGCCCTGCGGTCGGCCGCCGTCAGCGCCGCCTGCACGCTCTCCAGCCGGGTTTGCAGCGCGGCGATCGCCGCAGCATCCCCCGAGGGCGCTGCGGGGGGAGGTGCCGCCTTGGGCAGGACATAGCCGACGAGGGCTCCGCCGAGCGCGCCCGCAACGAGACCGGCCGCCGCAACGGCTATCCAGGGCGTGCGGGCCGGCTCGCGTTCGACCTGCGGCGGCTTCGGCTCGACCGGGGGCGGCCTGAATTCCCGTGGCAGCGCCTCGGTCGGCGCCACCGCTTCCGGTGAAGGCTTGACGGCATCGGCCGGAGGCGCCTCCCGCGGAGCGTCTTCGACCTCCGGCTCCCGCCCGGGCCCGGCTGGATCGGCGGGGTGCTGGCGCGCCGAGACCTGCTCCAGCGCCGCCAGCAACGCCGCTTCTTCGGGATGCTCCGCGACCAGGACGGTGCTGGCTCCGGCCGCGATGAGCGGCGCGGCGACATTGGCAGAGAGCGCGACATGGGTGAGCTCGAGCGCCTTTTCGGCGATGCCGGCCGCCTGCGTCAGGGCGATGAAGGTCTGCGCCCCGCGCGGGGAATAATGCAGCGCCGCGCCCTCGCCCTGCCGCAGCGCGGCTTGCGTCTCCTCGGGCAGGGCGGCGATCGCCTCGGCCGCATAGGCGATCCAGAGCGCAACCTCGTAGCCGGCCTCGCGCAGCCGCTCCGCCACGTCCTCCTTGCGGTCGCGCGCGACGATCATCAGCAGGCGCGCCGGCGCCGGCAGCGTCCGCCGGATCAGAGCGATCAGGTCGTTGCGGTCGCCGTCGGCGCTGCGGGTGTCGTCAAGCCCGGCCTCGCGCACCTTCGCGGCGGTGCGGCTGCCGACCGTGAAGACGGGCAGGTCGCGCCAGGCGGCCGGCCCCTGCGCCAGTGCCGGCACGGCGTTGCCGCTGGTCACCACGATCGCGTCGAAAGAGCCCGCAGGCGCCTCGCCCGGCAGGCGGATCACCTCGAAGAGCGGCGCGACCACCGGCTCGAAGCCGTGCCCGGCGATGGCGCGGGCCGTCCGTTCGGCGTCGGGGCGCGGGCGAAAGACGAAGACGCGCATTCACAGCTCCTGGCAAAACCGGCGGCTACAGCGGGACGATCCACGAAACATGCAGCATGCCGCGGTCGTTCCGCATTGAGGCGGAACAATGATCCAGCCCATGCCCTCTCCTTTTCCGTTCCCGCGCCCGCCGCCGACGCGCCCGACATGGAGCGCCTCTTGGCCTTCTACCCTCGCGCGCACTATACGAAGGAATTGCCGGCACGAAACCGCCCTGCGCCATCCCGTGTTCCTGATTCCTCATTCCGGAAGACAAGTCGACCGATCATGCGTGTTCTGGGGATAGAGACGACCTGCGACGAAACGGCGGCCGCGATCGTCTGCGTCGAGCGCTCCGGCGAGACGAAGATCCTGTCGAACGAGGTCTTGAGCCAGATCGCGGCGCATGCCGCCTATGGCGGCGTGGTGCCAGAGATCGCGGCGCGCGCCCATGTCGAGGCGATCGACCGCATCATCGCGCGCGCCTTCGCCCATGCCGGCCTGAAGCCCGACGAGATCGACGCCGTCGCGGCGGCGGCGGGGCCGGGCCTCGTCGGCGGCGTCATGGTCGGCCTCACCGCCGGCAAGGCGATCGCGCTCGTGACGGGAAAGCCCTTCATCGCGGTCAACCATCTCGAGGCGCATGCGCTGACCGCCCGCCTCACCGACGATCTCGCCTTTCCCTATGTCCTGCTGCTCGTCTCCGGCGGCCATACCCAGCTTCTCGCCGTGTGCGGCGTCGGCGACTATCTCAGGCTCGGCGGCACCATCGACGACGCCGTCGGCGAAGCCTTCGACAAGATCGCCAAGATGCTGGCGCTGCCCTATCCCGGCGGTCCTTCGGTCGAGCGCGAGGCGGCCAAGGGCGATCCCGAGCGCTTCGACTTCCCGCGTCCGATGCAGGGCCGGCCGAACCCGGATTTCTCGCTCTCCGGCCTCAAGACCGCCGTGCGCCTCGTCGCCGAGCGGATCGCGCCGCTCTCGGACCGGGACGTCGCCGATCTTAGCGCCTCCTTCCAGGCGGCGATCGTCGACGTCATGGTCGACCGCACCCGCGCCGGCCTCAGGGCCTGCCGCGAGGCCGGCATCACCCCTTCGACACTGGTCGTCGCCGGCGGCGTCGCCGCCAACCAGGCGATCCGCGCCGGCCTTTCCCGGCTCGCGACCGAGGCCGGCCTGCCGATGGTCGCCCCGCCGCTGGATCTCTGCGGCGACAATGGCGCGATGATCGCCTGGGCCGGGCTGGAGCGGCTGAGGCTCGGCCTCGTCGACGACATGGGCGCGGTCGCCCGCCCGCGCTGGCCGCTCACCGAACTCCCGGCCCCGCCGCCGGCCGTCGCATGAGCCCGCGGGCCTATCGCGAGATCGGCGTCGTCGGTGCCGGCGCCTATGGCACGGCGCTCGCGCTCGCCGCCGCCCGCGCCGGCTGCGATGTCCGGCTCTGGGCGCGCGATGCGGGAACCGTCGCGGCGATCGGGCGGACGCGGCAGGCGCCGCGCCTGCCCGGCATCGACCTGCCCGAGGCCATCCGCGCGACCGGTTCGCTCGACAACCTCGCCCGCTGCGACGCCCTGATCGTCGCCGTGCCGACGCAGGCGCTGCGCGGGATTTGCGAGGCGCTGGCTGCAAGCCTGCCGCCGCGCGTGCCGGTGATCTCCGCCGCCAAGGGCATCGAGCAGGCGAGCGGCCGCTTCGCGACCGGGATCATCGCGGAGGCCTGGCCGGGCGCCACGCCGGCGATCCTCTCCGGCCCGAGCTTCGCCGCCGATATCGGGCGCGGGCTGCCGACCGCGGTCACGCTCGCGGCCAGCGACGCAGCGCTGGCGCAGGCGCTCGCCGAGGCGCTGAGCTCGCCGGCCTTCCGGATCTATCATTCCGCCGATCCGCGCGGCGTCGAAATCGGCGGCGCGGCCAAGAACGTGCTCGCCATCGCCGCCGGCATCACGATCGGGCTCGGCTTCGGCGAGAGCGCGCGGGCCGCGCTGGTGGCGCGCGGCTTCGCCGAGTTGCGCCGCTTCGGCGAGGCCTATGGCGGCGAGCCTGAGACGCTGATGGGCCTGTCGGGGCTCGGCGACGTCGTGCTGAGCTGCGCCTCGGCGCAATCGCGCAACTTCGCCTACGGTCTGGCGCTGGGCCAGGGTTCAAGCCCGGCCGAGGCCGCCGGCGGCAGGCTGGCGGAAGGCGCCTTCACCGCGCCCATCCTCGCCGCGATGGCGCGGGCGAAGCGGATCGAGACCCCGATCGCGGCGGCGGTCGCAGGCGTCATCGCAGGGGAAGCCGGCGTGCGCGAGGCAGTGGCGGCGCTGCTGGCGCGGCCGATCCGGGCGGAATGACGGAGGACGGCATGGCTCAGGACTGGTCGGACCTGACGAAGCGCGTGGCGCGCGGCATCGCCGAGGTGAAGAAGACGACGGGCTCCGAGCTCGTCGCCGAGAGCGGCCCCGTGCCGCTGGCCGGGCGCATCGCCGCGCCCGTCATCCAGCATCGCCGGCGCCGGGCCGAGGGCACGCATCGCTTCGTGCTGATCCTGCCTTTCGGCGAGGGCGAAGCCCGGGTCGAGCTCGACCCCAGGGACTACGCCGCGCTGACCCGCGAGATGGTGCGGTTCTGGAACGAGCAGGGCGAGGCGGCCTCGCAGCCGCCGGTGCCGCTGAAGGAGGACGAAGCCTGATGGCTCACTGGCTGATCAAATCCGAACCCTCGGTCTGGTCCTGGGACGACCAGGTCAAGGCCGGCGCGAAGGGCACGCATTGGGACGGGGTGAAGAACCACACCGCCAAGCTCAACCTGATGGCGATGAAGCAGGGCGAGCAGGTCTTCTTCTATCATTCCAACGAGGGGCTCGCGGTCGTCGGCATCGTCGAGGTCATCAGGGAAGCCTACAACTGGATTCCGGGCGAGCCCTGGGTGCTGGTCGATTTCAAGGCGGTGAAGCCGCTGCCGCAGCCGGTGACGCTCGCCGCCGTCAAGGCGCAGCCGAAGCTGGCGAAGATGTCGCTCGTCACTTCCTTCCGCCTCTCGGTCCAGCCGGTGACGGAGGAGGAGTGGGGGATCGTCTGCAGGATGGGCGGGCTTTAGCCGCCGTTGACTTGCCGCGCCCCGGAATGACGGCGCCTCGGCAAAACCGACGGGAAGCTCGAGCGCCGGCACCCATCGCCGAAAGTCTGTGACACGAAAGTGCGAGCGCGAAGCGCTTGCCGCGCGCCGCGCGCATCCTATGATGCGTCGAAATCGAAGAACGCGACGGCCGCTTCCCCTGCGGGAGGTGCCACGCGGCATAGACGATTCAGGTCTGGGGAGATGCCCGAATGTCCGAGACGATCTACGACGTGCCAGCCGCCTGGGCCAAGAAGGCCTGGCTGAACGAAGCCAAGTACAGGAAGATGTACACGGCCTCGATCAAGGATCCGGACAAGTTCTGGGGCGAGCAGGGCCGGCGGATCGACTGGTTCAAGCCTTTTACCAAGGTCAAGAACACCAGCTACAAGCCCGGCAAGGTCTCGATCAAGTGGTATGAGGACGGCACCACCAACGTCGCCTATAACTGCGTCGACCGGCATCTGGCGACGCGGGCCAAGCAGACGGCGATCATCTGGGAGGGCGACGATCCTTCCGAATCGAAGAAGATCAGCTACGGCCAGCTCCATACCGAGGTCTGCAAGTTCGCGAACGTCCTCAAGGCCCATGGCGTCAAGAAGGGCGACCGCGTCACCATCTACCTGCCGATGATCCCCGAGGCGGCCTATGCGATGCTCGCCTGCGCCCGCATCGGCGCGGTCCATTCGGTGGTGTTCGGCGGCTTCTCGCCGGATTCGCTGGCGAGCCGCATCGAGGATTCCGATTCGAAGATCGTGATCACCGCCGACGAGGGCCTGCGCGGCGGGCGCTCCGTCCCGCTCAAGAAGAACGTCGACACCGCCGACGACAAGGTGAAGGGCGGCATCGACACCGTCATCGTCGTCCGGCGCACCGGCGGCCACGTCAATATGAAGGAAGGCCGCGACCTCTGGTATCATGAGGAGGCCGCCAAGGTCTCCGGCCACTGCCCGCCCGTCGAGGTCAAGGCGGAGGACCCGCTCTTCCTGCTCTACACCTCCGGCTCGACCGGCAAGCCGAAGGGCGTGCTGCACACCACCGCCGGCTATCTCGTCTTCACCGCGATGACGCACCAATACGTCTTCGACTACCATGACGGCGACATCTACTGGTGCACGGCCGATGTCGGCTGGGTGACCGGCCACAGCTACATCCTCTACGGCCCGCTCGCCAACGGCGCGACCACGCTGATGTTCGAGGGCATCCCGACCTATCCGACGATCTCGCGCTTCTGGGAGGTCATCGACAAGCACAAGGTCAACACCTTCTACACGGCGCCGACCGCGATCCGCTCGCTGATGGGCGCCGGCGAGGAGCCGGTGAAGAAGACCAGGCGCAAGTCGCTGCGCCTGCTCGGCTCGGTCGGCGAGCCGATCAACCCGGAAGCCTGGGAGTGGTATCACCGCGTCGTCGGCGAGCGCCGCTGCCCGATCGTCGACACCTGGTGGCAGACCGAGACCGGCGGCATCATGATCTCGCCGCTGCCCGGCGCGATGAAGCTGAAGCCCGGCTCCGCGACGCTGCCCTTCTTCGGCGTGCAGCCCGAGATCGTCGATGCCGAGGGCAAGGTGCTGACCGGCGCCTGCGAGGGCAACCTCGTCATGGCCGATAGCTGGCCCGGCCAGATGCGCACGGTCTATGGCGACCACAAGCGCTTCGAGGAAACCTATTTCTCGGCCTATCCGAACAAGTATTTCAGCGGTGACGGCTGCCGGCGCGACGCCAGCGGCTATTACTGGATCACCGGCCGCGTCGACGACGTGATCAACGTCTCCGGCCACCGCATGGGCACGGCGGAGGTCGAATCGGCGCTGGTCGCGCATCCGTCGGTGTCGGAGGCGGCGGTCGTCGGCTATCCGCACGACATCAAGGGCCAGGGCATCTACGCCTATGTCACGCTGATGACGGGCGAGAAGCCGAGCGACACGCTGCGCAAGGAGCTCGTCGCCTATGTCCGCAACGAGATCGGCCCGATCGCCTCGCCTGACCTGATCCAGTTCGCGCCGGGCCTGCCCAAGACCCGTTCCGGCAAGATCATGCGCCGCATCCTGCGCAAGATCGCCGAGGACGAGTATGGCGCGCTCGGCGACACCTCGACGCTGGCCGACCCCACCGTGGTCGACGACCTCGTCGCCAACCGCCAGAACAAGCGCAAGGCGGGCTGAAGCCGCCGGGCGGGAACCGGAGTCGAGATCGAGGGTTTGCAACGCAGCGGCCCTGCGCTAGATCATCGCGCGTCCTACCGGACGCGGTAACGACGATCTATCTCATTGCTGGAGCATCGGATTTCCGAAAAGTGGATTCCACTTTTCGCATCCGATGCTCTAGACCATGCTCATGCCGCGTTCATCGCGTTCCTCTGATACTGACGCAACGTTCGGCTGACCGAGATCGGAACCCGCGCCGCATGACGACGATGAAGACCGCACCGACCGCCACCCTCGCCCGTGCCGCCGCCCTCGTCCCGCTGCTGGCGCTGGCCGCCTGCGCCGGCTCGCAGCGCTTCGGCGGGGGGCCGGTGACGAACCAGCCTTCCTACGGCCAGCCGGCGCTGCCCTCCGCCCCGCCGATCAGCTCGGCGCCGGTCACCTCGGAACCGCTGCCGCCGCCCGGCGGCTATCCCGCCGCTTCCGCCCCGCCGGCGGGGGCGCCCCTGCCCGGCCCCGAGGATCCGTTCTTCGATCCCAGTGTCGGCGGCGCGGCGCAAGGCCAGCCCCTGCCGCAAGCCGGCCAGCAGCCGGAGCAGCTGCGCGGCGGCGGCGGTCAGATCGCCACCCTCGGCCAGAGCCCGACGACGGCGCCGCGCCCTGCCAGCCGCGACAACATGGTCGGCGGCTGGACCGCCCGCGAGGCGACCGGCGGTTCCTGCCGCGTGCAGCTGTCGAGCACGCCGGCGCTCGATCTCTACCGCGCCTCCTCCTCCGGCTGCGCCAACAAGGACCTGCAGAAGATCTCGGCCTGGGATTTCCGGGACGGCGAGGTCTATCTCTACCAGCAGGGCGGCACGGTCGCGGCCCGGCTGCGGAGTTCCGGTTCCGGCGCGCTCGACGGCGCGGTCACGAAATCCGGCGCCTCGCTGTCGATGAGCCGGTAGATCTCATCGGCAACGGCCGGATCATGGGAGCCCCAGCCGTCATTCCGGGGGTTCGCGCCTGCGGCGCGCCCCGGAATGACAGGGATGGACATTGAAATCGTTGAACCGGCGGCTCAGGCCCGCAGCGCCCGGGCGAAGACCGCCGCCGGCCAGAAGCGCTCCTGGATGGTCAGCGCCATCGCCGCGAAGCCGCGCGCATTGTCGAGTGCCTCGTCGAGGATCGTGAAGGGTGTCGGGCCGCCGGTCGCGATCGCGCCCTCGACATCGGCATAGCCGCCGACCAGATCGGCCTCGAACTTGGTGGCGAGCCGGCGCATCGCCGCGTTTTCGGGCAGGCAGGTCAGATACAGCGTGCGGATGCCGCGGTTGCGCGCCGCCGTGATCAGGCGGCGGAACAGTTCCGTGCCGACGCCGCGGCGGCGCCAGCGCGTCTCGACGCTGAAGGCGGCCTCGCCGGTCTGCGCGACGAGGTCGTCGAGGCCGCGCAGCTCGGCTGCGCCGCGCACCCGCCCGTCGACGAGATAGGCATAGACCAGGCCGCCGACGCCGAACGTCGCGGTCGCGTAATTCTCGAGAAAGGCGTCGTTGACCGCCGTGCCGAAACGCTGACGGCGGGTGACTGCGTCGAGCCGGAGCAGATGCTCCCTGAACAGATCGCGCTCCGTCGGCCACAGCCGGCGGATCACGCCCTTGCCGGCTGTGCTGCCGGGTCGCCGTGAACGGATCATTCGTCATCTCCTGAACAGCGCATGCGGGCGCTGCCGACCAGGAGGCGTTGTCTTCCCTGACTCGACAGCCAAGATCGGATCGGCGGGCGTCGATTGCAAGGGGCCGGGCTGCGGCATCTTGGCCGGGCCGCGCCCGCATGCCGTGCGGAGCCGGATAGTCCATATGCTGGGGGTTGCACGAAAAAAATGCTACACCGTGATGAAACATCATGCGATAAATTCGCATTGACCCCGATGACGGCGCGCCCGGCATGAGCTAAGTTGCGTGCTCCCGGTCACTCATATCTGAAGCTCCATGTTCGATCGTCGCAAGCCTCCTGCTGCTCAACCCTTCGTCACGCACGAAAATATCGAAGCCAAGGTCAAGTGGTTCGACCCTGAGAAGGGGTTCGGTTTCGCATCGCCCTCCGATGGCTCGGGTGATGTCTTCCTGCATGTTTCGGCGCTCGGCCCGCTCGACCAGCAGGACCTGCTGCCCGGCGCGACCATCGTCGTGGATCTCGGCGAAGGCCGCCGCGGCCTGCAGGTCGTCGCCGTGCACGAGATCGACGCCTCGACCGCCACCCAGACGGCGCCCGCGCCGCGTGGCTTCTCGCCACGCCCGCCGCGCGACGATTTCGGCGGCGGCTTCGGTGATCGCGGCGGCTTCGGCGATCGTGGCGGCTTCGGCGATCGCGGCCCGCGTGGCGGCGGCTTCCAGGATCGCGACTCAGGCCCGGTCGAAGGCCCTTATGACGGGGCCGTGAAGTTCTTCAACGCGGATCGCGGCTTCGGCTTCATCGCCCCGGACAAGGGCGGGCCGGACGTGTTCCTGCACGTCTCGTCGCTGAGCCGCAGTGGCCTGCAGCCGCCTGCCGACGGGCAGCGCGTGCGCTTCTCGATCCGCAGCGGCCGCAAGGGCCCCGAAGCCGCCAATGTCAGCTTCATCTGACGCGGCACGGCCGTGCTGAGAGCGAAAAAGGCCCGCCAATGGCGGGCCTTTTTCATTTGCCGCTCTCATCGACCGTCATTGCGAGCGAAGCGAAGCAATCCAGGAGCGACAGGGCTCTGCGCCCCGTTGGATTGCTTCGTCGGCTATGCCTTGTCGCAATGACGGCTCATATGGCGAAGCCCCCGGCTCAATCGTCGTGGTCGTCGCCTTCCAGGCCGCCGATGTGCTTCTGGGTGTAGAGCTCGATGCCGACGCGCGCGATCAGGTCGAGCTGGGTCTCGAGGAAGTCGATATGGCCTTCCTCGTCCTTCATCAGCGCCTTGAACAGGTCCTCGGACGGGAAGTCCCCGACCTCGCGGCAATATTTCGCCGCTTCCTGATAGAGCGCGCGGGCCTCGACCTCGGCCTTCAGATCGCACTCGATCACTTCCTTGACGGTCTCGCCGATGCGCAGCTGGTCGAGCGTCTGCAGGTTCGGGAAGCCCTCGAGGAAGAGGATGCGGTCGACGAAGCGGTCGGCATGGACCATCTCCTCGATCGATTCCTTCTTCCAGGTCTTGGCCATCTCCTTCAGGCCCCAGTTGTCCAGCATGCGGTAATGCAGCCAGTACTGGTTGATGGCCGTGAGCTCGGAGCGCAGCCCCTTGTTGAGATATTCGATGACCTTCTTGTCGCCCTTCATGGCGCAGACTCCACGATCCACATTAGAATGATCCTAATGTAGACGCGGCTTCCGGAGAAGGAAAGAGGGAAAAAGACGAGGGCCGGCACTTTCGCGGGGAGCGCGCGCGGGCGCTCAAGCCGCCGCGCTCTCTTCTTCGCGCGCGATGCCTTCGAACATCAGGCCGACCGAGACATGCACCGCGCAGGCGATCTCGCGGCTGGCGCAACTGCCGCATTGCGTCACGCAGACCGCCCGGGCCTCGGCCAGGATCGCCCTGACCTCGCGGGCGCAGCGGCCGCAATCGGGGCTGCATCCGAGGCAGTCATAGACCTCGCCGGCCGTGCGCGGGCCGCTGCCATCGGCGGCGACGGTGCCCTTGATCTGGCCGCAGGACAGGACGTTGCAGGAGCAGACGATCACGCGTGACGACCCACCGCGCGCCTGGCCTCGATCTCCTCGCCATCGGCGTTGCGCAGGCGGACGATGACCTCGACCGAGGCGATCACCATGCCTTCCGGCGCCGCGGGGAGCCCTGCGACCTGGATCATCGAGCCCGGGATGTCGGTGACGGTCTCGTCGTCCTCGTTGTAGAAATGGTGGTGCTCCGAGACGTTGGTGTCGAAGAAGGTCTTCGGCCCGGAGACGGAGACCTGGCGCAGCAGGCCGGCCTCCGAGAACTGGCGCAGCGTGTTGTAGACGGTGGCGAGCGACAAGGGCTCACGCGCCCTCAGCGCTTCCTCATAGAGCATCTCGGCGCTGACATGCCTGTCGCCCTTGGCGAAGAGCAGCCAGCCCAGCGCCATGCGCTGGCGGGTGGGCCTGAGGCCAGCCGTGCGCAGCCGCGCCTTCACGGCGCTGATCGGGCAGCTCGTCGGGCTTTTCTGCGGCCACGGGATGTGATCGCCCGACACGGGGCTGTGATCGTGATCCTTGGTCGCCAGAACGCTCATCGATAACGCCTTCCACCATGCCGGACAACCGGCCCGTAGTTTAGAAAATGTCTAAACTACTGATATTATTGTCATATTTGGCAAAACATCCAGCGAATGTCAATTCTTCGCGCCTGCGACATCGGGCAGCGGCGCGGCGGTCAGCCCGTGACCAGTTTCGCCCGGAGGCGCTCGCGATGGGCGGTGTAGAGCCCCGAGGCGGCAATGATTGCGGCGCCGACCAGGGTCCAGATGTCGGGCAGGGTCGAAAACAGCATGAAGCCGAAAATCGAGACCCAGAGAAGCTGGGAATAGCTGAACGGCGCCAGGAGCGAGGCGCCGGCATAGCGGAAAGCCACGATCACCATCCATTGCCCGGCCGTCGCGACCGCGCCGATGAACAGCCCGATCCAGAAGATCTCCCAGGTCGGCGTCACCCAGTGCAGCGGCAGCAGCAGCGCCATCACCAGGGCCCCGAAGCTGGTCGAATAGGTGACCGTCGCGAGCGGGTTTTCGGTTCCGCTCATCATCCGCGTCACGATCAGCGCGAACGCCCAGAGCAGGGCCGAGACGGCCGGCAGCAGCGAGATGAGCTGAAAATCGGCCCCGCCCGGCCTGACCACGATCAGCACGCCGACCAGTCCGGCGAGCGTCGCCGCCCAGCGCCGCCAGCCGACGCGCTCGCCCAGCATCGGGATCGACAGCGCCGTCACGAACAGCGGCGCGACGAATCCGGTCGCCGTCGCATCCGCGATCGGCAGGACCTTCAGCGCCAGGACGAACAATATGGACGAGCCGATCGTGCCGCAGCCGCGCAACAGGTGCAGGCCCGGCCGCCTCGTCCGGAACGAGGCCCATTCGCCCCTGATGCCGACGATCGCCAGCAGGATCAGCGTCGAGGCGGCATAGCGCAGCCAGACGATGTGGAGCGGCGGAACGCTGGCGGTGAGGTATTTCGTCGCCACATCGCCGGCCGAGAGGAAGATCGTGGCGGTCAGTATCATGCCGATACCGAGCAGGCCGTTGTCACGCCTGAGCGATGCGGCGGCGGTATCCGTCGCGGATCCGGGGTGGGGAGCGGGAGGTTGCGGCAAGGGCTTCGGGGCGGCTGGGGGCGGAAGTCGTGCGGGCGTGTCGGCTGCGTCGCAGGCGATCCTAGTCGCTTCGGCCGGCGATCCGCTGCGCAAAGAACATGGGAGCTCCATGCGTTGGCGCGGCGCCCCCCCGCATCGAAAAAAGGCGGACCTTGCGGCCCGCCCTCGCTCCGGCAGCGCGGCTCAGGCCGCCTGCTTGCGCGGCTGGATCAGCTTGCGGTTGACCAGCACCTCGGCGATCTGCACCGTGTTCAGCGCCGCGCCCTTGCGCAGATTGTCGGAGACGCACCAGAAGGCGAGGCCGTTCTCGACGGTCGAGTCCTCGCGGATGCGCGAGATATAGGTCGCGTCCTCGCCGGCCGCCTCATGCGGGGTGATGTAGCCGCCGGGCTCGTGCTTGTCGATGACGAGGATTCCCGGCGCCGCGCGCAGCACCTCGCGCGCGGCTTCCGCCGTCACCGGCTTCTCGCACTCGATGTTGACCGCCTCCGAATGGCCGATGAAGACCGGCACGCGCACGCAGGTGGCGGTCAGCTTGATCTTCGGGTCGAGGATCTTCTTGGTCTCGACCACCATCTTCCACTCTTCCTTGGTGAAGCCGTCCTCCATGAAGACGTCGATCTGAGGAATGAGGTTGAAGGAGATGCGCTTCGGGAACTTCCTGGTCTGGACCTCGCCGGCCGAGAACACGGCGCGCGTCTGGTTGAAGAGCTCGTCCATGCCCTCCTTGCCGGCGCCCGAGACCGATTGATAGGTCGAGACCACGACGCGCTTGACGCCGAAGGCGTCGTGCAGCGGCTTCAGCGCCACGACGAGCTGGGCGGTCGAGCAGTTCGGGTTGGCGATGATGTTCATCTTGCCGAAGCCGGCGGCGGCGGCCGCGTTCACCTCCGGCACGATCAGCGGCACGTCGGGATGGGTGCGCCAGGCGGAGGAATTGTCGATGACGACGGCACCCTGCGCACCGATCTTCGGCGACCAGGTCTTGGAGATCTCGCCGCCCGCCGACATCAGGCAGATGTCGGTGTCGGAGAAGTCGTAATGCTCGAGCGCCTTCACCTTCAGCGTCCTGTCGCCGAAGGAGACCTCGGTGCCGACCGAGCGCGAGGAGGCGAGCGCCACCACCTCGCTGACGGGGAAGGCGCGCTCGGCGAGGATGTCCAGCATCTCGCGGCCCACATTGCCGGTTGCGCCGACCACTGCGACCTTGAAGCTCATGATCTGATCCTTTGCGGAATTGAGACGGTTCGGATCTCCCTTGGGGGCCGGCCCGTCCTGCATCGGGCGGGTTCGACGATCTGCCCCCGCCGGGGGGAGACGGACCCGGAACCGAGGCGAAGCGTCAGCGCGACAGGCCGGTTTTCCCGGTCGTCGTCTTGGTCGTGCGTTTCGTCGTCGGACGGAGCGTCACAGAGCCGATCCCGAAGGGCTGAAGACTTCGCAAGGCGGCGCAACCGCGCACCGCGCCTGTGTCAGAACACCTCCGGCGGCGAAAAGTCAATCTCTCCCGCGCCGTTAACCCTGCCCGTTGACCCTCCGTTCACGCTGCCCGCCGATCGGCCGGCGCCGGTAACCGGGTAGCGACTCTCGACCCTCAGCCTGTGCGCCGTGATCGGGATGGCGCGGCCGGCGTGCCGCGCGGGAGTTCAGGCGTGTTGCGTTTGCGTTGCGACGAGACGATGGCCCGGCTGCGGCGCGAAACGCGCCGTGCCCGGATACTGTGGCGCCATGCCCGGGCGCGCGCGGCCGGGGCCGACATCGTTTCCCGTCTCATCACCGGCGCCGACCGGATCGAGGCGGGCTTTCGCGCCGCCTGTCGCCTCGGTCGCCGCCTCGCGCCGCGCGGCGGGCTCGGCCTGCCGGGCGCGCTCGCCTGGCGGATCGCCGCGGCGCTCTGCGGGGTCAGCCTGACGGCGGCCCTCGTCACCGGCCTCTCGGCGAAAAGCGAGGACCCGCCGCAGCTCGCGGGCCTGGCATCCGCCGCGGCGGCCGCCACATCCTCGAGCCCGGCCGCCGGGCACAAGGCCCGGCCCGTGGCGGAGGCGGACTGGGTGTCCGTCACCCGCCCGATCGCGATCTTCAATCTCGAAGCGCCGGAGCTCGGCCGCGACGCCCCCGTGGTCGGGGCGCGCCGCAGCCCGGATGGCCGCAGCCGCGAGGATCTGATGAGCTTCGGTGCCTTCGCCGGCGCCGATGCCCATCTGGCGCTGCGGCTGCGGACGGGGGAGGACATCGCCGCAGGCGCCGGCTCCTTCACGGTCGCGTTCGTCCACACCGCGGCGCTCGGCGGCCTCGCCGTCGCGCGCGCCGGCACGCCGGCCGCGCTCGAAACCCGTTTCGGCGCCCTCGAAACCGCCGATGTCGTCCTCGGCGACGGCACCCGGAGCCGCGGCTGCCTCGCCTTCCGGACGATGGAGAGCGAGGCGCTCTTCGCGATGAGCGGCTGGTGGTGCGCCGGGTCCAGGCCGAGCGACCGGCGCCAGCTCGCCTGCCTGATCGACCGGCTCGATCTCGCCAATGCGGGAGCCGAGCCCGCGCTGCGCTCGGCCTTCGCGCGCAGCGAGCTCAAGCGCCAGCCGGCCTGCGCCTCGCCGCGCCTGTCGGCGACCGGCCGCAAGGTCTCCTGGCTCGATGCCGATGGCCGGATGCCGGCGCTCAGGGCCAAGACCGCGACGCCCGAGCCGCCGGCGCAGCCCCGCCCCGGCCGCGCGAAGGCGACCCGCCGCCAGCGCTGAGGCGCAAGCGCGGCCCTGATCAGGCCGTGCCGAGCCGCACCACCGTGACCGAGCAATCGGCCTCGGCGACGACCTTCGAGGAGACGCTGCCGAGATGCCGGCGCAGCGCGGAAGCGCTGCGCGCGCCGATGACGATGTGGCCGATGCGGTTGTGCTCGGCATAGCGCAGGATCGCGTCGGCGGCGCTCACCGCCTCGATCACGTGATAGCTGATGCGTTCCTCGGCAAGGCCGAGCGGGCGCGCCCAGTCCTTCAGCGCCACCAGGCGCTTGATGTAGAGCGAGCGCCCGGCGTCGTCCGTCTTCGTGGTCTCGCGGATGATCTCGGTCTTCAGCACGGTAAGGCAGGCCAGGCGCGAATCCGGGCGGGTCGCGAGAAGCCGGCCCGTCTCGGCGAGGACCGCGCCGGCGAGCGGATCGGTGCCGCCGACGAGGTCGACCGCCGTGAGGATGAGGGCGGGGCCCGCCTGCCGGCGCCGGATCGTGGGCGCGCCGGTGAGGAGGTGGTCCTCGCGCTTCTGGAAGATCGAGAGGAAACGATCCCACCATGAGCGCGGCGGCTGCGCTGCGGTGATCGCCACCTGCTCCGGGTTGCGCAGGTCGAAGGCGACGCGCGCCGCATCGGTGTAGCGGCGGCCGCGATCGACCTCGAGGCAGGTCCGGATCACGGTTTCGAGCCAGGCCGGCACCTTCGGATTGACCGCGGAGGGGGGCTTGGGAGCGTGATAGAGCCTGCGCTTCATGCCCGCCGTGGTCGAGGGCCAGTCGAAGGGCAATTCCCCGGCCGCGAGCAGATAGAGAATGGCGCCGAGCGCGAAGATGTCGCTCGCCGGGTCGGAGCGGTCGCCGAGCACCTGCTCGGGCGCGATATAGCCGGCCGACCCCATCGGGACGTTGCTTTCCTCGGCCAGGAGGTCCGGCAGCCCGGCATGGCGGGAGAGCCCGAAATCGAGCAGCACCGCGCCCCGCTCGGCGAGGATCACGTTCTCCGGCTTCAGGTCGAGATGCGCGACCTGCTGCTCATGCAGGCTCGCCAGCGCCACCGCGAGTTCGGCGCCGATGCGGGCGACCTCCGCGGGCGGAAGCGGCGCCGACTTCGCGATCCTGGCCAGGCTCTCGCCCGCGACGAACTCCATCGCGAGATAGGGCGTTTCCGAAAGCTCCCCGGAGCGGATGTAGCGCGGGACATGCGGCCCCGAAAGGCGCTTCAGGATCAGCGCCTCGACCTCGTAGCCGATCACGACCGAGACGTCCTGGCCGGGGTCGAGGAAGGGGATCTTGAGCACGATCGGGATAGCGAAATCCGGATGGCGCGCCCGCCAGAGCGAGGCCATGCCGCCCGAAGGCATCTCCTCCTCGAGCGTGAAGCCGTCGATCACCTGCCCCTGCCGGAAGCGCATCGCCGTTCACCGTCCCGAAGCGAGCCGCGCGGCCAGGGCTGGCGGCAGGCCCGCCGCCAGAATCTTGCCGGCGGTCGCCGCGCTGTCATAGGGCACCCGGCGCATGGTGACGCAGCCCTGCTGCAGATCGACGAGCGCGAAGCAGGCGGCCGGGTTGCCGTCGCGCGGCTGGCCGACGGAGCCGGCGACGACGAGATGGCGGCGCGTCGCGACGAGCGGCGCAGGCGTGTCGTCCAGCGGACTGAAGGTGACCGGCGCATGGCCGGGGCGGGCGTAGAAGATCATCGGGACATGGGTATGGCCGCAGATGATGAGCCGCGCATCGGTCGCGGCGAAGGAGGGGGCGGCCGCCCGCGCGTCGCGCATGTAGTGCCAGCGGCCGGGCTCGTCGGCGCTGGCATGGACATAGAGGCGATCCTCCTCCGCAACCGTCAGCGGCAGCGCGGCGAGGAAGGCACGATGCTCCGCCGCAAGCTGCCCGCGTGTCCAGCGAACCGCCTCATGGGCGCTCGCGGTCATGCCGTGGTCGTTGTCCAGCACCGCCCGGTCATGGTTGCCGAGAACGACCTGCGCGCCGTTCGCCGCGTAGCCCGCCACGACCTCGATCGCATAGGCCGGATCGGGCCCGTAGCCGACGATGTCGCCGGCGACGACGATCCGGTCCGGCTTCAGCGCCGCAACGACGTCGCGCACCGCGTCGAGAGCCTCGCGGTTGGCATGGATATCGGCGAGGACGGCGATGCGCATCCGGGGTGCTCAGCGGGTCGCGCAGTCCGTCCGCGATCCGAAGACGGGCGGATTGGCTCCCGTGATGGAGGCCGGTCGGGGAAGGGAAGGCAAGGCGCTGTGATCCTCCGGGTCGATCCGGTGATCTTGGCTGCGATGCGGCCGCGCCGCAAGCTTCACGACAGGAGGCCGGAAGGCCGGTGTCTCCTCTCGCCGGCCCACCACGGCGAGCCGCGCTTTACGGGCGATGGCTGGCGATCTTCATGTCCTTTCCGGGCGCGGAGAGGGTGTTTGCGAGTCGCAGCGGCGCCGATTTCGCCAGTGACGTGCTTTAGTTTTCACCTGCACGCATTACGAGAATCTTTATGATTAGGATTGATTACGTTTCAATACTTAAAATTTCCTATATTTTCTGGATAAAACTATTTAAATTTAGTTAATCAACGCAACTTCCATTCTCGAAAGCTTCGATGAACGGAGCGTCAGGCGCCATTCTGGCCAATATTGATCGAATCAGATAACGCGAAAAAACGTGAGGATAGCCCTCGGAGCGCTTTTTATTGTCGACCTTGGTGACTTCATTGCGGACGTCTCGGCTGGTTTCGCTTCCCAGCCTGGCGCTTTTCCTTGAGCCGCGCTTCATGTTTGACGCAGCGGCACCGGCGACGGCCGTGGCGCTTACCGCCGATCATGCCGCCGGGGCGGATGCCGGCAAGGACGCGGCGACCGGCCACGACGCCGCCGAGGCCGCCCAGAAGCTGGCGACCGACGCCGTGGCCGATGTCGGTCCGTTCGGCGCGAAGGCCGAAGCACAACTCATCCGGGCGGATTCGGCCTCGCAGGCGCAGCGCCACGAGATCGTCTTCGTCGATGCGCGCCTGCCGGAGCTGGCGCAGCTCACGCCGGCCGAGGGTGTCGAGATCGTCGTGCTGGATCCCGAGCGGGACGGGCTCGAGCAGGTGAACGCGGCGCTGGCCGGGCGCAGCGGCATCGATGCGGTGCATTTCGTCGGCCATGGCGGGAGCGAGGGGTTTTCGATCGGCCGGACGCTGGTGGACGCGGCGCTGGTCGCGGCGCGCGGGGCGGAGATCGCCGGCTGGAGCGCGGCGCTCAGCGCCGATGCCGACATCATGATCTGGGGCTGCGACGTCGCCGCCGCGCCGGCCGGGCAGGCCCTGCTCGACAGCCTGGCGCTGCTCACCGGCGGGGATATCGCCGCCTCCGACGGCAAGACGGGCTCCGAGGAACGCGGCGGCGACTGGGTGCTGGAGGTCGAGACCGGCGCGATCGAGACCGCGGTTCCGTTCACCGTGGCCTCGCTTTCCGCCTGGAGCCATCTGCTCGCGCCGCCGGTCATCACCGGCGATCTCAGCCTCCAGATGGCCGAGCCCAGCGTGCTCAACCCGGATTTCGGGACGAGCAGCCAGATCAGGCTGGGCGATGTCGGCTGGGGGCTCGCCTTCGGCGTGGCGGATGCCGCCGATCTCGTCACGGTCACCGTCACCGTGGCGGACGACGACATCGGCGCCTTCACCGATACCGCCGGCGGCGGCGTGCCGGCGGGCTCCGCCTGGAGCTTCGCGGGCACGAAGCAGCAGGCCGACGCCTGGCTCAAGGGGCTCGTCTTCACGGCGGCCGATGCCGAGCGCGGCAATGTCATCGCCGCGACGGATGTGACGGTTTCGGTGACGAACGAGGACGACGCCGTCACGGCGAGCCGGACGATGTCGATCCGCGTCACCGCCTCGAACGATCCGACGGTCCTCGCCGATGTCGCGATCGACGTGGACGAGGTCGACCCCGCCGGGAACCCCAGCGTCACGGTCCTCGACGGCACGATGATCCAGCCGCTCGATCCGGAAGTCGCCATCGGGGCGCAGGAAGCGAGCCAGATCGTCTATACGCTCCATACGACGGCAAGCTACGGCTATCTCGCCCTCGGCGGGGTCCGCATCGGGACGGGCTCGACCTTCACCCAGGCGGATGTCGCGGCCGGGCGGCTCACTTACGTCCATACCGTCACGGGGGCGGACCAGAACACGCCGGATTCCTTCGTCGTCCACGTCAATGACGGCGCCACCCCGCTCACCAAATCCGCCGTCACGACGGTCACGCTGAACATTCGGCCGGTCAACCAGGCGCCGGTCGTCTCCGGAACGGGCCCCGTATACGAGGGGCAGCCGCAGAATGCCTCGGGGCCGGGAACCGATCCAGCGCGGGTCGGCGACTACATCGTCGCCAATGGCGGCGGGGACCCGGGCGACGATGCGCTCCTCACCGTCCGTCTCACCTCCCTGCCGGCGGACGGGAAGCTCTGGTTCAAGGGCACGGCCATGATCGGCGACGTCGCGGAGGATATCGACCGCGCGATCACCGCCGCCGACATCCTGGCCGGCTTCAGCTTCGCCTATGCCGATCGACGCGACCTGACCTATTCCCATAACGGCGACGACCAGCCGGACGGGCGCCCGAATCCGTTCGACAGCTTCGGCGTCGAGGTGACCGATGGCGGCGGCGGGGCCGGCGCCGACAAGGCGCTGAAGACATCCGCCACGATCACGCTCAGGGTCCTGCCGGTCAACGACGAGCCGGCATTCGACCCGCTCAGCACCCTCACGGCGACGGTCCCCGATACCGGCTACCAGGTCGTTCTCACGCCCGCCATGCTGAACGTGACCGATCCGGATTCGGCGAACGACAGCCTGTCCTTCGTCATCACCACCGCGCAGTACATGGATCAGGGCCGGCTCTATCTGGCGCCTCCCGGCAATGTCGGGCCTGCGGCCGCCCTGCCGGTCGGCAGCACCTTCACGCTTGCGGACGTCATCGCCGGCCGGGTCTCCTACGTCCAGCAACGCGCCGCCGGGCCGAACGAGACCGACAGCTTCGGTTTCCGGGTCGTCGACAACGGCGTCTCGCTGCATTGGACCGCCGATGGCGAGCCCTATCAGCGCCCGAGCGGCATCTATGAGGCGCCGGGCGACCAGGACAGCGCGCTGCGCGACTTCACCTTCACAATCAATCTGCGCGACACCCCGGCCGGCAATGGCGGAAGCATGCTGGATGATCCGCTGCCCGTGCCGGCCTCCCACAGCAGCACCTATGCCGGCACCAACGCGGCCGGCGTCAGCGTGGGCAGCCTGTCCGAGGGCGGCGCCGTGCTGCTTTATGACGACGATCTGGGCCGCCCCGGCCTGTCCTACGAGGTGCCCGGCGTCGCGCCCGCGCAGATCATCTACACGGTGATGGGGTTCGGCAGCGCCGATGCGGGCTGGCACGGCACGCTGGAGAAGTCCGTCGGCGGCGTCTGGACCGCGATCGACCTTTTGGGAAGCTTCACCCAGGCCGATCTCGACGCCGGGCTGATCCGCTTCGTCCATGACGGCGAGGAGGGCTTCGATTCCAGCGTGACGCTGCGCGCCTCCGCCGGGCTTTACGTCAGCGACGGCCTCGGCGGGCTGACATTGGACGCCTGGACCAGCGATTTCCACTTCTATGCGACGCCGGTGAACGACGCGCCGGAGGGCGGCGGCTCCGCCGAAAACGTCATCAAGGAAGGCGATACGGTCGCGATCACCAGCGGCATGCTGCATTTCAGCGATCCCGACGATGCCGTGAGCGAGACGCATTACGAGACCAGCCCGACGCTGGCGGGCGGCGCCAACTACGCGCTGAACCACGACGCCGCGAACCCGCTGGCCTTCTACATCGACACCCTGCCGCTCCATGGCAGGCTCGAATGGTTCGACACCGCGACGAACGGCTGGAAAACCGTCGACGAGACCACGCTGCTCCAGGCGGACTGGCTCACGGCCTCCGCGGGTACGTCGCGGCTGCGCTATGTCCATGACGGCAGCGAAACCCTGGCGGACGTCTTCAGCGCCCATGCGGTCGACCGCCGGGGAGCGGTTTCGGGTGCCGTCAGCGTCGGCTTCGTCATCACGCCGGTCAACGATCCGCCGGATATCGCGCCCGATCCGAGGCAGCCCGATCCCCCCGGCCCCTGGCCGGGCGGCGGCGGGAACGGGGCGGTCAACGAGCCGCTGACGGTGATCTACGAGGGCTCCTGGCAGAAGATCACGCCCGCTCTCCTCCAGGCGGTCGATCCCGACAGCTCGGCGACGCAGGTCCAGTATTCGATCACCCAGGCGCCGCAGCACGGGCGCATCGCCTATTCGACCGACGGCATCCATTTCACCTCGCTGGGGTCGGGCTCCTCCTTCACCCAAGCCGATGTGGCCGCCGGCTTCATCTACTACCAGCACGGCGGCGACGAGCCGGGCGGCGCGAGCTATCCCGACACGCCGGACGACAAATTCGTCTTCACCCTCTCGGACGGCTCCGCCGAGGTGAGGGGGCGCGAGTTCTGGATCTATGTCCAGCCGACCAACGACGCGCCGGTCGTCACGGCGCCTGCGGGGCCGGTCAATTCGACCGACACGGTGATCGCGCTTCCCGGCTTCAGCCTGCACGATCCCGATCTCGCGGATGGGGTGGGCGCCAAGGAGACGGATTTCCTCCAGGTCACCGTCCGGCTGCTCGACAGAAACGGCGTGCCGCTGACGGCCGCCAACTACACCGACATGGGCATCACGATCGCCGTCGCGGGCGACGACCTCGACCTGGACGGCACGATCGACGTCACGACGAGCGGCGCCATCGTCGACGATACCGCGCACGGCGCCGGCCGCATCCTGGTGCTGCGCGGCACGCAGGCGCAGCTCAACGCAGCGCTGGCGACGCTGACCGTCGGCTTCGCCACCGACCGCAACGAGATCTACCGGGTGCAGGTGATCGCCGACGACCGCCTGCGCGATCAGGCGGGCGCCCTTCTCGATGTCGATCCGGTCGCGGCGGGCGACAATGTCGGTGGCAATGGCGGCGGGACCTTCAACCAGCCGGCGGTGCCCTATATCGGCCTGCCGCAATCCGTCTCGGATTACGACGGCTTCGACTGGTATCTGCATCCCGTCCCGACCGCCTCGCACGTCAACCCGGCGATCGCGGCGCTCGTCGGCAACATCGGCGCGGCGGATGTCTTGATCCGCGCCTCGCGCGTCAACGACCCGGCGGTGCTGACCGGCGCCGGCGCCGCCACCACCTATGAAGATCAGGCGACCCTGATCGGTCCGCAGATCGCCTTCACCATCACCGATGCCGAATCGGCGGCATTCGGGACCCCGGTCTCGGTGACGTTGAGCGTGCCCTTCGGCACCCTTTCGCTCGATCCCGTCCCGGACGGGCTGAACCTCACCGTGACCGGCGCCGGCACCGGCACGATGGTCGTCACCGGCACCGCGGCCGATATCCGGGCCGGCCTCAACGCGGCCCTGCGCTACCAGTCGGCGAGCGACCAGAATCACGACATGAACGGCGCAGACCCCGGCGACGTGACGCTGACGGTCAGCTTCGACGATACGGGCTCCAATATCGGCAGCGGCGGCGCCTCCGCCAATCCGCCCCCGCTCGCGATCGCCTTGACCATCGTCCCGGTCAACGATGCGCCGACGGTTTCCGCCCCTGCGGATACCCTCGTCGTCAGCGTGGAGACCCCGGTCACCGGCATCTCCGTCGCGGACAGGGACATCGCTGGCGACGGCGGCGGGATCGCCGATGGCGAGGCCGACTTCATCCAGGTGACGATCCGCCTGATCGCGCTCGACACCGCCACGCCGCTGAGCGCGGCCGCCCATGTCGACGTCGTCTTCTCCTCGTCCTCCGCCCCACTGGAAGGCCCGGATTTCGAGGTGGACAATACCTATGACGGCACGAACAGGGCCCTGGTCATCCGCGGCACGCTCGCCGAGGTCAACGCCTATCTCGCCGGGCTGAGGGTCGGTCTGTCAGGCGCTCTGGCGAACCAGGATCAGGGCCTGCGCATCGAGATCGTCGCTGACGACCGGCAGCGCGACGTGGGGTCGGGCGTGCTTGTCGGCACCGCTGCGAATGGCGGCGGCAACGCCGAGGCCACCGGCGGGGTCACGGCCGTGCCGGGCGCCGAGGTCGATCCCTATCTCGCGGTTCCCGGCGGGCTGCCGCGGAACGTCGCCAGCGCGACCAGGACGATCTTCCCCACCTCGCTCAACGACCCGCCCGAGATCCACGTCACCCTGCCGGCGCCGATGCCTTCCGAGGGCGCCGCGACAGTGCGGCTGAGCGGGATCGCGATCAGCGATCCCGACGCCCTGCCTGCGGATTTCCTCACCGCCCGCATCGAGGTTTCGCCGAACGTCGCCATCTCCGGCCACACGCTTCCCGCCGGCAGCACCCTCGTCGGTACCGACGCCACGTCCAGGACGATCAGCGGCACGCTCGCCCAGATCAACGCCTTCGCGAACAGCATCATCGTTCAGTACCCCGATACCGCGGGAACGCCGGATAGTGCGGACTGGAACGGCTCCTTCACCGTCACCGTCACCGTTTCCGACGAAGGCAAGCATGGCGGCAGGCCGCCATCCCTGACGGACGATACCAACGATCCCGCCGCCGACCCGGGCGATTTCGCCTATGCCGACGGGGTCAGCGCCGAGCTGGTCACGACCCGGACCTTCACCATCACGGTGGCTCCGGTCAACGACGCGCCGGTGGTCGTGCCCGTCGGCGGCTCGACCATCGTCAGCCTGAGCGAGACCGAGGACACCAGCGGCACGGCGCGCACCGTCGCCACCCTGTTCGGGGCCTATTTCGACGATTCGCGCGACGCGATCCCCGGCGGATCGAGCGCCGACAGCTTCGCCGGCGTGATGGTGGTCGGGCTCAGCCCGAACCCCGCCCAGGGGAGCTGGCAGTATTATAACGGCGCGAGCTGGGTCGATATCGGCGCGCGCGCGCTGACGAACGCGCTTTATCTCGACGCCGGCGCGCAGATCCGTTTCGCGCCCGCCGCCGATTTCCACGGCACGCCGGAGAGGCTGACCGTCCGCCTGGCGGAAACCCAGGCCAGCCCGCCGGCGACGGGCGCCGTGCGAAACCTGTCGGCGGCGAACGCCACGGGCGGGACGTCGCACTACAGCGCCGGCGCGGTCGTCCTCGAGACGACGGTCGCCAACGTCAACGACAAGCCGGGCCTCGGCCCGGGCGACCTCACCGCGGTCAACGAGGATGAGGCCAACCCGGCCGGCGAGACCGTCTCCGTCCTGTTCGGCGCGCTCTATTCGGACGCGACCGACGACCGCAGCGGCATTGCGGGCGGCGGCGACGCCAAGACGCCGTTCGGAGGCATCGCCATCACCGGGAACGCGGCGAATCCCGCCACTGAGGGACGCTGGCAATATTCGCTGGATGGCACGGTCTGGAGCTATGTCGCGACCGATGTCGGCGACGGCAACGCCCTGCTCCTGCCCACGAGCGCGATGCTGCGCTTCGTCCCGGTCGCCGATTACAACGGCGTGCCGGGCGGTTTGACGGTGCGCGGCTCGGACGCGACGGTGGGCTTCGCCGGCGGCGTCGATCTCTCCGGCGCCTTGGGGCAGACCGGGCAATGGTCGGACGCGACGACGCTGGATACCCGGGTCCTCCCGCGCAACGACGCGCCGGTGCTCACCGGCACGGCGGCCGATCCGATCATTACCGAGAACAATGAAACCGGCACCGGCAGCAGCCTGCCGCCGACCTTGCTGTTCGAGACTGGAACGGTCACCCTCTCCGATCTCGACCTGACCACGACACCCGGGCTGAGCGCCGGCGTCTTCGGCGCCGGCGAGATCGAATTGTCGTTGGGCGCGACTTATCTCACGGGCGACCGGCTCGGCATCGCCGCAGGCTTCACCCTGCCCCCCGGCATCGCCATCGATCCCGATCCCGCCAGGAACGGCTCCGCTGGGACCCTGGTGATCCGGCTCGCCGCCGGCACGACGCTCGCCGATGTCACCGCGGTGATCGAGCACCTCACCTATGCCAGCAGCAGCGACAACCCGACCGATTTCGGCGCCAGGACGACGCGCAGCTACACGCTCGTCGTCCGCGACGGCGACAACCGCGACGCGCAGGGCGACACCGCCGGCGGTCCGGGCTCTCTGGCCTCGGCGCCGCTGCAGGGGGCGATCACGATCGTCGCGACGAACGACCCGCCGATCGCGGAGAACAACGAAAGGACGATCGTCGAGGACACCGCCTCCGTCGCGGGCAACGTCATCACCGATCCGTCGCCGTCGCCGGCCAATGCGCTCGACCGCGACCCCGATACGCGGGTCGCGGATCTCCGCATCAGCGCCGTCGCCTTCGGGGGCACGGCCGGGGCGGTCGGCAGCGCGCTCGACGGAACCTATGGCAGGCTGACGCTGAACGCGAACGGCAGCTATGTCTACCTGCTCGACAATACCGATCCGCGGGTCAATGCCCTGCGCGCCGGGGACGAGCTCGTCGAGCTGTTCACCTACACGCTGAGCGATGGCGACAAGACCGACGACGCCACGCTGCGGATCACCATCCAGGGCCGGACGGACGGCGTGCCGGCGATCGGGCCGGTGGACCTGAACGGCGGCGCGACCGGCCAGAACACGGTGAGCGAGGCCGGTCTCGGCGATCCCGGCGACGCCAGCGAGACCACCAGCGGGACGGTGACGGTGACGGCGCTGGACGGGCTCGCCTCGATCGCGGTCGGCGGCACGACGCTCAACCTGACGCAGCTCGGCGCGCTCGGCGGCGCGCCGGTCACGGTGACGACGCCGAAGGGCGTGCTGACGCTCACCGGCTTCACGCCCGGCACGACGGTGGGCGGGGTGCCGACCACCGGCACGCTGAGCTACAGCTACACGCTGACCACGGCGCAGGATCACAGTGGCGGCGAGGTCAGCGATCCCTTCGCGCTCAGGGTCACGGATGCGGGTGGCGGCACGAGCACGGGCACGCTGACCATCCTCATCGCCGACGACGCGCCGCAGGCGCGCAACGACGCGACCTCCGTCCAGGAGGACGGGCCGGCTGCGACCGGCAATGTCTTCGGCGGCGGGGGGGCCGGCGATGCCGCCGACGATATCGGCAGCGACGGGCCGGCGGCCGGCGGGCCCGTGACCGGCGTCAGATTCGGCGGGACGGCCGGGACGGTCGGCAGCGCGCTCGACGGAACCTACGGCGCGCTGACGCTGAACGCGAACGGCAGCTACAGCTACGCGCTCGACAACGCCGACCCCCGGGTCAACGCCCTGCGCACCGGCCAGACGCTGACGGAGGTGTTCACCTACCGGATCGCCGACAAGGACGGCAGCACAGCCGAGGCGACGCTGACGATCACGATCGAGGGCCGCAAGGACGGCTTGCCGGCGATCGGGCCGGTGGACCTGAACGGCGGCGCGACCGGCCAGAACACGGTGAGCGAGCGCGGCCTGAACGACGCGGGCGATCCCAGCGAGACCACGGCCGGGACGGTCACGCTGACGGCGCCGGACGGGCTCGCCTCGATCTCGGTCGGCGGCACGACGCTGAACCTGACGCAGCTCGGCGCGCTCGGCGGCGCGCCGGTCACGGTGACGACGCCGAAGGGCGTGCTGACGCTCACCGCCTTCGCGCCGGGGACGACGGTGGGCGGGGTGCCGACGTCCGGCACGCTGAGCTACAGCTACACGCTGACCACGGCGCAGGATCACAGTGGCGGCGAGGTCAGCGACGCCTTCCTGCTCGGGGTAACGGATGCCGGGGGCGATACCAGCGCGGGCACGCTGACCATCCTGATCACCGACGATGCGCCGCGCCCGCTCAATGATGCCGCGACGATCACGGAGGATGCGGCCCTCGACACGGTGAGCGGCAACGTCTTCGCCAATGGGGGCGCCGGCGACGTCGCGGACAATATCGGCAATGACGGGCCGGCGGCCGGCGGACCGGTGACGGGCGTCTGGTCGCAGACCGCGCCCGGGGTCGGGACGGTCGGGAGCACGCTCGCCGGCGCCTACGGCACGCTGAAGCTGAATGCGGACGGCAGCTACGACTACCGGCTCGACAACGGCAACGCCGCCGTCAACGCCCTGAACGACACCCAGACGCTGGCGGATGTCTTCCGCTACGAGGTGACCGACAGCGACGGCAGCACCGCCGAAGCGACGCTGACGATCACGATCCGCGGCACGACCGACGGCGCGGCGACGATCGTGCCGGTGGATGCGAACGGTTCGGCGACCGGCGAGAACACGGTGGGCGAACGCGGCCTCGGCGATCCCGGCGACGGCAGCGAGACCACGACGGGGACGGTGACGGTGACGGCGCCGGACGGGCTCGTCTCGGTGACGGTCGGCGGCACGACGATCACGCTGGACTCGCTGCGGGAGCTGGATACGACACCGGTCACGGTGAAGACGCCGATGGGCGTGCTCACGATCACCGGCTTCACGCCGGGCACGATCGTGGGCGGGGTGCCGACCTCCGGCACGCTGGCATACCGCTACACGCTGACCGGCGCCCAGGACCATGGCGGCGGCGAGGTCAGCGAATCCATTCTGCTCACGGTGACGGATGCGGGCGGCGGCACGGGCACGGGCACGCTGACCATCCTCATCGCCGACGACGCGCCGCAGGCGCGCGACGATGCCGCCGCGATCACCCGGGGCGGCCCCGCCGATACGGTGACGGGCAACGTCGTCACCACCGGCCCCGGCGCCGACCGCCCCGGCGCGGACGGCGTGAGCGTGACGCGGGTCGCCTTCGATACGAAGACGGGCACGGTGGGCAGCCCGCTCGCAGGCCGCTACGGCGAGCTGACGCTGAACGCGGACGGCAGCTACAGCTACCGCCTCGACAACGCCAATCCGCGGGTCGAGGCCCTGCTGGACGGGGAAACGCTGACGGAGGTGTTCAGCTACCGGATCACCGATGCGGACGGCAACCAATCGACCGCGACGCTGACCATCACCATCGCCGGCAAGACGGAGATCTTTCCCGGCGTGCCCGGCTGGCCGCGCGGCTGGCCGGCGAGCGCGGCCTATGTCGAGACCGGGGTGATCTCCCATCTCGAAGGGCAGCCCTACGACCGTTACGTCACCTTCCTGCAAACCGTCTCGCAGCAGGTGGTGTTCCGCAGCTGGGCCGGCACGACCGGTCCCCTGCTCTACGAGGCGACGCTGGGCATCGGCCAGCCGCTGCCGTCCTGGATCAGCTTCGAGCCGACGACGCAGACCGTCACCGCCCGTCCGACGCCGGATGTCCCGCCGGGAATCTATGTCGTGCGCGTGATCGCCCGCGACGCCAACGGCAATTACGCCGAATCGTCGGTGTCCTTCCGGGTGCTGCGCGATATCGCCGAAAGCCTGCGGCTGCTGCGCAGCAGCGTTCCCGCCATCGCCTCGCCCGATATGGGCCCCGCGCCGATCGAGCTGCCTCCCGCCGATCCGCCGCCGCAGCGCGAGGCACCCGCCGACGAGGTTGCGCCCGAGCCGGATGGCGGCGGCACCGCGCCTTCCGCGCCGGAGGCGCCGCGCCCGGCGAAATCGCTCACCCAGGCCCTGATCCAGGCCGGCGCCGTCGGCCAGCTTCTCGAGGCGGCGAAGCTTCTGGAAGCCCTGACGCCCGAGCCTGCGCCGAAACCATGACGATGACCCGATTGCCCCGCACCCAACGTGCACCAGAGACCCCAATGCGCCCGATCCTCGCCTGCGTCCTCATCTGCCTCGGGCTCATGGCCTGCACGATCCAGCCGGAGCCCTTCACCCAGGCCGAGAACGAGGCGCGCGCCGCCGCCGATCTCGCCGCCATCGATGTGAACGGCCTGCCGCCGAACCGCCCGATCACGCTGGCCGAGGCGCAGGCGCGGGCGATCAGCTACAATCTCGATACGCGGCTGCAGATGTTCAACTCGGCCCTGCAGCGCGAGCAGCTCGACCTGACCAAGCTCGACATGCTGCCGAACCTGACCGCCAATGCCGGCTATGCCGGGCGCGACAAGAGCCTCGTCTCCTCGAGCGCGAGCTACCGCAACGGCATCGTGCAGCCGTCGAATTTCGAGACAACCTCGGTCGACCGCGAGCGCCGCTTCGCCGACCTGACCCTGTCCTGGAACGTCATCGATTTCGGCTTGAGCTATCTCCAGGCCAAGCAGCAGGCCGACCGGGTCAACATCGCCGAGGAACAGCGCCGCCGCGTCGTCGCCAACGTCTTCCAGCAGGTCCGCAACGCCTATTGGAGCGCGGTCGCCGCCGACCGGATGCGGCCGGAGCTGCGCCGGGTCATGGCCGAGGCGCGCCGTGCCCAGGCGGCGTCCCGCCAGATGGAGGCCGAGCGCGAGCAGAAGCCCGAGCAGGCGCTGCGCTATCAGCGCGACCTGCTCGAGCTGATCCAGGAACTGGAATCGGTCGACGACCAGCTCGCCATCGCCAGGGTGCAGCTTGCCCAGCTCATGGGCCTGAGGCCCGGCACGCCCTTCAGGCTCGCCGTCCCGGCGACGCCGCCCCGGCTCGGCAATCTCGGGCTGAGCCTCGACCAGATGGAGCGCGTCGCGCTGGTCAACCGCTCGGAGCTGCGCGAGGACGGGTACAACGCCCGCATCGTCCAGACCGAAGGCCACCGCGCCCTGCTCAGGCTGGTGCCGGGCGTGACGCTGCTCGGCTCGCTGAACTACGATTCGAACAGCTACCTGCTCTACAACAACTGGCAGGAAGGCGGCGTGCGGATCGCGGCGAACCTGATCCGCATCGTCACCAACTATCCCAAGATCGCCGCGCTGAACGAGGTCCAGTCCGAGATCTCGGAGACGCGCCGCCTGGCCACGACCATGGCCGTGCTGGCGCAGGTGCAGGTCTCGGCGCAGCAATACCAGATCGCCCGCAAGAACTACGAGCGGCTGGGCTCGATCTCGCTGATCAACCGGCGCATCGCGCAATTGTCGCATGACGGCCAGGAGGCGCAGACCACGCCCGAGCTCGACGCCATCCGCGAGAAGGCCGCCGCCGCGCTGACCGAGCTGCGCCGGCAGCGGGCCTATGCCGATCTGCAGAACGCCCATGCCGGCATCCTCGTCAGCCTCGGCCTCGATCCGGTTCCCGCCGAGGCCTACGGCCAGGATCTCGGCGCGCTGACCGCCGAGATCAGCCGCCGCAACGAGGAATGGCGCACCGGCCGGGTCGCGATCCCGCGCCTCGACGAGACGCCGCGCCCGGCGACGACGAAGGTCGCGGCCAACACGCCTTGAGCGGAGCCTTCACGCAGGAAACGGAAGGAGCGGGCATGGGAGGACGGACAGGCCGGGCATCGCTCCTCCTCGCGCAGGCGTGCGCCGCGCTCCTGCTGCTGGCCGCGGAAGCCGCCGCGACCGAGGCCGCGCCGGAGGTGCGCGTCCAGCTCACGGCGCGCCGCGCCACCATCCTGTCGAGCGAGATCGCCGGCAGGGTCGCCGCCTTGCCGCTGCGCGAGGGCGAGGCTTTCGTCGAGGGGCAGGAGATCGTGGCGCTCGACTGCGATTCCTATCAGGCCCGCCTCAGGCTCGCCGACGCCAAGGCCAGCGCCGCCGAGCGCAAGCTGGAGGCCGTGCGCCTGCTCGACCAGCGCAAGGCGGTGGGAAAGATCGATCTCGACCTCGCGACGATCGAGCTCGACGCCTCCCAGGCCGAGCGGGACCTCGCGGCCAAGGACGTCAGCCGCTGCAGCTTGCGCGCGCCGTTTGGCGGGCGCATCGCCGAATTGCGGGTGAAGCGCCATCAATACGTCACCACCGGCGAGCCGCTGCTCGATATCCTCGACGAGCGCGAGCTGGAGGTCGAGCTTCTGGTGCCGTCGCGCTGGGTGTCCTGGCTGAGCGCCGGGACGCCCTTCACCATGCGCATCGAGGAGCTTCAGCGCGATTATCCGGCCAGGGTGACCCGGATCGTGCCGCGCATCGATCCGGTCAGCCAGACCGTGAAGCTCTATGGCGTCCCGCTCGGCGAGCATCCCGAGCTGGTCGCAGGCATGAGCGGGGTCGCCCGTCTGGCGGCGCCCGCCGCCGCGCCATGAACGCCCCGGTCTCTCCCCCGCCGCTGCTTCGGCTCTCCCTGCTGCTCCAGCTCGAAAAGCGGGCGCGGGCGGCGACGCGCGACGAGCTCGCCTTCCTGATCGCCAACGAGACCTTTTCGCTCGTGCCCTACCGGCAGGCGTTACTCTGGCGCGGCGCTCCCCATCGGCGCGTGACGGCCGTCTCCGGCCTCTCCGCGATCGACCGCAACGCGCCGATGATCACCTGGCTCAATGCGCTGTTTTCCGGTTTCGCGCGCGCGGCCGAGGCCGGCGCCCGGACGCTGGATGTGGCGGACGCTCCGGCTTCGCTTCGCGAAAGCTGGGCGGACTGGCTGCCCGCGCGGCTGATCTGGCTGCCGCTCGGCCATGGCGGCGATGTCCTCGTCCTCGCGCGGGAGCACGATATCGAAGAGGGCGAGCGGCAATTGCTCGGCTTCCTCTGCGATGCCTATGGGCATGCCCTGGCGGCGCAGGAGCGGCGCGGCGCGGGAGCCCGCGCGCTGCGCTTCGCGCTCGGCCGGCGGCGCCTGATCGGCCTCGGGCTTGCGGGGCTTGCCGTGCTCCTCGCCTTCCTGCCGGTCCCGCAGACGGCGCTGGCGCCGGCGGAGATCGTGCCGCGCGATCCCGTTCTCGTCCGTGCCCCGCTCGAAGGGGTGGTCGACCGGATCGCGGTGAAGCCCAACCAGCAGGTCGCCGAGGGCGATCTCCTGTTCAATCTCGACGATCGCCGGCTGAGGAGCCAGCTCGACGTCGCCGGCGGCACGCTCCAGGCGGCCGAGCTCGAGCTCAGGCAGGCGCGCCAGCTCGCCGTCGTCGACCAGAAGGTGCGCTCGACCCTGCCGCTGCTCCAGGGCAAGTACGATCAGCAGGCGGCCGAGATCGCCTATCTGCGCCAGCAGCTCGCCCGCATCCAGGTGCGCGCGCCGCGGGCCGGCGTCGTCGTCCTCGACGATCCCAACGAGTGGCTCGGGCGTCCCGTCGCCATCGGCGAGAAGGTGATGCTCGTCGCCGACCCGGCCCATGTCGAGGTCCAGGCCAGGCTCTCGGTCGCCGACGCCATCCGGCTTGCGCCTTCCGCGCCGCTGCGGCTCTTCCTGAACATCGCGCCCGAGCGGCCGCTCGACGCGGTGCTGACCCAATCCTCCTATCAGGCGACGCAGGGGCCGGACGGCATCCTGAGCTACCGCCTGAAAGCCCGGCTCGACGGCGGCGAGGTGCCGCGCATCGGCCTGAAGGGAACGGCGCGGGTCTATGGCGAGCATGTGCCGCTGGCCTATGCGCTGTTCCGCCGCCCCTTCGCCGCGCTCAGGCAATGGACCGGGCTGTGAGCGCGGCCGCCCTGCCGCTGCCGCTCGGCTCCGGGGTGGCGCCGGCGGTCCCCGGATCACCCGCGCCGGAGACGCCGCTGCCGCCGCTGCGCGAGGAGATCGAGCTCATCCCCGGCCCGACGCTCAGTGGCGGCGCGCCGAGCTGGACGCTCTCCGACCCGGCCCGCAACCGCTTCTTCCGGATCGGCTGGACGGAATTCGAGATCCTCTGCCGCTGGCGCCTCGGCCGCCCGCAGGAGATCGTCCGCAGGGTCAATGCCGAGACGGCGCTGACGATTAGTCCGGAGGATGTCGAGGCGTTCCTGACCTTCCTCGACCGGGCCGAGCTTCTGCGCCGCAGCGGCCCGGCCGACACCGGCAAGCTCGCGGCCCGCCGCGTAGCCGGGCGCCGGGGCCCGCTCAACTGGCTCCTGCATCACTACCTGTTCATGCGCATTCCGCTGCTGCGGCCCGAACCCATGCTCAGGGCGCTGCTGCCGGCTTTATCCTTCCTTTATGGCTGGACCTTCCTCGCCGTCACCCTGGCGGCGGGCGTCACGGGGCTCGTCCTGGTCATGCGGCAATGGGACGGCTTCGTCTCGGCGCTGCCCTGGTTCTTCTCGCTGGAGGGGGCGGCGCTGGCGGGGCTTGCCCTGTTCTGCTCCAAGGCGCTGCACGAGCTCGGCCATGGGCTGACCGCGGTGCGCCATGGCTGCCGCGTCCCGACGATGGGCATCGCCTTCCTGGTGCTGGCGCCGGTGCTCTATACCGACACCAGCGCGGCCTGGACGCTGCGCGAGCGCCGGCGGCGGTTGGCGATCGGGGCCGCCGGCGTCGCCTTCGAGCTGGCTCTCGCCGCCTATGCGCTGCTGCTCTGGACCGTGCTGCCGGACGGCGCGCTGCGCAGCGCCGTCTATGTCTGGGCGACGACGACCTGGCTGCTCACGCTCGTCATCAACATCTCGCCCTTCATGCGCTTCGACGGCTATTACCTGCTCTGCGATCTGGTCGAGATCCCCAATCTGCAGGAACGCGCCTTCGCCCTGACGCGCTATCTGATCCGCCGCCTGCTCTTCGCCTTCGACGAGGAGCCGCCCGAATACTGGCCGCCGCGCACGCGCGTCTTCCTGGTGGCCTATGCGATCGGAACCTGGACCTATCGCTTCGTCCTGTTCCTCGGCATCGCGCTTCTCGTCTATCACATGTTCTTCAAGGCGCTCGGCCTCGTGCTGTTCGCCGTCGAGATCTGGTATTTCATCATGCGCCCGGTCGTGCTCGAACTCGGGGAATGGGCCCGGCGCCTCACCCGGGAGAAGCCGACGCGGCGCGGGCTTTTCACCTGCGCCGTCCTCGCCGCGCTCGGCATCTCCCTGTTCCTGCCCTGGCCGACCTCGCTGCACCTGCCGGCGGTGCTCGCGGCGCGGGAGCGCACGCAGCTCTATCTGCCGGCGGCGGCGCGGGTGCAGGCCGTCCATGTCCGCGTCGGCGAGGATGTCGCGGCTGGGCAGCCGGTCGTCAGCTTCGAATCGCCGGATCTCGCCTTCAGGCTCGCCCAGGCCGGGCGCAACGCGGCAAGCCTCGCAGCCCAGCTCCAGGCGGCGGAGCCGGGGGCGGGCGATCCGGCGCGGGCGGCGGTCCTGGTGCAGCGGCTCGCCGCCGCCCGCGCGGAGATCGCGGCGCTGCGCCAGGAAACGGAGCGGCTGGTGATCCGGGCGCCCTTCGCCGGCACCGTGATGGAGCTCGCCGAGCCGCTGAGCATCGGCGAATGGCTCAAGGCGGGGGAGGCCGTGGCCTATCTCGTCGATGCCGCGACGGTGAAGGTCGACGCCTATGTCGAGGAAGCGCATCTGAGCCGGATCGTGCCCGGAGCCGAGGGCAGCTTCGTTCCGGCCGATCTTGCGCTGGAACGGATGCCGATCCGCGTCGCCGCGATCGACGAGATGGCGACGCGCAACCTGCCCGACCGGGAGCTCGCCTCGCCGCATGGCGGCGCGATCGCCGCCCGCCAGGACGAGAACCGGCAGATCATCCCCGAGATCCCGGTCTACCGCGTCGAGATCGCCACGCTTTCCGAGCCACGCGAGACGCATCCGGTGATCGGGACGGCCATCGTCGCGGGCAAGCCGGTGCGCCCCTGGCGGCTCGTCGCCAACCTCGTCCTGAGGGTCCTGTACCGGGAGGGGACGTTCGACTGAGCGCTGCCCCGGCAGCCCGCGATCGCGGCGGGCCGGCCGCCTGCGATTGACTTTCGGGCTCGACGGCTTATCTCTTCGATATCCGACTATGCCGCATTCGAGCGGGTGGCGTTCTCAATTTCCGCGCCGCGCGCGGATGATCGGTGCTCAAGGTGAAACCGACAGTCGAAGCGTACACGGTTGCGATGCCGTGGTACGAGCGCGATGATTTCACCGTGCTGTGGGAGCTCGCACACGACCGCGAGCAGATGCCCTCGGATTACGAGACCTGGCATAGCAATGCCGTGGCGGTGATGAACGCCTGGCTCGCGCGGGGGCGGGCGCTGGAGATCGTCACGATCAAGCCGGCGGAATTTCTGGCCTGGCTCAAGGAGACCGGGCTGCCGAACACGGCCGAGACACGCCGGCGCTATGTCGAGCTGCGCGCCACGAACCATTGTCACGACGTCGCGTGAACCGCGCGGCCCGCTCCCTTGTAGGGGGCGTGCCCCGGACAGCATCGTCGCCGTCATTCCGGGGCTTCGCGTGAGCCGGAGAACCCGGAATGACGGCGGTGGGCGCAAAGCCGCTGCGATCAAGCTCCGTCCGGCTCAGCGGCGGAAGCCGCCGCCGATCACGCCGCCGATCGCGCCGCCGACGATGGTGCCGAAGATCGCGGCGCCCGCGCTGTTGCCGGCGTCGCCGCCCTGCGTCCGGACCCGACCCTGATAGCCGCTGGCGGTGGTGCCGCGGCGCGGCGTGGTCGAGCCCTGATAGGTCTCGCCGCGCTCGCGGGCGAGGTCGCGCCGGTACATCTCGTCGCCTTCATAGCTGGTGACGTTGCGGGTGTTGCCCTTGCGCTCGGCCGTCTTGCCCTTCTTCTCGGCCGCGGCCTTCTCCGCGGTAAGCACCGCCTGATAGGCCGCCTCGCTCTGGGCACGCAGCGCGCTCACCTGCATCGCGGTCAGGAAGCCCGTCTCCGGGATGGCGCGCGACTTCTGCCAGTCCTGGATCGCCTTGCGCTGGCTCGGCCCGAAATTGGCCGCCGCCTTGCCCGGCTGGAAGCCGCTGAGGCGCAGGCGCGTCTGGAGCTCGCGCCGGTCATTGGCCGAAAGCTTCATCGCCGTTTCCGTCTGCGCCGTGCCGATCTCCTTCTTCAGCGCCTCCTCGGTGACGCCGGGCGGCGTCGTCAGGAAGCCGGCCTCGGGCTTGGCCGCCTCGAGGCTGGCGAGACGGTTGCGGGCGAAGGTGGCGAACTGGCCCGAGGGGAAGGCGTCGAGATAGGCGCGGTAATCGGCGGCCGAATTGCCGCGCTCGGCCACTTCCCAGGTCTTCACGTCGAGCCCGGTGCGGTCGACCGAGGGCACGACCGGCATCGCCGGCATGGGCACGGCGGCGTCGATGGCCTTGGTCGCGGTCGCGCTCGGATCGACGGCGGCGAGCTTCAGCGTCGGGTTGAGCTTGAACTCGCCGATGATCGAGGAGTTGGTCCAGGGCTTCTGCTTCTTGCCGGTCGCTTCCCAGACATCGGCGCGCACGCGGTCCATCACGGTGGTGATCGACACCTCCGGCGTCTCGATATGCTTGAGCAGCGCGCTGGTGAAGGGGCTGTTGCCGTCGCGCTCGCCGTCGAGCGCGGTCGCGCGCGGATCGGTGGCGAAGGCGATCAGGATGCCTGAGGCCGACTGCGTCTCGATCGCGGTCAGGCCGCGGGTGACGGCGCGCGACTTCGCCGCGAGCTGGTTGGCGAAGGGATTGTCGCGGCAGGCGTCGAGGATGACGATGTTGACGCGCTCGTCGCGCTGCATCTGGCGCAGCACGAGCTGGACGTTCACCGCCCTGAAGTCGAGATCGGCTTCCGAGCGCAGCGAGGCGTCGACGGGAATGAGATAGTTCTCGTCGCCGACGGCGATGCCGTGGCCGGCATAATAGACCAGACCCGCCTTGGCGCCGTCGAGCTTCTGCGCGAATTCGCGCACGATGCCCGTCATCTCGTCCATCTTGAGGTCGTAGCCCTCGACGACGTCGAAGCCCAGCCGCTTCAGCGCGGCCGAGACGCCGCCGGCGTCACGCCGCGGGTTGGCGAGCGGCGGCACAGCCGTATAGGCGCTGTTGCCGATGACAAGCGCGACCCGCCGCTCGGCGGGCACGGCCGCCAAGCCCGGCGCCGCCAGCGCCACGGCGCCGAGAACCAGCGCAAAGGCGGCGGCCAGTCGGGCACGGAACCCCGGAACCAGAGACGCGAAGTTCACGACAACCTCCCCAATTCAGCAATCGGCCGCACCCCGCAACGGTCGGCGCAGCGCGAGATCAAAAAAACAGGCGGTCATACGGGACGAAAGCAAGCCCCTGTTTTTACCGCAACATGTCCCGCTGGTAAACTGGGACATCTCTTGGTCGCGCGAGCCGCGGCGCCGGTTCAAACCCGCCTGTCGCAGGCCCTCCGGCAGCCTCGCGCGACCGCGCCGGGACGCGCATCCTCCAAAATAGCATGAAACGAAAGACATAAGACGAAGGGATGATGGCGCGTAGCCCAAGACCGCTTTCAACATGTCGAGCGTTGACTTATGTCCGAAGCGCGGTGCAGCATGCCATGCAAGGGAAGCCGTTCAAGCAAGAACGATAAAGCTGATGAAAGCCGGTAACCGGAATGCCTGAGGATATTATTCTTTCAACATCAGGTTTGACCAAGGAATTTGCCGGCTTTACAGCTGTGAGCGGCGTCGATCTCAGCGTGCGCCGCGGGACTATTCATGCCCTGATCGGGCCGAACGGCGCAGGCAAGACGACTTGCTTCAACCTGTTGACGAAATTCCTGGCGCCGACCCGGGGTTCCATCGTCTATAACGGGCGCGACATCACCCGCGAGAAGCCGGCGGAGATCGCAAGGCTGGGGCTGGTGCGCTCGTTCCAGATCTCTGCGGTGTTCCCGCAGCTGCCGGTCAAGACCAATGTCCGCATCGCCCTGCAACGGCGCAAGCGCGGCGACTCCTTCGATTTCTGGCGCTCCGAACGGGTGCTGAAGGCGCTCGACGCCGAGGCCGAGAGCCTGGTCGAGGCGGTCGGCCTCACCCCCTTCCTCGGCCTGACCGCGGGCGAGCTCTCCTATGGGCGCAAGCGCGCGCTCGAGATCGCGACGACGCTGGCGCTCGATCCGGAGATGCTGCTGCTCGACGAGCCGATGGCCGGGATGGGCCGCGAGGACGTCGATCGCATCGCGGCGCTGATCCGCAGGATCTCGAAGGACCGCACGATCCTGATGGTCGAGCACAACCTCTCGGTCGTCGCGTCGCTGTGCGACCGCATCACCGTACTGGCGCGCGGCCAGGTGCTGGCGGAGGGCGACTACGCCACCGTCTCGAAGGATCCGCGCGTGGTCGAAGCCTATATCGGCTCGGGAGGCGGCCATGGCCATCACTGAGGCCCCGAGGACGCCGGCCGCCGCCGCCGGCGCCGCCCCGCTGCTCGAGGTGCGCGGGCTCGAAGCCTGGTACGGCGAATCCCATGTGCTGCACGGCATCGATTTCGACGTGCCCGCGGGCGAGGTGGTGACGCTGCTCGGGCGCAACGGCGCCGGCAAGACCACGACGCTGAAATCGATCATGGGCGTGATCGCCAAGCGCAAGGGCTCGGTCGTGATGGAGGGCAGGGAGACGATTCAGCTGCCCTCGCGCGCGATCGCCCGGCTCGGCATCGGCTTCGTGCCGGAGGAGCGCGGCATCTATTCCTCGCTCTCGGTCGAGGAGAATTTGATGCTGCCGCCGCAGGTGCGCCCCGGCGGACTTTCGCTCGAGGCGATCTTCACGCTCTTCCCCAACATCCGGGAGCGGCTCAGGAGCCAGGGCACGAAACTCTCCGGCGGCGAGCAGCAGATGCTGGCGATCGCGCGCATCCTGCGCACCGGCGCGCATCTGCTCCTGCTCGACGAGCCGACCGAGGGGCTCGCCCCCGTCATCATCGAGCAGATCGGCGCGACCATCGCGAAGCTGAAGCAGGACGGCTTCACCGTCATCCTGGTCGAGCAGAACTTCCGCTTCGCCCAGACGGTCGCCGACCGGCACTACGTCGTCGAGCAGGGCAAGGTCGTCGACATGATCCCCAATGCCGAGCTCGACGCCAATATCGACAAGCTGCAGCGCTATCTCGGGGTCTGAAGCCGTGCAGATCCTGAGAAGAACACCGGCCCGGCCCGCATCCAACAGAGGGAGAACGACCATGAAGCTGAAGACCATCCTCGCGACGACCGCGCTCGCGGCCCTGATGGCGAGCCCCGCCCTGGCGCAGCAGATCTCGGTCAAGGCCGGCGTGCTCAACGACCGCTCGGGCCTCTATGCCGATCTTTCCGGCGAGGGCTCGGTCATCGCCGCGCGCCTGGCGGTGGAAGATTTCAAGGCGGCGGAAAAGGGCATCAAGGTCGATATCGTCTCGGCCGACCACCAGAACAAGCCCGATGTCGGCTCGACCATCGCCCGGCAATGGTACGACCAGGACGGCGTCGACCTGATCCTCGACGTGCCGACCTCCTCGGTCGCGCTCGCCGTCAGCCAGATCAGCAAGGAAAAGAACAAGGTCCACATCAATTCCGGGGCCGGCTCCTCGGACCTGACCGGCAAGGCCTGCAACGCCAACACCATCCACTGGACCTACGACACCTACGCGCTGGCGCAGGGCACGGGCGGGGCCATGGTGAAGGCCGGCGGCGACAGCTGGTTCTTCCTGACCGCCGACTACGCCTTCGGCCATGCGCTGGAGCGCGACGCCAGCGCCACCGTCACCAAGGCGGGCGGCAAGGTCCTGGGCGCGGTGCGCACGCCGTTCCCCGGCACCGACTTCTCCTCCTTCCTGCTGCAGGCGCAGGCCTCCAAGGCCAAGGTCATCGGGCTCGCCAATGCGGGCACGGACACCACCAACGCGATCAAGCAGGCGGGCGAGTTCGGCATCGTCGCCGGCGGGCAGAAGCTCGCGGGGCTGCTCGTCTTCATCAGCGACGTCCATGCGCTCGGCCTGCAGGCGGCGCAGGGGCTCGTCCTGACCGAATCGTTCTACTGGGACAAGGACGACCAGACGCGGGCCTGGTCGGAGCGCTTCGCCAAGCTCAACGGGGGCAAGAAGCCGACCATGGTCCATGCCGGCGTCTATTCCGGGCTGCTGCATTACCTGAAGGCGGTCGAGGCGGCCAAGAGCAAGGATGCGGGCGCCGTCGTCGCCAAGATGAAGGAGATGCCGACCGACGATCCGCTGTTCGGCAAGGGCTCGATCCGCCCCAACGGCCGCAAGATGCACGACATGTATCTCTACGAGGTCAAGAAGCCCTCCGAGTCGAAGGGGCCGTGGGACTACTACAGGCAGATCTCTGTCCTGCCGGCCGAGCAGGCCTTCCAGCCGCTGGCCGAGACCGGCTGCGCGCTCGTCAAGTAACCGGCGTCCAACCCTCCGCCGTCATTCCCGACAAGCCGCGAAGCGGCGCCGATCCGGAATCCATCATGAAGCAAACCTGCCTTTCGATGGATTCCGGGTCTCCGCTTCGCTGCGCCCGGAATGACGCGCGGCGTTCCGTGAATACATCCAGATGATCTGAGCGCCCCGCATGTTCGAGCTTCTCGGAGTCCCGCCGCAGGCGCTGTTCGGCCAGGTCTTGCTCGGCCTGATCAACGGCTCGTTCTACGCCATCCTCAGCCTCGGGCTCGCGGTGATCTTCGGGCTTTTGAACATCATCAACTTCACCCATGGCGCGCAATACATGATGGGCGCCTTCGTCGCCTGGATGTGCCTGAACTATCTCGGCGTCAACTACTGGGCGGCGCTCATCGTCGCGCCGATCGTCGTCGGCGCGACCGGCGTCGCGATCGAGCGGCTCCTGCTCAAGCGCATCGCCCATCTCGACCATCTCTACGGGCTCCTGCTCACCTTCGGCCTGGCGCTGATCATCCAGGGCCTGTTCCGCAACCAGTACGGCGCCTCCGGCCTGCCCTATGCCATCCCGCCGCAGCTTTCCGGCGGCCACAATCTCGGCTTCATGTTCCTGCCGAACTATCGCGCCTGGGTGATCGCCGCCTCGCTGATCGTCTGCCTCGGCACCTGGTTCCTGGTCGAGAAGACCAAGCTCGGCGCCTACTTACGCGCCGCGACCGAGAACCCGACCCTGACCCAGGCCTTCGGCATCAACGTGCCGCTCCTGGTGACGCTGACCTACGGCTTCGGGGTGGCGCTCGCCGCCTTCGCCGGGGTGCTCGCCGCGCCGATCTACGCGGTCAACCCGAACATGGGCGGCGACCTGATCATCGTCGTCTTCGCGGTGGTGGTGATCGGCGGCATGGGCTCGATCATGGGCGCGATCGTCACCGGCTTCTCGCTCGGGCTGATCGAGGGCCTGACCAAGGTGTTCTACCCGGAAGGGGCCGCGACGGTGATCTTCGTCATCATGGTGCTGGTGCTCCTGGTGAAGCCCGCGGGCCTCTTCGGCCGCGCCGCCTGAAGGACGACGCCATGACCGATCTCGCCACCTCCGAAGCCTCCGGCCTCACCCTCACCGAGACCGACGACGGCGCGGCGCGCCTGCACCGCAACATCTTCGTCGCCATCGCCGCGCTGCTGGTGGTCGCGCCCTTCGCCGTCTATCCCGTCTTCGTGATGAAGGTCCTTTGCTTCGCGCTGTTCGCGCTCGCCTTCAACCTCCTGCTCGGTTATGGCGGGCTGCTCTCCTTCGGCCACGCCGCCTATTTCGGCATGGCGAGCTATGTCTCGGCCTACACCGCCAAGAACTGGGGCCTGACGCCGGAGCTCGCCATCCTCTCCGGCACCGCGGTCGGCGCGCTTCTCGGCCTCGTCTTCGGTGCGCTCGCGATCCGCCGCCAGGGCATCTACTTCGCCATGATCACGCTGGCGCTGGCGCAGATGGTGTTCTTCTTCTCGCTGCAGACGCCGCGCTTCACCGGCGGCGAGGACGGCATCCAGGCGGTGCCGCGCGGCAGCTTCCTCGGCCTGATCAGCCTCGCCGACGACCGCACCCTCTACTGGCTCGTCGCCGCGATCTTCATGGCCGGGCTTCTCCTGATCTACCGCATCATTCATTCGCCCTTCGGCCAGGTCTGCAAGGCGATCCGCGACAACGAGCCGCGCGCGATCTCGCTCGGCTACCGCGTCAACCGCTACAAGCTCGCCGTCTTCGTGCTCTCGGCCACGCTCGCCGGGCTCGCGGGGGCGACCAAGGCGATCGTCTTCCAGCTCGCCTCGCTCACCGACGTCTACTGGACGATGTCGGGCGAGGTCGTGCTGATGACGCTGGTCGGAGGGCTCGGCACCGTCTTCGGGCCGATCGTCGGCGCCGCCGTCATGGTCGCGATGCAGAACTACCTCGCAACCCTCGGCGCCTGGGTCACCGTCGTCCAGGGCATCGTCTTCGTCGTCTGCGTGCTGCTCTTCCGCGAGGGCATCGTCGGCGTCATCGCGAAGGCGATCCGCAAGCCGCTCTGACCCGCTCCGTCATTCCGGGGTTTCGCGCAAGCGACGCGCCCCGGAATGCGGAGGGGGCGTCCCGCCGCCGCTCAGCGGATCAGCTTCGAGATCGGCTTGAACTGCGGATGCTCGGCGCTGCGCAGCCATTCGAACAGCACCATCTCGGTGGTGACGATCTCGGCGCCGTGGCGCGCCATGCGGGAGAGCGCGGTCTCGAGCGATCGCGGCGCGCGCGAGCCGATCGCGTCCGCCACCACGACGACGCGGCGGCGATGCTCGAGCAGGGTCATGACCGTCTGGCCGACGCAGACATGCGCCTCGCAGCCGCAGACCACCAGTTCGCGATCCCCCGCCACGGCTTCGAGGAAGGCGGGCTCGGCACAGGCGTCGAAGCTCATCTTCGCGATCGCCGGCCCCGCTTCGGCCAGAGCGGGGACCGTCGCGCCGAGGCCGCGCGGATACTGCTCGGTCCTGACCATGGGAACGTCGAGGAGGCGCGCCGCCTCGGCGAGGCGGCCGGCATTCAGCAGCATCGTCTCGCCGTCATGGATCGCCGGCAAGAGCTTCTCCTGGATGTCGATGACCACCAGCATCGCGTTGTTCATGGTGAGCAGCGGCATGGCCGGTCTTCCTCGTCTCGCCGTCGGGCGGGCCTCATAGCGCGCGCGGCGCGCGCTTTCGTCAACCCGGGAGTGTCCCCGGGCGTGTCCTCGCGAGCGTCTCGCGCCTCGCCCCGCCCCCGCCGCAGGTCCGCCCCGCCGCCCACGTCTCTGGCGCATGGCGCACGCTGTCATTAACCTCCGCCATTCCTCAGACGCCGGCGAGATGACAGTTTGCATGGATAAGCGGCTCGATACACAGCATGAGGCCGCCCCGCTGACGGCCGCGGATATCCGCTCGATCCTGGTTGGCGTCATGCTGGCGATGTTCCTGGCCGCGCTCGACCAGACGATCGTCGCGACCGCGCTGCCGACGATCGGGCGCGATCTCGACGACGTCACGCATCTGTCCTGGATCGTCACGATCTACCTGCTCGCCTCGACCGCGGTCACGCCGCTCTACGGCAAGCTCGCCGACATCCATGGCCGGCGGGTGACGCTCCTGTCCGGCATCATCGTCTTCGTGATCGGCTCGATCGCCTGCGCGCTGGCGCCGTCGCTGTGGCTGCTCGTCGTCGCGCGCTTCGTGCAGGGGCTGGGCGGCGGCGGGCTGATCGCGCTGGCGCAGACCGTCGTCGGCGACATGGTGGCGCCCAAGGAGCGCGGGCGCTACCAAGTCTATTTCGCCAGCGTCTTCATGTCCTCCTCGCTGCTCGGCCCGGTGCTCGGCGGCGCCGTCGCGGAGCGGCTGCACTGGTCGGTGATCTTCTGGATCAACCTGCCGCTCGGGTTTTGCGCATACTGGCTGTCGAGCGGGGCGCTGAAGCGGCTGCCGCGCTACGAGCGCCCCCACAAGCTCGACGTGCTCGGCGCTATGCTGATGACGCTGGCGACGATGTCGCTCCTGCTCGCCCTGTCCTGGGGCGGCACCGCCTATCCCTGGCGCTCCTGGCCGATCGCCGTGCTGGTCGGCGCCGCCCTCGTGCTCTGGGGCCTGTTCGCCTGGCGCCTGCGCCGGGCGGCCGAGCCGCTGATCCCGCTCGATATCCTCGCCAACAGCGTCGTGCGGCACAGCACGATGGCGGCCGGCTTCGGGGTCGGCACCTTCATTGGCCTCACCATCTATCTGCCGCTTTATTTCGAGACGGTGATGGGCCTCAGCGCCACGCAGTCCGGCCTCTGCCTCCTGCCGCTGACCTGCGGCACGGTCGTCGGCGCGAGCACGTCCGGCCGGGCGATGACGCGCCTGACCCATTACAAGCGCGTGCCGCTGGCCGGGCTTGCCGTCGCCTGCGCCGGGACAGGCGTGCTCGCCGCCTTCGCCGGCGGGCTTTCGCTCGTGCCGTTCTGCGTCCTCCTGGCGACCGTCAGCATCGGGCTGGGCACGCTCTTTCCGGTCGCGACGGTGTCGACCCAGAATGCGGTGCAGGCCCATCAGCTCGGCACGGCGACGGCGGTGGCCAATTTCTTCCGCCAGACCAGCGGGGCGCTGATCGTCGCGGTGTTCGGCGCGATCGTGCTCGGCGGCGTCGGCGCGGCCGGCGCGCATCTCTCCCACGAGGCGCTGAAGCTCGGCACCGTCGACCACGAGACCATGGTGACGCTGTTCCGCTATGTCTTCGGCGCCGCGAGCCTCGGCTTCGCGCTCGCCTTCCTGTCGCTCGCCCGGATGGAGGAGTTGCCGCTGCGTGGCCGCGCGGCATAGACCGCCGGGCGATCGCGGCGAATGGTGCGGCCGGAACCGCCGGCGCCGGCCGCGCGTTGCCTTGAGCCCGCCATCCGGACGGGCCAGCATGCCGGCATCCCGAGCAGGAGTTTTGCCATGTCCGATCTCGTCGTCATCGTCTATCCGACCGAGGCCCGCGCCGAGGAGATGCGCCAGAAGCTCATCGGCCTGCAGAAGGACTATCTGCTCGAGATCGGCGACGCCGCCATCGCCGTGATGCACGAGGGCGGCAAGGTGAAGCTCAACCAACTGATGAACACCACGGCGCTCGGCGCCGTCTCCGGCTCTTTCTGGGGCCTGCTGATCGGCGCGATCTTCCTGATGCCGGTCTTCGGCGCGGCGCTGGGCGCGGCGTCGGGCGCGCTCGGCGGGGCGCTGACCGATTACGGCGTCGACGACAAGTTCATGAAGGAGCTTTCCGCCAGCCTCCAGCCCGGCAACGCGGCGCTGTTCGTGCTGGTCAACAAGATGACCGGCGACAAGGTGCTGGACGCGATCCGCGGCACAGGCGGCACCGTGCTCAAGACCTCGCTCGACCGCTCGCGCGAGCAGAAGCTGCGCGACGCGCTGGCCGATGCCCATGGCGCCACGCCGGCCTCCGACGCGCCGCAGGGCAGCGGCGCGCCCTCGCCGGCAGGCTGAGCGCGGCTTCAGTCCCTGAGCAGCTCGTTGATCCCGGTCTTGGAGCGGGTCTGCGCATCGACCGTCTTGACGATGACGGCGCAGGAGAGGGCGGGGCCGGGCGTCCCGTCCGGGAACGGCCTGCCGGGCAGCGAGCCCGGCACCACCACCGAATAGGGCGGCACCTTGCCGATATGGACCTGGCCGGTGGCGCGATCGACGATCTTGGTCGAGGCCGAGATGAAGACGCCCATCGAGAGCACCGAGCCCTCGCCGACGATCACGCCCTCGACCACCTCGGAGCGGGCGCCGATGAAGCAGTTGTCCTCGATGACGGTCGGGTTGGCCTGCAGCGGCTCGAGCACGCCGCCGATGCCGACGCCGCCCGAGAGATGCACATTCTTGCCGATCTGGGCGCAGGAGCCGACCGTCGCCCAGGTGTCGACCATGGTGCCGGAATCGACATAGGCGCCGATGTTGACGAAGGAGGGCATCAGCACGACGCCAGGCGCGATGAAGGCGCCCTTGCGCGCGGCCGCCGGCGGCACGACGCGGAAGCCCGCGGCACGGAAGCGGTCCTCGCCCCAACCCTCGAATTTCGAGGGCACCTTGTCCCAGAACACGGCCTCGCCCGGGCCGTTGGCGATGACCCGATTGTCGGTCAGGCGGAAGGAGAGCAGCACCGCCTTCTTCAGCCATTGATGCACGACCCAGTCGGCGCCCTCTTTCTCGGCGACGCGGGCCTTGCCGGAATCGAGCATCTCGATCGCCTGCTCGACCGCCTCGCGCACGGCGCCTCTGGTCTCAACGCCGATCTCGGCCCGGTTTTCCCAGGCGGCGTCGATGGTCTGGCTGAGATCGGCATGGGACATCGGGTCGGCTCCGGCGCTTCCAGAAAGATCGGCGCGAGCGATGGCGGATGCGGACGCTCGCGTCAAGCCGGGCGGCGACGCAGCAGATAGGTGTCCATGATCCAGCCGTGCCGGGCGCGCGCCCGCGCCCTCAACGCGGCGATCTCGGCCGCGAGCGCGGAAAGCGGGCCGGCGCGCAGGATCTCGTCGGCCGTGCCGAGATAGGCGCCCCAGAAGATGTCGAGTCCGTCCGGGTCGATCCCGGCGAAAGCCTCAGCCCCGTCGAGCATGACGACGACGCTGTCCTGATCGGCCGGGAAGCCCGCCGCCAGCCGGCGGCCGGTGGTGATCAGGACCGGCGCGCCGATGGTGTTGAGCGCGATGCGGTGGCGCGCCGCCAGCACCTGGACGCTGCTGATGCCGGGATAGACCCGCCAGTCGAGGGCAAGGCCCGACGCCGCGACGCGCTCCATGAGGCGCAGCGTCGAATCGTAGAGCGCGGGATCGCCCCAGACCAGCAGCGCGCCGGTCTGCCCGTCCTCGAGCTCGGCCTCGAACAGGGCGCGGTAGCGCGCCGCGATCAGCGCGTGCCAGTCGTCGACGGCGCCGCGATAGTCGCCCTCCGCCTCGGCGCGGCGCGGGATCGCGACCGGGACCGTGCGGTAATCGGGCTTGCGGATGAAGCGGGCGCAGATGGCTTCGCGCAAGGCGCGCAGGCCCGCCTTCTCCTCACCCTTGTCGGGGATGAACAGGACATCGGCGCGGTTCAGCGCCGCGATGCCCTCGAGCGTCATATGCTCGGGATTGCCGGCCCCGATGCCGATGATGAGGATCTCGCGCATGCCGGGTTCAGGGGCTCCGGGCGATCGCCTCGACCCGCTCGATGCCGCCGAGCTCGGGCGCGAAGCGTGCCCAGACCTGGCGCGCGCCCGCCTGCCAGCCGGCGCGGTCCTCGGCCGGCACCACCCTGCCGCCTTCGGCGGCGGCCTGCGCCATCGAGGCGTCCTCGTCGGCCCGCATCAGGGCGTCGAAATAGGCTATTCCCTCCGCCACCGCCGCGGTGAGCGCCTCGCGGTCCGGCGGCGCCAGCGCCTTCCAGAAGGGGGCGGCGAACATCACGACGCCGCTCGCCCAGATATGGCCAGTCTCGATCAGGATCGGCACGACCTCGTACAGGTGGAAGCCGGCATAGGCGGATTTGGTCAGGTCCATGCAGTCGACCACGCCGGTCTTCAGCGCGTTGTAGGTCTCCGGGATCGGGATCGGCGTCGGATAGGCGCCGAAGCTCGACCAGAGCGCGGTGTGCAGCGGGCTCTGGATGACGCGGATGCGCTTGCCCGCGACGGAAGCCGGGGTGGTCAGCGGCTCCTTCGCCAGCAGGTGGCGGGCGCCGTAGTTGATGAAGCCCGGCACGATGAAGCCCTGGGCCTCGTAGCGCGCCTTGAGCTCGCTCCCGAGCGGGCCTGCCAGAACACGCGCGAGATGATCGCGGTCGCGGAACAGGAAGGGCAGGTCGAGGATCTGCCCCTCCGGCACCCAGCCGGAGAGGGCGGAAACCGTCGAGAGCGCGGCCTGGATCGAGCCCAGCCGCAGGCCCTCGGTGACCTCCTTCTCGCCGCCGAGCGCCGCATTGGGCACGATCCGCAGGTCGAACCGCCCCGGCGCGGTCCGCGCCAGGATCTCGGCGACGCGCCGCCAGATCCTGGTCTCCGGCTTGTCCTCGCCCAGCAGCGAGGCGACGGTCACGGGCCGGCCGGCGGCAGCTGTGCCACCGGCCCCGAGGAGGGCCGGCGTCGCGACGAGGCCGCGGGTGAATCGGCGACGGGTGATCGGCAAGGCGGGCCTCCTTTCCGCGAGATGACGCGAAATGCCCGCCGCCGCAAGAGGCATCGAACCCCGTCGGCGGCGATCAGCTGCCGAGCTCGGCCTCGATCTCGGCGTCGAAGGCTTGCGCCAGCATCGCCCGGCAGGCCTCGGCCTGCTCGCGCGCCGAAGCGAGCCCGATATGGGGCAGGATCTCGGCGAGGTCGCGCAGGGCGAAATCGACGGCGGACAACAGGCCGAGCGCCGGTTCGTTGGCGGTGGCGGCCGGCTGCGGCGGAAGGCGGAACGCGATGACCTGACCCATAGGCATACTCACGCTGGCGGCGAATCGGCGTCCAGTGTGAGGGAGCAGGGCTCAGAAAGTGGTTAACGGCGAAATTGCGGCAGGGCCGGCTCAGCCATAGCCGTGCAGGCCCGCGCCGTGGCGCTTCAGCCAGGCCTCCGCTTCCTGCGTGTGGGGGCAGAGCCGGTGCGTCAGCGCCCAGAAGCGGTGGGAATGGTTCATCTCCTTCAGATGCGCCACCTCATGGGCCGCGAGATAGTCGAGCACCGATGGCGGCGCCAGGATCAGGCGCCAGGAGAAGCTGAGATGCCCTTGCGAGGAGCAGGAGCCCCAGCGGCTCCTGGTGTCGCGGATGGCGATCCCGCGGGCGGGGATGCCGAGCGTCGCGGTGTGGCGGCCGACCGCCTTCTCCAGATCCTCGAGCGCGAGCCGCCGCAGGAAATCCCTGACCCGGCGCGGCAGATGGGCCGCTTCGCCCGCCACCGCGATGACAGGCGCGCCGTCGCCGTCGCGCGTCGCCCGCGTCAGCCCGCGCGCCTTCGCCCCATGCACGATGCGATGGGGCACGCCGCGCAGCGGAATCACCTCGCCGGGCGCGAAGGGGACCGCGCGGGGGCGCTTTGCCATGCGCGCGGCGATCCAGCCGCCATGGTTTTCGGCAAAGGCCCGGCCGGCGGCGAACTCGGCCCGCTCGGGCAGGGTCAGCGTGATCTCGCCCGTCGCCTGCGAGACGCGCAGGGTCATCCGCCGCGCATTGGCGCGGCGCTTGATCAGGACGGGATAGAGCGTGCCGGCATGCACGACCTCGATCCGGTCGGGGTCCGGCTGGCGCCTGAACAGGGAGATGCGCATCGCCCGCGATTGTGCGGGATTCGCGGGCGATGGGAAAGTGGCTGTCAGCCAGCGATCCTGAGCGCCTTGCGCTGCTCGCGGGCGCTGCCGTCGCGGCGCTGGGCCGCCGCCTCCATGTCGAGGCTGACCATGAAGTCGGAGATGCGCGGCTGAATCTCGGAGCGGAAGCGCGAGCCGTTGAAGACGCCGTAATGGCCGACCTTCGGCTGAAGGTAATGGACGCGCTTGTCGTTGGGGATGTTGACGCAGAGATCGTGCGCCGCCCGGGTCTGGCCGACGCCGGAGATGTCGTCCATCTCGCCCTCGACCGTCATCAGCGCGACACGGCGGACGGCCGCAAGATCGACCGGCCTGTCGCGATGCATCATCTCGCCCTTGGGCAGGGCGTGCTTGACGAAGACGGTGTCGACGGTCTGCAGATAGAACTCGGCTGTGAGGTCCATCACCGCGAGATATTCGTCGTAGAACTCGCGGTGCTTCTCGGCGGAATCGCCGTCGCCGCTGACGAGGTTCTTGTACATCTCGTAATGGGCGGTGACGTGGCGGTCGATGTTCATCGCCATGAAGCCCGAAAGCTGCATGAAGCCGGGATAGACCTGCCGGAACGCGCCCATATGCGGGAAGGGGACGACGGTGATGCAGTTGCGGCGGAACCAGTCCGTGCCGCGCTCCATCGCCAGGTTGTTGACGGCGGTCGGCGAGCAGCGCGTGTCGATCGGGCCGCCCATCAGCGTCATCGAGCGCGGCGCGCAGGGGTCGGACTCCGCCTCCATCCGGGCGATCGCGGCGAGCACCGGCACCGAAGGCTGGCAGATCGCCATGACATGGGTATCCGGCCCCAGCGTCTGGAGCATGGCGATGACGTAGTCGATATAGTCGTCGAGGTCGAAGCCGCCCTCGGAGAGCGGCACCAGGCGGGCATCGACCCAGTCGGTGATGTAGACCTCGTGGCCGGGCAGGAACGCCTCGACCGTTCCGCGCAGCAGCGTGCTGTAATGGCCCGACATCGGGGCGACCATCAGCACCTTCGGCTGCGGCTTGCGGCGGCGGCCGGTCTGGCGGTCGAAATAGACCAGCTTGCAGAAGGGCCGTTCCCAGACGACCCGCTCCTCGACGGCGACCTTGACGCCGTTGATCGTGGTCTCGCCGAGGCCGAAGGCCGGCTTGCCGTAGCGGCGCGTGACGCGCTCGAACAGCTCGCAATTGGCGACCACGGTGCGGCCGAACGGCGTATAGGTCAAAGGATTGGCCGGATTCCTGAAGGCCAGATGCATCGCATCCGAAACCCCGCGGACCGGGCTCACCATCATGTGAACCGCTTCATAGGCATGATAGGCAAACGACATGATGGCCCCGTGCATGCGATCCAGATCCTTGCGGGCGCAGCATGCGATGATGCGCCGCACCATCGTACCTTACGTCGAATTTGTTCTCATTCAAGCCGGCTAAGGCTAAGATTTTCTTACGATGTGGACGAAGCTGAAAAAAACCTGCCCCGGCCCCGCGCGGAAGGCCCCCGGGCCGTGACGTTTCCGGAACTCGCCGCCCCCGCCCCGGCGCGCCTGGGCCGCCATCTGCGCCTCGACACGCTGATCATGCTGCGCTGGCTCGCCATCGCCGGGCAGAGCCTGGCCGTCGCCGGCGTGCATTTCGGCCTCGGCTTTCCGCTGCCCTTCGGCTGGTGCTTCAGCGTCATCGCGGTCTCCGCCTGGCTCAACATCGCGCTGCGCATCCGTTTTCCCCTGAGCCACCGGCTGAGCGACAGGGCCGCGACCGCGCTGCTCGGCTTCGACATCGCCCAGCTCGCGGCCCTGCTGTTCATGACCGGGGGCCTGCAGAACCCGTTCGCGATCCTGTTCCTCGCGCCGGTGATGATCTCGGCGACCGCGCTGCCGCCGCAGCGCACGCTGCTGCTCGGCCTGATGGCGATCGGGCTTGCGACCCTGCTCAGCGCCTACCACCTGCCGCTGCCCTGGGCGGGCGGGGACCGGCCGGTGCTGCCAGCCTTCTACCAGCTCGGCAACTGGGCGGCGCTGGTGCTCGGCCTTTCCTTCACCGGCATCTATGCATGGCGTGTCGCCAAGGAGGCGCGCGACCTTTCCGACGCGCTTGCCGCGACCGAGCTCGTGCTGGCGCGCGAGCAGCACCTCTCGCAGCTCGACGGGCTCGCCGCCGCCGCGGCGCATGAGCTCGGCACGCCGCTCGGCACCATCGCGCTCGTCGCCCGCGAACTGACCCGCCTCGCCCCGCCCGAGGGCGAGATGGCCGAGGACATCGCGCTCTTGCGCGAGCAGGTCGAGCGCTGCCGCGGCATCCTCGGCAAGCTGTCGAGCCTGCAGGACGAGGATGGCGGCCCGCTCGGCCGGCTCTCGCTTCGCCTGCTGATCGAGGAGGCGGCCGGGCCGCAGCGGCCCTTCGGCACGCCCTTCGAGATCACCATGGCGGGCGAGAAGCCGGAGCCGGTCTGCCGGCGCAACCCCGGCATGATCTATGGTCTAGGCAACATCGTCGACAACGCGGTCGATTTCGCCCGCTCGACCGTGACGATCGCGGCGGAATGGAGTGGGAGCCGGGTCGTGCTGACGATCGCCGACGACGGGCCGGGCTTCCCGCCCGCCGTGCTGATGCGGGCGGGCGACCCCTATCTCTCGCGCGGCGCGGGCGAGGGCCGCGCCGGCGGCGGGCTGGGGCTCGGCCTGTTCATCGCCAAGACCCTGCTGGAACGCGGCGGTGCCGTGCTCGAGTTCTCGAACCGGCCGGCGAGCGGCGCCGCGATCAAGATCACATGGTCGCGCGCGGATTTCGAGGCCGATCTGCCGCATGACAGGGGTACCCAGGCGGAAATATCCGCCTTACATGAAGCTGATTGATGCGCGCGGGCAGAAGCGGCAAGGAGAATGCGATGCAGGATGCAGCGAGCGAGACCGACCGGACCGGCCCTGCCGCCGACATGTCCCTTCTCCTGGTCGACGACGACAAGCCGTTCCTGACCCGCCTTGCCCGCGCCATGGAAGGCCGCGGCTATGCCGTGCGCATCGCCGACAGCGTCGCGGCGGGGATCGCGGCGGTCGAGGAGGCGGCGCCGGCCTTCGCCGTGATCGACCTCAGGCTCGGCGACGGCAACGGCCTCGACGTCATCGCGCGGCTGAAGGAACGCCGGCCCGAGGCGCGCGGCGTGGTCCTGACCGGCTACGGCAACATCGCGACCGCCGTCAGCGCCGTGAAGCTCGGCGCCTTCGACTTCCTGGCCAAGCCCGCCGATGCCGACGAGATCCATGCCGCGCTCGCCGCCCAGCGCGACGCCCGGCCCCAGCCGCCGGAAAATCCGATGTCGGCCGACCGGGTGCGCTGGGAGCATATCCAGCGCGTCTACGAGCTGTGCAGCCGCAACGTCTCGGAGACGGCGCGCCGGCTCGGCATGCACCGGCGCACGCTGCAGCGCATCCTGGCCAAGCGCGCCCCGCGCTGACGACCTTCAGCCCCGGCCGTCCGGATCCTCGACCAGGGCGAGCCGGCCCGAGGCCAGCCGCGCCAGCGCGATCGTCAGCATCTTGCGCCGCGCCGGGCTCAAGGGATGGCGCGGGGGAGCGCGCATCAGCTCGCCGCCATAGGCGTCGGCGACGATCAGCCCGACATCCTCGGGCAGGATCTCGCGCGGGAATTCGGGCGCCACGGCGAAGAGGAAGCCGTCGCAATAGTCGCGGTAATCCGGCCATTTGCCGTCGATGCGATAATCGGCGAGGCCGGACTTGACCTCGACCACCCAGAGCTCGCCCGCGGGCGAGAGCGCGACGATGTCGCCGCGCCGGCCATTGGCGAAGGTCATCTCCCTGACGACGGCATAGCCCAGCTCGCGCAGATGGCGGGCGGCGCCCCGGCAGACCATGCGCGTGATATCGGGCCGCGCCGAGGGCGGATCGAGGACGGAATCCGGAAGGGACATGGACATATGTTCCCTCTTTGTTTCAGGGAAGGCAAGCCCGCGTTTCGGGCGGCGTTCAAGCCGGCATGCAGCCATCCGTGCCGGCGCCGCAGACCAGGGCGCAGATTCTTTCCCCGCCCGCGAGCGGAACGCGCCCCGACTGGAGCGCGGCCAGCGCCGCCGCGCCCGAGAGGTCGGCGGCGATGCCGCACTCGAACCAGAGCGCTTGCGCCGCTTCCTGCATCGCGGCGTCGGTGACCAGCACGATCTCGTCGACGTTGCGCGCGACCGTCTCGTAGATCGCCGGCTCGGTGCGGCGGCAGGACATGGTGGCGACGCGGCTGTCCAGCCGCTCGAGCGTGACGACGCGGCCGGCCTGAAGGCAGGCATGCAGCGTCGGCGAGCCGACCGGCTCGATGCCGATGATCCGCGCCTGGGGCCTGAGCGCCTTCACCGCGGTCGACAGGCCGGCGATCAGCCCGCCGCCGCCGATGGCGACGAGGACGATGTCGACATCCTGCATGTCGTCGAGGATGTCGAGGCCGAGCGTGCCCTGGCCGGCCACGACGGCCGGATCGCCGAAGGGGTGGGCATAGGTCGCGCCGGTCAAGTCCGCATGCGCGAGCGCCGCGGCGTTGGCCTCGTCCCAGACCGTGCCGACGATGTGGAGCTCAGCGCCCCAGTCGCGGAGCTTGGCGATCTTGTCGGGCGCCACGTTGGACGGCAGGAAGATCGTGGCGGTAACGCCGAGCACATGGGCCGAGCGGGCGATGGCGAGGCCGTGATTGCCGCCCGAGGCGGTGACGATGCCGCGCGCGAGCTCGCCCCGCGACAGGGTGAGCAGCCGGTTCATCGCGCCGCGCGCCTTGAAGGAGCCGGCGGCCTGCAGCGATTCGAGCTTCAGCGTGACCTGGCCGCCGAAATCCGGGCCGCGCGTCCTGGCATAGGCCAGCGTCGGCGTGCGGCGGATATAGGGCGCGATCCGCTCGCGGGCGGCCCGGATGTCGCCAAGGGTGATCACGAGCCCGCCTTGCGCGCGCCGAGGAAGGCCGCGTGCTTGCGGACGAGGCCGCCGGCCAGCGCCTCGGCGATCAGGGCCTGCGTGCCGGTGAGCCCGTAGATCGCGGCGAAGGAGCCGAAGCGCGGCCCCTGATCCTCGCCGAACATCACCTGATAGATCGCCTTCCACCACTCGCCCGAGACGCCCGGCCGCTCCGGCGTCGCGTTCCTGGCGGTGAGGTTCTGGTAGCGCGGGACGGCGCGGGCGACGTCCAGCGCCGCGTCCTGCACCATCTCGGGCGTCGCCTGCGCCGGCAGCGCGGCGATGGCGGCGGCGAGCTTGGTGAAGGCGTCGCGCTCGACCTCGTCGGCCGGACGATAGCTCTTGGCAGGCTTCACGAAGTCGCGGAAATAGGCGATCGCATAGCCGGTGAGCGCATCGAGCCGCGGGTGGGTTTCAGGCGAGATCCCCGGCGCATAGCGCTGGAGGAAGCCCCAGAGCACGGCCTTGTCCTCGGAATTCGCCACGGCGACGAGGTTCATCAGCAGGCCGAAGGTCACCTGCGTCCTCGCCGCGTTCTCGCCTTCGCCCGAGGCGATCACCTCCGGCGCCGGGGGATTGCCGGCATGGATGTGCCAGACCGGGTTGCCGAGGCGATTGCGCCAGTCCTGCTTCTCGTAGCCTGAGAGGAACTGGAGATATTCGTCGATCGCGCGCGGGATCACGTCGAAATGCAGCTTCTTGGCCTCGCGCGGGCGCTGGAACATGTAGAGCGCCAGGCTCTCCGGCGGGCCATAGGTCAGCCAGTCCTCGATGGTCAGGCCGTTGCCCTTCGATTTCGAGATCTTCTGGCCCTGCTCGTCGAGGAAGAGCTCGTAGTTGAAGCCTTCCGGCGGCGTGCCGCCGAGCGCACGCGCGATCTGCGAGGAGACCTTGACCGAATCGATCAGGTCCTTGCCGGCCATCTCGTAATCGACGCCGAGCGCGACCCAGCGCATCGCCCAGTCCGGCTTCCATTGCAGCTTGACGTGGCCGCCGGTGACCGGCGTGACGAAGCGCTCCTGCGTCTCCGGGTCGGTCCAGGCGATCGTACCGGCCTCGACATCGACCTCGTCGATCGGAACCTGCATGACGACGCGCGTCCTGGGATGGATCGGCAGGAAGGGCGAATAGGTCGCGGCCCGCTCCTCGCGCAGCGTCGGCAGCATGATCTTCATCACCGCGTCGTAGCGGGCGAGCATCTTCAGAAGCGTCGCGTCGAACTCGCCGGCGCGGTAGGCGTCGGTCGAGGACTTGAACTCGTAGTCGAAGCCGAAGCCGTCGAGGAAGGCGCGCAGGCGGGCGTTGTTGTGGCGGCCGAACGAGTCGTGCGTGCCGAAGGGGTCGGGCACCTCGGTCAGCGGCTTGCCGAGATTGGCGGCGAGCAGCGCCTTGTTGGGCACGTTGTCCGGCACCTTGCGCAGGCCGTCCATGTCGTCGGAGAAGGCGATGAGCCGCGTCGGGATCGTATTGCCGGTCAGCACGCGGAAGGCGTGGCGGACCATCGAGGTGCGTGCGACCTCGCCGAAGGTGCCGATATGCGGCAGGCCGGAAGGGCCGTAGCCGGTCTCGAAGACGACCGATTTCCTGCCCGATTTCTCGATGCGGGCCACGAGCTTGCGCGCCTCCTCGAACGGCCAGGCGGCCGAACGCTGGGCGGCGTCGACGAGGGCTGCGTCGAAGGCGGGCATGGGGGGCGGTGTCCTCTCCTGGGCGGGCCGGCGATATCGCTTATGCGAGAAGGGCTTTCGCAGATTGCGAAGGGCTGCGTCAATGCGCTCAATAAGGGCTGACCGGGAAGAAGCGCAGATAAAGGCGCGCATAGGTTCCCTCGTCCCAGAGACCCTGCAGCGCATAGTCGATGGCGCGTTTCAGGGCGGGATCGTCCTTGCGCGTGAGGAAGGCGACGCCTTCGCCGAAATAGCGGCTTTCCAGGTAAGGCCCGCCGGAGAAGGCGAATTCGCCGCCGCTGCCGGCGAGCGCCAGCGACAGGGCGACACCGTCGCCGAAGACGTATTCCGCCTCGCCGCTGCGCAGTGCCGCGATCGCCGCGGTGAGATCGGCGCTCTCGCGGCGCTGCACGAAGGGCATCAGCCGTTCGAGGAAAGCCTGGTGCGCCGTGCCGGAGACGACCGCGACGCGCCGGCCCTGCATTGTCGCGCCGTCGAGCGCCGGGCGGGCATTGCCGCGCGTGGTGACGAAGCGGGCGGGCGCCCGGAAATAGAGATGGCTCGCGGCGAAGCGCTCGCGCAGCGCCGGCGTCAGGTTCATCGCCGCGGCGATGACGTCGCCCCGGCCCTCGCTAAGCGCGGCGGGCAGGGTGTCGAAGCGGCGCGGCTGGATGGTGCAGCTCCAGAGGAGCTTCTCGCAGACGGCGCGCGCGAGCTCGACCGAGAAACCGGTCAGCGCCCCGTCCGGCCCGGCGAAATGGAAGGGCGGATAGTCGTCGTCGGCGAGGAAGCGCACGACACGCGGCGGGCCGGGCTCGGGCCGGTCGAGCCGGATGCGCGGGTCCCAGAGATTGGGGATGGCGACGCGCGGCTGGTCCTGCGCCAGGGCGGTCGCGGCGAGGAGGAACGAGACGGCGAGGGCGAGCGCGCGAAGCATCGGGCGCATCTGGCGCCGGATGGCGGCGGGGATCAAGCTCCCTGCCGTCAGCCCAGGCTCGCCGCCGTCGCCCGCGCGCCCCTGTCGAAGAGCGCGGCGAGATGCGCCGCGACCGGCCTGGTGAAGCGCTCCTCGCCGGGCAGGTCGCGCCCGAAGATCGCCTCGATGCCGGTGAGGTTCCGCATCAGCGCCTCGGCGTTGCGGCCGGCCGCCCCGGCGCGGCGCTGCAATTCCGCCGCCAGCGGATCGCGGACGTCTATGCTCGCGCCCTTTTCATCGATGCCGGTGACGTAGCGCATCCAGGCGGCGACGCCGAGCGCGAGATGGTCGATCGGGGCCCCTGCCTTCAGCCGGTCGCGGATCGTGCCGAGCAGGCGCTGCGGCAGCTTCTGCGAGCCGTCCATGGCGATCTGCCAGGTGCGGTGGCGGATCGCCGGGTTCTGGAAGCGGGCGAGCAGGGCCTTGGCGTAATCTGCCAGCGCGACACCCTGCGGGGCCGGCACGGTCGGGGCGATCTCGGCCCAGAGGCCGGCGAGGAAGCGGGCGAGGACGGCATCGCCGCTGGCCTCGGCAACCGTCTCGTGACCGGCGAGATAGCCGAGATAGGCAAGTGAGGAATGCGCCCCGTTCAGCATCCGAAGCTTCATGAACTCGAAGGGCGCGACCTCGCTGACCATCTGCGCGCCGACCTGATCCCATGCCGGGCGGCCGGCCGCGAAGACATCCTCGATCGCCCATTGCCGGAAGGGCTCGCCGATCACCGGGGCTGAATCGTCGAGGCCGATGAGCGTCGCGACCTCGGCGATGTCGGCCTCGGTCGTCGCCGGGACGATGCGGTCGACCATGGTCGCCGGGAAGGCGCCGTTGGCCTCGATCCAGGAGGACAGCCTGTCGTCGGAGAGCGCCGCGAAATCGCAGGCGAGGCCGCGCAGCACATGGCCGTTCGCGGGCAGGTTGTCGCAGCAGAGCGCGGTGAAGGGGCCAAGCCCCTCCTTGCGCCTGAGCCTGAGGCCGGCGACGAGGATGCCCACCGCCGAGCGCGGCGCGTCCGGCTTCTCGAGGTCGTGGCGGATGTCGGGATGGGCGGGATCGAGCCGGCCGGTCGCCGGATCGTGGCAATAGCCCTTCTCGGTGACGGTGAGCGAGACGATCCGGGTTTCCGGCGCGATCAGCCGCTTCAGCAAGGCGACCGGGTCCTCCGGGGCGACGAGAACGTCGAGCACCGCGCCGATGACGCGCAGGCCCGGTCCTTCGGGCGCGCGCTTCAGCAGGGTGTAGAGCCCGTCCTGGGGTTTGAGCCGGTCGCGCTGGTCGGGGCGCTTGAGGCTGGCGCCGAGGATGCCCCAGGCGTCGAAGCGCCGCTCCAGCGCGTCCTCGGTGTATTCGGCGAGATGGGCGCGGGCGAAGGCGCCGAGGCCGAGATGAACGATGCCGGGCGCGAGCCGCGCGCGGTCATAGGCCGGACGGCGGACGCTCTGCGGCAGCCTGGCGAGGGTCGAGGCGCAAAGGCGGGTCATAGCTTGTAGGCCTCCTTGGCGAGGCGATAGGCGAGGTCGTGCGCGACGTCCGCCGCCTCGTCCTCGTCGAGCCGGTGCTCGGCGACGAGCTTGGCGAGATAGGCGCAGTCGACGCGCCGGGCGAGATCGTGGCGGGCGGGGATCGAGAGATAGGCGCGGGTGTCGTCGTTGAAGCCGACAGTGTTGTAGAAGCCGGCCGTCTCGGTGGTGAGCTCGCGGAAGCGCAGCATCGCCTCGGGCGCATCGAGGAACCACCAGCCCGGCCCGAGCCTCAGCGCCGGGTAATGACCGGCGAGCGGGGCGAGCTCGCGCGAATAGGCGGTCTCGTCCAGGGTGAAGGCGATGACGGTGAGGTTGCGCTCATTGCCGAGGGCGTCGAGCAGCGGCTTCAGCGCCTCGACGTAACTGGTCCCGGTCGGTATGTCGGCGCCCATGTCGCGGCCGAAGGCGGCGAAGAGCGCGGGGTTGTGGTTGCGCCAGGAGCCGGGATGGATCTGCAGGACGAGCCCGTCGTCGAGGCTCATCTTCGCCATCTCGGTCAGCATCTGGCCGCGGAACAATTCGGCGTCCTTGGCCGAGACCTTGCCCTTGAGGATCCTGGCGTAGAGCTTCTCGGCTTCTGCATCCGAGAGGTTGGCGGTGCGCGCGGTCGGGTGGCCATGATCGGAGGAGGTGGCGCCGCGCGCCTTGAAATAGGCGCGCCGCTTCCGATGGGCGGAAAGATAGCCGGCCCAGGTCCCGATATCCTCGCCGGTCAGCGCGCCGAGCTGTTCGAGATTCTCGGCAAAGCCCTCGAACTCCGGATCGACCACGCCGTCGGGGCGATAGGCGGTGACGACCCTGCCGCCCCAGCCGGAATCGCGGATCATGTCGTGCCATTTGAGATCGTCGAGCGCGCCCTCGGTCGTGCTGATCGCCTTGATCCGGAAGCGCTCGAACAGGGCGCGGGGGCGCAATTCCGGCTCCTCGAGCTTGGCTGCGATCCGGTCGTAGATCCGGTCGGCGTTCTCGGCATTCAGCCGCTCGTTGACGCCGAATATGGTCGAGGCCGCGTGCTCGAACCACAGCCTGGTCGGCGTGCCGCGGAAGAGATGCCACCGGCTGGCGAAGAGCCGCCAGATCCTGCGCGGATCGGTCTCTACGGGAGCGCCGTCCTTGCGCGGAATGCCGAGCTCCTCGAGCCCGATCCCTTGCGAATAGAGCATGCGGAAGATGTAGTGGTCCGGCTTGACGAAGAGGGTGGCCGGATCGGGGAAGGGCTCGTTCTGCGCATACCAGCGCGGATCGGTGTGGCCGTGCGGAGAGATGATCGGCAGGTCGCGCACCCTGGCGAAGAGCCGCCGCGCGATGCCGCGCGTCACCGGATCGGCGGGGAAGAGGCGATCGTCGTTGAGCAGCATGGGCATCTCCATCGGTCGACGATCTCTAGAACCGCGCAGGGCAGGGGTCAATCATCTGGTATACTAGTGTGCAGGAGGTCGCTGCGTGCCGCCGTGGGACGGCGAGAGAGCGGGGGCTGGAACGGTCTCTTAACCCTGCCGGGCTAGGAGTTGGGCTCAGGTTAACGAAGCGTCGTGTTCGCCTAAGCCCATGCATAAACTGGATCGCCACCGCCGCGCGAACGCCGTCGCTTCCGAGGATCATCGCCTCGCCGCCCCGCCGGGCGAGCCGGCCGAGCTCTGGCCGACCTATGTCAGGCCCTCCCGCGCCGCAGAGGCGCAGCGCAGGCTTTCGCAGGCCGAAAGCGAGCTTGCTGCGGTTGCCAGCCGCGTCCGCTACTGGCGCACGCCGGATCATCTGATCCGGCAGGTCTGGGGAACGCCCGCTGCCGTTCCGACGGTCGAGGAGCCGGTCCCCGCCGAGGCGCCGCTCGACGATGCCGAGGCCTGCGGCGAGATGGCCTGCGAAGCGCCGGCGGAGGTTTTCGCCGCCCCGGAACAGGTGGCGGCGACCGCGCTCGATTTCATCTCCGATCACGCCTTCTGGGAATGCGTGCCCGCGGCCGAGCGCGACGATTCCGGGTTCGAGATCGGCACCGCCGCGCCGCCGGTGGCGGCCACCTTCGCCATTTTCGAAGAGCCGGCGCCCGCCTTGCCCGAAGCGAGCTTGCCCGAGGCCGCGTCGCCTGCGGTTTCGGCCGCGGTCGCGCCGCCCGCCTGGCCGGGGCCCGGCTGGGGGCAGGGCTATCGGGTGAGCGTCCGGATCGCGGCGCCGGCCTGGCGCGAGCCGGTGGCCGAAACGTGCCCGGTCGAGGACGAGCCGCCCGTTCCGGACGAGCCGGTGGCGACGGTCAAGCAGGGCGTGCCGCTGGCGCGCAGCACGCGGCCTCCGGTCGTGCCTGAGCCCGTCATGGCCGAGCCCGAGCCCGTCCCGGCGGAGCCCGCCCCCTTCAGGGCCGCGCCCCGCCTCGTCACGCTGCCCGTGGCGCAGGACCCCGGCTTCCAGTTGCCGCCGATCGAATTCCTGGCCGAGCCGCCCCAAGCGCAGGGCGAGGCGATGCCGGTCGAGACCCTGCAGCAGAATGCCGGCCTGCTCGAAGGCGTGCTCGAGGACTTCAATATCAGGGGCGAGATCGTCCAGGCCTGCCCCGGCCCTGTTGTGACGCTTTACGAGCTGGAGCCTGCGCCTGGGACGAAGAGTTCGCGTGTGATCTCGTTGGCGGACGACATCGCGCGGTCGATGAGCGCGGTCTCGGCGCGGGTGGCTGTGGTTCAGGGCAAGAACGCCATCGGCATCGAACTGCCCAACGCACGGCGCGAGACCGTCTTCCTGCGCGAGCTCCTCGCCAGCCAGGACTTCGAGACCACCCGCCACAAGCTTGCGCTCTGCCTCGGCAAGACCATCGGCGGCGAGCCCGTCATCGCAGACCTCGCCCGCATGCCCCACCTCCTCGTCGCCGGCACCACCGGTTCGGGCAAGTCCGTCGCCATCAACACCATGATCCTGTCGATCCTCTACCGGCTCAAGCCCGAGGAATGCCGCCTGATCATGGTCGACCCCAAGATGCTCGAACTCTCCGTCTATGACGGCATCCCGCATCTGCTCACCCCCGTCGTCACCGATCCCAAGAAGGCCGTCGTCGCCCTCAAATGGGCCGTGCGCGAGATGGAGGAGCGCTACAAGAAGATGTCGAAGCTCTCGGTGCGCAACATCGACGGCTTCAATGCCCGCGTCCAGGAGGCGAAAGCCGCCGGAGAGGTCATCACCCGCACCGTCCAGACCGGCTTCGACAGGCACTCGGGCGAGGCGATCTACGAAGACGAGGTCATGGACCTCGAGCCTCTGCCCTATATCGTCGTCATCGTCGACGAGATGGCCGACCTGATGATGGTCGCCGGCAAGGAGATCGAGGGCACGATCCAGAGGCTCGCCCAGATGGCGCGCGCCGCCGGCATCCATGTCGTGCTGGCGACGCAGCGCCCCTCGGTCGACGTCATCACCGGCACGATCAAGGCGAACTTCCCGACCCGCATCTCCTTCCAGGTGACGAGCAAGATCGACTCGCGCACCATCCTCGGCGAGATGGGCGCCGAGCAGCTGCTCGGCCAGGGCGACATGCTCTACATGGCCGGCGGCGGGCGCATCACCCGCGTCCACGGGCCCTTCGTCTCCGACGCAGAGGTCGAGAAGGTCGTGGCTCACCTCAAGACGCAAGGCCGGCCGCAATACCTCGACGCCGTCACCTGCGAGGACGAGGACGGCGCCGACGACGAGGGCGGCGCGGTCTTCGACAAGACCGGCATGGGCGCCTGCGACTCGGACGACCCTTACGAGCAGGCCGTCGCCGTCGTGCTGCGCGACCGCAAGGCCTCGACATCCTACATCCAGCGCCGCCTCCAGATCGGCTACAACCGCGCCGCCTCCATCATGGAGCGCATGGAGAACGAGGGTATCGTCGGGCCAGCTAACCACGCAGGCAAACGCGAGATCCTCAGGGATGGCGGTCCCTTGCGCGACGACGAGGATTGAGCGGCGGCCGGGCGCTCAACCCGTCAGAACAGGAACCCCTGAAATCTCTCTCCCGCCGGCTGAGGATCCGCATTGACGCGCCGCTGATCTAAATTATATAGATGCTTATGATCAGCATGCCTAAGGCTCCGCCCCCGACCGTGGGATTCCTGCTGCACGACGTCGCGCGCCTGTTGCGCAAGCGCTTCGAGCAGCATGCGCGCGATTCCGGGCTGACCCGCTCGCAATGGCAGGTGCTCGCCTATCTCGACCAGAATGCCGGCATCCAGCAGGGCGCGCTCGCCGAGCTGATGGATGTCGAGCCGATCACGGTGGGGCGCATCCTCGACAAGCTCGAAGGCTGCGGCCTGGCCGAGCGCCGGGCGCACGCCACCGACAGGCGCATCTGGCAGCTCTACCTGACCGCCAAGGCCCAGCCGAAGCTCAAGGAAATCCGCGCCATCGCCGAGATCACGCGGGCGGAGGCCTTCGGCGCGATTCCCCCGGCCGAGCGCGAGCAGCTTCTCGCGACGCTGGGGCAGATGAAAACGAATCTCACAGCCGCCTGCCAGAAGCCGGTGGCCGAAAGGCGGGTCCGCAATGGATGACGCAGCCAGGAACACGGAATCGGCCGCCCGCCGGGAGGCGGGGCCCGGCTCCGCGGGCGGCGGGGCGGAGATCCGGCCGTTCGAGCCCAAGACCTCGCCCCGGGGCGGGGCGGTGGCGAAGGAAGGACCGGATGCCAAGGCCGATATCCCCGCGCCGGCTGCGCCCGCCGCCAAGCGGCGGCCTCGGCGCGACCGGACGCGCCGGCTGCTCTTTTCGCTCATGCCGATCGCGCTGATCGCCGGCGGCTATACTTACGTCACCGGCGGGCAGGTGATGACGACAGACAATGCCTATGTGCAGGCCGATATCCTGGGCATCTCGACCGATGTCGCCGGCGTCGTCGGCGAGATCGACGTCCGCGACAACCAGGAGGTGAAGGCCGGCGACGTGCTGTTTCGCCTGGACGACAGGCCGTTCCGCTTCGCGCTGGAGCGGGCCGATGCCCAGCTCGGCGTGGTCGGCAACGATCTCGAGGCGCTGAAGGCGAGCTACAAGGGCATGCAGGGCCAGATCGAGCAGGGCCATACCGACATCGCCTTCTATGAGACTGCCTTCAAGCGCCAGCAGGATCTCGCCACCAAATCGGTCGCCTCGCAGGCGACCTTCGATCAGGCCAGGCACGATCTCGACGGCGCGCGGCTGAAGCTCGCGCAGCTCGAAAGCCAACTCAGCGGCATCGCCGCGAGCCTCAACGGCAAGCCCGACGCGCCGGTCGCGGAGCATCCGCGCTACAGGGACGCGGTCGCCGCGCGGGCGGAGGCCGAGCGCCAGCTCGACCATACGACGGTGCGCGCGCCGATGAACGGCATCGTCACCAACGTGCCCTCGCTGCAGAAGGGCCAGTATCTGGAGGCGGCGACCAGCGCCTTCAGCCTGGTCTCGACCGGGCATGCCTGGATCCAGGCCAATCCGAAGGAGACCGAGCTCACCTGGGTGAAGCCCGGCCAGACGGCGCGGATCCATGTCGACACCTATCCGGGCGTCGTCTGGACGGGCACGGTCGACAGCATCAGCCCGGCCTCGGCGGCGAGCTTTTCGCTCTTGCCGGCGCAGAACACCAGCGGCAACTGGGTCAAGGTCGTGCAGCGCATCGCCATGCGGGTGAAGATCGACACGCCGGCCGAGGGGCCGCAATTGCGCTCCGGCATGAGCGTGACGCTCGAGATCGACACCGGCCATGCGCGCGGCCTGCCGTCCTTCGTCACCGACATCCTCGGCACGAGCAAGGCCGGGAACGGCTAGAGAGGCCCGCCATGGCCCGCGCAGCCGCCACGGCCCCGATCGTCGCCCATCGCGGCGCCATCACCGCCTGCGTGATCCTGGCGGTGATCATGCAGGCGCTCGACACCACCATCGCCAATGTCGCGCTGCCCTATATCCAGGGCAGCGTCTCGGCCAGCGCCGACCAGGTCAACTGGGTCCTGACCTCCTATATCGTCGCGGCGGCGATCATGACGCCGCCCTCCGGCTTCCTGGCGGCGCGCTTCGGCCGCAAGCGCGTGCTTTCGGTCGCGATCATCGGCTTCGTCGTCGCCTCGATCCTGTGCGGGGCGGCGCAGTCGCTGCCGCAGATCGTCGGCTTCAGGCTGCTGCAGGGGATCTTCGGAGCCTCGCTCGTGCCGCTCTCGCAGAGCATCCTGCTCGACATCTACACGCTGGAGGAGCGCGGCTCCGCCATGGCGATGTTCGGCGTCTCGGTCATGGTCGGGCCGGTGCTGGGCCCCGTGCTCGGCGGCTGGCTGACCGAGAACCTGTCCTGGCGCTGGGTGTTCTACATCAACCTTCCGCTCGGCATCCTGGCGCTGGCCGGCGTCTCGATCTTCGTCACCGAGACGAAGGCCGGCACGCTCAACCGGTTCGACTGGATCGGCTTCGGCGCGCTCAGCATCGCGATCGGGGCGCTCCAGCTCTTCCTCGACCGCGGCGCCCAGCTCGACTGGTTCGATTCCCCGGAGATCCTGATCGAGGCGGCGGTCTGCGCGGCTGCGCTCTACGTCCTTTTGGTGCACACCTTCACGGCCGAGAACTCCTTCATCAAGCCGCGCATGTTCCTCGACCGGAACTTCAATGTCGGCCTGATCTTCATCTTCATCATCGGCATCTGCTACCTCGCCTCGCTCGCGCTGCTGACGCCCTTCCTGCAGACGCTGCTCGGCTATCCGGTGGTGACGGCCGGCATCATCATGGGGCCGCGGGGCCTGGGCACGATGGCCTGCATGTTCATGGTCGGGCGGCTGATCGGCAAGGTCGATACCCGCTTCCTGCTCGGCGCCGGCTTCCTGGTCAGCGCCTGGGCGATGTACGACATGGCGAGCTGGACGCCCGACGTCTCGCAGGGCCGCATCATGCTGACCGGCTTCGTCCAGGGCGGGGGCCTCGGCCTGCTCTTCGTGCCGCTGACGACCGTCACCTTCGTCACGCTGCCGGCGCAGTATCGCGGCGACGGCACCGGCCTCTACAACCTCTCGCGCAATATCGGCTCCAGCGTCGGAATCTCGCTGGTCAGCTATCTCCTGACCCGCAACCTCCAGGTCAACCATGCCGAGATCGCGGCCTACGTCACGCCCTTCAACCGTCTCTTGGAGATGCCGGCGATCAGGCATGCCTGGGACCCGACGACGCTCGCCGGGCGCGCGGCCCTCGACGAGGTCATCACCCGCCAGGCGATGATCATCGCCTATGCCAACGACTTCAAGCTCCTGATGATCCTCTCGCTCGCGGCCCTGCCCTTCCTCGTCCTGCTGCGCACGCCGGGCCGGCAGGCCGCGCCCACCGGCGACCACGCCGTCGTCATGGAATGACGAAGCGGCCGGCGCGGCTCGAATAGCCCGCGATTTCGGCGAAAGGGATCACGTTGGATTCATAATCGTCGGCTATGGTGAAATCATCGCCGGCCGACGAGGATCACAGCGTAGATCCGCCGCTGAGATATCAAGGACTGCCATGTTTTCCGAAATTCTGAACAAATTCATTACCAAGCTATACGCTATCGATTACGTCACGCCGTTTCTTATCCTGGCGACGGCGCTGGTCTGCGCGGCGATCGTCTATCTGCGAAAGGTGAAAGACAAATCCTTCCGCGATTTCTTCGACTTCATGTTCCCGGAGGAGATCATCCTGCATCCGTCGGCGCGCGCCGACGCCATGTTCTGGGTCACCAAGAAACTGTTGATGCCGTTGCTGCTCATCCCGGCCGGCGCCACCTTCGTTGCCGCGGTCGGCTATGCCACGAACCGCGCGATCAGCTGGGGCTTCGGCATCGAAGGGCCCTTGATCGAAGGCCCGCCCGGCCCGATCACGCTCGTGATCTTCACCGTGACCATGCTCCTGGCCTACGACATCTCCTATTATCTCTATCACGTCGCGCAGCACCGCTATCCGTTCCTGTGGGAGCTGCACAAGGTGCATCATTCCGCCGAGGTGATGGTCGGCATCACCAAGGATCGCGTGCATCCGCTCGACGATCTGATGAACCGGATGTGGGACGGGGTCATTCCGGGGATCTGCTTCGGCGTCTGGAGCGTGATCGCGCTCAATCCGGTGGAGGTCGTCGTCTTCGGCCTCAACGTCTATGTCCTGCGCAACATCCTGATGATGGATTTCGTGCGGCATACCCATCTGCCGATCTCCTTCGGCCCGCTGGACAAATATGTCCTGTCCCCGCACTGGCACCAGGTTCACCACAGCGTCGACCCGCGCCATTACGACAAGAATTTCGGCCTGCTGCTGTCGATCTGGGACCGGTTCTTCGGCACCTCCTATGTTCCGGACCCCGACGAGAAGCTGAAGTTCGGGCTCGTCGACCGGGATGTCCGTGACTATCAGTCGCTGGCGGGCCTCTACATCCTGCCGCTCAGGAAGATGTGGCGCCACATCGCCCGCCGGTTCCGGCGGCGGCAGGCCGATGGCGGGCAGGCCGGGGACGCGGCCTCGTCATGAACGTGCGCGCATCGCCCGGCGGCACGGCCGCCGAGCGCCTGGAGATCGTCGAAACCGCCGACGGCCTCGCCGCGCTCGCCGAGCCGTGGACGCGGCTGTGGCGGGATTGCGGGGCCCTCGTCTTCCAGAGCCATGGCTGGATTTCGGCCTGGTGGGGCACGATCGACGATCCGCGGCGGAGCGCGCTGCGCATCGGCCTCGTCTGGCGCGGCGAGCGGCTGGTCGCGGTCCTGCCGCTGGCGATCACCCGGCGCAAGGGCCTGCGCTTCCTCGAATGGGCGGCGATCGCCCATTCCGATTACGGCGACCTGATCCGCGCTCCTGACTGTCCCGAAGCGGCGCTGGACAGGCTGTGGGCGCTGGTCTGCGCGGCCGGCGGCTTCGATCTCGCCTTCGTCAACCGGCTCCAGCCGGATGCGGCGGCGTGGCGCCTGTTCGATCCCGGCAAGGCCCATCCCGTGCGGCTCAGGCCGAACCACAGGCAGGAGATCAGCTCGCGCATCGCCGGCGGCTGGGAGAGCGGGGCGGCGTGGCTTGCCGGCCACCCCAAGAAGACCCGCCAGAACTATCGCCGGGGCATCAAGATGCTCGAGGAGGCCGGCACCGTCGCCTTCCGCCTGCTCGGGCCCGAGGAGCCGCTCGATCCCGTGCTGGAGCGGCTTTCGGCCCTCAAGCGGCAATGGCTCGTGAGGAATGCGCGCAGCTCGGTGCTGTTCGACGACGGGAAAGCGGCTCTGGAGGCGCTGGTCGCCGTGCTGGCGCGTGCCGGCGTGCTGCGTCTCTTCGTCATCGAGGTGAACGGCACGGCGGTCGCCATCTCGGTCAATTTCGTCGAGCGCGACACGCTGATGGCCTGGGTGACGAGCTATGATCCGGAATTCGCCCGCGCCTCGCCCGGCACGGTCCTGATCTTCGACTATGTGCAATGGGCGATCGATCACGGCCTTGGCGGCGTCGACCTGCTCTGCGGCGGCGAGGCCTTCAAGGACAAGCTCGCCACCGAGGTCGTTCCGCTGCGCTCCCTCATCGGCGCGGGCTCCGCGAAAGGCGCGCTCGCGCTGTTCGTGGACGGGCTGCGCCGGAGATTCGCGGGCTTCTCCCGCCGGGGAGCGGAGATCGACTGTTAACGATGTTTCCGCGAGGCGGCCGCGGATGATGCGGAATGATAAGGATTGGCGCGCTAGCTGAGGGTCCGATCGTCCCCTCAGCGGCGGTCGCGAGACGTGGCCTATACGAAAAGATCGGACATGCGAACCGTCCCGAAGGAGCAAGATCACCATCGCGCGCGCCGGCCGTGGGACGTGGCCGCCTGCCTGTCGTCGCGGCGGTCGTGATGTCGGCTGCATCCGAACGCGACGCGGTGACGCTCGACAAGATCGGGGCCTTCCTCGAGCTCGACTTCCGGCGCCTGTCCGTCTGGCTCAGGGCCGGCCTGCGCCTGGCCTGCCTGCTTGCCGTGATCGGTGCGATCGCGGCGGGCGCCTATGCGCTCATGGCCGAGCGGCGCTACACGGTCACGACCGATATCCTGATCAATCCGGCCAATCTCCAGGTCGTCCCGAACGATCTCTACCCGTCGGCGAACCAGCCCGACGGCCAGGTGCTCAGCACCCGCAGCAAGCAGCGCATCCTGACCTCGGGCAGCGTCCTGTCGCGGGTGGTGCAGGCGCTGAATCTCGCCGAGGACCCCGAATTCGTCGATCCCGGCCGCAGCGGCAGCGCCGAATCCGATCCGAAGCTGACGGCGCTCAAAAGCCTGGCGAGGCGGGTCGATGCCGAGGCGGACGAGAAATCCTTCGTGACGACGCTCTCGGTCTCGGCCACCAGCGTCGACAAGGCGCTCCTGCTCTCGCAGGCGATCGTCAAGGCCTTCCAGGAGGAATTGGCCGAGACCGAGGCCTCGGGCGCCGGGCGCGCCGCGGCAGCGCTCGACAAGCGGTTGGACCAGCTCAGGAAGGACGTGCAGAAGGCCGAGCAGAAGGTCGAGGCCTATCGGCGCGACAACGATCTCGCCGCCAGCAACGGCCAGCTCGTCTCCTCGCAGAAGCTGACGCCGCTCAACAACCAGATCATGGAGGCGCAGTCGCGCGTCATCGCCGCGCAGGCGAACCTCGACGCCCTGGTCGCCTCCGGCGCCGGTGGAACCTATGTCTCCCCCGATGTCTCGGGCGCGCTGATCGCGCTGCGCGAAAGGGCCAACAGCCTCAAGCAGCAGCTCGATTCGCAAGCCATCACCTTCGGCGCCCGCCACCCCTCGCTGCTCAGCCTCAAGGCGGCCTACGAGACCACCAATGCACAGCTCAAGGCGGAGTTTGCCCGCCTCGTCGCTTCGGCCAGGCTCGAGCTCGACAAGGCCAAGGCCTCGCTGAACTCGCTCAACGCCCAGATGCTCGACCTCAAGGGCAGCGTCTTCAGCGACAACGATTCCGAGGTCGCGCTGCGCGAGCTGCAACGCGACGCCGCCGCGAAGACCGCCGTCTACGAGAACTTCCTGGCGCGGGCGCGGCAGATCACCGAGCGCGAGCAGATCGACACCACCAACGTCCAGGTGATCTCGGCCGCGGTGCCGCCGCTGAAGCGCGCCTGGCCGCCATCGGCCGTCATCCTGATCGGGCTCGGCGCGATCGCCGGTTTCGGGCTCGGCCTGTTCCTGGCGATCGTCCGGGGCATCGCCGGCGACATGCGCCTGCCGCCCGGCCGGCCCTAGGGCCATGGCGAAGCGGATCGTCTTTCATATCGCCAGCCTCGGCGGCGGCGGCGCCGAGCGTGTCTTCGTGCTGATGGCCAACGAACTGGCGGCGCGCGGCCACGACGTCACGCTCTTCACCTGGAACGCCCAAGGCCCCAACGCCGCTTTGCTCTCGGGCTCGGTGCGGCTCATCGATTTCGGCCTGCCCGTCCGGGAGGGGGGCTACGGCAAGGCGGCGACGCTGAAGAGCACGCTGCGCAGCGCGCGGCTGCTGCGCCGGCTGCGTCCCGACGCGGTCTACAGCGCCCCGGAATTCGCCAACCTCGTCATGGCGCTGGCGCTGATGCTGGCCCGCAGCCCTGCGCGGTTCTTCCCGAGCTTCCATGCTGCCGCCGCCCTGTCCTCCGGCAAGGCCGGGGCGAAGCTGGCCAAGCTGCTCTCCCGGCTGGTCGCGGCGCGCGCGACCACGGCCATCGCCGTCTCGCAAGGCGTCGCCGCCGATCTTGCGGCGCTGGGCTTTCCCGCGTCCGGCATTGCCGTCATCCACAATCCGCTGCCGCCGGCGGCAGCGCCATCCGGGCGCGGCCATGCCTGGCGCGGCGCACTTCAGGCCATGGGCGAGGGCCCGGTCGTCGCCACCGCCGGCCGCCTCGTCCCGGTCAAGGACCACCGGACGCTGCTCGAGGCCTTCGCGATCCTGCGCGCCCGGCGCCCGGCCCGCCTCGTCGTCTTCGGGGACGGGCCGCTGGCGGGGGAACTCAGCGCCTTCGCGGCGGATCTCGGCATCGGCGCGGATGTGCTGTTTCCCGGCTATGTCGACGACCCCGCCGCCTGCTACGCGGATGCCGATCTGTTCGTCCTGTCGTCGACGAGCGAGGGTTTCGGCAACGTCCTGATCGAGGCGATGGCCGCCGGCGTCCCCGTCGTCTCGACGGATGCGCCCCATGGTCCGCGCGAGATCCTCGCCGATGGCCGCTTCGGCGCGCTCGTGCCGGTCGGCGACGCTAAGGCGATGGCCGCGGCGATGGAGGCCATGCTCGACCGGCCGACGCCGACGGCCCTCCTGTCGCTCAGGGCAGGAGACTTCACGGCCGAAAAGATCGGGGACCGCTACGAGGCTCTGCTGGGGTAAGGCGTGAGTGCCGGTCAGGCGAGGACGAGCCGGATCGTGACCCCTTCCTCGCCGACCTCGCCACGCCAGGCGAGGCGCGTCGCCGGCTCCCGGACGCCGAAGCGCGGCGAGACCCAGCCGCCCTGGCCCGGCCTCTCGCCCCCGGCCCGCATCGCGATGGCGGCATCGGGAAAGCGGATGGTCATGATCGCCCGCCCGCCGCGCGATAGTGTGACCGCGCTTCCCTGCTGGCTCGCGGCGATATCGGCGGCGAGCTGGAACACGATCTCGGCCGTCCGGCGGCGGCCGAGCAGCCGGTCGGTCACCACGATCGCGTCGCCGTCGCGGGCGAGGCTGCGCTGATGCAGGACGCCGAAGCGGCCGCGATAGCCGTCGTGCCGGGCCGATAGCCTCCAATGCGTGCCGGGCTTGCTCTCCACCAGGGTAGCATCGGCCTTGTGCGACCAGTTGAACGGCCCCGACGCGATGCTCTGGCTCGCGCCGTCGAGGTTCAGCGTGTTGTGCGCCGGGGTGGAGCGGAACCAGTCGCGCCACACGCCTCCCGAGCCGTAGAGCCAGGTGCCGGGATCGACCAGCACGGGATCGCCGTCGATGCACAAGGTCAGCGACAGCGCGTCGGCATGGCCATGGGCCGCGATCGCGAGATAGCCGAGCGGGCCGTGGTCGAAGGTCAGCGCGACGGCGCGCTCCTTCATGCTGCCGCGCCAGATCGAGAGGCCGCCCCGCTCGAAGCTGCGCAGCCCCTCGGGCGCCGGGGCCGGCTGTGGCGGCGCGCCGAAGACGAGGGCGCGGATATCGCCGGGCTCGGGCGCCTCGCCCGGCAACCGCAGGAAGCCGTGAATGGCGGCTGCGACCGAGCGGACATAGCCGTCCTCGGCGCCAAGCGTCAGCAGGCGCCCGTCGTCATCGTCGCCGAAGCGTCCGCCCCGGGCGGGGAGCCAGGCGACGAAGCCCGCGAAAGCGGCGAGCCGCGCCGTTGCGGAAGGCGGGAACGGCTCGCCGGCCTGTTGCGCCGCCGCCGCGCACAGCAGCATGGCCTCGGCGGTGAAGGCCGCATAGCTCGGCGTCTGCTCGGCGCCGGTGCCGTCGGCAAGGATCTGCCTGTCGAGCTCGGCGAGCAGCGCCTTGCGGACGGCATCGGTCCTCGCCCCCAGGCTGAGGCCGATGAGGTATCGCCCCGCAAGCTCGGCGACGAGATGGTTGTTGGCCGAGGAGAACAGCGAGGGAAACCGCGCCAGCCAATAGGCGCTCGCGGCCAGGATCTCGCCCGCCTTGCGGCCTGTCGCCGGGTCGAGCCGGTCGCCCGCGAGATCGAGCGCGACGATCAGGCTGGCGGCCCTGAGCGCGACCTCGATGCCCGACGCCCAGCCGACCCCGCGAAACGGCGGGTTCCCGGCGTGCCAGCTCTCGATCGCCGCTTCGATGCTTTCGCGGCAGCGCTCGCAGCCGGTCAGGCGCAACTGGGCGGCGAGCGGCAGCAGGAACTGCAGCCGGTTGATCTCCCAGACATATTTGATGTCGCCGCGGCTATCTCCCGGTCGCAGGTCGATGTCGAAGGTATAGCTCTCGGCGCCGGGCCAGAGCGCGCCCGTCGCCGGGTCGAGGCGCCAGATCCGCGGCGGGAAGAGCCGGCCGGGCTCGCGCGGCGGCCAGCTCTGCCCCAGCGCCGAGAAACGGCCCGCGAGCACGCCCTCCGCGGCCTCGGCGATGGCCTGGCGCTGCGCCGGGGTCGCGGCGGAGACTTTCTCCCGCAGTTCGGGAAGGACGGGGACGAGGTCGGGTGCGGCGTGGCGCCGCCAGCCGTCGTCGCGGTTTCGCGAGGCGATCCTGCGGCGCTGCTCGCGCAGGCGGTGAAGGATTTCGGCGGACCCCATGCCGCGCAGGCGGTTCGCATACCAGCCGATCCTCATGCGCGCTCCCAGGGGCAGTGTCGCTGACGGGTTGCCGCCGAAAGCGTGGGGCGGCAAGCTTTCTTTTCGAAACCGGGGGTTGCCATCCCGACATGGCGGAAAGAGGGACGATGCGCAAAGCCGTCTATGCCGTGGTTTGCGCCGTGGGCCTGATCGGCGCCGCCGTGGCGGAGCCGATTCCCCTGCGGCACGGCGTCGGCGTGCATGGCTGGCTCAACTGGTCGCCCGTCGAGAAGGACGGCTCCTACCGCTGGCCGCCCTATCGCGACGAGCGGGAATGGCTCTCTGACGGCCGGCCGCTCAGCGACTGGCCGACGAGCGACCCCTTCGCCCTGATCCGGTCGCTCGGCTTCGATTTCGTCCGCCTGAGCGTCGATCCGGGGCCGCTGCTCGCCAGCGAAGGCGACCGGCGCCGGCAGGCGCTGGAGCGGCTCGGGGCCGCGGTCGAGCGCATCGCCTCGGCCGGGCTCAAGGTGGTCTTCGATCTGCACGGCGTCGCCCAGGTCCCGGCCTACGGCATGGAGATGATCGCCGGCGGCGCCGACAGCGACGGCGTGCGCCGCTACCGCGCGATGGTGGTGGAGGTCGCCGCGATGCTCTCCCGCATCGGCGCCGGCAAGGTGGCGCTCGAGCCCTATAACGAGCCGGCCTACTACCCCTGCCCGTCGGGCGGGAAAACCGACTGGCAGCGGATCATGAGGGAGACCGTCCGCGACATCCGCAGCGTCAGCCGCGAGCTGACCGTCGTGGTCACGGGGGCCTGTGGCGGCGAGGTCGCCGGGCTCGTCGATCTCACCCCCGATTTCGACGATCCGAACCTCTATTACAGCCTCCATATGTACGAGCCGCACAGCTTCACCCATCAGCGGCCCGAGGGAAGGGGCCTCTTCGCCTCGGGCCTGCCCTGGCCGGCCAGGACCTCGACGCCCGAGGCGGTCGCCCGCGCGCTCGACCAGCGCATGGAAGCCGCGGGCTTGAGCATCGCCCAGCGCAAGCTCGAGACGATGGCGGCGCGCAAGCGGATCGCGCGCTATTTCGCGCAGGATTGGGGGCTGGCCCAGCTCACGGCGCGCCTGCGCCAGGCGGTCGACTGGGCGCAAAGCCACGGCATCCCGTCCCGGCGCCTGTTCATCGGCGAATTCGGCGCGATCCGGATCTCGGCCGATGGCCGCGCCGGCGCGTTCGACGCCGACCGCCTGCGCTACCTTCAGGCCGTGCGGGAAGAGGCCGAGCGCTTCGGCATTCCGTGGGCGATCTGGGAATTCTCCAATCCCTACGGCATGTCGGTGATCGAGCCTGAGGGGCCGGCGGTGCCGGACCGGGCGATGCTGCGGGCGCTGGGCCTGCCATAGCCCCGCGCCCCCGGGCGAGTTGCTTAAGATTTCCGTGGCAAACTGCACGGCAACGGATACGGCAAGGGACAATTCATGTGCGGAATCGCCGGCTGGGTCGGCCGCAAGGTCGAGAACCCGGAACGACGAGCGGCCGAAATGTCGCAGGCAATACGTCACCGGGGTCCCGATGCCGAAGGCATCGCATTCCTTGATTCGAGCGGTGGCGAGGAGCAGGTGGCGCTGGTGCATCGCCGCCTCGCGATCATCGATCTGGCGGCCGATTCGAACCAGCCGATGCAGATCGACAACGGCCGCCTGCGCATCGTCTTCAACGGCGAGATCTACAACTATATCGAGCTGCGCGAGGAGCTCAGCGCCTGCGGCCACCGCTTCCGGACGCAGTCCGACACCGAAGTGCTGCTGAGGGCATACGACCAGTGGCGGCTGGCCATGTTCGACCGGCTGAACGGCATGTTCGCCTTCGCCCTCTGGGACGCCGAGCACGACGAGCTCGTCCTCGCCCGCGATCCCTTCGGCAAGAAGCCGCTTTACCTGGCCCAGGACGACGGGCGGCTCACCTTCGCCTCGGAGATCAATGCGCTGCGTGCGGTCGAGCCCGATATCGCGGAGCTCGATCCGCAGGCGGTGCGCGACTATCTCCACTGGCGCTACGTGCCAGGGCCGCACACTTTCTTCGAGCGGATCCGCAAGCTCGATCCCGGCAGCTATGCCGTCTGGTCGCAAGGCGAGCTGAGGCAGACCCGCTACTATACCCCGCCCGACCGCTATCCCCGCGCCGGGCCGGTGGAGCGGCAAGGCGCGACCGGTCGGTTCCTGGAACGGCTCGACCATTCCGTCCGGATCAGGATGCGCGCCGACGTGCCCTTCGGCGCCTTTCTCTCGGGAGGGCTCGATTCATCGGCGATCGTCGCCCTGATGAGCCGCCACAGCGACAAGGCCATCCGCACCTTTTCGGTCGGGTTCGGCGAGGACGGGCTCAGCGAGCTTCCCTTCGCGCGGCGGGTCGCCGATCGCTTCAAGACGGATCATTGCGAGCTGGTGATCCGGGCCGACGACATCATGGACAATCTGCCGCGGATCGTCCGCCACCAGGGCGGGCCGGTCGTGCAAAGCTCGGACATCCCGATCTACCTGTTGTCGGTGCGCGCCGCGCGGGACGTGCGGATGGTGCTCACCGGGGAGGGCTCGGACGAGATCCTCGGCGGCTACCCCAAGCATCGCGCGGAAGCGCTGGCCGGGCTTTACCGCGGGCTCGTTCCGCAGGCGCTCCACGGCAAGGTCCTGATGCCCTTGCTGCGCGCTCTGGGGTTCGCCTCGGCGCGGCTCGAGACCTTCGCCGTCAGCGCCGGCGAACGGGACTTCGCCGAACGGATGATCTCCTGGTTCGGCGGCATCGCCGCGGGCGAGCGCGACGCGCTGGCCGCCGGGCTGGGCGAGCGCCAGGGCGAGCGCAACGGCTTCCCGTTCTCGTCGAGCGAAAAGGCCTCGCATCTGCGCCGCGTCCTGTTCTTCGACCAGACCTCCTGGCTGCCCGACAATCTGCTGGAGCGGGGCGACCGGATGATGATGGCCGGCTCGATCGAAGGACGGATGCCCTTTCTCGATCGCGATCTCGTGGCCTTCGTCAGCACGCTGCCCGATCGCTACAGGCTCGGCCGGCACAGCAAGCAGATTCTGCGCGACGCCATCGCCCCGATGCTTCCGGACGAAATCCTGAGCCGGCGCAAGATCGGCTTCAAGGTTCCGGTCGGCGCCTGGTTCCGCGGGCCGATGCGGGCCTATGTGCGCGAGCATCTCTGCTCCTCGGCTTCCGTCATCCGCAGCTATCTCAGCGCGCCGCTCCTCGACCGCATCGTCGCCGAGCATGAAAGCGGCGCGGCCGATCGCGAAAAGCTGATCTGGGCGCTGCTGAACCTGGAGATATTCCACCGCGAATGCGGGCTCGGCGCGCCCCGGTAACCCGCGCGTCGCGGATCAGCCTTCGTCCGGCGGCTTCCGCGACGCGACCGAGCGCCAGATACCGCAGATCGCGCCGACGAAGGGCGCCAGCGCCAGCCGCTCGCGATGCACCGCGAGCGCGGCGGCGCCCAGGCGCGCGCGCAGCGGGGGATCGTCCACCAGCCGTTCCAGCGCGGCCGTGAGCCCGCCGACGTCGCCGGGTGCCACCAGCAACCCCGACTGCCCGTCCGTGACGATGTCCTCGACCGCGCCGACCGGGGTCGCCACGACGGCGAGCCCCGCGGCCATGCCCTCGATCACCGATAGCGGCAGGTTCTCGACGAAGGAGGGCAGCACCAGGATATCCGCCGTCGCGATCAGGGCGGCCACGGCATCCGGAGCGACCCAGCCGGGCAGGGCGACCCGCTCCGCGATGCCGAGCGCGGCGAGGCTTGCCCCGGTGCCCGCGACATCGCCGTCGCCGGCGATCGTGGCGCGCCAGTCCGCCCGCGTGCGCAGGCGCGACAGCGCCTCGCAAAGCTCCGGCACGCCCTTGCCCGCGCTGAGGCGGCCGAGGAACAGGATATGCACCCGATCGCCGCCGCCGCTATGGGCGAGCGTGGGAATCGCGGCGGCGTTGGGCACGATCGCGATCTCCCGGACGCCGGGCGCCCGGCCGGCGACGAAGGCCTGCCAGACCCGGCCGAGCACGATCACCTGCGCCGCATGCTCGAACAGGGAGCGGATGCGGCGGCTCAGGAAGCCGTCGTCGTCCTTCCAGAAAAGCGGGTACTCGCCGCCGTGCAGATGCAGCACATAGGGGATGGACAGCAAGCGCGCGCAGGCGGCGATCGCCATCTTGCGATAGGTGCTGCCGGCGACGGACAGGTTGAGGTGAACGACGTCGGCGCGCCCCGCGAGGCGGGCGGCCAGCATCCGCAGGCAGAAGCCGAGCGTATGGAAGACCGAGAACGCGACATGCCCCGAGCCGCGGCTGGTCAGGAAGCGCAGGTCGATATCGGCGATCCCCTGCCGCTCGAACTCCTGCTTCAGCGCCGCCATCATCCGGTCGATGCCGCCCTGGCCGGCTATGCCGGACGGCGTCGCGACGAGGACATGGAGCTTGCGAGGATATCGCGGCATTCTACAAAGGCCCCCTGTCGACGACCTCGACGCGTCCGGCGCGGTTGAGCGTATGGACGCCCCAGCCCGCCCAGGCCGGACCCGGATCGACCGGGCGCGGCGGGGAAAAGCGGACATCGGTGGCATCGAGCCGCTCGCAGCTCATCAGGCCGAGACCGCCGCCATAGGCGCGCCCGCCCGCCTGCACCGGCAGCATGAGCCCCGTTTCCCCCCGGATGAAGGCGCCGCCGGGGCGGGTGGCCGAATGATCGATCGCGATCGGATTGAGCGGATGCGCGCTCCAGGGCCCGCGCAGCGCGGGCGCGCCGTAGACCGCCATCGTATCGGAGGCGCTGCCATGGCCGTGGCGCTCGGTGCCCACCAGCCAGAACCGGCCGCCGGCCTCGACGAGCGTGGCGTCGTTGAGGTCCCGGTCCGCGATCAGCACCGTGTCGCGGACCCAGCGATCCGGGAACCGCTCGGCCCGGTAGAGCACGAGTTCCCGGGCCGCGGCGCTCTCGGGGATCATGAAGACCTCGCCACCCTGCGCGAAGACCTGCGGATAGGACAGGTGGTGCGCCTCTTCCAGCACCTTGCGCGGAACGCCGAAAGCGCCGTTCCCGTCGAGCTCGGCGACGGAGATCACGCCCCGGCCGCCGGCATAGGGAAACTCCTCGACGAAGAGGTAGTGCCGCCCCGCGCGCTCGATGACGAAGGGATCCGCATAGAAGCGCTCGCCATCGTCCGGCAGAAGGGTGAAGGCGGCGCCGTCGAAGCGCCCCGTCTCGGCGATGCCCGGTCCCTCGATCAACCGATAGGCGACCTGCCAATAGAACGGGCGCCGCCCGCGCCGGAGCTTCTGCCTCGCCCGTTCGACCGCGCCCCGCCAGAAGAAGGCCGGGTAATGACGCAGGAAGCCGCCGCTCCGCGGGGATGGCGGGGCAGCGTCGGGAAGGGCGGCGAGCTTGCCCGCGCCGAAGCGGGCGACGCAGTGCATGACGAGCGAGACGGCGCCGGCGAGCCAGTCGTCGCAGGCGCGAGACAGCCAGAGCCTGTCCCCGATCATGGGGCGGGCCTGCGCCACGAGAACGCCGTCGAGGCGGGCACCGAGCTCGAACGGCGCTGCGCTCGCCAGCATCGCGCCAAGGCCGGCGGCCGGGTTGGCGTGGCCGCAGAAATCGAGCTTCAGGACCGGCGCCGCCTGCCCGGCCGCGCTCCCGGTCAGATCGACGATGAGATCGGCCGTGCCGCGCTCGGCGGCCGGCAAGGGCTGCGCGAGCGCGGCCAGCGAGGAGCCGAAGCGCCGGCTCTCGATGCGCAGGATCGTATCGAGCCCGGACGCGCCGGACCCGGTTCCCGGCGCATGCCGGATCGAGACGACATGCCCCGCCGCGACGAGCCGGGCGACGAGCTCATGCTCCCAGCGCCGCGCCGCGGCGGCCTGGCCGATGATCAGGATCGCGCTCAAATCCCGGTATTCTCTCCGTTGCCGCCTGGCGCCTTTAACGCATGAATCTTAGCAAGCCGTGCGATTTTTTCTCTCCGCGGCGCCTCCCCGCGCCTGCGACGCCGGCCTCAGACCTTCGCCGGTATCAAATCGGGAGAGGTCGTTATTAATCATATGGAAGTATATTCTCGCACGGGTGCCGCCGATAACGTTACTATTGCAGTATCCGATGGATTCCCAGCCTGCGACGATCCGGTCCACCATGAACAGCATGTCACAATCGGCGATGTCCGCCGGGCGAAAGTCGCCGCGCCTCCCCGGCGCGCGCAGGAGCGCACGGCCATGACCGGGCCCGGCTCGACATGGGCGCAGCACGCGCTCCTGGCGTCCCGTCGCCGGAAGTTCCTCGGCTCGCCCGTCCATGCGCTGAGCATGGATGAGACGCTGGCGATCGCCGCGGAAGCGATGGCGACGCGACGCCCGCTGCTGCATGTGGTGGTGAACGTCGCCAAGCTGGTCAACATGCGCAAGAACGAGGAATTGCGCGAGGACGTGACCACGGCGGACGTGGTCAATGTCGACGGCACCGGCGTGCTGTGGGGCGCGCGGCTGTGCGGGATCGCCCTGCCGGAGCGCGTGACCGGCATCGACCTGATGATCAACCTGTTCGCGCTTAGCGCCGAGCGCGGCTGGCGCCCCTATCTCCTGGGCGCCGAGCAGCATGTCCTCGATGCGGTCGCGGAGCGGCTCGCCCGGGACTATCCGGCGCTTATCGTCGCGGGGCGGCGCGACGGCTATTTCAAGCCCGAGGAAGAGGCGGCGGTGGTGGCGGCCATCAACGCGTCGGGCGCCGACTGCCTGTTCGTCGCCATGTCGACGCCGCGCAAGGAGCGTTTCCTCAAGCGCTATCGCGCAGAGCTTGCGGCGAGCTTCGTCATGGGCGTGGGCGGAAGCTTCGACGTCTATGGCGGGAAGGTCGCGCGGGCGCCGAAGCTGCTTCAGGCGGCCGGGCTCGAATGGCTGTTCCGTGTCGCGCAGGAGCCGCGCCGCCTGTGGCGCCGCTACTACGACACCAACACCGCCTATGCGCTCCTGCTGTGCCAGGAGATCTGGTCGCGCCGGAGCAGGCGGCACACCGGCCCCTGACGCCCTACCTGGCCGGGAGGCGGGCCTTCAGCCTGTCGATGAACAGCGCGGTCGCGGCCGGGTGAAACGCCCAGACGAGCGCGAGGAAGCCGGCTCCCCCCGCGGCGAGGCCCGCCGCGAGCGCGGCGAACACCGGGGCGGCGGCGAGCGCGCGCGCCGCCAATGCCGCGGCGAGGCCCGTGCCGGCCGCGATCACGATCGACGCGGCGACGTCGCGCCACGGGGCCGGCACCCGGATCAGGCGCCGGCCGATGACGATCGAGGCGATCAGGCTGACCAGCGATCCGCCCGCCAGCGCCAGGGCGGCACCGACCTCCGCCAGCACGGGAATCAGCAGGAACGACAGGGACACCGTGCCGATCGAGCCGAGGAAGTTGATGGCGATCAGCAGCCAGGGCCGCTTGTGCGCGTGCATCACCACGCCGAAGACGAAGTTCACCAGATTGGCGCTGAGGACGCTGAAGGCGATGATCGCGAACAGGAGTTCGAAGCGGCCGCGATAGTCGGCAGGCAGCAGGAGCCGCGTGATCTCGTCGCTGAGCGCGACGAGCATGACCGCGACCGGCAGGCACAGGCGCAGCACCAGCGCCATGAGCTCGGACAGCAATTGCCCCGCCGCCTGCGGCCCGTCCTCGTCGAAGCGGTTCACGATCTCGGGAAAGGCGCCGATGTTGATGGCGTTGGCGATCATGTCGATCGGCTGGCGGGCGAGCGCGTAGGAGGCGGCGAAGACCGCGACCGCGCCCGCCCCGTACCAGGCGTTCAGGAACAGCCGCTCGACATTGTTCATGCCGAAGCCGACCAGCGCCATGACGATGAAAGGCCCGCCGAGCGCGACGAACTCCCTGCGCGTGAAGCGCGCCGGGCCGGCGACCACGCGCCGCGCCGCCACCACGCCGGCGACGATGCCGGCGATCAGCGCGCCGAGGCTGGAGGCGAGCGATACCGTCAGGAACGAGCCTTCGAACAGGAAGACGGCCGCGACGGGCAGGACGAGCTGAAGCACGCCGCGCAGATATTCGAGCCGCGAATAGAGCCCATGGCGCTGCTGCATCTGGAGCACCGTCAGCGCGAAACGGCCGACGGCGCCGGCGACCAGATAGCCGCCGACCGCGATGGCGAATTCGATCCAGCGCGCCGGCTCGATCAGCGTCGCGGCGCCCGCGGCGACCGCCAGCGCCAGCACGGTCGCGGCGATGAGCGCCCGCCCGGCGAGGACGAGGCTGCCGCGGCTGACCTCGCCCTTGCCGCCGAGCCTGAGCAGGGCGATGCGCAGCCAGTTGGTGACGGCGCCGTCCGTCATCTCGCCCACCGTGACGACGAGAGTGAGCAGGCCGTATTCGACCTGGCTGAGCATCCGCGTCATGACGACGAGGAGGAGCAGCGCGGAGACACGCGTCAGCAGGATCGCGGGCGCGTAGATGAGCGTGGAGCGGAGCAGCAAGGCAGGTCCTCGTCAGGCGCTCTGCGCCCGCGGATGGGCGGCGTCATAGGCCGCCATCAGCCGGGTGGAATCGATGCGGGTATAGATCTGCGTCGTCGAGAGCGAGGCGTGGCCGAGCAGCTCCTGGATGGCGCGCAGATCGCCGCCGCGGCCGATCAGATGCGTCGCGAAGGAATGGCGCAGCGCATGCGGCGTGGCGGAGGAGGGCAGGCCGAGCGCGCCGCGCAGGCCCTCGACCGCGAGCTGGATGATGCGTGGAGAGAGCGGCCCGCCCTTGGCGCCGCGGAAGAGCGGTCCTTCGGGCGGCAGCCGCCAGGGGCAGAGCTTCAGATATTCCGCGATCGCGGCGACCACGACGGGCAGCACCGGCACCATCCGCGTCTTGGCGCCCTTGCCGGTCACGGTGAGCGTGTCGCCGGGCTGAAGCGGCGCCTGGGCGCGGGTGAGCGAGAGCGCCTCCGAGATGCGCAGGCCGCTGCCATAGAGCAGGCCGAGCACGGCGGCGTCGCGGGCGAGAATCCAGGCTTCCCGCTCCTCGCCGGCGCGGGTCGCGGCCTGGGTGACGGCGCGGGCGGCGGCGGGCTCGAGCGGGCGCGGCAGCGATTTGCCGAGCCTTGGGCCGCGCGTCGCGGCGAAGGCGGCGGCGGTGAGATGGCCGCTATGCTCGCCGAAGCGGGCGAAGGAGCGCAAGCCCGCGAGCTGGCGCATCAGCGTGCGGTTGCCGACGCCGTCGCGCCGGCGCCGGCCGAGAAAGGCGCGCAGGTCCGCAGGCTTCAGCCCGGCGATGTCGGCGAGGGTGGGGTGCGCGCCCAGATGCTCGCCGAGGAAGGCGGCGAACTGGGCGAGGTCGCGCCCATAGGCTTCCAGCGTCTTGGGGGACAGGCGCAGCTCGCTCGCGAGATGCTGGAGCCAGTCGCGGCGGAAGCTATCGAAATCGGTCATGGGCGCAGCATGACCCTCCTGCCTTAACAGCAGCCGAATCGGTGCTAGACAGCAGGCGATGGACGAGACGGCGGACATGATCGAAGGCGGCACGGTCGACGTGCTGATCCCGCTCGGGCTCGACCAGCCCTACAGCTATGCCGTGCCGCCGGGCCTCGTGCTGGCTCCCGGTGATGTCGTGCAGGTGCCGCTGGGGCCGCGCGAGACCGTCGGCGTCGTCTGGGAGGTCGGCTCCGGGCGTGGCGGCAACCTCAGGAAAGTCACCGGCAAATACGACATGCCGCCGCTCGATCCGGCGCTGCGCAAGCTCGTCGACTGGGTGGCGTGGTACACGCTCGCGCCGAAGGGCTCGGTGCTGGCGCTGGCGCTGCGCCGGCAGCCGGACGATACGCCCGAGCGGCCGAAGCTCGGCGTCAGGCTCGCCGGCCCGCCGCCGGCCCGGATGACGCCGGCGCGCGCACGGGCCATCGCCGCGGCGGAAGGCGGGCTCCTGATCGGCAAGTCGGCGCTGGCGGAGGCTGCTTCCGTCAGCACGGCGGTGATCGATTCCCTCGTCGATGCCGGCACCTTCATTGTCGAGCCGCTGCCGCGCGAGGCGATCGCGGCCATGCCCGATCCCGAGCATGGCGTACCCGAATTGTCGGACGGGCAGGCGGAGGCGGCGCGGGCTCTGGTCGCATCGGTCGAGGCGAAGGCGTTCGGCGTCACGCTGCTCGAAGGCGTCACCGGCTCGGGCAAGACGGAAGTCTATTTCGAGGCCGTGGCTGAGGCGGTCCGGCAGGGCCGCCAGAGCCTGATCCTGATGCCGGAGATCGCGCTGACCGCGCAGTTCATCGACCGGTTCGAGGCGCGCTTCGGGGTCCGGCCCGGCCTGTGGCATTCGGCCGTGTCCGGGCGCAGGCGCGAGCGCCTGCAGGCGGCCATCGCCAGCGGCGAGGCGAAGGTGGTGGCCGGCGCCCGCTCGGCGCTGTTCCTGCCCTTTCACGATCTCGGCCTGATCGTCGTCGACGAGGAGCACGAGGCCGCCTACAAGCAGGAGGACGGCGTCTCCTACCACGCCCGCGACATGGCGGTGGTGCGGGGCAGGATCGAGAACGCGCCGGTGGTGCTGGCCTCCGCGACGCCCTCGCTGGAAAGCCGCGTCAATGCCGAGCGCGGCCGCTATGCCCATCTCAAGCTGCCGGAGCGCTTCGGCGGGCGCGCCTTGCCGGTGCTCGGGCTCGTCGATCTGCGCCGCGACAAGCCGCAGCGGGGGCGCTGGCTGTCGGCTGCGCTCGTCAAGGCGATCGCGGCCAATCTGGAGGCGAAGGAACAGTCGCTGCTCTTCCTCAACCGGCGCGGCTATGCTCCGCTGACCTTGTGCCGCGATTGCGGCCACCGCTTCCAGTGCCCGAACTGCACCGCCTGGCTGGTCGATCATCGCTTCCGGCGGGCGCTGGTCTGCCATCATTGCGGCCATGTCGAGCGCCGCCCGCACGAATGCCCGCAATGCCATGCGGCCGAAAGCCTCACCGCCTGCGGGCCGGGCGTCGAGCGGCTGGCCGAGGAGGTCGCGACGCTGTTTCCGCAGGCGCGCGCGATCGTGCTCTCCAGCGATTTTCCCGGCGGCACCGAACGCTTGAAGCAGGAGCTCGCGGCGGTGGCGGCGGGCGAATTCGACATCGTCATCGGCACCCAGCTCGTCGCCAAGGGCCATAATTTCCCCGGCATGACGCTGGTCGGCGTCGTCGACGCCGATCTCGGCCTGACCTCGGGCGATCCGCGCGCCGCCGAGCGGACCTTCCAGGCGCTCAGGCAGGTCACGGGCCGCGCCGGGCGGGGCGAGAGGCCCGGCCGCGCCCTGCTGCAGACGCACGATCCCGAGCACCCGGTGCTGAAGGCGCTGGTCTCGGGCGACCCGGAGCGGTTTTATGCCGCAGAGGAGGCGGCGCGGGAGGCGGCGGGCCTGCCCCCCTTCGGGCGGCTGGCGGCGCTGATCGTCTCCGCGAGCAACCAGGCCGAGGCCGAAAGCCACGCCAGGGCGCTGGCGCGCCTGGCCGAAGCGGGCGATGGAATCGTGGTGCTGGGGCCGGCGGAAGCGCCGCTTTCCGTGCTGCGCGGGCGCCATCGCATGCGGCTCATCGTCAGGACGACACGCGATATCAACCTCCAGGACTATCTGCGCGGCTGGCTGAAACGGGCGCCTCGGCCCAAGGGCTCCGTCAGGGTCGCTGTCGACGTCGACCCGCAGAGCTTCCTGTAGATTTCATCGGATTGCCGAAACCCGTGGCAAAATGGCCGCTTATCGGGGCCACTCAGCGATTGCGTGGCCCGGAACCGCATGCTAGTGCACCGCCACATTTCGGTCGCGAAGCCGTCTCGCCGGCTTCGCGCCTTAAGATACTCGCAGCGTCGGAACCCTGCACTCCACCTTCGTCCAGGAAGGTCGCCGGTGCGGTTCCTTGAAACGAGAGACGGGAAGCGTGGCTGAAGGCGGATCGCAGGGGACCCTGGTGTCGGGCGTGGCTCAGCGCTATGCCACCGCGCTGTTCGAGCTGGCTGAGGAGAGCGGCGCGGTCGATGCCGTCGCGGCTTCGCTCGACGCCTTCAGCGGCCTCATCGCCGAGAGCGAGGACCTCGCCCGCCTGATCGAGAGCCCGGCCTTCACCGCCGAGGAGCAGGTCGGCGCGATCAGCGCCGTGCTCGCCAAGGCCGGGATCACCGGCATCGCCGCCAATTTCATCGGGCTCGTCGCCAGCAAGCGCCGCCTCTTCGCGCTGCGGGGCATGATTTCCGCCTATAAGCGCCTGGTCGCCGAGGCCAAGGGCATCGTCTCCGCCGAGGTGACGCTCGCCGAGGCGCCCACATCCAAGCGCGTCGACGAGATCCGCGCGGCGCTGAAGGGCGTCGCCGGCAAGGATGTCGATGTTTCGATCAAGGTCGATCCGGCGCTGATCGGCGGGCTCGTCGTCAAGATGGGCTCGCGCATGGTCGACGCCTCGCTGAAAACCAAGCTCAATTCAATTCGTCTTGCCATGAAAGAGGTCGGCTGATGGACATCCGCCCCGCTGAAATCTCCGCCATCCTGAAGGCCCAGATCTCGAATTTCGGGTCGGAAGCCTCCGTCACCGAAGTCGGGCAGGTGCTCTCCGTCGGTGACGGCATCGCCCGCGTCTACGGCCTCGACAAGGTACAGGCCGGCGAGATGGTCGAGTTCGAGACCGGTGTGCGCGGCATGGCGCTCAACCTCGAGAGCGACAATGTCGGCGTCGTGATCTTCGGCTCCGACCGCGAGATCAAGGAAGGCCAGACCGTCAAGCGCACCGGCGCCATCGTCGACGTGCCGGTCGGCAAGGAGCTGCTCGGCCGCGTCGTCGACGCGCTCGGCAACCCGATCGACGGCAAGGGCCCGATCAAGGCCAAGGCCCGCGCCCGCGTCGACGTCAAGGCGCCCGGCATCATCCCGCGCAAGTCCGTGCACGAGCCGATGGCGACCGGCCTCAAGGCGATCGACGCGCTGATCCCGATCGGCCGCGGCCAGCGCGAGCTGATCATCGGCGACCGCCAGACCGGCAAGACCGCGGTGGCGCTCGACACCATCCTGAACCAGAAGTCGCTGAACGGCGAGGGCGCTCCCGAGAGCCAGAAGCTCTACTGCGTCTATGTCGCCGTCGGCCAGAAGCGCTCGACCGTCGCCCAGTTCGTCAAGGTGCTCGAGGAGCGCGGCGCGCTGGAATACTCGATCGTCGTCGCGGCCACCGCCTCGGACGCCGCCCCGATGCAGTTCCTGGCGCCCTTCGCCGGCTGCGCCATGGGCGAGTTCTTCCGCGACAACGGCATGCACGCCGTGATCATCTATGACGATCTCTCCAAGCAGGCCGTCGCCTACCGCCAGATGTCGCTCCTGCTGCGCCGCCCGCCGGGCCGCGAGGCCTATCCGGGCGACGTGTTCTATCTCCACTCCCGCCTGCTCGAGCGCGCGGCCAAGATGGGCGAGGCCGCCGGCCTCGGCTCGCTGACGGCGCTGCCGGTGATCGAGACGCAGGCCAACGACGTCTCGGCCTATATCCCGACCAACGTGATCTCGATCACCGACGGCCAGATCTTCCTGGAGACGGACCTGTTCTACCAGGGCATCCGGCCTGCGGTGAACGTCGGTCTCTCGGTCTCGCGCGTCGGCTCCTCGGCGCAGACCAAGGCGACCAAGAAGGTCGCCGGCAAGATCAAGGGCGAGCTCGCCCAGTACCGCGAGATGGCCGCCTTCGCCCAGTTCGGCTCCGACCTCGACGCGGTGACGCAGCGCCTGCTCAACCGCGGCGCGCGCCTGACCGAGCTCCTGAAGCAGCCGCAGTTCTCGCCGCTGAAGATGGAAGAGCAGGTCGTCGTGATCTATGCCGGCGTCAACGGCTATCTCGACCCGCTGCCGGTCGCCAAGGTGCGCGCCTTCGAGGACGGGCTGCTTTCGCTCGTGCGCTCGAAGCATGCCGATCTCCTCAACGAGATCGGCTCGTCCAAGGATCTGTCGGACGCCAACGCCGCCAAGCTCAAGGACATCGTCACGAGCTTCGCGAAGTCCTTCGCCTGATCGTCATTGCCGGCGCGGCGAGGCATCGGGCCTCCGCCGCGCCGTTTCTTCGAATTGCTTCGTCGCCGCAGGCGGCTGACGGGTAGGGGATCAAGATCGGATGCCGTCCCTCAAGGACCTACGCAACCGCATCGCCTCGGTGAAGGCGACGCAGAAGATCACCAAGGCCATGCAGATGGTCGCGGCCGCCAAGCTGCGCCGCGCGCAATCGGCCGCCGAGGCCGCGCGCCCCTATGCCGAGCGCATGGAGACGGTGCTGGCGAACCTCGCCGCCGGCGTCACCGGCTCGAGCGCGCCGCGCCTGATCGCCGGCACGGGCGCCGACAAGGTGCATCTGCTGCTGGTGCTGACCGCCGAGCGCGGCCTGTGCGGCGCCTTCAACTCCTCGATCGCGCGCCTGGCGCGCGACAAGGCGAACGCGCTCAAGGCCGAGGGCAAGACGGTCAAGATCATCTGCGTCGGCAAGAAGGGCTACGATATCCTGCGCCGGCAGTTCGCCAGCGAGATCATCGCGTTCATCGACCTGCGCGAGTTCAAGCAGGTCGGCTTCGCCAATGCCGAGGCGATCGCGCAGAACGTGCTTTCCCGCTTCGCCAACGGCGAGTTCGACGTCGCGACGCTGTTCTTCTCGCGGTTCAGGTCGGTCATCGCCCAGATCCCGACGGCGCAGCGCATCATCCCGGCCGAGATCCCGGAAGGGACGAAGAAGAGCGAGGCCGTCTACGACTACGAGCCGGACGAGGGCGAGATCCTCGAGACGCTGTTGCCGCGCAACCTGACGGTGCAGATCCTGCGCGGGCTGCTCGAGAACGCCGCCTCCGAGCAGGGGGCGCGCATGTCCGCCATGGATTCCGCCACGCGCAACGCCGGCGAGATGATCAAGAAGCAGACCACGCTCTACAACCGCTCGCGCCAGGCGATGATCACGAAGGAACTGATCGAGATCATCTCCGGCGCGGAAGCGCTCTAACCGCCTGGGCATCGGACCGAAAAGTGGCCCCACCTTTCGGAAGAAGCCGATGCCTGAACAAGTCTTCGCCGGTGGCGCGAGCCGCCGGCTGCCGCCATAACCGAATGCGCTAGTCCCGAGGTTCCGCCATGGCCAAAGCCGCTACCAAGACCACCAAGTCGAAGACCGCCGAGAAGCCCGCCAACACCGGCGCCGGCCGCGTTGCCCAGGTCATCGGCGCCGTCGTCGACGTGCAGTTCGACGGTGCCCTGCCGGAGATCCTGAACGCGCTCGAGACCGAGAACCTCGGCAACCGCCTCGTGCTCGAGGTCGCCCAGCATCTCGGCGAGAACACGGTGCGCACCATCGCGATGGACTCCACCGAAGGTCTGGTGCGCGGCCAGCCGGTGACCGACACCGGCGCCCCGATCGCCGTGCCGGTCGGCGACGAGTGCCTCGGGCGCATCATGAACGTCATCGGCGAGCCGGTGGACGAGGCCGGCCCGATCCTGACCACCACCACCCGCGGCATCCACCAGCCGGCACCGGCCTATTCCGAGCAGTCGACCGAGGCGCAGATCCTCGTCACCGGCATCAAGGTCGTCGACCTGCTGGCGCCTTACGCCAAGGGCGGCAAGATCGGCCTGTTCGGCGGCGCCGGCGTCGGCAAGACCGTGCTGATCATGGAGCTGATCAACAACGTCGCGAAGGCGCATGGCGGCTACTCGGTGTTCGCCGGCGTCGGCGAGCGCACCCGCGAGGGCAACGACCTCTATCACGAGATGATCGAGTCGAACGTCAACAAGGACCCCAAGGAGAACAACGGTTCGACCGCGGGTTCGAAATGCGCCCTCGTCTACGGCCAGATGAACGAGCCGCCGGGCGCCCGCATGCGCGTCGCGCTTTCGGGCCTGACCGTCGCCGAGCATTTCCGCGATCAGGGCCAGGACGTGCTGTTCTTCGTCGACAACATCTTCCGCTTCACGCAGGCCGGCTCGGAAGTGTCGGCGCTGCTCGGCCGCATCCCCTCGGCGGTGGGCTACCAGCCGACGCTCGCCACCGACATGGGTAACCTCCAGGAGCGCATCACCACCACGACCAAGGGCTCGATCACCTCGGTGCAGGCGATCTACGTGCCGGCCGACGACCTGACCGACCCGGCGCCCGCGACCTCCTTCGCCCACCTCGATGCCACGACGGTGCTCTCGCGCTCGATTGCGGAAAAGGGCATCTATCCGGCGGTCGACCCGCTCGACTCGACCTCGCGCATGCTCTCGGCCGACATCGTCGGCGAGGAGCACTATGGGGTGGCCCGCCAGGTCCAGCAGGTGCTCCAGCGCTACAAGGCGCTGCAGGACATCATCGCGATCCTGGGCATGGACGAGCTCTCGGAAGACGACAAGATGACGGTGGCGCGCGCCCGCAAGATCGAGCGCTTCCTGTCGCAGCCCTTCCACGTCGCCGAGGTCTTCACCGGCTCGCCCGGCAAGCTCGTCTCGCTCGAGGACACGATCAAGGGTTTCAAGGGGCTGGTCGAGGGCAAGTACGACCACCTGCCGGAGGCGGCCTTCTACATGGTCGGCTCGATCGAGGAAGCCGTCGAGAAGGCGCAGCGCCTCGCCGAGGCGGCGTAAGCGACCCCGTCAGCGCTCATCCCGGCTTGCCGCTTCGCTGCGGCCGGGATGATGTCGGAGGAAAGTTAGGGCGATGGCCACCTTCAAGTTCGAACTCGTCTCGCCGGAGCGCATCCTGTTCTCGGGCGATGTCGTCAGCGTCATCGTTCCCCCGTCCGAGGGCGAGATGACCGTGCTCGCCGGCCATGCGCCGCTGGTGGCGACGCTCAAGTCGGGGATCGTGCTCGTCCAGACGAGCGAGAGCAGCGGCAAGGAATTCTTCGTCAATGGCGGCCTCGTCGAGGTCAACCAGGCCTCGGCGACGATCCTGGCCGAGCAGGGACGCTTCATCGAGGATGTCGACGCCGCCGTGCTCGACGCCGAGATCCTGGCCATGGAGACCCGGCTGACGGGCGCCCAGGGCGAGGAGGACAGGAAGCGGCTCAGCGAGACGCTGGTGCAGCTGCGCGAGTTCAAGCACGTCTTCGAGCAGCGCAAGGCGGCCTGACGCCTGCGAGCGGATCGGGTTGCGAGGGGCCGCGCGAGCGGCCCTTTTTCATGCGCGCGGCCGCGGCACGAGGGCGCCTAGGCAAATCGCCGCGCAAGGGGTAGTTATGCGTCGATGGGCGGCCGTCTCGAAATTGCCGCATGTGTCGCGTTGAACCCGCATGGCCCCACCGCCAGGGATGGCGACGCTAGACCGCTTACGAGCAAGACAGGTTCGAACCCGCCCGATGATCGCTTCCCGCCTCGCCGCCGCCTTCGCCCTCGCTGCCCTCCTGACCGGGCCGGTCCATGCCGGAACCAGCCTCGTCATCGACGCCTCGAGCGGCGCCGTGCTCTCGAGCGAGAATGCGAGCCAGGCCTGGCGCCCCGCCTCCACCACCAAGATGATGACGATCTATCTCGCGCTGAAGGCGGTGCGGGAAGGGCGCATCGGGCTGGAGACGGCGATCCCCGCCTCGAAGCGGGCCGCGAGCCAGCCGCGCGTCAAGGTCTACATCAAGCCCGGCCAGGAGGTCACCCTCGACAACGCGCTGCGCATCATGATGGTGAAATCGGCCAACGACATCGCCTATGTCGTGGCCGAGGGCGTCGGCGGCGATGTCGAGAGCTTCGTTTCCATGATGAACGCCGAGGCGCAGCGGCTCGGCATGCGCGATACCCGCTTCGCCAACCCCAATGGCTGGGATCATCCCGACCAGCAGACCAGCGCGCGCGACCTCGCCGTGCTCGCCATGGCGCTGATGCATGATTTCCCGCGATATTCCGATTATTGGGACACCCCGGCCGTGCAGCTCGGCAAGCAGGTGATGCACAACACCAACGGGCTGGTCGGCCGCTATGCCGGCATCGGCGGGATGAAGACCGGCTTCACCTGCGCCTCCGGCTTCAACGTCGTCGCGACCGCCAGCCGCGGCGGGCGCACCCTGATCGCCGTCGTGCTGGGCTCGCTCTCGGGCGCCGAGCGGACGGTCAAGGCCGCCCAGCTTCTCGACGAGGGCTTCGCCGCCTGGGGCGGCGCCGGCTACAGCGTCGCCGCCATGCCGGCGAGCGGCACCCGCGCGCCCAATATCTGCGACGATGTCCGCCATCGCGGCGGCGGCGCCGCGCTCGCCGACGACGCCGATCTCTCCGGCCCGATCGCCGCCACGGCCTCCATCGACAGCGGCAACGCACCCGATGGCGGGCGTTTCGCGACGGCCTTCAGCACCCCCGCCGCCGCGCCGGTCGCCAGCCGCTCGGCCCGCGGGCGCGTCGTGCTCGGACCCCGCGCCGAGGCCGCGCCGGTCCAGGTCTCCTTCGGCCGCACGCCGGGCTCGGCCTCGGCGCCGCTCGCGGCCAATGTCACCGCCCAGCCGGATAGCCGCGTCGCGCGCGGCACGCCGACCATCGAGCCCGGCGCCCCCGTCGCCGCCGGCCTCGTCGGCGGCTCCGCCCGTCGCACGGCCTCCGGCAACGGCGCGATCCCGCGCGGCACCGCCGCCTTCGCCCCCGCGGGCGAGCCGGTCCAGCCGGGGAGCGATGCCTTCGCCGCCGGCCCGTTGCGCCTCCAGGGCGCGATGCAGTCCGGCGCCGCGAATCCGGCGACCTTGCGCCCCGGCGCGGCGGCAGGCATCAAGCCCGCCGCGTCCGGCAAGGCGCAGGCCGCCAAGACCCCGGCGGCGAAAGCCCAGCCGCTCCGGACGCCGCCGGCAAGGACCCTGCCGGCGAAGCCCAAGCCGGCCCAGGCCGCCGCGAAGCCCACGGCCGGCAAGCCCGAGGCCAAGGCCAGGTCCGCCAACGGCGCCTGAGGCCGCATCGGGCCGGCCGTAACCCTTGCCAACGCCGCTCCGGCCGGTCATGTAACATTAGAACAAAAGCGGCGGAGCATCGTGCCTGCCCGAAGGCGTGCACCCATGACCGACGACCCCGCCCGGCCCGTCCCCGTTCCGCTGACGCTGCTGACCGGCTTCCTCGGCGCCGGCAAGACCACGCTGCTCAACCGCCTGCTGAAGGACCCGGCGCTTGCCGGCACGCTCGTGCTCGTCAACGAGTTCGGCGAGATCGGCCTCGACCATCTGATGATCGAGGGCGTGGCGGAGGGGATGATCCTCCTCGAATCCGGCTGCCTCTGCTGCACCATCCGCGACGATCTGATCGTCACGCTCGAGGACCTGCTGCGCCGGCGCGACAATGGCCGCATCGCGCCCTTCTCCCGCCTCGTCATCGAGACGACCGGCCTCGCCGATCCCGCGCCGATCCTCAACGTCCTGATCAACCACCCCTATCTCGCGCTGCGCTTCCGGCTCGACGGCGTCGTCACGCTCGTCGACGCGGTCAACGGCATGGCGACGCTCGACGCGCATGAGGAGGCCCGCCGCCAGGTCGTCGCCGCCGACCGCCTCGTCCTGACCAAGACCGATCTCGCCGCGCCCGAGCGTGTGGAGGAGCTGCGCGAGCGCCTCGGCCATCTCAATCCCGGCATCGCCATCCTGCCGCCGGACGCAAGCCCCGCCGAACTGATCGGCGCCGGCCTCTACGACCTGGCGAAGCGGCCGCAGGCGTTGCGCCACTGGCTGGCCGAAGAGGCGCTGCCCGGCCACCACCATCATCACGGTCACGATCACCACCACGGCGATCACCACCACGGGCACGGCCAGGACCCGCATGACGTCAACCGCCACGACGCCGCGATCCGCGCCTTCGTCCTGACGGCCGAGCGGCCGGTCGCCCGCACCACCTTCGAGCTGTTCTGGACGCTGCTGCGCTCCGTCCACGGTCCGCGCCTGTTGCGGCTGAAGGGGCTGGTGGACCTTGCCGGAGAGCCCGGCCGGCCGCTCATCGTCCACGCGGTCCAGCAGATCCTGCATCCGCCGGTCCAGCTCGATGCCTGGCCGGACGGGGACCACCGCTCGCGGCTCGTCCTGATCGTCAAGGACATCGAGGAGGACACGGTGCGCAAGCTCTGGTCCGCCTTCCATGGAGAGGGCGCCCGGCCCGTTTCTTGAACCCTGCCTCGCGACGGGCGTGGCGCCGCTGTGCGCCTTGCCATTCCGGCACAGCAACGCGCCGGAACGATGCAAGCGAGGTGCGGGCGGATGAGCATGATCACGGCTCGGGCGGCGACCGAAGGCTCCGCGACGGCGGCCGCGCGGCCCTTGCTCCCACCGCGCCCGGATGCGGCCATCCACAGCGAGCTGCGCCCGCTCAGCGAGTGCGAGGCGATCCGCCGCGAATGGACGGAGCTTGCCGGGCGCGCGCTCGAAGCCAATCCCTGCCTCGAGCCGGGCTTCGCGCTTCCAGCCGCGCAGCATCTCGTCTCCTTCCGCGACGCCGCCCTGATGCTGCTCTGGCAGGGCGATCCGGGCTCGCAGCGCCGCCATCTCGTCGGCCTCGTCCCCTGCCGCCGGCGCCGACGCCTGTTCGCGGCCGAGGCGCTGGAAGGCTTCGCCGATCCGCGCCTCATGAACGGCACGCCGCTCATCGACGGCAACCTCGCCGCGCCCGCGCTCGCCGCCTTCCTGCGCGGCTGGCAGGGCCCCGCCGCCGGGAGCTTCACCCTGTCGGGGCTCGATCCGGCCGGCGCCTTCGCCGCGACGCTCGCGCGCGTCGCCGAGGGGCAGGGCGTGACGCTCGCCTGGCAGCCGCTCCCCGGCCACCGGCCCGCAGCGCCCGCGGCGGAGGAGAGCCCGCGGGAGAAGGGCCGGCTCAGCCTCGTCGAGGCGATAAACCAGGCGGACCGGCGCGACGCCGTCGAGATCATGCTCGCGCTCGAAGCCTCCGGCGCGCGCGGCCGGGCGGGGCAGGCGACGCTTCAGGATACGCGCGAGGTCGGCTTCCTGCGCAGCATGAGCCGTGATCTCGGCCGCCGGAAGCTCTGCCGTCCCACCCTCCTGACGCTGGACGGGCGGCCGATCGCGGGCGCGCTGACGCTCGGCCGGGGCGCCTCCTCCTGGCTCTATCTCGGCGTCGCCGACGAAGCCTTCGCGCCGCTCGCGCCTTTGGCCGTGCTGCTCGCGATGATGCGCAAGGCCGCGCCGTCGCGGCGCATCCTCCTGCCCGGCGGCTTCGGCACCTTGCGTCTCGCCGGCCCCCGGCCGCAGCGGCCCGCCGCGCTGGCGGCGCGCCTTGGCGAGCGGATCGGCCGGCCGCTGTTCAGGCTTCGGCCCGCAGCAGCCGACGGATGATCTTGCCCGTGGTCGTCAGCGGCAGCGCGTCGCGGAAGACGATCTCGCGCGGATATTCATGCGCCGACAGCCGCGCGCGCACGAAGCTCTGGAGCTCGGAGACCAGGGATTGCGAGCCGCCATGGCCGGGCTTGAGCACGATGAAGGCCTTGACGATCTCGGTGCGCAGCGGGTCGGGCTTGCCGACCACCGCCGCCAGCGCCACCGCCGGATGGCGCAGCAGGCAATCCTCGATCTCGCCCGGCCCGATGCGATAGCTCGCCGAGGTGATCACGTCGTCGTCGCGGCCGATGAAGCGGACATAGCCGTCCGCGTCCGCGACGGCCTCGTCGCCGGTCGTCATCCAGTCGCCGATGAACTTCGCCGCCGTCGCCTCCGGATTGCGCCAGTATTCCAGGAACATCACCGGGTCGGGGCGGCGGACCGCGATCTGGCTCTCCTCGCCGGGGTCGCAGACCGTGCCGTCCGGCCGGATGATCGCGACCTCGTGGCCCGGCACCGCCTTGCCGATCGCGCCCGGACGGCTGACGCCGAGCGCGGCGCAGGAGGCGAGCACGAGGTTGCACTCGGTCTGGCCATAGGCTTCGTTGATGGTCAGGCCGAACGCCTCGCGCCCCCATTCCAGCGTCTCGGCGCCGAGCGCCTCGCCCGCCGCCGCGACCGTGCGCAGGTTTAGCCGCCAGCGCCCCTGCGGGCTGCCGGCGCCGCGCATCATCCGAAGCGCGGTCGGCGGCACGAAGGCGTTGCGGACGCCGAGATCCTGGATCAGCCGGTAGGCTTCCTCCGGCTCGAAGCGCGTCACCGGCCGCGCCACCACCGGCACGCCGAAATGCAGCGCCGGCAGCAGCATGTTGAGCAGCCCCCCGGCCCAGGCCCAGTCGGCCGGCGTCCAGGCGATGTCGCCCGGCCGCGGCATGAACTCGTGCGGCATCTGCACGCCGGGCAGATGGCCGGGCAGGACGCGGTGGCCGTGCAGCGCCCCCTTCGGATTACCCGTCGTGCCGGAGGTGTAGATCATCAGCGCCGGATCGTCGGGCCTCGTCTCGACGGGCGTGAAAGCAGGATCGCCCTCGGCCAGCAGCGCCGCCCAGCCTTCCGCCCCGCCCTCGGCGCCGTCTGTGGAGATGATGAGCGCGAGCTCCGGCAACGGCTCGGTGATCCCGCCGAGCTTGGCGAGCCCGGCGGCATCGGTCAGCACGGCCTTCGCGCCCGAATCGACGAGCCGGTAGGCCAGCGCATCGATGCCGAACAGCGCCGCCAGCGGCACGGCGATCGCGCCGAGCTTGTAGGCGGCCAGATGCGCCGTCAGCACTGCCCGCCCCTGCGGCAGCAGGATGGCGACGCGGTCGCCGCGGCCGACGCCGCGCTTCCCGAGCGCGCTGGCCAGCCGGTTCGAATGCTCGCTGAGCCAGCCGAAGGAGACCGGCGTCGCCCGCCAGTCCTGCGAGACCTCGATGATCGCCGGCCGTTCCGGCTCGACTGCGGCCCAGCGGTCGCAGACGTCGACGGCGATGTTGTAGCGCTGCGGAATGCGCCAGCGGAAGCGCTCGCGCAGCGCCGCGTAGTCGGTCAGGTCTGGCAGGATCAAGATCGCGGTCCCGGTGGCAAGGCGCTTCAGGGCATTTTCGCGCGAAGCGGGCACCGGTTCGCGTGAAGAAAATGCGCCAAAACAAAAGGCTGAAGCATTTCCGCGATTCGGAGAAACGCGGAAATGCTTCAGAACATACGTTCGCCGAGCGGCGGCAGGAAGGCGTCGGTGAAGGCGTCCCCCGCGCGCGCCCTGTCGCGGAACGCGCCCGCGAGCGCGAGCTGATCGAGCGCGCCCGCCCAGCGCGCCGGATCGACGCCGCCGAAGCCGTGCGACTTGACGTAAGCGGTCAGGATGTTCTGCTCGATCGCCATGGCGAGCCGCTCGCGCTCGGTCTCCGGCTCGGCCGCATCGTTGTGCCGGCCGACGAGCTGAGCGGCGTAGCCGGGATCGGCGATCGCCTCGCGCAGGCCCCGCATCAGCGCCCGCACCAGCCCGCGCACGGCTTGCGGCCGCTCGGCTGCGAGCTTCGCCGAGACGATCACGGCGTTGCCATAGAGCGTGATGCCGTGATCGGCCATCCACATCAGGACGATATCGTCGACCGGCACGCCACGCGCCTTCAAGCTGACGTAGGACGAGGCGCCGAAGCCGAAGGCGGCATCGATCTCGCCCGAGGCCAGCATCGGCTCGCGCACCGGGAAACCGACATTCTCCAGCCGGATCCGGCTGTCGTCGATCTTGTTGAGCCCCTTGAAGAGCGGCCATTGCGCGAAGCTGGCGTCGGCGGCGGGCGCGCCGAGCTTCTTGCCCTCGAGGCTTGCAGGCTCCGCCGTGATCCCCCGGCTCTTGCGGCCGACGAGCGCGAAGCCCGGCCGGTCGTAGACCATCATCACCGCCTTGAAATCGAGGCCCGGATTCTCGTCGCGGAAGCGGATCAGCGTGTTGACGTCGCCGAAGCCGGCATCCTGCGTCCCGGCGGCGAGCTTCTGCATCACGGCGCGCGAGCCGTTTCCAGGCTCGATCGCGACCTCGAGCCCTTCGGTGCCGAAATAGCCCTTCTCGCGGGCGATCAGGAAGGGCGCCGCCGGCCCCTCGAAGCGCCAGTCCAGCGCGAAGCGGATCGGCGTCACGCCCTGCGCCCGCGCCGGGGCGCCTGCGACCCCGCAAGCGGCCGCCCCCATCGCCAGCCGCCCGAAGCCTCGGCGCGACAGAGTGACGGAACGGGGCGGAACGATCGGCATTATGGCCTCCGGGCGCCTCATCGGCGTGGCACATCCACGCTGCGCTTCTTCTGACACCATAACATGTTGAAAGGACGTCAACAGCACGGCTTTCGCCTGATGGCGGCAGGGCCTATCCGATTGCGATGGTCAAGGCCAAAAAATTCCTGATCGCCTGGCCAAAAAAGCGGTAGATCGCCGGGCTCGACTCTTGCAATGACGTTCCTGCCGTTCAGGCTGGTCGCCATTCATCTTTCACGAGGCTCGTCGCGTGGCTTTCGGCCTTTTCTGGATCCCGGCGACCATCGCCGCCTCGCTGCTGCAGACCGCGCGTAATCTGGCGCAGCGCTCGCTCACCGACATCATCGGCGTCGTCGGTGCGACGCAGGTGCGCTTCCTGTTCGGCCTGCCCTTCGCGGTGCTGTTCCTGGCCATCGCCTGCCTCGGCCTGCAAAGGCTGCCGCCCGGGATCGGCATGGTTTCGCTCGGCTACACGCTTTCCGGCGCGCTGACCCAGATCGTCGGCACCGCCCTGATGCTGGCGGCGATGCGCGAGCGCTCCTTCGCGGTGACGACGGCCTATACCAAGACCGAGCCGGTGCAGGTCGCGCTGTTCGGCTGGGCGCTGCTCGGCGACGCGCTGACGCCGCTGAAGTTCCTCGCCGTCGCGATCGCGACCGCCGGCGTGATCGTGGTGTCGTGGAAGCCCGGCGAGAAGCTCAGCCGCGCGGGCTTGAGGCCGGCCGTGCTCGGCATCGCGTCGGGGGCCTTCTTCGCCCTGTCGGCGATCGGCTTCCGCGGCGGCATCCAGGCCCTGCCGGAGGGCGGCTTCCTGATCCGGGCCTCGACCATCCTCGTGCTCGGGCTCGGGCTCCAGACGCTGCTGCTGGTGTTCTACATGCTGGCGGCCGACCGGCAGGCGCTCATCCTCAGCCTGAGGAGCTGGCGCCGCTCGCTCTCGGCCGGCTTCCTCGGGGCCGCGGCCTCGCAGCTCTGGTTCATCGGCTTCTCGCTGACCAGCGCCGCCAATGTCCGCACGCTCGCGCTGATCGAGCTGCCGCTGGCCCAGATCGCCTCGCGCAGGCTGTTCTCCGAGGGGACGAGCCGGCGCGAGATCCTCGGCATGGCGATGATCGTCGCAGGCGTCGGGCTGCTGCTGGCTTTGGCATTGCCATGATGCCTGGAGCGGCCGAAAATCCGCCGGCCGATCGGCGCACGGCCATCATGCGCGGATACCGGCTTGCCCGCCGGTGCGAGACCGTCAAGATGCGGGCAGCCGCATAGCGAGGGAGGTGCCGTCATGAGCGTTGCGATTGTCGGCTGGGCGCATACACCGTTCGGCAAGCAGGACACGGAGACCGTCGAGAGCCTGATCGTGCGGGTCGCGACCGAGGCGCTGGTCGATGCCGGCATCGCCGCCGATCAGGTCGACGAGATCGTGCTCGGCCATTTCAACGCCGGCTTCTCGGCCCAGGATTTCACCGCCTCTCTCGTGCTCCAGGCCGATCCGGCGCTGCGCTTCAAGCCGGCGACCCGCGTCGAGAACGCTTGCGCCACCGGTTCGGCCGCGGTGCATCAGGGGGTCAGGGCGATCCGGGCGGGCGCGGCCAGGATCGTGCTCGTCGTCGGCGTCGAGCAGATGACCCGGACGCCGGGGCCCGAGATCGGCAAGAACCTGCTCAAGGCCTCCTATCTGCCGGAGGACGGCGACACGCCCGGCGGCTTCGCCGGGGTCTTCGGCAAGATCGCGGCCGGCTACTTCCAGCGCCATGGCGACCAGTCCGACGCGCTCGCGATGATCGCGGCGAAGAACCACAGGAACGGCGTTGAGAACCCCTATGCGCAGATGCGCAAGGACCTCGGCTACGCCTTCTGCCGGCAGGAGAGCGAGAAGAACCCCTATGTCGCCGGCCCGCTGAAGCGCACCGACTGCTCGCTGGTCTCGGACGGCGCCGCCGCGCTGGTGCTGGCCGACGAGGAGACCGCCCTTGGGATGCGCCGCGCCATCGGCTTCCGCGGCATGGCCCATGTCCAGGATTTCCTGCCGATGTCGAAGCGCGACATCCTGAAGTTCGAGGGCGGCGCGCTCGTCTGGCAAAAGGCGCTGGCCGACGCGGGGATTGCGCTCGACGACCTCTCCTTCGTCGAGACGCATGACTGCTTCACCATCGCCGAGCTGATCGAATACGAGGCGATGGGCCTGACCAAGGAAGGCGAGGGCGCCCGCGCCATCAAGGAAGGCTGGACGCAGAAGGACGGCAAGCTGCCGGTCAACGTTTCCGGGGGCTTGAAGGCCAAGGGGCATCCGATCGCCGCGACCGGGGTCTCGATGCATGTGCTCTCGGCCATGCAGCTCGCCGGCGAGGCGCCGCAGGGCATGCAGCTCGAGGAGCCGCGCCTCGGCGGTATCTTCAACATGGGCGGGGCGGCGGTCGCCAACTACGTTTCCGTGCTCGAGCGGATCAAGTGACCCTCGGGCCGGCAGAAGCGGAATTCTCGACGTGACTGTCTTCATCGCGCTTCTGCCGGCCTATATCCTCTCGATCTTCTACCGTTCCTTCCTGAGCGTGATCGCCGGCCCGGTGATGGCCGATCTCGATATCGGCCCGGCCGCCTTCGGCCTGCTCGGTGCGGCCTGGTTCATCGCCTTCGCGCTGGCACAGTTCCCGATCGGCTGGTCGCTCGACCGGCTCGGGCCGCGCCGGACGGTGGCCGCCGCGATGGCGATCGGCTCGGCCGGCGCCCTCCTGTTCGCCGAGGCGGGCAACGCCGCGATGGCGGGCTTCGCCATGGCGCTGATCGGCATCGGCTGCGCGCCGATCTTCATGGCCTCGCTGTTCCTCTTCGCCCGGACCTTCCCGCCGGTACGCTTCGGCCTCCTGACCTCGCTCTTCATCGGGCTCGGCGCGCTCGGCAACATCGTCGGCGCGGCGCCGCTTGCCATCGCGGCGGCCCGGTTCGGCTGGCGCGGCTCGATGCTGGCGATGGCCGTCGGCTTCCTGGCCGCGACGGTGCTGGCGGCCGCGCTGGTGCGCGATCCGCCGCCGCGCCCTGCCGCGGCCGGACGTGACGAGGGCCTGTGGCAGGGGCTCGCCAGCATTCTCGCGCTGAAGCCGCTGTGGCTGATCGCGCCGCTGACCGCCATCAGCTATGCGGTCGTCGCCACGGTCCGCGGCCTCTGGATCGGACCGTTCATGATCGAGGTCCACGGCTTTGGTCCCGTCCCGGCCGGCCATGTCGCGACGACCATGGCGGCGGCGATGATCGCCGGCGCCTTCTTCTATGGCTGGCTCGAGAACCGGACCGGCCGGGCCAAGGCGATCGTCGCCTGGGCGACGCTGATCGAGGTGCTCGCCTTCGCGGGGCTTGCGCTCGGCGGAGAGGGCTCGCCCCTGGCGGCGGTGGCGCTGTTCTCGCTCATCGGCGCGGCCGGCTTCACCTATGCGATCCTGATGGCGCACGCGCGGCAGTTCTTCCCCGAGCACCTGATCGGGCGCGGCATGACCTGCGTGAATTTCCTGTTCATCGCCGGGGCGGCGGCGGTGCAGTCGGCCTCCGGCTGGTTCATCGCCGCGCAGCGCGCCGCCGGGCTCGATGCCGCCACGACCTTCGCCAATCTGCACTGGGCCTTCGCCGCGCTGCTCATGGCCTCGGTCGCGATCTATGCGCTTGCGCCGGCGCGGCCCAAGGGCTAGCCGTCTTCAGCTCTCCCCCGGCGCCTTCGCCGCGATCGCCAGCGCGTGCACGCGATCGGTGAGTTCCTGCGCCAGGGCCGCGTTGACGAGGCGGTGGCGCTCGAGCCGGCTCTTGCCGGCGAAGGCCGCCGACACGATCTCGACGCGGAAATGGGTCTCGCCGCCTTCGCGCCAGCCGGCATGGCCTTCGTGCCGCTGCGATTCGTCGATCACCTCCAGCACCTGCGGCGCGAAGGCTTCGGTCAGCTTGTGGGTGATTCTTTCAGCGATTGCGGTCATGATCGTGCCACCGTTGCCAGGATTGTTCCATCGGTTCGGCGTTGCGGCGTATCGCACTTGCCGACCCGTCCTCCGCGTCTCATAACCCGTCGACGATGAACATCAACTCGCGCCTTTTCGACAGCATCAGGATCGGCGCTTCCGAGACGGAAGCGGCGGCGGAGGGCGATGCGCCGCGCTGCGACCAGCCGGGCTGCGCGCGTGCCGGCACGTTCCGGGCGCCGAAGGGGCGTGGCCGCGAGGGCCAGTTCTTCCGGTTCTGCATGGAGCACGTCAAAGCCTACAACGCGACCTACAATTATTTCGCCGGAATGGACGACGACGCGCTCGCCGCCTACCAGAAGCAGGAGGAGATCGGCCACCGGCCGACCTGGAAGCTCGGCGTGAACGCGCAGGCCGCGCGGATGGCGCAGCGCGGGCGGCGGCGCGGCGGCGAGGCGGGGCCGGACATGCACGACGCCTTCAATCTGTTCGGCGCGCGCGACCGGCAGCAGGCGGCCCAGCCGGAAGCGCGCGTCGGCGTGGTGGCGCGCAAGGCGCTCGAGACGCTCGGCCTCGACGACACGGCCGATTCGGCCGCGATCAAGGCGCGCTACAAGGAGCTGGTGAAGCGCTTCCATCCGGATGCCAACGGCGGCGACCGCTCGCGCGAGGGCACGCTCCAGGAGATCCTGAAGGCCTATCAGCAGCTCAAGAGCGTGGGCATGGTCTGACGCATCGGATCCAAGGCGCGGTTATTTCGCTTTCGCCGCGAGCCCCGCGACATCGGCGATGATGCCGTCGAGCGCGAAATCCTTCGGCGTGTAGACGCGTGCCACGCCCATGTTGCGCAGCGCGTTCTCGTCCTCCGGCGGGATGATGCCGCCGACCACGACCGGCACGTCCATGCCGGCGACGCGCAGGCGCGCGGTGACGTCGCGCACCAGCGGCAGATGCGAGCCGGACAGGATCGAGAGCCCGATGATATCGGCCTCGACCTCGCGGGCCTGGGTCACGATCTCGTCGGGCGTCTGGCGGATGCCGCCATAGCTGACGTTCATCCCGGCGTCGCGGGCGCGGACCGCGATCTGCTCGGCGCCGTTGGAATGGCCGTCGAGCCCGGGCTTGCCGACGAGGAACCGCGGCGGGCGGCCGAGGCGCTCCGTCGCCTTCGCGACCGCGGCCCTGGCCGTGGCGAGCCCGGTCGCGTCGCCGAGCCTCGTCGTGTCGACGCCGGTCGGCGCGCGGTATTCGCCGAAGATCTCGCGCAGCTCTTTCGCCCATTCGCCGGTGGTGACGCCGGCCTTGGCGCAGGCGATGGAGGCCGGCATGATGTTGCGGCCCTCGCGCGCATCCGCCGCGAGTTCGGCAAGCGCCGCCTCTGCCGCCCTGGCGTCACGCGTCGCGCGCCAGGCCCTGAGCCTTGCGATCGCCTCGGTCTCGACCGAATCCGGCACGGTGACGACGGCGCCCTCGCCGGCCGAGAGCGGCGATGGCTCGCTATTGGTGAATTTGTTGACGCCGACGACGACCTGCTCGCCGCGCTCGATCGCCTCGATGCGGCGCGCGCCGTTCTCGACCAGCGCCTGCTTCATATAGCCGGTCTCGACGGCGGCAAGCGCGCCGCCCATGTCGTCGATCTTCGCCAGCTCTTGCAGCGCGGCGGCCTTCAGCTCGGCCACCTTGGCGTCGATCACGGTCGAGCCGTCGAAGATGTCGCCGAATTCGAGCAGATCTGTCTCGTAAGCCAGCACCTGCTGCATGCGCAGCGACCATTGCTGGTCGAAGGGCCGGGGCAGGCCGAGCGCCTCGTTCCAGGCCGGGAGCTGCACGGCCCGCGCGCGGGCCTTCTTCGACAGCGTCACCGCCAGCATCTCGATCAGGATGCGGTAGACGTTGTTCTCCGGCTGCGGCTCGGTCAGCCCCAGCGAATTGACCTGCACGCCGTAGCGGAAGCGCCGCATCTGTTCATTGGTAATGCCATACCTGCCCAATGTGATCTCGTCCCAGAGCTCGACGAAGGCGCGCATCTTGCAAAGCTCGGTGACGAAGCGCATCCCGGCATTCACGAAGAAGGAGATGCGCCCGACGGTGGCGGGGAACGCCTCGGCCGAGACTTCCGGCCGGGCGCGGATGGAATCGAGCAGGGCGATCGCGGTCGCGAGCGCGAAGGAAAGCTCCTGCACCGGCGAGGCGCCGGCCTCCTGCAGATGGTAGGAGCAGACATTCGTCGGGTTCCATTTCGGCAGCTCGCTTGCCGTGAAGACGACGATGTCGGTGGTGAGCTGCATCGAGGGGCGCGGCGGGAAGACGTAGGTGCCCCGCGAGAGGTATTCCTTGACGAGGTCGTTCTGGGTCGTGCCCTGGAGCAGCCTGCGCTCGGCGCCCTGCTCGTCGGCGACGGCGATGTAGAGCGAGAGCAGCCAGGCCGCCGTCGCGTTGATCGTCATCGAGGTGTTCATCTGCGCCAGCGGAATCTGGTCGAACAGGGCGCGCATGTCGCCGAGATGCGCGATCGGCACGCCGACCTTGCCGACCTCGCCGCGCGCCAGCACATGGTCGGGGTCGTAGCCGGTCTGCGTCGGCAGGTCGAAGGCGACGGAAAGGCCGGTCTGGCCCTTGGCGAGGTTCGTCCGGTAGAGCCGGTTGGATTCGGCCGCGTCGGAATGGCCGGCATAGGTCCGGAAGATCCAGGGCTTGTCGCGCCCGGCCGCCAGCCGGTCGCTTCGGTCCTTGGCGGTCATGCGTTTCCCCGCATTGCAGAGCAATCCTGGTATGTTGCACTGCGGCGAAGATAATGCCAGAGGCGCGGCGCCGTCGCCAGCGGTGTCGAGTGGACGGGGTCGGGGCCCGGGCCGGATCGCCTCTGGTCAAAACCACGGCCGTCATTCCGGGCGCGCCTTAAGGCGCGAACCCGGAAGCCACGACCGGGTGAGACATCTCCTGCCCGGTTGCTGACGGCCCACCCAGTCGTGGGTTCCGGGTTCTTCGCTGCGCGAAGCCCCGGAATGACAGGGCTGTGGCGAGTGTCGGCAGGACGCTAGATCATCGCGCGTTCTATCGGACGCGATAACGATGATCTATCTCATTGTTAGGGCATCGGATTTTTCCGAAAAGTGGATTCCACTTTTCGGTCCGATGCTCTAGCGCGGGGAGAGGCCGCCCCTGATCTCGGAGGCCGGCAGCAGCGCCAGCCGGCGGTCGGGCCCGGGCTGCGCGACGAAGGCGCGGACGGAAGCCCTGGGCAGGTCGAGATCGAGCGGCCGGCCGGGCGGCAGCGGGGCATTCGTGATGAGCGTGACCACCGGCGTCTCGAGCGCGGGCAGCCTCGGTGCCGGCGCCTCGGGCGCGAAGGCCAGCGGAGCCGAGGCGAAGGAGGCTGGCGGCGCGGAGGTCGTGGCCGAGGCGAGCTGGATCGTCGGCTCCTCGATACGACGGCGTTCGGGGCGCTCACCCTTCACGTAGAAGGCGTTGCCGCCGGCCACCGTCACGTAATGCATGTTCTTGTAGCCGAAGCGCAGGCCCGCCATGTGGAAATGCTTGGCGACGCCGACCGCCTCGTTGCGGCGACCGTTGAGGATGTCCTCGGCGATGGCCTCGACCTTCGGCAGGACGTTGTCCGTCATCGGGCGCGTCAGCACGCCGGCGGCGAACTGGCGGGGCGCGCCGACCACGCCGCAGATCGTCTCGGGGTAGCGCGCGGATTCCACCCGGTTCATCACCACCGTGCCGACGCCGAGCAGGCCCGTTTCGCTCGACCGGTTCGATTCGAAATACATCGCGCGGACGAGGCATTCCTTTTCGCGCGGATCGGCCTTTGCCAGCGCCACCGCGTGCTTGCGGGCCCTGGCTGGTTCCTTCGCCGCGGGAGCGGCGGCGGGAGAGGTCGCGGCCGTCTCGACGGGGGACAGGCTGCAGGCGCCGAGCGCCGGTGCCACCAGCACGATCAGAAGCGGGATCGCCTTGCCGGGATGCCGGCGCAGGGCACCGGAACGAAGACCATGCGCAGCGATCGCGGCCCGCTTCATGCGGCAACCTCCTGGGTTCGGGACCATGGGTTGCCGAAGGGCGGCGCACCGGTCTCCGGCAAGGAACCGCGAAATCCTTAACAGAAAGTTGATCGGGAACGGAAGGGGGCGGGTCCTAGTTTCCCGAACCCGGCAGGCGCGGCAGCGGCAGGAAGGCGACGCCCTCCTCATGCAGCATGCGGGCATCCTCGGAGGTCGCCTCGCCGTAGATGGCGCGCTCCTGTGTCTCGCCGTGATGGATCTTCAACGCCTCCTCGGCGAAGCGCTTGCCGACATGCTCGGCGTTCTCGCTGACATGCCGGTGCAGCGCGCTCACCATCTCGCGAAAAGCCTTCTCCTTCTCGCTTATCAGCGCGACCGGGGCCGGGGCAGCTGCCGGCGCGGCAACCTCCGCCACCGGCTCGGGCGGTCTTGGGCCGCGATCGCTGCGGGCGACGCTCGGCGCCATGATGGCACGCTCGACCTTGCCGCTGCCGCAGACGGGACAGGTGACGAAGCCGCGCCGCAGCTGATCCTCGAAGCCGGCCGAGGACGGGAACCAGCTCTCGAATTCATGGGCGTTGTCGCAGATGAGGGCGTAGCGGATCATGTCGTCTCAAGATGGTGGCGCGAGGCCGCCATGGCAATCGCCGTCGGGCATCAGGCCGCGAGAAGCTTGTCGAGCTCGCCGCGGGCCTCGAGCGCATGGATGTCGTCCGAGCCGCCGACATGCGTCTCGCCAATGAAGATCTGCGGCACGGAGGTGCGCCCGCCGGCGCGGGCCGTCATCGCCTGGCGCAGCTGCGGCCTGCCGTCGACGTCGATCTCGGTGAAGGCCACGCCCTTGCGCGTCAGCAGCGCCTTGGCGGCCTTGCAATAGGGGCACCAGGGCGTGGTGTAGATCGTGACCGGCGGCATGGCGGGCTCTTTCGTTGCGGGAGGCTTCATGTAATGCCTTCGCGGCCATCCGTCACGACCCGCGCGAAGGTCAGCACGTCGACGGCGCTCGCGCCTGCCCGCAGCAGGGCGCGGGCGGCGGCATTGGCTGTCGCGCCCGTGGTCAGCACGTCGTCGACCAGGAGGATGCGCCGGCCTTCGACGATTCCGCGGGCGGCCGCCGGCACATGGAAGGCGCCTTGCAGGTTGTCGGCGCGCTGGGCCCGGGTGAGGCCGACCTGCGGGCGGGTGCGCCGGAGGCGGTCGATCGCCGCGGGAGCGAGCGGCAGTCCGGCCGTGCGGGCGACCACCCCGGCGAGCGCCGCGGCCTGGTTGAAGCGCCGGCGCCAGAGCCGCGTGCGGTGCAGCGGGATCGGCACGACGAGATCGGCGTCGGCGGTGAGTTCGCGGCCAGCCTGCGCCATCATCCGGCCGAGCGTCAGCGAAAGTTCGATGCGGTCGCCGTATTTCAGGCGATGGACCAGGTCGCGCGCCGTGCCCTCGAAGCGGCAGACGGCGCGCGCCCGGGCGAAGACCGGCGGATCGGCGATCGCGGCCGGCGACATGAGGCCGGTGCCGAGATCGACGGGGAAGGGCGTGCCGAGGCGCTCGCAATAGGGGCGCTCGATGAAGCCGATGCCGTTCCAGCAGGCCGGGCAGAGGGCCTGAGCCTCGCCGGTCGCGGCCCGGCAGGCGATGCATGTCGGTGGATAGACGATCCCGACCAGCCCGCGCAGCCCGGCCGCGAGAGCGACGTGGCCGCGCCGCATGGAGCGGCGCCAGAGCCCCGTCGCCGCGAGGCGCGGCAGCCGGGCGCGCCCGTGGTCGCGGGCAGCGTCCTCGTCTTGCGTCTCGATGAGCCACTCCGTCATGCGCGTGCCGTTGCCCGAGCGTCGAACCCGGCCGGACGCCTTTCCGGCGGGGTGCAGCAGCATCGGCTGCCGCGCGCGCGAGGGCAACCGCGGATGTGAGCGTCGGGCATCCGCCTGCAGGGGGTGAGAGGCGTGATGGCCGGGATTTCCCGGCGGGAGGTGGATATGTCGATGTCTTGCGCGGTTTTTCCGCAAGGGTCGGAGCGGCGGGGCATCTTTATGTCCCGGTGCCGCAAAAAGCTGTTGCGGCGGGGCGGCTCTGCGACTACATAGGCGCCCTCGGCTGGAGCTGCTCCCTTCGTCTAGCGGTCTAGGACGTCGCCCTCTCACGGCGAAAACAGGGGTTCGAGTCCCCTAGGGAGCGCCAAAGTCGGCCTAAGCCATTGGAATGGCTTAACCTCCTGAGATGTCATAGGTTTCTTGGCTCAGACTGTTACACATCGGTGTTACACATGAGCGGGGAAATCGTGCCTGCGGATGCCTATCTGCACCAGCGCGGCAAGGGCGGTGTCTTCTACCTGAACATGCGCGTTCCGGCGGATGTCGCGGCGGCGTTCGGCGCTGCGAAGGTGCTCGTCAGTCTCAAGACGAAGAGCCGTGTCGAGGCCCGCAAGCTGCGGAACATCAAGCTCGGCGAGCTGGAAACGACTTTCGATGAGCTGCGCCGCACCGGCAAGGCTGAACAGGCCCTCGCCGACAAGGCAGTGGGCAGGGACATATCCAAGCTGAGCCGGGCCGAGTTGGAACGGCTGGTGACGGGCTATTACCGGGACGTGCTGCGGCCTGCCGCTGTCATCCTGCCTGTCGACGGCGAAGACCGCGATGAGTTGGTCGCCGGGTGGAACGACACCCTTTCTCACGTGGCGGACCGCCGGGACGAAGAGGGCAACGAGCGGGTTCAGAGCACCACTGACCATATCCTGCTCAGGGCCGGATGGCCGAGCACCCGGAGCAAGGTCGGCACCATCGTGCGGCACCTCCCCACGGTCGACGTAGACCGGACCGCAGAGCAATACGGGGCGCTGCTGGACTTGGTACGGCGCGGCAGTGTCGAGGGCAGCCGCCTTGCCTTGGCTGAGTTGAAGGGCGAGGCGTTCACGCCGGCCGATCCTCTGTTCGCTGGGGAGTTCAACCTTGCGGAGGCCACCGACAAGCTGGGGCCGCTGCTCTCTGAGGCGCTGGCGGCATGGAAGGAAGGCGGCGGCCTCCGGGGCAGCCGCAAGCCCCGCGAGCTGACCGCTATGGAGGCCGCGAGCGCCGTCAAACGGTTCACTGAGCTGCACGGGGATATCCGCGTCGGCGAGATCACCAAGAAGCGGGTTCAGGAGTTCGCCGCCGCCATCTCGGCGATGCCCGCACGGCTGCCGAAGAAGCTGGCGAAGCTCGCCCTGCCGGAACTGCTCCGGGAGGACTTGAGCGGGTTTCCGACGAGGGCGCCGGCCACGATCAACAAGACCTCTCAGCTTCTCGCCGCGATTGTCGAGGATGCCCGGAAGCGGAGCCAGCTTGAAGAGGCCGCCGGGTGGCCGAACCATTTCCCGGCCGCCCGGATCTAAGAGGACGACAACGAGGAGCGAGACCGCGAGCCGTTCAGCTCTGACGATCTCCGGCGCATCTTCGTTGATGGGCCGGTGCATGGGCAGGGGAAGCGTCAGGAGGGCGGGCAGGGCGAGGCGCAATACTGGCTGCCTCTGCTGGCACTGTTCACGGGCGCTCGCCTTTCCGAGCTGGGGCAGCTCCGGGCCTGCGACGTGCAAACCGACGATGGCGGCATCCCATTTATCAACATCGGCACGTCCGGCGGCCGGAAGGTGAAGACCCGAACAAGCATCCGCAAGGTGCCGATCCATCCGGAGCTGCGGCTGATGGGCTTCCTTGCCTATGTCGAGCAACGCAGAGAGGCAGGCGGGGCCGAGACGACGTTGTGGCCGTCGCTGGGGTCAGCCGAGGGCCGGGCGCAGACGGCGGCATGGTCGCAATGGTTCGGGAACTATCTGCGCCGGGAGCCCATCAGCATCGCCGACAAGGCGAAGGTGTTCCATTCCTTCCGGCACCTGTTCAAAGACATGTGCCGAGACGCGGGAATTTCAGAAGACGTGCATGACGCACTGACGGGGCACGCTGCCGGGAAGAGCGTCGGCCGGAGTTATGGGGCCGGGCATTCGGTGGCGCGGCTGGCGGAGGAGATCGCCAAGGTGAAGGTGCCGGTAGACCTGTCGCATCTCCACACGACGAGGGTGCGGAAGGCGCCGGTCGGATGGGTGCCGCGCAAGAGGTAGGGCCGGCTTTGGCCTCGGTTGCACCCCCTCTTTGTTATGCTGCTAAAGGAGCTTTACAAGAACCTCCTACTGTACTACAGCATTACAGCATTACAGGGGGACGGCATGGCGGTTTACGGATACGTTCGGGTCTCGACGGATCGGCAGGCGGAGGAGGGAGAAAGCCTCGACCACCAGCAACGCCAGATTAGCGGCTACTGCCTTCAACACGACATGACGCTTGATCGTGTCTTCGTCGAGCGCGGCGTCTCCGGTTCGAAGCCCATTAGCGAGCGTCCCGAAGGTGCGAAGCTGCTGGCGGCGGTGAAGCCCGGCGACGTGGTTGTGACGCCAAAGCTGGACCGCATGTTCCGGTCGGCTCTCGATGCGATGGGCGTGCTCGTGATGCTCAAGGGCAAGGGCGTGTCGCTGCACATGCTCGACCTCGGCGGCGACGTGACCAGTAATGGCATATCCAAGCTCGTCTTCACGATCCTGTCGGCCGTGGCTGAGGCCGAGCGCGACAGGATCAGGGAGCGCGTTGTGGATATGAAGCGGGACCAAAAGAGCCGTGGCCGCTTCCTCGGCGGGTCGGTGCCGTTCGGCTATCGGCTCGACAACGTCGACGGTGAGGCCGTGCTTGTGCCGCATGAGGCCGAGCAAGAGGCCATCCATCAGGCGGTCGCGATGCGCGAGGCGAGGGCGTCCCTGCGTCGCATCGCCGAAGCCCTTCAAGCGAAGGGGCATGCCATCTCTCATGTCGCGGTGGCGCGGGTCCTGAAAGACCATAAGGCCGCGTCGGCGAGTTGATCGGCCGCGCACCCTCCCTTCACTCGGGAGGGACGACGACATCGTCCGCCACGACATCACGGTGCGGGTACTACGGGCCTTCCGGCGCACGGCTTTGGCGGTCAGTAGGTGACCTTGACCGTGGCTTGATTGTCCGAGCGCTCGTACCCACGGGCAGCCATGCAACCGAGATAGACGCGCTCGATGTATTTGCGCTGGTCGCTTTCGACCTTGTCGGCCATCAGATTGCTGGTGAGATCGAGGCCGCGATGGGTCAGAGGCGCCGAAGCAGCGGCCTTGTTCGCCTCGCCGGAGCAGATCGTGGTGTCTTGCTTGAAAATCGGGATGATCTCCGGATGTGTCGCGGCCCGGCGCCCGTCGATACGCTGAACCGTAGGATATGACCCTCCCGGCGTGGCAGTGCCGGCTGTCTGGGTCTGGCAGCCGGCGAGCGCAGCGGCAGCAACGATGATGGCAACACGAAACATGGAAAGGCCCTCCCTAGCGCTCGCACGTTGAGCATAAGGGAGGGGCGGCAGTCACCTAGCTTTTGGTCCGGTCCACATGGTCCACCCCGGACCGCTGATCCGATCCACTCTGAAATGCGCGGATAGTCGGGGCTGCTCGGGTCAGGGTGCGGGCTCTGCTTCGCCATGGTCCACGAGGCTTTCGGCGATGTCGGTGAGATCGAGCGCGGAGCCGTCGTCGTCGCACGCTTCGCCACGGATCGCCGGGCCGAGCTGCCTGACCACCTCCCTGAACAGGTTGGGCAGGCTGTCGGGGTCCTCCTGCTCGTCTCTCCCTTGCGCCGGAAAGCGGTCCAGAACGCCCAAGGTGTCCGCCATGGCTGCAATGTGCTGGTCCTCTTTCCTCAAGCCGTCTGTCGCTGCGATAGCGACGCGGGGCGCGGATATCTCGGCCCTATGGGCGATCCTCGCCAGCATGGCGCTTCGCTGTTGGCTGTTGGCGAGCAAGGTGGCGACGATGTTCTCGGCCGTGACGGTATGGACCAGCGCAGTGCCGTTCGCCTTTATCTTGCGGTGCCAGTCCGTCACGGTGCCGGCGGTGACGCGATAGCGAGCGGCAATCTCTTCCCGGCTGTAACCTTGGACGAGGAGTTGCGCGACATCCCGAAGCCTTGCCTCTGTCGGCGTGAGGTGGTCGCATTCTTCCGGGGCGCAGGGCGGGGCTTCCGTGGCGTCGTCGTCAGGCTCGTCCTGCGGCTGGGGGGCGGGCCGGGTGCGGACCCGGACGCTGGGTGCGGCGTCAGCTTGGGGCTGTCGGCTATCCCGATATCGGATGAGCGTTGTCTTGCTGATGCCGTGGGTGAGGGCGATGCTGCGCAGCGAGGCGCCAGCATCAAGCAAAGCGTCAATCTGATCGCGATCAGGGTGGCCGGCTATGGAGGGGGGGCGGGAAGACATGGCACATGGTCAGGCGGCGCGGCGCTTCATTACGGTGTGCGAGAGGGCGACGCGATACTCCCCTTCGGGAACGTCCGTCTGCTCAGTGGTCAGCAGGGTGCCGTAGACTACGCCCCCACTGCGTTCGGCGAACTCCTTGAGCCTCATCGTTGCGGCCACCGCCTCGGGGAGCGGGAAGCGCATCGTGACCATCATGACGATGGTGTGCGTGATGGGGCCTCCCTGATCCAGAAATTCGACCGTGGCGCCCTTCCGGCGCAGCTTGTCGGCGACGGGGCCGAGGGCATCGCGGAGCCTGCTCACACATGCTGCCGGGTTGGGGGCGTAAATCGTCATAGTCGCTCTCCTGCCTATGCTTCACATCTGCAACCGGATGTGAAATTGGGGTCACACTGGAACGTCGTCGGTGCTCAACCCGGCTGAGACGACGGTGGAGCCGACCATGACGCGGCCGTAGATCAGCGGGACGCACCCGCCCTGCTCAGTGGTGTTGACGGCGCTATTGAAGACGAAGGAGGGCTTCTCCTCCGGCGAAGTGTTCTGCTGCTTCTTCTGTTTGGGCGTGAGCATCTGAGATGCCCCGGAGAGCGCCATGGCAACGCCGAACATGGCGACGGAGTTCGCGTTGAAGCCGAGGATGGTGAGGCTGCCCGTGCTGCCCATGAAGCCGGCGGGAATGAGGGCCGGTGCGATCCACCACGCGACGGCCATGAGGAGCACCCCGGCGATGACCTTGCCGAGGCCACCACGCTTGGCGCCCTTGACCACGGGCACGATGTGGATGTCACGGTTGCCGACGTTGAACTCAATCTGGTCCTCGCCCAGCTCGATACCGTCATTGAGCGACGGGCCGGCGACGACGCGGAACAGGCCCTCGGCGATATACTGCCGGAAGCCGTCGAGCTGGACACCCAGCGCCCGTGCGACATCCCGGAGGCTGCCGACATCCAGCATGAACTCCGGGCCGAACCGCTCGGCCATCTCGCCGTAGAGGTGGACACGTTTCAGCATGGCAGGGCTCCCGGCGTTAGCGGGGCCGCTGGGTTGCGGCCAGCACGAAGCCGGCGGCGACCCAGAGCGGCCAGAACAGAATGAAAGCCCAGCGGAAGGCGTGAGAGAGCCAGTAGCCGCGAGCGAGCCCGGACCGGAACTCACAAGCATCGGGATGCGCGGCGGCGTCGATCCGAGCCATGAGCTGCCAATGGGCGCGGCCGGCGCTGATGTAGAGGGCGAGGCCGAGGAAGATCGTGGCAGCGGTGGTGAGGGTGTCGAGCATGATGCGATCCGGGGGGCTGAGAAGGAAAGAGCGAGACCGGGGGGTGTCCGATCTCGCTCCGCGCCCGGTGAACCAGCCAAAGTTCCGGGCGACGACGGCGGGGCAAGCAGAGGGGGGACCTCGCCGTCGATCTGGGGTTAGAGCCGGCTGACCCAATACGAATTGTTGCGCTCGGAGAGCAGGCCCTTGGTAACCGCCTCCCGGACGATGTCGTCCACCTTCGAGACCGGCAGGCCGGTGGCGCGGGCGATGTCCGACCGGAACACCTGCACGGGATTGCCGCGCATGACGGTGGCGCCCCGGTGGATCAGGTTGATGACTTCGAGGGCTTCGAGGTCGAGGCCGTGCGACTGGGCGAGCTGGCGGACAGCCGGGAGGAGCTTGTCGGCACGCGCGTCGTTGTCGGCCTTTTTGGCCATCTCGGCTTTCCACGACGGGGCGTAGAGGTCGAAGGCGCTGCCGTTCATGCCGGACGACTGGGCGGCCGGGCCGGACTTGTCGAAGTCGAGGAACGGGCGCGCGTTCCGGTCAGCGAAGGCATTGGCCGGAGTGACGGTGGTCTTGCGGGCGCGCTTGTCTTCGGAAGCATCCGATGGGCTTGGGTTGACTAGTCCGACGTGGATCATTTTGGTGTCCTCCCGCAATTGGTACGGCTGATAGTTTTTGTACCGGGTTGCAAAGTTGTGCTCGGCTTCGGGTTGCTACGACTTCTTTTCCGTTGCACCCGGTTGCACGCTTGCGTCGATGATCGAAGCAACCGCGTCGGCGATGACCGCGCTCCGGCTGGCCTTCCCGGTCATTCCACTCATACGGCGGGCGAACGCCATCTTGTCGACCTCGGCGATGACGCTTGGCGACAGCGTCACAGAGACCTGTTTGCTTCCGATCATGGAGAGGCTCCTACTGTGTTCACTGGAAACAGTAAAGCACGGCAGGCACAACAGCGCAACTCCCCTAGCGATTGACGAGGGTGGAGCACCACTCTACTTGACAAAGACAGTCTCTTTTACTTGTGGAGATGTGAAATAGGGCGATCAAGGCCGGGCCGGGGTCGGGGTCGGGATTTCCGGTTCGATCCGGGTCGGTCGGGTCCGGATGCGGACCTCGGGTTTTTTCGAGGCGACCGGGATCGAGCTGTCTTCCGAGGAACCCGGACGCCGGTCGGCGCCAGCCGGCCGTAGTGCTCCCCTAACCTGTTCTTCTAGGTGTTCCTCTAATAGGGGGTTCGCTGGGGTGAACGTCTGAGGTTCGCCACAGTGAACGTCTGAGGTTCGCTGGGGTGAACGATGGTCAGCGGAGAGCCTCTTCGGCACCGCAACCATGGGTACGACGATCATGTGCGGCGGATAGCGGGGGAGGGTGCAGAAATCGCGTGACCAATGTAACACAGGAGTGTTACACAGCAGCTCGTGACCGTCATGTCCAAGTATCTGATTTCTCAGCAGTAAGGCCCAAAAATGGCCCATCCCCTAGGGAGCGCCACCTTTCTGAAGGTGCCATAACTATTGAAATCGCTGGAAAAGATGGGCCGGAAAATTCGGGTCGCCCCCAGCGTTTGCCTGAAGATGGACCCCATTTTCAGTCGAGTTTCGACCCGGCCCGGATCGTTAGAATTTGCGCGCTCGCTAGTCGTGACTCGGCAGGACGTTTCTCATCGCGGCGACGGCCGTGATGAGAGCGGCGAAGTCGCCCGTACGCGAGGTGAGAAAACGAAGACGCTGCATGCGCAACCCCATAGCAGTGTGGACCCGGACGGGCCGGGGGACGGGGCAAGGCGCCACATCCTAATATGCTATCTGCCGGGTGATATTTTCGTGCACCGCACAGGCCGAGGGCAGGCCCCGAGACCGGGGCGTCGGAGCCGGTTCACTTAGGGCATTCTCTGTAGGGTTACCGGGCGACTTCGACATTGCCGTCGAGGCTGATGGCCTGTCCGCTGACGCTTCGGCCGATGGGCGAGAGCAGATAGATGACCATCGCCGCAACCTCCTGGACTGTGACGGCCCGACGCAGCGAAACCGCCGAAAGAAACTCTGCCTCGACTTCCGCCTCGCTTTTCGACTTGGCAAGCGCCCGCGCCGCGATCACCTGGTTCAGACGTGGGCCCTCTACCATGCCGGGCAGGATCGCATTGACGCGGATGTCGGATGGGCCGAGTTCCATCGCCAGGGTCTTTGTCAGCCCGACCACCGCCCATTTCGATGAGGAATAGGCGGAGCGCAGCGGATAGCCGAGGCGCCCGGCAACCGACGCCATGTTAACGATCGATCCACCGCCCGCCGCCTTCAGGAGCGGCACGACGGCGCGCGTACACAGAAACGTGCCGTTGACATTGACGGCGTAGGTCGAAAGCCAGTCAGAGAAGCCGATATCCTCGATCGCGGAGGTTGGACCCGCGACACCGGCATTATTGATGAGACTGTCGATGCCACCCATCGCTCGGGATGCATCCTGGACCAGGCGTGCGACATCGTCTTCCTTCGAGACATCGGCCACACTCGCGGAAATCCCCGGCGCCGACCGGGTGAAGGCTGCGATCCGGTCCTCATCGATGTCGCAGACGTGAACCCGAGCTCCCGCAGCTGCGAGCCCCTTGGCGATCTCGGCGCCAATGCCGCTGGCAGCCGCCGTGACCAGTACGCGACGCCCCGTGCAATCGAGTTTCATCTCATACCTCCAGGAATTCTCGCCGCACCTGATCGTTGGTCTCGATCTCGGACGGCTTGCCGTCGAAGACGATGCGGCCATGACCCATGACCAGAGCGCGGTCTGCGACCTTGAGCGCGATGGTCAGCTTCTGTTCGACGAGGAGAATGGAGCTACCCCGCCGCGCGATCTCGAGGATCAGGCCGCGCACCTGATCCACCATCATCGGGGCTAGCCCCTCCGTCGGCTCGTCGATCAGGACCAGATCGGGGTCACCCATCAGCGTGCGTGTCATGGAAAGCAGTTGCTGTTCGCCGCCCGACAGGGCGCCCGCCAGAGTGTCGGCGCGCTCCTCGAGGCGTGGGAAGAGCGAGAATGCATCGGCGATCGTCCAGCGGCCCGGCCTGGCCTTGGTCCTGAAGCCGAGCAGGAGGTTTTGCCTCACCGTCAGCGTCGGAAACACCTGCCGGTCCTCGGGAACGCAACCGATGCCGCGATGGGCGATCTGGTGAGCCTGCAGCGTGTCGATGCGCTCGCCTTGGAAGCGGATTTCGCCCCTGCGCTCGACATCGCCCATGATCGCCTTGACCGTGGTCGAGCGGCCGACACCGTTGCGACCGAGCAGGGTAACGATCTCGCCGGCGGCGACATCGAGTTCGACGCCCTGGAGGATATGACTCTTGCCATACCAGGCGTGAAGACCGCGTACGCTCAGCATCGCGCGGTCTCCTCGATCGCCCCGAGATAGGCCTCGCGCACGGCGGGATCGGCGCGTACGACATCCGGCGCGGCCGAGATCAGGATCCTGCCGCGCGCCAGCACCGAGATGCGGTCAGCGAGGTCGAAGACGACGCCCATGTCGTGCTCGACCATGACGAGGGTGCGCCCTTCCGTGATCCGGCGGATCAACGCCACGGTGCGCTGGGTCTCGCTGCGGCTCATGCCCGCGGTGGGCTCGTCGAGAAGGACGACCTTTGCATCGCCCGCGGCTGCGACGCCGATCTCAAGGGCGCGTTGATCGGCGTAGGCAAGCTCCGCCGACGCTACATGCAGCACCGAGGCCAGCCCGAGTTCGTCGGCGAGCTGCCTTGCCCTGTCGCGCACCGAGGATATGCCGTTCATGCGGCGAAACAGGCTGTAGCGGATGCCGGCAGGCCAGAGCAGCGCGGCCTCCAGCGTCTCGAGCACCGTCAGCCGTGCAAACAGGTTGGTGATCTGGAAGCTGCGCGAAAGGCCTAGACGCGCGACGCGATGTGGCGCGCGGTTCTGAATTTCGATGCCAAACAGCTCGACCACACCGGCGCTGACAGGAAGGCGGCCGCTGATCAGGTTGAACAGGGTCGACTTGCCAGCGCCATTGGGGCCGATGAGGGCGTGGCGCTCGCCAGCAGGGATGGCGAGATCGATACCGGCGATGATCGAGAGCTGGTCGAAGGATTTGGCGACACCGGTGAGGCGCAGGGCGACCGTCATAACCGCACCTCCCGCACGGGCTCCCGGGCGGCTCGGGTGCGCCTGAGCTGCCGCAGGAGCCAGACGCCGATGACAATCAGCGCGATCGCGGCAACCCAGGCCAATGGCGATCCAGCGTCGATTCGCCATCCCGCCACGGTGAGGCTGCGTCCACGCGTGCTGACGCTCGAGATGCGATAGCAGAGCTCGGTGAGCAGGATCGCTCCGACGAGCAGGGGCAGCGCGCGCAGGATCGCGGCAAGACCGCGCGCGAGCAGTATGGCGCCGCGTCCTGCGGCCGCTTCGCTGAAGGCATGCTTCAACAACCCGGCCAGCCCGACCGGCGTATAGACCACCGTCAGGATGAAGAAGACGCCGTAATAGAACAGCCAGGCGTCGCTGTAGCTGCTGAGCGCCGATTGCAGCCAGGTGACCAGGGCCGCGCCCATCGCGGGGCCCAGGAAATGGCCGGTGCCGCCGATGAAGCTCATCAGCACCACATTCGAGGAGGTCGCCAGCGAGAGGGCCTCGACGGTGACGATCTCATAGACGATCGCCGCCAATCCGCCCGCGATGCCGGCAAACAGGCCCGCCGCGCAGTACATGATCAGCCGCACCACATGCGGATCGAACTGCAGATAGGAGACCCGCTCGGCATTGTCGCGCACCGCATTGGCGATCCGGCCGAGCGGCGTGCGTGTCAGCGCGTACATCGCCAGCATCGCGATCAGCGTCCAGCCCAGCACGAGCCAGTAGAGTTCGCGCTGAGGCCCGAAGGTCAGGCCGGCCAGGGTCGGGCCGGCGACCCGGTCCGCCGCGATCCCGGATTCGCCGCCGAAGGGACCCTTGAACATCTGGGCGACGGAAACGGCGACCTCGCCGAGACCCAGGGTGATCATCGCGAAGGCGATGCCCGAGCGCCGCATGACGACCAGCCCGATGAGGCCGGCGACAACCAGGGCAACCAACCCGCCCGCCAGAGGCAGAAGCGCGATCGGGACGGCCAATGCCCCCTCGTTCACGGCGCGCATCAAGTGAACGACCGAATAGGCTCCCGTGCCGAAATAGACGGCGTGGCCGAACGAGAGCATGCCCGTTTCGCCCATCAGCAGGTTGTAGGAGAGCGCGAAGACGATCGCGATGCCGATCTGGCACAGGATCGTCGTGGCGTAGCTCGAGCCGAGCCAGGCCGGCAATGTCGCCAGCAATCCGAGAGCGGCCAGTCCCAGAAGCGTCCGCCAGATCACAGGTCGCGCCTTCCGGCGATGCCGCGCGGCCTTACGATAAGGACCAGGATCAGCAGCAGATAGGGGAGCAGCGGCGCGATCTGCGCCAGGGTCACCGACCAGAGTTCCGCCAGATTGCCGGACTTGCTCGTGGCGACGCCGAGCGATGCCAGCGCGTCGCCAAGCGGTACGTCAAAGCCGATCGCGAGCGTCTGGAGAACGCCGATCGCCAGCGAGGCGATGAAGGCGCCGCCGATCGACCCCAATCCGCCGACGACCACGACGACGAAGACGATGGGCCCCAGTTCGCGCGCCATGGCCGGCTCGGTGACGAGCGCCGAGCCGCCGATCACTCCGGCAAGCCCGGCCAGCCCTGCGCCGACGGCAAAGACGCTCATGAAGACGAGCGGGACGTTGTGGCCCAGCATGCCAACCATGCGCGGATGCGTCAGCGCGGCCTGTACGACGAGCCCGACGCGGGTGCGCTTCAGCAAGGCCAGCAGCGCCAGGAAGCAACCGACCGCGACGGCCATCATGAAGACGCGATAGACCGGGTAGGCGATGCCGCCGAGCATGAACAGCGGTTCGCGCAACGGCGCGGGCAGCGGAAATTCGACCGCGGCGCGCCCCCAGACCAGCTGCACGATCTCCTCGATCAGGAAGGCGAGACCGAAGGTGAAGAGCAACTCGGCGACATGGCCGTGCCTATGGACCTGTCGCAGCCCGTAGCGCTCGACCAGCGCGCCGAGGGCGGCGACCGCCAGGGGCGCGAGCACCAGCCCCACCCAGAAGCCCGTGACCTGCGAGATCTGATAAGCGAGATAAGCCCCCAGCATGTAGAAGCTGGCGTGAGCGAAGTTCAGCACACCCATCATACTGAAGATCAGGGTCAGGCCGCTGCTCAGCAGGAAAAGCAACAGGCCGTAAGCCAGCCCGTTGAGCAGCGACAAGGCGAGCAATCCCGTCATCAGCCAGCGTCTCCGTCAATCCGCAATGGGAGCCGGCAGACGCCGTCAGTCCGGCCTCTTCATCTTGCAGGTCGTCGGAAGCTCCGTTTGCCCGGCCGTGAAGGCGGCAACGGTCTTGCGGCCGATCCCGGTGCCTTCCAGATCATGCTTCCCGCCGCGCGCGAGCACCGTGACATATTGCGGCTGCAGCAGCTGGTGGTTCTCGGCCTGCATCACGACGTCGCCCAGCGGGCTCTTATAGGTGGCGTTGTCGAGGGCCGCCGCGACCTTGCGCGGGTCATCGCTGCCGGCCTTGTCGAGCGCCTGCGCGAACATGTTGAGCATGGTGCGCACGCGCATGTAGCGCCAGTCGTCCTTGAGCTGCGCCTTGTAGGCATCGGCGAAGGCCGACAGCTCGGGATTGTCGATGTTCTCATGCCACTCGGTGAGTTCGTAGACACGGTCGACCCCGGCATCGCCGATCGCCGTCACGGCACCGAGAAGGCTCGAATAATAGGTGTACCAATCCACCTCCAGGCCCGCATCCTTGGCGGCCTTGACGAGGAGGGTCAGGTCAGCGCCAAAATTGCCGGTCATCACGGCCTGGGCGCCCGATGCCTTGATCTTGGCGATATAAGGCGCAAAATCTTTGATCTTGACCAGCGGGTGGTACTCGTCCCCGACGATCTCGATGTCGGCGCGCTTCTGGCCCAGCATCTTGCGCGAGGCCTCGCCGACGGCTCGGCCGAACGAGTAGTCCTGGTTGATCAGATAGACCTTCTTGAGCGCGGCGTTGCGCGCCATGAACTCGGTCATCGCCGCCGTCTTCATATCCACCTCGGAATCGAAGCGGAAATGCCAATACGAACATTTGTCGTTGGTCAACGCGGGATCGACGGCGGAATAGTTGAGATAGACCATCGTCTTGGCGGGATCGCGGGCGTTGTTCTTGTCGACGGCGTCGACGATCGCGGCGGCCACCGCAGAGCTGTTGCCCTGGCTGACGAAATGGAAGCCCTCATCGGCGAGCCGCTTGAGAATCAGAATGGCCTCCTGCGGGCTGGCCTTGCTGTCGAACGGCACGATCTCGAGCTTGCGACCGCCGAGCACGCCGCCCTTGGCGTTGATCTCGTCGGCGGCGAACCGGTAGTGGTTCAGCCCGAGCTGCCCCGAGCTCGCGAGAGGGCCCGACAACGGGTCGACAAAGGCGAGCCTGACCGGCTCCGTAGCGCCCGCGGCCTGGACCGCGAGGGCCGTCAGCCCAGCAAATGCGACGATGGCGAATTTCTGCATGATCTCCTCCCGCCGGCTTGCGCCGTTATTGCTTTTCGCGGGAGCATCCTGCAGCAGCTTTTCGAGCAAGTCAATTCATTGTATACAATAAAAGCGATCGAGCGAGCCCGGCTCCGACACGCGGCATGGTGCGCCGGCGCGATGGCGCGCCCTTCAGTCCTGCATCAGGCCCTTCAGCATGACCTCGCGGCCAGCGCGCAGATGCGCCTCCATGACAGCGCGTGCCCAGTCGCCGTCCTTGGCGCGGATCGCGTCGACCAACTCGAAATGATGCGAGACGCTGCGGCGCATGGCCCTTGCGTCGTAATGGGCGAAGGTCCGGACAACCAGGGGGAGCTCCGTCACCAGTTCGACCAGCCGTTCCAGCCGGCTGTTGCCGGAGCTCTCGATGATCGCGCGGTGAAACGCGGCGTTGAATTCGGCCAATTTCCCGAGCTGCGCCTCACCCTGCGTCGCGATTTCCGCCATGTCATGGGCAAGGCGGTCAAGCTTCGCGATTTGCGCAATGGTCGCATTCTGCGCCGCGAGCTCGGCAGCAAGCCCTTCGAGATTCAGGCGGAGAGAGAAGATTTCCTCGAGGTCGCGCGGCGTCCACCCCGGCACCTTCGCGCCCAGATGCGGCTCGAAATGCAGCACCGCTTCCGCCGAGAGGCGGCGGATCGCCTCGCGCACGGGCGTTCGACTCATGCCAAGCTCCGCGGCGACCTCCGCCTCGCGCAAATGGGTGCCGCTCGGCCAGCGCCCGGCGACGAGATCCTTGCGGATGCGCTCATAAGCGACATCGGCCGCCCGGCTTTTCGGCGTCATTGCATCCATGGCCTGCCCATCATTGTGCACAACAATGGCGCTTTGTTTATCGACGCACCATTGCCGGCTCGCGTGTATCCGGCACGATCATAGTGCCGCACACAGGCTGAAAGCGAGGCCAATCGATGTGCCGCCGGGTCAGGCCGTCACGCCATGCCGCCTGCTCCAATCCAGAATGGTGTCGATGCACTGCCGGAGCTGCTCGGGCTGATTGACATAGTAATGCGTCGCCCCGGCGATCCGGACATATTCCTTGTCGCGCGTCGCCAGGTTTTCGCTGATCAGCGGGTTGTGGGACGCCGGCACGGCGTCGTCGGCCATGTTCTCGATCTGCAGGACCGGCGTCGCCTTGATGCGGCCGGCATTGACCGAGCCCTTGGCGTTGGAGTGCGTAAAACTCCACTGGCTGAGCCATGAGCGCAGCGAAGAATATCGGGCAAGCCCGACCGGCGCGACGTTGACCGTGCGTGGATCGCCGAGATAGCACCAGTTCGGACGGCGGCCGTTGGGGTCGACCGCGGCGTCGATCCAGCGCACATCGCACATCGTGCGCTGCACGACGAAAGCCCGCTCGCGCTCGGCGCCGCCACGCTTGCCGAGCTCACTAAGCGTTTCCAGGCACCAGCCGGTGATGCGGGCATTGCGCGCGCGCTGCGCCTCCCGAAAGCGGGAGACGAATTCCGCCGAGAAGGGCGGCTTGTACGGGCAATCCTCGGCATAGATGTCGAGCTCGCGATCGCGCTTGTCGGGATTGCGCTCATCGAGCACGGATGGGTCGAGCCATTCGGTCAGCGTTTCCGCGCGGGACAGATGCGCGGCAATGAAGATGATCCCGTCGGGGCGCGGCAGATGCGCGGCCTTGAGGTCGACAGGATCGCCTGCCGGCGTCTGCGCCACGGTCGGGCTCTCGGCCTGCGCGCCATAGAACAGCGACAGCGAGCCGCCGCCGGACCAGCCGACAAGCACGACCTTTTCATAGCCCTCGTTTTCGCGCGCATCACGGATCCAGGCGGCCATGTCGAGGGCGACCTTCTCCATGATCAGGCCGCTGTCGTTCTTGGGGTAGCGACTTGCGGCACACAGCACATGCAGCCCGGCGGCGGCCAGCGCCGAGGGCATCGGCATCAGGTTCAGGGTCGATTACGGGTGCATGAATATAAAGAGCGCGCGCCGCGGCGAATTCGGCTCGCGGAAATATTGGCCCTCGAGATGCACCTGTCCCGAGGCGCCGGCGAAGCCGTATGTCTCGGTGAATTTGGCATCGTCGGCGAACGAGACGATTTTCGGAATTCGAACCCACTGCGCCGTGCCGGCCATCTTTCGCTCCCGCCCATCTCTCTGGACATTGTGTACAAGGCTGCTGCGCTGACCCAGGCCGATAACATCATCACGCTGCAATAACATGGCTTTGCGCGATAATTTCTACACGGACTGCCTGATCAGCGTACGGAACCTACGCCTCCCGGCAATCATTGTACACAACTATCTTGTCCCGAGCGCCAGAGCACGATACAAGATGAAGCCTGCGCTTTGCATCGGATCCAGCCGCAGCGCATCAGGGAGCAGCCATGCCGGCCGACACCGCCTTCGAGCAACCCCAGAGGTCGGGTCCATTATCCGACCTGCGCGTGATCGAGATGGGACAGCTCATCGCAGGCCCGTTCTGCGGCCAGTTGCTGGCCGATTTCGGTGCCGAGGTGATCAAGCTCGAGCAGCCGGGCGTTGGCGATCCCATGCGCGAATGGGGGCGGGAAAAGCCGCAGGGGGTTTCGCTGTGGTGGCCGGTCGTCGCGCGCAACAAGAAATCGGTCGAGATCAATGCGCGCACGCCCGAAGGCCAGGATCTCGTGCGCCGCCTCGTCGCGAAGTCCGACATCCTGCTCGAAAACTTCCGGCCCGGCACGATGGAGAAATGGGGGCTCGGCTACGAGGAGCTGGCGAAGATCAATCCTCGGCTCGTGATGATCCGGGTCTCGGGCTTCGGCCAGACCGGCCCTTATGCCGGCAAGGCGGGCTATGGCTCGATCGGCGAGGCCATGGGCGGGTTGCGCTATGTCGTGGGCGACCCCTCGGCGCCGCCGAGCCGAATGGGGATCTCGATCGGCGATACGCTGGCTGCGACCTTCGCCTGCCTCGGCGGGCTGATGGCCCTGCATGCGCGTGACCGCATCGGCCGTGGCCAAGTCGTCGACAGCGCCATCTACGAAGCGGTGCTGGCGGTGATGGAAAGCCTGATCACGGAGTATGATCAGACTGCCTATATCCGCGAACGAACGGGCGCGATCCTGCCCTTCGTCGCTCCCTCGAATGTCTACCCGACCCGGGACGGCGCCTTCGTTCTGATCGCCGCGAACCAGGACAGCGTGTTCAAGCGGCTTTGCGCCGCGATGGGCAGGGCCGAACTCGGAACCGATCCGCGCTACGACACCCATACCGCCCGCGGCGAGCGCCAGGCCGAACTGGATGCCGTGATCTCGGCCTGGACTTCGACGCTCGGGCGCGAAGAGCTCGGTGCGTTGCTGGATGATGCCGGCGTACCCCGCGGCGACATTTTCCGGGCGCCGGAAATGCTGGCCGACGCCCATTTCCAGGCCCGCAAGGCCATCATTGAAATGGCGCACCCCCTGCTCGGCAAGCTGCGCATGCAGAATGTCGCGCCGCGCCTGTCGGAGACGCCGGGTACCGTGAATTCGGTCGGCCCCGAACTCGGGCAGCATAACCAGGAGATCTTCGAGCGGCTGCTCGGCCTCGACGGCGAAACCCTGGCCGGTCTGCGCCAACGACGCGTAATCGGCAATTCGTCACGAGCGCTGGCATGACCCCGGCGGCGTGCCCTCTCCCCAAGCGCATCGAAATCGTCGAGGTCTCGCCGCGAGACGGGTTGCAGAACGAACCCGCTGCAGTCTCGACGCAGGACAAGCTCGCCCTGATCGACAAGCTGGTCGCCGCCGGCGCCAAGCGGATCGAGGCCACCAGCTTCGTCGATCCCCGCCGGGTGCCGCAGATGGCAGATGCCGAAGCGGTCATGTCCGGGCTGCACCAACGCCATGACGGCGTCAGTTTTTCAGGGCTCGTGCTCAATGCGCGCGGCGCGGAGCGAGCAGTCGCGGCCGGCTGCCATGAGCTGACTTATGTGGTTGTCGCTAGCGAAACCTTCAGCCTGCGCAATCAGGGCCGCTCTGTTGCCGACACGATCGCGGCCTGGCAGCGCGTCGCTGTGGTCGGCAAGGAGGCCGGGCGACGCTGCAACGTGCTGGTGGCGGCGGCTTTCGGCTGTCCTTTCGAAGGGCTCGTCCCGCGCGAGCAGGTTCTGGCGATCGTGAAGGCCGTGGCCGGGATGGCTCCCGACGAGATCGGCCTGGCGGACACGATCGGTGCCGGAACGCCAGGGCAGGTCGCGGAGATGTTCGACGGCGCCCGTGCTGCGGTCGCGGGCATGGTCTGGCGCGCACATTTCCATGATACCCGCAATATGGGGATCGCAAATGCGCATGCTGCCCTGCTATCGGGCGTCACGGTGCTGGACGCCAGCGCAGGCGGGATCGGCGGCTGTCCCTTCGCGCCGGGAGCAACCGGCAACATCGCCAGCGAGGACCTTGTCTATCTGCTCGACGGGCTGGGGATCGAAAGTGGCTTGAAGGGGCCCGCCCTGGCAAGGCTCGCCCCCTGGCTCGAGGCGCGCCTGGGACACCCCACGCCGGGCTCGCTCGGCAAGGCCGGCTGGTTTCCCGCAGAGTCGGATTTGATGAAGCCCTGAACCGGGCAGCGTACGAAGTGCGCTTCATTTCAGTACGCGGTCGAAATCCCGGCCATAGGCCAAGCCGCCCGATCGCAGTCAGATGCCTTCGTTCCCTGGCCGAAATCGGCGGGTCGCGCGGCGGCAGATCCTCCAAGGCTGCGCCCGATCTACCGCGTCAGCGCCACCCGCAGGTCCTTCACCTGCCCGGCCGTGACCGGCGGGGCGGCGTTGCCCCAGCTGTTGCGGACATAGGTCAGGACGTTGGCGACGTCGGCGTCGCTCAGGTTCCAGCCGAAGGAAGGCATGGCGGGCGTCGTCGGCTTGGCGGGGGTGCCGGCCGCCTGGCTGCCCTGCAGCACGACGCGGATCAGCGAGGTCGGGTCGGTGCCGTTGACCACCGGCGCCTTGGCCAGCGTCGGGAACAGCGAAGCCTCGCCCGTGCCGGTGGAGACGTGGCAGGCCGAGCAGCGGTCGAGATAGATCGCCTTGCCGGCGGTCATCGCCGGCTCCGTCGCCGCGATCGGCTGGGGCGCCGCCGCGTCGCTGCCCTTGACGTCCTTGAGATAGGTCGCGACCGCCTTGAGATCGGCGTCGTTCCACAGGCTGGTCGAGTGGCGGATGGCCTCCGCCATCGGCCCCGATGCGATGTCGAAACGGTTCGAGCCGGTCTTGAGATAGGCGACGATGTCGTCGCCCGACCAGTTCCCCAGCCCCTTGTGCGGGTCGCTGGTGAGGTTCGGCGCGTACCAGTTCTGCAGATTGCCGCCGCGCAGGAACTCGCCGCTCTTGTCGGCGCCGGTCAGGTTCTTGGGCGTATGGCAGGTGCCGCAATGGGCGGGACCGTTGACGAGATAGGCGCCGCGGTTCCATTCGGCCGGCTTGGCCGGATCGGGCTGGAACTCCTTCGGCGAGAAGTTGAGCAGGTTCCAGCCGATCATCGCGGCGCGGATGCTGAACGGGAAGGGAAGCTGGTTCGAGACGACGCGGTTCGACACCGGCTCGACCTTCTGGAAATAGGCCCAGAGATCGGCGACGTCGGCATCCGCCATCGTCGCATAGGCCGGGTAGGGCATCGCCGGATAGAGCCGCTTGCCGTCCTTGCCGATGCCTGTCTTCAGCGCGTTGCGGAAATCGGCATAGCTCCAGCTGCCGATGCCGGTTTCCGGATCCGGCGTGATGTTGGCGGGCACCAGCGCGCCGAAAGGCGTCTGCAGCGGCGCGCCGCCGGCGAAGGGCTTGCCGCCCGGCCTGGTGTGGCAGGCCGCGCAATCGGCCAGGACCGCGTTGTAGCGGCCGGCGTCGATGCGGTCGAACAGGTCGGAGGCGAAGCCGTTCGTCCCGACGATGGCTGCGGCCGCGAGGCCGGCGAGGAGCGCTGCCTTCTTCATGCTTCCACCAGCTTGCCGGGGTTCTTCAGGTAGTGGTTCCGGATCGAATCCGCCGCCCAGTAGGCGAGGGCGCCGACCGGGCCGGTCGGGTTCTTGCCGGCATTCTGCGGGAAGGCGCAGGCGCCGACGACGAAGACGTTCGGCACGTCCCAGCTCTGGAGATGGCGGTTGACGGCGCTGGTCTTCGGGTCTGTGCCCATGATCGCGCCGCCGGTGTTGTGCGTGCTCTGGTAGGGCACGGAGCTCCAGCCCTTCTGCTGCCTGCCGACCACGACTTGCTTGCCGCCGAACGCGTCGGCGATCTCCTTCATGCGATCGCTGACCCAGTTCGACATGCGGATGTCGTTGTCGGGGAAATCGAAGGTGACGCGCAGCAGCGGCCGGCCGAAGCGATCCTTGTAGGTCGGGTCGAGGTCGAGATAGTTGCCGCGCGTCGCATAGGAGGAGCCCTGCGACGAGAAGGCCAGCGTGTTGTTGTAGTACTGTTTCGTCGCCTTCTTCCAGGCAGAGCCCCAGCGCGGCGTGCCGGGCGGCACCGGGCGGTACTGAATCGGGCGGCCATTGGTCGGGATGCAGTTGATGCCGGCGCCGCCGACGAAGTTCAGTGCGCCATGGTCGAAGGAATCGCCATTATAGTCGTCCACCGTCTGGCCCAGCGCGCCGGCCGCGATGAACGGGTTCATGGACCTGCCCTCGAAGAAGACCTGCGCCGAGGCATTGGTCTGGTAACAATAGTTGCGCCCGACCACGCCTTCGCCACTGGAAGGATCATAGGGCTTGCCGATGCCGGAGAGCAGCATCAGGCGGACGTTGAACAGGCTGTAGGCATTGAGCAGAACGAGATCGGCCGGCTGTTCGAAGGTCGCGCCGTTGACGTCGGTATAGGTGACGCCGGAAGCTGTTTTTCCGTCGGCCGCGAGTTTGATCTTGAGCACTTCGCATTCGGTGCGCGCCTCGAAATTCGACTTGCGCATCAGCACCGGCAGAATGGTCGTATGCGCGCTCGCCTTCGAGTAGTTGGCGCAGCCGAAGCGCTCGCAAAAGCCGCAGGCGGTGCATTGGCCCATGGCGATGCCCAGCGGATTGACATAGGCGCCGGAGAGATTGGCCGAGGGTGTCGGAAAGGGGTGCAGGCCCCTGGAGCGCGCCGCTTCCGCGAAGAGGGTGGGTGCATAGGTCATTTGCATCGGCGGCAGCGGGTATTCGCGCTTGCGCGGCCCCTCGAAAGGGTTGCCGCCCTGCTGGATCGTGCCGTTCAGGTTCCCGGCCTTGCCGGAAATGCCGCAGAGATATTCGAAGCGGTCGAAGGCGCTCTCCAGCTCGTCGTAGCTAACGCCCCAGTCCTGGATCTGGAGCCCGGAAAGCCGTTCCTCGCCGTAGCGCCCGGTCAGGTGGGTCTTCAGTGCGAAATCGCTCGGGAAGAAGCGCCAGGTATGACCGTTCCAATGCGTGCCGGCGCCGCCGACGCCTGTGCCGGGCAGGAAGGATCCGTAATCGCGCATCGGCAGTGCCGTCTGCGCGGTGCTGTTGCGCATCGTCATCGCTTCCTGCGCCGGCTGCAGGAACAGGTCCTTGCGCACGGCGTAGCGCAACTCATCGGGCGCATAGGCGACGTTGAAATCGGTCGCCGTGTCGCGCCATGGGCCGCGCTCGATCGCGACGACGTCGAGGCCGGCATCGGTGAGTTCATGCGCCAGGATCGAGCCGGTCCAGCCGAGCCCGACGATGACGACATCCTTGCGGGGGAGTTTCCGGGCCATCTCTCGAGCTCCCGCCTTACTTGTCGCCCGTCTTCCACTCCGGCCGCCCGGCGATCGACAGGGGCGGCAGGGGGAAGGGCTTGTTATGGGCCGTGATGTAGTCGCGGTAGTCGTAGCGCGCGCCGGGGAAGCCGATGAACTTCCAGCCGGCCATGTCCTTGTTGCCCCCGTAGATCGGGTCGGCGAAGAAGCCTTCCATCGTGTTCTGCAGCACGAGGTTGAAGAAGCCCGCGGCGGGCTTGTAGTCGACCTTGCCGGCCTCGAAATCCTTGAGCACCTGGTCCTGCTCGGCGGCGGCGAGCTCGAAAAAGGCCTTGCCGCCGAGGGTGGCGCGCGTGTGCTTGTTCAGCGCCGCGAGCCCGTCGCGATAGCGCCCGGTCGGCGTCTCGGCGCCCTGGTAGCCCTGCGTCGGCAGCCCGGCGGTGAAGGGGCCTTGCATGTAAAGCCGCTCCGACGAGCCGTAGCTGCCGGCGAGCTGGCGGTCGATGAAGCTGGCACAGCCCGCTTCCCTGCCGCCGATGCTGAGCTCGTCGGCCGGGATCAGGCGATCGACGATCGCCTCGACGGTGCGGGCCTCGTCCGGCGTCAGGACATACCAGCGCCCGCCGGGCAGAGGATCGGGCGGCAGGGCTGCGAAGGGCTTCCAGGGCAAGGTGCCGGAATGCTCGGCGGCTCGGGCGCCGGGCACCGATGCGATCAGGACCAACAAGCCGGTGGAGGATAGAAAGCGGCGACGGGTGAAGGAGGTGGCGGGCGGCATCGGGCGGCCTCTCCGATCGTCGCCTGCCCAAAATCGCAGGCTCCGTTCCCGGCAAGCTCTGCCTCGGATCGAGCCGGATCAATCGGAATGCCCGCGCATCCGTCATGCTCCGTGAACATGGAACAATTCAAAAATATGGACAGGGACTGTCTGCGGCTGCGTCCGAGACCGCGTCGACCTTCTGGTCGGAAACGGCAAAATGGCCTGGCTCAGGCGGGCGTTTTGACACGGCTTCCGAGATGTTCTCGTCCTTGATGGCGGGAGCGTGGCCGAGCGCTGCCGTGCGGCATGCCGGATCGCCCGATGACCTTGCACCGGCCGCGGCCGAGCCACGCGACGCGGTTTTCTGCCGCCAAGGCTTTCGGACGCTGGCCCGGGCCCGAACCTCAACGTGCCGGCGGGGTCGCGTTGATCACGGCTACTCCCTTACGATTTCCACCCGCCTGTTTTGCGCGCGTCCGCCTTGCGTCTCGTTGGAGGCGACCGGGTTTCCAGATCCGAAGCCGTTCGCGCCCAACCGCTGTGAATCCACTCCCTTGGCGGCCAGATACGATCGCACAGCAACCGCACGACGCATCGAGAGATCCTTGTTGAAGCTTGCCGAGCCGATGCTGTCGGTGTGACCCTCGAGCCGAATCCGCCAATCCTTCCGGCTGTGCAGCATATCTGCGACCTGATCCAGCAGCCCAAACGAAGCCGGCTGGATCGTCGCCGAGTTGAACTCGAAATTGATGCCGTCGAGCCTCGCCCGGCCTGACGACTGGAGCGTCTCTTCGAGCTGCGAGCGCGCGGCCGCTGTTCGCCAGCCTTTGATGGCCGGACAGTCGCCGATGTCGTTCGACTGTTTGGTCGCGCTCCAGAATGCGTCGTAGCCATAGTCGGGGTTGGACTCGGTCGAGCGACTGAGGGCGAAAAGCGATTTGTTGCCGGGTGCGAATGCGAAGAGTGCCAATGAGCGTCTCGAGACGCTGCCGTCATCTTCGTGCTCGATCATTTCACCCTTGAGCAGGCGGCCTTCCACACCGGCTGCGATCAGCCCGGAACGGTACTCGAAGCAACCGACGACGCGTGTGCCCTCCTGCTTGAGCCTGACCCGCCCCCAGCCGCTCGCCCCTTCGTAGGTTCCGCTGACGTTCTCGATCCCGGCCGTCTCCGTCAGCCGGCGGCCATAGCCGCGGAATCCGGTCATGCCGTAATTCTCGGCCCCGTGGTTACTCAGAAACGTCAGCCTGACCCAGCGGCCGACCGGCTTCTTCACAAGCTCGAATCTCTGATCGTTCCTGTCCATCGCCAGTTCGACCTCCAGGACAGGCCTGAAATCGCGGTCCGGTGCAGTATCCGAAATCTCGACGGTCAGGCGCCTGACCGATTTCTCGGGAATGCCCATGCCGGCGCTGTCGAAAGCGATCAACGACAACTCGGTCTTCTCGGGCAGCTCGAGAACATAGGTCGCGGGCTTGCCTCCCTCCGCTCTCGTCTCGCTGGATGGCGTCTCATCGATCAGAGCATATGGCGTGTAGGCCATGTCGGCATAATCGGCATCCGCGGGCTTTTGAACGAACCTGGCGCCGGCCGAGAAGGCAAAGAGATCCTCAGGCGGTGGAGGAAGGCTGCCGTCTGCCACGGATTGGCCAGCGACCATCGACGTCATGAATCCGAACATCGCCAGGACAAGAACGCAGAGAATGGAGCGATTCATCGGGTTGGCTCTCTGTGTGCCCGGGTCCACGAGAGCAGAGTCTATTCCAGAATTAGCGCTCGCAGACACCATTCATTTGCAGGACGGCGCCATTTGGCGAAGGACGAGCTCCTGCCTTCCGCCGATCGCCGGCAGGAGAATCGACCTCCTGATCAGGGTGCGCCAGCCGGGCTTCAGGCCAATGAGCAAGTCGGACAAAAGCGAAACCGTCAAACGACTTGGAAAAATGTCCCGGTCCATGACGACAGATCTCGCGATTTCGTTTTCTTGGAAGCGTTGAACTCGATTCGAGGCTTCCAGGGATTTTGGGTAGCGTCGTGTTTGACGTATATCAACATGGGCTCGTCTTCCACGAGCTAATGAAAGGCGGAAAGGAAGAATCCGCTATGGTGACAATGAAGGATATCCCACCGCAGTTTCGTCATGTGCGGTTGGTTCTGGCGCGAGAAAAGGAGCATCCCGACGGTGACCGGGATGCGGGATACGATCTTCTTGTGCCTCTCGATGAGGATTATCGCCTGGACCCCAGGGAGTGGAAAAAGCATCAGGCAATCTGCCGGGTCAGGCAATTCGACAGGCACGGCGACGTGAAGATCGGCCTCTTGCGACGCAAGCCCGGCGGGCAATGGTATTTCGACTACGAAGAGGGGGAGAGCGACGACGAGGCGGGCTTTCGCCTCGGCGAGGAGCGCTTTGTTACCGGCGAATATGTCTCGATCCGACATGGAGAGGAATTTCGCCCCTACCGGGTCGTGCGCGTCGAAAGACCGTGAGCGCGGTGCAAACTATCGCGTCATGATCATTGGAATCGAACAATAAGGAGACCAGGAATTGTCGAATACTCCGCATACGCTCCGCGACGAATTCCCGGACCAGATCGATGCGATCCATGCTCTGAAGGCGAAGAGCCAAGACTTCGCGGGCGTTCTCGAACAGTATGACGAGGTGAATGATCAGATTCACCGTGCCGAGACCCGTATCGCCCCCGTGAGCGAGGAGGCCGAGGCTGCGATGCGCAAGCGCCGTCTGGCGCTCAAGGATCAGATTGCCGCAGCGTTGAGCGCGGTCTGAACCGCGCCGAGGCTTCGGGATGGTGCGGCGGCCTTGTCCCCACCTTCCCAAGCCATCACGGACGAGATTCCCGGCCCTGGCGCGGCGAGGCGCCCGGCCAGCCTCGTTCCCGCTCGATCCGCACGCGCAGCGCCTCGGAAGCGCCCGGTTCGTCATCAACGCTGAAGATGCGCCGGCGCGCGCCCGAAGGCCGAAAGCCTGCATATGAGCTCATCGCTGTCGGCGTGACCGGTGACGCTTGCCCGACCTGTCGCCGCCCGTGCGCGAGCCCGAAGATGCAAGGGCTGCCGTCTCGTCCGGGCACCGAGCATGGCGATCTGAAGCGGATCGGTGGCGAGGGGCTCGCGCAGGATGCGCGGATTCTCGAACGGAGCGGCCGTTATGACGACGGTCCCGGGGCGACCCCCGCGCTCGTCGGGGGTGCGGCCGGCGCCTTCCCTCCCGCCCACTGGCAGCGGTCGATTTGTTGCAGAGCGATCGCTCTTTTTCAGGCCGTCACTTTGCGCTTTACAGAGCGGTCGCTCTTTAATATCCAGAGCCGGACGACGGGAGGAAGACATGCCGATCATTGCTGAAACCGACGGTGGGATCGCGATTCTGAAGCTGTCCGTGCCGAAGGACAGCTATATCGACGAAACGCTGATCGCCGATCTCGACCGCGCCGTGCGCAAGGCCGACGAAAACGATGCCGTCAAGGTGATCGTGATCACCGGGGCGGAGCCGGGAAGTTTCATCCTCCACTACAATCTGAGGGACGTCGAAGCGACGTCTCGGCAACTCGTCGAGAAGGCGGCCTTGTTCGGCGAGCATCGCCACATCCCCGAACGGCGCATCGACCTGCTCTTCCGGCGGCTGGAGACCTCGCCGAAGATCACCATCTGCGCCATCGGCGGCACGGCGCTCGGCGGCGCGGCGGAACTGGCGCTCGCCTGCGATTTCCGCCTGATGCAGAAGGGAGACTTCCTGTTCGGCGTGCCGGAAATCCGCATCGGCATGCTGCCCGGTGCCGGCGGCACGCAGCGCCTGACCCGCGCGGTCGGGGTGCCGAAGGCGCTGGACCTCATCCTGCACGGCCGCCGCATGACGCCGGAGGAAGCCGCAGCATACGGTGTTCTGCACGAGGCGACGGACGGCCCGGTTCTCGAGCGCGCGCTGGAACGTGCCCGCGATCTCGCCAGGCTGCCGGCCATGGCGCTCGGCCACGTCAAGCGGCTCGTCTACGCCGCCAACGAGGAGCCGCTCTACAAGACGCTCGACCTGGAGCGCGCCCTGTTCCTGGAACTGATGGCCAATCGCGAAGCCTTGCAGATGGTGTCGGAGCTCAATGCCAGCGGCGGCGATTTCCGGACGGTCGACTGAGCCGCCGCGCGCGCGTTTTCGACGCGGAGCAGGCCATGACCAGGGCCTTTACCTTCACCATTCGGGCCTGTCCGCGCCATGATCCCCTACTCCGCCCCCGTCGAAGACTTCATGTTCATCTTCGAACATCTGCTCGAACTCGACAGGCATCCCGGCAAGCCGCTCGGCGAACTGAGCCTGGATGACGTGCGCGCGCTGCTGGAGGGTGCGGCGAGCGTCTGCGAGAACGAGCTGCGTCCGGTCAACCTGTCGGCCGATCGCATCGGATCGCAACTGACCGGGGCGGGTGCCGTCACCGCGCCGGGCCTGAAGCAGGCCTATGGCGCCTTGCGCGACGGCGGCTGGATCGGCCTGCAGAGCGACCCGGCCTTCGGCGGTCCGGGCATGCCGAACGTCATCGCCAAGGCGGTGCATGAGATGCGCGCCGCGGCGAGCATGGCGGTGGCGGGCTTTGCCGAGCTGACGGAGGCAGTGTGCCTGGCGCTGGAGCGCTTCGGCACCGATGCCCAGAAGGCCGTCTACCTGCCGCATCTGGCGAGCGGCGCCTGGGGTGGTGCCATGCACCTGACGGAGCCGCAGGCCGGCAGCGACATCGGCCTGATCCGCGCCAGGGCAGTCCGTGCCGAGGATGGCAGCTACAGGCTGAGCGGCTCGAAAATCTTCATCTCCAATGCCGAGCAGGACCTGACCGAGAATGTCGTCAACCTCGTGCTCGCCCGCATCGACGGCGCGCGGCCCGGCGTGAAGGGCCTGAGCCTTTTCCTCGTGCCGCGCTTCCTGCCGGATGAAGCCGGCGGGCCGGGGGCGCGCAACGGGCTGCGCTATATCAGCCTCGAGCACAAGATGGGCCTGCACGGGTCGGTCACCGGCACGATCGTCTACGAGGATGCCGTCGGCTTCCTGGTCGGCAACGAGAATGAAGGGCTCAAACCGCTCTTCACCATGGTCAACGAGACGCGCCTCGGCGTCGGCCTGCAGGGCCTGGCGGCCGCCGCCGCCGCGAGCCAGGCGGCCATCGCCTATGCCCATGAGCGGCGCCAGGGCAAGGCGCCGGGAAGCATGGGCGACGGACCCGACGCATTGATCGCGCATGCCGATGTCCGGCGCATGGTCCTGACGATGAGCAGCTTCGTCGAGGGCGGGCGTGCGCTCGCCGCCTGGGTCGCGCTCCAGATGGACCTTGCCGGCAAGGGCGACGCCAAGGCTGCCCGCGCCGTCAACCTGATGACGCCGCTCATCAAGGCCTTCTTCACCGACGAGGGCTTTGCGACGGCCGACCTCGCTTTGCAGCTCCATGGCGGGCACGGCTATATCCGCGAAACGGGCGTCGAGCAGTTCCTGCGCGATGTGCGGGTGACCCGCCTCTACGAAGGCGCCAACGGCATCATCGCCTTCGACCTGTCCCGCCGCAAGGTCATCGCCGACGATGGCGAGGCTATCGCGGAGGTGATCGCCACGATGCGCGGGGACCTCGCCCGGGCCGGTCTCGCCGGGATCGATGCCGCGCAATATCTGTCCGCGGCGCTGGATGATCTCGACGCGGCCACCCGGGCGCTCCTGCGGCTGTCGACCGGCGCGCCGCACCGTATCGGTGCCGTGGCTGTCGATTACCTGCGGCTGTTCGGTCTGTGCGCGCTCGGCTGGATCTGGCTGAAGACGCTGGCTGCGATCCAGGGCGATTGCGGCCTGCCCGCCGAGGAGACCGCGCGAAAGCAGGCGCGTGCGGCCTTTTACCTGCGCTGGCAGCTGACGGAGACCGCGACGCTCGCCCGGCGCGTCGCCATGCCGGCGGAGGATTTCTCCTTCCTCGACACCGGCGTCTGATGCCCTGACGGGCCGGGATCAGACCCCGGCCCGGATCGCCTCGCTCATTGCGCCTGCCCGAGTGCCGGCACCGGACCATAGCTGCGCGGCTGGCCGACGAACACCGGTCCGGGTGCCGGAAAGGCGATCGGCCCGGCCTGGGACCCAACGGTCACGCGCCGCAGATGCGGATGCGACGAGAGTGCCGCCATGTCGTTGACGGAGGCGAAGGCGATGTCGGCCCGGGTCAGCGCCTGCGTCGCCTCCTCCTCGCTCATGCCGGCAAAGGCCGCGGCGACGAGGCCGTCGGTGATCGCGCGGTTGGCGACGCGATCGACATTGCGGGCATGGAGCGGATCCCTGGCCTTGTCGGGTTGGCGCAGGAACTCGGCGCAGAACTTCGCCCATTCGCGGTCGCTCTGGACCGAGATCAGGATCTGCTTGCCGTCGCGGGTCAGGAACACGCCATAGGGCGCGATCGAGGGATGGGCGAGGCCCAGCCGCCGCGGCGCCTTGCCGCCTTCCTGATGCAGCAGCGGAACGGTCAGCCAATCCGCCATCACGTCGAACATCGAGACGCGGATATCGGCGCCCTCGCCGGTGATGCCGCGGCCGATCAGCGCCTCCAGGATCGCGGCATGGGCGGTGGCGCCGGTGGCGATATCCACCACCGAAATGCCGACGCGGGCGGGTTCGTCCGGCCCGCCCGTGATCGAGGCCAGTCCCGACTCGGCCTGGATCAGCAGGTCATAGGCCTTGCGCCCGGCATAGGGCCCGCTCTCGCCATAGCCGCTGATCGAACAGCAGATCAGGCGTGGATGGCTCCGGCGCAATTGCTCGGGCGCGAAACCGAGCCTTGCGAGCGCGCCGGGTTTCAGATTCTGGACCAGCACGTCGGCCTTGCCGATGAGTTCGCCCAGCGTCGCCTTGTCCTCCGGCGAAGCGAGGTCGAGGACAAGCGATTCCTTGCCACGGTTGAGCCAGACGAAATAGCTCGACTGACCCTTGACCACATCGTCATAACCGCGGGCGAAATCGCCTTCCGGGCGTTCGATCTTGATGACGCGGGCGCCGGCGTCGGCGAGGCGCGACGTACAGAACGGTGCCGCGACCGCCTGCTCGATCGCGACGACGGTCAGCCCCTCCAGGGGCCGGCGGGCGGAGGCCATCAGAACGACCTCGGCAGGCCGAGCACATGCTCGGCGACATAGGACAGGATCAGGTTCGTCGAGATCGGCGCGACCTGGTAGAGCCGCGTCTCGCGGAACTTGCGCTCGACATCGTATTCGCAGGCAAAGCCGAAGCCGCCATGGAACTGGATGCAGGCATTCGCCGCCTCCCAGGATGCCTTGGCGGCGAGGTATTTCGCCATGTTGGCCTGCGCCCCGCACGGCTCGTGCGCATCATACAGCCGACAGGCCTCGTAGCGCATCAGGTTGGCAGCCTCGATCTCGATGAAGCTCTCGGCGATCGGGAACTGCACGCCCTGGTTCTGGCCGATGGGGCGGCCGAAAACGACACGCTCCTTGGCATAGGCCGTGACCTTGTCGATGAACCAGTAGCCGTCGCCGATACACTCCGCCGCGATCAGCGTGCGCTCGGCATTGAGCCCGGTGAGGATGTACTTGAACCCTTGCCCCTCCTCGCCGATCAGGTTCTCGGCCGGGATCTCGAGATTGTCGAAGAACAGTTCGTTGGTCTCGTGATTGACCATGTTGAGGATCGGGCTGACGGTCAGGCCCTTGGCCTGTGCCTCCTTCAGGTCGACGATGAAGATCGACATGCCTTCCGACTTCTTCTTCACCTGGTCGAGCGGTGTCGTGCGGGCCAGCAGGATCATCAGATCGGAATGCTGCACGCGGCTGATCCAGACTTTCTGACCGTTGATGACGTAGCGGTCGCCCTTCCGGACCGCCGTCGTCTTGATCTTCGTGGTGTCCGTGCCGGTCGTCGGCTCGGTGACGCCCATGGCCTGGAGGCGCAGCTCGCCGGAGGCGATCTTCGGCAGATAGCGCTGGCGCTGCTCTTCCGAGCCGTGCCGAACCAGCGTGTTCATATTGTACATCTGGCCGTGGCAGGCGCCGGAATTGCCGCCGGAACGATTGATCTCTTCCATGATGACGGAGGCTTCGGTCAGCCCGAGGCCCGAACCGCCATAGGCTTCCGGGATCAGCGCCGCCATCCAGCCGGCCTTGGTCAGCGCATCGACAAATTCTTCCGGATAACCGCGCGCCTCGTCGATCCTGCGGTGATATTCGGGCGGAAACTCGGTGCACAAAGCGCGCACCGCCTCGCGGATTTCCGGCGCATAGTGATCGCGGACGGCTTCGAACGCCATGTCTTGCTCCCTCTTCGGCAATCCGTGTTTAGACCGCAGCGCCGGGGACGACGAGACGCCAAGTTTCAATTTGCGATATGCCAATCCGGCATATCTCGGAGGAGACTAACACCCGTCCAGCGACCGCTGGCGGAGAGGTCGTTGATCTCGGCCACGACGAGTTCGGAGAAAAGCCGCGTCGCCGGCGTCAGCATCCGGTCGATCGGCGTCGCCAGCATCAGCGTGCGCGGCACGTCGAGGCCCGTCAGCGGAACGGCCGAGAGCTTGCCGGCCCGCACGTCGTCGAACACCGGCAGCAGCGGCAGGACGGTCGCCGCGACGCCGCGACGGACGAGATCGATCTGCGCCGGCAGCGAATCCATTTCCGCCAGCGGGTTCAGCATATGGCCATGGCGGCCCAGGAGATCGTCCAGCAACTGTCGCAGGCCGTGCTGGCGGCCCGGCAGCACCAGCGGCGTCGCAGCGAGCTCGGCAAGCGATATGCCGTCTCTCGCAGGCCTGTCGCCGGCCCTTCGCTCGATCAGGAAAAGCTGTTCGGTGAGCAGGGGCTGCAGCTTGATCGTCGGGGGATGCTTGGCCTCGTAGAGAATGCCGATATCGACGAAGCCGCGCTGCAGCCAGTCGAGAACATAGCCGCTATAGCCGGTGACGATGCGCACCTTGATCTGCGGATAGGCGCGCAGGCAGCGCTCGATCAGCGCGCCGGCCAGCACGTCGGCGACCGTCGGCGGAATGCCGAAGGAGACCTCGCCGCTCACCGTCGCCGGATCGAACTTGGTGTCGGAATAGATGCCTTCGATCTCGCGCAGGATCACCGTCGCGCGGGCAAACACCGCCTCGCCATGCTCGGTCAGCTCAACGCCGCGGCCATGGCGGCGGAACAGCTTGACCCGCAATTCGTCTTCCAGCGACTGGATCTGGCGGGTCAGCGCCGACTGGGCGATGTGGAGGCGTTCGGCGGCGAGGCTGATTCTGCCGAGCTCGGCGACATGAACGATCGTCCTGAGCTGCCTGACGTCCATCGCCTGCCCCTCAGGCCTAGAGCCGCATGATCACGTCCGGCGCCGCTCCCAGGCCCTGCAGCGCGAAGCGGGCGATGTCCGCCACCGTTTCGGTGCGCTTCAGCGGGCCATCCTTGCGGAACCAGCCGGCGACGCCTTCGGCAAGGCCGAAGACATGCAGGGTTGCAAGGTGAAGGTTCGGCGCCGTGATGAGTTTCGCCTCGTTCGCCTCCGACAGGACATCGAAGACGATCTTCTGGTATTCGTCGCGTCGCTTGATCACCTGCTGCTTGTTGGCCGGCTTCAACGACCGGATCATGTCGGCCATCAGTCGCCAGGCCTGCTGCTGGGCGATCGCCGCCTCGTAGATATGGGTCAGGGCGGCAACGAGCCGGCTCTCGGGATCGCTGCCGGCCGCTTCCAGCGCCTCGAGCAGCGACCTGGTGGCCTTCTCCATCTCGCGGGCCTCGATGGCGAGCACCACCGCTTCCTTGGAAGGAAAGTAGTTGTAGATCGCCGAATGGACGAGGCCGACCTCGGCGCATATCTCGCGGGTCGAGGTCGCGGAATAGCCGACCTTGGAGAAGCGGGCGAGCGCCGTCTTCAGGAACTCTTCCCGCCGTGGCATTTCGGCTTTCTTCTTCGACACGCGGCGCCCCTCTCAGACCCAGCCAAACGCTTCGTGGAGCGCAAGGAAAGCTTCCTGCCCATATCGCGAAGCGGATCGCGAACTCAACTTACGATCAAGGCCGATGAGCCAAGTCTAGGGCGCAGCACGCTTTTGTACACGTTTATTGCGCGCGCCGCGCTGCGGCCGTGCGCATGGCTTATCATGTGGGCAGGACGGGTATCAGACGCCCTTGAACACCGGCGCGCGGCGCTCGCGGAAGGCCCGCGCGCCCTCGATCGCGTCCTGCGATGCGAAGACGCCATCGGCGATCTCCTGCTCGACCGCCAGCGCGTCTTCTTCCGGCAATCCCGAACAGGCGCGGACCGACCGGCGAATCGCCCGCACCGACAGCGGCGCACGCCGGGCGATCTTTTCCGCCAGACGCGATGCCGCCGCAAGGACGTCGCCCGGCGCGACGATCCTGTTCAGGAAGCCGAGCTCATGCGCCTGCCGGGCCTCGATCAGATCGCCGGTCAGCATCAGTTCCATGGCGCGGACGCAAGGGATCTGACGCGGCAGCCGCACCGTCGATCCGCCGGAGGGAAACAGGCCCCACAGGACCTCCTGCAGGCCGAAGCGCGCTTCGGTCGAGGCGATCCTGAGATCCGTGCCCATGACCAGCTCCATGCCGCCACCGACGGCAAAGCCGTTGACCGCCGCGATCACCGGCTTCGTCACGTCGAAGGACCTGAGCATGGCCGTGCCGATCAGGCTCCGGTCGGCCAGCAGGCGCTCGTCCCATTCGTCCTGCGCCTGGCGCTCGCCGTTGTAGAGCGGCACCAGCCGCTTGAGATCGGCGCCGGCGCAGAAGGCCAGGTCGCCGGCCCCGGTGACGAGGGCGACGCGGATGTCGTCGTCATCGCGGATCCGAACCCAGCACGCCGCCAGGCCGACCACGGTTTCGGGATCGAGCGCATTGCGCGCCTCGGGCCGGTTGATCGTGACGACGGCGACATGGCCCTGTTTTTCAAGGAGAACCTTGGACATGCGTCCCGCGCCTTTCGTCCCGCGCGCTCACTCCGCGCCGAGATAGGCTTCGCGGACGCGCGGATTGCCGCGAAGCTCGGCCGAAGAAGCCGAAATCGTCACCCGGCCGCTTTCCAGAACATAGCCGCGGTCGGCGATGCCGAGCGCCATGTGCAGGTTCTGCTCGGCGAGCAGGATGGCGAGCCCCTTGTCGCGCAGGCCGATCAGCGTCTCGGCGACGCGGTCCACCATGCTCGGGGCGAGCCCGAGCGTCGGCTCGTCGAGCAGCAGCACCCGCGGTGCCGACATAAGCGCCCGGCCGATCGCCAGCATCTGCTGCTCGCCGCCGGACATGGTGCCCGCAAGTTGCTCGATGCGCTCCAGCAGCCGCGGAAAGATCGCCGTGATCTCCTCCATGCGCGCCGCCGCCACCGATCGGCTTTCGCCCCGGCAGCCGGCCAGGAGATTGTCGCGCACCGTCATCTGCGGGAATATGTGGCGCCCTTCCGGCACCAGCGCGATGCCGCGGCGGACGCGTTCGGCCGTCGCCAACGTGTCGAGCCGCACAGCATCGAGCGTGACCTCGCCGGAGGCCGCCTCCAGCCCCATGATGCCCTTGAGGCTCGACGACTTGCCGGCGCCGTTGGAGCCGACGAGGCAGGCGATCTCACCCTTGTCGACGGTGATCGTCAGGCCGTCGATGGCGCGGACGGGGCCGTAATGAACCGCGACATCCTTCGTCGCCAAAATGCTCATTGCTTCTGGCCCACCCCGAAATACGCCTCGTTGACCATCGGATGGTTGCGCACGGTGGCCGGGTCGCCCTCGGTGATCAGTTCGCCGTGGTGGAGAACCACCAGCCGGTCGCAGACGCTCATCATCATCCGCACATTGTGCTCGACGAGGATGATCGCCAGGCCCTGGCCGCTCAACGCCCGCAGGAGGTCGGTCAGCGTCGCGGCTTCCACCGGATTGAGGCCGGCAGCCGGTTCGTCGAGCAGCAGGATTTTCGGGTCGGTGGCGAGCGCGGTGGCGATCGACAGAAGCCGCTGCTCGCCATAGGCCAGCGACCGGGCCGGCATGGCGGCGCGCGCTTCGAGCCCGACCTGCGCGATCAGCCGCCTGACCGCCTCGCCGCGGATCTCCTCGTCGCGACGGAAACCCGCGCCCTGGAAGATGCTGGCAGCGAGAGAGGTCGGGCGAAGCTGGTAGGTGGCGATCAGGATATTGTCGTAGACCGAGAGATCGTCGAAGACCGTCGTCTGCTGGAAGGTGCGCGCCAGGCCGAGCTGGTTGCGCCGATAGGGTTTCGTGGCGGAAACATCCTCGCCGAACATCTTGACCTGCCCCTTGGTCGGGCGGACGAAGCCGCTCGCCAGGCTGACGCAGGTCGATTTGCCCGCGCCGTTCGGCCCCATCAGGCCGAGGATCTCGCCCTTGCGCAGCGAGAAGGAGACGTCGTTGAGCGCCACCAGCGCGCCATAGCGCCTGGTCAGCCCCGAGACCTCGAAGATCGGCGCGCCGGACGGCGCGGGACGGACCGGCTTGTCCTTGATGGCCGCCGCCGCGCCGATATCGATTGCCGGCGCGCTCCGCCGTGCCGGCCAGAGCGAGACCAGGCCCTTGGGGAGCAACCGGACGACGAGGATCAGCAGGACGCCGAAGATGGCAAAGCGCATCTCGCCGGCCGAGCGCAGGAATTCCGGCAGCCAGGCGAAGATCGCAGCCCCGATCACCGGCCCCGCCAGCGTCCCGCGCCCGCCGAGAATGACGACCAGAACCGCCGTCGCGGAATAAAGCGGCGTCAGGAGCACCGGGGTGACGATCAGGATCTTCGGGATGATCAAGGCGCCGGCGATCGCGGCCATCGCGCCGGAGAGCGCGATGTTCTGGACGCGGATGCGCAGGGTCGGGATGCCGACGCTTTCGGCGAGGTCGAGGCTTTCGCGGATAGCGATCCAGGAGCGGCCGATCGGCGAGCGCAACAGCCGCTTCACCGTCCAGAAGGCGAGGCCGGTCACCAACAGCACGATCGCCAGATAATATTGCTGGAAGGACATCACCGGCGCCAGCGCGCCGATTGCCGGGCGCGGCATCATCATGCCCATCGGGCCGCGCGTCAGATCCACCCAGTTGTCGGCGACCAGCCGGACGATCTCGGCAGCCGTCATCGTGGCGATGGCGAAATAGGCGCCACCGATGCGCAGCGAGGAAAAGCCGATCAGTGCGCCGAGAGCCACACCCGGCAGAGCGCTGAGCGCCGCCGCGAGCCAGAAATCGACGCCGAGATAGACATTGAGCAGCACCGCGAAATAGGCGCCGAGCCCGAAGAAGGCGGCGTGGCCGAAGGAGGTGAAGCCGAGATAGCCGAAGACCAGGTTGAGGCTGAGGCCGAGCAGCGCATAGACCGCGGCCAGCACGATGAGGCCGGAGATATAGTTCGAGAAGCCGACATAGGGCAGGCCCACCGCCAGGAGGACGCAGCCCGCGAGCCAGAGCCAGTCGGGGACCCGGCGTGTTCTCGTGACGGAGGCGTTCATCTTCAATGAGCCTTGAAGAGACCTTGGGGGCGCACCAGCAGGGTGGCGATCAACAGCGACATCAGAATCGCCTGGGCAATGCCGTCGATGACGAAGCTGCGCAGCAGGATTTCCAGAAGCCCGATGCCGATGCCCGCGACGACGGCGCCGGTGACGCTGCCCATGCCGCCGATGACGACGACCACGAAGGCCTTGAGGACGACGTTCTGGCCGATATAGGGGGTGAACAGCGAGATCGGCACGATCAGCGCGCCGGCGGCGCCGGCAAGGGCGGCGGCGAGCAGGAAGGTGACGCTGCGGACGCGCTTGACCTTCACGCCGATCACCTGCGCGGCAAAATGATCCTGGGCGATCGCCCGCAGATCGCGGCCGAGGCTCGTGCGCTTCATCGTCTCGTTGACGACGAGCAGCAGCACGATGCCGGCGACGATGACCGCCAGCCGCTGATAGGTGAAGACCATGTCGCCCATCGTCACGGCACCCAGCACGCCATCGATGCGCTGCGGCGCGGGGCCTTGCGCGTAGAGCACGGCCTCCTGGATCAGGATTCCGGCGGCATAGGTGCCGAGCAGCGCGGAATTGCCGCCGTCGCGCCGGTGGAGCACCGGCCGGACGGCGGTCGCGTCGACGATCAGGGCAACCACCACCGAGGCGACGATGCCAAGCGGCACCGCCACCAGATAGGACGCCCCGAGATAGGTGGTCGCCAGCACCACGCCGAAGCCGCCTATCATGTAGAATTCGCCATGGGCGAAGTTGATGATGTGCAGCACGCCGAAGACAAGCGTCAGCCCCAGCGCGATCAGCGCATAGCTCATGCCGACGCTGAGGCCGTTGAAAAGCTGCTGGACGATCAGGTCAAACATGCCCGGACTTTACTGACGAACGATCCGACCGTCCTTGACCGTGACGATGAAGGGAAGGCTGAGCGCCTGGCCGGTCTGGTCGAATTTCAGCTCGCCGCGCGGCGTCTGCCATGCGGTCTCGTGGATCACTTTGCCGAGCTTGTCGAGATCGGTCGTCCCGGCCTTGGCGATCGCCTGGGTGACGATGCTGACGCCTTCATACCACAAGAGCTCGAGCTTCTCCGGCGCGATCTTCACCTTGGCCTTGTAGGCGTCGACGAAGGCGGCATTGGCATCGCCCGGCATGCTCGGCACGTAGATGTCGGTCGAGACCGCGCCTTCGGCACCGCCATTGGCGAGTTCTACAGCGCGAGCGTTGAGAATCCCGGGAGCCAGCACCAGGTATTTCGGCTTGTAGCCGAGTTCCTTGGCGGTGCGCAGGATGTTGCCGTACTGCTCGACATTGTTGCCGGCGAGATAGAACATCTCGGCCTGAGACGCCTTGGCGGCGGTGATCAGGCTGCTGTAGTCGGTGGTCGAGGCATCGTAGAACTGGCTGAAGACGACGCGGTTGTTCGGATCGTTGGGGAACATCGCCCTGAGACCGGCGAGATAGGCGCGCCCCGTGTCGTTGTTCTCGCCCATGAAGACGACGCCCTTCGGGTTGGCCTTCTGCATGTAGTCGACGAGGACGTCGCCATCCATCTTGACCGTCGAGTTGAAGCGGAAGACCTTGTCGTAGCCGGACCTGGTGACGTCGGGATGCTTCGAGGCGACCGGCAGGAACAGGATCTTTTCCTGCTGGGCGATCGGCAGGGCCGCCAGCGCGACCGTGCTGCCATAGGGGCCGATGACGATCTTGACGTTGTCCTGCTCGATGAGCTTCTGCAGCCCGCTGACGCCCTCCACCGGAGAATTGCCGTCATCATAGATCACGAGTTCGAACCGGCGCTGCATGGCGCCGCCGGCGGCGTTCGCCGCATCGACCGCGATCTTCGCAGCCTCGACGGCTTGGCTGCCGAGAACGGTGCGGACCGGGGCCAGCATGCCGATCTTGATCGGGTCTGCGGCGCGGACCGTGCCGATCGAGGCCGCGATGGCGGCAAAAGCGACGGATGCCGCAAGAAATTCTCGCCTAGACATGTTTGCTCGTCCCTGACCCTGGTTCTATTCGACCAGCCTCCGCAGGTTATGACAGAGCGGTCGCTCTCGTCAAGTAGTGAATCCGGTATTTGACAGAGCGACCGCTCTTGAAATTGGGCATGGCCGCGCGAGCGACACGCCGTTCGACGGGCGATGACACGGGCGATGACATGGGCGATGTCACGGGCGACCGCGGAAACCCCGGCACCGGCGGGGCCTGCGCGTCCGATCACGATGAAGCGCGCGGGACTGCTTGCGGTTCCCAGCCGGCCAGAACGGATTCGATATCGCAGTCGCGGTTCTCGCGGGACTGGATCCGCCCCGGTGTTCTGCTGAAGCGCGGCGCTGGCGCCGGCTGCAGCACGCCGTTGGCCTCGACGAAGCTTCCGCGCGCCTTCAGATGCGGATGCTCGATCGCCTCAGCGAGCGACAGGACGGGCCCGACGCAGGCATCGGAGCCTTCGAAGACGGCGGCCCAGTGCGCCAGGGGCCGCGACCTGACGATCCTGGCGATCGTCGCCTTCAGGCCATCCCAATTGTCGCGGTCCTCCCGCGCCGGCAGCCGTTTCGGGTCCAGGCCGAGACCAGCGACGAACATCTCCCAGAAGCGTTCCTCGAAGGCGCCGGCGGCCAGGTAGCGGCCATCGGCGGTCTCGTATGTGCCGTACCACGGCGCTCCGCCGTCGAGGATGTTGCGGCCGCGCTCCAGCCGCCAGGAGCCCTGCGCCCGGAAGCCGAAATACTGCGCCATCAGCATGCCGGCGCCCTCGACCATGGCCGCATCCACGACCTGGCCCTCGCCGGTCGCCCGGGCATGCAGCAGCGCCGAGGCGATCCCGAAAGCCAGGAACATCGCCCCGCCGCCGAAATCGCCGACGAGGTTGAGCGGGACGACGGGCCCGCGATCCGGCTCTCCGACGCAATCCAGGATGCCGGCCAGCGCGATGAAGTTGATGTCGTGCCCGGCGGTTTTGGCCAGCGGCCCGTCCTGCCCCCAGCCGGTGATGCGGCCATAGACGAGCTTCGGGTTGATCCCGTGGCATGCCGCCGGGCCGAGCCCCAGGCGCTCCATGACGCCCGGCCGGAACCCTTCGATCAGCACATCGGCCCGGGCGATCAGGCTCCTGGCGCGCTCGAGGTCGTCCGGGCGCTTCAGATCGAGCCGGATATCGCGGCGGCCGCGCAGGGTCGGGTCCATCTCGACCGGCAGTTCGGCGGCGGCATCCCTGGCGCCCGGCCGGACGATGCGGACGACATCGGCGCCCATGTCCGACAGCAGCATGCCGCAGAAAGGCGCCGGACCGACGCCTTCCATCTCGACGACGCGCACGCCGCTCAGCGGCCCGGGATGTCTCGTCACAGCGAGCGACCTATGATTTCCTTCATGATCTCGTTAGCGCCGCCATAGATGCGGGTGACGCGCGCATCGGCGAAGGCGCGGGCGACCGGATAGTCCATCATGTAGCCATAGCCGCCATGCAGCTGCAGGCAGTCGTCGGCCACCTTATGCAAGAGATCGGTCGACCAGTACTTCGCCATGGCCGCCGTCTGCCCGTCCAGCTTGCCGTCGCAGACCAGCGCGAGGCAGCGGTCGACGAAGACGCGGCCGATCTGCAGGTTGGTCTTGAGCTCGGCCAGCGTGAAGCGGCTCGCCTGGAATTCGATCAGGCTTTTGCCGAAAGCCTTGCGCTGCTTCACATAGGCCAGCGTCTTTTCCAGGATATCCTCGGCGGCGGCGATCGCGGTGATGGCGATCTGCACCCGTTCCCAGGGTAGCTCCTTCATCAGCAGCGTGAAGCCCTCGCCCTCCTCGCCCAGCCGGTTGGAGACGGGAACGCGAACATTGTCGAAGAACAGCTCGCAGGTATCCTGCGCCTTGTTGCCGAGCTTGTTCAGCGGCTTGCCGCAGCTGAAGCCGGGCCTGTCCGTCTCGACCAGGATCATGCTGACGCCCTTGGCGCGCTGCGTCGGATCGGTCTTGACCGCGAGGAAGACGAGACCGGCATTGTAGCCGTTGGTGATGAAAGTCTTCTGGCCGTCGATCACATAGTCGTCGCCATCGCGGGTCGCCGTGGTCTTGATGCCGGCGAGGTCCGAACCGGCGCCCGGCTCCGTCAGTCCGACGGCGGCGATCACCTCGCCACGGATCAGTTTCGGCAGCCAGCGCTGCTTCAATTCCTCGCTGCCATAGGCGACCAGATAGGGCGTGGCGATCTCGGAATGCACGGAAAAGCCGGGGCCGCTGAACCCCTGCCGCGCCTGTTCCTCCATGACGACGGCGGCATAGCGGCGATCGAGCCCGAGCCCGCCATAGGCTTCCGGCACCGAGGTGCAGAGCAGCCCGGCTTCACCCGCCTTACGCCACAGCGCCTGCGGCACGACCCGGGCATCCTCCCATTCCGCATGGAAGGGCGCGACCTCGCGCTCGAAGAACTTTCGCACCTGTTCGCGAAACATCAGGTGGTCGCTGTCGTAGACTTCGCTCTCGATCATGCCCGCCTCCTCCAGGTCTCCACGCGCGATCAGGCGAAGCGCGGCGCCCGCTTCTCGATGAAGGCGCGAACCCCTTCCTCGAACTCCTCCGCGGCATTCAGCTCGCCATTGACGTCCCGCTCATGGTCCAGCTGCTCGTCGAGCGAACGCCGGCTGCCGAGATCGATCGCCGCGACCGTGGCGGCCTGGGCGTTGGCGGGACCGCCGGCGAGGCGCGCGGCGATCGCATCCACCTCGGCGGCGAGCGCATCGTCCGGCACGGCCTTCCAGATCAGTCCCCATTCTGCGGCCGTCGTGGCCGGCAGCTTGTCGCCGAGCAAGGCGAGGCCTACCGCGCGGGCGCGGCCGACGAGCCGCGGCAGGAACCAGGTGCAGCCGCTGTCGGGGATCAGCCCGAGCTTCGGGGTGAAGACCTGGATGAAGGAGGCGGACTGTGCCGCGACGACCATGTCGGTTGCCAGGGCCATCCCGACGCCGCCGCCGGCGACGACGCCATTGACGGCGGCGATCTTCGGCTTGGGCAGCTTGGCGATCGCCCGGACCAGCGCGTTGAGCTCCCGGTCCATCCGTTCGCGGGTGACGGCGGAGCGCTGGGCGCGGTCGAGCCCCAGACCCGTCAGCGGATCGCCCAGGTCCATGCCCGAGCAGAAGCCGCGGCCGGCCCCGGTCAGCACCATGACGCGTGCCGCGGGGTCGTCCTCGATCCGCTTCACCGCCTCCAGCAATTCCGCGATCATCTGCCCGGAAAGCGCGTTCAACACGCCCGGGCGATCGAGGGTGACGCGGGCAATCCCGGCGCTCACCGAAAAGTCGATGGTCTCAAAGCCTCCGGACATGACATCTCCTCAGGATGAAAAACGGAAATGGCCGGGTTTCGGCACCGCCCAGACGTCGCCCCATAATTGCTGGCCGCCGTCCACCGTCAGCACTTCGCCGGTGACGAAACCCGAGGACGGCAGGACGAGATAAAGGCAACCCTCGACGACCTCGATCGTCGAGCCGGCGCGGCGTTGCACATTGGCGTCGCGCCGCACCTTGGCGCGGACTTCGTCGGGATAGTTTTCGAGCGCCCCGGTTTCGACGACGCCGGGCGCCAGGCAATTGACCCGGATATCCAACGGCGCCCATTCGACCGCAACCGTCTTCGACAGATAGACGACGCCGGCACGCGCGGCGACCGAATGCGCCATGCCCGGAATACCCCGCCAGATATCGAGCACGACATTGACGATGCGCCCGCCCTGCCGATGGTCGCGCCAGCGCTGCGCCGCCATCTGCATCATGTTCCAGGTGCCGTTGAGATTGGTGTCGATGACGGCCTGCCAGCCGTTCGGCGTCAGGTCGATCGCCGACTGCACGAACTGTCCGCCGCCATTGTTGACCAGGATGTCGAGCCGGCCGTCCTCGGTGTAGATCCTGTCGAGCAGCGACGCGATCTGCTCGCGATCGCGCACCGAGCACGGGATCGCCTCGGCGAGAAGGCCATGCGCCCTGATCTCCGCGACCGTGGCGGCCAGGGGATCGGCGCGGCGGCCGCAGATGAAAACCTTGGCGCCGAGCCGCGCCATGGCGATCGCAATTGCGCGGCCGAGCCCGGTGCCGCCGCCGGTGACCAGCGCGACCTGGCCCGCCAGGACGTCGGCGCGGTAGCTGAGCGGGATTGCAAACAGGTCGGTTTCGTCAGCCAAGGAACAATCCTTTCGGATCCATCTGACGGGCGAAGACGATCTCGTCCTCGGTCGGCTCGGGTTCGACGGCGACCTTTGCCGCGACGGCGAGCGGCCAGCCGGTCTTGGCGACGGCCCGGGCGATCAACTCGTCCTTCGGCGTATCGCCGCGCGCCAGCACATGCGTCAGCGCGTATTCACCGTCCGCGCGCCGCTCGAGAACGGCGAGCGGCGTGACGATCGTCTTCACCGCACGTCCCGGCGTCGTGACGAAATCGGCCTTTTCGACGAGGCGATGGACCGAATGGGCGATCGTCACCAGCACCTCGGAAGCACCGGAGCCGATATCGTTGGCGCCGCCCGATCCCGTCAGCAGCAGGTTGGGCAGCTTCGTCGTGTTGAGATTGCCGGCGCGATCGACCTGGGCCGCCCCCAGCACGCCGACCGCCTGGTTGCGCGGGCCGCCGGTGAGCACGCCGAGCGTCGTCAGCGCATCCGACTGCATCAGCCCGCCGGCCATGTTGCGATAGTTGAACAGGAAGGGGTCGGCCGGCGACGGCAGATAGCCGTACATGCCGGCTTCCACCATCAGCGGCACGTTGTGTCCTTCCTGGCGCTCGCGCATCGAGGCCATCCAGGCGGCGAGCGAGGAGATGCCGAGGCCCGCGAGAATGCAGGACAGCCCGCCGCTCTTCAGCCGCCGCTGCAGGATGCGCATGGCGAGAATGGCATGCCGCTCGTTTTCGCCGGATGCCCGGGCGCTCGCCACTTCCGACAACTGCGGCCATTCGAACTGCCAGCCGTCCTCGGCGCGGCGGCCGCGCAGGGCATGGATGCGATCCATGCCGAGCTTGGCGAGGTAGGCCTCGTGGCTGTCGCATTCGACGATCCACTCCCGCGACCAGCGATCCAGCGCCTCGCCATCCTTGCCGGCGGCGCGCAGGGCTTCGAGAAACGCGTAGTCGTCGGGATAGCCCGGCACTTCCGGCACGGGATCGCCCGGCAAGGAGTTGGGATGGCCGCCGAGCGGCACTTCGCAGACAGCCGAGACCATGTGGCCGGGAATCTGCACCAGGTGCGAATACCGGCTGATGAAAGCGCTGTCGACGATCCGCTCGACGCTGACGACGACGCTGCGCTTGGCCGCGAACGCCGCCCAGACGCCATCATAGAGCGGCGGGCAGATGATGGTGTTGCCGAAGCGATCGGCCGCCAGCGCATGGATGAAGGTCACGTCCGGCGCAAAGGGCGCGACGACCGAAGCCTTGCCGTCGCCGAAGGGGTTGTCGAGACTGGCGAACTGCCCCGCCGCTTCGCGTTCCCTGGCCATGTCGCTGCCGGCGAGCGAGCCCGTCGGCATGAAGGGAAGTCCGAGGGCTGCCGCCATCAAACGCTGCTTGAGCGTCAGCAACGACCAGTTTTCGAAGGTGACGGTGTCATCGCGGGCTGCCTCGACATAGACCGGATGCGGCGCCGGCGTCGGGAAGGTCAGCGCATGGATGGAGCTGACGACCTTCCTGACGAGCCCGCCCCGGATCAGCGGCGCATGCTGGTTCGCCACGGCCGGCGCGGCCAGGGTGAAGCCGGGCGCCTTGCCCCAATATTGCCGGGCGACCTCGAACATCGCCGCATTCGGCCGCGCCATCGACCCGCCGAAATAGAGCGTGTCGCCGGGCCTCACGGCCGCGGCCACCGCCGCCTTCAGCGGCTTCGACTTGTCGATGCCCGCAGGGGCGGCGCAGGCTTTCGACCAGTTGGCCTTGAGGGCCTCGATACCCATGTCGATCATCGCGTCAACCCCAGCGCCTGGCGCAGCAGCAGCTTCTTGACCTTGCCGCTTTCGGTGCGCGGAATCGTCGCCGGATCGAGCGTGCGGACCTCTTCCGGCCACTTGAACGGCGCCAGATGGTCGCGGACGAAATCGTGGATCTCCTCCAGCGTGAAGCTGCGGCCGGGCTGCAGCGGGACGAGCCCGAGGAAGACCGTCTCGCCCAGTACGTCATGCGCCTTGGGCAGGGCGATCGCCTCGTGCACCTCGGGATGCTGGACGACGAGGTTCTCGATCTCGAAGCTCGAAATGTTTTCGCCGCCGCGCCGGATGATCGACTTCAGGCGGTCGACGAAGAAGTAGCGGTTCTCCTCGTCGTGATAGGCGAGGTCTCCGGTATGGAACCAGCCGTCACGGACGGCCTCCTCGAGCGCGGCTTCGTTGTTGAAGTAGCCGGCGAAGCCCTGGCCGAAGCGCGAGACGATTTCGCCGACCTCGCGCACCGCGACATCCGCGCCCGTCTCCGGATCGACGATGCGCAGCGCGACGCCCTTCACCGGGCGCCCGAGGCAAGGATAGGGATCCGGCAGGTCGTAGCAATCCGCGGAGGCGAGCGTTCCCGGCGTTTCGGTCGAGCCATAGCCGTCGAGCACGCCGCAATCCCAGCGCTCCTTGACCTGCCGCCAACGGCCGCCTGCACCGTTGGCGAAGAGGATGCGCAGCCTTGCCGAAGCCCGCTTCTCGACATCCGACACCGGCATGCCGAGCAGGATGACGGCGATGGCGCCCATGGTCCACAACACGGTGGCGCCGCCGCGATCGGCCTGACCCCAAAAGCGCGAGGCGCTGAACCGCGCGGCGAGCACGATCGGCGCGCCGGCGAGCACCGCCATGGTCGTGCCCCAGTTGAGCGCCGAGCCATGGAAGAGCGGCGTGACCAGCATGATGCGGTCGTCGGCGGTAAGCCGGACATGCTCCTGATAGCCGGCGATGCCGTTGATGATGCTGCTGGATCGCTGCAAGGCCGCCTTCGGCCGGGCCCCGGTGGTGCCGGAGGTGAAGACGATGCTGAGCAGCGCGTCATCGTCGAGCGTCGGATCGCGGGCGAGCATCGGCTCCGGCGAGCGCGCCGATGCATCGAGCATGTCGCCGGCCGGGGCGTCGCTGAGGATGTGCCGGATGCCGGGCGAGACGGTGCGCAGTTCCTGCGCGAGCGCGTTCAACGCGGCGGTCGTCACCAGCACGCGCGGGTTGATCGTCTCGAGGAAGCCCTTGAGCTCGCCGACGCGCAGGTCGGTGTTGAGGCCGGAGGCCACCGCGCCGATCTTCTGGCAGCCGAAATAATAGACCAGCCATTCCGCCGAATTCGGCACCAGCAGCGCCACCGGCTCGCCGCGCCGGACGCCGAGGCCCTTGAGCAGGGCGGCGAAATGCGCGGCCCGCTCCTGCGCTTCGGCATAGGTTAGCTTGACGTCGCTTTGCGCATCGTCCTGCACGAAGTGGACGAAGGTCTGGCCGGGGTTTTCGCGGGCGGTCCGCTCGAAATGATCGACAAGCAGCATCGGGCGGGCTCCTACTGGAGGCCAAGGACACGAAGCAGGTTGTCGCGCAGGAAGAGGCGCTCGGTCTGCGGGTCCAGCTCCAGCCGGTCGAAATCCTGGAAGTAGCGATCGTAGCCGATATAGGGCCAGTTGGTCCCGAAGATGACCTTGCGCTTGCCGCGCGTCTTGAGGAACTGCAGGGCGGCCGGCGGCCAGTGGTCCGGCGCATGGGCGCAGGTGCTGAAATAGACGTTGGGATGCTTCAGCGCCATGGCGATCATCTCGCTCTCCCAGGGCCAGCCGATATGGCCGCCGATCAGCTTCAGCCTGGGAAAATCGAGCGCCACGCGGTCGAGATAGATCGGACGGCCGGGATCGGACGGCATCAGCCCCGCCGTATGGCCGACCTGCAGCCAGACGGCCATGTCGAGTTCGCAGCATTTGGCATAGATCGGGTAGAAGCGCCGGTCATCCGGCGTCAGGTCCGCCGCGTAGGGCAGCATGCGGACGAAACGGAACCCCTTGTCGCGGCCGAAACGCTCGATCTCGTCGAGCGATTCCATGATGTCGCGCTTGGGATCGATGCCGACGCCGGGGATGACCCGCCCCGGCAGCTTTTCGGCGAGCGCGGCGACCCACTCGTTCTCGACATGCAGGTTGCGCGTCAGCCGTGCGTCATAGCCGCTGACGAGGATGCGCTCGATGTTGTGGCGGTCCATTTCCGCCACCATCTCCTCCAGCGGAATGCCCTGGTTGATGACGTCCGGCCGCCTGAAGATGTGCTCGAAGATATGCCGGTATTCCGGAAGCCGGCCGTAGCGCTCGGCGATTTCCCGCGGCATCGGCCGCACGCTGACGTCGATCGCTGGCGTGTTAGGCATTTGATCTCCCCCTGGAGCTGTTCCCGTTGCCAGGCTCGATCGCGGCCATCCGGGATGCGGCAGAGCGATCGCTCTTGGCTGGGTTGTTGCACAGAGCGACCGCTCTGGTCAAGCGGGAGCCTCGCCTGTATGCTGGCGATGGAAGCGGGGATATCGATGTCCGGAAAGACCGAGATGCCGCGCCGCGGGGAGTTCCTGCCCGCAGCGCTCGATCGTTTTGCGAGATACGGCTATAGCGGCACCCCCATGCGCGACATCGGTGCCGGTGTCGGCCCTGTGCATTCGGCCATCTGCAATTATCCCGGAGCGGTCGCGGCGACGCGGCGGCGGACGCGTGCCGTGGCGGAGGCCTGACGCTTGCCGCGCCCGTCTCCGCTCGCCGTCCGTGTTTCAGCCCAGATCGGCCGGGTCTTTCCGGCGCATGACGCCGTCGTCGACGCAGGACACATCGCCCGCTTCGCCCATGCGATCGGCGAGACGCGGCCGGTCTATTTCGAGGAGGCCGCGGCACGGGCAGCCGGCTATGAAACCATACCCGCCCCACCGACCTTCCTGTTCACGCTCAGCATCATGAAGCCGCGGCCCTTCGACATCTATGATGAGCTTGGGATCGAGCAGGCCGCCATCCTGCACGCCGGACAGTCGTTTCGGATCATCTCGCCGATCCTTGCCGGCCGGAAGCTGACTTTCTTGCCGCGTCTGTCCGGGGCGGTGGAAAAGAGCAGGGGAGCCCTGCTGTTCGTCTCGGTCGAGACCAGCGTCACGGACGCCGAGCACCGGTTGGTCGCCTTGCTGACCACGACCGTCGCAGCCCGGCAGGGCGCCGGCTCATGACACCGTCCCGTACACTGACAATGCCGCCGATCACGCGAAAGACTCTGGCGGAGTTCGCCGAGGCGTCCGGCGACCATAATCCCATCCATCTGGACCCCGAAGCAGCAAGGGCGTCGGGCCTGGACGACGTGATCGCGCACGGCATGCTGCTCGCCGCCTATGCCGGACGCGCCGTCGAGGCGGTATATCCCGATTGCGATATCAGGGACTTTAGCATCCGTTTCACCCGCACCGGCCGGATTGGTGACGTTATCACAGTCGCTGTGATGTCTCGAAAAGCCGGGAACGACGGCGAACACCTGGAAGTCTGGGCAGTCGATCAGAACGGCGAGGTCAAGCTCGAAGCCGAGCTGTCCATCGCCGCCCGGCACAAGGGAGCCTGAAAGGGAAAGGGCAAAACCGCGATCCCGGCCTCGAAATCAATGCCCCGGGCCGTATCGCCGGACACAATCGGATCGCGCGGACCGCGCATCGCCTTTCCCGTTTCGAACGGACTTAGAGCAATTCCGCGATTCTCCGAATCGCGGAATTGCTCTAAGTCTTTGTTTTATCGCATTTTCTTCACGCGAACCGGTGTCCACTTCGCTCGAAAATACTCTAGAAGTGTGGCTAACGGGCTGGCTTGGCGGGCCGTCCGTGATCGACTTGCCGTCCGTGGCCGAGCCGCCGGGATATCTGCTGGCTGGTTTCGATCAATGTGCCGGTATCGCGGGGAATGGGCTCGATGGGTAGGAACTGGATCGAGCCGACGATGGCGATCGACGCGACGCAGGCGTCCTGACTATCGAAGATCGGCGCAGCTACCGCATTAATGCCGAGCATCGCCTCTTCCGGCGCGGAGGCGAAACCGCGCTTGGCGATCTCGATCAGTTCTTCTTCGATGCGCGGGGCCGACGTGATCGTCTTGTCGGTGAATGGCAGCAGCTTGCGGGCCAGCACGCGCTCCTGAAACGGCTTCGGCGCATAGGCGAGCATCACCTTGCCCTGCGCGGAGGCGTGGAACGCCAGTTCGCTGCCCGAGCGTACGCCGATTTCGATCGCCGAGGTGTTGGTCGCCTTCGAGACGACGAGCGCCCCGCGCGGCGTCATCTCCGACAGGACGACGGTGTGGCCGAGCTCGTCGCGCAGGGCACGCATCGGCCCCTCCGAGATCTGCACGAGATCGGTGTCCGTGGCGAGCCGCGACAGCAGGCGGCTGCGCGCGCCCATGCGGTAGCGCGTGGTCGCCGGATTTTGCACCAAATAGCCGCGCTCGACGAGCGTATGCAGATGGCGATGCACCGAGCCCTTGGTCACGCTCAGGCGTTCCGCGATCTGGGTCACGCCCAGTTCGTCTTCGGAAAAGGCCACCGCTTCCAGCACGTCGATCGCAAGCTGGACCGAGCGTACGCCCGAATTGTCTTGCCCGGCCATGTTTCATCCCCCAACACGTTCGCGGTTGCGGAACATCATATGCAATCATGAGACATAATCCAAGACGCCGTGGAGGGTTTCAAAAGGCCTTTGTCATCGGCCATATTGCGCTGTATCAAAGGCAATCATTGACAGAGTCGCTTTTAAAAACCTACACGATATGAAACGGTGTTTTGCTTTCGCGAACACGCCCTGGCTGTTGCCAGGGGCGGCCAGTCAGGAAATTTGCTCATGAGCCTTGCGCAGGAAGCCGCCATCGAACGCCGCATCGACGATCTTCTCGTCGGCGCCATCGATCCGCATGTGCATAGCGGCCCATCGATCGCGCCGCGCGGCGTCGATCATCTCGAGCTTCTGCAGCAGGCGTCCGCAGCCGGCTTTGCCGCCGTGGTGACGAAGGATCACGACTACAGCGGCGTGATGACGGCGGAACTGATCAAGCGCCATCATCCCGAGCTCAAGACGAAGATCTATTCCAGCATCGCGCTCAACAACGTGATCGGCGGCTTCAACCCCTATGCCGTCGAACACATGGCGGCGATGGGCGGCAAGGTCGTCTGGTTCCCCACGCTGGCGGCGGAAAACCATCTGCGCTGGGAAAAGACCTCGAGTTGGCAGCACCCGGCTTCGACCGGCAAGATTCGGGCGGCGTCGCCGGTTCCCGTGCTCAACGACGACAGGAAGACGCTGCGCGACGAGGTCAAGGAGGTCATCGACATCATCGCCAGGAACGACATGGTGCTGGCGAGCGGACATATCCATGTCAGCGAAAGCTGGATCGTGTTCGAGGAAGCCAGGCGTCGCGGCGTGAAGAGGATGGTGCTGACGCATCCGGAAGACATCGTCGATGCCAGCCTCGACGACGTGAAGGGCATCGCCGCGATGGGTGCTTTCGTCGAGCACTCGCTGTGCATGTTCCTCGAGGGCTCGAAGTTCAAGACTCGCGACGGCGGGGATCTGCGCGACCAGATCGAGGCGGCCGGCGTCGACCGGACCGTGATGTGCTCGGATCTCGGCCAGGTCGGCGTGTTCGGCCCGATCGAAGGCTTCCGGCGCGGCATCCGTCTGTGCATCGACTTCGGCTACGGCGACGAACAGATCCGCAAGATGGTTTCGACCAATGCCGCGCGGATGCTCGGCATCGAAGCCGACCTTCCGAAGGCCTCGTGACCGCGCCGAACCAAGAAGAGTGCCGAGGGAGCTTGCGATGTACGACACGACCGACCCGCGCGCCAAACTGGCCGCCACTCCGGCCGCCGATGCGAAGCTGCCGGCCTCGGGGCCCTTCGGTCGCGCTGAATATCTGCGCTTCTATCGGGAGCCGGCGCAGGAAGAGGGCGCTTGGGGCAAGACCTGGTATGGCCGTGGCCAAAACTTCGTCATCGTCTATTCCGAGCTGGAGAAGGGGGCCGAGCTGTCGCGCGACGCCCAGCCCGACGAATATGTCGTGCTGCTGCCGGATCCCGCCGCCTCGGCCGAGATTGCGACCGAGGACGGTACGCAGCGCGTGAAGGGAGGCTCGCTTGCCTTCGTGCCGCCGGGCAAGTCGAGCCTGCGCATGATCGCTCCAGGCCGTGTCGTGCGCATGTTCACGACCAAGTCGGCCGACATCGCGGCAAAAAGCGCCAATGCCGACGCCTATGCCCAGGCCAAGCCACATGTCTCGGAGGCCGTGGCCTGGCCGGTGCCGAAAGACGGCTACAAGCTCCGTGTCTACGATCTCGACGTGCCGCCGGAGCCCGGTCGGTTCGGGCGTATCTGGCGCTGCACGACGTTCATGGTGAACTGTCTCGACATCTGGCAGGGGCCGCGCGACGAGACCAAGATGTCGCCGCACCACCATGACGACTTCGAGCAATGCTCGCTCGCGCTCGAGGGTGACTTCGTCCACCATCTGCGCTGGCCGTGGACCGTCAACAAGCAGCACTGGCACGCTGACGACCATGAATTCTGCGGCTCGCCCTCGATCGCCGTCATCCCCCCGCCGGCGATCCACACCACGGCCGCGACCGGCGAGGGCGCGAACCAGCTCGTCGACATTTTCTGCCCGCCGCGCATCGACTTCTCCGAGAAGCCGGGCTGGGTCCTGAATGCCGACGACTATCCGATGCCGCAGGACGCGGGGAGGCATCATGTCCAGGACCGATAGCTTTCGCTCCCGGCTGCATGCCGGAGACAATCTGATCGGCACGTTCCTAAAGACGCCGACCAGCCATGCCGCCGAAATCGTCGGCGGCCTCGGTTTCGACTTCGTCGTCATCGATCAGGAGCACGCTCCGTTCGACCGCATCGCGACCGATGTCGCGCTGTTGGCGGCACGCGCGACCGATACGCCGGCATTGGTGCGTGTACCGGGACCCGAAGCGATTCTCTCCGTGCTCGATTGCGGTGCGACCGGCGTGCTGGTTCCGCATGTCGCCACGGTCGAGCATGCCCGGGAGGCCGTGGCCCTGTGCCGTTATGCCGGCGGCCGCCGCGGTTTCGCCACCAGCACGCGCGCCGGTGGCTACACGGCGGTGCCGATGTGGCAGCACATCAAGGAGCGCGACGAGCAGACGGTCGTCGTGGCGCAGATCGAAGACCCGCAGGCGCTCGACCAGATCGAGGCGATCGCGGCGGTCGACGGGATCGACTCGCTGTTTATCGGCCGCGCCGATCTCTCCTGCGCCTTTGCCGATCAGTCGAAGGATCCGCCGGCGGTGCGCGAGGCCGTCGAGAAAATCTGCGCCGCCGCACGAAAAGCCGGCAGGCCGGTCAGCGTCTATATCGGCGGCGAGTCCGAGGCGACCTGGCTGCGCTCGCTCGGAGCCAGCATGTTCGTGTTGTCGTCCGATCAGGGCTTCCTGCGCGAGGCCGCCGCGAGGGGCCTCGCCGGTGTCAGAAAGGCCGTTGCAGTGGTCTGACGGGCCGCGAAACCCCGTTCCGGGACCGCCGGACGTTTGACAAGGATGAAAGCAGGAGGTTAGCTCCTCGCTAACAAAGTACGCATATCGAGAACAAAGTTTAACCTGGGGAGAAGCCATGTACGTTTATTGCAAAGCTGGTATCGCTGCGGCCGTCGCGATGCTCGTGTTCTCGACCGCCTCGCAGGCGGCCGACATCAAGATTGGCGGCGCGGTCGCGTTGTCCGGTTACCTCGCCACCATCGACCGGTCCTGGAATGACGCCGCGATGCTGGCGGTCGAGGAGATCAACAAGGCCGGCGGCGTCAACGGCCAGAAGATTACCATGACGGTCGAGGACATGCGCTCGGAGCCGGTCGACGCCGTCAACGTGACCAAGAAGATGCTGTCCAACGGCGCGACGATCCTGATCAACGGATCGAGCTCAGCCGGCAACGCGGCCGCCTACCCGCTGGCGGCGCGCCAGAATGTGCCGATGATCATCGGTTCGATCCTGCCGCCCAAGGAAAGTGATCCGAAATGGGCCTATTCCTTCCTGCCGCCGCCGACCTTCGAAGTCGCGCTGCGTCTGAAGTATCTCAAAGAGAAGCTGAACCTGACCAAGATCGGCGTGCTGCATGATCCGACGCCCTACACCGCGCTGCAGAAGAACTACCTGACCAGCGTCGTCGGCGAATACGGCATCACGGTCGTTGCGACCGAGCAGTATCAGCAGAACGATTCCGATATGTCGGCCTATATCGCCAAGATGCAGGCGGCGGGTGCACAGGCGATCGTGAAGATCGGCGTCGGCCCCAGCACCGTGACGGCGGCCAAGGGTCTGAAGCAGCTCAACTCGACGATTCCCTTGCTGGTCAATGCCGACACGCTCGACGTGCTCAAGGGCGGCGCGGACGTGCTCGGCAAGCAGTTCTTCTTCCCGGCCCCGCCGCCGCAGATTTACGATGCGCTCGCTGCCGACTCGCCGCTTCGCAAGCCGGTCGAGTCCTTCCTGACGGTCTGGAAGGCGAAGTATGGCGATCGTGACCCGTCCTGGGCCAGCCGCGGTTGGGATGCCGTCCAGATCATCGCGGCTGCGGTGAAGAAGGCGGATGCGACGTCCGGCGAAAAGCTGCGCGCCGCCTTCGACCAGATGGGCGACTATGTCGGTGCCGGTGCCGAGTACAACTTCTCGGCGACCAACCATACGGGCATCGTGAAGAACCCCTTCATCATGACGCAGATCGTCGACGGCAAGTTCGTCCTGCACGACTGATCGATGAAAAACGAGGGGCGGAAGGCACGCCGTTGCCTCCGCCCCGCTTCCTCGCGGTTCCTTCAATCGGGCGATCGACGTGACCATCCGTTCCGAAGCCATCGTTGCGCAGATCGAAGACGTGCTGGTGGGCTGGACGATGTCGCCCGCGCCGGCGAAGGTCGTCGCCGAGGTGCTCGGCTGGGCTGATCTGCACGGCATCGAGAGCCACGGCATTTCGATGCTGACCATGTATGACGACTGGCGGCGCGCCGGCCGCGTCGATATGCAGGCCGACATCGCGATCCTGCGCGAAACGCCGGTGTCGGCGCTCATCGACGGCGGCGGCGGGCTCGGTCATCCGCCGGCGCATCTGGCGATGACGATGGCCATCGACAAGGCGAAGCGATCCGGCATGGCTGCCGTTTCGGTGCGGCATTCCTCGCATTACGGCGCTTGCGGCTACTATACCGCTATGGCTGCCGAGGCCGGCCTGATCGGGATCACGACGACCACGACGCCGGGCGTGCGCGTGGCGCCGACCGGTGGCGCGGAGGGCAAGCTCGGCACCGATCCATGGAGCTTCTCGGCCCCCGGCGACGAGGGCCGGCCGTTCCTGCTCGACATGGCAACCACGACGGTCGCCTACGGCAAGATCCGCAACAAGGCGAACGAAGGCCTGTCCGCGCCGCTCGGCTGGGTGCTGGATGAAGCCGGCGGCCCGAGCACCGATCCGGGCGTTGTCGTCGGCGGCAAGGGATTTCAGACGCCGCTCGGCGGCACTGCGGACGGCAGCAGCCACAAGGGCTACGGCCTGAGCATGATGGTCAACATCCTGTCGTCATGCCTGTCCGGCGCCGATCTGGTCACCGATCCCGCGCACACGCAGCGGCCGGGCCATCTCGGCCATTTCTTTCTCGCGCTCGATCCGGGCCTGTTTCGCAATCCGGCCGATGTCCGCGGCGACGTCGCGCAACTCTGCGACGATCTGCGGGCGACGCGGCCGATCGATCCGGCGAAGCCGGTCATGGTGGCCGGCGATCCCGAGCGCGCGATGGCCGAGAAGCGCCGCCGCGACGGCATCGTCATACCCGATGGCTTGAAGGCGAAGCTGAAAGCGATTGCCCAGGATACCGGCGCTGTCTGGCGTCTGAACTGAGGAAGGCTCGTGTCAGAAACATCCCGCCCGCAATCGCCGGCCTCCACGACCGCCGCGACCATGCTCGACGCGCGCGACCTTACCGCCACCTATGGTCGCGTCGAGGTGCTGCACTCGGTTTCATTTCATGTGAACCGGGGCGAGGTCCTCGTCGTGCTCGGGCCGAACGGCGCGGGCAAATCGACGCTGCTTCGCTCGCTGATGGCGCAGGTGGAGCGCACCGGCTCGATCAGATTCCAGGGAGAGGCGGTCGAGAGCTGGTCAACCGATCAACTCGCGAGCGCCGGCCTGATCATGGTGCCGGAAGGCCGTGGCATTCTCGGGCCGCTATCGGTGCGGGACAACCTGGACCTCGGTTCCTATATGCGCCGTGACGGCCGCCGCGCGATCGATGCCGATCTCGACAAGGTGTTCACGCTGTTCCCGCGCCTGAAGGAGCGACAGAATCAGCGCGCCGGTTCGCTTTCCGGCGGCGAACAGCAGATGCTGGCCATCGGGCGCGCCATTCTCGGCAGCCCCAAGCTGCTGCTGCTCGACGAGCCGTCGCTCGGTCTCGCGCCACGCGTGATGGATGAAATCCTGCAAAGCCTGGAAACACTGAAGAACAGCGGCCTGACCATTCTGCTGGTGGAACAGAAAGCGCCGCTCGCGCTGAAGATCGCAAGCCGTGCCTATGTGCTGCGATCCGGCCGCATCGCGACCGAAGCGAGCGCTGCCGATCTCACATCCGAAGAAGCGCTCGCCAAACTCTATCTCGGAGCTCACGACCATGGCTGATCCGGACACTTCAGCGGCGTCGGGGCTCGGGTTGCCGCCGCGGGCCGCCGCGGGCAATCGCTCGCTGCGTATCGTCATTGTCGGCATGGCCGTCATCGTCGCCATGCTGCCCTTCGTCGCCAGCACCTATGTGCTGTCGCTGCTCGTCCTCGCGGGCATCTACGCGGTGCTGGTGATCGGCCTCGAATTGTTCATGGGGCAGACCGGGCAGGTCTCGTTCGGTCATAACGCCTTTGCCGTGCTCGGCGGCTATGCGACCGCGATCCTGACCACGACGCATAACTGGCCGCCGCTGGCGGCGCTCGCGTTCTCGATCGTGATCTCGGTCATTGCCGCGCTGATCATCGGCGCGCGCACCCTGCAATTGCGCGGCCACTACCTCGCGATGGCGACGCTGGCGCTGGGCATGATCGCCTATACGCTCACCGTGCAGCTGACCTCGCTGACCAATGGGTTCGCCGGCATCACCGGCATCGCGCCGCTGGGCATCGGTCCGCTCGAACTCACAAGCGACCTTCAATATTATTACGTGGTCTGGACCATCGCCGCGCTCGGCATCTGGTCGTCGTTCCGCATCAAGGATTCGCGCGTCGGCCGCGCGCTCGGCGCCATCGCCGGCAATGAGGAGGCAGCCTCGGCGCTCGGCATCAATGCGGCGCGGCTGAAGCTGACCGCCTTCGTCATCTCGGCAGCCTATGCCGCCGTTGCCGGCTCGCTGATGGCGCATTTCGTCGGCTTCCTCAGCCCGGAGGTCTTCGGCCTCGATCTCGTGACCCTGCTCTTCGCCATGCTGTTCGTCGGCGGCATCGGCACGATCTACGGCCCCGTCGTCGGAGCCGTGCTCATCGCGCTGTTGCCGGCGATCCTGGGTCCGCTCGCGGAATATCGCCAGCTCGCCTACGGCGTCATTCTGCTCGCCGTTATCATGTTCGCGCCGAGCGGCGCATTCCGCCAGATCGTCGGCTTGGCCGAGCGCTTGTTCGATGGCTCGTCGCGAGGGGTGAAACGTGGCTGATCCCATCCTTCGTGTTGCGGGCGTGACCAAACGCTTCGGCGGCGTGGTCGCAGTCAATAACGTGTCCTTCGCGGTCGAGCGGCACAGCATCACCGCGGTGATCGGACCCAACGGCGCCGGCAAGACGACGCTGTTCAGTGCCATCTCCGGCTTCCGTGCCGCCGATGAGGGCACGGTGACTTTCGACGGTACCGACATCACCCATGCCCGGGCCGACGAAGTGGCGCAGCGCGGCCTGATCCGCACCTTCCAGCTGGTGCGCCTGTTCCGCCAGATGAGCGTGCTCGATAACGTGCGCGTCGGCCTATATTCGCAAACGCGCGGCGGCTTTGCCGCGGCGGTGCTGCGCCCGGCCTGGTTTCGCGATCAGGAGCGGCGCGGGATCGACGAGGCGCGGGCCGTGCTCGACAAAGTCGGCCTGCTCGACCAGGAAAACGCGGAGGCCTCGACGCTGACATACGGCCAGCAGCGCTTGCTCGAAGTGGCGCGCGCACTGGCGGCCAAGCCCAAGCTCCTGCTGCTCGACGAGCCGGCCGCGGGCCTCAACCGCACCGAATCCGACAACCTCGCGACGCTCATCTGCAAGATCCGCGACGGCGGCACAACGGTCTTGTTCGTCGAGCACGACATGAGCTTGGTCATGCGCGTCGCCGAAACCATCCATGTCCTCGATTTCGGCCAGTACATCGCTCACGGCACGCCCGCCGAAGTGAAGACCAATCCCGCCGTCCTGAAAGCCTATCTCGGCGATATCTCGCAACCGGTCGCATTGAAGGCGGACATGATATGAGCCTTTATCTTCAATTCCTGGTCAGCGGTCTCAGCGTCGGCTGCATCTACGGGTTGGTCGCGATCGGCTTTTCGGTCATTTTCAACGCGAGCGGCATCGTCAATTTCGCGCAGGGCGCCTTCGTCATGCTCGGCGGCACGCTCACCTACGTGCTCTACGAGCGCGCCGGTCTGCCGATCTGGTTCGCGATCATCCTCTCGATCCTCCTGAGCGCGGTCATCGGCATGCTGTTCGAGGTGGCGATCATCAAGCCGCTCTGGAAGCGTAACACGTCGCTGTTCGTCATGATGCTGGCGACGCTGGCTCTCGGTGTGATCGCCGAGAACACGGTCCTGCACACCGTCGGGGACGAAGCGCACAGCTTCCCGCCGTTCAGCGCCGGGCCGCCGCTGCAGGTCTTCGGCGCTTCCATCGCGCGACAGACCGTGTGGATGGCGGTGCTGTCGGTGCTGATCATGGCGCTGCTGAACCTGCTGTACAGGAAGACCATGCTCGGCAAGGCGATGCGCGCCTGCGCGGTGGACCGCAATGTCGCCCCTCTGCTCGGCATCAAGGTCGACCGAATGCTGACCTACAGCTTCGGGCTCAGCGCGGCGCTGGGAGCCATCAGCGGCATCCTGATCACGCCGGCGCAGTACACCGCCTATCACATCGGCACCACCTTCTCGGTCATGGGCTTCATCGCAGCGATCATCGGCGGGTTGGGCAATCCGATCGGCGCCTTCGTCGGCGGCATCATTCTCGGGCTGCTGCAGTCCTTTGCGATCCTGTTCTTCGACGCCGGCTTCAAGGACGTGATCGCGTTCTCGATCCTGCTCGTCTTCCTGCTGGTCAAGCCGTCCGGCCTGTTCAGCTCCTACGTGGAAGACTAGATCATCGCGCGTCCTGTCGGACGCGATGACGATGATCTTATCTCATTGTCACGGCATCGGATTTTTCCGGAAAGTGGATTCCACTTTTCGTATCCGATGCCCTAGCGCGCGCGGCGCATGCTGCCGGTTTCGGAATAGCCGTAGCCGAGCAATGTCGAGATGGAACGGGCCATCGCCAGAACGGCGTCGATCATGTCCTGCGCGGGTTCCGCCGGCAGGTACTGGATCGACGAAACGATGGCGACGACCGCGGCGAGATCGCCGCGCATATTGAACACCGGCGCGGCCAGGCCGTTAATGCCGATGATGCTTTCTTCCGGCGCGACGGCATAGCCGTCGGCGCGCACCTTGGCGATGCGCTCCTTGAGCGCGGCGGGATCGGTGAGGCTGTAGCGGGTCAGCGCGGGCAGTTCGCCCGCGAAAGTACGATCGACCAGCGTGCGGTTGCCGAAAGCGAGCATGACCTGGCCCTGCGCCGAGCCGTGAAGCGTGAGCTCGCTGCCGACGCGGGCGCCGATGGCGATGCTGGTGGTGCCGGAGACGGTCTTGACCACGAGCGCGCCCGAGTTCAACGGCGTCGTCAGCACGGTCGACAGACCGAAGCGGTCACGCACCTCGCGCATCGGCCCGTCGCCGGCGCGGGCCACGTCCCCGACCGCAGGCGCCAAATGACCGATGAGATAGGCCTTCGGGCCGAGCAGATAGCGCGAGGTCACCGGGTTCTGGACCAGATAGCCCCGATCCACCAGCCCCTGCAGATGCCGGTAAATGGCGCTTTTCGTCAGGCCGAGACGGCCGGCGATCTGGGTGACGCCCAGTTCGTCTTCCGCGAACGCCACTGTCTCCAGGACAACCAGAGTTGTGTCGCCGGACTGGACGCCAGAGGCTTGGCGTGGAGTGGTTTTCTTCATGAAGATAGCTGCGCAAGAGAGTGATTTAACGAAATTCCTGCGGATCATGCGCCATCGCAAACGGGTTGACAAACGACGCGCTTGTTGGTGCTCTAGCGCGAAATAAATTCGCACCTCGCGAACATAAGCAAGATGGAGCCGAACATGGTCGTCAAGCCTGGCATTGCGGTCGGAGCCATCGGCAATATCCCCGAGCTGCGAGCCGAGGTGCTGGCCAAATACCCGCAAGCCAAGTTCCACGAGATCCTGCCGGTCCTGAGCGAGGACGCGCTGATCGAATTTTTGCAGGGTTGCGACTCCGCCGTCATCGGCCTCGAGCCGCTGACCGAACGGGTGATGGCTGCCTGCCCCGGCCTGACCGCTATCGGCAAGTTCGGCGTCGGCTGTGACAACGTCGATTTCGATGCGCTGCGCAAACGCAATGTCCGCTTCGGCTATCAACCCGGCGTCAACCGGCTGGCGGTCGCCGAATTGACCATCGCCTTCATGTTGATCGCTCTGCGCTGGCTGTCGTCGCGCGCCTATGCCATGCGCGAGGGCGAAGGGCCGAAGACGAGGGTCGGCCGTCAACTGACCCGCCGCGTCGTCGGCCTGCACGGCTGCGGCTTCATCGGCAAGGAAGTCGTTCGTCTGCTGCAGCCGTTCGACTGTGAGATCCTCGTTCACGACATTCTGGATTTCCCGGATTTCTATCGCCGGTACAATGTGACGCCGGTCGATTTCGATACGCTCCTGGAACGTTCGGAAGTGCTGTCGCTTCACATCCCGCGGCCGCCGGGCAACGCCTTTCTCTATGACGCGAAAACGCTGGCGCGCCTGCGTCCCGATTGCGTGCTGATCAACACCTGCCGCGGCGGCATCGTCGATGAGGTCGCGCTGGCCGACCGGCTTGCCGGCAATGAGAACTTTGCCGCCTGCGTCGATGCCTTCCTGATCGAGCCGCCGGTCGATATGCGCCTGTTGCGGATGCCGAACATGTTTTCAACGCCCCATATGGGCGCGAGCTCGATCGAGGCGCGGCTGGCCATGGGGCGCGCCGCCGTGCGTTTCCTGGAAGAAGGCACGCTGGTTCCGGAAGGATTTGCGCCGTGATAGGCATCTATCCGGACCGCGTCCGCACATTGCGCAAGCCGAAGACGGCGTTTCCCGCCGGCGCCTGCGATTGCGCCATCCACATCTACGGCCCGCCCGGCAGCAGCCGGCTGGCGGCCAATCGCAAATACGATCCCATCGACGCCAGCCTGGACGATATGGTCGAGCTGCATGGCTGGCTGGGCATCGAGCGCGCCGTGCTCGTGCAGGCTTCGATCTATGGCACCGATCACGGTGTCGTGCTGGCCGCGCTGCGGCGGATGCCCGAACGGCTCCGCGCGATCGCCGTCGTCGATGAATCCGTCAGCGATGACGACCTGGCCGAACTCGATGCGGCCGGCTGTGTCAGTGCACGGTTCAACATTCTGTCGATGCTCGGCAATGCCTGGAACGAGGACGCTTTCGTCACCCAGGTCGCGCGCGTCGCCAGGCGGGGCTGGAGCATATCGCTGCACGCCAGCGTGCCCGAGCTGAAGGCGCGCTGGAACCTGATCGAGCGCATCGAAGCGCCCGTGATCATCGATCACATGGCCTATTTCGATGGCACCCAAGGCATCGATCACGACGATCTCGCCTTCATGCGCCGCGTGATGGCAGGCAAGGGGCGCTGGCTTAAGGTCTCGCGCATGGATGTGGTGTCGCGCCAGGGAACGCCTTACGACGACACCGTGGACTATGTGCGCGCGCTGATCGACCTGGCGCCGGACCGGACCGTCTGGGCAACCGACTGGCCCCACGTCCTGTACGATCGCCCGACGCCGGACGACGCCGATCTCGTCGAATTGTTCGAACGGCTTGTGCCCGACGCGACGCTGCGTCAGCGCATTCTGGTCGATGCACCCACCGAACTCTTCAAATTCTCCGCGACTGGACCGAAATCATGATCCGACACAGTGTGCTTTTCAGCTTCAAGCCGACCGCCGACAAAGCAGCCTGTGACGCCTTGCTGCGCGAATACGTGACGTTTCCGCAGGTTCACAAGAACATGCGCAACTTCACGCTCGGCAAAAACATCAGTGAACGCGACCAGACCTTCCAATATGCATTCAGCGTCGACTTTGACAATGAGCAGGACCTGAAAGATTACCTCAACAGCCGCGAGCACGAAGAGCATGTCGTCGAACGCTTCCGGCCGTTGATCTCCGGCCGCGCGATCGTCAGTTACGAAGTTGCCGACGGCGCGGTGACGAATCTGTTCGACTGAACGCTTGAGGAGGCGCCGGTGAAGCTTCAGACCTGGGTCTATCCTTGGGATATCCACGCCGGCGGCGTCGATCGCGTGCTCGGCGAGATTCGCGATCTCGGCCTCACCGGCATCGAATTGACCTCGAACTACCACGCGATCGCGACTCTGGCGGCGCGCGGCGAGGGACGACGCGTCCTTTACACCGAACATGGCGGTGTCTTCTTCCCAGCGCGCGCTGAGCGCTATGGTCGCATCAAGCCGGAGGTCTGGCCCGATGACGAGATCGTTCGCATCTGGCCGGAGGTCAGCGAGCGCAGCGCCAAACTCGGCCTGCGCCTCAATGCCTGGACGATCGGCCAGTTCCAGCCCTGGATCACGCGGCAGGTGCCGGAATGTTCCAAGGTGTTGCCGACCGGCGATCGCGTGCCGGCGACGACCTGCCCCTGCAATACCGATGTGCAGGAATTCTTCTGCGCGATGGGTGCCGATCTCAGTTCGCAGTTTCCCGTCGACCTGATCGAACTCGAAGGCATCGGCTTCCACAAGTTCCAGTATGGCTGGGTCCGCCCGCGTATCCTGATCGACATCGCACCCTGGACCGAGTGGTTGCTCAGCCTGTGTTTCTGCGAGAGTTGCAAGGCGCGGGCGCGGCGTGCCGGCCTCGACCCGGACGGGCTGCAGGCTCGTGTCCGCATCGAGATCGAGCGCTGCTTCAATGCGCAATCCGACACCGACCCGGCGGGGCCGCTCGAGGAGATGCGTGCGGCCTGGTTGGACCGCGATCCGGATCTCGCCGGCTATCTGCAATGTCGGGAGGATGCGGTCGTCGATCTCGTGCGCAACATGGCCGATGCGGTGGGCGAGGCGTCGCAGGCGCGGCTCGGCGTCTGGGCGCCGGTCGAGGTCGACGGCTCGGAAGGCGTCAAGCTGGAGCGGGTGGTCGACAAGATCGGCGCGGTCATCGTCTGGCACCCGGAAATGCGCCGCGAGGAAGCCGCACGCATTCGTCGGCTCACTGCAGCAGCGACGCCGCGCGTGGAACTCACACATTTCCAGGCCTCGGGCTGGCCGCACGGACCGACCTCGCCGGGTTTCAGGGCTGAACTCGAAGCGGCGATCGCCAACGCCGTCGACCAGATCAGCTTCTACAACTACGGCTTGATGCGGCGCTGGCAGCTCAAGGAAATGGTGGCGCTCGCACGTTCGCTGACGACCCGGTAGCCACACTCCTGCGCTTCCATGCGATTGCCCACCGTCGGCTCTCGAGACCATTGAGGGGTATTCGGGAAGGAAGGATTTGGCTCCAACCTCGCCGTCAGTCGACCCGAGTCGTTGATATGATCGTTGAAGAACACAACGTTGCAATTCGGGACTGAAACCCAGTTCCCTAATTCAGCAGCGGCGCCATGATAGTCATCGAGCACGGCGCTCGATGACGTTGGGCTTTGAATGTCATGACTCACCTCTCGGCTCTACGACGCGAACTCGGCCGAGGAAGAGATTTTCCCAAAGAGCGGCAGGATGTTCTTTATTGAGAAGTCGTGCCATTCGGCCTTGGGACTCGCGCAGCAATCTTCGAGTACCGAAATCGCAAAGCCTGCATCGTCCGCGGCTCGCGCTGTGGATTCGACGACAAGATTCGTGGCGACGCCGCCAAACACCAGGTGTGAGATCCGGTTCTTGTGCAGCCAGGATAAGAGCCCTGTGTTGAAGAAGGGATTGACACCTTGCTTGGTGACTATGAGTTCGCCCTGGCCTGGGGCAAGCGACTCCGGGAACTCACAACCCCAGCTGCCAACGAGGGCTGCGCCTGATGCCTTGAGCCGATCGATACGGGGGGCGACGCTCAGGGCATCGATATAATCTGGTCGAAATCCGAGACGGATGTGAGCGACCGGCAGTTCACGATTTCTGGCAGCCTTCAGCGCCCGCCCGGCATTTTCGAGAACGCCGCGCTCCTGAGCGATCCGAGCGAGCCCACCTGAGCCGATCTTGCCGTCGGGATGAATCATCTCGTTCTGTAAATCCAGCAGCAGTAATGCGGTCTTGTTATCCTCATTCATTGTCTTCTTCCTTTTGAGAGATTCAGTCGCCCCATATTCCGCCATTGATATCCAGCACCTCGGCCGTGATGAACGCCGAGCTTTCCTTGGCCAGAAAGAGGACCGCCTCGGCGACCTCCGAGGCCTCGCCAAGGCGGCCGACCGGGATGAGCGCCTTGAGCGAAGCGGGGAACGACGTGGTCATGTCCGAAGCGATCGGACCAGGCGCAACCGCGTTGACCGTGATGCCATCAGCGGCAAGCTCGCGTGCCAGAAAGACGGTCATGGCGTGAACGCCGGCTTTCGACACGCCATAGGCGATATTGCCTGCCTTTGACTGCTCCCGGCGATCGACCCAGGCTCGCGCGTTGCCGCCATTCTTGCCAACGACGGAGCCCAAGTTGACTATCCGGCCGTATCCGGCCCTGCGCATATGTGGCACGACAGCTTGGCAGGTCAGAAACGTGCCTTTGAGATTCACGGCGAGGACGCGATCCCATTCGGCCTCACTAAGTGTTTCTGCCGACCCGAACGATACGACCCCGGCACCGTTCACCAGTATATCGAGGCGGCCAAACTCCGAGATCGTGCGCTCGACGAGCATTTCAACGTCCGAGGCCTTGGTAATATCGGCGGCAAGCGCAATCAAACGACCGCTGGGCCTGGCAATCCGGGCCGATGCGATTTCGGGCGCCGCGAGGTCTGCCAGCGAGAGGCTCGCGCCTTGCTTTGCGAAAACCCTTGCTACCGCTCCGCCAATTCCGCCGCTCGCCCCGGTGATCAGCGCAACGCGGCCCGCGAGGCATCCCTCGGCAAGATCGGTCATGCCCGAACTTCACGAAGCGCTCCCGCCTGGCGGGATTTGATGGCGTGCAGCCCCGCCTGACGACCGAACACAAGGCCCTTCAGTACCGAGGTCGCTCCGGTATAGGTATGGTAATAGGATCCGACGATCTCGCCCGCAGCATAGAGACCCTCTATCCGTCGACCATCGGTATTCAGGACTTGGGCGTTCTCGTCGATCTTCAATCCGCCGAAAGTGAAGACGTTAGCGGAGATTATCGGATAGGCATGGAACGGCGGCTCGTCGAGAGGTACGGCCCAATTCGACTTGGCCGGCGACAGTCCGACCGTCGCGAGGCCATTGACCTCGAGAGGCTTGAAGACGCCATCGACGCAAGCGGCGTTGAATGCTTCTATCGTAGCCATAAGAGGTTTGGCCGGCACTCCGATCAGAGTTGCCAAATCCTCCATCGAACTGGCTGATAATGGTGGCTGGTCGGTACGAAGCGAGAGCCGGTATTTCGGTATACGCGTGTGCTTTTGATCCAGGATGACATAGGCGAGGCCCGCAGTCTGCTCATAGATCCTGCGCGTTATGTTCTCGTAATGGGCATCGACTGCGCCGGGCGCCTCGTCGGTAAAGCGCGAACCTTCCTTGTTGACGAGCACGCCATAAGGAAAGGCGAAGACGGAGGGCTCCGAAACCCCCGACCGGGGATCGATCGGCTCGGCGTGGTAGCTGCCGAAATCGCCGCATGTCGCCGCGCCCGCGGCGAGCGCCATCTCAATGCCTTCGCCGCGGTTGAACAGCGCGCCTTTGCAGATCGGACGAAGATAGATGGAGCGGGGCCCGATATAGCGAGTCAACATTTCGGCGTTCCCTTCGAAGCCACCGCAGGCGAGGACGATTTTGCCGAAAAAACGCTCTCTCCGGCCGGCCGCATCGCGGGCGACGAGCGAGGTCACGCATCCCGCCTCGTTGACCTCAAGGCCGCAGAAGGTGGTTTCGTAAAAAAAGCTGACCCCGAGTTTCTCGGCCTGCCCGGCGAGTTTCTCGACGAGAGCAAGACCGCCTCCGACCGGCAGCAGGCGAGGTTGTGACTTCGTCAGGAACTGGGTCGGCAGGAAGTCGAATTGCAGGCCGAAGCTCTCCAGCCACGCAATGGTCGGGCCCGCCTGCCCCGCCAGAGTTTGCAGGAACTCCGGATCGACCATATTGAGCGTCCTGGCTTGCGGCTGGCGTTCGTCGAGCGGCCGCAACGTCTCCTGAACGAGATCGGGATCAATATAGCCGCCGCCATTGGCTGCCATATGCTCCTCAAAATCGTCCGTGACCTCCTGCTTGCTCTTCATGCGAAGATAAGCCTCGGTATATCGAGTCTGCCCGCCGCGCTCACTTTCCGGGGCCCGTTCGATGATGGCAACCGAAGCCCCCTTCTCAGCGGCGGCTGTCGCTGCAGACAGGCCGCCAGCTCCACAGCCGACGACCACAAGGTCGAATTGTCTTTGCCGCATTGGTCAGCCTCTCCGCTTCCTCTTTATCCGCGCGGGCAAACTGCCCGAACTGCCGGATCAAGAGGAGTTGGAAAAGGCGAAATCGCTATTCAATGATCCCGAAGAATAGAGCCGCGATCAGGCGTGTCGGCGTGCCACCAATTGTGGAATCGTCCGTGAGGCGGACGTCGGCTCCGTCTCGAACACATCTCTTTGCAGAAATTCGATGAATGTGCGGACTTTCGGCGCGACGAACCTCGACTGGGGATAGACGGCATAGAAGGTCTGGGTCTCCATTTCCCAGTCGTCGAGAACCGACACCAGATCCCCGCGCTTCAAAAAGTCCTTCGCCAGCACATGCAGGACATAAACGTATCCCCCGCCGCGGCATGCGCTCTGGAGAAGGGCATCGCTGCTGTTGAAGGAGAGGTTATGCGCTGGCTCGATGTTAAATTCTTCCGAACCCGATCGCATCACCCAGGGGCGTGGCTTGGTCGACGCGGTCGTGATGTAGCCCATGCAGTCCCTGGGAGCGATCGCTGCGGGGTGTTTGGGTATGTCCTGCCCGACGAGGAATTGCGGGGCGGCGCAAACGACATGCCGGTCCTCGAATATCCAGCGCGCCACGAGATCGCCGTCATGCACGGCATCCATGCGGATGGCGACGTCGATTCCGCGATGTATCAAGTCGTCCACGCTGTTGGTAAGATTGACGACGGTGTTCAAGTCAGGATGACGTTTGGCGAAGGCGACAAGGCTGGGCCCCAGGATCTGATGGCCGATGGCAATGGGCATGTCCACGCGCAGCGTGCCCCGCACGGCGGTCCTGCCCATGATGGTGCTGTTCTCGATCTCCTCGACGCGGGCGAGAATTTCGCGGCATTCCTTATAATAGGTCGCGCCTTCTTCCGTGAGCTTCATATGACGCGTGCTGCGGTGGAGCAGCGTCACACCGAGGTGGGATTCTAAATTTCTGATCCAGTTCGTTACAGAAGCATTTGCCATTCTAAGATTTTCGGCGGCGCGCGATAGATTTCCAGCCTCGACGACTTTAACAAATACCTCCATTCCCCATAATCTGTCCAATTTCCGGCCTCCCCTTTCGAATTTCCCGACTTACTTGCCGGTTGGGTCTATTCTGCGCGAAGGTGCGGTTGCGCCTCAATGGCTACCGCAGTTTCTGGCGCATCCAATATTTAGGCCCAGTCGAAAGCGGTTTTAGCTATCGTCGGCTAGCCAAGGACGCGTGCCGGGCTCCAATATGCGAGCAACGCCCGGCATATGCAAACCGCCGGGCAATGGGGAGGTATTCATGCGCAGGACGATCGCCCTCGACCTAATCCATCGTGTCGCTTCCGACATCAGATGTGCGGCCACCATTGTGCTGGCCGGCTTGGCAATTGTCGCCGGAGCGCATTCCGTTGCCAGGGCGCAAAATGCGCCGATTCCAGTAAAGCTCGGCATTACGGTCAGTCAGCTGACGCCGAGCCTCGCGGCCTACACATCTTTGCCGCTCTATCTGAAATACTGGGAAAACGAAGGTTTGAAGGTCGACGTTCTGGGGGTGGCGGGTTCAAATATCGCAATCCCGATGCTGTTGTCGAATGGCCTGGATTTCGCGATTCCGGGCACCGGCGCCTATTTTGCGGCGGTCGCGCAGGGCGCGGATCTGACGAGCTATTATTGTGTATTCACGCAGAACCAGTATCGAGCCGTCTCACTGGAAAGTGGATCGATCAAGTCGATCGGCGATCTCAAGGGAGCCAAGATCGGGGTGCCCGATCTTGCCAGCGCTGCTACGGTTTATGCGCGGTCCGTGTTGAGAGCTGCTGGTATCAACGATGAGACCGAAGTCGAGATTTTGCCGTTCGGCAATTCGCCTGGCCTCATGGCGAACGGATTGAAGCAGGGCCAAATCCAGGCGGTGTTCGGCTTCGACAATACGGAGGGTGGACTGAAGGCTCTTGGCTTGCCGCTACGTGAACTAAAAAGCCCGCTGGACGCTCGCTTCGGCTGTGGTGCGGTGTTGATGACCAGAAAATCCGACCTGGAGAAGAAACGGGATGTCGCGGTGAAACTTGCCCGTGGAATTGCAAAAGCTACCCTTTTCGCAAAGACCAACCCCGAGGCTGCCATCCGGATCCATTGGAAAATCTTTCCGGAAAGCAAGCCGTCGGGGATTTCGGAGGAAGAAGCGCTCAATCGGGCCAAGCAGGAACTGATCGCCCGAATCAATACGATGGACCTCGAGGATCCAAAGGGCCAGTTCGGCGCCATCGTCGCCGATCGTGTCATGGGGCTTCAGGACATCATGTACGAATACAATCAGGTAAAGCAGAAGCTCGCTTTCGGCCAGCTGTTCGATACCTCTCTTCTAGGCAGCATCAATGATTGGGACCGCGATGCTGTTGTCCGCGCGGCAAAAGAGATGACGGGTTCGCCCCGATGAGGAGCATGATGTCCTTTGCCTCAGGATACGTTCCCGGTTTCCACGGAAACTCAGAGATAAATCGGGAAGACGAGGCGATGAACGTAAAAAATACGTTGGTTGAACTGAGGGCGATTGAAAAGACCTTCACCACGAAGAGCGGGGAGTCCGTCACGGCGCTCGAGAGCGTCTCGTTCGATATCGAGGAGGGGGAGTTCCTGGCGGTCGTCGGGCCGAGCGGATGCGGAAAGAGCACCCTCCTGCGAATTATGGCAGGTCTGATCCAGCCGACAGCGGGCGAAGCCAAACTGCGCGGGCGCAACATTGTCAAGCCGAGCGTCGATGTCGGCATCGTCTTCCAGCAGCCGGTGCTTTTTCCATGGTGGACCGTGATGCGAAACGTCCTGCTGGCGGCTGAAGTGCTGGATGTTTCGAGGGCGCGATGCGAGGAGCGCGCGCGAGAGCTCATTCATCTCGTCGGTCTCGAAGGTTTCGAGAACAAGTATCCCAACGAGCTTTCGGGCGGCATGCAGCAGCGGGTCGCGATTGCTCGTGCCCTTGTTCACGATCCCGCGGTTTTGCTCATGGACGAGCCCTTCGGCGCATTGGACGCTATTACCCGCGAGCAGATGAACATCGAGCTTCAGGCCATTTGGCAGGCCAGCGGGAAGACGGTCATCTTCATCACCCACAGTATTTCCGAAGCCATCTTTTTGGCCAGCCGGGTTGCGGTCATGTCTCGTCGGCCGGCGAAGGTGACAGATATCATCGAAATCGACCTGCCGCGCCCGCGCGGCCTGGACATCCTCGGGACGCCGGCATTTGGCAATTATGCCCGCGACTGCCGGTCCATGTTGGGAAGCCATCTCACCGACCATTCGGTGGATGGATAACACGTAACCGGTGGGCACAATGTCACCTGCATCCACATCAACGGCTGGAGCTGTCATGGCTGCGCGAAGCTCCATACCGCATGGGTCCATCCTGGCTCGCGGCGTCCGGCAGGTTCTCGCGGTCTTTCCGGTGTTGGCTGTCTTCGCCGTAATCGGAGTCGCCTGGGAGGCCAGCGTCCTGTATTTCGGCATTTCGGAGCTCCTGCTTCCACGACCAAGTAACGTATTCGTGACGCTTTGGGCCGACTTCGCCTCTGGTCTGTATTGGAGGCACATCGGTGTAACGGTCTACGAGACTCTTGCCGGATTCGCACTTGGAACGGCCGCCGGTACTCTGGTCGCGGCGCTGTTCACCTATTTTCCTCGCGTTGAGCGCGTGCTCTATCCAGTTAACGTCGTTTTGCAAACATTCCCGAAAATCGCGCTTGCCCCACTCCTGATCACCTGGTTCGGTTTCGGAGTTATTCCAAAAGTCCTGCTGGGAGCTTTGCTCGCTTTCTTCCCGGTCCTGGTCAATATGATCATCGGCCTGAAGGCCGTTCCGCCCTCCCAGATCGAGTTGCTGCGGGGCTTCTCGAGCAGTGAGTGGAAAATCTTTCGAATCGCGCGCTTTCCTGCCTCCTTGCCCTACCTCTTCGGAGCGATGCAGACGGGTATTGTACTGGCGCTGCTAGGTGTCATCACCGGCGAATTCGTGGGTGCCAGAAGCGGCTTATGTTATCTTCTCGTTCAGAAGAATGCCGTGCTTTCCATAGATGGCGTCTTCGGCGTGCTGATGGTGCTCGGTGTGCTTGGCGTCCTCATCCACTGGGGCATGAGAGCTGTTCATCGGCGCGTGATTTTCTGGGAAAGTTGAGAGAAGCTATCTCGCCATGGTTTTTAAGTTAATCTCATCGAGAGAACTCTACAATCATGTCCAAATTAAATCTTGAGCCGCTCTTCCACCCGAAAGCAATCGCCGTGATCGGCGCTTCCACCACGATCGGGCGTTTTTCCAACACGCCCTTGGCTAATCTGCGCCGTTTCGGCTTTGGAGGCTCCGTTTATCCGATCTCGACACGCGCGGAGAAGGTGGAGGGCTGGAAGGCGTTTCCATCCGTGCTCGACTTGCCGGAAACGCCTGATCATGCCGTCATTGCGCTGCGTTCGGAATTGGTGCCTGGCGCGCTGAAAGACTGCGTGCAGCGCGGCATCCCCGCGATGACGGTCGTCGCCTCCGGGTTCGGCGAAACGGGAACGCCCGAGGGCGAACGGCTTCAGGAAGAGATCAGGTCGATAGCCGCTGCCAACAGCCTGGCATTGTGCGGGCCGAATACATTGGGGGTTGCAAATTTCAACGAAGGCTCCGTCTCGATAGCGACCACAAACTTACCCGAGGTTATGAAGGGAGGGGACGTCGCAATCATCTCGCAGAGCGGCGGCTGCGGCTTCACGATTCTGAACCGAGCCTGGTACGCGGGAGTGGGCGTCGGATACTTGGCCGTGGCGGGAAACGAGACCGGCATCACGATTCCGGACTATATCGATCATTTCGTCCGCGATCCGGCGGTCAAGGTCATTCTCTGCTACTTCGAGGCCATGCGCCATCCGGCGCAGTTTCTGGAAAGCGCCGCTCTGGCGCGTTCGCTCGGCAAGCCCATTGTCGTCATGCGGGCCGGCGTTACGGAGGTCGGCCTGCGCGCCGCGGCGGCGCATACCGGAGCGCTGGCTGGCGGCAACAAGGTCATGGACGCCGTCCTGCAGCAATACGGTATCGTGCAGGTCAACAGCTTCGATGCCCTCGTCACCGCTGGCGGCATGTTCTCGCGCTTTGGCGTGGCGAAAGGCCGGCGCGTGGGAGTCTATGCCCAAGGCGGCGGGATGGCGGTCGTCATGGCCGACAAGTTCACCGCCGCCGGTCTGGAATTGCCGCCTCCGGCGGAGACGACGCGCCAGCAGATCCACGCGTTGCTGTCGGATACATCGCCCGGCAACCCGTTCGACAGCGGCGGCCAGTTCCTGAGCACCGGCCACGACCTGCTGGTGCAGGCGCTGGACCTGTTCGCCGCCGACGACAACTACGACGTCATCGCCTATTCGGCCTTTCCCTCGACCGGCGAGCGCGAGCGGACCTATTGCGACAGCATCGCCACGGCGGCCGAGCGGACCTCCAAACCGAGCCTGGTGCTACAATACCGTGCCGGCAGCATGACCCGCTATTCGGAGGAGATGTTCCGAAGCCGGGGAATCCTTGCCGTCGATCACCCGGAGGCGGCGATCGAGGCGATCAGCGGCTGGGCGGAATTTGGAGAACAGGTTCGGCAAGGCGGACGAACCGCCACAGTACCGGCCGCCCCGAAAGCCGCCCGCGACGGAATCCGACAGAGACTGACGGAAATGCGCAGGCAAGGCGGCAAGGTCGTCCTCGAGCACGACGCCAAACAGATGCTGGCGGCCTATGGCCTGCCGGTGCCGCGCGAGAGAGTCGTCCACACCGCCGCCGAAGCAGCCCGGGCTGCTGCTGAGATCGGGTATCCGGTCGTGGCCAAGCTGCTGTCTCCGGACCTGACCCATCGCGCCGGAACCCGCACCATCGAATTGGGGCTGAGTAGCCAGGCGGCCGTCAGCCGCGCGTTCCGATCCATTCTGAACAATGCGAAACGCTCGGTGCGCGGGTTGCGCTTCGAAGGAATTCTGATCCAGGAGCAGGCACAGTCGGAGCTCGAGTTGTTCGCTGGGGTTCAGGTCGATCCGCTTTTTGGACCCACCGTCATGCTCGGGATCGGTGGCATCTTCGTCGAGGCGGTCAACGACGTGGTGTTCCGCGTGCCGCCGCTCGACATCGGCATGGTCAACGCGATGGCGGCAGAGCTCAAGGGCGGCCGTTTGCTCGATGGCTATCGCGGCACGCCAGCGGTCGACCGGCGCGCGCTGGCGGAAATTCTGGTTCCGCTCGGCACGTTCGCGCAGGACATGCGCGACCATATCGACGCTATCGATCTCAACCCGTTGATCGTCCAGCCCGGTGGCAAGGCCATCAGCATCGTCGATGCTTTGTTCGTGCTCCGGCCCGCTGCAGCGCCTATCTCGACAGGAAAATCCTCATGAGCATTCCAGCCGCATCCATCTCCATCGTCGGGGTCGGTGAATCGGATATCGGGCTCGTGCCCGGCAGCAGCCCGATGTCCCTTGGCGTTCAAGCGGCAAAAGCGGCGCTCGCCGATGCCGGGCTGGACAAGACCGACGTGGACGGCCTGTTCGTCCTGAATTCGTACCTCGATTATCATGTTCGCTACTCGAACGCGTTTTCCGAATACTTCGGCCTGTCGTCGGACCGTCTGCGCGTCGTGGAGACCGTGGGACTTGGCTCCGCCTCGAGCAGCGGGCACGCGCTTCAGCTCGCCGCAGCCTCGGTGGCGAGCGGCCAATGCCGAACGGCGCTGATCATCGCAGGTGACAACTTCCTGACCTATGGCGGGCGCGATATGGCGCTGAAGGCGCTCGCCATGAATCGTAACAAGGAATTCGAGGACCCTTACGGCCCTCTCGTCGCGGCGACGTTTGCGGTGATCGCGACACGCTATATGGAGGACCACGGCGCGACATCGGAACAGCTTGCCCATGTCGCGGTGTCCGCACGCAATTATGCAGCGCTCAATCCGCGCGCGCACATGCACGGCAAGCCGATCACGATCGAGGACGTGCTGGCCTCGCCGATGATTTCCACGCCGTTCCACAGGCTCGATTGTTCACTTGTGTCCGATGGCGGATGTGCGCTGGTGCTGCGGCGCACCGACGATATCGGTGACCCGCGTTCCCGTCCCGTCAATGTGCTGGCGAGCGAGACCTGCTATGGCACCGGGCAGGGCCTGACCCACGACAGCTTCAGCCAGTTGCCGCATCTTTATACGCTTCGCGAAGGAGCGAGGACGGCATCTGGGCGTGCTTTTTCTCACGCCGGGCTGTCCAAGGACGATGTCGACGTCCTCTTCACCTATGATCCGTTCACGATCGTCCCGATCCTGTTCCTCGAGGGCTTCGGCTATTGCGGCGATGGCGAGGGCGCGCGCTTCGTGACCGAAGGCCATATCGGGCCCGGCGGCGATCTGCCGCTCAACACGCATGGCGGCCTTCTCTCTTACTGTCATTCGGGCTTTCCAGGCGGCATGTTCATGCTCACCGAGGCCGTGAGGCAATTGCGCGGCGAAGGCCTCGGTTACCAGGTCAAGGACCCCAAGGTGGCGCTGATCCAGGGCTATGGCGCCCAGATGGGGATCTTCCCTGCAACTCTTCTCGGACGAGGCTGACATGGCGAGGCAGAACAATAGCGATCACATCCTCCCGGAGATCAGCGAAGAGGGAAAGCCGTTCTGGGACGGATGCCAGGACGGCGAACTGCGTATCCAGCGCTGCGACGACTGTTCACGCATCCAGTGGTTCCCGCGCTCCTATTGCCGCAATTGCCAGTCCGGAAAGCTGTCATGGTCCAAGGGTTCGGGTCATGGAAAGGTCTATTCGTTCACGATTGTCTATCGGCCCATGCTTCCAACGATGGCTGTCCCTTATGTATTTGCGATCGTGGAACTCGACGAGGGATACCGGATGGTCACCAATATCGTCGGCTGCGAACCCGATCAGGTCCGGATCGGCATGCCGGTCGAGGTGATGTTTGAGCATTTGACGGATGATGACGGAGCCACGATAGCGTTGCCGAAGTTTCGGCCAGTCTGAACGACAGCGAGAATCCGGTACGCTGCGGCGCGGTGCACGCGTCGGCGAAGCAATCGGGGAGCGCAGCGCTCTACGCCCCCTGGATTGCGTCACCGCGTCGCTCTTTGCAATGCCGGGACGCCGGTCCAGCCGGATTGGTATCCGCTCTAATCGCGTGTAATGCCTGCCATAGGCATTCTGCAGCGAATGATCTGGGCCTCGAGCGTCGTGGTCTCCAGGATCGCGCAGGTGGTTTCAGGGCCCTGGCCACGGTCGCGTGGCTCACCGGCCGATCCCGGATTGATCACCAGCAACGGTCCGACGCGCCTGATCATGTCGACATGCGTATGGCCGTATAGAAGAACGTCCGCATCTGTTGTGCCGAAACGCCTGAGCGCAGCACTGCTTGGGTAGACATACTCCCCGCGCGGCTTCCAAGGGGTGGAATGAACCATCAGGATGGAGCGGCCGTCGATGGTGACTTTGATTTCGTCGGGCTTCTGCCCAAGCCAGGTCGCGAGCTCGATATCGACTGCACCGTTCGACGGAGCGCCACCGTAATGACGGCGGAAATATCCCTCCTCGTGGTTGCCCTGGATCGTCCTGGCATTCAGCCGGCGCAGCATCGACACGACGTCGTTCGAGAACCGGTAGTCGTAAATGCTGTCGCCAAGACACAGGAGTTCATCGATCTCGCCCATCGCCTGCAGCGCGCATTCCAGGCCGGCTGCATTGCAATGAATATCCGATACGATGCCAACCCTCATATGCTGCCCTGCCATTCGAGCCGATCAGCGAACGCCGATCACTTGTAGACGGTCGAGACGATCGACGCGTCCAGAGCTTCATACGATGCCAACCCGATGAGCTCGTACAACTCGGCGCGGGTCTGCATCTGCGGCAGCAGTGATTGCGTCGAGCCATTTTCGTGCAAAACCCTGTAGAGATTCTCCTGGGCCTTGTTCGCAATACGCAGAGACGATACCGGCCATATCACCATGCGATAACCCATCGCGAGGAATTCGGCCGCGGTGAAAAAGGGAGTCCGGCCGAACTCCGTCATGTTGGCGAGCAACGGCACGTCCGGTAGCCGCTGCGCAAACGTCCGGAACATCTCGGCGTTTTCCAAGGCCTCGGGAAAAATCGCGTCCGCGCCGGCTTCCAGATACAGCTTCGCCCGCGCGACGGCTGCGTCGAGTCCTTCGCTCGCGGCAGCATCCGTTCTGGCGATCAGATAGAGCGAGCGCCGCGCCGTCGCGGCTGCGGCAATCTTCGCGGCCATGTCACGGGCGTCTGCGAGCTTCTTGTCGTTGAGATGACCGCATTTTTTCGGAAGCAGCTGATCCTCGATATGGACGGCGCCGGCGCCGGCTTCCTCGAAGACTCTCACCATGTGCATCACATTGAGAGCTTCGCCATAGCCGGTGTCGCCATCGACGAGCAGCGGAAGCCCGGAGGCGCGCGCCACTTGCCTGATGAAGAAGGCGACCTCATCGATGGTGATGATGCCGAGATCGGGTAACCCCATGGATGCCGACATGGCCGCGCCCGAGAGATAGACGGCCTCGAACCCCGCCGCCTTCGCCTGCAGGCCGGCCATCCCGTTATGAGCTCCCGGCAACCCCAGGATTCCGCCTCTCTCGACGAGCTCGTGAAACCGCACGCCGGCGGGCCGTGCATCGACATCCCTGGCAACGAGATAAGGCATGGGCACCTCGCGATCCGAGAAAACAAGCTTGCGCGAAGCGAGCGGAGCCGAACAAGGGGGCCTTCCCGAAAAGGGAATTCAACTCAGCGGCCACTCTCGGTGATTTCATTCCAGCCGCGGCCTTGGCAACCGTCCCCACGATCGAGACAGGGCGAGGCGTCAGAAAATAGGGATTGGCGGGGGCTTCCTTGATCTCCTCGACTGCGAGCTTGGGCTGCGTCGCGCTTCCCTCGTTTCGCAGAAACATCGCCCTGCGGGCGTCGCAGACGATCACCCAGGCATCATGCGGAATCCGTAGATTCATGGCGTGGCTCCTGAGGTCGGCGCTGGTCTCCGAGACAGACATCGCCACTATCGGCCGCCTGCCTTGATCCAGCGCAAAAGGAACGCAACAGCCGCGAATTTGATCGTGCTCAAGGCGAGGCTCGACGGATCGCGCTTCAAGAGAAGACCGGATCGCGCTCGCATCTGCGGGAACGCGCATGTCTTCGTCGCCGAGCCTCGGCCAGCTTGCGACCTTGTTCGGAGACCGACCATGGCAGAAACCGGTGGGCGTGAGACCGGAATCCGTCTTTGCTTTCACGGCGCGGCCCAGGCCGTCACCGGTTCGTGCTTCGCACTGCGGACGGGGGAGGCCCACATCCTCGTCGACTGCGGTCTCTTCCAGGGATCAAAGACCGAAAAGGAGCTGAACTACCGGGCGTTTCCCTTCGATCCCGCTTCGGTCGATGCGGTGCTTCTGACGCATGCCCATATCGACCATAGCGGATTGCTGCCGAAGCTGGCGAAGGACGGTTTCCAGGGACCGGTATTCGCGACTGCAGCGACGGTCGATCTCTGTTCGGTGATGCTGCCTGATTCCGGGCATGTTCAGGAGATGGAGGTCGAGCAGCTCAACCGGCGAAACGCGCGCCGGGGCCGTTCGGCGGTAGAGGCGATCTACGGGGCCGGGCAGGCCATTGCGACCCTCACGCAGTTCCGTCCCGTGCCTCTCGGCAAGTGGGCGGCGATCGCCAAGGGTATCCGGGCCCGATACTGGGACGCAGGGCATCTGCTCGGCTCGGCTTCCATCGAGGTCGAGATCGACAGGCCGGGCGGACCTCCCATGCGATTGCTCTTTTCGGGCGATATCGGCTCGAGCCTCAAATCGTTCCACGCCGACCCGACCGGGCCACGCGGAATCGACTACGTCATCTGCGAAACGACCTATGGCGACGTCGATCGGGAAGACGTCACGCCGGAACGGCGCCTGCAAATCCTGCAAGCCGAGGTCAAGGCCGCGGCGCAGCGCTCGGGCCCGCTCCTCATTCCCTCCTTCGCCGTCGAACGAACCCAGGAATTGCTCGTCGATCTCGTCCGCCTGATGAATGAAGGCGGCATTCCAGGTGCGCCGATCTTCGTCGATTCACCGCTGGCGACCAAGGCCAGCGCCATCTTCGAGAGCCACGCGGGCGAGATGGCCAATGGCGAAGCCCTGCTCGAGGCCCTGCGCGACCCGCGGGTCCGTTTCACGGAATCCGTCGAGCAAAGCAAGGCCATCGCCCGCATCCGCGGCTTTCACATCGTGATCGCGGCGAGCGGCATGTGCGATGCGGGGCGTATCCGGCATCATCTCAGGAACTGGTTGTGGCGCGAGGCCGCGACGATCCTCTTCGTCGGCTTTCAGGCGCAGGGGACGCTCGGCCGGATCCTGCTCGACGGCGCCCGCCGCGTCCGGCTGATGGGCGAGGACGTCCAGGTGAAGGCCCGCATTCGCTCGATCGATCTTTATTCGGGGCATGCGGACGGGCCTCAGCTCGCTGCCTGGGTCGCGGAGCGGCGGCCGATTTCCGGTTCGGTTTTCCTGACCCATGGCGAGGAGCACGCCATGGAAGGTTTCGCGGACAGGTTGAAGAGGCTGGATGCCGATCTGCGCGTCGTCGCGCCGACGCTCGACAGTGTGTTCGCGCTTCCCGGCGGGGCGCCTCGCCAGATCAGCGGCCCCGTCCGCAGCGCAGCGGAAAGCGCCGGTCGGCTCGACTGGCACAATGAACTGTCCAGCCTGATCCTCGATATCGACGAGCAGATGTCGCTGGCTGCGGACGAACGTGCCCGAAAGCAGATCGTCCGGCGGCTCCGGAAGGCGCTCACCTCCGCGTGAGAAGCTTTGCCGCCGGTCGGCGGAGGCCATGGCCGAGGCGGTTTCAGCGGTAGACGATTTCGCGAACGAGGCTGACGAAGGCTCGCAGGCGCAGCAGGAGCGCGAAGGCAGGCGAGGCAGCCTGCGATCGTACAGATGCGCCCGCCCCACCGGGAGCGCCTGACCCTGGCAATCCAGCCGGATACACGTGCTTCAGGCATGGCGGGGCTCCTCGGATGAGACCGGCTTTCACCCCTTGATTTTCGTCAAGGACGAGAATGATCGGCGGGTGGCGAGCGGTTGCCCGTCGCTTCTTCCAGACTGCTTTTCGGGGGCGGAAAACCGGGAATCTTGATGCGTATCAAGGTGATTTTTCGGAATTTGGCGACAGTGGTCCGTCCGGTCGGAGCCTCGTCATGCAGATTGCCAGCCAGAATGAAACGATCTGCTTCCTGGGGTCATCCGATGCCTTCGGCGGCGGCAATGACGGGATGGAGCTGGTTTCGACCCACATCTCGATCGTGCTGCTGATCGGCACCCGTGCCCTCAAGCTGAAACGCCCGGTCAAGCTCTCCTATGTCGATCTGTCGACGCCGGAACGGCGCCTGGCGATGTGCGAGCGAGAGCTGATGCTGAATCGCCGGACGGCTCCTGACCTTTATCGCGCCGTGCATCGGATCACGCGCAAGCAGAACGGAGACCTCGCCCTGAACGGCCAAGGCGAATTGGTCGATGCCGTTCTGGAAATGGAACGCTTCAACGACAGTTTCCTCTTCGACCGGATGGCGCAGGAGGGATCTCTCAGCGTAGCCGAGATGGCTGGGCTCGCGGCGGCGATCGCTCGTCTCCACCGGGCGGCCTGCGTCTCGACGGATTGCGAGGGGGCCGGACGGATGGAACGCGTGCTTACGGTCAATGAGCAAGCTTTCGCCAATGCGGATATCCTCTCGCGCAGTGAGGTCGAACCCGTCATCGCCGGCTGCCGGGAAGCGTTGGCACGTCATGCCGGCCTGCTCGACCGGAGGGCCCGTGAGGGAAAGGTTCGACGCGGGCATGGCGACCTGCACCTGCGCAATATCTGCCTGTTCGAGGACAGGCCGCTGCTCTTCGACTGTCTGGAGTTCGACGAGGATCTGGCGACCGTGGACATCCTCTACGATCTCGCCTTCGTCCTCATGGATCTCTGGCACCGCAAGCTCGAACCGCTCGCGAACGTCCTCTTCAACCGCTATCTCGACGCGGTCGACGATGAGACCGGCTTGCGCCTGTTGCCGTTCTTCATGGCGGTGCGGGCTGCCGTGCGCGCTCATGTGACCGCGATGGACGGCGGCACGCCGGAAGCCTCGCGATTGGCGAAGGCACGGGCCTATCTCCAGCTTTGCCGCAGCCTTCTGAAGCCAAGCTCGCCCGTTCTCGTCGCGGTTGGCGGCTATTCGGGTTCGGGTAAGTCGACGCTCGCGACGAAGATCGCGCCGAGGCTGGGGCCGCCGCCGGGCGCGCGCGTTGCCGCGAGCGACCGGATCCGGAAGAAGCTGTGCGGCGTGACGGCCGAGACGCGGCTGTCGGCGGACGCTTATGGCGCAGACGTCTCGGCCCGAACCTATCGCGCGATGATGCAGATGGCGGAGGCGGCGCTGGCGCAGGGTAGCGCGGCTATCGCCGACGCCGTTTTCGACCGGCGGATCGAGCGGGAACGGATCGCGGAGGCGGCGCGGCGCGCCGGTGTGCCGTTCTGCGGCCTGTGGCTTCAGGTGCCGCGGGAGACGCTGGTTCAGCGCGTCGCCGCGCGTCGTGGCGATCCGTCCGACGCCACTCCCGGTGTCGTGATGGACCAGATCGCCCGGCATGGGGCAGCGACGGAATGGACGAGGATCCCGGCGCAGGAGAACATCGACATCGTCGCAACGGCCGCCCTTGCGGCTATAGGCTCGCAGGCGGGGGCGGCGGCGGTTTGGCCGAGCTCGGCCGGCGCGCGGCCGGTGGCGCTTTGCCCGCGGTGATGGCATGGCTGGCGGCCGTGCCGGCGCGGAATCTCAATCGAGGAGTACGCGCAGGCGCGCGGCCAGCTCTCGCGACGTATAGGGTTTCTTCAGCCAGCTTCCCCCGGCGAGTTCCCGCCCGGCAAGGCTGGGTTCGGCATAGCCGGAGGTGAAGAGGATTTTCAGGTTCGGGCGCAGAATCCGGGCTTCCCTCGCCAATTCATCGCCGAACATGCCGCCCGGCATGATGATATCGGTGAAGAGCAGCCGGATCTCGGGGTGCGCGGCGATCAGGCAAAGCGCCTGCTTGCCGTCGGCGGCCTGGATGACGCGATAGCCTTCCTCTTCGAGGCGCGCGACGACGACCTTGCGGACACGCGCATCGTCCTCGACCACGAGGATGCATTCGTCCCGGCGCGGCCTGGCGGCGGGGGGTAGGCCGAGATCGCTGGATTCGGCCATGGGCTGCGGATCGGCGGCGGGAAGAAACAACCGCACGGTCGTTCCCTCGTCGAGCTCGCTGTAGATCTGGACATGGCCTCCCGATTGCCGGGCGAAGCCGTAAACCATGCTGAGGCCGAGCCCGGTGCCGGCCCCCACACCCTTGGTGGTGAAGAACGGTTCGAATGCGCGCTGTTTCACGTCCTCGCTCATCCCGGCGCCGGTATCGGAAACGCTGACGAGGATGTAGTCGCCGAGCCGGACCTGCGGATACATCTGGACGTAATCGGCATCGAGACGGGTGCGCGCGATCTCGACCACGAGCCGCCCGCCGCGCGGCATGGCATCGCGCGCGTTCAGCACGAGATTCAGCAAGGCGTTCTGCAATTGCGTCGTATCGACCAGCGCCGTGAGAGGATGGCCGGTGAGGAGCGTCTGTAGCGCGATCGTTTCGCCGAGCGTTCTGCGCAGCAGCTCGGCGAAGGTCGAGACGAGCTGCCCGATATCCGTCAGCTTCGCGTCGAGCGCTTGCCGCCTGCCGAAGGCGAGAAGCTGCCCGGTGAGCCTGGCGCCGTCATCGGCCGCGCCCTGGGCCTCGCGCAGCAGGTCCCGGAGCCGGTCGTCCTCGAGACGCCGTTCGATCATCTCGAGGTTCCCGCTGATCACCGTCAGCAGGTTGTTGAAGTCATGCGCGATCCCGCCCGTGAGCTGGCCGATGGCTTCCATCTTCTGGGATTGGCGCAGCTCCTCCTCCATCCGGTGCCGGCTGGTCAGGTCGCGGATGAAGCCGGTGAAGATGCGCTTGCCGCTGGCTGCGGCTTCCCCGATCGCGAGCTCCATCGGAAAGGTCGTTCCGTCCTTGCGCTGGCCGGTGACCACGCGCCCGAAGCCGATGATGCGCCGCTCTCCCGTCGTCAGATAACGGCTGATGTATCCGTCATGCCGGTCGCGATCGGGATTGGGCATGAGGATCCTGACGTTCCGGCCGCAGGCTTCCTCCGCGCTGAAGCCGAACAGTTTCTCCGCGGCCTTGCTGAACGAGATCATGATGCCGGCCTCGTCGATGACCACCATCGCTTCCGGCACGGTCTCGAGAATCGAGAGCAGATGCGATTGGCGGGCGGCGAGAGCGGCCTGCGCGTTTTTCAGGTCGCTGATGTCGATGTTCGTCGCCAGGACGACCGGATCTTCGGGAGCCCGCCTGGTGACGAGCACCCACCGGCTGACGACGAATATCGACCGGCCGTCCCTGTGGCGCTGTGCCAGCTCGCCCTTCCAGGTGCCGTCCCGGCGCAATTCTCCGAGGATTTCGTCGCGCGGCTGCGGAAATTCCGTCTCGAGAAGCCGGCGGACGTTTTGGTCGACGGCCTCCCGCGCCGTCCAGCCGTAGAGATCGGCGCAGCCGCTGCTCCAGCGAGCGATCCTGCCGTCGAATTCGAAGACCATGACGTTGGCGTCATCGAGAACCTGAACGATCTCGTCCAAGCTTCGCTGGCTGATGGTCCTTGGCCCGCGTGCTGCCGTCACTCGCCACCCGTCAATGCGGTCGCATGGCCGGCCGGCCATGAGCGATGCCGTTCAGATCATCGTCCTCGTCGCCCCTGTCGGCAAGGCGTCGCAGGAGCGCCGGCTTGCATATGTCGAACCGATAGCGCGCGATGGACCGAATGACGCCCCGATTGATCAAGCTCGTCATCGTCCTCGAGACCGTCTCGATCGTCAGGCCCAGGTAATCCGCCATATCGACCCGGCTCATCGGGATTTCGATCATCGTGGCGGGCCCGCTCTCGTCGCCGGCGCGCCGCGTCAGCGTGAGCAGCAGATCGCAAACGCGTTCTTCGGCATTCCTGCGCGCGAGCAGCACCATTCTCGCCTGCGCGCCGGCCATCTCCCGGCACAGCCAGTCGACGAATTGGGGGCGCAGCAGTTCGGAGCTGTCGACGGCTTGCTGAAAGCGCTTCCGGTTCAGCCGGCGCAGTTTCACCGAGCCGACGGCCTCGGCATCCCCGAGGCAGTGCTCATCGGGAGAGAGGCCGAAGATTTCACCGGGATAGAGGAAGCCGGTGATGACGCGGCTGCCGTCGCTGAGGATCCTGGCGATGCGGACGATTCCGGCCACGATCTTGAAGACATGCGTCGCCGGATCGCCGTCCCGGTAAACGGTCTCGCCACGTCCGAATGTCTCCAGCGGCTGCTGGCTGAAAAGCCCCGGCAAGTTCGGCCCAGACCGATCGTTCGCGGCAGCCCGGAAGCGGCAAGGACGCTGAGAAACCGCATCTGCAACGAGCATGACCCTGTCCTCCGCATCTGACGAGGGGGAGGAGACCGGCCGCGCATGGCGCCGCGAAGGTCTGCGTGTTAGCTTATGTGGAAAATTGTTACGGATTGTAACATCCGATGCGAGGCCGCGCATCATGGCCGAATCGACCTTCCGCAGCGCTCATGTCCTGGTCGTGGATGACGATCCGCGCATTCGCCGGATGCTGATCCGCTACTTCGAGGAAGAAGGCTACCACGTCAGTGCGGTGGCGGACGGAAGCGGGATGCGGGATGCCTTGCAGCGCAACGCCATCGACATCGTTCTGCTGGACCTGATCCTGGCCGGCGGAGAGGACGGATTGATGCTGGCCCGCGAAATCCGCACCAGGTCGGAGATGCCGATCATCATGCTGACGGGGCGGGACGATGTCGTGGACCGGATCGTCGGATTGGAAATGGGCGCGGATGACTATATCGCGAAGCCGTTCCATCTGCGGGAAGTCCTGGCGAGGCTGCGCACCGTGCTGCGCCGGCACCATCCGGGCCCGGTTCAATCGACGGACGCCGAAGACGAGGATGTCATCCGGTTCTCCGGGTGGATGCTCGACCCGCTGGAGCGTCGACTGGTCTCTCCGGAGGGAGAGGATGTCACGCTGACGACCGGAGAGTTCGACATTCTTCTGGTGATGGCCAGGCATCCCGGTCGTGTCTTCTCGCGCGATACGCTGATGAATTTGACGAGAGGCCGCAATTATGAAGCCTTCGACCGTGCGATCGACACACAGATCGCGCGTCTGCGCAAGAAAATCGAAACCGGCAAAAAAGCGCCTACTCTGATCAAATCGGTACGCGGGATCGGATACGTCTTTACAGGTCAATCTTCAGCGCGAACGGCCTAGATCATGGCGCGTCCGTTCGGACGCGGTAACGATGATCCAGGCCGCGAATTCGCAGGCGCGAACGGCGGATGCATCATGGCGATCCGTCCGTCGGGCTCTCCGCCGTGGCATGAACTGCCGCGAGACAGATGAGCGCGTTCGCAGCTTCGGCGCCGCTCCATGCCGCCGCGGACCAGCGCCGATCGTGCACCCGCGGCATGTCGATCCCGTGCTCGCGGATATGGGGGCTTCGAAAGAGAGGTCGATACTACCGCGCCATCGCTGTGCGCTTTGATCTTCAGCAAAGCGGACCTGTCGGTCGGTGGGTACGAGCGCTTGCCGCATGCTAACTGGATTGGTGCTAAACTTTGTATCGCCTGCATTCGTCGGAGATTTGAGATGCGTCCTTTTGTTGCTGCAACAGCGGTTCTCCTCGCTGCGCTCGCTGTGTCGGCGCCAGAGGTGCAGGCGCAGTCGCGCATCAAGGCATTGATCGAACGGCTGCGCAGCGACACGATGCCCGATGGCATCGTCAAGACCAACGGCCGCATCGAGGCGACGCAGACCGACGTCGCCTCGAAATATGCCGGCCGCCTGGCGGAGGTCACGGTCAAGGAAGGCGACGAGGTCACCGCCGGCCAGGTGGTCGCCCGCATCTCATCGCCCGAATACGAGGCGCAGTTGCGCGCCGCGCAGGCCCAGGTGCTGCGGGCCCGCCAGGCGCTGGCCGAGGCCGAGGCGCTGATCGCCCAGCGCAAGAGCGACCAGATCCTGGCCCGCACCGATGCCGAGCGCGGCAAGGAGCTGGTCGCGAAAGGCTATCTCAGCAAGCAGGTCGACGACCAGCGCGCCGCCAAGGCCAACGCCGCCGACGCCGCCCTGCGCGCCGCCGAGGCGCAACGCGACCAGGCCCGGTTCGCGATCCACGCCTCCGAGGCCGATGCCGAGCAGATCAAGGCGATCCTGGTCGATCTCGTGCTGCTCGCGCCCCGCAGCGGGCGCGTCCAGTACCAGCTCGCGCGGACCGGCGAGGTCGTCTCGGCCGGCACGCGCGTCGTCACCATCCTCGACCTGTCGGACGTCTACATGACGATCTACCTGCCAGCCTCGCAGGCCGGGCAGCTCGCGCTCGGCGACGAGGCGCGGATCATCCTCGATCCGGTGCCGCAATACGTGATCCCCGCGACGGTCAGCTTCGTCGCCGCCGATGCGCAGTTCACGCCGAAGGCGGTCGAGACCGCCGAGGAGCGCGAAAAGCTGGTCTTCCGCGTCAAGCTCCAGGTCGACAAGACCCTGCTCGCCAAATACCACCGGCAGGTGAAGACCGGCGTGCGCGGGCTCGGCTTCGTGCGCACCTCGCCCAATGCGCGATGGCCCGATTCGCTCGCCGTGAAGCTGCCATGACGGAGGCCGGGCCTGCCGCCAGCCTCGCCGGCATCACGCATCGCTACGGCAAGGTGACGGCCCTCGACGGGCTGACGCTCGACATCCCGCCGGGCCGGATGGTCGGCGTGATCGGGCCGGACGGCGTCGGCAAATCGACCCTGCTCGCGCTCGTCGCCGGCGTGCGCACGATCCAGCAGGGCAGCGTCCACGCGCTCGGCGGCGATCTCGGCGTCAAGGCGCAGCGCGAGGCAAGGCGCGGGCGCATCGCCTATATGCCGCAGGGGCTCGGGCGGAACCTCTATCCGACGCTCTCGGTCTTCGAGAACATCGATTTCCACGCGCGGCTGTTCGGCCAGGACGCCGCCGAACGCCGCGGCCGCATCGACGAGCTTCTCAGGGCGACGGGGCTCGACCCCTTCGAGGGGCGGCCGGCCGCCAAGCTCTCCGGAGGCATGAAGCAGAAGCTCTCGCTCTGCTGCGCGCTGATCCACGACCCCGACCTGCTGATCCTCGACGAGCCGACCACCGGCGTCGATCCGCTCTCGCGCGGGCAGTTCTGGGACCTGATCGACACGATCCGCGCCCGCCGGCCGGGAATGAGCGTCATCGTCGCCACCGCCTATATGGAGGAGGCGGAGCGCTTCGACTGGCTCGTCGCCATGGACGACGGCAAGGCGATCGCGACCGGCACGCCCGCGCAGTTGCGGGAGAAGGCGGGGCAATCGACGCTGGAAGCCGCCTTCGTCGCGCTGCTGCCGGAGGCCAAGCGGGCGCAGCGCCGGGAGGTCGCGCCGCGGCCGCGGACGGCGAGCGACGACGCGACGCCCGCGATCGAGGCCGAGGGCCTGACCCGGCGCTTCGGCGATTTCGTCGCGGTCGATCATGTCAGCTTCCGCATCGGGCGGGGCGAGATCTTCGGCTTCCTCGGCTCGAACGGCTGCGGCAAGTCGACCACGATGAAGATGCTGACCGGCCTGCTGCCGGCGAGCGAGGGCACGGCCAAGCTCTTCGGCCAGCCGCTCGCCGCCGACGACATGGAGACGCGGCGCCATGTCGGCTACATGTCGCAGGGCTTCTCGCTCTATGGCGAGCTGACGGTCCGCCAGAATCTGGTGCTGCACGCCGAGCTCTACCATCTGCCGCCGGCCGAAATCCCCGGCCGGATCGCCGAGCTCCTGGTCCGCTTCGATCTGAAGGACGTCGCCGACGAGCGCCCCGAAAGCCTGCCGCTCGGCATCCGCCAGCGGCTGCAGCTCGCCGTCGCCGTGCTGCACCGGCCGGCGATGCTGATCCTCGACGAGCCAACCTCCGGCGTCGACCCGATCGCGCGCGACGCCTTCTGGCGCACGCTGATCGATCTCTCGCGCGACGACGGCGTCACCATCTTCCTCTCGACGCATTTCATGAACGAGGCGGAGCGCTGCGACCGCATCTCCTTCATGCATGCCGGCAAGGTGCTGGCTGTCGGCACGCCGGAGGAGCTCGTGGAAAAGCGCGGCGTCGACACGCTGGAAGAGGCCTTCATCGCCTATCTCAAGGAGGCCGCCGGCATGGAGGACGCGCCGGCGGAGCCGGCCGCCATGCCCGCCGCCGTCCGGCCGGCACCGCCGGCGCGCCGCTTCGATCCGCGCCGCCTCTGGGCCTGCACCCGCCGCGAGACCATGGAACTGCTGCGCGATCCGATCCGCCTGAGCTTCGCCTTCCTGGGGCCGCTCTTGCTGATGCTGGCCTTCGGCTTCGGCATTTCCTTCGACGTCGAGAACCTGAAATTCGCCGCCTTCGACCAGGATAATTCGATGGAGAGCCGGCAACTGGTCGAAGCCTTCTCCAGCTCGCGCTATTTTTCCGAGCGGGCGCCGATACATTCGGCGGCGGAGCTCGACCAGCGGCTGCGGAGCGGTGAGCTCCAGCTCGCCATCGAGATTCCGCCCTCCTTCGGCCGGGACCTGATGGCGGGGCACGTGCCCGAGCTCTCGGTCTGGCTCGACGGCGCCATGCCGTTCCGGGCGGAGACGACGCGCGGCTATGTCACGGGGCTTGCGACGCAATATGCGCAGAGCTTCGCGGCCGGCCATGCCGCATCGAGCCATGCGCCGGCGCCCGTCACGATCGAGACCCGCTTCCGCTATAATCAGGCATTCAAGAGCGCCAATGCGATGGTGCCGAGCGTGATCATGCTGATGCTGATCCTGATCCCGGCGATCATGTCGGCGATCGGCGTGGTGCGCGAGAAGGAGACCGGCTCGATCGCCAATTTCCGCTCGACGCCGATCAGCCGTTTCGAATTCCTGTTCGGCAAGCAGCTGCCCTATATCGCCATCGCGATGGGCAGCTTCGCGATGCTGGTCCTGATCGCGCTCACCGTCTTCGCCGTGCCGATCAAGGGCTCGGCCTGGGTGCTGGGGCTTGCGACCCTGCTCTACGTCTCGGCGACGACCGGCTTCGGCCAGTTGATCTCCAGCTTCACGCGCACGCAGGTCGCGGCCGTCTTCGCCACGGCGATCCTGTCGATCATCCCGGCGGTGAACTTCTCCGGGCTGATGGTGCCGGTCGCCTCGCTCTCGGGCGGCGGACGGATCCTCGGCATGAGCCTGCCGCCGGCCTGGTACCAGCCGGTCAGCGTGGGCGTCTTCACCAAGGGGCTGGGAGCGGCCGAGCTCTGGCCCAACCTGCTGGCGCTCGGCGGGTTCTTCCTGCTCTTCCTCGTCGTCGCGCAACTGGCGCTGCGCAAGCAGGAGGCCTGACATGGCGGCGCTCGTCATTCACCTCCGGAACATCCTGCGCCTGGCGGTGAAGGAACTGCGCAGCTTGCGCGCCGACCCGATCATGCTGGTGCTCGTGGTCTACGCGTTCAGCATCGCCGTTTATACGGTCGCGAACGGTGTGAAGCTGGAGGCGCGCGACCTGACCATCGGCATCGTCGACGAGGACCAGTCGGAGTTCTCGCGCAGCCTGCTCGGCGCCTTCGGCCCGCCTTTGTTCAAGCTATCGAAGCGCATCGCCGCCAACGAGATCGACACCGAAATGGATTCCGGCCGTCTGGTCTTCGTCCTGGAAATCCCGCCCCGGTTCCAGGCGGACCTGCTGGCCGGGCGGCAGACGGCCGTGCAGCTCAATATCGACGCGACCGCCATGACCCAGGCCGGCAACGGCGCGGTCTATATCCAGCAGATCATCGCGCGGGAGATCGTCAACCGGCAGGCCGGGCGCGAGACTTCCGCCGCGCTGCCGATCAACCTCGTGGTGCGGGCGCGCTTCAACCCCAACCTCGATTCCGGCTGGTTCAGCTCGGTGATGCAGGTGCTCAACAACGTCACCCTGCTCACCATCATCCTGACCGGCGCGGCGCTGATCCGCGAGCGTGAGCAGGGCACGGTCGAGCATCTCCTGGTGATGCCGGTCACGCCGGTCGAGATCATGCTGGCCAAGATGACGGCGAACGCGCTGGTCATCCTGGTCGCGGCGGTGTGCTCGCTCGTCCTCGTCGTCGAATGGGCGCTCGGCGTGCCGATCGCCGGTTCGCTCCTGCTCTTCGTGTCGGGAACGGCGATCTATGCCTTCGCTGTGGCGGCACTCGGCATCCTGCTCGGCACGCTGGCGACGACGATGGGCCAGTTCGGCCTGCTCGCCATCCCGGTCTTCGTGGTCACGCAACTTCTCTCGGGCGCAACGACGCCGATGGAGAGCATGCCGATCTGGCTGCAATGGATCATGTGGATCTTCTCGCCGACGCCACATTTCGTCGCCTTCTCGCAAGGCGTGCTCTATCGCGGCGCCGGGCTCGACGTGGTCTGGCCCGAGATAACCAAGATCGTCGCGATCGGCGCCGCCTATTTCATTTTCGCGCTTGCCCGCTTCCGAAAGGTCATCTTCGCGTGAATCCGCTCGCGCCGTGGCGTGGACGCAAGTCGGGATCTCGGACGGATCGCGGCTGCTCTTGCGGAAGCCCGCTGGCGGAAGGTGCCGGCAAGCCAATGCTGGCGTCGACCAAGCGCTAGAGCATCGGACCGAAAAGTGGAATCCATTTTTCGGTCCGATGCTCCGACAATGAGATAGATCATCGTTACCGCGTCCGGTAGGACGCGCGATGATCTAAGCAGTGATCTGATCCGCGAAAATGGACCGACCGCGCTCGCCGGCGAAGTACTGCCTGAGCCATGGGTCTTCGTTCCTCAGCAGGTCTTCCAGCGTCCCGATGGCGATCACCTTGCCGCGCGCGATGGCCGCGATCCTGTCGCAGGTCGCGTGAAGGCTGCTCAGATCATGGGTGATCATCATCACCGTCAGGTTCAGGCTCGCCCTGAGGGTCAGCAGGAGCTGATCGAAGGCATCGGCCGCGATCGGATCGAGCCCCGAGGTCGGCTCGTCGAGAAACAGGATCTCGGGATCGAGAGCCAGCGCCCGCGCCAGGGCCGCCCGCTTGGTCATGCCGCCCGAGAGTTCCGCCGGATATTTTTCCGCTGCATCGAGCGGCAATCCGACCATCCCGAGCTTCAGCATCGCCATCTCGGTCAACAGGCCCGGCGACAGATGCAGAAGCTCGCGCATCGGGAGCTGGATGTTCTCGGCGATCGTCAACGAGGAGAACAGGGCGCCGTGCTGGAACATCACGCCGCAGCGTTGTTCGAGTGCCGATCTCTCCGTTGCCCGAAGCTCGTCGAGATTCCGGCCGAAAAGCTCGATGACGCCGCTCCGCTTGGGCAGGAGACCCAGGATGGCGCGCGCCAGGACGGACTTGCCCGAGCCGGAGGCGCCGATCACGCCGAGAATCTCGCCGCGCCTGATGTCGAGGTCGAGATGGTCCAGCACCGTCTTGTCGCCGAATGCGACCTTGAGGTCGCGGACGCGGACGGCGATTTCGCCGCCATCCCGCGTCGTTTCCCGTTCGGTTGAAGCCATGGCCGGCTCCCCAGCTGCAAGGCCAAGTCTCGCCGAGGGCGGGCCGCCGGCGGGCCAGCCGTTTCGGCCAGCCTATTGCGCGAGGAAAAGCGGCACGGGAGCGCTGTCGAGCAGATCCGCTGTGACGCCGCCCAGCACCCATTCCCGGAAGCGTGAATGGCCATAGGCCCCGGCGACGATCAGATCCGCCGATATTCGCCGCGCCTCGGCGAGAAGAGCGTCGCTCGCGGATGTCTGCGTGTCGAGGATGGTTGCGGTGGCCTCGACACCGTGCCGGGCGAGATGGGCGCTGATGTCGGCCAGGGCTTCGGCGCCGCCCATCCGGCCATGGGCTTCCTCCCTGACCGTGACGAGATGAACCTGCGTCGCCTGCGCGATCAGGGGCAGGGCCTCGGCCACGGCGCGGGCGCTCTGGCGCGTATCGGTCCAGCCGATCAGCACGGTCTTGATCGGAGAACGCAGCGCGGCCTTGGGCGGCAGGAGGTAGAGCCCTCTGCCTCCATCGAACATCACGTTCTCGATCAGGGGCCGCCAGTGGCTGTGAGCGTCGTCGCGCGGGCAGGTCGCGATGAAGAGGTCGTTCCAGCGGGCTTCGGTGGCGACGGCCCGTTCGAGGATGCCGGGGAACGCGTCCAGGCGGCGCAACTCATGGGGAGGGCCGAGGCGCGCCAGCCGTTGCCGCAGCCGCTTCTCGGCGGCGTCCCCTTCCTCGGTCGCGGAATCGACCAGCTGGCCGATCGCGGAGATGCCGAAATCGCCGGCGAAAAGCGCGGGGTCGGGCAGCGGATTGGTGAAGATCCCGGTGATCCGCGCCCCATGGCGCTCCGCGAGCGCTTCGGCGTGGGCCAGGCGAACCTCGTCTTCCGGTGAGCCATCGAGATGGACCGCGATGTCGCGATAGGCCGCGCCACGAACGGCCTGTGCCGTCGTCACGGTGCTCGAAGAGGGTTTGATGACGTTCATGCCGACCTCCGTATCGATGGCTGTTCCTGCTGCGCCATCGAGCGACGAAAGCTCGTCGGCCACATTGATTTTCATCAAACAGGCGCAGGTTTCGGGCCATTTTGCGTTGAATCAAATGCAACGGCGCGAATTCCCGGCAGGCTGAAGCCATCTCAACCATCTCGGAGAAGGATCATGTCGTCAGCGCTTCAACCCGATGTGCGATCCACGCCCGGAACCAAGCGGGCGGGCGGGTCCAAGATGATGTGCGCGGCGGTGTTCGCGGAGCCCGGCCGCATCGAGCTCGAGGACAAGCCGATCCCGGATGTCGGCCCGCTCGATGCGCTGTTGCGCATCACCACCACCACGATCTGCGGCACCGACATCCATATCCTGAAGGGTGAGTATCCGGTGGCGCGCGGCCTCACCATCGGCCACGAGCCGGTCGGCGTGATCGAGAAGCTCGGATCGGAGGTGAAGGGCTTTCGCGAGGGGCAGCGCGTGATCGCGGGCGCCATCACGCCCTCGGGCCACAGCGCCGCCTGCCTGTGCGGCTGCGCCTCGCAGGACGGCCCCGGCGAGCGCCACGGCTTCAAGGCGATGGGCGGCTGGCGCTTCGGCAACACCATCGACGGCGCACAGGCCGAATATCTGCTGGTGCCGGACGCCATGGTCAATCTCGCGCATGTGCCCTCCGGGCTGACGGACGAGCAGGTGCTGATGTGCCCCGACATCATGTCGACCGGCTTCTCGGGGGCCGAGAGCGGCGGGGTCAGGATCGGCGACAGCGTCGCGGTGTTCGCGCAGGGGCCGATCGGCTTATGCGCCACCGCCGGCGCCCGGCTGATGGGCGCGACGCGCATCATCGCGGTCGAGAGCATTCCCGAGCGGCAGGCCATGGCGCGCCGGCTCGGCGCCGACGAGATCGTCGATTTCTCGAAGGGCGATCCGGTCGAGGAGATCATGCGCCTGACGGATGGGCGCGGTGTCGACGTCGCGATCGAGGCGCTCGGACGGCAGGAGACCTTCGCCGCAGCGTTGCGCGTGCTGCGTCCGGGCGGAACGCTGTCTTCGCTCGGCGTCTATTCGGGCGACCTGACGATCCCGCTCGGCGCCTTCGCGGCGGGGCTCGGCGACCACCGCATCGTCACCACGCTCTGCCCCGGCGGCAAGGAGCGGATGCGGCGCCTGATCGATGTCGTCGCCGCCGGCCGGGTCGATCTCGGACCGCTGGTCACGCACCGCTTCCCGCTGGAGGCCATCAAGGACGCTTACGAGCTGTTCTCGCACCAGCGCGACGGCGTCCTCAAGGTCGCGATCACGCCTTGAATGACGGGGCACGAGGCACCATGGATTTGACCCTCGCCGCAACCGGAGCATCACAGGGGCCGGTGGGCGCGTCGGCGGGAGCCCGGAATGACCATGGAACCCGCTAAAGCGGCCACCGCGGGCGAGGGGGAATTCTGGCGGGAGGGCCGAAATGCCTTGCTGCAACGCCTCGCGGCACCCACCGGCGGCTTGAGCGACGAGGCGGCGGCCGAGCGCCTGCGCCGCTGCGGCCCCAATCTCGCTGTGACCAGCCTGCGGCGCGGGCTGCCGTTCAAGATCGCCAGGCGGCTCGTCGAGCCGCTGATCGCGATCCTGCTGATCGCCGCGCTGATCGCGGGCGCGACGGGCGACTGGCAGAGCCTGGTCATCATCGTTCTCATCGTCCTGGCTTCGATCGCCCTCGACGTCTTCCAGGAGACCCAGGCCGAGAACGCCGTCGATGCGCTGCGGCGGACCGTGGCTGTGCGCGTCAAGGCCCTTCGGAACGGCGAGGCCGTCGAGATCCCGGTTCGGGAGGTGGTCGCGGGCGACGTGGTCCTGCTCCATGCCGGCGATCTCGTCCCGGCGGACGGGCTGATCCTCGAAAGCCACGATGCGATGGCCGACGAGGCGGCACTCACCGGCGAGCCCTTTCCCGTCGAGAAGCTGGCGGCGCCTTCCGAGCGCGGCGGCGAGGGCACCGATGCGGCGCTCTTCGGCGGGACCAGCCTCGTCGCCGGCGAAGTCCGGATGCTCGTCGCCGCGACGGGCGCCGATACGCGGCTCGGCGCGATCGCCCGTTCCATGCAGGCGAGCGAGCCGCCGACCGCCTTCGAGCGGGGCGTTCACGGGCTCGGGATGCTGATCCTGCGCCTCACCGGCTTCCTGGTGCTGTTCGTCCTGCTGACCCAGCTCGTGCGCCATGGCCTGTCGATCGAGAGCTTCCTGTTCGCCGTCGCGCTGGCGGTCGGCCTGACGCCGGAACTTCTGCCGGTGGTGATGACGGTGACGCTTGCGCGCGGCGCGATGCGGATGGCCGGGCGCAAGGTCGTGGTGAAGCGCCTCTCAGCGATCCACGATCTCGGGGCGATGGACGTGCTGTGCACCGACAAGACCGGGACCCTGACGGAAGCACGGATCGCCCATGTCGGCAGCTTCGGCTGCGACGGCACCGACAGCGCCCGCGTCACCGAACTCGCCTGTCTCAACAGCCGCTTCTGCGGGGGCCTGCGCAACAACCTCGACGCCGCCCTGCTCGCCACCGCGGAAGACGGCGGCGGCGACTGGCGTCCGCTGGCCGACCTGCCGTTCGATTTCGAGCGGCGCCGCTCCTCGGTCCTCGTGGCGCGGGGCGAGGAGCGGGAGATGATCGTCAAGGGCGCGCCGGAAGCCTTGCTCGTCCTATGCGACCGGTTCGAGCGTGCGGATGGCGCAGCCGACGGGCTCGACGATGCCGCGCGGGCTCGACTTCTCGCGCTGATCGAAGCCAGGGGTGCCCAGGGCCTGCGCCTGCTCGGCGTCGCCCGCCGGCCGATGCCGCCGCGAGCCGATGCGCTCGTCCGCGCGGACGAAGCCGGGCTCGTCTTCGCCGGCTGCGCCGCCTTCATCGACCCGCCGAAGAGTTCGGCTGGCGTGGCGGCCCGCCAGCTCGCGGCCGCCGGCGTGCGCGTCAAGGTGATCTCGGGAGACGCGGCGCCGGTCGTCCGGCATCTCGCCGGAAGCCTGAAGCTGCCGGCGCGGGGCCTGCTGACCGGCGAGGAGATCGCGGCCCTGGGCGATGCGGCGCTCGCTGCCCGCGTCCGGCATGTCGACCTGTTCGCGCGCGTCGCGCCGGAGCAGAAGGCGCGCATCGTGCTCGCTCTGCGCAAGGCGGGGCACACGGTCGGCTTCATCGGCGACGGCATCAACGACGCGCCGGCGATCCATGCCGCCGATGTCGGCCTCTCGGTCGAGGGCGGCACCGAGGTCGCGCGCGAGGCCGCGGCGATCGTCCTGCTCGCGCCCGATCTCGGCGTGCTCGCCGAGGGCATCGGTGAGGGCCGGCGCACCTATGCGAACATCATGAAATATGTCCGCATGGGAACGAGCTCGAACTTCGGCAACATGCTCTCGATGGCGCTCGCCTCGATGGTGCTGCCGTTCCTGCCGCTCAACCCGCTCCAGATCCTGGTCAACAACATGCTCTACGACCTCTCCGAGGTCGGCATCCCTTTCGACGAGGCCGATCCCGGCGAGCTCGCCAGGCCGCAGCACTGGGACATGCGCGCGGTGCTGCGCTTCACCCTCGTGATGGGGCCGCTCTCGTCGCTGTTCGATGCGGCTACCTTCGCCGTCCTGCTCGGCCTCTTCGACGCGGGTATCGAGACTTTCAGGACGGCCTGGTTCGTCGAGTCGATCCTGACACAGATCCTGGTGATCTTCGTCATCCGCACGGCGGCTCCCTGCTGGCGGAGCCGGCCGCACCGCTTCCTCGTCATGACGTCGCTTGGCGCTCTCGCCGTGGCGCTGATCCTGGCGCTCACGCCGCTCGGCCGGCCCTTCGGCTTCGTCGCGCCGCCGGCGCCGGTGCTGCTCGCGATCCTGGCGATCGCCGCCGGCTATCTCGTCTGCGCCGAGATATTTAAGCCGCTGGCCATGCGGGCGGGAGGAAACCGAAGAACGGCTCGCGCTCGCCGTTCCGGCACGCACCGCTTCCGGCTCTTCTGAGCGTCGCGGCCTCGGCAAACCCTTATGGTCGCGAAGGTAATGCCGTCAGGTGGCGCTACCCCGGAATTCTCATGGCACCAGGACCGCCGCGCGCAGGTCCGACAAGGCCTCGTTCGCTTGCTCAGCGGGCCGAAAAACTACCGGCGCGAGGACGCATCGGCTTTGACCAAGCTCAAGGAGTGCCTGGCGTTCGGAGCGCATGCTGGTTAAGATCCCGAAGGAAGAAACCATGCACTCCTCGCCACGAATCCGTTCCGCCCGAAAGCCCCGGCGGCAGCAATTGTGCAGGGAGGAGACGCTCGGCGAAGAGGCGTTCTCCGCGATCGATCGCATGCGCGAAGCCGCGATGGCGAAGTTCACCGGCGGGTTCTCGCCGATGGCCCTGACGCTGGCTTACCTCGACTGGGCCATTCATCTGGCGGCGGCGCCCGGCAAGCAGCTCGAACTGGCCAGCAAGGCCGTGCGCAAGGCGGCCCGCCTGGGAGGGCACGCCGCATCGGGCCTTTTCCAGCCGGATGTCGAGCCCTGCATCACGCCATTGCCCGGCGATCGCCGTTTTGCCGCGCCGGAGTGGACCACGCAGCCGTTCGGCTTCATGGCGCAGGCCTTCCTGCTCAATCAGCAATGGTGGCACAACGTCACGCATGAGGTGCCCGGCGTCGAGCCCCATCACGAGGACGTCGTCTCCTTCGTCGCCCGCCAGATCCTCGACGTCTTCTCCCCCTCGAACAACCCGTTCACCAATCCGGAGGTGATCGCGCGTGCCCGCGAGACCGGAGGCGCGAATTTCATCGAGGGCTGGAAGAACTGGGCCGAGGACCTGCAACGGCAGCTCGCCGGACGGCCTCCCGTCGGCGCCGAGCGCTTCGTGGTCGGCCGGGATGTGGCGGCGACGCCCGGCAAGGTCGTCTTCCGCAATCACCTGATCGAGCTGATCCAATACGCGCCGGCGACGCCGACCGTCCGCGCCGAGCCGATCCTGATCGTGCCCGCCTGGATCATGAAGTACTACATCCTCGACCTGTCGCCGGAGAACTCGCTGGTGCGCTATCTCGTCGGCGAAGGGTACACGGTCTTCTGCATCTCCTGGCGCAATCCCGATGCCGACGACCGGGATCTCGCCCTGGAAGATTATCGCCGCAGCGGCGTGATGGCCGCGCTCGATGCGATCGCGACGATCCTGCCCGGCAGGAAGGTTCACGCCGCCGGCTACTGCCTGGGCGGGACGCTGCTGGCCATCGCGGCGGCGGCCATGGCGCGCGACCGCGAGGAGCGCTTCGCCTCGCTGACCTTCCTTGCGGCCCAGACCGATTTCAGCGAGCCCGGCGAGCTCGCGCTGTTCATCGACGCGAGCGAATTGCGTTTCCTCGACAGCATGATGTGGAACCGCGGCTATCTCTCGGCCGACCAGATGGCTGCGGCCTTCCAGCTCCTGCGCTCGAACGATCTGGTCTGGTCGCGGCTGGTGCACGATTACCTGATGGGACAACGCTCGCCGATGTTCGACCTCATGGCCTGGAATGCGGATTCCACCCGCATGCCCTATCGCATGCAGGCTGAATATCTGCGCGGGCTCTATCTCGACAACGATCTGGCGAGCGGCCGCTTCATGGTGGAGGGGCGGCCGGCAGCGCTTCAGAACATCCGTTGGCCGACCTTCGCCGTCGCGACCGAAGCCGATCATGTCGCGCCCTGGCGCTCCGTCCACAAGCTGCACCTGCTGACCGACGCCGACCTGACCTTCGTGCTGACCAGCGGCGGGCACAATGCCGGCATCGTCAGCGAGCCGGGCCATCCCGGCCGCCACTACCGGATCATGCAGAAGAAGCATGGCGACATCTGCCTCGGCCCCGACGAATGGCTCGCCGCGGCCCGGATGCGCGAAGGCTCGTGGTGGGAGGCCTGGGCGGAATGGCTCGACGGCCTATCCTCGCCCGAGCAGGTCGCGCCACCCGGCCTCGGTGGTGTCGGAAGCGGTTGCGAGCCGCTCTGCGACGCGCCCGGAACCTATGTGCTGCAAAGATGAGGGCCGGCGTTGCGTTCGACGGGATCGCGCGCGAGCCCACGCCGCAGCCGGACGCTCCGTCCGAGCCGAACGGCGAAATTCAGCTCAGACGGGCCTCCAGGTAGACGCCTGGAGCATCGGACCGAAAAGTGGAATCCACTTTTCGGAAGAAACCGATGCTCCGACAAAAGCTTAGGTCGCCACTTTGCGCCCGGTGGGACGCACGGTTATCTAGGCCGCAGCTTTCTGGTCGCCCGTCCAGCCCGACACATACTGGGCGCCGGCTCCGGTCCAGGCATCCATATTCTTCCGGGCCAGCGTGGACAGTTTCTCGGCTTCGTCGGCATAGTCGCCGCCGACGCCCTTGGCGAAATCCTGCTGGGCATCGACCGCCTCGCCGATCTCCTTGCAGCAGCTGAGCCTGGCGCAGAATTCGGCCTGGGCTTGCATGCGGCGCCCCATGAAGGCCAGGATTTCCGAGGCCATCGCGAACTGGGTTTCCCAGATTTTCTGCGGCAGCACGGTAGCGGAGGCAAGCTGCGCTTTGATGATCTGCATCCCATCGTCGACCACAGCGGTGGCGCCGACCTGATCCGCAGCCAGAGAGTTGGAGACAGGCTTCGTCGTAGGCATGAGAACCTCCTGCGTTGTCTCAGCCGCATGAATTGTGCGGCTGCGGGAAGTTTCCCCGGGGTGGGCCGTCCGGTCCTTGACACAACGCAAATTCAGGCATCGGCGGAGATTTTTTGATGGTTTCGTATAGTGCCGGCATCCTGATGTATCGCCTTGCGAAGGACGGGGCCGAGGTCCTCCTCGTTCATCCGGGCGGCCCGTTCCGGCAGCGTAAGAATCTCGGTGGCGCTGCTCGATCGAAGCCCGGCAATGGCACTCGGCGGCCGGGCCGATGCATGATCCAAACACGCATTTGGGCCGGTCACCTTGAGAGAAGTCAAAAAAGCGCAGCCTTTGGAGGGGACAAGTTGCGCGCCGCAGAGGCGTATCCGATCGTGATCGATCAGGTCGTTTACGCCAGCCTTGCGTTGCAGGCTGCCGCCTGAATTCGATTTTACAGCGTCCTGATTCAGCCTCAGATGCGCTTGTAAATATCTTCGATGCGGATGATGTCGTCTTCCCCGAGATAGGAACCGACCTGCACCTCGATGATCTCGAGGGGGATCTTGCCTGGATTGGCCATCCGGTGGATGCAGCCGATCGGCAAGTAGATCGACTCGTTTTCGTGCACGACGAAGGTCTCCTCGTTGCGCGTCACTTCGGCGGTGCCGCGTACCACGACCCAGTGTTCGGCGCGGTGGAAGTGTTTCTGGAGCGACAGGACGCCGCCGGACTTGACCGTGATGCGCTTGACCTGATGACGGGCGCCCAGGTCGATCGAGAGATATTTGCCCCAGGGGCGCTGGGTTTCGCGGTGGGCGCCGGCCTCCGCCTCGCCATTGGAGGCGATCAGCGCGACGACGTTCTCGACCTTGTCGGCCTTTGCCTTCGGCGTCACCAGGATGGCGTCGCGCGTGGCGATCACCGCGATGTCGTCCAGCCCGATCACGGCGACGAGAGCCTCGTCCGAGTGGACCAGGTTGTTGGCGCCGTCGACCACATAGCCGCGCCCCTCGACGACGTTGCCGCCCTGTCCCTTCGCCGCAAGCTCCCAGACAGCCGACCAGCCGGCGACATCCGACCAGCCGCAATGGCCGGAAACCACCGCCGCCTTCTGCGTCCGTTCCAAGACGGCGTCGTCGATCGACATCTTCGGCGCCTTGGCGAAGGCGGCGGCGTCGAGCAGGAGGAAGCCGAGATCCCATTGGCTCCTGGCGATGGTCTCGCGGGCGCCGGCCATGATCTCGGGGGCGAAGATCTCCAATTCGCTGCGCATCGTCGCGGCATCGAAGATGAAGTTGCCCGAATTCCAGAGATAGCCGTCGGCCAGATACTGCGCCGCCTGCACGGCATCCGGCTTTTCGACGAAGCTCTCGACCGCGTGCACGCCCGCCGCGATCTCGGCACCGGGGCGGATGTAGCCGTAATGCGTCGACGGGCAGCTGGGCGGGATCCCGATCGTCACGATCCGCCCCTGTGCGGCGACGGCGGCGGCGCGCGCACAGGTCTCGACCAGGACCTTGCCGTTCTGCATGACGTGATCGGCGGCGAAGACGCCGATGAGGGCGGCGGCATCGCGCGCGAGGCCGAGCTCGACGGAGATCGCCACGGCCGGGGCGGAATCGCGCCTGAAGGGCTCGAGCACGATCTCCGCCTGCGCGCCGATCGCCTGCAACTGGTCCGCGACGGTGAAGCGGTATTCCGCGCTGGTCACGATGATCGGCCTGTCGAAGACCGTGGCGTCGGACAGCAGCTGGAGCGTCCGCTGAAATGAAGATTCCCGGCCAAAGAGCGGGATGAACTGCTTCGGCATGGTGTCGCGCGAGATCGGCCACAGACCGATGCCGGCCCCTGCGCACATCACGACGGGAATGATCTTTTGCGGCATGGGCATCAGCTCCTCGAAGTCGCTGATTGATGGCAGGCAGATCCTGGCGCGTTTTCCGTTCAACCGCGTGCCAGGGAGGTTGGGCGATCACGCTAGCATGCGGTGTGGCACGGCGAAGCTCACTCCCTCGACCTACCTCTTGCGGGCGGGCTTGACGCGGCTGGAACGGGCGGGCCGACATGGCGAGAGGCCTAATTCACCGACGCCAGGCGCCGGCAGGATCGGGCCTCCATCACCGCCGGCGGCCTCACTCCTCCCTGAAGCCCGCGCGCATGGAATCCATGAGCGGCTGGATCAGATAGGCGATGACGGTCCGTTCGCCGGTCGGGACGAAGACCTCGGCCGGCATGCCCGGCTTGAGTTTCGAGCGGATCTTCGGCGGGAAGCCCGCAGCGGGAACGCTGACGCGCAGCTCGTAGACCATCTGCTGCGAGACCTCGTCGCGCAGCGCGTCGGCGGCGACGGACTTCACCTCGCCGACCGTGAAGGGCGTCGCGCGCCCCTTGAACGAGGGCAGGCGCACTTCGGCCGCCATGCCCGGGCGCAGGCTGTTCACGTCCATCGGCGCGATCTTCGCCGTGACGACGAGATCGTCGTCCTGGGGCACGATCTCCATCATCGTCTCGCCCGGCTTGACCACCGCCCCGACCGTATGGACCTTCGAGCCGACGATGCGGCCGGCGCGCGGGGCACGGATTTCCGAACGCGCCAGCACATCCTCGGCGACGCGCAGCTTCTCGCGGGCATCGGCGAGCCTGACCCGGCATTCCGCAAGCCTGGTCGAGGCCTCCTCCGCGGCCTTGAAGCCGACCTGGTTGATCTGGAGCCGGATCTCGTCGTTGGCGACGGACAGGCGCGCCAGATCCGCCTCCAGCGAGCCGATGCGGCCCTGGAGATCGGTCAGCGACCGGCGCAGCGGATTGATGCGCGTGGCGGCGATGTAGCCCTGATCGGACAGCGGCCGCAGCTTGGCGAGCTCATCGCTGATGCTGGCCGCCTGGGCCGCGGCGGAATTGCGCTGCGCCTCGGTCGATTCGTACTGCTTCTGGGATTGCGCCAGCCGCCCCCCCAGAATGGAGATTTCCAGCTTCTGGGCCGAGGCACGCTCCCTGAAGAGGCGCTCCTGGTCGAGAACGATGCGGCTGGCTTGCGCGCTCTCGCCGGCCTCGGTGAGCTCGCCGGGAAAGGCGGGGCGGTCGAGGCGGTCGAGCTGGGCCATGAACCGCGCTTCCTCGCCCAGGGCTTGCAGGACGCCGAGCCGTGCCACGCCGCGTTGTGCCGCGGCATGCGTCGTGTCGAGCCGCAGCAGCACCTGGCCGGCACCGACCTCGGAACCGTCGCGCACCGCGATGGCCTCGACGATGCCTCCCTCGAGATGCTGGACCGCCTTGCGGTCGCTCTCCACCACGATGCTGCCATGGGCCACGATCGCGCTGTCGAGGCGGGCGGTCGTGGCCCAGGCTCCTCCGGCGCCCAGCGCGAGGGCGATCACGATATAGCCCTTCCGCACCGGGCCACGCCAATCGCCGCCGCCCTCGGCCGGCATTCGGGCGAGCCGGAGCCAGCGTTGCGCGACGGTTCGGGCCTGTTCGAAGCGCGGGCGCCATGCCGCGACGGCGGGCAACGGTTTCATCGGCGCGCCCATCTCGCGGCCGGAAGCGGTTCGACTTGCCGCACCGGCCCGCGCGAGCCGGGGATGCGTGCTCCGGTGCCCGGCTGCAACAGCACCGGCAGGATTTCGTCGCGCAGCCCGACCCGGACGGCCTGGCCTTTCTGCATGAGGATGATCTTGTCGACCTGCGACAGGATCTGGGGACGATGCGTGATCACGATGACGATCGTCCCCGCCGCGCGCAGGCCCGACAAGGCGCGCGCGAGCGCGGCGTCGCCGTCCATGTCGAGATTGGCGTTCGGCTCGTCGAGCACGACCAGCGCGGGCTCGCCGTAAAGCGCCCGCGCCAGGCCGATCCGCTGCCGCTGCCCCCCGGACAGGGTCGCTCCGTCGTCGCCGATCTGCGTCGCATAGCCGTCCGGAAAACCCTGGACGAGCTCGTGCGCGGCTGCCGCCGATGCGGCGGCGACGGCCGCCTCGTCGGTGGCGGCGGGGTCGAAGCGCGTGATGTTGTCGCGCACGCTTCCGGCGAACAGCTCGACATCCTGCGGCAGGTAGCCGAGAATCCGGCCGCGTTGCGCATCGGAAAAATGCCGGATGTCGTTGCCGTCGAGGCGCACGACCCCCTGCGTCGGCTGCCAGACGCCGACCAGCGCCCGCGCCAGCGAGGACTTGCCCGAGCCCGTCAGGCCAACGACGGCCGCGATCTCGCCCGGCTCGACCTCGAACGAAACATTGTGCAGCAGCAGCGCTTGCGCGCCCGGCGCGCGCAGGCTCAGGCCCTCGACGCGCAGCGGCCCCGCCGGATGGGGCAGCGTCATGGTCTCGCCACCTCGCGGCGCCTCCAGCGTCGCATCGAGGCGCTGGAGGGCGCTTCGCGCGGAAACGAAGCTTTTCCACTGGCCGACGGCGCCCTCGATCGGAGCGAGCGCCCGCCCCATGATCAGCGAGGCGGCGAAGATCACGCCCGCCGCGATGTTCTGGTTGATGGCGAGATAGGCGCCGACGCCGAGCACGGCGCATTGCAGCGTCAGTCGCAGCAGCTTCGTCGCCGCCAGCAGCGTGCCGCCCCAGTCGGCGGCGCGCGTGTGGTGCGCCAGCGCCCGGCGATGCCCGAGCCGCCATTTCCCGCCGATGGCCTCGCCCATCCCCAATGCCTTGATGACCTCCGCGTTCCGGAAGGAGGCGGCGAGGCGCTCGCTGGCGCCGTGGCCGAGCTCCGCCGCGCGGATGAGCGACGTCTTGGTGATGCGCTCGTTCAGCAGCGCGACGCCCAGGATGGCGACCGCACCGGCCGTAGCGACGAGGCCGATCGCCGGATGCAGCAGGAAGCAGAGGCCGAGATAGATCGGAATCCAGGGCGCATCCATCAGCGCCGGCACCAGGCTGCCGGACAAGGTCGCCCGCAAGGTCTCGACATCGCGTATGGGCGAAATGTGCTGCGAGCCCCTCGCTTCCAGCGCGCCGCGAAACGCCGCCTCGAAGGCGGGCTCGGTCAGGGCCCGGTCGAGGCACAGGCCGAGCTGGACGAGCGCGCGGCTGCGGAAATGCTCGAGCGCGGCATAGGCGGCGAACAGGGCGAGCACGATCAGGGAGAGCATGACCAGCGTCGTGCCGTTCCGGCTCGTCAGCACCCGGTCGTAGATCTGCATCGTGTAGAGCGGGGATACGAAAACGAACAGGTTGAGCACGAAGGAAAGCCCGAACAGCGCAGCGAATGCGGGTCTGAGGCTGCGAAGCGTTTGCGAGAGCATCGTCGTGGGATTCCTTGCGGCTTTCGCGATCGGCAGGCGCCGGGGGCAAGGCCGATGCCGGCCCGACAAGGCGGCAAACGCCGGCCGCCGCCTCATTCTCGAAGGAGGGGCGACCCGGCCCCGGTGCGAGGCCGGGTCGCCCTGTAAGGGGATTTACGAATTACCAGTGCCAGTGGGCAAAATGACCGTGGTCATGATTGTCGTGCTGTGCCTGGAAATCCTGGAACCAGTTCCGGCCGTTGCCATGGCCGGTCCAGGATGCGTGGTGACCGCCCCAGCCGCCCCAGCCGCCGGGCGCGGCTGTCGGGGGCGGGGAAGGCTCCGCGACGACCGGCGGGGAAGGCTCCGCGACGACCGGTGGGGCAGGCTCCGCGACGACCGGTGGGGCAGGCTCCGCGACGACCGGTGGGGCAGGCTCTGCGACGACCGGCGGGGCAGGCTCCGCGACGACCGGCGGGGCAGGCTCTGCGACGACCGGTGGGGCTGGCTCCGCGACGACCGGCGGGGCGGGCTCCAGGGCGGGGGGGGCGGGCTCGACCGTGACGGGAGGCGTGGTTTCGGCCGTGGCCGGCGGCTTCGTCGCCGGCGTGTCCGCATCCGGGATCCGGCTCACGCCGGTTGCTCCGATCGACCCGAACGGGACCGACTCGATGCCGTGCGACTGCGCCGCCGATCCCGCCGTGAAGCTGTAGTCGCCGTTCGCGGCGTTCGCGAAGCCGGACTGGGCGGTCACGACGCTGCCGACATCGCCGCCGCGCTGCTGGAAGCTCGCGAGCGAGACATCCGCGACGGTCAGCCGCGCGCCATCGGGGTTGTAGTAGACGTTGCCGTGGATCAGGGCAGGATCGGTCTGGTCGGTATCGATCGTGTTGCTGCCGTCCTTCGAGACCTGAATGAAATTCTCATAGGTCTTGTTGCCGGTGATCGCATAGCCGTCGACGGCGATGGTCGAGATGCCGTATTTCCCGTTGTCCAGCACCGTGTTGTCGTGGATCGAATTGTTCGATCCGCCATGGATCAGGATGCCGCTGAAAGAGGTTCCCTCGATGTAGTTGCCGTAGATTTCCGCATTGCTCGCGAGATTGTCGAGATAGATGCCGGAGCTCCAGTTCTCCGCAAACCCGCCGTCCCGGGTGTTGAGGCCGCCGGCATCGACGATGCTGTTGTAGCGGATGGTGTCGCCCATCGCGCCGGGGTCCTCGTGGGAGAACAGGTAGATCGCGCCGACATCGGGCGTCTGCTGGCCGGCATGGCGGATGTCGTTGTATTCGATGACGTTGCCGCCGGACGCGATGTTGGGATCGTGGTTGTTCTCGGAAATGGCGAAGCGCGGAACGTTGGTGATCGTGTTGTGGTCGATCTGGTTGCGCGCCGATTCCTGCATGTCGATCGCGCCGTATTGAACGAAGGCCTCGTTCGAATGATCGACCGTATTGTTCGAGATCGTGTTGCGGCTGGTGCCCGCCGTCAGGGCGATGGCGCTCGACCAGATATGCTCGAAGCTGTTGCCGGAGATGACGTTGCCGGTGCTGCTGCCGTGCAGCGCGACACCGAGCCCGACATTGGCGAAATGGTTCGCGTCCACCGTCAGCCCGGTCGCGTTATGCGCCTCGATCGCCCCGGTGGCGGGATCGCCCGATACCGCCGCCGTATCGGTCAGCGTCAGGCCCCTGATGGTCACGTCCTTCGCGCCGTCGACGACGAACAGGCTATGATCGGAGGATGCGACCGCGCCCTCGCCGGTGAAGCCGGCGGGCGCCTTGAACAGGATGGTGCCCGTGCGGCTATCGAAGGACCATTCGCCCACACCGTCCGGAACCGGCTCGGAAACATAGAAGCGGCTGGCCGGGCCGAGATCGTAATTGGCCTCGGATGTGAAGGTCATCACGTTGCCGTTGACCGACGCGATGGTCAGGCGGTCGTTGGCATAGCCGTTCTCCGAGAACACCGTCACCGTCTGCCCGACCTGCGGGGCGTGACCGGCAGGAAAGTCGGCAGGGTCGAAGGCGAGCGACTTGCCGGGATCGGCGCCGCGCGGCAGATCCTGCCCCCAGAGCCAGCCGCCGCGAATCGGGTCGGACGGATCGACATCGGGAAAGCGGCTTTGGACCTGCTGCACGCCGCCGACGGTGAGTTGCAGGACCTGGGCGTCGTCGACATGGGCCGACCAGACGCCGTTGGCGCCCTGGGTCCAGCCGGTGACCGGCGAGCCGCCGCTGACGATGGCGTTCTGGCCGGGCGAGGCCACGAAGGACGAGCCGGAATCGGCCGAGGTCAGACGGATGGGAGAATCGACATGATAGGTACCCCCTGCGAGGTAGGTCGTATCGGCGCCGCCGCTCTGCCGCATGGCGGCCTGGGCACGCTCCAGCGTGGCGAAGGCCGAGGACGGGTCGAGGCCGGAATTCGCGTCGTTTCCGGTTGTAGATACGTAGAAATTGGCCATAAAGGGGTCCCCTGTTAAGGCAAGAACGCGCTTGGTGCGGTCGAGCCCCTAGATACCCCTGTTCAACAATTCCGTTCTACCCAAAGGGATGAATTAATAGTAAATGGTATTAGTTCATCGGTACTATATGTCCGGATTTGAGACAGTATATCAATCGGTTATTTTTTTGCTTGCTGACCCTCGCCCTGTGGACGAAACAGCCCCGGCGGCTGCTGAATGGCAGGTCGTCAGATGATGGTCGCAACATTCCGCGCCCGCTGCCAGGCGATCGACGTACTTCCGGAAGGCGGCGAGAGTCGCGACCGGGCGCTGACAATGATCGCAGATCACGAGCGCCCGGGCGCGGAGGTCGCGCGGCAGCAGAACCGCGGGTGAGCCGCAATTGCGGCAACCGAAGCCCGCGCCGGACGGCGGGAGCGCAGCCGGGTGGAGGATGCGTCCGCTCATGCCGAAGCCTGATAAAAGGATTTGTAGCTGCGGTAGACCCGCCCGCGGTCGGGGGTGTTGTAGCGGCCCTGCTCCTCGAGATCGACGCCGTTGAGCACGATGCCGCCGACATCCAGCCCGAGCCTGGCGAGGTGATCGAGCGTCGCGGAGACGGTCGTCCTCAGCGTATCGTTCCATTTGACCACGTGCAGCACGGTGTCGGCGTGCTCGCGCAGCAAGGCGCAATCGGCTGAAAGCAGAACGGGCGCGACCTCGAACAGGATGACGTCGTAGCGCGTGCGCGCCTCGTGCAGCATCGCCTCGAAGGCGGGGTTCGAATAGACGTTCTGACCGTCCCGCAGGCCGGATGCGCGCCGGACCGTGGCGACGGGGGCCGCAGCCGCGGCTGCGTCGCCGCTATGCGGAAAGCACCGGTCGAGCAACGCCTCATGCGGGAAATTCTCGCCGAGCAGGAGGCGGCGGGGAGAGCCGTCGACCACCAGAACGCGCTGCCCCATCGCCGCCAGGACGCGGGCCATGGCCGAGGCCACCAGGGATTTGCCTTCGCCCGGCGCGGAGGAGGTGATCAGCACCACCTTCGGCGGCTTGGTGGGGGAGAACAGCTCGGCCACCGTCGAGCGGACCGCTTCGACGAAGACGAGACCCTCCAGGCCGTCCGGATAGCGCTCGAGCTTGGGAAGCAGCCCGACGCAATTGCCGTGGTTCTCCACGGCGAATTCGCTCTCGCTGCGGAAACCGCGATCCCGCTTCTCCAGCATGTAGGAGAGAGAGGCCCCTGCCGCCAAGCCGCCCAGCAGGCCGAGGCCGAGCACGAGGGCCGGGCCGGGGGTGCTCGGCAGGGAGGGGATTTCGGCGGGGGCCAGGATCTGTGCGACGACCGGCTTCAACTCGCTCACGGCGCTGGCTTGCTGCTGGGCATCGGCGAGCTGCTTGACGCGGTCGCGCGCGGCGGTCGCTTCGGCCTGCAGGGTCCGCAGCTGGCCTTCCAGACCCCGTGCTTCGATCGACTTCGCCTGCAGGGTCGCGACGCGCGCCGACAGCGCCGCTTCCGCAGCGCGGGCGGCCTCGACATCGGTCTCGATATTGGCGACGGACTGGGCGAGCTGGTTCTTCAGGCGATCCTGCACCGAGTTGAGCGTCAGCCGCAGCCGCGCGACGGCGGGATGGCGCTCTCCGGTCATGCCGATCATCTCGTCGAGCGCCCGGCGCGCCTTGCCCTCCTCGTCCAGGAGAGCCTGGACCACGGGAGATCCACCGAGATCCGTCGCCTGCGGGACATGTCCGGCGGCGATGGATTCCTGCGCGCGGCGCAGGCGCATCTCTTCCGCCAGGCGCGTCGCCGAAGCGGCGTTGACCTGGGTCAGGACGTCGCGAAGCTGCTGCTGCTGGACGTCCGCGCCGTCCTGCCCGAGCTCGACGAAGCCGGTCCGGACGCGGAACTGCTCGATCTCCTTCTCGATCCTCGCAAGGTTGATGCGCGCTTCCCGCGCCTGGACGCCATACCACCGGCTGGAGCGCTGCGAGGCGCTGGTGGTGGCTTCCATCTTACGCCGCAGATATTCGCTCCCGAAGGCATTGACGATGCGCGCGGCGCGGTCGGGATCGGTATCGCGGTATGTGAGCGTGATCAGATAGGCTTTCGTGTCGTTGCCGACCGTCAGCGAGGCCAGCAAGCCCTGCGCGACGCTGTCGCGCAGGGCTTGCGGGTTCGGAGTTTCGCTCAAGCCCGCAAAGTCGCGAACGGCGCTGCGGACCCGCGACGGCAGGATCACCTCGCCGGCGCTCGCGACGAGACGCGACAGGAACGAGGGTTTTACAGGCTGCCTGTCGAGGTTCAGGCGAAGAACGACGGCCCGCGCCGTGGCGAGCGAACGGATGATCCGCGCTTCGCTCTCCACCAGCGTCGAGGCATCGAGCGCGACGCTGCTCGACTTGCCCCCGGCGGCTCCGGTCTCCTCGCGCGTGAAGTCGAATTGCATGACCAGGTCGGTGGCGTAGCGGCGCGGCATGAGCATCAGGGCCAGCACGGCAACCAGCATGGCGGCGCAGGTGATCGCGAGGATCAGGCCGCGCCGGCGCCAGAGCATCGAGACGAAGTCGAAGGTCACGGTGTCATAGTGCCGCGAGAGCGCAGGCGGCTGGCGCGGTGTCCGTATTTCACTGAAGAAATCCATGGTGACCTGCCTCGCCTGCCGTTCCGATCGGGTTCTTGCGGCGCCTTACCGCGCGCCGCGCGCCAGGAGCACCGCCGGCACGGTCTGCAGCAGCACGTAAAGGTCCAGCCAGAACGACCAGTTGTGGATGTAGAAGCTGTCCTGCCGCTTCTGGACCGCGAGGTCGCCGTCGCTGCGCTCGCTCACCTGCCACAGGCCGGTCAGCCCCGGCGGCACGCTGGTCCGCAGCACCTGGAACGCCGGATCGAAGCGCTGGTTGTGATAAGCCGGGAACGGGCGCGGTCCGACGATGCTCATCTCGCCGCGCAGCACGTTCCAGAGTTGCGGCAGCTCGTCGTGGCTGGACCGGCGGATGAACCGGCCGATGCGCGGCAGGATCCGCGGGTCGTTCCCCAGCTTGAAGAAGCGCTCCCATTCCTGGCGCGCGGCCGGATCGGCATCGAGATGCGCCGTCAGGCGGGCTTCGGCATCGGCATACATGCTGCGCAGCTTGTAGACCTTGAAGATGCGGCCGTTTCGACCGATCCGGGGCTGGGCGTAGAAGGCGGGGCCGGGATCGGCCGCCTTCACGGCCAAGGCGAGCATGACGATCGCGGGGGCGGCCAGAACGGCGAGCGGGATCGCCAAAACGAGGTCCATCAGCCGCTTCAGGCGCAGATTGCGGGGGCTGTGAATCGCGCTGTGCCGCTCGAAGCCGAGCAATCCGCCGATGACGCGCATCCGCGGAGTCAGGAGCTGGAGGGCCGACGCATCGTGAACCATGACGATCTTGCGCACCGGCAAACGTTCCAGCCAGCTTTCCTTGTCCGCGGGCAGATCGCCCGACGCGCATAGCGCGACCTCGACCCGCTGCGCGATGATGCCCGCTTGCCCGCAGGGGATGACCGGAAGCCCGGCCTCGGCAAGCGGCCGGGCGTCGTCGTCCGCGAGAATGGCGACCGGCCTCAGGCCGAGCTCCGGCCGCAGCGCCAGATGACGTGCGAGGGCCGCGCAGGTGGGGCTCGTTCCATAGAGGACCGCCGGGGCGGCCCAGAATCCGCGCCGGAGCAGCCCGCTGCGGACCAGCGCCTCGACATAGTAGCCGAGCGCGACCATCAGCACCGCCCCGATGGCGACGATGCCGGTCAATGCGCCCGGCCGCTTACCGATCACCGCCCAGGCGATGACGATCATCGCGGCGATGAGATTGCCGAGCGTGCGCCGGCGCAACCGGTCGACGGGCTCCGCGCGTTCCGAGCCATAAAGGCCGAAGCCGGCCAGCGCCCCGCACAAGGCGAGGATCCAGACCGGCATCAGTTCCGGTATTCCGGGCTCGGCGCCGGGCGCCGCGATGCGGGCGCTGAGCTGCAGGATGGCGACCACGATCGTCAGGGTCGCGAGATCGCCGACCAGCAACGCTGCGGCGACGAGCAGCCGCCGTGTCGCCGGCGCGACCCCGGAGCCCAGCTGATATTGCGGCGCCGGCATGACGATCGCAGGCGCGACGGCAGTCGTGACGACATCCGGCATGGCAGCCTCCAGGCTTGGTCCGCATGGTGAGGAGAAGCGCGTCGGGCGCGATATCCGGTTATTGTGCCGCGATCATCGGCTCTGTCCGGGGCATGTCGTGCCCGCGGTCGCCGGCCTTCACCTCGCTCTCGATCCAGCGATAGGTCGGCACCAGCCCCTGGCGCAGATGGATCTGCGGCTCCCAGCCGAGCACCTCGCGCAGGCGGGTGTTGTCGCTGTTGCGGCCGCGGACGCCTTGCGGGCGATCGGTGTTGAAGCGCTTGTGGATCGTCTTGCCGGAGATCCCGGCGACGATGTCGACGAGCCCGCTGACGTCGACCAGCTCGTCGGTGCCGAGATTGAGCGGTCCGGAGTAATCCGATCGCATGATGCGGTAGATGCCCTCGACGCAATCGTCGATATACATGAAGGAGCGGGTCTGCTTGCCGTCGCCCCAGACCTCGATCGTGTCGCCGGAGGCCGCATGCGCGATCTTGCGGCAGATCGCGGCGGGCGCCTTCTCCTTGCCGCCGTCATAGGTGCCGAGCGGCCCGTAGACGTTGTGGAAGCGGACGAGCCGGGTCTGGAAGCCGTAATCCTCGGTGAAGTACTGGCACAGCTTCTCGGTATAGAGCTTCTCCAGCCCGTAGCCGGGCTCGGGATCGGCCGGGAACGCATCCTCTTCCTTCAGGGGCACGACCGAGGGCACATCCTGGAGGTGCTGCGGATAGACGCAAGCCGAGGAGGAGAACAGGAAGCGCGCGACCCTGGCCTCATGCGCCGCCTTGAGCATCTGGGCACTGATCATGGTGTTGTTGTAGGTGATGGAGGCGTGCGCTCCGGAGATGTAGCCGATGCCGCCCATATCGGCGGCGAGGTTGTAGACCTCATCCATGCCGTCGACGGCTTCGCGGCAATTCCCGATCTCGCGCAGATCGAGGATCTGGAATTCATCCGCCGAACTGGCTTCGTAGTCGGGCGCCTTGATGTCGACGCCCCTGACCCGATAGCCCTTACCCTTCAGGTAATTGACGAGATGGAAGCCGATGAAGCCGCCGGCGCCGGTAACCAATACAGATTTTCTTGACATTTCATCGCTCCATCGAAAATCGAGCTTCAATGTTGGCGAATTTTTTCTTTCATAAGCAGTGGTAAATTCGAATCATAACTCTATTGAGGTAGTTTATAGCTTTTGAATGTTTGGAGAGGCGTTCTTCCGGCGGAGCAATTGCAGGCCGGCGCCGATCATGAACTGCGGGACGATCCTGCCGTAGCGGCGCCAGAGGCGTCGCGGCTCGGACAGCAGCCTGAACAGCCATTCGAGCCCGTTGCGCTGCATCCAGAGCGGCGCCTGGCGCTTCGTGCCGGCCAGGAAGTCGAAAGCGGCGCCGACGCCGATCATGACGGGCGCATCGATCCGCCCGAGATGGTCCGCCATCCAGTATTCCTGCTTCGGCGTGCTGAGCCCGATCCAGACGATGTCGGGGCGGGCCTGGTTGATCATGCGCACCGTCGCCTCGTCCTCGTCCTCCGTGGCTGCCCGGAACGGCGGCGAGAAGGTGCCCGCGACGGCAAGACCCGGAAAACGCCCGGCGAGGCGGTCGCGAAGCCGGTCGGCAAGGCCCGGAGCACCGCCGTAGTAGTACTGGCGATAGCCTTTCTGCGCGGACAGCGCGGAGAGCGCCAGCATCAGGTCGGGGCCGTAGACCCGCTCCGTATGGCGATGGCCGAGCTTTCTGGCCATCCATACCAGCGGCATCCCGTCCGGCGTGACGAGGCCGGCGCGCTCGTGGATCGCCATGAGCGCCGGGTCCGACTGGCTCTCGATCACGCCGTGGACGCCGGTGATGCAGACGAAATGCCGCGCCCGCCGGTCGATCCAGTCCTCGACCGCCCGTAGAGCGTCCGCCATCGTGATGGCGCTGACATTGACGCCCATGATGCGGACCCGGGGAGGGGAAGGCCGTGCGGCCATCATCCGGCCCTCGCGACATCCATACGCCGCACCGGGTCGCGCGAGCGCGACAGCCAGTCCTCGAAATAGGCGATCGTGCGGCGCAAGCCTTCCTGAAGCGGAACCTTGGGGCTCCAGTGCAGCAGCTCCTGCGCCTTGGTGATATCCGGGCAGCGCTGCCGCGGATCGTCCTGCGGCAGGGGCCTGAAGACGATCTCGGAGCGCGAGCCCGTCATCGCGATGATCAGCTCGGCGATCTCGGCCATGGTGGTTTCGACGGGGTTGCCGAGATTGACCGCGCCATCGAGCGGCTTCGTCACGTTCATCAGGCGCATCAGACCCTCGACGAGATCGTCGACGAAGCAGAAGGCGCGCGTCTGCCGCCCGTCTCCATAGAGCGTGATCGGCTCGTTCTTCAGCGCCTGGACGATGAAATTGGAGACGACGCGGCCGTCTTCCGCATTCATGCGGGGACCGTAGGTGTTGAAGATGCGGGCGACGCGGATGGCCACGCCATGGCGCCGGTTGTAGTCGTAGAACAGCGTCTCGGCGCAACGCTTGCCCTCGTCGTAGCAGGCGCGAGGCCCGCTGATGCTGACGAGCCCCCGATAGTCCTCGACCTGCGGATGCACATCGGGGTCGCCATAGATTTCGCTGGTCGAGGCCTGCAGGATCGGGATGCCGAGGCGCTTGGCCATGCCCAGCATGTTGATCGCGCCGAGCACGCTCGTCTTCGTCGTCTGCACCGGGTCGCGCTGATAGCGCACCGGCGAGGCCGGGCAGGCGAGATTGTAGATCTCGTCGACCTCCAGATGGAGCGGGAAGGTCACGTCGTGCCTCACCGCTTCGAACAGCGGCTGGCCGAGAAGCCCGCTCAGGTTTTCGCGGCGCCCCGTATAGTAGTTGTCGACCGCCAGGACCTGGTGGCCTTGAGCGACCAGCCGCTCGCAGAGATGGCAACCCAGGAAGCCTGCGCCGCCTGTGACGAGAATGCGTTTCTGCATGGGTAAGCTCCAACGGGTCACGGGTCATGCGCGACGAGCGGCTCGCAGCTTTGCCGCAAGATCTCCGTTCTCAAAGGGCGCTTTGGGGGGCCCCGCTTCGGGTGCCGGCGAGAAAGGGCTACTTCCCCGGCGGCCCCGCATCAGGCTTTGCCGCGATCGCGGATGTTGCAGCACATATTCGGGTTAATCCTGCCGGGACCTGTGTTGGCCTGAATGGCGACGCGGAAAGCGGGGCTCGTGCTGACATCCTGCCTGCCGCCCGGCGCTCGATCCCGAGATCCATCCGGGCAGGACGGTTTGGAACGATCTTGCCCGCTTCACCCACTCACCGGGGACCGTGCCGCCCCTCTGGACAGCCGCAGCGCACCGAGGCGCCGCGTCGATGCGGATCCTGGCTTCGCCTCCTGCCGCTTCTGGTCTCGCTGCTGCTTCCCATCGCGGCCGGGGCGGGGGAGCAGGACATGGCCGAGACGCTCTCGATCGGCGACAAGGTCACGGTTTCGGTCTTCGGGCAGGCGGATCTCTCCGGGGATTTCGTGCTCGACGCGGCCGGCGCGGTGAACATGCCGCTGGCCGGGCGCATCAGGATCGCGGGGCTGACCGTGCCGGATGCGGAGAGGCGCATCCGCGGCGCGCTGATGGACGGCTATCTCCGCGATGCCGTCGTCAGCCTGCGGGTGGCCGAGCTGAAGCCGGTCTACATCATGGGCGAGGTCCGCTCGCCCGGCAGCTACCCCTTCCGGCACGGCCTCAGCGTGCTCGGAGCCGTGGCGCTCGCCGGAGGATACCGGGTGGGCGATGAATCGCTCTCCGTCCTCAAATCGGAGCTCCTGCTCGCCGAAGAGCGCGAGCGCCTGCTCGATGCGTCGCTCCAGACCCTCACGGCACGGCGGCTGCGGCTCGAAGCGGAACGCGACGGCTCGAAGCAGCTCGTCCCGCCGGCCTCAGGCGCCGGCAGCGTCCAGATCCTGGCCGGCGAGCAGGAGATTCTCGACTTCCAGCGGCGCGCGCGCGAGGGCGAGCGCGACCTGCTCAGCCAGCAGGTCGCGCGGCTCCAATCCGAGAAAGCGGCCCTGACGGAGCAGGCCGATCTGGCCGAACGCCAGGTCGATCTCACCGGGGAGCAATCGTCCGAATACGGCAAGCTCGCCGCCAGCGGGCACGGGCTTCGGACCGTGCAGGTCGAGCGCGAGCGCGAATATGCGCGCGCGCGCAGCGACGCCGCCCGCCTCAAGGCGGAGCTCGCCAAGAACGACACCACGCTGGGCGAGCTGAGGCTGCGCCTGCAGGAGATCGACACGACCTTCATGCGCCGCGTCGTGCTCGAGCTTCAGGAGACGCGCCAGAAGATCCTGGAGGTCGAGCGGAGCATGCCGGTGGCGCGGGAAATCGCCGACGGCCGCCGTCGCAGGCTGGCGGCGAACGGGGGAAGCGGAACCGCCGCGGACTGGACCATCCGGATCATGCGGCAGGCGGGCCTCGCACCGGTGACGATCGAGGCGGCTTTCGAAACCGCGCTGCAACCGGGCGACATCGTGCAGATCACCCCCAGGGGGGGTGGGGCGGAAAGCAGCGCATCCGCGCAAGCCGATGCGAGCATGCGCCCGCTGGCGGGCCTTGCCAGCCGGGAATGACCCAACACGAGCCATGCGGCGAGAGGATCACCCCATGCCTTCCAAGATACGCCCGATCATCATGTGCGGGGGAGCGGGAACGAGGCTGTGGCCGACCTCCCGCAATTCCCTGCCGAAGCAGTTCGCCATGCTCCTCGGCGAGCGATCGACCTTCCAGGACACGGTCCTGCGGCTTCGGCACAGGCTGTTCGAGCGCCCGATCGTCCTGACCAATCGGGACCACCGTGTCCTGGCGGAGAGGCAACTCGCGGATATCGGCGCCTGCGCCGATATCGTGCTCGAACCCGAGCGGCGGGATTCCGGTCCGGGCATCCTCGCCGGCTGCATGGTCGCGGCCAGGCAGGCACCCGACGCCTGCGTTCTCGTGGTCGCCTCCGACCATGTGGTCGAAAACGCGGCGGCGTTCCGGCGTGCCGTCGCCAGCGGCCTTCCCGCCGCCCGGGCCGGGCGGCTCGTCACATTCGGCGTGACGGCGACCCACGCCTGCACGGAGTATGGCTGGATCGAGCCGGGACTGATGCTCGAAGGGGATGCGCGGCATGTCGAACGCTTCGCCGAAAAGCCGGACGGGCGGCGCGCCGCGGAATATCTGTTGAACGGCTGGCTCTGGAATTCGGGGAATTTCCTGTTCGGCGCCGGCACGCTCATCGAGGAGTATCGCAGCTTCGAACCGCAAACCGTGAGAGCGGTCGAGAACGCGCTGGCGAACGCGACGGAGGAAAACGGCGCGCTCGCCCTCGCGCTCGCCGATTTCGTCAAGACCGAGAAGCGCTCCATCGATTTTGCCGTGATGGAGCGCACCGAGAGAGCGGCGGTCGTCGAGACCGCGTGCGGCTGGTCTGATGTCGGCAACTGGGATGCCTTGTGGGCACTGAGCGATCATGACGGCTCCGGCAATGCCCGCCGCGGCAATGTCGAGCTGTTCGATGTTCACAACTGCATCGTCTCGACGGATGGCCCGATGACCTCCGTGCTCGGCGTCGAGGATCTCATCGTGATCGCCAGCCGCGATGCGGTGCTGGTCGCCGATCGCGGCCGGGCGGCCGAGGTCAAGCAGGTCGTCGAGCTGCTGCGCAGCAAGGGTTGCAGCCAGGCCGAGACGCATGCCAGCGTCCATTGCGCCTGGGGCTCCTACCAGATCGTCGATGCCGGCGAAGGCTTCCAGGTCAAGCGCTTCATCGTCGCGCCCCGGGGGCGGTTGTCCTTGCAGAAGCACCGCTTTCGCTCCGAGCATTGGGTGGTCGTGCGGGGCGAGGCGATCGTGACCATCGAGGACAGGATCAGCCATTTCGGCGCGAACGAGCACATCTTCATCCCGCTCGAGACGGCGCATCAGCTCGAGAACGGCGGTGTCGAGCCGCTCGAACTCATCGGCATCCAGAACGGCAGCTATCTCGGCGAGGACGATGCCATCCGCGTCGATGAGGCCCGCGGAGGGGTTTGAAGGATCGGGCCGGACCGGCGGGAGGCGGAGAATCGCGGAGCGGGTCGACGGCGGAAGCTCAGGGCCGGCGGAGCGGAATGGAGGCGTCTTTGGTCGCATTCGAGAAGCCTGAACGGCAAGACCAGGCCGAGGTGTCGCCCCCGACCCTGCCCGCCGTCCGACACGCGGCTTTCGCAAGGCATTGGCTGGCCGCCGATGAGGGCGGCGCCGAACTCATGACCGCGGCATTCGGCACCGCTGCCCGCCAGGTGCGGCCGCCGCCGGCCGCCAACCGCCGGCCGCCGCAGCCGATCCATGCCGCCGGCGATACGCCTGGCTTCGCGCTCCGCCTCAAGGCAACCCTGGCTCTGCTCCTGCTGATCCTGGCCATTTTCTTTGCGGAGCCGGCCGCAAGCCTGATCGGGCGGCTTTAGGGACCGCCCTCCGATCGGATGCGGAGCCGGCGAAGCGGGAGATGGGTCATGGCGAGCCTCTGGTCGATTCCGGGACTGAAGCAGGTCCGGCAATCCGACGTCCTGAACGAGCTGTTTCGCATCGGGTACGGGCGGCACTGGGGCTGCTTCGAGACGAAGGCCGAGGCGGTCGCGTTCCTGGCGGGAAGGCCGCGCGCGGACTATGACGACGATGACATCGTCCAGATCAATCTGGAGGCGTTCAAGACGGTTCAGGCATTCGACTGGCCGGTCATGTTCTTCATGGAGCGGCTGATCGAAGGGGGCTTCCTCCGGACGGTGACGGATTTCGGCGGCCATGTCGGCGTCAAATACTACGCCTACGGCGCCTATCTGGCCTATCCCGAAGACCTGATCTGGCAGGTGGTCGACGTGCCGGCGGTTTGCCGCCAGGGGGTTGGCCAGCGACCCGCCTGGGCATCGGCCCTGAGCTTTCACCGGACGCTCGGCGAGACCGTGCCCTGCGACCTGCTGCTCTGCTCAGGCTCCCTGCAATATGCCGACCTCTCGCTGCCGCAGGTCGTCGCCGAGCTGGCAGGGTTTCCCCGGTCCGTCATCGTGAACAAGGTCGCGCTCGCCCGGTCCGGCGGCTTCTTCACGCTGGAATCCTTCGGCCGGGGGCGAATGCCCTATCGTGTCCTCGGCGAGAACGAGCTCGACGATATCCGGGACTCGCTCGGCTACGCCCTGCAGGCGCGCTGGGATATCCCGGACCGGAATTTCGAGGTTCACAGCCGCGGCGGAGCCCGGCGGGTGAGCATCGTCGGCGAAGCCTGGACGCGGCGATAGAGCATCGCCGAAGCCGCTTCATGGGGAGATGGCGTTACCCCAACTGCTCCCATTTTGTCCTAGGAGCCGGCAGCATAGCCTTCCTCCATGAGCAAGGCTTTCGACAGGAAAACCCGCCGCCGCAAACCGGGACGTGACGGGCTGCCCGATATCCGCGATGGAGCGGACCGGCGCGCGCGCCGACCGGAGGTATCGCGGGAGGCAACCGCCGGCGCTCCGGCCGCTGCGGCTGCGACCCTCGTTTCCCTGTTCGCCGAACAGGTCGGCATGGACCCGCATCGCGCCGCGCTGTCGCTCGGCCCGGCGAGCCTCAGCTATGCCGAGCTCGACCGGCGTGCCGACAGGCTGGCCGAGCGGCTCAGCGCGCTGGGTGCCGGACCCGGCGCGATCGTCGGGCTCAGCCTGCCGCGTTCGTTCGAGCTCATCGTGGCGATGCTCGCCATCCTGAAGAGCGGCGCGGCCTATCTGCCGCTCGACCCCGCCTATCCCGGCGAGCGCCTGGCCTTCATGGTCGAGGATGCCGGCGCCGCGATCGTCGTCGCGGCCGGCGATGGCGCGGATTGGCTGCCGCACGGCTGCCGGCGGCTCGACCCTCGTGACGACGACGGAGCCGGGGCGCGGCCTCCGGCGTCAATGGCGCGTCCGCCCGAAGCCGGCGACCTGGCCTACGTGATCTACACCTCCGGCTCGACCGGCCGCCCGAAAGGGGTCGCCGTCGAACATGCCTGCGTCACGCGGCTCTTCAGCGCGACGCAAGGCTGGTTCGGCTTCCGCTCCAGCGATGTCTGGACCCTGTTCCATTCGGTGTCGTTCGATTTCTCCGTCTGGGAGATCTGGGGGGCCCTGCTCCATGGCGGGCGGCTCGTGATCGTGCCCGACGGCACGACGCGCGATCCCGCCGCCTTCCTGGGCCTCATCGCGGAGGAGGGCGTCACCGTCCTCAACCAGACGCCCTCCGCCTTCGCCGCGCTCGACCGCGCCGATCAGGACCGCCAGGGGCGCGAGCGGCTCATGCTGCGTCTCGTCATCTTCGGCGGCGAGGCGCTGGATCCGAGGCGGCTCGCCGACTGGTACGCGCGCCGGGGCGAGCACGCGCATCTCGTCAACATGTACGGCATCACCGAGACCACCGTTCACGTCACTTATCGCCCGTTGTCGCCGGCGGACACGGCGTTGCGATCGAGCCCGATCGGCTGGCCGATCCCGGATCTCGACATCCTGCTGCTGGACGGCGAGACGATGCGGCCGGTCCCGACGGGCGAGACCGGCGAGATCTTCGTGGCGGGGCCGGGGCTTGCGCGCGGCTATCTCAACCGGCCGGAGCTGACGGCCGCCCGCTTCGTGCCGCATCCGCATGAGCCGGGCGCGCGGCTCTATCGCTCCGGCGATCTCGGCAGGCTGAACCGGCACGGCGAATACGAGCATCTCGGCCGGGCCGACCAGCAGGTCAAGATCAGGGGTTTTCGCGTCGAGCTCGGGGAGATCGAGACCGCGCTCATGGCGCATCCCGCGATCGGGCAGGCCGCCGTCATGCTCCGCTGCGGCGAGGGGGGCGATCGCCTCGTCGGCTATCTCGTCGGCAATGGCGGCGAGCGCCCGTCGCCTGCCGCGCTGAAGGCCCATCTCGCCCGCGGCCTGCCGGATCACATGGTGCCGGCGGCTTTCGTCTTCGTGCCCGAGCTGCCGCTGACGGTGAACGGCAAGCTCGATCGGGCGGCGCTGCCGGCGCCCGGCCGGTCGCGGCCCGACAGCGTCGCGCCCTACAGCGCCCCGCGCAATCCGCTCGAACGCAAGCTCGCCGAAACCGCCGCGGCCGTGTTCCAGCTCGATCTCGTCGGCATCGACGACAATTTCTTCGACCTCGGCGGCAATTCCCTGCTGATGGTCGAGCTTCACCGCCGCCTCCTCCCCGAGATGGGGTGGCTCGGGCTGGTCGATCTGTACCGCCGGCCGAACCTGCGCGCGCTCGCCGGGCCTGAACCGGCGCGCGCCGGCGCGCCCGGCTTGCTCGCCGCCGCCCGCGAACGCGGGATGCGCATGCGGGAACCCTCCCGATCCCCGCCTTCGAACCCTGCCTGCCGGTGGCCCTCATGAGTGACCTGCTCCCGCGCAATGCCGTCGCGATCATCGGCATGTCCGGCCGCTTTCCCGGGGCGGCGGATGTCGCCTCCTTCTGGCGCAACCTCCTGGACGGGGTGGAATCGATCGCCCGTTTCGACGCCACGGAGCTGGAAGACAGCTTCGATGCCGCAACCCGCGCGCTGCCGAACTACGTTCCGGCGCGATCCGTTCTGGAAGGCGTCGAGCTGTTCGATGCCGCCTTTTTCGGCATGCTGCCCCGCGAGGCCGCCGTCACCGATCCGCAGCAGCGGCTGCTGCTCGAATGCGCCTGGGAAGCGCTCGAGGATGCCGGCCACGATCCGACCGGTCCCGGCCAGTGCATCGGCGTCTTCGCCGGCGCGACCTCCGGCACCTATCTGTTGAACAACCTGTTCCAGGACCGCGCGACGGTGGCCGCCTACACCTCGAATTTCCAGATCGGCAACCTGCCGATGCTGGTCGGCTCGGCTTGCGATTTCACGGCGACGCGGATCGGCTACAAGCTCGGCCTGACCGGCCCCTGCGTCGCCATCCAGTCGGCCTGCTCGACCTCGCTGCTGGCGGTGGCGCAGGCCGTGCAGAACCTGCTCTGCCACGGCTGCGACATGGCTCTGGCGGGCGGCGTCTCGATCACCTTCCCGCAAAGGCGCGGCTATCTCGCCCAGGAGGGCGGCATCGTCTCGACGGACGGCCATTGCCGCGCCTTCGACAGCGGCGCCACGGGCACGGTCTTCGGCAGCGGCGCCGGCATGGTGCTGCTGAAACGCCTGGAGGATGCGGTCGCCGACCGCGACCATATCCACGCCGTCATCCGCGGCGTCGGCGTCAACAACGACGGCGCGGCCAAGGTCGGCTTCACGGCGCCGAGCGTCGACGGCCAGGCGGCGGCGATCGCCATGGCCCATGCGGCGGCCGATGTCGATGCGCGCTCCATCGGCTATGTCGAATGCCACGGCACCGGCACGCCGATGGGCGATCCCATCGAGGTTGCCGGGCTCACCGCCGCCTTCCGCCTGACGACGGAGGATCGCGGCTTCTGCGCGCTCGGCTCCGTCAAATCCAATGTCGGCCATCTCGACGCGGCCGCCGGGGTGACCGGCCTGATCAAGGCGGCGCTCTCGGTCGCGACCGGAACGGTGCCGGCGAGCCTGCATGTCACCGAGCCCAATCCGGCGCTCGAGCTGCCGGACAGCCCGTTCTTCATCGCCGACCGCCGGCAGGAATGGCCCGTCGAGGGCTTGCGCCGGGCCGGCGTCAGCGCCTTCGGCTTCGGCGGCACCAATGTCCATCTCGTGCTGGAGCAGGCGCCCGCAATGGGCGCCGTGGCACCCGCCAGACGCACGCAGATCCTGACGCTCTCGGCCCGCAGCACCGCGGCGCTCGACGCGGCGCGGGAGAGGCTCGCCGACCATCTCGAAACGCATCCCGAGCAGGACCTCGCCGACATCGCCTTCACCTTGCAGACGGGGCGGCGAGCTTTCGCGCACCGCATGGCCGTGACCGGCGCCGACCATGCCGCAGCCGCCGCCGCCTTGCGCAAGCAGAATGCGGCGCGGGCTCCGGCGATCTCCGGCGCCGGCGACCTCGTCTTCATGTTTCCGGGACAGGGCTCGCAATATCCGCAGATGGCGCGCGAGCTCCATGCCGGGGAGCCGGTGTTGCGCCGAACGGTCGATCTCTGCTGCGAGATCCTGAAGCCGAAGCTCGATTGCGATCTGCGCGGCCTGCTCTATCCGAGCAATGGCGGGGCCGATCCGGAGCGCCTCTCGGCGACGCGGTTCGCCCAGCCCGCGATCTTCACGGTCGAATACGCGCTTGCGCAACTGCTGGCGAGCTGGGGCCTGCGCCCCGCCGCCATGATCGGCCACAGCGTCGGCGAGTTCGCAGCCGCCTGCATCGCCGGCGTCTTCTCGCTGGAGGATGCCCTGTCGCTGGTGGCGACGCGCGGGCAAATGATGCAGGACCTGCCGGGTGGCGCGATGCTGGCCGTGCGCCTGCCCGATGCCGAGATCGCGGCGCTGGCGCGCGACGGCGTCTCGCTCGCCGCGATCAACGCGCCGGGCATGAGCGTGCTGGCCGGACCGTTCGAGGCGATCGAGGCGCTGGAAGCCGAGCTCGCGCTCCGGGGGGTGACGCATCGCCGGCTGCAGACCTCGCATGCCTTCCATTCGAGCATGCTCGACCCGCTGATCGAGCCCTTCACCGAGGCGGTCGCGGCGATCCGCCTGCGCCCGCCCGAATTGCCCTATGTCTCGGGCGTCACCGGCCAGTGGGTGACGGCGCAACAGGCGACGGACCCGTCCTATTGGGCAAGCCACGCCCGCGAGCCCGTCCGCTTCGCCGACGGCATCGCCACGCTGGCGCGCGAGCTCTCGCCGGTGCTGCTCGAGGTCGGACCGGGGGCCGCGCTGTCGAGCTTCGCGCGGCAAGGCGCGGGGGCCGGGTGCAACACGGTCTCCTGCCTGCCAGCGCCGGAGGGCGATGCCGGGGAGATGCTGGCCGCGGCCGTCGGGCGCCTGTGGAGCGTCGGCGTCATGCCCGATTGGGCCGCCTGGCACGGCGAAGGCGGCCGCAGGCGCGTCTGCCTGCCGACCTATCCGTTCGAGCGCAGCCGGCACTGGGTCGACCCCCCGGCCGGGAACGCATCGGCCGCGCCGGACCCCGTAACTCCAACCCAGCGTTCGAGCCAACCCGATCAGGATCCCGCCATGTACCGCCAAGCCGATGCCGACATGTCCCCGGGCCGCCCGGAACTGGGCAGCCGCGTGGCCGCGATCTTCGAGAACCTGTCGGGCCGCTCCTTCAGCGCGGCGGACAGCGGCGCGAGCTTCCTCGAACTCGGCTTCGATTCGCTGCTGCTGACCCAGGCGGCGCAGAGCCTCCAGACGACCTTCGGCGTGCAGATCCGGTTCCGGCAGCTTCTCGACGACCTGCCCAGCATCGACGAGGTCGCGCGCCATATCGCGGAAACATGCCCGCCGGAGATCACCAGGCCCGCTCCGGTCGTGGCGATGCCTGCCGCGCTGGCCCTGGCGCAGCCCGCCGCTCCCGCGCCCGCTGCGGCCATCACCCGGGAGCAGCCGCGCGAAGCCGGGGTCGATGCGCTGATGCGCGAGCAGCTCGCGGTGATGTCGCGGCTGATGGAGCGTCAGTTGCAGGCCCTGGGCGGCCAGCCCGCCGCGCCCGTCGTCGAGACGGCGCCGCCGCCGGCCCAGCCGCCACGGCAGGCCGCCGCCCCGGCTTCCGCGAAGGAGGCGCCCGCGCGCTTCAAGCCGCTGATCCGCACCGGCAGCGAGGCGCTCACCGAGGCGCAGCGCGCCCATATCGCCCGGCTGACGGCGGACTATGTCGGCAAGACCTCCACCTCGAAGCGGCTCGCGGACGAGAGCCGTCCGGTTCTGGCCGATCCGCGCACCGTCGCCGGCTTCACGACGGACTGGAAGGAGATGGTCTATCCGATCGTCTCCGCGCGGGCGAAAGGCGCCTGCATCTGGGATGTCGATGGCAACGCCTATATCGACCTCGTCAACGGTTACGGCCAGACCGCATTCGGCCACGCGCCGGATTTCGTCGTCGCGGCCGTTCAGGCACAGCTTGCGGAAGGCTTCGCCATCGGTCCGCAATCGCCCTTGGCGCACGAGGCCGCGCGACTCTTCTGCGAGCTGACCAGCCACGCCCGCGTCGCTTTCTGCAATACCGGCTCGGAAGCGGTGATGGCGGCGCTGCGCGTCGCCCGGACCGTCACCGGCCGCGACGGCGTCGCGGCCTTCTCCGGCGCCTATCACGGCCAGTTCGACGAGGTTCTGGTGCGCGGCGTCGGCGCGGGTGGAGAGCATCGTTCGCTGCCCGCCGCGCCCGGCATCCCGGCGCAGGCCGTCGGCCGCATGACCGTGCTGGATTACGGCACTGATGAGAGCCTCTCCTGGCTGCGCGAGCATGCCCATGAGCTCGCCGCCGTCCTGGTCGAGCCGGTCCAGAGCCGCCGGCCCGGATATCTCCCCGCCGCTTTCCTGAAGGAGCTGCGCGCGATCACCGAACGGGCGGGGACCGCGCTGGTCTTCGACGAGGTCGTGACCGGCTTCCGCGTGCATCCGGCCGGCGTCCAGGCCCTGCTCGGCATCAAGCCGGACCTCGCCACCTATGGGAAGGTCGTCGGCGGCGGCCTGCCGATCGGCCTGCTGGCGGGCGTCTCCCGCTTCATGGACGCGCTCGACGGCGGCGCCTGGCGCTTTGGCGACGACAGCGTGCCGGAGGCCGGCGTCACCTTCTTCGCGGGAACCTTCGTCAGGCATCCGCTCGTGCTGGCGGCGACGGTCGCGGTCCTGAAGCACGTCAGGGACAGGGGGGCCGCGCTGACCGAGGAACTGACGGCCCGGACGCAGCACCTCGTCGCGGAACTGAAGCGGGGCTTCGCGGAAGTCGGCTGGGATGTGCCCATCGAGCACTATGGCAGCGTGATGTATTTCGAGCCGGGCCGCGACCATCGTCTCGGCAGCCTGCTGCATTACCATCTGCGGGCGCGCGGCATCTTCATCCAGGAGCATTACCCGTGCTTCCTGACGACGCAGCATGGCGACGCCGAGATCGCGTCGATCGTCGAGGCGTTCCGCGACAGCCTGCGGCTCATGCGGCAGGACGGGATGCTGCCCGGCGCCGCTGACGCCATGCATCTGCCGAAAGCGATCCTGCCGGCGCAGATCGCGCGCGTCCCCGCCGCGATCGAGCTTCCCCTGACCGAGGCCCAGACGGAGATCTGGCTCTCGGACCAGACGGGGCCGCAGGCCAGCGCCGCCTTCGTCGAATCGGTCAGCCTGACGCTCGACGGCGCCATCGACGCGGCCCGTCTCGCGGAGGCGATACGGCAGGTCGCGGCGCGCCACGCGATCCTCCACGCGCGTTTCTCCGCCGATGGCGAGACGATGCGGATCGCCCCTTCCGACACGCTCCCCGTCGCGATCGTCGATCTCAGCGGCCAGACCGATCCCGAAGCCGCCTTGCGCGCCCGGATCGAGGCGCGCGCGAGAGAGCCCTACGATCTCGTGCAGGGGCCGGCGGCGGAAGCGGAGATCGTCGTGCTGGGCGAGAGGAAGCACGTCGTCGTCCTGTCGGCGCATCACATCGTCTGCGACGGCTGGTCGACGAACATCCTGCTGGACGAGATCGCCACGGCCTATCGTGCAGGCGTCGACGCGCTGAAAGCGCCGATGGCCTTCGCCGATTACGCCAGGCTGATCCGCGACGACGCGCGCGCTGAGGAATCCGCGGCCTACTGGGTGGGAATCTTCGAGAGCATCCCGGCCCCTCTCGATCTGCCGACCGATCGTCCCCGGCAGGCGACGCGCAGCTTCCGCGGCGGCACGCGCACGGCCTTCATCGATGCCGGACTCTACCGCGACGTGAAGGCGACCGGCGCCCAACGCCGCCGGACCCTATTCGCCACGCTCTTCGCCGCCTTCCAGGTGCTGATGCTGCGGCTCAGCGACCAGCGCGATCTCGTCATCGGCATCCCCGCCGCCGGGCAATCGCTGCTGGAGGGCGCGACTCCGGTGGGCCACTGCGTCAACTTCCTGCCGGTTCGCTCGGCGATCGACCCGGCAGAGCCCTTCAGCGCCCATCTCGACAAGGTCGGCCGCGTCATCCTCGACGCCTACGACCATCAAAGCTGCACGCTCGGCACGCTGCTGAAGCGGCTCGGCGTCGCGCCTGTCCGGGGCCGGCTGCCGCTGGTGGAGGTCCAGTTCAACCTCGAGCGCCTGGCCGATCGTCTCGACTTCGGCCCGGAGCTGCGCGCAAGCGTGCAGCCGAACCCGAAATCCTTCTCGACCTTCGATCTCTACGTCAACATCGTCGAATCCGACGACGGGCTCCGCATCGATTGCTGCTACGGCGCCGATCTCTTCGATGCCGCGACGATCGATCGCTGGCTCGGGCATTACCGCACGCTGCTCTCAGCCTTCGTCGCCGACCCGGACCAGCCGATCGCGGCGATGCCGCTGATCGAGGCAGGCGAGCGCCAGCGCCTCGTCGCCGACCTCAACGACACCCGGATCGCCTTCCCGGACGGGCAGGATGCGGTCGAGGCCTTCGAGATGCAGGCGCGGCAACGCCCCGATGCGATCGCGGTGTCGTGCGGCGAGGAAGAGCTGTCCTATGCCGCTCTTAACGCCTGGGCCGACCGCATCGCGGCCGAGCTGACGGCCAGGCTCGACGCGCCCGAAAGCCGCGTCGGGCTGCTGATCGGACGCTCGCCCGCCCTCGTCGCCGCCATGCTCGGCGCGCTGAAGGCCGGCTTCCCCTATGTGCCGCTCGACCCGGCGATGCCGGCGGCCAGGATCCTGCGGATCCTGCGGGACGCGGAAGCCGCGGCCCTGCTGAGCGCCGGCTCGCGCGAAACTGCCGTCATCGAGCCGGACGAAGGCGTCGCGGTCATCGACGTTCACCGGACCGAGCCCAAGCTCGCGGGCATCAGGACGGCGTCCGTCGCTCCCGATCAGCTCGCCTACGTCATCTACACCTCCGGCTCGACCGGCGCGCCCAAGGGCGTCGAGATCAGCCGTGGCGCGCTTTCGAACCTGCTCTTCGCCATGGCGCGCGAGCCGGGCTTCGGCGATGGAGACACCCTCCTCGCCGTCACCACCGTCACCTTCGACATCGCCATGCTGGAGCTCTTGCTGCCGCTGGTCAGCGGTGGCCGCGTCGCCATCGCCAGCGCCGAGGAAGCGCGCGACGGCTCGGCGTTGCTGGCGCGGCTGAACCAGAGCCGGGCCACCGTGCTCCAGGCGACGCCGATGACATGGCGGCTGTTGCTGGAAGCCGGTTTCAGCTCCTGGCCCGGCTTGCGCATGCTTTGCGGCGGCGAGGCCTTGCCGCTCGATCTCGCCCGCAGGCTGATGGCCGGCGGCGGCGCGCTGTGGAACATGTATGGCCCGACCGAGACGACGATCTGGTCCTCGGTCGCCCGGATCAGGCCCGACGACGAGGTCGTCACCATCGGCCTGCCGATCGCCAACACGCAATTCTATATCGTCGACGCCAATGACGCGCCCGCCGGTGTCGGCATCCCCGGCGAATTGCTGATCGCGGGCGCGGGGCTCGCGCGCGGCTATGCCGGCAATCCGAAGCTCACGGCCGCAAGCTTCGTCGCGAACCCGGTCGATCCCGGCGCCAGCGCGCGTGTCTACCGCACCGGCGACAGGGCCAAATATCTTCCGGACGGCCGCATCCAGCATCTCGGGCGCCTCGACCATCAGATGAAGCTGCGCGGATTCCGGATCGAGCCCGGCGAGATCGAGGCCGTCCTCGCCCGCCGGACGGGCATCGTCTCGGCCGTCATCCTGCGCGAGGATGTTCCCGGCGAGCCGCGCCTGGTCTGCTATTACGTCACGACCGCCGAAAACCTGGCCCCGGCCGCATTGCGGGCCGCCCTGGCGCAGGAGCTGCCGGACTACATGGTGCCGGCTCACTGGGTCGGGCTGCCGGCCCTGCCGCTCAATGCGAGCGGAAAGCTCGACCGTGCCGCGCTTCCGGTTCCCGCCGCCCAGGTCGCGGCGCCGCAGGCCGACAAGGCCGCGCCGCGCACGCCCGCCGAGGACATTCTCACCCGCATCTGGAGCGAGGTCCTGAAGCGCGACGATATCGGCATCGACGACGATCTCTTCGATCTCGGCGCCGATTCCCTCAGCATCTTCCAGATCACCGGGCGGGCGCGCCGCGAGGGCCTGAAGGTCGCAGCCCGCGACTTCTTCCGCAACCGGACGATCGCGGGCGTCGTCGCCGTGCTGCCCGAGGCGGATGCCGTCGAGCCGGTGGCCGCCACGTCGCCGCTCTGGAAGCGGGCCTGGCGTCGCCCGCGCGAGGCGGCGGTGCCGGCCGGTCCGGATGCCGTCTCGCAACGCGAACAGGGGTGAGCGGGGCCATGCCGAACCATTTCACCCGCGAGCCGGAAGTTCCCGTCCACACGCCCGAGCGGATCGTGATGACGGCGCGCTGCTCCTCGGTCCAGGAGCGCTACTGGCGGCTCGACCGTCTTGATCCCGGTACGCCGGCGCTCAACATCGTCGTCAAATGGCGCATTCGCGGCCATCTCGACGCCTCTCTCGCGCAGGACGCGTTCCAGGCCATCCTGGATCGGCACGAAAGCCTGCGGACCTCGATCCGCGAGGAGGATGGCCGCCCCGTCCAGGCCATTGCGGAGGATATCCCGTTCAAGCTGCCCGAGATCGACCTGTCGGGCCTGGCGGAGGCCGATCGGGCCATCGAGGCCGATCGCATCGCGCAGATCGAGGCGCGGACGAGCTTCGCGCTCGGCGAGGCTCCGCTGTTGCGGGCGACGCTGCTGCGGCAGAGCCGGGCCGAAGCGGTGATCCTCGTCATCGCGCACCACATCGTCAGCGACGGCTGGTCGATGGGCATCATCGCCAAGGACTTCGTCGCCGCCTATCAGGCGCTCGGGCGAGGCCGCAAGCCGGCGCTGCGCGATCTTCCGCTGCAGTACTCCGATTTCGCCGAGGGGAGCCGGGACGGCCTCGCCGGGGGCGAATTCGCGCGGGAGGAGGCCTACTGGCGACGGCAGCTGGCTGAGCTGCCCGACACCGTGGTGCCGCCGGATCGGCCGCGCCCGGCCTTGCGCAGCGCCAGCGGCGCCTCCCTCGCGCGGCTGCTGCCACGCCCGCTGACCGCGGGGCTCACCGAGCTCGCACGCGGCGAGGGCACGACCTTCTTCTGCGCCGCCTATGCCGTGCTGCTGGAGCTGCTGCACCAACGCACCGGCGCATGCGACATCGCGCTCGGCACGCAGATGGCGGCCCGCGACGATGCCGAGCTGGAAACGATCGTCGGACCCTTCGTCAACACGGTCGTGCTGCGAACGGCCGTCACGGACGATCTGTCTTTCGGCGCGCTGTGCCGGGCCGCCCGCGATACCTTCGAGGATGCGGTCGATCATCATCTGTGGCCCTTCGACAGGGTCCTCTCCATGCTGCCGACCCGGGGAGACGCAAGCCGCCCGCCGCTCTCGATCAACTTCATCGTCCAGCGTGCCTTCATCGGCGAGCTCGCCAATGACAGCTTCCAGCTATCCGGCATTCCCTCGCCCCTGCCGGGCGCGCTCTACGATCTGAATTTCATCCTGGTCGAGCGCGAGGAAGGCTGGCGCCTGACCTGCGAATATCACCGCGACCTCTATGACGAGGCGACCGCGAGCGGGCTCGTCGCGCAATATGAGAGCATCGCGGAGGCCGTGCTCGCCGATCCCGCCGCGCCGTTGTCGCAGGCGCTGCCGGTCGCCTCGATCCAGGCACCCGCCATCGGCGCCGCGGGGCTGCGCCGGACCTGGCTCCAGAAGGCCGGCACGCAGCCGACGCTGTTCGCGCTCAATCACACGGCCCATAATCTGCGCCTGTATCGTCCGCTGTCGCAGGGGCTCGGTCCCGATCAGCCTTTCGTCGCCCTGCAGCTCATCGAGCCGACCGTCGATGGAGCGGCACCCGCCTCGATCGAGCAGCTGGCGGCCGCCTATTGCGACGCGATCGTCGCGACCGGGACGGATGGCGGCTATCGGCTCGCCGGCTTCTGCCGGTCGGGGGTGATCGCCTACGAGGCGGCAAGGCAGCTTGCGGCCGCGGGACACGAGGTCGATCTGCTCGTGCTGATCGACTGCTGGGCGCCGGGCTACTTCCTGCGGCAACCCTACCGCGCGCGCCTGCTCTTCAGGCTGAGACGCGCCGGCCGCTTCGCCCGGCGGCTCTGGCGCGGCGGCCCGCGCAACTTCGCCACGCGCATGGGGTTCTGGCTGCAATCGACGGCCGCCATCCGCCAGGTGAAACGCCTGTTCTTCTGGAGGGTGGCCGAAGAGGCAGCCGACGAGGCCGATTTCTGGCGCACGACCGATGAGCTGGAAGCCCTGGTCCAGCGCTATGTCCTGCCCGATTACGACGGCCGCGTCCTGCTCTTCCGCAGCGAGGCCATCCCGGAAGGCTGGCCGCCCGATCCCGCGCTCGGCTGGACCGGTCACCTCGCCGCCGACACGCCCCGCTTCGCCATCCGGGGCGAGGGGCACGAGGGCGCGTTCTCGGAGGCCGGCTCGCAATCCATGGCCTTGCGCATCATCGAGGCGGTGCAGGCATAGCGTTCATGAGCGCGCCGGCCGGCGCCGGCTCGGGCCGGGCCATCCAGACGGCCGACCAGCCGTGCCGGCGCGCGGCCAGCGCGCCACAATAGCCCGGTGCCGGCCGCAGATCGGCGAGTTGCCAGCGCGCGGCCTCCCCGGCATCGGATCCGACGGCCAGGACCTGCGCGGAGAGCGGATCGAGCGACACCGCGACGCTCGACGGTGGCGTATTCAACCCCGCGCCGGTCGCCTTCAGGCAGGCTTCCTTGCGCGTCCAGCAGCGGATGAAGGCTTCGTCCCGGGATTCGGGCTTAAGCGCCGCGAGGGCCGCTGCCTCCGCGGGCGTCATGCAGGCGGCGGCGACATCGGGCGGCACGGGGCGGACGCGTTCGATGTCGACGCCGACCGCCAGCCCGGCCGTCACCGCGACGATGGCGAGATCGCCGGAATGGCTGAGATTGAAGGCGACGGGCCGATCGGCGTCGCCATCGGCGAGAAACGGCTTGCCGGACGCGGTCTCCCCGAAGCGAAGGCGCGCCGCCGGAACCTGCGTATAGGCGGCCAGGACCTGCCGCAGCCAGCTGCGCGCGGCGACGAAGGCGATGCCGGCCTGCGCCACGCGGAAGCGATCGGCGCGGGCCCGTTCCGGCCCCGACAGGATCGCGCGCCGTTCCGCCGCCTCCGTCTCGCCAAGATCGGTGCGGCAGCACCACAGATGCACCTGCGACGGCGGCGGCGACATCATGGCGCGGGGACCACCGCGGCTTCGCCGCCGGCGGAGCGGCCGCCCTGGCGGGCCCCGCGCCCGCTCAGCAGGCCGGAGGTGCGCGCGATCAGCACCGTCAGGACGATCAGGGTGATCAGTTCCGTCAGAAGCGTGACCGAGATCAGCCCCGCCACGCCGAAGATCAGTGCGGCCGGATAGACCGCGAGCAGGTTGAAGCAGGCCGCCGAGAGGCTGGTGAGGAAAAGCGGCCGGGTCCGTTCCAGCGCCCGGAATGCACAGCCCAACACCAGGTTCACCAGCGCCATCGGGAAAATCAGCGAGTACCAGGCGATCACCCAGTCGAATTCCAGGATCTCGCTGCCATAGAGCAGATGGAGCAGGCGCTGACCGAACAGCACCAGTCCGAGGGTGGCCGAGACGCCGATCAGCAAGGCGAATCCGATGGCCCGTCCCAGTACGCGCCGCAGCCCCGGCAACCCGGCCGTCGCGAAGGCCGCCCCGGCGAGCGGCGGAACGACGTTCTCGAGCGCCTCGCGCACGACATTCATGACGGCGAGGAGGCTCTGCGCGACCCGCAGGGCGCCGAGGATCCTGGGACCGAAGAGGCCCGCCGTCACCAGCAGGCCGCTATAGGACAGCATCCATTGCACTGAGCCGGTCAGGACGAGCCAGCGGGCCGAGCGCCATTGCCGGCGCGTCACAGCCGGGAAGACCGCCGGCTTCCAGACGAACGGGCCCGACACGATCAGGCCGCAGGCCGCCGAAACGGCGGCTGCCGCCGCGACGGCCCATAGCGCATGGGCGACGCCGATCGGACCGGCATGCCAGAGAATGGCGAGCGTGCCGAGCTTGAGCGCCTGATTGACGACGTCGATCAGCAGCACCGCCGCCGGGCGCCGGCGCGCAAACAGGTATCGCCGCAGGAAATCCTGGGTCAGGTAGGCCGCGGCGGTCGCCGCGCCCGGCAGGGCCGCGCCGTCGAGCGCCGTCGCGGCCGCGGCAAACGTCAGGACGGCGAAGATGACGAGCGCCGCCACGGCGACATAGGCGGCCTGATGGACGAAGACCACGGTGTAGTAGGCTTGCGCTTCCGCTTCGTCCTCCTGCGAACCGATGCTCATCATCGGGCTGACGATCAGGCCGAGCTGGAGGCTCATCGCCAGATACAGCGCGAGCCAGACCGTCGTGTAGAGGCCGAAGGCTTCGAGCCCGAGCGCGCGCGCCAGCAACAAGGTCGTCAGGAAATTGCAGATGCTGGAAAGGATCTGGTCGCCGAAGGACAGGGCGGGGCCGACGGCCGGACGAAGGCGTGCCTTGAAGCTGCTGCGGTCCTGATCGGGAGCCGCCGTCATCTCGGCGAGGGCCGGAAGAGATGCCGGGGCCTCGCCGCGCCGGCTCCTGTGTCGCGCTTCATCGGGCCCTCCGCCCAGGGCTGCATGCGGCCGCCCCGTCGTTCCCCATCGGTCGAAGTCTACCGCCGCCGTCGCGGCCGTTGCGCTGCGCATCGGGACTACCCGCAAGGTGGGTGAGCCCCAGGACCGGAGGGCGTGGCTACCTCCAAAGCCCATCCTGCCGCGCATGCCTCCCGCGCTAGTCTCGGCCGAGGGCGAGCGCGGACGCACGAAGGAGCCGGATCGTGGCCGGGATCTCATCGGTAAAGGCGGCGGGCCGGCCCGATCGGCGGGCGACGGACCGCTATGTTCCGCTCCTCGCGCTCGGCTTTGCGGGATATGTCCTGTTCGGCAAGAGCTTCGCCTATCTCGGCGTGCCGCCCGTCTTCATCGGCGAGATCCTGCTTTGCCTCGGCATCCTGGCCCTGCTCGCCTCGGGTAGCGCCGTGACGCTTCTGGCCACGCTGCCGGCCATCAGCGCGGCCCTGCTGATGGGCTGGGTCCTGCTGCGAACCCTCCAGGGCCTCGGCAGCTACAAGGTCAATGCCCTGCGCGACGGAGCCGTCGCCCTCTATGCCGGCTTTGCTTTCATCGTGGCCGCATTGCTGGTCGAGAAGCCGGCAAGGCTCGCCACCGTCGTCGGCTATTTCAGGATTCACGCGCGCGTGCTCATCCCGATCGCCATCGCGGCCTATCTGGTCGCGCGGTTCGCCGGCACCTCGCTGCCGAAGCTTCCGGGGCAGGATGTCGAGATCGTCTCGGTTCGCTCGGGGGAACTGGCCGCCCATCTGTGCGGCGCGCTCGTCCTGGTTCTCGTCGGGCTGTGCAGGGTGGGGCGCGTCTGGCTCGTGGTTTGCGTCGGGGCCGCGCTGCTCATCGCCAGCCAGAGCCGCGGCGGCATGCTGGCCCTGATGCTGCCCCTGATCGTCGCGATGGTGTTCACCGGGCAGTTGCGCCGCTTCGTCGCCATGGGGGGGCTCGTCGCCCTGGTCATGGGCGCCGCCTATGTGGCCGATATCGAGATCGATCTGCCCAGGGGCGAAAGGCCGATCAGCGCCCGTGCGGTCGTCGACAACATCGCCAGCATCGCCGCATCGAGCGACGCCAACAATCTCGACGGGACCAAGCAATGGCGGCTGAGCTGGTGGGAAGCGATCCGCAACTACACCTTCCACGGCCCCTATTTCTGGACAGGCAAGGGTTTCGGCGTGAACCTGGCGGAAGCGGACGGGTTCGTCGTCGGCCTCGAACGCGGCGGGCCGACATTGCGCAGCCCGCACAGCGTCCACATGACCTATCTGGCGAGGGGCGGGGTGCCGGGCCTGGCGCTTTGGCTCATGACCTTCGCAAGCTGGATGGCGGCGCTGCTGCGCGCCGCCCGCCTGGCCTGGCGATGCGGGGACCGGGACTGGTCGCGCTACTTCGTCTTCCTCGTCTGCTATCTCGCCGCGATCATCATCGACGCGTCCTTCGATGTCGCCCTCGAGGGACCGATGCTCGGCATTCCGTTCTGGATCCTGTTCGGGATCGGCCTGGGCTCGCTGATGATCTATCGGGGGCTGCCTGTGGTCGAGATGACCGCGGCCTCCCGCGCGAAACGACGCGCCGGCGCAGGCATCGGCGGCGCCGCCCTGCTGCTGGCCGCGGGCCATCTGGGCGGCGGGCCTGCCGAAGCCGCCGAAGGCTCCTGCCCGGCCTCGGCGATTCCGGTTCCGGTCGGCGCCTCCATTCCGGCGCTCGTCGCCAAGGCGCCACCGGGGGCGACGTTCTGCATCGCGGCAGGGATACACCGGGCACAGCTCATCGTGCCGAAGGACGGGCAGGTCTTCATCGGCGAGCCGGGAGCGGTGCTGACCGGAGCCGAGCCGATCACCGGCTTGCGCCAGCAGGGGCGCTTCTGGATCGGCTCGGCCGCGAGGCCGGGCCTTCCTCCCTTCGGTACCTGCCTGAGGTCGCGCCCGCGCTGCAACGACCCCGAGCGCTTCTTCCTCGACGATGAGCCGCTGGAACCGGTCGCCACCCTCGCCGATCTGGGCAAGGGCATGGTCTTCCGCGACGCGTCGTCCGACCGATTCTATCTCGCGCAGGATCCGGGCGGCCGCAGGCTCGAGCACACGCGCCAGCCCTATGCCTTCCGCAACGACGGGGCGCGCCGCGTCACCGTCAGAGGGCTGATCGTGGAGAAATATGCGACGCCGGCCCAGCAGGGCGCGATCTTCGGCGATGAGAATCCGCGCGCGACCGATTGGCTGATCGAGAACAACGAGGTTCGCCTCAACAGCGGATCGGGGATCGCGACGGGCGAGCGCAGCATCGTTCGCGGCAACAAGGTCCATCATAACGGCCAGCTCGGGATCTCGCCCAACGGCGCCGATGTCGTGATCGAGGACAACGAGATCTACGCGAACAACATCCTCGGCTTCGATGCCGCCTGGGAGGCCGGCGGCGTCAAGGCGGGAGCGGTCGAGCGGTTGACGCTGCGCCGCAACCATGTGCACGACAATTTCGGGTCCGGCCTATGGTGCGACGTCGACTGCCGCGACATCCTGATCGAGGACAACCGGGTCGAGCGCAACGCCGATGCCGGCATCTTCTACGAGATCAGCTTCGGCGCCGTCATCCGCAACAACATCGTTCGCTTCAACGGCACGGGGCGGGGCGGCCAGCAGGGCAGCGCCTGGATCTGGGGCGCCGGCATCCAGATCGCCGCATCGGAGGGCGTCGAGGTCTACGGCAATTCCGTCACCGTGGCGGAGGGCGGCGCCGGAATCGTGCTCGTCGATCAGGCCCGGGAGCGCATCGGGCGGCCTGCCGCGGGAGCAGGAGCCGGAAAGCTGCTCTACAGGACCGTGGGCAACGCCGTGCACGACAATGAAATCATCTATGATGGCGAAGCCGGCATTTCGGGTGGCGCCAGCGACGTTGCGAGATCGAACCCGAATTTCGGGATCATCGAAACCGGCGGGAACCGTTTCGATCGAAACACCTATGTGCTGCGCCGGGCGGCGGCGTCGCCCGCTTTCGCCTGGGGGGACGCGGTGGTCTCCTACGAACGATTCCGTAATCTCGGCCAGGAGACGAACGGGCACCTCGTCCGGCCGAAATGATCCCGGCCCCACGACCATCATCCGATCGGCGTAGTCCCGACGCTCGCGCCGTTCAGCCCTTGGGGGCGCAGGCATGCGCGCGCCGGCAAGGGTAGAATTGGGCCATGCAGATCGTGGAGGGCACTTCGATGCTGGATCGCGCCCAGTTCGCCGAGCTCTTTCCGGATGCGCGGATCCTGACCGAAAACGTCTTCCTCCTTCCCAAATCGCTGATCGCCATCCGGAGCCCGGATGCCTGAGGGCCTCACGACGACAAGGCGGTGCGACTTCGCCTTCCTGTCCCTGGCCCGGGATTGTGCGCCGACGATTCCGCGTTTTCTCGATCTGCTCGCGGCGCTGCGCTCCAGGGGATTGAGCCTTGCCGCCTTCGTTGGCGAGAACGGTTCGCGCGATGGGACCCGGGCCTTGCTGGAGCGCGCCGAGGCGGCCGGCCAGCTCGTGCTGGTGCCGACGGCCTTCATGGCGAAGATCCCGGATCGGCTCGCGCGGATGGCTCTCGGCCGCGAGCGGATCAAGATGGAGCTCGATGCTTCGCGGCTCGAGCCGCGCATCGTCTGCGTCCTCGACCTCGACAACGTCCTCGCCAGGCCGCCTTCCGCCACGGCCCTGATCGAGGCCGCCGCCAAGCTCGACCGGCCGGGCATCTTCGGCGTGTCGGCGACCTCGAGACCCCATTACTACGATCTCCTGGCTTTTCAGGACGAAGGGCGATCGTTCGAGACGCTGCTCGACGATCTGGCCGCGAGCCGGGGCAATATCTTCAGCTATTATCGTTTCTTCCGCTCGCGGATCTACCCACACCAGCAGGCGCTGACCGACGATCGCGAGATTGCGTGCGCGTCGAGCTTCAACGGCCTGTGCCTCTATCGCGCCGAGGTCTATCGCCTGGGAAGCTACCTGCGGTCCGGGCGGAGCATCTGCGAGCATCTGGTTTTCAACCGCCGGCTCGCGGAGATGACCGGCGCGAAAATGCTGATCGATCCCGGCCTCGTCCTGCCCACGCCCATCGACCATTCCGAGCAGAGCTTCCTGCCCTTCGCCTGGAGACGGCTTCGCAAACTCATGGCGTCCCGGTCGCCGCGTGGCCCGTGATTTGCTTGGCCCGATCTGCACGGGTGATCACATGGCCGTCGAGGGTGTTGTCGCAGGGGAGAGGACAGTGGCCTTTTCGAACCGTAGCGGCACGCATGCGATGCCGTTTCACGTTTTCGTGTTGACCAGACCTCGATGTCGCCCGACGCGTTGGAGCGAAATTAAATGAAATGTTCTTACAGAAGGCGTAAGTTGACAGGGCCTCGGCCGAAGCGGCTCGCAGGCTGACCCTGAGCCGGCGTCTCAGATTTGGGACGCCGCGTCTGAACTGCATCTGTCTTTGTGATTTCGGTCCCAGTTTGAGACTTGGATAAGGTTGGTCCCGCAAAGCTCCGCTCGGGAGGTCAATGATCGTGACTGTATCCGGCAAGAACGAGGCGACATGCGACGCGATCGCGACGTCGCGCGCCAGGGGAGCGATCTCCGGCGAAACGACCAGCGGCCCGTGGGAAGCGGCCGCGATGAACGGTGCGAGAGGCCGCACCCTGATGCATTGGCGACGAAAGGAACGACGTCCGGGCAAGAGGGAATATTCTCGAGATGATGCACCTGCCGATCCAGAATGAGCTCGATATAGAAGTTTATCAGGAGCCGTCGTTGATCGTTTCCGGTGACGGAAACGTCCGGGCTTTCAATCGCGCCGCTCGGCTGGCACTGCCGCGCGCCGCTCGGGACTCGTCGCTGTTCGATCTCTGCGTCAGCCCCGCCGGCACCTTGAGAAATTATCTCACCCGCTGTTCGAGCCTGCGGCCGCCGGCGATGATGAAGCTCAGCTTCGATGGGCACGGCGATGTCAGCGAGTTTCAATGCCGCGCCAGCGTGCTGACCTCGCGGCCCGGGGTGGTGGCTATTCTGCTGCGCCTGTTTTCCATGCGCGACGCTGCGATAGCGACGGTGCATGATGGGATGATGGAAACGGAAGGTCGGCTCGCGCTTCGGCAGATCGAGGAGTTGCGGCGCGATCGCCAGCGCCTCGGCGAGCAACTGGCGTTGCTGGCCGAGGCGCTGCGGGTCGCCGAGGAGCAGAAACGGGAGCTCCATGCCGAGATGCAACTCGTCAGGGCCGACGAACGCGAGCGTATCGCGTGTGATATTCACGACCAGGTCGGACATGAAATGGCCGTGGTTCTCGCCGAGGTCAGGAAGCTGCGGGATGACGCGCTCGGGTTCGAGCGAGAGCGTCTTTGTGCCATCGAAGAGCATGTTTTCGACGTTGGACGCAGAATTCACCGCGCCGTGATCGGAGGCAGGCCGCGCATCGTCGAGGAATTGGGTCTGGTGCGGGCTCTCGAGGCGACGGTGGTTTCGTTCGCTGCGGATGGCGGCCTCGCCCCGTCTTTCGTGAGCAGGGGCGCGGTGCCGGAAGCGCTGCCGGTGCCCATCGAAAGCGCCCTCTACAGGGTCGCCCAGGAGGCCATGACGAACGTGGTCAGGCACGCGCCCGAGGCGCAAACCCTGGCGTTGACCCTCGAATTTTCCATCGAATCCGTCTCTCTCGCGATCGCCGACGACGGGCCCGGCTTCCTGATGGAGCCGTTGTGGCACGCGGGGGGCGAGCACGGCATCGGTCTTCGGGGAATGCAGCAGCGCGTGAGGGACATCGGCGGATCGCTGAGGATCGACGCGCATCCCGGCAAGGGCACGACCATCACGGCCAGCGTGCCGCTTGGCCACCTGCTGCACAAGCGGGCGACCGTGCCGTGACGGTGCGCGTCATCCTGGTCGACGACCATCCGGTTGTGCTGGCCGGGCTTGCGGCTCTTCTCGACGGCGTGCCGGATTTCGAACTTGCCGGACAAGCCAGATCCGCGTCCCAGGCGCTTGCGCTCGTTCGGGAACGGGGTCCGGGCGTCGTCGTGCTCGACATGGGACTGCCGGGAATGAACGGTGTCGCGCTGGCCGAGCGCATCTTCGAGGCAGCGCCCGAAACGCGGATCGTGATGCTGACCCACTTCGAGGATCCAGGCCACGTCCAGAATGCGTTGAGGACCGGCATTCGCGGCTATGTTCTCAAGTCGTCACCCGGCGACAAGGTCATCCAGGCGATCAAGACCGTGCAGGGCGGCGGCCTCTACATCGACTCCGAGTTGGAAGAGTTCCGCTCCGAATGGGTGCGCAGGCAGGCGCAGCGATGCGTCCGGGATTCGGCTCCCCCTCCGGCGGGCGCGCTGAGCCATCGCGAGGCGCAGGTCCTGCGCCTGGCTGCGACCGGCCACTCCAACAAGGAGATCGCACGCCGCATCGGTCTGGGGGTCAAATCAGTCGAAACCTATCGGTACAGGGCCTGCAAGAAGCTGCTGCTGCACTCGCGTCTGGACATCATCAGATATGGAGCCGAGCAGGGCTGGTTCCTGGTGCCGCAGGACGTCGACTAGACCATTTTTGAGCGAAGTGGGTACCGGTTGGCGTGAAGGAAATGCAATAAGATAATAGATTAGAGCGTTACGGAGAAACTCGGGAACGATCCGGATCGTCCTGCGATCCGTCGGGCGCAAAGCCGTGATCTAAGCTTTTGCCTTGGCAACGGGTTGCTCCGAAAAGTGGATTCCACGTTTCGGCCCCATGCTTTACGCTTTCCCGACCCTTGTGCGGCGTCGGCTCTGTGCGGAGTAATCAACTTGGCGCCCCAGGAATTAATCGCCGCCCGTGCGCGCGGTTCCTGTCCTGAAGGGTATAGCGACTTGAATGGGCATGCCCGCTACAACGCGATGGGGACGTGGAGCCTCTGCACGCGATGCCGAGCATAGTCGCTTCGCGACAGTCACAGGGTGACCGGATCGGCTGCACCAACCATGGTCAGGATTGTCGTTGCCGACGAACACGCGATCTACCGCACGGGTCTGCGCGTCATCCTGCAGGCTGCGTTGCCGGGCGTTGAATTTCTCGAAGCTGCCGATCTCGACGTGTCAACGGCGGTCGGATTCCAGGCCAGCGTGGCGGAGTAAAAGCAGGCCACTGGCGTTGAGGGTGGCGGATATGGCAGGGGCCCCGATCGGGGCCCCTGCCATATCGCGCTGTCGGGATTGATCAGGGGATGATCTCGCCGGTTTCTGGATCGGCTTCGTTGGCGGTGGTCTGTTTTTGCCCCGCCGCGGCGGAGGCGCGCCGGCGGCCGGCCGATTGTTTGAGGCGGTAGCTGTCGCCGTTCATGGCGAGGATGCTGACGTGGTGGGTCAGGCGATCGAGCAGCGCGCCGGTGAGGCGCTCCGATCCCAGGACGGACGTCCAGTCCTCGAAGGGCAGGTTCGAGGTGACGATGGTTGAGCCGCGCTCGTAGCGTTGCGAGAAGATCTCGAACAGGAGCTCGGCGCCGGTCGGCGACAGCGGCACATAGCCGAGCTCGTCGACGATCAGCAGCTTGACCGCCTGCAACTCGCGCTGGAGCCTGAGCAGGCGCTTCTCGTCGCGGGCTTCGAGGAGCTGGTTGACCAGCGAAGCCGCCGTCGTGAAGGCGACGGAGAAGCCCTTCTGGCAAGCGGCCAGCCCGAGCGCGAGGGCGACATGGGTCTTGCCGGTGCCGCTGTTGCCGAGCGCGATGATGTTCTCCCGGCGCAGGATGTAGCCGCAGCGCGCCAGCTCCAGCACGAGCATCTTGTTCAGGCTCGGGATCGCCGTGAAGTCGAAGGTGTCGAAGCTCTTCACCGCTGGGAAGCGCGCCGCCCGGATCCGCCGCTCGACCGTGCGCCGCTCCCGGTCGATCAGTTCGAGCTCGACCAACCGTAGCAGGTAGCGGGGATGATCGACGCCGTCGCGGGAGCATTCCCGTGCCACCTTGTCGTACTCGCGCAGGACGGTTGGCAGCTTCAGTTGCTTGAGGTGGTGCGCCAGCAGGACCTGCGGCGTTCCAGCGGTCGTGCCCGCCGGCATCGTCTCTTTCCCCGAGCCCGTCATGCCGCGGCTCCCGGCAGGAGCACGGCGTAATCGGCCGCCGAGGTCGTCTTCACCGTAGTCCTCGGCAGATACGGATAGGCCGCCAGATCCAGACGGGCCGGGCGCCGTTCCAGCCGCGCCAGCGCGATCAGCTTCACCGCATCGAAGCCGATCGCGCCCAGCCGGATCGCCTCGCCGACGGCGAAGCTCACGACCTCGCGCGGCAAGGCCTCCAGCAGCCGCAGCACCTGGATGAACTCGCGCTTGCCGCGATTGCCCATGCGCGCTTCCAGGAGATGGCGCAGGTGCTGGAAGGCCTCGGGCAGGTCCCAGCCCTGCAAGGCCGCGGCCTGGTCGAGGGCGTTCGGCTTCTCCTCGATTAGCGCCAGATAGTGCAGCGGATCGGAGACGAACACGCCCGTCCCGTAATTGCGGGGATGGCGGGCAATCTCCTCGCCCCGGCACAGGATCACGACCTCCTCGACGAAGCCCTTCACCACCACGTCCTGGAAGCCATAGGCCGTCGGGACCGAGTAGTCGTTCGACCGATATCGGACCAGCGCCGTCGACGAGACCCGCGCACCACGCTTCTCGCACGGCTCCAGCGGCACTGCCGGCAAAGGGCGCAAGACCCCGAGATCGGCAACAAGCCGCTCTCCGATCGTCTGGGCATGCCGGCCGGCCCGCTCGTCCTGTCGCCGGCGGCAGCGCTCGGCCAACATCGCGTTCAGTTCGGCGAAGCTCGCCGCCAAAGGGATCGGCGTCATGAAGTTCGAGCGGGCATACTTCACCAGCCCCTCGACCTTGCCCTTGTCATTGCCCTTGCCCGGGCGCCCGAACCGATCCCGGAACAGATAGTGGCTCACCAGCTCCGTGAAGGCCCGCGTCCGCTCGCGCCGGCCATCGCCGCAGATCTTCGCCACCGCAATGCGGGTGTTGTCATAGAGGATCGACAGCGGCACACCGCCGAAGAAGCCAAAAGCCGAGACGTGACCGTCCAGGAACGCTTCCGTCGTCTCGCGCGGATACGCCTTCACGAAGCAGGCATCCGACTGTGGCAGGTCCAGGCAGAAGAAGTGGATCTTCTGCCGCACGCCGCCGATCACCGCCAGCGCCTCGCCAAAATCCACCTGGGCGTGACCGGGCGGATGGGCCAGCGGAACGAAGGTCTCGCGGCCCCGCGCCCGGCAGAGCCGCACATGGTCCTTCACCACCGTGTAGCCGCCGGCAAAGCCGTGCTCGTCCCGCAGCCGCTCGAAGATCCGCTTCGCCGTATGGCGCTGCTTCACCGGAGACGCCCGGTCTCCGTCCAGGATCGCCTCAATCACCGGCAGCAGCGGACCGAGCTTCGGCTTCTCGACCGGCTTCGTGCGCGTGTAGCCCGGAGGGATCGAGAACCGGCACATCTTGGCGATCGTTTCGCGGCTCAGCCCGAACACGCGAGCCGCTTCCCGTCGGCTCTGCTTCTGATTGAAAACGAAATCGCGAACCGCCGCGTAGACCTCCACAGCGAACATCCCCGCCGACCCCGAAAGGGATCAGCCTATCCAGTGGACGACTTTTACGCCGCCCGCGCCCGCACAAACGCAGGCGCTTCACTGGATGGTTTTCTCACCGCCCTGCACACAGCTCGCCGACGAAGAGACCGTGCGGATGATGGCCGATGCCGGAGCCTGGTGGAGCATCCAGCCGTTTCTCGACGACGAGGACGCCAACCCGAAATCCGATCCCGTCCAGCGCGCCCAGCAGCAGGAGATCGCGCAGGGCACGGCGCGCGCCTTCGAGCTCGGCCGCAAGCACAAGGTGAGGATGGCGTTCGGCACCGACATCCTGTTCTCGCCGCGGGGAACGGTGAGCCAGGGCCGCCAGCTCGCCAAGCTCGCGCGCTGGTTCGAGCCGGCCGAGGTCCTGCGCATGGCGACGAGCCATTCCGGCGAGCTTCTGGCGATGTCGGGCGGGCGCAATCCCTATCCGGACCGGCTCGGCGTGCTCGCCAGGGGCGCGCTCGCCGACATCGTCGCCGTGGCCGGCGATCCTCTGGCCGATATCGCCCTGATCGGGGACCCCGATCGCAACTTCCGCCTGATCGTCAAGGACGGGCAAATCTACAAGAATACGCTGGCGGCATGAAACGGGGGCGGATTATGCATGAAGGCATTCGCGGCGCGCTGATCGCCGGCGCCATGGCTTGGGCGGGGGCCGCCGGGGCGGCCGATCCGGTTGCCAGGGCGCCCGAGCCCGCGCCGGCCGCGCCGGCTTCCCCGGGCTGGGCGTTGCAGGTCTCGCCCTATCTCTGGGCGAGCGGCATCCACGGCGATATCGCGCCCTTCCGGGCCGGGCCGACGATCGGGATCAGCAAATCCTTCGGCGATGTCCTCGACAACCTGAACTTCGGCGGCTTCCTGCATGTCTGGCACCGCAACGGCCGCTTCGTCGTCTCCGCCGACGCCATGCTGGTCGACACCAGCGAGAGCCATGCGATCGAGCGCGTTCCGATCTTCGGCCCGGTTCGCGGCCTCTCGGCGAAGCTCGACGCGCGGCAGATCAACGCGTCGCTGCAGGCCGGATACCGCATTGTCGACACGGCGCCGTTCACGCTCGACCTGCTCGCCGGCGCGCGCTTGTGGAACGTTTCGAACAAGGTCACGGTCAGCTATGGACCCTTTGCGATTTCCCATCGCGAGAGCTTCGGCTGGGTCGATCCGGTCGTCGGCCTGCGCGCCTTCTATGGGCTGACCGACCGGTTCTCGATCCAGGCCCAGGGCGATATCGGTGGCTTCGGCGTAGGCTCGCGGCTGACCTGGCAGGTGCTGGCGACGGCGAATTACGTCCTGACCGACCATCTGTCGATCTCGGCCGGATACAAGATCCTGAAAGCCGACTACCGCTCGGGCGGCCGCGTCTTCGACACGACGCTGCAAGGCCCGGTGGCCGGCTTGACCTATCGGTTCTGAGGCTGCCGGGTATCGGCGCTGTCAGTGCCTCGCGCCTTCGCCGATCGACTGCGCGATCTTCTCCGCGATCATGATCACCGGAATGTTCAAATTCGCCCGCGGCGCCGTCGGCATGATCGAGGCGTCGGCGACGTGCAAGCCCTCGCAGCCGTGCACGCGGCCATCGGCCGGATCGACGACGGCCATCGCGTCGTCCGCCCGCCCCATGCGGCAGGTGCCGCAGGCGTGCCATTGCGGAAAGGCGTGATCGCGCGCGTAAGTCTCGAGCGCCTGCCGATCCGTCAGCAGGTCGGCGAGCGAGACGCCGCCCGAGACCATCGTTCTGAAGAAAGCATCGCGCAGCGGCGGCAGAAGATCGATCGCGGCCGCGGCCGGCGCGGTCAGCAGGTAGTTGCGCAGCGTCTGGCGCCCGAGCGACTTGGCGAAGCCGCTATAGCTCGAGGGGCCGGCGTGAGCGATGGCGGGCGCCATCGCTCTGGTTGCGAAGACCCGCGCCATCAGGTGCACCGCCACGCAAAGGCGGGCGAGGTCGCGCTCGTCCCTGAGGAAGTTGAAGGTCGCGGTGGGCTCCGCCGCAAGGTCGGCGCTCGCCAGCTCGACATGGCCTGTCGAATGCACCTTGTTGATCCAGGAGATCGCCGTCGCGATCTTGCGGCCGAGCGGATGCCAGGCCGATTTCGCGGCGAACATCATGAACATGTCGGAAGGCTGGCCGCCTTCGACGCCGGAGGAGTAGCGCAGGCCGAGATGGATGTGCCGGCGCGTCTCGCCGCCAAGCCGCTGGCCGGGCCGGATGAAGGCCGAGAGCGAAATGCCCGGATGCTCCTGGAGGTTTCCGCCGACGCCCGGAAGATCGGCGATGCAGCCGATGCCGAGGCGCTTCAGCGCCGCCGCCGGCCCGATGCCTGAGCGCATCAGCAGGGCGGGCGAATGCAGCGCACCGGCGCAGACGACGATCGACGCGCCGGTGAACGTCTCGTCCCCGCCATGCCAGCGAACGCGCACGCCGACCGCTTTCCTGCCCTCGAAGGCGATCGCCAGCACCTGGGCATCGGCCATGATCGTGAGGTTGGGGCGCCGGCGTACCTCCTCGCCGAGATAGGCCATCGCCGCCGAGACCCGGTGGGTGCCGTCGTTGGACAGCGTCATCGGGAAATGGCCGTCTATGAACACCCCGTTCTGGTCGCCGATCGCCGGAAAGCCGAGCTCGTTCAGCGCCTCTTCGGCGGCAAGCGACAGGCCCGGCCATCTGGCGTGCGGGATGCGGTGGACGGGTATCGGCCCGTCCTTGCCGTGCAGCGGCCCCGAAAAATCGAGATCGCGCTCGAGCTTCCTGAAGAAGGGCAGCACGGATGCCCAATCCCATCCGGTGGCGCCGAGCGCGGCCCATTCGTCGTAGTCGGCGGGCGTGCCGCGGTTGGCGATCTGGCCGTTGATGCTCGAGCCGCCGCCGATCAGGCGCGGCTGTTCGTAGAGCCGCCTTGCGGAAGCGGGCGCGTTCTCCTGGAACGGCCTGGTGGTCACCATCAGCCCCGGCCAATGGTTGCGCGGATCGAAGGCGGCGCGCCCCGGATACATGTCGCGCACCGCCGAGCCTTCGCGGCCGGGCGGCAGGTCGCGGCCGGCCTCGATCAGCAGCACCCGGTTCTCGCGCCGCTCCGACAGGCGCCCGGCCAGCACGCAACCGGCGCTGCCGCCGCCCACGACGATATAGTCCCACATGGTCTATCCCTTGACGGAACCCTTGGTCAGGCCTGAGACGATCAGGCGGCCGAGCAGGGCGAAGGCGATGAGGATCGGCAGGATGGCGAGCGTGGCGGAAGCCGTCAGCGGCCCCCATTCGCGCCCGAAGAAGCCGATGAAGTTGTAGATCGCCGGCTGGATCGGCCTGAGCGCCGGGCTGTCGACCATCACCGAGCCGGCTACGAACTCGTTCCAGGAGGCGACGAAGGTCAGGACGCCGGCGGCGCCGAAGGCCGGCTTGGTGAGCGGCAGGATGACGAAGCGCAAAACCTCGAAATGCGAGGCGCCGTCGGCCACCGCCGCCTCGTCGAGCTCGCGCGGGATGCCCTCGATCGTGCCCTTCATGATCCAGATCGCCATCGGCAGCTGGTGGGCGGTTAAGATCAGCGGCAGCGTGTACCAGGCGTTGGTGAGGCCGAGCCGGCTGAAATAGAGGTAGTTGGGGATGAGCAGCGCCGCCGCGCCGAGCGAGAGCGGGATGCTGGCGACGACGAGCATGAACAGGGGCTGGCGCAGCGGAAAATCGAAGCGGTCGAAAGCATAGGCCGCCGGCAGCGCCAGCACGAGCGTGGCGGCGACCGTCGTGCCGCTGTAGAACAGGCTTACCCTCATATTGCCGAGGAAGCCGCTCTCGATCACGCGCTGGTAGTTCTCCAGCGTCGGCGTGAAGCCGAACAGCGTGGGCGGGAAGCGGAACAGGTCGGGCGGCGACTTGAACGAGGTCAGCACGCCCCAGATCAGCGGCATCAGGTTGAGGACCGCCAGGAGCGCGAAGGCCAGCACGACCAGCACGCTCCAGCGGTCGGGCAGGGCCCAGCGGCGCTTGCGTGTCGCGTCCATGCCGCTCACGCCTTCCATTTCGCCAGCCTGACATAGGCGAGCACGAGCAGGATGTTGCCGAGGAACATCGCGAGCGCCAGCGCCGTCGCCGAGCCGAGGTCATAGGTGACGAAGGCGCGGTCGAACACCTCGATCGGCAGGATGCGGGTGGCGTTGCCGGGCCCGCCGCCGGTCAGCACCAGCGGGGTTTCGACCGTGTTGAGGTTGGACAGCGTCAGCACGATCGCGACGAGCAGGAGCGGCGTCTTCATCAAGGGAAGGGTGATGCGGCGGAAGATCTGCCAGCTTGTGGCGCCGTCGATGCGCGCCGCCTCCTCGTAATCGTCGGGAATGCCCTTCAGGCCGGCGAGCAGGATGATGACCGCGTAGCCGATCCGCTTCCAGACCGACACTCCGATCAGGAGCGCCATCGCCGAGGTCGGATCGTTGAGCAGGCGCAGGTCGCCGAGGCCGGCCCAGCGCGCCAGCGACAAGGCGAGCCCGATATCGTTGACGAAGACCCAGCGGAACAACAGCGTGGCGACCACGGTGGAGATGATCCACGGCACGATCACGATCATCTGGACGGCGAAGCCCAGCCTTTCGCCGAGCCTGTGGATCCATAAGGCGAGCGCGAGCGCGATCACGATGGTCAGCAGCACGGCGAGCGCCGTGAAGACCGCGCTGCGCGAGACGATCCCGCCCAGCATCGGGTCCGACAGGAGGCCGGTGAAATTGCCGAGCCCGATGAAGTCGGTCGGCGCGCCGTAGCGGATGCGGAACAGGCTGAACCAGAACCCGTAGAAGACGGGCGAGAACAGCACCATCCCCAGGAGCGCGAAGGCCGGCACGACATAGGGCAGCCCGGCATAGCGGGAATACATATGGCGGGTTCCTGCTCGATCGGAAGCGGGCGGCGCGGGCCGCCCGCTTCATGCCTCAGCGCTTGTTGGCGCGGTTGAACTCGGCGGCGGCGTCCTCGAGCGCCTTCTTCGGGGCGGTCTTGCCGACGACGACGTGCTGCGCCGCCTTGTTGAGGATCTGGCGATAGCCGCCGATCGAGATGTCGATCGGTGGCAGATAACCGTATTTGGCCGAGCCTTCGGCGACGGTGCGCAGATATTCGTTGCCGGGCTGCTTTGCGAAGTCGCCGAGCCCGTCGAGCGTCGAGGCGAGGGCGGGCGACTGTCCGCCGACCTCGACCCAGACCTTGTCGCCGAGCGCGCCGAGCATGTAGTCGACGAACTGGCCCGCCTCACGCTTGACCGGGCTCTTCGACCAGACGCCGACGGCCCAGCCGGCCATCACCGCCGGCGAATGCGGCTTGCCGCCGGCGCCCGGCCACATCATGAAGCCGATCTTGTCCTTGCCGAGCTGCGACTGGAGCGTCGAGATGCGCACGCTCGCGCCCATGATCATCGCGGCCCGGCCGGAGGCGAACTGCTCGTAGACGTCGTCGACCGTCCAGCCGACGGCGGATTCGGACATGACCTTGTGCCTGGTGATCAGGTCGGTCTGGAAGGTGAGGGCCTCCACCGCCTCGGGCGAGGCGAAGTTCGCCGTGCCGTCGTCGTTGAACAGCTTGCCGCCCTTGCCGAGCAGATAGGGGATCATCATCGGCGGATCGGCCTGGTTCTCGCTGAACCCCTGCGCGAAGCCGTAGCGGGTGACCTGGCCGGAGGCGTCCTTCTGCGTCAGCTTCGTCGCGGCCTCGACCAGCTTGTCCCAGCTCGTGATGCCGGCCGGATCGATCCCGGCTTCAGCGAAGAGGTCCTTGCGGTAGGCGATCGCGATGTAGTTGCGCGAGGTGAACAGCGCGTGCTGGACGCCGCCGACATTGGTCAGGTCCCAATAGGCCCCGGCGCGGTCGGCGATCTGCTCCTTGCTCCAGTTCTTGATGAACAGGTCGTTGAGGCTCGCCAGCGAGCCCGACTTGATGGCGTCGCCGAGGAAATCGGTCACCACCCAGATGATGTCCGGCGCGCCGCCGGCATTGTGCGCGGCGAGGAATTTCGGCGTCATCTGGTCCCAGGCCTGGGGCTCGACGACGATCTTTACGCCGGGATTGGCCTTCTGGAAGCTGTCGATGATCTGCGCCAGCGCCACCTCGCGCGGCGATTTGCCGGCCGGGTTGAGGAAGGTCCACATCCGGACGGTGGTGGCCTGGGCGAAGGCCGGCGCGAGCCCGGCGGTCGCGGCGGCGGCGCCTCCCAGCGCCATCGTGAGTACTGTTCTGCGTAACATGATCGTCCTCCCTGATGCCGGTTATCCGTTTTTCTGTGCGCCGGCCGCGTCGCGTTCGGCGAGGTCGGCCAGCGCGTCCTTGAGCGAGCGTGCGATGTGATGGCGGGCCGCCGCCGCATAGGCGTCGCGGTCCATGGCCCGCAGCGCGGCGACGATCGCGCGGTGCTCGGCCGCCTCGCTGGACAGGCGCACGCGCCAGGATTGCAGGCCGCGCTGCACCCATTCGCCGATCAGCTGCATCTGGATGCCGCGATAGAGCGAGGTCAGGATGTCGTTGCCGCTCAATTCGACGATGCGGTGGTGGAACTCGGCGTTGAGGCCGAGCTTCGGCCGGTGCGCGATGGTCCGGGGGCTCTGCTCCAGCGCGGCCATCAGATCGTCGAGCACGGTAAGCGCCGCGGCCGGCAAGGTGCCGCTCGCCAGGCGCTCGATCAAAAGCTCGCCGGCCGTGAGCTCGAGCCCCAGGCGCACCTGCCACAGGTCGACCACCTGCTTGGCGTCCGGCGCCCGGACATGGAAGCCGCGCCGCTGCACCGCCTCGATGTAGCCCTCGGCCGCCAGCCGCATCAGCGCCTCGCGGACCGGCGTCAGGCTGACGCCGAACTGCTCGGCGAGGCGCTCGGGATAGAGGCGCAAACCCCGCTCGAAATAGCCGAACACGATCATCTCCAGGAGCGTGCGCCGCAGCGTCTCGGTCAGCGTCTCGCCGGGCTCGCCGATCAGCTGGCCCATCTCGGTGGGCTCGCGGACGCGGATCGGGATCACGTTTGCGGGGCTCATGCGCCGGCTCCGATCCGGTATGCGTCGATCTCGGCCATGTCGGGCTCGCCGCCATGGCCGGGCCGGTCGGCCGCCATCAGCATGCCGTTCTCCATCCGCCAGGGATGCAGTCCCATCTCGTCGCGCAGCGGATTGATGAGCCGGTTCGCCTCGTAGGTCGCGAAACCCGCCGCCGCGCGGCAGGCGTTGAGGGACGAGGCCAGCGAGATGCAGCTTCCGACCCCGTGCGGCGCGAGCTTCACGCCCGCATCGGCGCACATCCGGCCGATCTCCAGGATCGCCGAGACGCCGCCCGCCCGCGTGATGTTCGGCTGCGCGAAATCCAGCGCCCCGGCGTCGATCAGGCGGCGGAAGGCGGCAGGCGAGAATTCGTTCTCACCGGCCGCCACCGGCATCGGTGCATGCCGGCGCACCTCGGCGAGCCCCTGCGGATCGTCGGGCGGGATCGGCTCCTCGAACCAGCCGAGATCGAAAGGCTCCAGCGCCTCGGCGACCGCGATCGCGGTTTGCACGTCATAGGCGCAGTTGACGTCGGCATAGAGCTTGACCGCCGGCCCGACCACGTCACGAACCGCCCCGACATGCAGGGCATCCGTCTCGGCGCCGCGGCCGATCTTGATCTTGATGGCGGTGAAGCCCTGCTTGAGGAAATCCAGCGCGGCTCTCGCCGAATCCTCGGGATGCTCATGGAACCCGACCGGGCTCGCATAGGTCGAGACCGGCCCGGGCGAGGCGCCGAGCAGTGTTGACAGCGGCAGGCCCGCCGCCCGCGCCTTGAGATCCCAGAGCGCGATGTCGACGCCGCTCAGCGCCTCCATCGCCGCCCCGCGCGTCGAGCCGAGCGCGAAGAAATACTCGTAGAGCACCTGCGTCATCCCGGCCGGCTCGCCGATCTCCTCGCCGAGGAGCGCGGGCGCGACGACCTCGTTGACGATGGCTGCCGCCGAGAGCGGATGCGGCAGGCCGAAAGCCTCGCCATAGCCGATGACGCCGTCGTCCGACTCCACCTCAACCAGCGTCGACATCTGCCCCATGCGGGGAATGCGGCGGAAATGGGCGGCGGGAACCCGGATATGCGGCGGCACCTTGTCGGCTCCGCCGAAGATCCCGGCGAAGGAGGCCAGGAGGGGCGTCGCGGTGACGCGGGTGACCTTCATCGCATATCCTTATAAATTATAATTTATGCGATATAAGAAGCGAGACCGGTCGGCCGTCAAGAGAGAAATGGGGTTGGCGCGAATAAGCCGGACAGCGTGCTCACACAGGCATCGACGCCAGGGGCGTTGCCGATCTCATCATGCCATTCCGAGAGAGCCGCCCGGAGCCTGGCGAGGACCGGCGACCCGCATCGCCAGGTCTCCGTCTTCCGCGGCGGCTTCGCTTGCCGTTGCTATCGCCCGTCCGATACGGTCGTCAGCACGTCTCGCGCGCCGGGCGTGAGCTTTCCTTGGTTCAGCGCCTGGATATCGGCCAGCGTGAGCTTGCCGTTCGCGATGCCGTTGGTCATGCGCGTGCACCAGGCCTCGGTCGCCTTTGCCACGGGCACGCTCATAAATTCGGCGACGCCGGTTGGGTTGCTGCCGATGCCCTGGCCGATGCAGGTTTCGATCGCCGACCGACGCTCCGCATCGTTCGCCTTCAGCGCTGCCGCCATCGCCTGAAACGCCTGCTCGTCGGCCGTGCCCTGCGCCGATGCCGGATTGGCGGCCAGCAAGCCGAAAAGCACGGCGGTTACGGCGATCGATTTCAAGTCCATGCCGTTCTCCTCCCGCAAGGTTCCAAGGCGGGAGCGAGGCTCCCCGCTCCGGCCGTCGACGCCGCAGGAACTGGGCCTGCGTCTTCAGCATGACCGTGTCCTGCCTGGCGTCAACGGAGGTTTCGGGGCATCTCGTCGCAGATCGGGGCTGTACATGCTGCCGTTCCGGCGCGTCTTCGATCGACGAAGCTTGCCGTTCCCAGGCCATGATCTCCACCGGATCCACCTGCGGGTTTTGTCGCTCGATCCGGATCCCGTCGAAGTCGGAGTATTTGCAAAAATATTGAGAAACGGCTCTGTCGATTTGACAATGTGCCCCATCGACACCATCTTGGACAAGTCGATCTAGCCGAACGAATTGGCCCGGCGCCTTATCGCGCATTGCTGACGAACTTCCTGCTCAAATCGAAACATGCGCTACATCCGTGGCGCGTGAGCCGTCGCTTTTACAGGAGGTCAGCATGGCCAGCGGCACAGTCAAATGGTTCAATCCGGACAAGGGCTTCGGTTTCATTCAGCCGGAAGATGGCGGCCAGGATGCCTTCGTCCATATCAGCGCTGTCGAGCGTGCCGGGCTGCGCACGCTCAAGGAGGGCCAGAAGGTCTCCTACGAGCTGGTGCAGGACAAGCGCTCGGGAAAGACCTCGGCGGATCATCTGCAAGCCGAGTGAGCCGAAATGCCGTCCGATGCGGCAATCGACCCATGCGGCGACCATGGATGTACCGGCGCCCGTACGATCGAGCATCGGATGGCCGGGAAGAGTTGGGCCAGCCCGGCCCTTTTTATTTCTACCAGAAGGAAAATCCGAATGCAGGTTCTCGTCCGCGATAACAATGTCGATCAGGCGCTGCGTGTCCTCAAGAAGAAGATGCAGCGTGAAGGCGTGTTTCGCGAGATGAAGGCACGGCGCTCTTACGAGAAGCCGTCGGAACGGCGAACCCGCGAAAAGGCGGAAGCCGTCCGTCGCGCCCGAAAGGCGGCGCGCAAGCAGGCACAGCGCGAAGGATTGTTGCCGGCGCCGAAGCGTGTGGAACGGCCCGCTCGTCCGGCCCGCCCCGCATAGGCACGCCGAGAGAGGTTTCAGGCTTGAGCTTCAATCCGCAGAGTTTCACCGACCGCAAGGCCAGCTCGGCCAACGCCAAGAAGGCGTTGCTGGAGCGGTTCAAAATGCGCCCGAGGGCCGACGATCCCGTCATGGTCCAACGCCGGACGGAGCGCGAAGCCGTCGCGAGAGCGCGAGCCGGGCGCGAGGCGGAGAAGGCGGCGAGGCGCGCCGAAGAGGAACGCCTCGCAACGATGGAGCGCGAGCGCATCGCTGAAGAGGAACGCCAGGAGGAGTTCGCGCGCCAGGCTGCCCGCCAGGCGGAGCTGGCGAGGATTGCGGCCGAGCGGCCCCGCAAGGTTCTGCTCGAAGCCGTTCAATACATGCAGGAGCGCACAGCAGGGAAACGTCGCTGACGCCGCGTTGCGCTGACCGAAAGGAGTTGTCGATGTCGGGTAGCAGGATCTCGCCGGAAGAGGCCCAGTTGCGGGCGCAAAGCAAGGCAACGCTCGCCGCGCAACGTCGCGCCGACGCGCAGACCGCCCTGGAAGCCCTGCGCGCCGAACAGATCGCCGTCCGGGAGCGCACAGCCAGGCTACGGGCGCTACGCCTGGCGAAAGAGGCGGCCGACGCCGAAGCGGCATCAGCGAGTCAAACGGCTCCATCAAGCGCGAAGCCCGCAAAGAGTGGCGCTCGGCGGAGGCGGATATCTGCCTGATCTGGAGGCAGGAGGCGGTTATGGATCTGGCTGTCCGGCCGAACCCGTCGATTGGCGGGGCCGTTCCAATCGGCTCGGACGCCCCGTCTGCCGGCGCGAGCGACGCAACACGGCGCTGTCGTTGCCCCTGACGATCATGTCCCCGATCGTCCACCGGCAGCTTCAAACGGCCACAATGCATCGCTAGAGCATCGGATGCGAGAAGTGGAATCCGCTTTTCGGAAAGTTCCGATGCTCCAACAATGGGACAGATCATCGTTACCGCGTCCGGCAGGACGCGCGATGATCTAGCAGAGATCAATCGACCGAGTCATTCGGCTGGCCTCGCCGCGACAGGCGCGTTGCCCGACTTTCCACTCTTTCGACAATCGAACGCCGCTTTGCGGCTCGCTGCCGCCGGCATTCCGCCTGGCAGCCTTACAGGTCGCACGGGCAAGCCGCGCACCGCTGGATGGATATGAAGCACAAAACCCAATACGAACATAAGAACACGCAACCCCTCGGCGCATCGACCCCAAGATCGTCGCCGCCAAAATCCTCGCCGGATTGGAAACCCGAACCTTGCGGCCTTTCCCGCGAGGAGCTGCGCAAGATCGTCGCGCGGATCATGGGGTGAGCAGCGATAGCGCCAGAGCATCGGATGCGAAAAGTGGAATCCACTTTTCGGTCCGATGCTCCAGCAATGGGATAGATCATCGTTATCGCGTCCGATAGGACGCGCGATGATCCAGGTCACCTCGGCGGCGGCGACACTCTTTGCCGTTGGATCGTCAGCCTATCATTGAAGATTGAACTTCGCGCCGGCTCATGATGCCTGGAAATGGCGTGCAATGAGGGACCACCCGTCCCGGTGATCGGCTTCGAAAGGGGGACCATTTCCAGGTCGAATCCACGCTGTTGCGCTTCGTAGCGGAACGGCGAGGCAGGAGATGACGACGGCGCAGACGATCCGCCGCCTTCGACAGGCTGCCGAGTTCGGCGGCGTGGACCGGCGTTAAAGCCGGAAAATCTCCATAGATATAGAATTCCGCTATATCTGATCGTCAAAAAGGGTCGAGGTCGCAGGGGATTTTGCAAGGCTATAAAGGCGCAGATATGGAGTCGGTCCGCAAGGAGGCGCGCCGTGGCTGCTGCTGACGTCATTCCCTCGTCAAGGGCCGGAAAGCCCCGTGACCTCAACGTCGATTGGCCGGTGGCGCTCTATGAGACGCTGAAGGCGGCGGGCATCGACCAGATGTCCTATGTGCCCGACGCCGGGCATTCGACCTTGATCGAGCTGCTCAACGCCGATCCCGAGGTGGTCACCAACGTCCTGACGAGCGAGGAGGAGGGCATCGCCATCGCGGCCGGGGCCTGGCTCGGTGGGCAGCGCAGCGTCGTGCTGATGCAATCCTCGGGGGCTGGCAACTGCATCAACATGCTGTCGCTGCCGGTTCAGGCCCGCTTCCCGCTCCTGATGCTGGTGACGATGCGTGGCGAATGGGCCGAGTTCAATCCCTGGCAGGTGCCGATGGGGCGGGCGACGCAGGGCGCGCTCGAGGCCATCGGCGTCACAGTCCTGCGTGCCGAAACCGGCGCGGATCTGATCGAGACCGTGGCGCAGGCCGCGGCGATGGCCTTCGAGTCCGACCAGCGGATCGCCGTGCTGATCGGCCAGCGCCTGCTCGGCAAGAAGAAGTGGTGAGCGCCATGAGCCTTCCGACCATGGACCGCCGCGCGGCGGTGAAGATGCTGCTCGACGCGCGCGAGGGGGCGCTGGTCGTCACCGGCCTCGGCTCGCCGAGCTACGACGTCCACGCCGCCGGCGACCGCGACGACAATTACTATCTCTGGGGCGCGATGGGCGGCGCCGCCCTGGTCGGGCTCGGCCTCGCCCAGGCGCAGCCGCAGAAGCGGGTCATGGTCATCACCGGCGACGGCGAGCAGCTCATGGCCTTCGGCGCGCTGGCGACGATCGCTGTCGCCCGTCCGCGAAACCTCGACCTCATCGTGCTCGACAACCAGCATTTCGGCGAGACCGGGATGCAGTCGAGCCATACCGGGCGCGGCATTTCGCTCGACAAGGTTGCGGCCGCCTGCGGCTTCGCCGAGGCGCGGGAACTGTGCAGGCTCGAAGAGGTCGGCGCGCTTAGCGAGGCGTTGCGCCAGCCGGCGCAGGGGCCGCGGCTCTTCGTGCTCAAGATCGTCGCCGAAAACCTGCCGCGTTCGCTGCCGCCGCGCGACGCCGTCTTCATCAAGAACCGTTTCCGTGGCCATCTCGGCCTGACCACCTGCTGAGGTTGCGATGGGCGCGCTGGTCGATTTCGAGAACACGATCGCCGGACGCACCGCGCCCGGCGCCGCCACATTCGAAACCTACGATCCTTATACCGGCAAGCCCTGGGCCCTGATCCCGCGCGACGGGGCGGCCGAGGTCGATGCCGCCGTCGCCGCAGCGAAAGCCGCCTTCCGGGCGAAGGAATGGGCCGGCTTGACCGCCTCGGCCCGCGGCAAGCTGCTCGTGCGCCTTGCCGATCTGATCGCGGAGAACGCCGAGCGGCTGGCCGCCATCGAGACGCGCGACAATGGCAAGCTGATCTCGGAGATGTCGGCGCAGCTGCGCTACATCCCCGAATGGTATCGCTATTTCGGCGGGCTTGCCGACAAGATCGAGGGCGCTGTCCTGCCGATCGACAAGGCGGGCATGTTCGCCTTCACCCGGCGCGAGCCCATCGGTGTGATCGCGGCGATCGTGCCGTGGAATTCGCCGCTCCTGCTTTTGACCTGGAAGCTCGCGCCCCTGCTCGCCGCCGGCAACACGGTGGTGATCAAGCCGTCGGAGCACACATCGGCCTCGACCCTGGCCTTCGTGAGGCTCTTCGCCGAAGCCGGCTTTCCGCCCGGCGTCGTCAACACGGTGACCGGCATGCCGACGGAGGTCGGCGCGCGGCTCGTCTCCCATCCCGATGTCGCCAAGATCGCCTTCACCGGCGGAGAGCCCGGCGGCCTTGCGGTCTATCGTGCCGCTGCCGAGGGGCTGAAGACGGTGACGCTGGAACTCGGCGGCAAATCGGCCAACATCGTTTTCGCCGACGCCAATATCGACAGCGCGGTCAATGGCGCGATCTCCGGCATTTTCGCCGCCAGCGGCCAGACCTGCATCGCCGGATCGCGGCTGCTGGTTCACCGCAGCATCCATGATCGCGTCGTCGAGGGCGTGGTGAAGCTCGCCGCCAGCGCCCGTGTCGGCGATCCGGCCCTGCCGGAAACGCAGGTCGGCCCGATCACCACGCAGGCGCAGCGCGAGAAGGTGCTCGGCTATCTCGACATCGCCCGCGCGGAAGGCGCCGAATGCGTTCTGGGCGGCGGCAAGCCGGGGCGCGCGGACCTGGCCGCGGGATGGTTCGTCGAGCCCAGCATCTTCACCGGCGTCGACAACCGCATGCGCATCGCGCGCGAGGAGGTCTTCGGCCCGATCCTGTCCGTCATCCCCTTCGACGAGGAGGACGAGGCCTTCGCGATCGCCAACGACAGCCCCTATGGCCTGGCCGCGGGCATCTGGACGGCGGATATCGGGCGCGCCCTGCGCGGTGCGGCCGTGATGGAGGCGGGGACCGTCTGGATCAACAGCTACCGCGCCGTGAGCTACATGGCGCCCTTCGGCGGCTACAAGCGCAGCGGCATCGGCCGGGAAAGCGGGCAGGAGGCGATCGAGGCCTATCTGCAGACCAAGACGGTCTGGATCGATACCGCCGGCGTCACGGCAAATCCGTTCGTGATCCGCTAGGGAATCGGATGCGAAAAGCGGAATCCACTTTTCGGAAAAATCCGAGGCCCCAACGATAATCCAGCGGACCGCAATCTCGGGAGCCCGGTCCGGCGCCTGATCGGGAGGAAACCCGTCAGCGGCGTGGTCGTACCCCTGGGGAGGCCAGCGCGGGCAAGCCGCATGGCATCCCGCTTGCCGACAAAGATAGGCCCTACAAGGAAGGAAACACACCGGTCATGGCGTGGTCCATCACGCCGGCAGTTGCGGACGACCACATCTTAAGTACATACGCCATCGGAAGAGGTTCAATGATGCCGTCAGCCGCTCGTCCCCTGGAGGGTCTCGTCGTCGTCGCGATCGAACAGGCGGTGGCGGCGCCCTTCTGCACGTCGCGCCTTGCCGATGCGGGGGCGCGCGCCATCAAGATCGAGCGCGCCGAAGGCGACTTCGGGCGTGGCTATGACGCGGCAGCCTTTTCCGCCGTGGCGGAGGACGAGGCGAAGCGGCTCCTGACGGAGATCGACATCGCCTTCGCCTCGGTCGACGACATGGCTGCGCTGTCGCAACACCCCCCTCTGCGCAGGATCGTGGTCGAAACGCAGGCCGGTCCTGTCGCCTTTCCCGCGCCTGCGCCGATCGTCATGGGCCAGGCGCGCGACTACGGCCCGGTCCCGGCGATCGGGCAGCATGCTTCCTTGGACCATCAGGAAAGGCACATGTCGTGAGCCAAGAGCCTTCGCTTCCCGATATCGATCACCTGCGCACGTGGATCGGCCGTGGTGAGGTCGCCGTCGACGTCCTCGGCGAGGACCTGGCCCGCAAATACCATGCGACGATGGATTTCCCCGGCGAAGCGCCCAGGCACGGTCAGGCCGCGCCGCGCCTGATCCATTTCTGCCTGGCGCAACCGGCGGCCGCGACCGCGAAGCTCGGCCCCGACGGCCACCCGGCCCGTGGCGGCTTCCTGCCGCCGGTTCCCCTGCCACGGCGGATGTGGGCCGGCGGCGCCTTCACATTCCATGGCGATCTTCGCGTCGGCGACGTGGTGAAGCGCTCCTCGCGGATCGAGAATGTGGTCCTGAAGGAAGGGCGCACCGGTGCGCTCTGCTTCGTCACCGTGCATCACCGCATCGAGGCGAACAACGCCCTCGTGCTCGAGGAGCGGCAGGACATCGTCTATCGCGGGGTCGATGCCCCCGGTGCTTCCGCCAAGCCGCCGCCCGTGGCCGACCAGGGCGTCCACCAGCGCCCGATGAAGGCCGGGGCGACGCTGCTGTTCCGCTATTCGGCGCTGACCTTCAACGGCCATCGCATCCATTACGACCGGCGCTACGCCACCGAGGTCGAGGGCTATCCCGGCCTCGTCGTCCATGGCCCGATGCAGGCGGCGCTGCTCTACGCCTACGCTTCCGAATTGCGCGGCACGCCGCCGCGGTGCTTCAGTTTCCGCGGGCTTTCCCCGCTGTTCGATGACGACGCTTTCGCACTGCATGCCACCGAAGATCGCGATATGCTGAAGGTCTGGACCGCCAAGCAAGACGGGCCTGTCTGCATGGCGGCCGAGGCGTCGTGGTCGTGAGCGGCACCCGGGCGATCGGCCCGGCTTCAGGCGCCGATCGCGAAACCCGCCGTTCCGCGCCCGGCGATGCAGTTGCTGAAGCAGGGGCAGTTCCGGCGGGAAGGCGGCACGGTTCGGTGGTCGGCATGAACCGCAAAGCGCGACAGCGGTGACAGGCACAGCTGCCGTTCGCGCCATCGCCAGCCGCCCGTGCTGGACAGGGCTGATCGAAACCGCGATGCCGCTCTGATCCGGCGCGATTCCGCGTTCCTGCGCAACGCGGTGCTCCAGCAATGGGATAGATCATCGTTATCGCGTCCGATAGGACGCGCGATGATCTTTCTCGTCAGCGCATCCAGGATGCCCTTCGTCGAGACGCGATCAGACGATGACGGGGATGACCGTCCTCGTCGCAGGGATAGTTCGAACCCGTGGGGGATCGGGAAACGCCGCGCTCTCGGGCGCCCGGCGGGCTCTGCCAGCTTCACGGCCGCGGGCCGTGCAGAGCATATTGTCATACGAGAATATGGTCGTATAAAAGCACGCGGCGCTGGGTTGGCGCGGAACGGATTGTCTGGAGAGGGGAAACGACCTTGGCACGCGTTGCATTTATCGGCTTGGGCGCCATGGGGCTGCGCATGGCGAAGCGCCTTGCCCAGGCGGATGGGATCGAGGTCGCGGTCTATGATATCGACCCTGCCCGCATCGCGGACATGCCGGCGCCTGCCCGGCGGGCGACTTCCATCGCGGACGCTGCCGCGGATGCCGACGGCATTTTCAGCGTCGTGCCCGCGGACAAGCACACGCGCGCGGTCGTCACCGAGTATTTGGAGGTCGCAAAGCCGGGCCAGATCTTCGTCGACTTCAGCACCATCGGGCCGGCAACGGTCGACGAGGTCGCCCGGCAGCTTTCGTCCAAGGGCGTGCGGACGATCGCGGCGGGCATGACCAAAAGCCTGGGCGGTGCCGATAACGGCACGCTCTCCCTGTTCATCGGCGGGCTCGACCAGATTCCCGAGGTGCTCAGGCCGGCCTTCGACGCGATCGCGGCCGATCTGATGATGGTCGGCTCCCATGGCGCCGCCAAGGCCCTCAAGCTGGTCAACAACATGGTGGTCGCCACGCTCGACGTGGTCATGACCGAGGCGCTGACGCTCGGTCTGCAATACGGCATCGCCTATGAGGTGCTGACGGATGCGCTGCAGGCGCAGGGCGGCGACAGCTGGACGCTTCAGAACCACATCATTCCCCATGTCCTGCCCGACATACTGGGGCCGGGCTTCTTCAGCACGCGGCTCTTGATGAAGGACATGAAGCTTTATGTGGAGTTCGCGAAGTCCCAGGACCTGCCGGCCTTCTTCGCCGGGAACTCGCTCGCGGCCTATCGCGGCGCCATCGCCCACGGCTTCAGCGAGCATTACCACATGGTGATCGCGCGCTGGTACGAGCGGGCCGCGCGGGTCGGCGAGCGCCCGGTGACCGCGCTGCCGGAGGGACTGGACCAGGCCGCCGTCGTGTCGCGGCTGGCCGCCGGCGTGGCGGCGGTGCAGGCCCTCGTGACGGCCGATGCGGTGCGCATCCTCGGGCGCATGGACGTGGCGCCCAAGGACGCGGCTTTCTATCTGGAAAGCGGCTCCGCCGGGAACGATTCGCTGGGGGAGATGGTGCGGGCGCTGGACGGAAACGAGGCGAAGACGGATGTGCGCCGCCTCCTCGCCGATCTCGATGCCGTGGTGTCCTTGGCCGAGGATGCCGCGGTGCCGGGGGCGGTGTTCGAGATCGGGCGGCACACGGCGCTCGCGCTGCTCGACCGGTTCGGCCCCGAGCTGGACCTCTGGCAGACCGTCAAGGCGGTGAGGTGATGACGGCGATTGCGGAAACCGGCACCGTCGGGGGAGCCGATGCTGCGCTCGATCCCGATGCGGCGGCCTATCTCGACCTGCTGAAATCGAAGCAGATGGTGCCGATCGAGCGCCTGAGCCCGCAGGAGGCGCGCGATCGCCACGAGGCGGTCGCGGCAGCGATCCCGGAAGCGCTGGAGCCGGTCGCCGAGATCGCCGACGGCATGGTGGGGCCGCTGCCGCTGCGCCGCTATCGCCCCGCCAGGAGCACCGGGACGACGGTCTTCGTGCATGGCGGCGGCTGGGTGACCGGCACGATCGAGAGCTATGACCGGTTCTGCCGCGTCCTGGCCAACCGCTCCTCCACGACCGTCGTGTCGATCGGCTACGATCTTTCGCCGGAGGTGCGCCATCCGGTGGCGATCGAGCAGGTGCTGGCGGCCCTGCCGGAGATCGCGCGCGATGCCGGGGGGCGTGTCGCCCTGGCCGGCGACAGCGCCGGCGCCTATCTCTGCGCGCAGGTGGCGGCCCGTCTCGGCCCGGCGTGTCGCGAGACGATCGCCGGCCTCGTCCTGCTCTATCCGATCATCGATCCGGCCCTCGACACGCGATCCGCGACGACGAGGGCGCGCGGCTACCGGCTCGAGACGGAAGGGTTGCGCTGGTACTGGCGCCACTACCTTGCGACCGAAGGCGTGCCCGCCAGCCTTTACGACGCGGATCTCTCCGGCTTTCCACCGACATTGCTGCTGGCCGCCGGCTACGATCCGCTTCACGACGAGGGGGAGCGGTTCGCCGGCTTGTTGCAGCGGGCCGGTGTCCGGGTCCTCTACCGCGACTATCCCGGTCAGATCCACGGTTTCATGCGGATCGCCCACGCCATTCGGGCGGCGGACGGCGCCTATGAGGAGGTCGCCGGGTTCATCCGGGGCCTGTTCGGGCAGGCGGATAGGCGCGGCCACCAGAGCGCCGGCTGACCGCCCGGCTTCGCCCGCCACAGCGCCTGCCGCCCGCACGCTCGCAGGGCCCGCGCATGGCATCCTGGCGTGCTCGTCGCCTCATTGTATCTTGACAGTCGGTCATACGATAATACTGTAATCCAAAGTTCGAGGGATCTCCGCAGCGGCGCGATGCGAGGCTTGGCTGGGCGTTCCGAATCAACGAGGTGGCTTTCATGAGAGACGTGACGCGCCGGCAGACCTACGAGGACGGTCTCCGGGTCCGCAGAGAGGTTCTTGGCGCCGGCCATGTCGATCGCTCGCTGGCGGCGGCGACCGAATTTTCCCGGCCGATCCAGGAGCTCGTCACCGAGTATTGCTGGGGTGCGCTATGGGCCGAGGAAGGGCTCGACCGGCGCACCCGCAGCCTGGTCAACCTGGCGATGCTGACGGCGCTCAATCGCTCCCATGAGCTGGGGGTCCATGTCCGCGGGGCGATCACCAATGGCTGCTCGCAGACGGAGATCCAGCAGGTCCTGATGCAGACGGCCATCTATGCGGGCGTCCCCGCCGCGCTCGAATCCTTCCGGATCGCCGAGAAGGTCCTCACCGAGATGCAGGCGGCCGGCGAGGTCGAGGTCCGTGGCTGAGGGCGGCAACCGGCCGGCGATCGGCTTTATCGGGCTCGGCCGGATGGGCGTGCCGATGGCGGCGCGGCTCGTCGCGGCCGGGTTCACGGTGTTCGGCTACGACAGGGTGGCGACAGCGATCGAGCGCTTCGCGGCGGCCGGTGGATCGCCGGCGGCGTCCGCCGCGGAGGCTGCCGCCGCGGATGTCGTGATTCTGATGCTGCCGAGCTCGGCCGTGGTGAACGCGGTGCTGGCCGACAAGGCGTTCGCCCTTGCCTTGCGGCCCGGCGCGGTCCTGATCGACATGGGCTCGTCGGAGCCGCTGCAGTCGCGGCGCATCCATGACGAGCTGGCGGGGCGGGGGGCGCGTTTCCTCGATGCGCCGGTTTCCGGCGGGGTGCGCGGGGCGCAGAAGGGCGCGCTGACCGTGATGGTCGGTGCCTCCGAGGCCGATTTCGCCGCGATGCAGCCGCTTCTCACCCATTTCGGCCGGGTGGTGCATGCCGGGCCGGTGGGCGCCGGCCACGCGGTCAAGGCGCTCAACAACCTGCTGTCCGCCACGCATCTGCTCGCCACCAGCGAGGCGATGCGGGCGAGCGCGCGGTTCGGCCTGAAGCCCGAGGTCGTGCTCGGCATCTTCAACACGTCGAGCGGCAAGAGCGGCTCGACCGAGACCAAATGGCCGAACTTCGTCCTGACCGAAAGCTACGATTCCGGCTTCGCGCTGGAGCTGATGCTGAAGGACATGGAAGTCGCGGTGGACCTGGCTTCAAGGCTCGGTGTCGAGGCTCCTCTGGCGACGCGGTCGGTCGCGCTCTGGCGCGCCGCGAAGGCGGCGCTGCGCGATGGGGCCGACCATACCGAGATCGCGCTGTGGAACGAAGAAATGCCGGAGGATGTGGCAGGCTGACGAGGCGGCATCGGCTGGATTTGCCTGATGAACTGTGTGACAGCATGTCCATCAGTGAGGATGACGACGATGTCCGATCAGAATTCCCTGGCGATGTCCTGGAACGCGGAGCCGCTCGGCAGAACTGCCGCGCCGCTGCGTGAACAGGTCATCACACGCATGCGGCAGGCCATCGCCGATCTGGAGCTGAAGCCGGGCCAGCGGCTGATCGAGCGCGAGCTGATCGACCAGCTCGGCGTCTCGCGGACCACCGTCCGCGAGGCCCTTCGGGAGCTGACCTCGGAAGGGCTGGTCACGGTGGTTCCCCAGAAGGGGGCGATCGTGGCGGCGCCGTCGCTGGAGGATGCCGCGGATCTGTATGAGATCCGGGCCTCGCTGGAGGCGCTGGTCGCGCGCAGGTTCGTGGAGCGGGCCAGCCAGGAGGCGATCGATCGCCTCGGCACGGTCCTGGACGAGCTCGAGCAGGTCGCGCTCACGACGACGGACGTCCGGGCGATGCTCGCCGTCAAGAACAAGTTCTACGCCGTGCTTCTCGCGGGTGCGAACAGCTCGGTCCTGCGCAACCTGCTGGAGGGCTTCCAGCACCGGGTGCAGCAGCTCAGGACCACCTCGCTCTCGGCGAAGGGGCGGCCGAAGAAGATGATGAAGGAGCTGCGCGGCATTCACAAGGCGATCGCCAGGCGCGATGCCGAGCTCGCCGCGAAGCTCACCTGCGATCACGTGCGTGCGGCGGCGCATACCGCGCTCGCGAGCCTGCGCGCCGAGACTTAGCCGGGTTTACGCGACGGCGCTGCAAGCGCGGCCGTGCGGGCCTGGCTGCCGATGGAGAGGAAGCCATGGCCATGCACAGCAGCGACACCAGCCGCGGCAACGCGGCGGCGGGAGAGGGCGCCGGCCGGCAGCCGCCGCGCCCCGCCATCCTGGACCGGGTCCCTACCGGGCTGTTCATCGATGGGCGCTGGATCGAGAGCGGCGAGACCTTCGAGGTCGTCGATCCCGCCAGTGGAGAGAGCTTCGCCCGCGTGGCGGACGGCACGGCCGAGCATGGCCGCATGGCGCTCAATGCCGCCGCGCGCGTCCAGCCCGATTGGGCACGCACCGCGCCGCGCGAGCGCGGCGAGATCCTGCGCCGCGCCTTCGCGCGCATCATGGAGCAGCAGGAGGAGCTGGCGGCGCTGATCACGCTTGAGATGGGCAAGCCCATCGCCGAATCCCGGGCCGAGGTCGCCTATGCGGCGGAGTTCTTCCGCTGGTTCTCCGAGGAGGCCGTGCGGATCGGCGGGAACTGGCAGGTGTCGCCGGACGGACGCTCGCGCCTCCTGACGATGCGCCAGCCCGTGGGGCCCTGTCTCCTCATCCTGCCATGGAACGTGCCGCTCGCGATGGGCACCCGCAAGATCGGCCCGGCCGTCGCCGCCGGCTGTACCGTGGTGGTGAAGCCGGCCCGCGAGACGGCGCTGACCATGAACGCGCTCGCGACGATCCTGGCCGAGGCGGGGCTGCCGCCGGGCGTGCTCAACATCGTGCCGACCACGCGCTCCGGCGAGGTCGCGGCCGCGATCATGGCGAGCCCGCATCTGCGCAAGATCTCGTTCACGGGCTCGACGCATGTCGGGCGCAAGCTGGTCGAGCAGTCGGCGCGCGGGCTGCTGCGCGTCTCGATGGAGCTCGGCGGCAACGCCCCCTTCATCGTCTTCGAGGACGCCGACATCGAGCTCGCCGTCACCGAGGCGATGAAGGCGAAGCTCAGGAACAACGGCGAGGCCTGCACGGCCGCCAACCGCTTCTTCGTGCACAGCAGTGTCAGTGCGGCCTTCACGGCGCGGCTCGCCGAGCGCTTCGCGCGTCTCGTCGTCGGGCCGGGCCTGCGGCCGGACGTGACGATCGGCCCGCTGATCAACCGCGCCGCCGTCGAGAAGGTCGAGGCGCTGGTGAGCTCGGCCAGGCAGGAGGGGGCCAGCATGGCCTATCAGGGCGAGGTCCCGTCCAGCCGGGGCTTCTACTATCCGCCGACGATCCTCGCCGGGGTGGGAGCGGATCAGCGCATCGTGCGGGAGGAGATCTTCGGACCGGTCGCGCCGATCGTCGCATTCTCCGACGAGGACGAGGTGATGCGCTGGGCCAATGCCTCGGAATATGGGCTTTCCTCCTACGTATTCACCCGGGACCTGCGGCGCTCCATGCGGCTCGCCGAGGGGCTGCAGGCGGGCATGGTCGGCCTCAACAAGGGCGTGATCTCCGATCCGGCGGCGCCTTTCGGCGGGATCAAGGCGAGCGGCTTCGGCCGCGAGGGCGGCCGGGAAGGGATCGCGGAATATCTCGACGTCAAATACGTGGCGCTGGAAGGCTAGGGCATCGGGAAAATCCGATGCTGGAACAGAAGCTTGGATCGCCACGCCGCGGTCGGGGGGAGGCATGGCGATTGAGGCCGCAGCCGCAGCGGGGGCGCTTTCCGTATCGCCGCCACGGCCTCGTCCAGGCCGTCGTGAATGAATGATAGACATACCATCATACAATCCTATTGCGGCGGGACTGCGGTTGCGGTAGGGAAAGCAAAAGCCAGAGATGGGAGGAAGGCATGAGACATCACGACAGACGTACGATCCTCGCCGGCGGCGCGAGCCTTGCCGCGGCCGGCGCGCTTGGCATCGGCCGGGCTTCGGCCCAGCCGAAGGAGATCAAGATCGCCCTGATCGTCGCGCAGACAGGGCCATGGGCGAGCCTCGGCGGCATGGAACGCGCCGGGGCCGAGATGGCGGTCGAGGACATCAACGCGCGCGGCGGCGTCAAGGCGCTGGGCGGGGCGAAGCTGCGCCTGATCATCACCGATGCCGGGGATTCGGCCGAGCGCGCCAAGAATGCGGCGCAGCGGCTCGTCGCCCAGGAGAGCGACCTCGTCGCCGGCCTTGGCGCGGGCCTGTCCTTCCTGTCGCTGGCGGTGACGGAGGTCTGGGAACGCGAGCGGATTCCGTGGTTGACGCTGTCCTATGCCGACAGCGTCACGAACCGCGGCTTCAAATATCTGATCGCCTCCTCCGCGACCTCGAGCCGGATCGCGCGTGAGACGATGCCGAGCTATGTCGGGCTGGTCGAGCGGGCGATCAAGCGGCGGCCGGCCACGATCGGCATGGTGGCGGACAGCCAGCCGGCGACGCAGGCCTATATCGAGGAATTGCGCAAGGGCGGGCTCGCCGCGGTCGGCCTCAAGATCGCGGTCGACGAGACCTTCACGCCGGTCCTGTCCGACGCGACGGGGATCATCCAGCGCGTCAGGCGCGCGCGCCCGGACTTCCTGCTGCTCTACACCTCGAACGTCCCCGACACGAAGCTCATCATCGAGAAGATGGACGAGTTCGGCATCGGCCGCGGCAAGATCCCCGTGCTCGCGCCGGGCTCGCAGGTCGGCGCGCCGGAGATGCTCGACAACATCGCCAAGGAGAGCCTCGAAGGCATCGTCTGCACGGCGTCGAACTGGGGCTCGCGCAAGCAGAACGACATCGTCGAGAGCTTGAAGAAGCGCTCCCGCCAGCCCTGGACGACGCAGGAGATCCTGTCCTCCTACGGCCATGTCATGCTGATCCACGATGCGCTCGAGCGGGCCAAGTCCGCGGACAGGGACGCCTTGATGGCGGCGCTGCGCAGCACCGACACCAGCGATCCGCAGGGCCCGGCGAAGTTCTTCCTGGGCGAGCGCCTGCGCTTCGACGAGACCGGGCGGCGCATGGATGCCCCCGTCGCGGTCATGCAGTGGCAGGACGGCGTGCCCGTCACCGTCGGGCCGCCCGGCGATGCCCTGGCGGAGCTGCGCTGGAGCAGCTGACCGGGTCGCCCTCCCGGCCGCCGCCCCTTCCGGAGCGCCTGACTCCGCCCATCGCCTGGACCGCAGCGCTGCGGCCCGGGCGGACTGATTTCCGTGAGCCAGCGAAGAAAGCGGTTTGAATGAGCGGAGAACTCGAAGCGGTCCTGCAATTGCTCGTGGCAGGCCTGACCGTCGGCTGCATCTACGGGCTGATGTGCGTCGGTCTCGGCCTGATCTTCGGTGTGATGCGGGTGATCAACTTCGCTCAGGGCGACTTCATGATGGTCGGCATGTATCTCGCCTTCCTGATGGTCGGCGCCGCCGTCACCCTGCCGGTCAATCCCTATCTCACGGCGGTCCTGGCGGCGATCGCCGCCGGCGTGATCCTGTTCTTCGTCAGCAGCGGCCTGCATCTCATGATGATCCGCGCGGTGAGCGGCCAGCGTGTCTCCGACACCGATGACGGCGGGCATACCCGGCAGCTCATCCTCACCCTCGGCATCTCGCTCGTCCTGCAGAACGCCGCCCTGATGGTCTTCGGCTCGACGCCGAAATCGATCCGCACGCCCTTCTCGACCCAGGCCTGGGAGATCGGCCCCCTGATCGGGGACGACGTCTTCCTGTTCTTCAACAAGGCCCGCGTCCTCTCCGCCCTGGCGGCCTGCGTCATCGCGCTCGGCCTGGCGCTGTTCATGGGCCGCAGCGCGATCGGCCGGCGGCTGCGGGCGGCCGCCGACAATCCCACCGCGTCGATCTACATGGGCATCGACGTGGACGCGGCTCACCGGATGGCCTTTGGGCTCGGTATCGCGCTGACGGCGATCGCCGGCGCGCTGATCGCGGTATCGGTGCCGTTCCAGCCCTATTCGGGCCTCGAATACGTCGTGCTGATGTATGCCGGGGTCGTGCTCGGCGGGATGGGCAGCGTGGCCGGAGCCTTCTGGGGCGGCCTGATCATCGGCTTCGTCCAGCAGATGTCGCAGCTCGTCATGCCGGTCCAGCTTCAGGCGACGGCCGTCTTCACGGTCTTCCTCCTCATCCTGCTCTTCCGGCCGCAGGGGCTGTTCGGCCGAAACGTGGAACGCGCCTGATGACATCGAAGTCGCCGTTCGGTCCCACGCTCGTCGCCTGGGCCGCCATCCTCGCTGTCGGCGCCCTGGCGATCGGGCTGACCAGCAACTCCTATATCCAGCTCATCCTGACGCTGGTCTCGGTCTGGGCGATGCTCGGCCTCTCCTGGAACATCCTGGGGGGCTATGCCGGGCTCGTCAGCTTCGGCCATGCCGCCTTCTTCGGGCTCGGGGCCTTCACGGTCGTCATTCTCGGGCGTGACTACGACATCTCGCCATGGCTCAGCCTGCCCCTGGCGGCGGTGATCGGAGCCGGCGCCGGTTGTCTGCTCGGTGGCATCACCTTCCGCCTGACGGGACCCTATTTCAGCCTGGCGATGCTCGCCTATCCGCTGGCGCTGCTGCCGATCTTCGAATGGGCCGGCTGGACGGAAATGGCGATGCCGATGAAGCGGGAGAACGCCGCGCTCTACATGCAGTTCTCCGACGGGCGGGTCATGGCGCTGATCTGCCTCGCCTTTCTCGGCCTGTGCCTGGCGATCTCGCTGTGGATCGAGCGCAGCCGCTTCGGCCTGTGCCTCACGGCGATCAAGCAGAACGAACTGGCGGCGCGCGCCGCCGGCGTCGCGACGCTGCGCTGGAAGCTCTATGCGATCACCATATCGGGGGCGATGGCCGCCGTCGCCGGGGCGCTCTACAGCGTCGTCCTCCTGGTCGTCAGCCCGCACTCGGTCTTCGGCATGCTGATCTCGGCGCAGGCCCTGATCATCCCGATGTTCGGCGGGATCGGCAGCGCCTGGGGCACGATCATCGGCGCCGCGACGCTGGTGCCGCTCTCGGAGGCGCTGCACGCCCTCATCGGCGACAAGCTGTCGGGCATTCAGGGCGTGGTCTACGGCATCGCCATCATCCTCGTCGTGCTGCTGCGCCCGCAGGGCCTTTACTGGGCGATCCGGGACGCGCTGGCCGGTGTCTTCGCGCGGAGCGGCGAACAGGACTTGCCGGCCGTGCCCGACATTCCGCCGCCGCCGCCCGTGCCCATCGGCACCGGCACCGGTTCCGCCGCAGCCGGCCCGCTCCTCAGCGTGAAGGATGTCTCGGTCCAGTTCGGCGGCCTCAAGGCGATCAGCGATGTGGCGCTGAGCGTGCAGCAGGGCGAGATCCTCGGCATCATCGGCCCGAACGGGGCCGGCAAGACGACGCTGTTCAATGTCCTCAGCGGTCTGGTGACGCCGAAATCGGGCAGCATCACCTTCGCGGGGGAGGACCTGAGCGGCAAGACCCCCGAAGCGGTCTGCGCGGCGGGCATTGCCCGCACCTTCCAGACGGTGCGCAGCTTCCCGCGGCTGAGCCTGTTCGACAACGTGCTGATCGGTGCCTATGTCCGCCATCGCGACGATGACGAGGCCGCCGCCGCCGCTGCCGCCGCCCTGAGGCGCGTCGGCCTGCAGGACAGGATGGCGGCGCCGGCCTCGACGCTGACCAACCGGGAACTGCGCCTGATGGAGCTCGCCCGGGCCCTGGCCGGGCAGCCGCGGCTCATTCTGATGGACGAAAGCTTCGCGGGGCTGGCGAGCGAGGATATCGAGACGATGCTGCCGCTCCTGCGATCGCTGCGCGACGAAGGGCTGACGATCGTCATCATCGAGCACACCATGCAGGCGATGGTGCGGCTGAGCGACCGGCTGGTGGTGCTCGACCACGGGGTCGTGATCGCATCGGGGCCGCCAAAGGAGGTCGTTCGCCAGCAGGACGTCATCGTCGCATATCTTGGCAGGAAATGGGCCCAGAATGCTGAAAATTAGCAATCTCAGCGTGAGCTATGGCGGGCTTCGGGCCTTGCGCGACGTATCCATCGAGGTCCGGCAGGGAGAGTTCGTCTCGATCATCGGGCCCAACGGGGCGGGCAAGACCACGCTGTTCAAGACGATCTCCGGCGTCGTCGTGCCGCAGTCCGGCGCGATCAGCTTCGAAGGCCGCGCGCTCGGTCGCGTCCGTGCGTCGAGCCGGCCGCTGCTCGGCATCGCCCATGTTCCCGAGGGCCGCCAGGTCTTCAAGCACCTGACCGTGCAGGAGAACCTGCTGGTGGGCACCGAGGCCGGCGGCGGCCGCGGTTCCGTCGAAGCGGGGTTGCAGCGGGCGCTCGATCTGTTTCCGGTCCTGGCCCGACGGTCTTCGCAGCTCGCCGGCACGCTGTCGGGCGGCGAGCAGCAGATGCTCGCGATCGGGCGCGGACTGGCCTCGTTCCCCAAGCTTCTGCTGCTGGACGAGCCGACGATGGGACTGGCGCCGGCCATCGTCGACCAGATCTTCGATACGCTGCGCGGGCTCAGGAGCCAGGACATCACCTTGCTGATCGTCGAGCAGCGCGCGATCGAGGCGGTCGAGAACTCGGATCGCGGTTATGTCATCTCGACCGGAGAGATCGTCACCAGCGGAACGCGGGACGAGCTGATGCGGAACGAGCAGATCCGGGAAGCCTATCTCGGCACCTAGAGCAATTCCGCAATTCTCCGAATCGCGGGATGGCTCCAGGTCTTTGTTTTATCGCATTTTCGTCACGCGGACCGGTGTCCACTTCGCTCGAAAATGCTCTAGCGGTCGACACCAGCCCCGCGGGCGCCGTTCAGGCGAGCTCGAAGGATTCCTCCAGCACGTCGCGCGAATCGAGGCCGAGCTGCACGTTGAACTGGCCGCTCTCGACCACCTCCTTCAGCGCGCCGTTGACGAATTTGAGCTGCTCGGGGCCGATCTCGAAGCGCACCACGCGGCTCTCGCCGGGCTTGAGCGTCAGCTTCTGGAAGCCTTTCAGCTCCTTGATCGGCCGGGCGATCGAGGCATAAGGATCGGCGATGTAGAGCTGGACGACGTTGGCGCCCTCATAGCGGCCGGTGTTGGTCAGCGTCGCCTCGGCGGTCAGGCTCTGGCCCCGCGTGATGCGGCTGGCCGAGAGCTTGAGGCCGGTCAGGGTGAAGCTGCTGAAGCTCAACCCGTAGCCGAAGGGGTAGAGCGCGCCCTGCTCCTCCTCGAAATATTGCGAGGTGTAGTTGCCGGGCTTGCCCGGCGTGAAGGGACGCCCGATCCTGAGCGCGTTGTAATAGGTCGGGATCTGCCCGGCCGAGCGCGGGAAGCTGATCGGCAGCTTGGCCGCGGGGTTGTGGTCGCCGAACAGGATGTCGGCGATTGCATTGCCGCCCTCGGTGCCGGCATGCCAGCTTTCCAGCAGCGCGTCGGCATTCTCCTTCTCCCAGCCGATGGCGAGCGGGCGCCCGTTCATCAGCACGACGACGAGCGGCTTGCCGGTCGCCTTCAGCGCCTGGAGCAGCCGGCGCTGCGAGCCCGGGATCTCGATGGTGACGCGGCTCGAGGCCTCATGCGACATGCCGCGCAGCTCGCCGACCACGGCGATCACCACATCGGCCTGACCCGCGACCGCGACGGCCTCCGCGATCATCGCCTCGATCGGGCGGGGGTCCTGGATGACTTCCGGGTTGTCCCAGTTCAGGAAGTTGAGGTAGTCGACGGTCTTCTGGTCGTCGAGGACGTTGGCGCCGCGCGCGGTGAGGAGCTTCGCCTTGCCTTCGATCGCCTTCTCGATGCCGGCCTTGATCGTGACGGCCTGCCCGGCCACGGCCTGCGCCGACCAGCTTCCCAGGATGTCGAGCCCGGAATCGGCCAGCGGCCCGACGAGCGCGATGGTGCCTTCTCGCTTCAGCGGCAGGGTCTGGTTGCGGTTCTCCAGCAGCACGATGGTGTCGCGGGCGATCTCGCGCGCCGGCTCGCGGTGCAGGCGGTCGCTGGAGCGCACATCGGCGGGGTCGTCCTCCGGCTTGCCCATGCGCAGGAACGGGTCGGCGAACAGGCCCATGTCGTATTTCGCACCGAGCACCTCGCGCACGCGGGCGTCGAGCTCGGCCATCCTGATCTCGCCCGAGGCGATGAGGCCCGGCACCTCGGCGAGATAGACCTGGTCGGCCATGCTGAGGTCGATCCCGGCCCTGATCGCGAGCTTGGCCGCCTCGCGGTTGTCGCGGGCGACGCCGTGCCGCGTCAATTCGGTGATCGCGCCGTGATCGCTGACGGTGACGCCCTCGAAGCCCCATTGCCGGCGCAGCAGATGCTGCAGCAGCCAGGTATTGGAGCTCGCCGGCACGCCGTTGATCGAGTTGAGCGCGACCATGACGCCGCCGGCCCCGGCCTCGATCGCGGCGCGGTAGGGCGGAAGGTAGACCTGGTGCATGCGCAGCGGGCTCATATCGACCGTGTTGTAGTCGCGCCCGCCCTCGACCGCGCCATAGAGCGCGAAATGCTTGACGGCGGCCATGATCGTATCGGGCCGATCGGGCGAGGAGCCCTGGAAGCCGCGCACGGCAGCCCGGGCGCAGGCGCTGACGAGATGGGGGTCCTCGCCGAAGCCCTCGGAGGTGCGGCCCCAGCGCGGATCGTGGCTGATGTCGACCATCGGCGCGAAGGTCATGTCGACGCCGTCGTTGCAGGCCTCGATCGCCGAGACGCGGGCCATGCGCTCGATCACGGCCATGTCGAAGCTTGCGGCGAGCCCGAGCGGGATCGGGAAGGCGGTGCGATGGCCGTGCACCACGTCATAGGCGAAGAACAGCGGGATCTTCAGGCGGCTGCGCGTGACGGCGGCCTCCTGGAGCGGCCGGTTGTCGCGCCGGACCACGGTGTTGAACGAGCCGGCGATGCGACCGGCGGCGGCCTCGTCCATCAGCCTGGCATGCGGCATCTCCGGGCCGATGCTGATCAGGCGCAACTGGCCGACCTTCTCGTCCACGGTCATCCGGGCGATCAGGCCCTCGATGAAAGCCTTCTTCTTCCCGGCCGGATCGGCGGCGCGCGCCCGCCTGGGCCGTGCCGCGGCGGGGCCGGCGGCCATGCCCGCCACGAAGGCGGCCGAGGCCATGGCGCTGAGAGCCTGCCGCCGGGACAGGCCGCTCTTCGTCTCGTCCTGGCAGGGCGTCGCCTCCGGACCGTCCAGGGCCGGTGCAGCGTTCGAATGATCCATGCTGAGTTCGTTCATCTGGGTTGAGGACGGCGAAGGGTGGCGCGGGAACGGTTCGGGGAGAACGACGCTGATTCCTTGACCCTTGTCGCGATGATGGGCATTTGTGCTCGGATGTGCCGCTGCCAACAGGGGACGGGCGTGCCCCGTCCTGCCGATTCCTCCTTTAAGGAGCCCGTTTGAACTTGTCGACCCGTTCCGCCGGCGGGGCCTGCGTCATGGCCCGGTTTTCTTCCGCCGTCCGACGGCTCGCGCTCGGCTGGCTTGCCGCGGCGGCTGTCGCCGCCGGCATGCCGGCGCTTGCGCAGCAGCGTCCGGGTTTCGGGCTCGACGCGGTGATCGCGAAGGCGAAGGCGCTGGCGGACGCACCTTATGTCGCGCCGGTCTCGAATCTGCCTGACGTCTTCAGCAAGATGCAGTTCGCCGACTACCAGAAGATGCAGCCGCGCGCCGACCGCTTCGCCTGGATGGAATACAAGACGCCCTTCAAGCTCGCCTTCTACCATCAGGGCATGCAGTTCAACACGCCGGTCAGGATCAGCGAGATCGTCGACGGCGTGGCCCGGGAGATCCCCTACGATTCCGGGCGCTTCGATTTCGCCGACCTGCATTTCGACCGCGAGGCTACAGCCAAGCTCGGCTGGGCCGGCTTCCGGGTGGTCTATCCGGTCAACCGGCCCGACAAGCTCGACGAGGTCATGAGCGTGCTGGGCGCGAGCTATTTCCGCGTGATCGGCAAGGGGCAGATCTACGGCCTGTCCGGGCGGGGGCTGGCGATCGACACCGGCCTGCCGATCGCGGAGGAATTTCCCGCCTTCCGCGAATTCTGGCTGCGCCGCCCCAGGCCGAAGGAGCGGCATCTGACCTTCTATGCGCTGATGGATTCGGTCAGGGCCTCGGGCGCCTATGAATTCACGCTCACGCCGGGCGCGGATGCAGTGCTCGGCGTCAAGGCGCGCATCTTCCTGCGGCAGGGCGCCGCGCCGACGACGCTCGGCATCGCGCCTTTGACCAGCATGTTCCTCTATGGCCCGCAGCAGCCCTCGCCGACGCCGAATTTCCGCCCCGCGATCCATGATTCCAACGGGCTCTCGGTGCGCCTCAGCACCGGCGAATGGATCTGGCGCCCGCTCGTCAACCCGCCCATGGTGGCGATCAGCGACATTCCGGCGGAGAATCCGAAGGGCTTCGGCCTGTTGCAGCGCGGGCGCGACTTCTCGCGCTACGAGGATTTGAAGGACCGCTACGACCTGCGCCCGAGCGCCTGGATCGAGCCGACCAACGACTGGGGCAAGGGCAATGTCCGGCTCGTCGAGATCCCGACGGCGGACGAGACCAACGACAACATCGTCGCGCTGTGGGTGCCCGGAAGCATGCCGGCGCCCGGCGAGCCGATGCGCTTCGACTACCGCATGCACTGGACCATGGACGAGCCGGCGCTGATGACGGGCGGGCTGTCGCATGTCTGGCAGACCATGCGCGCGACCGGCGAGATCTACCAGTCCAACCTGATCCGCGCCGGCGACGGCACGCTGGCCTTCCTGATCGATTTCAAAGGGCCTTCGCTGCGCAAGCTGCCGCCGGAGGCTCGCCCCGAGGCCGTGGTCGGCGCCAACGACAATGTCGAGATCGTCGGCAGCGAGCTGCAGCCCAACCCCGCCATCCGGGGCTGGCGCCTCAGCTATCGGATCAGGATCAGGAACCCGGCGCTTTCCTCCGATCTGACGGCGTCGTTGAAGCTCGGCGAGCGCACACTTACCGAAACCTGGAGGTTCAGGCTGCCGCCCGCGCCGACCGCGACGGACAGGGAAGCCTATCTCAACCGCTTCAAGGCGATGGAATAGAGCCGGATTCGACCATCCAGCCATCGTGATTGCTTCGCTCGCAATGACGGGGAACCGTCAGGCCGCGTCGGTCGCCTCGGCCCGCTGCGCTTGCGTCAATCCGCGGCCGACGTCGAGATAGGTGAAGCCCTTCGCCCTGACCTGCTCGGCGCGGTAGACGTTGCGCAGGTCGATCAGGACCGGCGCCGCCATCGCGGCCTTGACGCGGTCGAGATCGAGCGCGCGGAAGATGTTCCATTCCGTCACGATGACGGCGGCGTCCGCCCCCGCCACGCAGGCATAGGGGTCGGCTGCGTAGACGACGCCCGCCGGCAGCACCGCCTTCGCCTGCTCCATCCCTTCCGGATCATAGGCGCGGATCACGGCGCCGCCGTCCTGCAAGGCGGTTACGACCGCGATCGAGGGCGCATCGCGCATGTCGTCGGTGTTCGGCTTGAAGGTCAGGCCCAATACCGCGATCGTCTTGCCCCTGACCGAGCCGCCGCAGGCGGCGACGACCTTGCGCGCCATGGCGCGCTTGCGCTGGTCGTTCACCGCAGCGACCGTCTCGACGATGCGGGTCGGCGTGCCGTGATCCTGCGCCGTCTTGATCAGGGCGAGCGTATCCTTCGGGAAGCAGGAGCCGCCATAGCCCGGCCCGGCATGCAGGAACTTGCCGCCGATGCGGTTGTCGAGCCCCATGCCGCGGGCGACGTCCTGGACATTGGCGCCGACCTGCTCGCACAGATCCGCGATCTCGTTGATGAAGGTGATCTTGGTCGCGAGGAAGGCGTTGGCGGCATATTTCGTCAGCTCGGCGGTGCGCCGGCCGGTGTTCAGGATCGGCGCGCTATTGAGGTAGAGCGGCCGGTAGATATCCGCCATCACCTCGCGGGCGCGGGCGTCCTCCGCGCCGATGACGATGCGGTCGGGCCGCTTGAAATCCTCGATCGCGGCGCCCTCGCGCAGGAATTCCGGGTTGGAGACCACCGCGAATTCGGCATCGGGCCTGAGCTCGCGCATGATCCGCTCGACCTCGTCGCCGGTGCCGACCGGGACCGTCGACTTGGTGACGATCACGGTGTAGCCGGAGAGCGCCTGCGCGATCTCGCGGGCGGCGGCATGGACATAGGACAGATCGGCGAAGCCGTCGCCGCGGCGCGAGGGCGTGCCGACGGCGATGAAGACGGCATCCGCCCCCGCCACCGGCCCGGCGAGATCGGTGGTGAAGGACAAACGCCCGGCGGCGGCGTTGCCGCGGACGAGCTCCGACAGGCCGGGCTCGAAGATCGGGATCTCGCCCCGCTTCAGCGCCGCGACCTTGCTCTCGAGCTTGTCGACGCAGACGACCTCGTGCCCGAAATCGGCAAGGCAGGCGCCGGAGACCAGCCCGACATAGCCCGAGCCGACCATGACGATCTTCATCGGCAACTCCAGAAGAGAGAACGTACGAACACCGCTATAGCCTGCCCGTGCCGCGACGGCGAGCCTGAGCGGGGGGCTTCCTAGAGCATTTTCGAGCGAAGTGGATACCGGTTCGCGTGAAGAAAATGCGATAAAACAAAGACCTAGAGCAATTCCGCGATTCGGAGAATCGCGGAATTGCTCTAGCGGAACGTGACGCCGAGCATGTCGATCTGCGCGATGATGGCACGCCGCCGCCGTGTCGGCTCGCGGTCCGGCTGGCGGCGGATATGGGTGGCGAGGAGGGCGCGCGTCTTCGGGCCGGCCGCGACGTAAAAGGCGGCGATGTCCCGCGGCGCATAGTGCTCGGCGATCTTGAGCAGGTCGCCCGAAAGCGCGGAAGCCAGCTCGTCGTCGCCGGCCTCGACCCGGCTGGCGACGAAGCGCGCGCGCATGTCAAGGATCCAGCCCTCGGCCGGCGCCAGCCAGTAGGAGCGCATCAGGGCGCTGTGCACCTCCTCGGCGGGCGCCAGGCGCAAATCCAGCAGCAAGGCCCGTTGCAGCCAGGCGTTGCCGTCGGTCGGCGTGCAGGTCAGGCGTGCGGTGACGACATCCTCGGCGGCGCGTCCGCGCGCGGCGATCTCGGCCGGGTCCATGGGTGGGACTGCACGGGCTGCGGCGTCTATGGCATCGCGGCGCGACAGCCGGCCGATCGCCTCGACGGCGCTGGGCTGCGTCGCCGGGGCAGTGGCCGCGGCTGCCCGAGCTTGCGTCTCGCGTATGGCGAGGATGGCCTGTTCGAGCCGGCGCAGGCTGATCGAGACGCCGGCTCTGCCGAGATCGTCGAGACAGCTCGCCATGGCGGTCCGGACCGCGCCGGTGCTCTCGACCCGGTCGAGGAGGTCCTCGGAGGTGGGCTTGCCCTGGTCGATCAGGTTGGCGATGCGCAGCGCATCCGACGACGCCCAGTAGCGAGCCAGGCCCTGCAGGCCGATCAGGCCGAAGCCCGCGGCCAATGCCAGCGACAGGATGCGCGCGGTGAAATCCATCGCCCGGCCCTCAGGCGGATGGCTTGCTCGCGTCGGTGTAATATTTCCCGTAGCGACCGTAATAATAATATTTGGAATCGGCCTTGTTATACGACTGCATCAGCTTCGTATCGGCCTTGTTGAACAGGATTCCGACGCATTTGTCGTAGAGGGTCGGATCGTCCTGGAGAGCGCTTCTGACCACGGCGCGCGGCGTCTTGCCCCATTCGACCACGAAGACGAAGCCGTCGAACAGGCGTCCGGCAGCCCTGACGTCGACGACGGGGCCGACAGGGGGAAGATCGACGACGATATAGTCGAATTCCGACCCGGCCGCCTGCAAAAGCGCCTCCATCTCGCGCGAGGTCAGGATCTCGCTGCTCTGGGTCAGGCGCTTGCGGGTCACGGCGGGCAGGAAGGCGAGGTTGCTGTCCGGCTCCATCAGGATCGCATCCTTGAGCGAGCGCTCTCCGCGCAGCACTTCGAGAAGGCCGAATCCGGCGTGCCGGCCGATCGCGCGCGTCAGCCCCGGATTGCGCAGGTCGGCGTCGATCAGCAGGGTGCGTTCGCCGAGGAAGGCCGTCAGGCTGGCGAAATTCTTCGATGTCGTCGTCTTGCCCTCGCCCGGCAGCACCGAGACGACGCCTACGATCTTGGCGCCCTCGCGCTTGCCGGCGGTGGCGAGATCGACCTCGACCTTGGCGCTGCGCAGCACTTCGGCGAAGCTCGAGAGCGGGGCATCGAGGACGTGCCTCAGGACCGAGGATTGCAGCTGGATATCGCGCGGGTTCGCGCTGGCTTCGCTTGCTGCGAGCGGCTTCACCTCCACGGCGGGCAAGGTGCCGAGGAACTCCAGGCCCGTCTCGCCGCGAACCTGGGCGCCGACCCGGAACACCCGGTCCCGGAACTCACGCAAGGCCCCGATGCCGCCGGCCATCGCCAATCCGAGGAAGCCGGCCAGCGCGAGGACGATTCCGGTGCGCGGCGCGCTCGGCGCGATCGGCAAGACCGCGGGGCTCAGCACGCGCGCTTCGGTCGTCGGCAGGGATTCGCGCTGGATCGCATCCTGATAGCGCTGCAGGAACGTCTGGTAGAGGTTCTTGAAGACCTCCGCCTCGCGGTCGAGCTCGCGCAGCTGCACCATGGTCTCGTTCGAGACCGCCTTCTGGCCGATGAGCGTGGCCATCGACTCGTTCAGGCTCTTTTCGCGGTTGCGCGCGATTTCGAGGTCCGAAACATAGGTTTCGGCGATCCGCTGCAGCTCTTCGAAGATCAGCCTCTCATACTGCGTCATCTCGTTGCGCAGGTTGATGACCTGGAAATGGTTCTTGCCCAGGCGGCTCGAAAGGTCGGCTTCGGTCTTGGAGGCGCGCAGGTAGCGCGTCCGGAAATCGTTGATGACGGGGTTGCCGAGCGATTCGGTGACCGCGCCGTCCGCTTTCCCCGAGCGCAGGATGTCGTTGATCTGCTGCAGCTTGGCTTCCGCCTTCGCCGTCTCGGAGCGGGCGGTCGAGAGCTGGGTGGTCAGCTCCATGAGCTGCTGGTCGGTGACGAGCATCTGGTTGCCGGAGCTGGTCTGGCCGGTGGCGATGATGCCGCGCTCCGCCTTGAACCGCTGTACCGCGAGGTCGGTCCGCAGCGAGCTCTCCTTGAGCTCCGCCAACCTGTCCTGCATCCAGCCGCTGGCACGCTTGGTGATCTCGAAGCGGGCTTCGAGCTGGTCTCTGAAATAGGCTTCGGCGAAGGCATCGGCGATCTGTTTGGCGAGCGCCGGATTGGGCGAGGAATAGGAGATCTGAAGGACGTAAGTTCGTGCGACGCGCCGCACCGTCATGTTGTCGTTGAGCTTGTCGATCGCGTCGCGCCGCGCGCGTTCGGCTTCTTCCTCGGCGAGGACGTCGCGCGAGGTGAACCAGTTGCGGACATTGAGGACGGAGCGCACGAAGCCGATCGCCGTGCCGATGACGGATGTCTGGTTCGTCGTGAATTCGGGCAGTTTGTCGAGCCCGAGCGCCTGCACCACGCTCGCGGCGACGCGGTCGGAGCGGATGACCTCGAGCTGGCTGTCGATCGCTCCGGTGTCGAAGGTCAGCTCCGCGATCGAGCCGGCGATCTGGTCCTGGTTGCGGCGGCTGTCGATCAGGATCGTGGTCGAGGCCGTGTAGATCGGAACGGCCGTGATCAGATAGGCGAGGCCGATCGCGAGCGTGGCGGCGACGATGACGGCGCCCAGGCGCGCCTGGCGCCGTATCGCGGCGATCAGCTGCTCGAAATCGATGTCGAGCAGCGTGCCTGCGCTGTCTTCGCCGTCGTCATGATCGGGCAGGCCGCGTCTGTCGATCTGCGCCCTGTTTCCGAACCCATGCATGCTTGGCCCGATCGTTACAAACACATACGCGGAGAGAAATCCTCTCCGCGTATCAGGAAAGAAGGTGACGGCACGATGGCATCAGCAGCGGCGGCGCGGGCTCACGCTTTCGGTGCATTCGACATAACCGCGGTTGCCACTGCCGTAGGTGGTGTGCTGGCCGTTGTTGCCCGTGAAGCTGGAGCCGGGCCCGGTGGAGGGACGGCCCCCACCGCTGGCCATCATGAAGCCGCCGACGGGGCCGCCGACGCCCGCACCTGCGCCGCCGCCGCCACCACCGCCGCCACCGCCCGTCGCCAGCGTCTGTACATCGCTGATGCCGGCCGAATATCCGGCCATGACATCCGTCAGCCCGGAGCCGGCGATCTTCGCGGCGATCGCATCGGCGAGCGCCTTGTCGGCAGGGTCGATCGCCTTCACGGCCTGGCCGAGCCCGGAGCCGATCGCGGCGCGCTGCAGGGCGCTGCCGTCCGTGGCGGCCGCCAGCAGCGCATCGACGAGGCCGGGATCGGCGAGGGTCAGCGCCTTCGTGATCGCGCTCATCTGCGGCCCGCCGATCGGATTGGCACGCAGGAACGCGGCCGGGTTCGCCTTGAAGTCCTCGACCTGCCGGCTCGACGCCTTGCCGGGGAGCGACGCCAGGGTCACCGCGGGAGCACCCTGGGCGAAAGCCGGCACGCCGCCGGCCGTCAAGGCAACCGCTGCGATGGCGACTTGTGCGGCCGTTACGCCGGCAAATAGAAAGCGCATCTCAACATCCTCACACCAAGCCTTTACCTAAGGCACATGCAGACCTTGCGTCAAGTACAGCCTGCGCCCTCTTCATCACCGTCTCAAGACACGTTCGGCATTGCGCGTCGTGACGACGTCGGAGGTGACGTTGGCGACGGCGCCCGAGATGCCGGTGACCAGATCGAGGAACTTGAACAGCTCGACCGAATCGGAGTTCGTGACGTAGATCGTGTCGCGGTCCTGCATCATGAAGCTCTTCGCGACGAAGAAGCTCGATGGATCGCGGAAATTCGCGCGGAAGATCGTGGGGATCGCGCGCTGCCCCCTGGGGAAGGCCGAAAGATCGACGTTCATCCGCTCGAGCAACTCGCGATGTTCGATGCGGTAGAGCAGCACCTGCCCCGGGTCGGCCCGGTTGTCCAAGAGGCCGCCGGCCTTGCCGACCGCGTCGGCGAGCGGCAGGTGCTCCTGCTCGAACTTGAACTGCCCGCTCTGGCCGGAGGCGCCGAATGCCGTGAACGCGCGCTTCTGCTGGAAGACGTAGATCACGTCGCCCGGCGCGACATAGATGTTCTCCTGCGAATTCGACAGGAGGTTCAGGAAGTAGATCGTCTCCTTGCGCCGTCCGCGCTGCAGCGAGACGAAGGTCTCATAGCCGGCATCGGCGATGCCGGACGCCTTGGAGATCACGTCGAGGATGCGATCGCCGGCGGGGTTGATGTTGATCTTGTTGGGCGACCCGACCTGGCCGATGACCGTGACCTGCGACGAGGTCTGGTTGGTCAGCGCCACGACCGCCTGAGGCTCGATCGCGCGGTTGGCCAGGCGCCGTTCGATGTCCGCCTGGATCTCGGGCAGCGAGCGCCCCTTCGCCGGCACGGCGCCGGCATAGGGAACGGAGATGTAGCCGGCCTGGTCGACGGTCTGCGCCGGAATCTGGATGAAGTTGCCCGGCCTCGCGCCGGCATCGTTCGGGATGAACAGGCCGCCGGCCGCCGATTCGAAAATCGTGACCTGGACCGAATCGCCGACGCCGACGGTGATGCGCGGCGGCCCGCCGCGACCCGTTCCGAAGCTGCGGTAGAGCGAGCCGGGCCCGAGGTCGCGCAAGGCGGCGAGCACGCTCTGTGACAGCTCCACCAGCGCGTAATTGAAGGCAGGGCCGGGGGCGGCTTTGAGTGAGGCGAGTGCCGATCCCTCGATATCCCTTGTGGCCGGCCCGCTTCCAGGCAGAACGGAACACGCACCGGAAGCCATGCTGAGCCCCCCGAGCGCGAGAAAATGACGTCTATGCATGGTTGCCCCGACCGACCGCATACGAACTCAAAACTCTGCAGAGAATCGTCTAGCGAGAAGGCCGCATACCGTAAAGGTAAATTCGTGGTTAACGTTTAATTTCGCAATATATGCGCTCTCTGTGCAACAATCGCTCTTCGCTCGCCGGAGAAGGAGCGCGCTAAGCGGGGTCATGCAATCGACGTCAACCGCTCGCGACGGGGCGTTCGATCGCCCCTGCCGTTTTCGGTCGCCGGCAAGCAGCCAGCAGGTCGAGCATCCGCGCGGCCAGATGGCGGCGGTCGTAGTTCTGCGCGCCGCTGCGTCCGTTCGCTGAGAAGCCTGCGGTCGCGCTCCTGTCGTCCGCCAGTTGCACGAGGCGGTCGCTGAGTGCGGCCGCGTTCTCGGGCTCGAAGGTCAGGCCCGCTTTCTCGGCCTCGACGATCCGGGCCGATTCGCCTTTGACCCCGTGCAGGACGGGCACGCCCATCGCCATCGTCTCGAACAGCTTGGAGGGGATGACAGTTTCGAACAGCGCGCTGCGGCGCAAGTGGATGACCGAGGCGTCCAGGATCGACCAGTAGCGGACGACGTCCTCCTTGGGGACTGTGTCGAGGAAGGTCACATTGCGCAGGCCGGATCGCTGCGCGCGCTCGACCAGCTCGGCTTTCCTCGCGCCGTCGCCCAGGAACAGCATATGGATGTCGTCGCGGCCCTGCTCCTGAAGCAGGCCGGCCGCCTCCAGAAGCGTTTCGAGCGCGTGGGCGAGGCCGTGCGTGCCGATATAGCCGGCGATGAACTTGCCCTGCAAGCCGAGCGTCGACATGAGCGCCGCATCCTTGTCCCGCGGCTGGAAACGGTCGAGATCGGCTCCGTTCGTCACGACATGGATCTTGGCTCCGTCGATGCCGCGCGCGATCAGATTGTCGCGGAAGGCATGGGTGACGCTGACGATCGCCGTGGCGCGGCGGTAGAGAAAGAGCTCCAGCCGTTCGAGCGCATCGAGCAGCGCGGAAGCCTTCATGGCGCCAACGGCCCGGATCGATTCGGGCCAGAGGTCGCGCAGCTCGAAGACGAACGGCCTGCGGCGGAGCGCACCGACGAGCCAGCCGGCGCAGGCGGTGAAGAATTGCGGCGAGGTCGCGACGACGACGTCGGGCCGGTCCACCCTGAAGCTCGCCGGGACCGCCGCGACCATGAAGCTGACATAGTCGAGCGTCCGCCTCAGGAAGCCCTCGTTGGCGGTGATGTAGCTCCAGACCCGGACGACCTCGATGCCCTCGATGGTCTCGCGCGCGAACAGCCGGTTGCGGTAGCCGTCAAAGACCTTCCCTTTGGGAAAATTGGGCGCGCAGGTGATGACGGTGACGCGATGCCCGGCTTTCACCCACTCGCGGCAATGCTCGAACGTCCGGCTTGCCGGAGCGTTCACTTCGGGCGGAAAATTGTCCGTCAGGAACAGGATATGCATGGAACGACGCCGATGTTTCGCTTTTCTTCATTAAGTTGAAAGCGTCGCGGGCCGCAAACCCAAAACGCGTGGAATGACTAACGTCGACTCCAGGAGAATTCGACCATGCTTTCGCCGTTCCTGAGTTCGACTTCGAGGCATCGGGACGATCGTGTGATCCCGAATTCGGGGTGCCAGCTCGATGGAACGATCCGGTGGCTGCCGGTGAGAACGCGCCAACGCAGCGCGGCGTCCGGCCCGCGCGCCAGCAGCCCGGTTCCGGGATCGGCGCCTTCGGAAACGGTGACGTCGGGGTGCAGATGGAAGCGGGCGCGGGCGTCGTGCCGGCCGCCCTCGATCCGGTCCGTGACGATCAGCCGATCGCTGTCGGCTTGCCATGTCCGCAGATGCCGCGGCCGGCCGGGCAGGCGCTCATAGCCGTCATGGCCGCAGCTGATCGTCGCGCCGTCGCCGGAGAGAGTAAGCCCTTGCGGGCGGGCACGGCGCGCGACGCGAAAGCCGGACCAGACCTCCGACGAGTTTTCCATGCCGATGCTGACGGTATTGTGGGCGGCGGTCCCGCGCTGGCGCAGGCGCTCGGGGCCGCCGCCATATTCGGAGGTCCCCGCATTCACCAGCATCCGCTGGCCGGCGAGCGACATCTCGAAGGAGAGCGTGTCGGCATGCGCATGGCCCGGCAGGTAATCGGGGCCGATACGGGCGACGTCCAGCAGCGCCACGACAGGGCCCGTCGCGAGGCGGATATAGCCGCTGTCGCGCAGCCATGTCGCGCCGGTGCCGGGCGCCGGGAGCGCTTCCAGGTTCAGGCGGGCCGCGTAGCGCTCCAGCTCCGCGGGAGAGGGCGCGATGCCGATGGCGGCGTCGTTGAAGAAGGCGATCTCGCCATCGGGATGGCACATGGCGGCAAGCCAGCCGCGCATCGCCGCGATCCGCTCCGGCCAGTCCGTCACCTCCCGCCAGCCGGCCGGAATGGCGGAGCCGGCACTGCGCAGCAGGTTCACGAGGTCGAGCATGTCCTCGAGCGCCAGCGCATGGTACATCGGGCTGAGCTCGAACTGGCCGCCATCGGGCAGGATCTGTTCGGGGATCTCGCGGGCGAGGATGCTGAGACCCTGCGCCAGCCAGGAATCCGCCTCCGGCCCCGCGAAGAAGACCCCCGCGAAGACGAGCGCCTTGGCGTTGGCGAACAGGTGATTGCCGAGCAGGTGATATTCCAGCCGCCGGGTCAGCCAGCGCGTCTGGACGGCGAGGCTGTGGAAGCCGTCCGGGGAGAGCGCGTTGCCGGCCAGCACCCATTTGATCCAGTTCACGATGCGCAGCGAGGTCGGATAGGGCTCCCAGCCCGTGCCGCGCCCCGGCGGGTTCTCCGCGATCCAGCGCGCGATGGCTTGCTCGTGCCAGGATCTGCGCTCCCCGGCGCCTTCCGCGTTCAGGTCGTCGAAATAGTGCAGATTGTAGCGCCAGAGCTTGCCGATGGTGGGATCGTCCCAGCCACATTCGGCCAGCGTGTGCGTCTCGTTGAGAAAGCAAAACCGGTCGGGACCCGTCTGCGATGGCCGGCGGCACGCGGGCGGGGCCCAGCCTTCCGGAATGAGCACGCGCCGTGGCGGCGCCGGGCGCAGGTCGGGCCGCGGGCGGGCGAGGCGAAACCGCAGCCGGCCATGGAACTGGACGGGCCGAAGGTGACGGAGCGTCTCCCAATAGAGATGCAGGCGATGCAGCATGGCTCAGACCGGCAGCAGCTCTTCCAGCGCCGCCACGATGCGCTCGCCCGTCCGGCCGTCCCATTTCTCGGGGATTGCTCCCTTCTTCCACTGTCCGGCGAACAGGCGCGCGAAGGCGGGGCCAAGCGCGTCGGGATCGGTGCCGATCAGCTCGTTGGTGCCGACCGTGACCGTCTCCGGCCGTTCGGTCGAATTCCGCAGCGTCATGCAGGGCACGCCGAGCACCGTCGTCTCCTCGGTGATGCCGCCGGAATCGGTGACGACGGCCTTGGCGTGGCGGACGAGATGGTTGAACTCGAGATAGGGCTGGGGATCGACGAAGCGGATCGTCTCCGGCACGCCCGGCAGCTCGCGCAGCGTCTTCGCCGTGCGCGGATGGACGGGGAAGACGACCGGCAGGCCGTGCGTGCCGGCGCCGATCGCGCCGAGCAGGCGCGCGAAGGAGGCGGTGCTGTCGACGTTCGAGGGCCGGTGCAGCGTGACCACGAAATATCCGCCCGGCTTGAGGCCGAGCTCGTCCCAGAACGAAGGCGGGCGCAGCCGGTCGAGATTGGCCAAGAGCGTGTCGATCATCGTGTTGCCGACGAAGACGATTCTCTGTGGCTCGACACCGCTGCGCCGCAGGTTGTCGCCGGCGACGGTGGTCGTGGTGAAGAACCAGTCGGTGATGGAATCGGTCACGAGCCGGTTGATCTCCTCCGGCATGGTGATGTCGCCCGAGCGGATGCCGGCCTCGACATGGGCGACCGGGATCGTCAGCTTCTTGGCGGCGATGGCGCAGGCCATGGTCGAGGTGACGTCGCCGACCACGAGGCACAGCCGGCTCGGCTGATCGAGCAGCAGCCGCTCGTAGCGCGTCATGATCGCCGCCGTCTGCTCGGCCTGCGTGCCCGAGCCGGATTCCAGGTTGACGTCCGGCTCGGGGATGCCGAGCTGGCTGAAGAAGTCGCCGGACATGCGCGCGTCGTAGTGCTGGCCGGTATGGACCAGCCGGTAGCGCAGCCGCCCGCCTTCCGCGCGGCGTGCTTCCAGGGCCTTGATGATCGGCGCGATCTTCATGAAGTTCGGCCGCGCCCCGGCGATGATGTCGATGAGCAGCTCGGTCATGCCGTTGCGTCCGCAGCGATCGCGATCGTCGCCGCCGCGACCTCGATCAGTTCTTCGTAGGGAATCGGCTCCGGCCCGCCTCGCTCCACCGCCCGCGCGAAAGCGGCGGCGCAAGCCGTCTGGCCCTTGTCCTGGCGCCACAGGTTCAGCTTGCGGAAGCCCGGCCAGCCGAAGCCCTGGAGCCGGCGGAAATTGTCGAGCTGGAGGATGCGGCCGCCGGTGAACACCTCCAGCCGCTCCTTCGGGAAGGCCTTGCTGCCGTTGGCGAAGTAATGGATCGCGCCGATCGAGCCGTCGGCGAAGGTAAGCGTGATCGTGGCGGTGTCGCCGCTGCCGCCGGCCATCGTCCGCATGGCATGGGAGGCGATCGGGGCGTCCGCGAGGAAGCGCAACAGGTCGACGAAGTGGCAGGCTTCGCCGATGATGCGCCCGCCGCCGGCCTCACGGTCCTGCGTCCAGTGATCGGCGGGGATCGCTCCGGCGTTGACGGTCATGACGAAGGAGCGAGGGCCGGAGGCGCCCGCAAGCAGCTGCTTGATCCTGACGACCTGCGGCGCGAAGCGCCGGTTGAAGCCGACCATGACGATCGGTGCGAAGCCGGCCGCGATCGCCTCCGCGCGGGCGGCCTCGATCGCGGCGATCTCCTCCCGCGCCAGCGCCAGCGGCTTTTCGACGAAGACGTGCTTGCGCGCCCTGAGCGCGCGGCAGACCAGGTTGGCATGGCTGTCATGGCGCGTCGCGGCGACGACGGCGCCGATCGCGGGATCGGCGAGCAGCGCCTCGACATCGGTGGTGGCCTGCTCGAAACCGAACTTGCGGCCGGCGTGCAAGCCGCTGACACCGCCGCTGGAGGCGACGTTCACGAGCCGCGCGCCGGCGGCCTTGAAGGCCGGGATCAGCACGGCGGTCGCGTAGTTGCCGGAGCCGATGACGCCGATCGCCGCCTGGCCCGCCGCCGAAGCGGCCGGCGCCAGCACCACCGTGCGCGCCCGCAAGGCTTCCGCCGGCCGGGCTGCGGCAGCCGGATAGTCCAGCAGGATGCCGAGCGAGGGCGCCGCGCCGCTGACCAGCGCGTAGGCGTCCGCCGCCTCGGCAATGGGGAAGCGGTGCGAGACCAGCGGCTTCACGTCGAGGCGGCCATCGGCCATCATGTCGAGCACCGCCTCGAAATTGCGCTGCTCGGTCCAGCGCACGAAGCCGACGGGATAGTCCTGCCCCTTCTCCTCGTAGTTCGGATCGTAGCGGCCCGGCCCGTAGGAGCAGGAGACCTGGAAGGTCAGCTCCTTCTCGTAGAAATCGGCCCGTGACAGCGTAAGCCCGGTCACGCCGACGAGCACGATGCGGCCGCGCTTGCGGCTCATCAGGGCCGCCTGATGCACGGGCTCGTTGCTCTTCGTCGAGGCTGTGATGATGACCGCGTCGACGCCGCGCCCGCGCGAGAAGGCCGCCGCGGCGGCGACGGGATCGGCGCCCGCCGACAGGTCGACCGTCTCGGCGCCGAAGGCCCGTGCCAGCCTGAGCTTCTCCGGATCGAAGTCGAGGCCGAGCACCCGGCAGCCATGGGCGCGCAGGAGCTGCACGGCGACGAGCCCGATCAGCCCGAGCCCGGTGACGACCACGGCCTCGCCGAGCGTCGGCTGGACGAGGCGGACGCCCTGGAGCGCGATGGCACCGAGCACGGTGAAGGCGGCCTCGTCGTCGGACACCGCATCCGGGACTTTCGCGACGAGATTGACCGGCACGGCCACGGCCTCGGCGTGCTTGCCGTTCGAGACCACACGCTCGCCCGGTGCGAAGCCCGCCACGCCGGCGCCGGCCTCCAGCACGGTGCCGACATTGCAGTAGCCGAGCGGCAGCGGCTGATCGAGCTTGTTGAACACCGCTTCCAGCGTCGGCGCGAGCCCGTCGGTGCGGACCTTGTCGACGACCTGGCGGACCTTGTCCGGCTGCTGGCGCGCCTTGCCGATGAAGCCGGCCTTGCCGAAATCGACCAGCATACGCTCGGTGCCGGCCGAGACCAGCGTGCGCGACGAGCGGATCAGCACCTGCCCGCGGCCGGGCGCGGGGCAGGGCACCTCCGCGACCTCGGTCGCGCCGGTCTTGAGGGACTGGAGGATTTGTTTCATGGAAAATCTATTTCGTGCCGCTCACGAGAAGAAACAGGCCGAGGCCCTTGCCGAGACGTCGAAGCAACCATCGCGGCCATATGCGCCTGGCGATCGTCAGAAGCAGCCCTTGATGGCGTTGCCCGGCTCCGGATTCAAGCAAATCGCCATGTGTGAGTTCGACCCACGCCGTTGCTTCGGAAGCGCCTCCGAACAGTTCCACGGCTTCACGGCGGGTGTAGGCTTTCGTGCCGGGACTTTCCAAATAGGTCGAATAGATTTCGGCGAGAGACATGCCAGGCCGCCCCTTCGCCAGGGCATAGCGCAGCCAGAGCATGGCGCCGACGAGGCTCCATTTATGGTAGATCATGACGCGGAAGCGGCCACCGGGCTTCAGAACGCGCAGGATTTCCCTGGCGGCCGCGGCGGTGTCGGGGCTGTGGTGGATGACGCCCCAGGAATAGACCAAGTCGAAGCTATCGTCGGCAAACGGAAGCGCCTCGGCATCACCCACGCGCAAATCGGATTGCAACGACGCAAACGCCAGGCGCTGCTTGGTTAAAGCGATCGCGCGGTCCGTCAGGTCTATGCCATGGAGGTTGGCCCCGGCGCGCCCATAGGATTCATGATCGGCTCCCAGCCCGACTCCTATCTCGAGAACATCGAGGCCTTTTGCCTGGGCAAAGTCCGCGAAGGCGGGGATATAGGGTTCGAGACGATACCGTTCCTCCGCCTGGGCGGCGAAGCCGTCACGATCTCTCGTTGACAGTAACAGTTCTTCCCCACAAGCGGCGTTGTTCCAGAAGTCACGGACATCGTCCTTGGCTGTCATATCGTAGGCTCCATGGCCAGCGGCCGAAGCGTTTCAAATGTCGCCCCGAATCCTTGAACCGCCGGCAGGCACCAGATCTCGGTGCAGATAAGGGAGAAGAGCGTGTAGCTGGTGTCTCGCCGCCTCTTGTCGTTGTCAGCGATCAGCGCCTGCGCCGTGCCGCGATGGTCGATGCCGTTATGACCGAAGCTTATCGGCACCTCAACCTGCCTCAGGATCCTGAGCGCGAAGTCGCGTTTCCCATGGACGAGATGCGCGGCAGGAAGACGACGGCCGGCGTTTCACCGCGGGAGTGCGGGCGATGGTCCGCTCGATAATCTGGCGCCGCATGCAATTCGATACTCTAGATCTTTGATTTTACATCAACTTTTTCAAAAGGCCGGATATCATCTTTCTGGCCGGTGCGCTAGCTTCAGCGGAAGGATTTTCGGATCTGATCCTTGAGAGGCTTGATGATATACTTAACATCCGAGCGAAATGGGTCGCGGTGCAGGTGGTGCGCCGGATCCCCTCGAAAACGATTCCGCATCGCGCCTCTCCACAGCATGCCACCCAGACCCTGAATCAGCGGATGCATGCCGGCGCGATGCTGGAGCATGGTGGATTTCACCATGCTTTTTCTACAGGAATAAAGCCTGGAGTCTGGCTATGTACTGATAGAGCTTCTTCAATCCATCATACGGCTTTGAATCTCAGGGTGAAATGAGAGGCTGTGAAGTAATGTACGGGCCAATTGCTTGTGATCGCTCCAAGCGGATATAATGGCGACCAGCGGAGATCATGCAGGGCGAAGCCCGCGCCCTCGAAAATGGACGCCCATAGTTTGGGCTGTTGATGCTTATGCCACTCAATGGTCGGCATCAAAGGGTTTCGCAGCCCAATATCATTCCAGAAATTGCGCCGTCCGCAGTCAGCCACAATCACCGAGCCGCCATCGGCGACAATAGTCCGTAAATGACGCAATACTTTTGTGTAGGATTCGGCCGAATCTTTGCTGGTATGGAGTGACGTAACCGCCTTTTCATCAAGGTGGTTGATCACATTAAATAAAACGACAACGTCAAAACAGCCATCGGAAGGTGTTATATCCTCCAGAAAGCAGGCGCGTGACTTGACGACGGGTCCGAGACCGAGCTTGTCGATCGTTCCCTGGAATGAGCTGAGCATCCCTTGCGTGCTGCCGTCACTCTCCGGCTCGATGCCGAGCACGTGGCTTGCACCGTGAAGGCCCGCCCACAAGGCAAGCGCGCCCCGGCCGCAGCCGACGTCCAAAACGCGAGCACCAGTGAGCCTCACGCCGTCGAAGAGGAACTTGCATCGGGCCTGATAGCGATCGGCACTACGATAGCCGACATCACGCGCAACCTTGGCCACAGCATCCATGCTATCGGGGGTCATCAATTGCTCCATCGGTCTGAAAGCCTTCCGATACGTTCAATCTCATCGATCCAGCGTGCCGCAACTATATCGGGGGCATAGATGCGCATCGCATCGCGCCCCTTCTCACCCAACTGCGTCCGCAAACTCTCATCCCGCATGGTCCGGAGCATCGCATCGGCCAGCGCCGGGGTGTCGCCGACGGGAACGAGAACGCCGTGCTTCCCGCCCTGCAGGATCTCGCTCGTCGCGCCTGGGCAATCGGTCGCGACGACACAGAGCCCGGCGGAGAGTGCTTCGAGCACGGCGTTGGGAAAGCCTTCGTAGCGCGCCGGATGCACATAGAGATCGCAAGCGCGCAGCACGTCCATCGGCGTTCGGGTGGCGCCAGGCAGGGATACGCGGTTCGACAGGCCCAGATGCGCGACCTGCCGTTCGAGCGCGGCGCGTTGCCCTCCCTCGCCGTGGATGACCATATCCCAGTCAGGGACCTCCGAGGCGATCGACGCGAAGGCTTCGAGCAGGGCATCATGGCCCTTCTGCGGCTCGAGACGTCCGAGAGAGACCACGCGTCGTCGTCCGCCGCTTTTCATGCCGGAAGCCGCGTGATCATCGTGATCTGCAACCATCCGGACCGGGTTCGGAATCACGCTCGCTTCGATGGCGAGGTTGGTGCGGAACCAGTCGCGTATGTCCTCGGTCTGCACGCACAGCCGCGATGCGAGAGGATAGAGCCGTGCGCGCAGAAATGCATTGATCCGCGTCGCCGGATCGTGGCCGGGATGATTGCGCTCGCTGATCAGAACGGGGATGCCGAGCCACCGCCCGGCAAGAACCGCACCCATGTTGGCCTCGGAAAGGAATGCGACGATCGCGGTCGGCTTGATCCCGCGCAGCGCGCGCCGAAGACGAAGGACGCGGCGCACATTGTTGCCGGCAAAGCCGAGCAATCCTCTCGGCGAGACACTCAACCCGATCTGATGGCGCCGGATACGGCTGTCCAGCGGATAGACCGCGGCCGCGCCCGGTTCCTCATAGGTGATGAGATGCACCTCGTGACCGGCCTTGATCCATTCGCCGCACAGAATGGAAGCCACACGGGCGGCTCCCCCGCCGGACAGGTTCGGAAGGACGAAGGCGAGGCGTTGGGTTTTCGCCAAACTGCACTCCTTTCTTTGTAATCTTAGTTTTAAGTCAACTAAAGTATAGATATTGCAATAATTCTGTGTCGGTATATTTATTTTATTTTTAAATATATAATATAAATAAGAATTATATTCGCAACAGCGCCTGATAATCCGATAAAAATCATAGTATCAACCGGAGTAAAAGATAATATATATGAAATATAAACAGATAAAACACGAAAAATAAGAGATATGACTCCGTAGATTAAAAGAAAATTTTGCTTATTTATAACAGGAGCGGCTTTAACGCTAGGAATATTTGCAAATCCAAATATAATCCAGAGAGATAACCATCGGGCATATTCTCCCGCTTCCTGCCACTGAGCACCGAAGACAAAGGCAAACAGTCGCGGCCCGGCAATCATGACGGCGCCAAAAGGGATTATACCGGTTAGGAGTAACGCAGCCGTCGGCAACACGACCAAGCGACGCAAATCCTGCCCCCGGTTAGCGGCCTCTGCAAGTCGAGGGTAGAGCACATTGCCGACCGAACGACCGACCAAAGTAACTGGCGCAGCAAGAAAGCTGTAGGCGAGGGTATAAAAGCCAACGACGGTCGAACCGTAAAAAGCGGCCAGTAAAATTACCGGCAGCCCATGCGATAGAGAATTGAGCAGTTCCTGCGGCGCCCTGAAGAGCGGAAAATCGCGATAAGTCCGAACGAGATCGGACGCACTCTTCTTCGGCTCGGCCGGAAAGGGATTTTGGCGGTAATGCCCGTTCCAGCGCCTTCCGAGTTCGAGCATACCTGCGTGCAGCGCCACCCCGGCAATTGACGTGGCAATCAGCACCGAAGCGAGCGGCAGTACCAGCCCGAGTGCCGCCTTCACGCCGTTGACGACCAGGGCCTGCAAAACGGCCATCCTGGCGATCAGTGCGAACTGTCCCGTACGGATCAGCCATTGCTCGACCGTGGCAAGGAGTGTCGTGAACAACACCACAAGAGGCAGCAGGAAAACGAAGGGCGCGATCAGCTCAAGGCCGAGCAAGCTGATGATCGGCGCGGAAAATGCGACGAGAATCAAGGCCGCAGCCGAAGCGACTATCACGGCGATCGCCAGGGACAGGCGGACGAGCCCTCGAGCGTCCTCGTCAGATTTTGGCAGCACGATGGCGATCGGATACGCCAAGCCGGCAATTGACGCCAGAACCGCTAGGACCGACATGAACACGCCGAGGGTACCGAACGCCTCTGGGCCGTAAAGGCGTGTGATAATTGGGTAGAACGCAAAGCTTATCGCTTGCGCGGCGGCCGTGCCGCCCGCGACGGTCGCCACGTCGCGCACGAAGCGCTTGCGTGCGAGGCCGCGAAGCGGATGCAGGATGCTGCTCAGTGCCTTCACGAGGCGGCTGCCACGGATTCGTAGAGAAGGATGACGTCTTCGGCGAAGTCGCGACGCACGCTGGGCGCCTTTTCCGCGGTGCTCGCCGCCAGGATCGTCTCGACGAACTGTTTCAAGTCGCGCGACGTGAATACGATGGTACCTTCGGGTCTGGCCACGGCGTCGGAAGCGATCGCCGGCTTGCCATACCAGAGTGCCTCGCGCACCGAGAGCGCATCGCCGTCCGTTGTCGTTGGGCGGACGAAAAGGTCGCAATGGCGCAAGATGGCTGGGAAGTTGCTTTGCCCCAGGATGAGCTTGAGTTGAGCATCCGTGCTCAGCGCGGTGACCCGGCGTTCGATTTCATGATGGTATTGCTCAAAGCCTTGTGCGGTCGAAATGCAAATAATGCCGGAAAAGGATTCTTTTATACGAATATCCTGGAATGATTCAATCAGCATGTCCAAGCCATAAAGGTCTTTTCCATCTTTTAATTCAGATCGAAAAGCATTTATGGCAATAATTTTTTGGTTATGATGCTTCTGAGTCTTGATCCAATCCATTATATCATCGGGGATGACCTCTTCATCCGGGGGGGGCGCGATAAAGGCGGGTATGACAGCCGCCGTTGAGCCAAGGCTTTTGGCGACGACCGCATTCACGCCGATCCCCTTATGGCTCAGCATGCCGGCTAGACGCAGCGCAAGCGGTTCGAAACGAGACCCCAGCAGCGCGTGGACCGTTTGGACGACCTTCCTTCCATGCAGTCGGGCGACGATGGTGTGGACGAGGCGAACCAGAGGATTGCTGCTGTGAATATGGACGATGCGGGCGCGGCGCATCATCAGGAGATATTGCCATGGGGACATGTGCCGCAGGTTCGCCGTCCCTTCGGTAGGCAAGCGCGATTCATCCATGATCTCATGGCGAACGCCTCTGTCGGCCAGCGCCCTGGAAAGCCTGTGAACGTGTATTGAAACCCCGCCCTTCGGGGGAGGGACGGCTCCAATGATCAGCAAGCGGTCAAGCATATGGTCGCCCTCTGCGCGCTCAAGAGTCGCGCAATCCCGTTGCTCTGAGTGCTTCCCATAGCCAACCCGTCATCGCGATCGTCAGCGCGAGATAGACTCCGTCGGATCGTCCGCTCAATGTTCTATCCCAGAAAATCCGCAGCTTTTCCTGATCGAAATTGTCTTTCACCATGGAGTTCGAGAACAGGGCTGCTTCGATGAGCTCCCGCCCTCGACCCGCCGTGCAGAGTCGACGAACGGGGGCACCAAATCCGACTTTTCGACGTGTGAGAACCTCTGATGGAAGTCTCGCAGCGACCGCCTGCTTGAAAAACCACTTTGGCTCCAGGCCCTTGATTTTCAACCGGGGATCGACATCGGACATGAAGTCGATGAGACGTGGGTCGATGAGCGGCACACGAGCTTCCACGCCGGCGATCATGCAGGCCTTATCGGTATAATTCAGGTTATGGTCGGGTAGAAATCCACACATTTCAAGATAAAGAAGTCGATTAAGAAGATTTTGCCCCTTGGTTTCTTCCAATCCGCTCGTCAGCGCATTGTCGAATGCCGCATCGGTTATCCCCTCGGAGGCGCCTTTCAGCAGGCCGAGGGCATTGGGCAGGCTGTTCTGATTGAAGGCATTGAGCAGGAAGGTGTCCGAATCGGCATGCCCTATGAGGCCTAGGAGTTTTTCAAATCGCCTCCGCGTCGCACCATCCGGCAACAGCCGGGCGGCGCCGGCGCCGGCCTGTGCGATCCTTGGCCACGCGCCGAAACGCTCTCGCAAGCGCGCCGTCAAATGACGGCGATAGCCTGAGAAAATATCATCGCCGCCCGTGCCGGTCAGAAGAACTTTGACACCGTCGGCGCGAGCATGTTTGGCGATGGCCTCGACAAGCAGGGCAGCGGGATCGGCCGTCGGCTCATCCAGCAGAAGCGGCAAGTCGGGCAGACCATCTAAAATGGCGTCTTCGTCCAAAGTTACGCGAGTTAGAGGCACGTTCAGATGACGGGCGACCCGTTCCGCGAAGGGGAAATCTTCATCGAAACCCTCATTGGATGCATTTCGCCCTGAAGTATCGACGCAATAGGTCCGCGTGGGCCGGTGGCCGGTGGCGACCATGCTTGCGACGACGGCGCTGCTATCGACGCCGCCGCTGAGAAACGCTCCGATCGGAACATCGCTGGTGCACTGGTCGCTGACGACGTCGTCGAGCAGGCTCCTCAGCCCCTCGGGCGTCTTGGAGTGGTCATATCCAGGGCGTCCGCCGATGAGCGGCGCTTGGGGGGGGCGATACCACCGCCTGATTTCAGTGTGCAACCCCTCCCGGAACTCAGCCGTGAGATAATGCCCGGGACGCAACTTCCTGATTTGTTGAACCAGGGTTCTTTCTCCGGGCGTCCATAGAAAAGTCAGATATTCCTTTAGAGCGTCGGTATCCACCGTAATGGAAGATAATATGCGGCAGATTGCCTTCAGCTCGCTGGCGAAGATGAGACGTCCGGAGGACAGACTATAGTAAAGAGGTTTTATGCCGGTATGGTCGCGGGCGAGAAAAAGGCGCTTTTTCTGCCGATCCCAGATCGAGAAAGCGAACATTCCCTCAAGGTCGTGCAACATGTCCGGACCCTTGAGGTCATACAGCGGCGCGAGAACGGCCGTGTCGGAGGCTGCATTGAAGCCATAGCCCTTTCCGGAGAGCATTTTGCTGATAACGCGATAGTTGAATATCTCCCCGTTGAACGTCGTGACGTAGCGACCGTCGCGGCTGACCATGGGCTGGGCCGCGGCATTCGACAGATCGATGATGCTCAATCGGCGGTGGGCAAAGCCAACACGCTCCTGCTCATCCAACCAGATTCCTTGGCCGTCAGGTCCGCGATGCGCGAGTCCGGTGCTGAGATCGGCAAGGCATTCATTATTGGCACTGCCGAGCAGGCCCGCTATTCCGCACATTCGTCGTCTCTTGCCCGGCCTATCAATCAGCAGATGCTCGCGGTTCAGATTGCCGCAATCGATGCAGTGGCTGCGTCTCATGGGAATTTGTATTCAGGGCGCGCCAAATAAGCGGATTAAGTTTATCGGTAAATAGGGGAGGGGGCATTTTGCACATCAAGATTAATGGGAAATTTCTCGTCATGTGGTATATCCATATCGCTGCTGTGGCTGAGCATTCTGCATTCCAGGATGCGAGCCTCTACGCATTCTATGGATCCCGTTAGCGGATAAGCCCAGAACGACAGCGAGCATAACATTATGGTAACGTGTCGCGAGAGCGATATGGCCCGACATCATCACCACCAGAAGCACGAACAGGCATGTCACCCCGAGGCTCCGGTGAGCGTGGTGGAGGCTGGCGAACACAACCGCCACCATCGCTGAAACAAGCAGCAGCAGGGGTATTACCCCGCTTTCTCCCCATACCATCAGAAACGTGTTGTGTGCGCCCTGCCAGACATCGAGCTCCAATATGCCGCCAACGATATGGTGCGCGCTGCCCAGACCGCTGCCGAGTGGAAAATCGTGCAAGGCTCGCTCGATGACGAAGTCCCATAGGACGGTGCGGCCTGTGGTCGTCCTTTCGTCGATCTCGCCGCCGAAGATGTCCGCGACTGCCAGAATGCGGTCCTTCTGGGAAGCGTCCAGTTCAAGCAGCGGCAAATCGGTAACCGTTTCGACCAGCGCCCTGGGGTTCTGAACGAGGACGAGCGCCAGCAGCGAGGTCAGCACGATTGCGACGAGTCCAACTCCTCTGGCATGGCGAACCACATGCCAGCCGAGCAGAATGACGAGCATCGATATCCCGCCCTTGGAGAAGGTCATGATCACGGCGCCGGCGGCCATCGCGACGGCGGCGAACTGTAGCACGCGGAACCGCAAGGGCAGCGCCAGCACGAGCGCGACGGCGAAGCAGGACGCTGCGGCCGCCTCGTTGGGGTTGGCGAAGACCCCCCCCATCCGTTGCTGGGCCGAGAACGGCAGGTTGACATAGTACTGGTACAGCAGGGGGGACATCCATACCGACGCCGCGGCAACCAGGAAGCTGTTCCTCAGGAATTTCAGGAAGCCGTCCAGCCTCCTTCCTTGCGGCAAGCTGGCGACGTAGCCGGCCAGCGCCCAGATGATGAGGATGGAATTGAAGTAGCTCTGCAGGTATTTCGAGGCGGGCTCGACCGAGGCGGCCGGATCATAAAGCAGCCAGCCGAGGATGAGATAACTGGCGATGGCCGCGATCAGCAGGCTGAACGGCGGCGACCAGGCCCGGCGGCCGGTTGTGGCGATGAGGACGAGGGAGGTAGCCAGGATGATGAGCGACACGGCCTGCCCGATGTCGAACATCATGTCGAAGACGCCGTTCAGGTTCAGAACGCAGACGATGACGAGGATGCGCGCCGCCCGGTCGACCCACGGGCTCCGTCCGGACCGCCTCCTTCGTGCCTGCGGCATTGACGGCGCGCCGTCGCCAATCCCGGGCTTCCGCATCCGCATGATCAAAGGCATGCCTCCAGCACCTTGAGCAGAATCGACGCGGTTCATGTGCTGGGAGCATCCACTGCGGCGCTCCGTTTCGCTATTTTTCTCAAGTTCAGCGCCGGCCTCTCGACGAGCCACCACGATAGGCAGGCCGCGGCGACGGCTGCCAAAAAAACCATCACAGCACCAAAAGCAGTGCGCGGAGCTTCGGTGGCAAGATAAACGTTCACCAGCGGCATATGGTAGAGATACAGGCCATAGCTGATGTCATTTCCTCGCAGCAGTCTCTGACTAAGCGTTGGATAGGTAAATGCGGCAGAAATAATAGCTAGAAATAGAAATATAGCCGATATTCCATTAATTCTATTTCCGGTCACTTCAAGAATTTCTAGGTACTTTATAATAATTGTAGCTATTATAAAATAAATCATCCATTTCAGGAATTTTCCCCGAAATATATTCTCGATATAACCCCAATGCCATGCCGTCAATACTCCCGCCATGAAAAAGGCGAGCCAAGGAATAATTGTTACCTGTAGGAGTTTAACAAAGAAGTCTTCAGCTCCATAAAACATATTTATAAAAGTAAAGTGAAGTATGAATGAAATTATAAGTACAAGATATATAAATTTTACCCCGATTTTTCGCGCGACTGTCCAGATAATGGGGAGGGCAATATAAAATTGTATCTCTATGGGGATGGTCCAGAGGCTTCCGTTAAGGACGCCGGTTCCGAAATCGCGGAGGAATTGTGGGTTATAAAATTGCACTATTGTAGCTTGCGCCAACAGCCATCCGATGAAGGAGGTCGAGGCCCAAGGAATTTGCTTGAAAAGCGAAGCCAAAAAAATTGATACAATCAGGCAAACCAAAAGTGCTGGGTATATTCTCAAGAAGCGGTTACGGTAGAAAATTTTAAGATTATTCTGCCTGGAAAAAGATTGAGATATTAGAAATCCCGAAATAAAAAAGAATATCGGTACGCCAGGAAAATATTTGAGAAGCTCAAGGAAAAGGCCCATATTTATTTCAAGATGATCGCAGATATGTACGATTGCAACCTGTGCCGAAGCGAACAGGCGAAGCAAGTCGAAATTATTCTCTCGCGTTGAGATGGTTTGGTCTTTACCAAGCATGGGCATCACCGCTCGCATGCAACCAGCACTTCAACTGCGGCCTGGTTCACCTTTGCCGTCCCCCGATCATCCATCACGCCCCGCACCATCTGCTCCACATATCCCTCCGGCAACCGCTTCGCACATTGCCGCAGCAGCCGGTTCTCCTCCACCCCGCGGCGCCAGGCGAGAAGGCGCAGGCTCGGCCAGGCGCAGCCGTCGGGCGCTGCGTAGATCAGGCCGAAATCACGCTCCCCTCGCCCGGTGAAAGGGTTCCAGCCGCTTGCGGGGTCGCCGAGGCCGGTGCTGTCCCAGGCGGACCAGATCCCGACCCCTTTCAGGTCGAGCGCGTAGGCCTCCCAACCCTGGCGGCGGTAATATCCGTCGGGAGAGAGCAGCTTCGCGTCCTCGCGCGTATCATAGCCGTCCCGTTCCTGACGGCCGGGCAGCCCGGCGAGGTTCATGCCCGGCTGCGCCGGGCGGTGAAGCTGTGCCACGTCCACGAAAGGCAGGATGGCGAGGGAGCCCCGCTCGAGGGTCGCGTAGATGCGGGCCTCGATCCCGGCGCTGTGCGCGAGCGCCCTGAAGCGCTTCATCGCCGGCAGATCCGCGGGCCGGGGCTCGTCGATGGGATAGAGGATGATCTCGCCGGACACGCGCGCCGCCTTTGCCGTCGCCTCGACCCAGTCCCACCAGCCGCGCAATGCGGCGGCCGCTTCCTCGTCCGGCAGCTTGAGGAATGCCCAGGGGCGCGTCTTGATATCCATATAGAGCAGGATGCGCGCCGCCTCGCGATGCGTTTCGAGATAGCGGCGCAACAGCTCGGTCGGACGCTCCCGGCCGCCATCGAACAGGGCTGCCGGGTGCACGGTTGCGGTGTCGACGCCGTAACGCGCGAGGAACCCGGCATCACAGCCGAGAGCCCGTGCGACGGGCAGATGCATCGGCTCGTGCAGATAGGTCCAGAGATTGCCGTGCAGCGGTGCCGTTCCGGGGTCGGCTGGGATAGCGGTGAGGTCGAGGGTCGAGGCGAGCCGATATTCCCCGCAGGAGAGAGCGAGGTCGATCCTGTGGCTTCCGCCGGTTTCCGGGCGGGTCTCGACGAGCAGCAGCATGGCCGATCCCGCCGGCAGCACGGCGCCGTCGAATGGCGTGACGACATCCGGCACCCAGGCGCGGCTCAGGGCCTGGGCGTGGGCGAGCGCGAGGACGCGCGTTCTCACCCCGGCGGCCTGCGCGACGTCGACGTTCACGGACAGCTCCGTGGCGGAGCGATTGGCGACACGCCAGGCGGCGTAGTCATGCCCGCCGGTGAGCGCGACCAGCCGGGAGCGGGGCGCCTCCCGCGCCGGCCGAAGAGTCCAGGGGTCGATCGGTTCCATCGCGCAGCCTGGCGGGCTCGGCGCAGCCGTGGCGTCCGCGCCCAGCGGCATCGCCCAGCGTCTCGCGGGGTCCGGCCCCGTCGGGCGCGGACCGGACGCCGTCTCGATCTGCATCCGCCGGTGCTCGATCGCGAACTGCCGGGCCGCTGCCAGATCAGGCAGGCCGCCGCCGATCTCCTGCCCCGCCGACGAGGCCTCGAAGGCCTCGATCTCGCTCAGGAAGAGGAAGGTGCCGCGCGCGAAGGCCACGACGAGGATCTGGCTGATCCGATGGGGCGGAAAGCGGATGTCGAGGCTGCTCTCGACCGGGGACGGGCTGCTGTCCGTGTCGCTGCCGAGCGGGCTTTCGGCGAGGAAGTCGAAGCGCCCCGAGCCGTCCCCGCCGAACACCACGATCTGGGACGGACGGTAGACGCCGGCCTGCGTTCCGGAAGCCGTGTGGATGCGCACATGGTCGATCGAGGCGGGCTGCGGGAGATCCAGCGCCACGGTGACCGGCATGCGCCAGCTCCAGCCCGCGGCCGAGCCGTTCGTCCAGATCCGCCCCCGTCCGATATGCCCGTCGGTCAGTTCCCGGCCGCCTCGCGCGAGCGCCAGTGCATAGTTCGGCGCCGGATCCAGCCGGTAGGCGGCGCCCAGCAGCCGATTCTGTGGCGCTGCCATGGCCAATTGGCTCATGACGGCCAGCATGGCGGCAAGCACGGGAAGGCGCAGCCATCGGCAACGGCGCCGCAACCCGGCATTCGTGGCCATCATTGCCGCGGCTGCGTCAATTGTTCTTGGCCAGGAACTTGGCGTGCTGCTGTCGCAGTTGCGCCAGGGCCCAGTCGACCCGGCCCTGATCGTACTTCTCTCCGAACAGCACCATCGGGATCGTTCTGAGCGCGATCCTGAGATCGAGCCAGAGGCTGGCATTGTAGACGTACCAGATGTCGAGCGCCGCCTTGTCGTCGGCCGAGATTGTCCGGCCGCCGACGATCTGCGCCCAGCCGGTCAGCCCGGGGCGCACGATAAGCCTGGCGGCGTGTGCGTCGGACTGGTCGCGCGGCAGGAGCGGGCGCGGCCCGATCAGCGACATCTCGCCGCGCAGCACGTTGATGAGCTGCGGCAATTCGTCGAGCCGGGTCCTGCGCAGGAAATCGCCGACCGCGCAGGTGCGCTCCGCATCGCTCAGCCGGCGGCCGTTCACATCCACGGCCGGGCGCATCGTCCGGAACTTCAGCACATGGAAGGGCCGACCGCCCAATCCGGGCCGCCTTTGCCAGAACAGGACGGGCGTGCCCATCCGGGCCGCGACCAGAGCGACGACCATCACCATGACCGGAGCCGCGAGCACGAGCGCGGATGCCGACACGCCGACGTCGATCGCGCGCTTGAGGAACCAGTAGCGGCGGCGGGTGATCGCGGCGAGGTCGCTGCGATCGACGAGGATGCGCGGCCGCTGCGCCTCGCCCTCAGGCATCGCGAAGAGATGGGCGGAGCCGGCGCGATCCTCCGTCGCCGCCGCGATGACATCGGGCAATTCCATGACCTGCGTGGAGCCCGCGGCCCTGGCTTTCGCCAGGAAGGAGCGGGCCGCGACCGGCAGCCCGTTCTCCGGCGCCGCCAGGACGAGACGGCTTACGTCCACGCCATGCGTCTGGAGTTCGCGGGTCACCTCCGCCAGATCCTCGACATGGCCGAGGATGCGCAGGCCGAAGGCCGTGCGGCCGACCTGCTTGCGCGAGGTCGTGACGAAGCCGACGACGTCCAGGCGCCCGGACGCATAGGTCTGGATCAGATGGAGGATCATGCCGCTCAGGCTGTTGACGCCCACGATCAGGACGCTGTCGGATTTCGCCGCTCCCTCGCGCGGCAGCACGCTGGTCGCGAAAGCGCCCGCCTGGCGCAATCCCGAAAGATGCTGGGCCAGCTTGCGGGCGCCGATCAGCGCGGTCGCCCCGAACAGGAACTGCATCGCCGGAATGCTGCGCGGCACGCCATCCAGGCGCGTGAAGGTGAAGGTCGAGGCCATCGCGACCAGGATCGCGATCGCCGTGACGACGGCGATCCGCCAATAGACCCGATATGAGCTCAGCCCCCACAGCTCGCGCCCGATGCCCGCGGCCTGAAGGCCGAGAAACAGGGCCGCCGCGCCGACGCCGACATAGGGGTTCGCCAGGATTTCGCCGAGGAGGAACTTCTCTTCCGGGGTGCGGAGATAGAACGCCATCACCGTGACCAGCACGAAGACGCAGGTGTCGACGAATGTGAGGGCTAGGGAACGCAAAGCTCGATCTCTCCAAACGCAAATCAAACTGCGCTGTGCCCCGATGCGCTGTTGGCCGGGCAGCCTCCTCGTTACACAGGATCTTCGCAGGCGTCTAGTGAAACTTAACGCTTGGTTAACTAAGCAATCCTCCGTAACGGCGCGCTGAACGAAGATTACCTTAGGGAATGTCCTGCTTTCTGGCCCCGGCCGACGCCGTTGACAGCTCAGTAAGGTAAACGCCAGCCTATTCACGCTGGATAACAAAGCAATAATTCAGTCGCGAAAATCAATATTTGCTGAAAAACCTGAGATCAAGACGAAGATGATAGCAATTCCCGAAATAACGGGAGTTGTCAGATGAAGTCCGTGGCCGCCCTTTCGTCCGTGGTCGCCCTGGTCCTGGGTGTCTCCGTCACCGTTGCTACGGCGATGCCCCGCATGGCGTTGCCCGATTTCGAGGCGAGGCTGCCGATGGCGCCGCGTTTCGTCGACGATGTTGTCGAGATGACGCCGATCGCCGCGGTGAAGTTCTGCCTGGACTATCGCGACCAGTGCCGCGCTTCCGACGAGGAGCGGGTCACTTTGACGCAGGAGAGCTGGGCGGAGCTCGTCGCCGTGAACGCCCGGATCAACCGGCGCATCGCTCCCGATGCCGGCAAGCACGGCTATGACTGGTCGCTCGAGACGACGTTCGGCAACTGCAACGACTATGCGGTCCAGAAGCGGCAGGCGCTGATCGAGCGCGGCTTTCCGATCTCCGCCCTGTCCCTGACGGTCGCGGTGACGCCGCGGGCCGAGGGCCATCTCGTCCTGACCGTGCGGACCGACCGCGGCGATTTCGTGCTCGACAATCTGCGCCCCTCGGTCGTGGCGTGGAGCCGCACGGGATATCGCATGATCAAGCGCCAGTCGGCGGCCGATCCCGCCGTGTGGGTCACGGTCCGGGCCGAGCAGGATACGGTGCGGGTGGCGCGGCTGCAGCAGCGTGAGAAGGCGCGCGAGGCGGGCCGGGTGCCGGCGCGTGTCGAGCAGGCGCGTTTCGAGGTTCCGGCCGCGCCGGTGCCGGCCGTCGTCGAAGCGGCGGCCCCCGCCGTGGAGCCTGCGCAGGATGCCGGCCCGCTGGTGTTCTCGCTGCCCGGCTTCGGGGCTTTCACCGGCTCGCTCTACCAGCCGTCCTTCGACCTCTCGTCCGAGCTGCGCGACGGCGCGGCGGCGAAGGTCGGGTTCCACGACTGGCCGCGGCGCCTGTCCTGAGCGCCGTGGCGGCTCAAGCCTCCCGGCGCCCGAGCGAGATCACGGTGCAGCAGCCGAGAATGGCGGCGGCATAGAAGGCGACCGCGGGAATCTGCAGCGAAAAATCGACGAGGCTGTGCAGTGAGATCAGCAGCAGCCCCGCCAGGCCCAGCGCCGGCACGAAGCGATAGCGCTGGCGCTCGCGCAGGCCGGTGAGGAAAGCCCGCGCCAAGAGGACGATCGCGACCGGCGCGAGCACGAGGAAGAGGAGGCCGAGCCCCATGCCTCCTTCGATGAGGCCGTTATGCGCCGCGTCCCAGACGCCGGCGATCCCGGCGCAGTCATGGTCGCGATAGGCGGGGAAGATGTCCTGGAAGGTGCCGAAGCCGGTGCCGAGCGGCAGGTTGTCGACGAGCGCCCGCCCCATCAGGCCGAAGGCGCAAAACCGCGTATCGTCGAGCCCCGCCCGTTCGATGCGGTAGGCGACGCGGCCGCCGAGCAGCAGATAGATCAGCCAGAGCCCGAGCGCGAGCCCGCCGAGCTTGGCGAGCCGCAGCCAGGATGCCGGCAAGGCGGCGTTGCGGCTCGCGGTCAGGCGATGGCGGGCCATGATCGCGACGAACAGCAGCAGCGCCAGGAGCGTGGCGCCGATGGCCCCGCGCGACTGCGTCAGGAACAGCGCGAGCAGCTGGATGAACGCCAATCCGGTAAAGAGCAGGAACCGCCTCTCGCTGCGTGAGGACCGTCCGCTGCGGCCGCCGAGACGGGCGAGGAACTTTTCCGGCTCGATCGTGCGAAGGTGGTGGAAGCAGAACGCCACGCTCACCAGCAGGCCGAGGCCGAAGAAGGTGCCGGCCGAATTGCGGTTGACGAAGAAGGAGGTCAGGCTGTTTCGGTAGGGGTTCACCCCCGCCGACAGCGGATCGGTGGGGAAGAAGAACAGCTCGATCAGCCCGAAGGCGGCGGCGACGGCGCTGAGATAGGCGAGCCGCCGCAGCATCGCCAGGGCGCCGTCCTGATCGGCGACCGCCCGCAGCACCACCAGGAAGCCGAGGACCGGCGCGAGCGCCAAGAGGCTGTTGCGCGTCTGTGCCGGCGACACCGAGATCGCGCCCGAAACCGGGCCCAGCACCTCGCGGGCGGTCTGCCAGGCCGGATGCTCGAACGGGTTGCCGTCCCAGCGGAGCGACTGGACGAGCGCCAGCATCGCCAGGGCCGTCAGGATGAGCCCTGCGGCGAGCCCGAGCCGCTGGACGGCACGGTTATGGACAGGCAGGAAGGCCGCGACCGCGGTCATCGCCGCCGCGAGCAGGGCGCCGATATGCAGCGAATAGGGATCGACCCCGCCGAGATTGACGAGCAGATAGGCGAGCGTGCCGAGATAGGCATATTGCAGCGCCAGCGGCGTGCGCTGCGACGACAGGTCAAATCTCGGCATCGGCCGGGTCCTGCTCGATGAGACGCGCACCGGCCTCGTCGATGACGAGCGTGCTGAGGGTGTTGGTCAGATAGGCGCCGGTATCGAGGTTGATGCGGTTGGCGCGGAACTCGGCGGCCGCGACGGGCGTGTGCCCGTGGACCACGGTGAAGCCGAAATCGGCCTGCGAGCCGAGGAAATCCTCCCGGATCCAGGCGAGGTCGTCGAGCGTCTGCTTGTCGAGCGCGATTCCCGGCCGCAGGCCCGCATGCACGAAGACGTAAGACCCGAGCTGGATGAACGGCTTGGCCGTCGCGAGGAAGTCGAGATGGTGCCGGGGGACGGCGAGGCGAGCCTGCTCGAGGAGCGCTGCGCCGCCGTGGCGCACCGTCAGCGGAGCGAGGCCGTAGGACAGCAAGGTCTCGGCGCCGCCAAGCGCGCGCCATTGCTCGAAAGGGATCTGCCCGTCGAGATAGCCCTCCAGCAGCAGTTCATGGTTCGCCTTGGCGAGCGCGACGGCCCGTTCCTGCGAGCGCTCGATGAGGCAGTCGATGACGCCGCGGGAATCGGGACCGCGGTCGACGAGGTCGCCCAGATAGATCTCGATGCTCCTGACCGCGCCGCGCCCCTGCCGGTCGCGGTCGATGCGCCGCTGCGCCTGCCGCAGGCAATCCAGCCGGCCATGAACATCGCCCACGGCATAGAGCACCCAGCCCTCGGGGGCCGGGGCATAGGAGCGGGGCTTCTGGCGGCGGAACAGCATGCGCCCTCCGGATGGGCAAGTGGCCGATCGTCCGGCCACCCGCGCATATCGTCGTGTGCCATGGCAGGCAAGAGGGCAGGATGAGCGTGCTCGGGCGCAGGCTGTCTCCGCGCCGGCGCAGCTTCAGAAGCGCCAGATCAGCGGCACGATGAAGACCGCGACGACGAAGAACCAGATCAGCAGCGGCAGGCCGAGCTTCCAGTAATCGCTGAAGACATAGCCGCCCGGGCCCATCACCATCAGGTTGGTCGGCGTCGCGATCGGGGTCAGGAAGGCGCCGGCGGCGGCCACCGCCGTGCTCATCAGCACCGGGCGCGGCGAAATGCCCATGCTGGCGGCGGCGGCGACGCCGATCGGGATGATGATCAGCGCGGTCGCCGTGTTGCTGATGAGCTGGCCCAGCACCGCGGTCAGCACGAACAGCCCGGCGAGCAGCGCCATCGGCCCGGCATCGCCGACCATGGCGACGAGGCGGTCGGCCAGCATCTGCGCGGCGCCGGTCTCGATCATCGCGGTGGAGAGCGGCATCATCGCGCCGACCAGGATCACGGTGGTCCAGCTGATCGCGCGGTAGGACTGCTCGACGGTCATGATGCCGCTGAGGATGATCGCGCCGGCCGCCAGCAGGCCCGCCACCGCGGATGGCACGATGCCGGTCGCCAGCATCACCACCATCGCCAGCAGGATGATGATCGCCTGCTTGGCGCCCGGCCCCATCGGAACGGCCTGGCGCCTGACCAGCTCCGGCGACGAGACGACGAGCACGTCGGGATCGTCGAGATGGGTGTCGAGCGCCTTCCAGGTGCCTTGCAGCAGCATGGTGTCGCCGGGCTGGAGCACGACGCCGGCCGTCTTCGGCTCGTCGCCGTCCGTGGGCTCGCCGGCGCCGCGCTGCACGGCGAGGATGATGAGGTCGCCGCTCTCGGTGACCATGCCCGGAAACACGGTCTGGCCGATCAGGCCGGAACGGGGCGGGATCACCACCTCGGCGAGGCCCGAGCGGCGGTTGAACAGGGTTTCCTCGCTGTCGGTGGGCCCTTCCTCGCGGAAGGACAGATGCATCCGGGCGGCGAAATCGGCCACGGCCTCGGCATCGCCGCGCAGCAGGAGCTGGTCGCCGTCGGCGATCGCGGTGCGGCGCAGGGGGCCGGCGGTCGCGCCGTCCTGGACGGCGACGAGCTGGAGGCCGGGCCAGTCGGCGAGCGTGATCGCGCTGGAAGGCTGGCCGACATAGGGGCAGGTCGCGCGGATGCGCAGCTGGTGGATGCCGCTCGACAGCCCGTATTGCTCGACCAGGGTCTTGGCGTGGCGGCTGAAATCCGCCGGCATGGTCGCGCCGTTGCGCTGCGGCAGCAGCCGCTCGCCGAACAGGATGATGATCGCCATGGTGCCGACGAGCAGCGGGACGCCGGCCAGCGCGAACTCGAAGAAGCCGAAGCCGCCGACGCCGGCATCGAGCGCCGCCTCCGAGACGAGCACGTTCACCGGGGTGCCGGTCAGCGCCAGCATGGAGCCGGCATGGCCGGCAAAGACCAGCGGCATCAGGAGCTGCGAGGAGTTGCGCTTGAGCCTGACCGCGGTGACGACGACGACCGGCAGCAGCGCCGCGACCGCGCCGTTGAGGCTGATCAGCGCGACGAGCAGCGCCACCAGCCCCATCATCAGCACCAGCAGGCGGGTGCGGCTTTCCTCGCCCGCACCCCTGATCAGGAGCTGGCCGGCCCAGGCGGTGACGCCGGTGACCTCCAGCCCCGACGAGACGACGAAGAGCGAGGCGATGAAGATGACGGCCGGGTCGCCGAGGCCGGCGAGCGCCTGGGGCAGGGTGAGCACGCCTGTCGCCCACAGGCCGAGCGCCGTGCCCATCGCGACGAGCACGACGGGCACCCTGTTCGTGATGAACAGGACGACGGCTATGGCGATGATCAGGCCGGTATAGGCGATCGGGCTCACGCGGCGGCTCCTTGTGGGGGGCTGCGCGGCGGCAGGCCCTGCTTGGGGTCTTTTTAGTCTTCGAGCGTCGCCATCAGGATGCCGAGGCGGCAACCCTTCTCGTATTCGTCGAGCCTGACATATTCCTTGATCGTATGGATCTCGGCCTGGCCGGCGCCGATGGTGATCGTCGGCACGCCGTGCTTGTCGAGCCAGTTGGCGTCGAGGCCGCCATTGGAGAACAGATAGACCGGCTCGATGCCGAGCAGGCCGAGCGCCTTGGCGGCGCGCTGCACCACCGGGGCGTCCTTGGCGAGCTCGAAGGGCGGATAGCTCGGCTTGTGGGTGAAGGTCACCTTCGCGGTCTCGCCGGCGTCGTCCTTGACCTCGCCCTGCGCCTTGGCGAAGGCGGCCTTGAAGCCTTCGGCGATCTTGGTGGCGAAGGCGGCCTCGGGGCTGCGGGCCTCGCCGCGGATGAAGGCGTAGTCGGTGACGACGTTGGTGGCGTCGCCGGCCGCGACCGTGCCGCCCTTTCCGCCGAAGATGCCGACATTGCTGGTGCCGCGCCCGTCGGGCTTGACGATCTTGCCGAACCAGCCCTCGCGCCGGGCTTCCGCGATCGCGATCGCGCCGACGAGCGTGGCCGAGATGCCCTTCTCGGGCGCGACGCCGGCGTGGGACGCCTTGCCGGTGATCTCGACCTCCCAGTTCTCCTGGCCGACGGCGCCGATCAGGAGCTCGGAAGAGAGCTGGCCGTCGACGTTGATGCACATCGCCGCGCCGCCGAGGTCCTTCGGGTCGAGTTCGCGCGCGCCGTGCAGGCCGCTCTCCTCGCGCACCGTGAACAGCAGCGTGATCGGCGGATGCGGCAGCTTGTGCTTGATCAGCGTCTCGGCCAGCACGACGAGCAGGGCCACGCCGGTGCGCGCGTCGCCGCCGAGCGCGGTGGTGCCGTCGGAGACGATGCGGTCGCCCTCGCGCTTCGGCTTGGCGCCGGCGCAGAGCGGCACGGTGTCGAGATGGGTCGAGAACAGCAGGCGCGGGCCCGGCCGGGTGCCGGGCAGGTCGACGATCAGGTTGCCGGTCTCGGTCGGCAGCGGGATGCGCTTGTTGGCGTCGTCGAAGCGGATCGCGGAGGCCGGCACGCCGACCGCCTTCAACGCGTCGACGACGGCGGCGCCGATCTTGGCCTCCTGGCCGGTCACGCCCTCGACCGAGAGGAAGCGCATCAGATGCGCGATGGCGGCTTCGACGTCGAGGGGGATGTTGGGTGTGCTCATGATGGTGATCCGATCGATTGAAAGCGGCGTCGTGATGCCGAGGCGCGGCGGGGCACTAGAGGCCCCACGGCAGCCCGAGCACCTTCCAGAGCGCGAAGAGGGCGGTCCAGACCACGAACATCCAGACGACATAGGGCAGCATCAGCGAGACGACCGTGCCGACGCCGGCGTTGCGGTCGTATTTCTGCGTGAAGCCGACGACGAGAGCGAAATAGGCGTTGAGCGGGGTGATCGCGTTCATCGGCGAATCGCCGACGCGATAGGCGGCCAGCACGGCTTCCGGCTCGACGCCGAGCTTCATCAGCAACGGCACGAAGACGGGCGCGAAGATCGCCCATTTCGCGATCGCGCCGGTGAGCAGCAGGTCTATGATCGCGACTACCACGATGAAGCCGATCAAGAGCGGCAACGCCCCGATATTTGCCGCCTGCAGCACGCCCGACAGGCTCAGCGCCATCACCGTGCCGATATTGGTGTAGGTGAAATAGGCGACGAACTGGCTGAGCACGAAGAACAGGAAGATCGTGCCGCCCATGCTCTTGATCGACTTCTCGATCGCCGCGATCACCTCGGTCAGGGTCCGCATCGTTCCGGCGCCGATGCCGTAGGTCCAGCCGCTGATCAGGAACATCAGCATGATCAGCGCGATCAGCCCGTTCATGAAGGGCGAGTTGCCGATCAGCTCGCCGGTCGTCGGATTGCGCAAGGGCGCGCCCGCGGGCAGCGTCAGCAGGCAGAACACGGCGATCAGCGCGAGCATGCCGAAGCCAGCATAGCGCAGGCCGCGCGATTCCGCTTTGGACAGCACGGCGCCCTGCTCGGTCACGGTGCCTTCGGCTGCCGTCTTGGGATCGTAGGCGCCCAGGCGCGGCGACACGACCCGGTCGGTGATGAAGGCGACGACGATGGTCAGGACCAGGACCGAGGCGATCGAGAACCAGAGATTGGAGGCAAGCCCGATCGAGCGGTTCGGATCGACCAGCCGGGCGGCGTCGTTGGTGAACTCGACCAGAACCGCGTCGAGCGGCTTGATCAGCATGTTGACGGTGAAGGCACCGGCCACCGCCGCGAAGCCCAGTGCCAGGCCGGCCACCGGGTTGCGGCCGACGGCGAGATAGGCGACGCCGGCGAGCGGGATCAGGACCAGATAGCCGGCGTCCGCCGCGATCGAGGACAGGATGCCGACGAAGGACAGGATATAGGTCAGCGCCCAGCCGGGGGAGACGATGACGAGCTTGCGGATCAGCGCCGTCACCAGCCCCGATTCCTCGGCGACGCCGGCGCCGATCATGGCCACGATCATCAGGCCGACCGCCGTGAAGCTCATGAAGTTCGGCACCAGCGACGAATACATGAAGCGGATGCCTTCGAGCGTCAGCAGGCTGCGGATCGCCGTGCTCGCCTGCTCGATCTTGTGCGTCTCGGGGTTGATCCGCTCGAAGGTGACGGCGGCCCCGAACAGCCCGAGCACCGCGGAAAGCGCGATGACGATGCCGATCAGGATCAGGAAGATGACGACGGGGTGCGGGACCATGTTCCCCACCCTCTCGACGCCATCGAGGAATCTCTGCATGGCCGTCTTCGGCGCGGCGGCGGTGGTCATTCCATTTCCCCCTTGAAGCCTGAAGGCCTTCAGTGACGGACCTGCGGCCGGCAGGAGGAAAACCCGGACGATCCGGGCGCCTGCAGAACTCAGGAGCATCAAGCGGGAAACTTAAGTCTGGTCGATGCGGGGCGCATGGGCAGAGAATCCCAAACTCTTGGCGCCTCGTCTCAAAATCGAGCCGTAGCGTCCGCGCCGGAGCTTTTTCGAGCAAAGCGGCCGCCGGCTCGCCGAAAGAAGATGCGATAGAATAAAAACTTAGAGCCATTCCGCGATTCGCCGGAACAATAGAATCGTTCAAGGAGCGCGGGCTTGCCGGTGGCGGAGCGGCTTTTTACAGTCGGCCGGCGAGCCGGATGCGATGGTGCGGGGCCGCGTCCTGTGTTCGCAAGGCGGGGAGAGCAAGGGGATGTCCGAGGCTTCGGGGTGGACGGCGTGAAGCGGTTGGAACGGCGTCCGCGCCCTGGTCATGTCCGCCTGCCCCGGCTCCTGCCGCTCGCGCTCGCCGCCGGGCTCGCCGGCTGCGCGTCGACGCCGCGCGGGCTGCTCGAGCCGGTTTCGCCCGTTCCCGGCACCGACAAGGTCGACATGCTGGCGGCGACGACGCGCGCGCACTCCGCCGATGCGGGTGTCCTCTTCAGCGGCGAGCGGGGCGAGGGCGTCTCGTTCCGCAACATCGTCGTCTCGATCCCGCGTGAGCGCGAGGTCGGCACCATCCAGCTGCCGCGCTCCATCCCCGGAGACCCCGCCAGGGATTTCGTCGTCACCGCCTCGAAGCCGGTGCCGAAGGCCAGGCTCGGCGACTGGTTCCGCGCGACCGGCGGGCGGGCGAAGCGCGTCTTCGTGTTCGTGCACGGCTTCAACACGCCGTTCGACCGGGCGGTCTTCCGCTTCGCGCAGCTGGCGCACGATGCCGACGCCGACGCCGCGCCGGTGCTGTTCTCCTGGCCGTCGCGCGGCTTTCTGCTCGACTACAGCCGCGACTTCGACAACGCCTCCTATTCACGCTCCGATCTCGCCGATCTGCTCAAAGTGGCCGCGGCCAGCCCCGCCGTCCGCGAGATCGTGATCCTGGCCCATTCGATGGGGAGCTGGCCCGCCGTCGAGGCGGTCAGGCAGATCGCGCTCGAGGATGGCGGCGTCCCGCGCAAGATCGGCAACCTCATCCTGGCCTCGCCCGATCTCGATGTCGGCGTCTTCCGGCGCCAGATCGAGGATATGGGGACGAAGCGCCCGCAGATCACGGTGTTCTCGGCACAGCACGACCGGGCCCTGCAGCTGTCGCGCTTCATCGCCCGCGGCGCGACGCGGCTCGGTGGCATCGATCCGACGCAGGAGGAATATCGCCGCCAGTTCGCCGGGCTCTCCGGGATCACCGTGATCGACCTGTCCGAGGTCAACAGCGATCGCCTGAATCACGACCTGTTCGCGGCCAGCCCCGATGCGGTGCGTCTCATCGGCGACAGGCTGCTGCAGGGGCAGGTGATCACCGATGGCGACGTCTCGGCCCCCGTGGCCGCAGCCGGCGCGCTCGGCTCCGCCGCGACGCTCCTGATCACGGCCTCGATACGGGTCTTCGATGCTGCGTCCGCGCCGTAGAATCCGCGCCGCCGGATGGCGCGGGCACTGCAACAATGGGATAAGCAGCTCAGAGTTTGGGATTCTGAGCTGATCCGTGGCCCCGCCGCTGTTGCTAGCGTCGCTGGCGTGGTCCCGAAGCGTTTCGGGGCCATGGGCGCGCCTGCAGGCACGCGACGCCGCGGTCGTCAAGGGAAGCATGCGATGTTAAGGCAAAGCTTGGGGCGGCCGGACGGGCTGCCGCCGTTGCGGGGGGCCGCCGGGGCGCGGGCATGAGGTGCGGCACGGTTTCATCGCGCCCGGGCTGCGTCGCGGCCGCGCTCGTCGTCGCGCTCGCCCTTACGGCCTGCAACCGGCAGGAGAAGGAGCCGCCGGCGCCTGTGCGCTACGTCCGCACCGTGACGGTCGAGCCGCTGCGCCAGGCGCCCGATCTCACCTTCGCCGGCCATGTCGAGGCGCAGGACCAGGCGTCGCTGGCGTTCCGCATCGGCGGGCGGCTGGCCGAGCGGCTGGTCGGCGTCGGCGCGAGCGTCGTCGCCGGGCAGGTCGTCGCCCGGCTCGATCCCGAGAACGAGCTCAACGACCTGCGCGCGGCCCAGGCCGGGCTGACCGCGGCGCAGGGCGACCTGCGCAAGGCGGAGAACCAGCACCAGCGCCAGAGCCATCTGCTCGAGCGGCACATCACCACCCAGGCGGATTACGAGGCGGCCCAGCAGGGGCTCACCGCCGCCCGCGCCCAGGTCGACGCGGCCCAGGCCCGGGTCGCCTCGGCCGAGGACATCGTCGGCTTCACCACGCTGAAGGCCGATGCGCCGGGCGTCGTCACGCGCGTCGGCGCGGAGCCGGCCGAGGTCGTCGCCGCCGGCCGCATGATCGTCCAGCTGGCGCGGCGGGAGGGGCGCGACGCGGTGTTCGAGATTCCGGCCGACCTGGTCCGGCGGGTCACGCCGGGCCTTCAGGTGCGCGTCACACTCGCCGGGGAGGCGGGCACGGAGGTGGCCGGCCGGGTGCGGGAGATCGCGCCCCAGGCCGACCCCGTCACCCGGACCTTCCAGGTCCGGGTCGGCCTCGCCGAGCCGCCGCCGGCCTTCAGGCTCGGCGCGGCCGTCTCCGGCTCGGTCCGTCCCGCCGGCGGCGGGTTGATCGCCGTACCCGCGACGGCGCTGACGCGGCGGGACCAGTCCGCCGGCGCCTGGATCGTCGATCCGCAGAGCCTGACCGTCGCTCTGCGCAAGCTCGACGTCGCGAATTCCGATCCGGCCACGGCCTGGATCGCCAAGGGACTGAACGTCGGCGACATCGTCGTCACCGCCGGAGCCGGGCTTCTGCAGGAAGGCCAGAAGGTGCGCCTGATGGGAGCGGAGCCGCGATGAGATTCAACCTCTCGGAATGGGCGCTGAAGAGCCGCTCGGTGGTGATCTATCTGATGATCATCGCGGTGGTGGCCGGCGTCTTCGCCTTCGTCAAGCTCGGCCGCAACGAGGATCCGGCCTTCGTCATCAAGACGATGGTGGTGTCCGCGGTCTGGCCCGGCGCCAGCATGGAAGACACGCTGACCCAGGTGACGGAGCGGCTCGAGCGGCAGCTCGAGGAGACGCCCGGGCTCGACATGGTGCGCAGCTACACCAAGCCCGGCGTGACGACGATCTTCGTCAACCTCAAGGGCGACGTACCCGGGCGGCAGGTGCAGGACACCTGGTACCGGGTCCGCAACCTGATCGCCGACATGCGCCACACGCTGCCGGCCGGCACGCTCGGGCCGTTCTTCAACGACCGCTTCGGCGACACCTACGGCATCATCTACGGCTTCACCGCCGACGGTTTCTCCACCCGCGAGCTGCGCGATCACGTCGAGACCATCCGCTCGCGGCTGCTGCTCGTGCCCGACGTCTCGAAGATCGAGATCATCGGCGCGCAGGACGAGCGCATCTTCATCGAGTTCTCGGTGCGCGAGCTCGCCAATCTCGGCCTCGACCGCGCGGCGCTGCTGGCGGCCCTGCAGGCCCAGAACGTGGTGCGGCCGGCGGGCACGGTGCAGACGCAGGCCGAGACCTTCTCGGTCAGGGTCTCGGGCGCCTTCCAGTCGGAGGCCGACCTGCTCGGCATCAACTTCCCGGTCGGGGACCGGATGGTCAGGCTCGCCGATATCGCGACGATCAGGCGCGGCCAGGCCGATCCGCCGACGCCGATGTTCCGCACCAACGGGCAAGACGCGATCGGGCTCGGCATCGCCATGCGCGAGGGCGGCGACATCCTGGCGCTCGGCGCCAACATCAAGAAGGCGATGGGCGAGATCACCGCCGGCCTGCCGCTCGGCATCGAGCCTCATCTCGTCGCCGACCAGGCGGTGACCGTCTCCTATGCGATCGACGACTTCATGTCGTCGCTCTGGCAGGCGGTCGGCATCATCCTCGTCGTCAGCTTCATCAGCCTCGGCGTGCGGCCGGGCCTCGTCGTCGCGCTGGCGATCCCGCTGACGCTCGCCATCGTCTTCGCCTGCATGCTGGTCGCCGGCATCGACATGCAGCGCATCTCGCTCGGCGCGCTGATCATCGCGCTCGCGCTCCTGGTCGACGACGCCATGACCACGACCGACGCCATGGTCACCCGGCTCGCCGCCGGCGAGCCGAAGCTGAAGGCGGCGACCTTCGCCTTCGACAAATACGCCACCGCGATGCTCGCCGGCACGCTCGTCACCATCGCCGGCTTCGTGCCGATCGGCTTCGCCGCGAGCTCGGCCGGCGAATACACCTTCTCGCTGTTCGCGGTGGTGACGATCGCGCTCGTCGTCTCCTGGTTCGTCGCCGTGCTGTTCGCGCCGGTGCTCGGCGTCGCCATGCTGAAGGCGCCGGACGCCGCCGCGCAGGGCGCCGAGCCCGGCCGGGTCGAGCGCGGCTTCCGGTCCATGCTCTCGGGCGCGATCAAGCTGCGCTGGATCACCATCGCCGTGACGCTCGCGCTCTTCGCCGCCTCGATCATGGCGCTGCCGCTGGTGCCGCGCCAGTTCTTCCCGGCCTCCGACCGGCCGGAGCTGCTCGTCGATCTGAGCCTGCCGCAGAACGCCTCGATCTATGCCAGCGAGGGGCTGGTCGACCGCTTCGAGGCGGCGCTGAAGGGCGATCCCGACATCGAGCGCTGGAGCACCTATATCGGCCGCGGCGCGATCCGCTTCTATCTCCCGCTCGATGCGCGGCTGCCGAACGACTTCTTCAGCCAGGCGGTGATCGTCGCCAAGGACGTGCCCGCCCGCGAGCGCGTGCAGAAGAAGCTCGAGACGCTGCTGGCCACGGAGTTCCCCAATGTGATCGGGCGCGTCTCGCCGCTCGAGCTCGGCCCGCCGGTCGGCTGGCCGGTGCAGTACCGGGTGAGCGGCCCCGACATCGCCGAGGTCCGCACCATCGCGATGAAGCTCGCCCAGGTCGTCGCCACCAACCCCAATACGCGGCAGATCAATTTCGACTGGATCGAGCCGTCGCGGCAGCTGCGCCTGCGGGTCGATCAGGACGAGGCGCGCCGGCTCGGCCTCTCGTCGGCGGCGGTCGCGGCCATCGTCAACACGGTTCTCTCCGGCACCGTCGTGACGCAGGTGCGCGATTCGATCTATCTCGTCGACGTCGTCGTGCGGGCGCAGGATGCCGAGCGCGTCTCGCTCGACACGCTGCGCAGCATGCAGGTCGCGCTGCCCTCGGGCCGCTCGGTGCCGGTGTCGCAGTTCGTCAGCTTCGATTACGGGCTCGACACGCCGCTGATCTGGCGCCGCGACCGCGTGCCGAACCTGACGGTCGCCGCCGATGTGACGCCCGGCACCCTGCCGGAGACCGTCGTCACCGCGCTGCAACCGGCGGTGGACGCGTTCCGGGCGACGCTGCCGGCCGACTACGACGTCGCCGTCGGCGGCTCGGTCGAGGAAAGCGCCAAGTCGCAGGCCTCGGTCATCGCCGTGGTGCCGGTGATGCTGCTGATCATGTTCACCGTGCTGATGGCGCAGCTCAAGAGCTTCAGGCTGTTCGCGATCGTGCTCTCGATCGCGCCGCTCGGGCTGATCGGCGTGGTCGGGGCGCTCCTCATCTCGGGCAAGCCGCTCGGCTTCGTCGCCCTGCTCGGCATCCTCGCCCTGATCGGCATCATCACCAAGAACGCGGTGATCCTGGTCGGCCAGATCGAGGACGAGCGCGCCGCCGGCAAGAGCGTCGCCCAGGCCGCGATCGACGCCGCCGGGACGCGCTTCCGGCCGATCATGCTGACCGCCGTCTCGACCGTGCTCGGCATGATCCCGATCGCGCCGACCGTGTTCTGGGGGCCGATGGCCTTCGCGATCATGGGCGGCCTGCTGGTGGCGACGGTGCTGACGCTCGTTCTCCTCCCCGTCCTCTATGTGACCGTCTTCGGCGCCGCGACCCCCGCAGGCGAGGCGCAGCGGACGGCCGACGCAGGAGCCTCCCTGTCATGAGCGCGATCGCGACGCGGCGGATGCCGGGGACCGGACTGGGACGGGCGGCGATGATCGTGCTGGTGGCGACGGCGCTCGCCTCCTGCCGCGACGAGCAGGCGCCGCAGGTGCAGGACCGGCCGGTCGGCGTCGTCACCGTCGCGGCGGGGCAGTTCGCCGACGACCTCCAGCTCAGTGGCGAGATCCAGGCCGAGAAGGATGTCGGGCTCGCCTTCCGCATCGGCGGGCGCGTCCTCGACCGCCCGGTCAATGTCGGCGACCGGCTGACGGCCGGGCAGGTCGTCGCGCGGCTGGAGCCCACCCTGGAGCAGAACGCGCTGACCGCGGCGCTGGCGGCGCTGGAGGCGGCGCGCGGCGAGGTCACCACGACGCGCAACACCTTCGCGCGCCAAGAGAGCCTGATGGCGCAGGGCTTCACCACGCGTCCGCGCTTCGACCAGGCGCAGCGGGCGCAGGAGACGGCGCAGGCCGCGCTGGAGACCGCGGAGGCGCAGGTCGAGCTGGCGCGCGACCGGCTCAGCTTCACGGAGTTGCGCACCGATGTCGCCGGCGTGGTCACAGCCCGGCGCATCGAGCCGGGCGAGGTGGTGCAGCCGGGCCAGGTCGTGGCCCAGGTCGCCCGCGACGACGATCGCGACGCGGTCTTCAACGTGCCGGCGGCGATGCTTGCCGGCCATCTCGCCGATGCGAAGATCCGCGTCGCGCTCGCGGATGCGCCGGCCGTCACGGCCTATGGCACGATCCGCGAGGTCGCGCCGCAGGCCGATCCGGTGACGCGGACCTTCGCCGTCAGGGTCGGCTTGCAGAATCCGCCCGATGCGATGCGGCTCGGCTCCACCGTCGTCGGCATCGTCGAGATCTCGACGGCGGCGATCATCGCGATCCCGGCGAGCGCGCTCACCCAGCAGGGCCGCTCGCCGGCGGTGTGGATCGTCGATCCCGTGAAGTCGACCGTCTCGCTGCGCAATGTCGACGTGCTGCGCTTCGATCCGGACACGGTCATCCTGTCGCAGGGGCTGGAACCCGGCGAAACCATCGTCTCGGCCGGAATCCAGGCCCTGCATCCCGGGCAACGGGTCAGGCCGCTGCCCGCTCCCGGCCAGCAGGCGGCCTCGGCGCGTCCGCCGCGGCCTTGAGCGAGAAGGGCGCGGGAACCCATGGATATCGTTCCGGCCGCCGGGGAAGTGGAGAGGCTCGGGACCGAGCTCATGATCCTGGGCATCTTCCGGGACGGGCCGCTGACCGGCTCGGCGCGGGCGGCGAACGCTTGTTCCGGCGGCCGGCTCGCCGCGCTCCTCAGCCAGATCGATCTCGGCGAGGAGGCCGGCCAGGCGGAGTTCGTCGGGCCGCTGCCCGGCATCGCGGCGCAGCGCCTGCTGCTGGTCGGCCTCGGGCGGGCCGAGCGATTCTCGGACCGGGCCTACCGGCAGGCGCTGGCCGCCACGTCCCGGGTTCTCGACGGCGATCCCGCGACGGACATCGTGGTGACGCTCGCGGAAAACGAGGTGCCGCGCCGGGCGCTCGACTGGCGCATGCGCCAGGCCGGGCAGATCCTCGCCGGCCGACGTCATGATTTCGGGCTGCCCGACCGGCCGGTGAGCAAAGGCACCCGCCGCGTCATGCTGCTCGTTCCGCGCGCGCTGACCTCCGCGCTCGTCGCGGCACTGCGGCAGGGCGTGGCCATCGGGGAGGGAGTCTCCTTCGCCAGGCAACTCGGCGACCTGCCGCCGGATCTGTGCACGCCGGCCTTCATCCTGCGGATGGCGCAGGCGATGGCGCAGCAGTTCGGCTTCCGGCTGGACGTGCTGGAGCGGCCCGCCTTCCAGCGGCCGCGGCCGGCGGCGTTCCCGCCGCGGGAGGAGGCCGGCGCCGGCAGGCTGATCGTGATGCGCCGCGAGCGCCGCAGGCAGGCCGGCAGGCCGATCGTGCTGATCAGCGACGACGTCGCGGCCCATGACCTGCCGCTCGCGCGCGAGCGGGCCGGGCCGGGCCGTCCGGTCCGCGACATGCGCGGCATCGGCAGCGTCTTCGGCGCGATGCGGGCGGTCGAGCGGCTCGATCTCGCCGTGAACGTGGTCGGGCTGGTCGCCGTCTCGGGGCGGGAGGGCACGCCCTGCGCCATCGGGCGGGACGCAGCGGCGCCGGCCCCCGAGGCCTCGAGCGTTTCCCTGCTCGGCGACGTGCTGGCTTACGCCGCGCAGTTCTCGCCGAGCTGCGTCATCGACGTCGCCGGGTTGAGCCGGGCCGGCATGCTGGCGCTCGGCAGCCGGGCCAGCGGCCTGTTCGCCAATGACGAGGCGCTGGCGTCTGAACTCCTGAAATGCGGCGGGATTTCCGGCGACCGCGTCTGGCAACTGCCGCTGTGGGACGCCGACGCCGAGCTTTTCCCGGGGCTGGACCCCGAGGCCGGCCCGGCGGAAGACTGCGCCGACGAGGCGCTCGCCGTCGTCAGCAGCCTGGCGCGCTCGGCCGCCTACCCCTGGGCGCATCTGGACATCTCGGGCACGGCCTCGACCATCGGCGCGTTGCGCTCTTCGACGGGGCGGCCCGTCCCGCTCCTGGCCGAGTTCCTGATCGGGCGCGCCCGCGCTACGCCGCACTGAACCTTTCCACCCCCCCGCACCCGTATGGAGCTTTCCCCATGAGCGATCTCGTTTTCATCGCCTTCCCGACCGAGCAGAAGGCGGAGGAGGTGCGGCAGAAGGTGCTGTCGCTTCAGCGCGAATATCTGATCGAGCTCGGCGACGCCGTCGTCGTGGTCAAGAACGACAAGGGCGAGGTCAAGCTCAACCAGATGATCAACCTGACCACGGCGGGCGCCGCCTCCGGCGCGCTGTGGGGCACGCTGATCGGCTTCATTTTCCTGGCGCCGCTGGTCGGCACCGCGATCGGCGCGGCCTCGGGCGCGCTCAGCGGCAAGTTCAGCGACATCGGCATCAACGACCAGTTCATGAAGGACGCGGCCTCCGCGCTGCAGCCGGGCACGGCGGGCCTGTTCCTGCTGATCCGCAAGATGACGACCGACAAGGTGCTCGCCGACCTGCGCGGCAGCGGCGGCACCCTGATCAAGACCTCCTTCGACGAGACGAAGGAGGCCGAGCTGCGCGAGGCGCTCTCGGCGGTGACGGCCGCCGGACCGGCGGCGTGAGCCCGGACTGGAGCCTGGCGCCGGAGGCCGCCTGGGCGACCACGACCGGCCGCCTCGACGATTTCCGCCCCCTGCTTCCGGCGGAGGAGGAAATCGTCGCCAGGCTCCAGTCCGGCACCTTCGACAAGCTCGGCGACGGCGTGCTGCCGGCCGAGCCGGACCCGGCCAGGACCGTGCGGGCCGCCTTCCTGCGCTTCCTGATCCTGGGGGGAGAGCCCGGCTGCCGGCCGCATGAGAAGGGCGTCCTCGTCCGGGGCGCCTGGATCGAGGGCGGGCTCGATCTCGAAGCCTGCCGCATTTACCGCGACATCGGGCTGAACGACTGCCGTTTCGAGGCGGTGCCGAACCTGCGCGCCGCCATCATCAGCCGCCTCTTCCTCGACGGCTCGCGGCTGCCGGGCCTGCAGGCCGAGCGGCTCGAGGCGCGCGGCGGGATCTATCTGCGCGGGGCCGAGGTCGAGGGCGTGATCAATCTCGACCAGGCCCGCCTCGGCGGCAATCTCCAATGCGACGGGGCCGCGATCCGCAACCGGAGCGACCATGCCCTGCTCGGCCGCAGCCTCGAGGTGCGCAACGTGCTGCTGCGCGGCGCGACGCTGCGCGGCGGCCTCAATCTCTCCGGCGCGGTGCTGGCGGCGGACCTCGACCTCACCGGGGCGAGCGTCTCCGTGGCCGAGCGGCATGCGCTCGATGCCAGCACGATCTCCTGCCACGGCAGCGTCCTGCTCAAGAGCGCGCGCTTCGAGGGCGAGGTCGCCCTGACCGGCTCCGACATCGCCGGCGACCTCGACTGCTCCGGCGCCGTCGTCGAGAATCCGGGAGCCATCGCCGTCCAGGCGAGCCGGGTCGTGGTCAAGGGCGCCTTCTTCCTGCGGCGCGAGGCCAGGCTCGACGGCACGCTCGACCTTACCGGCGCCTCGTTCGGAACGATCCACGACGAGGCGGCCTCCTGGCCCAAGCCCGGCGAGCTGCTGCTCAACCGCTGCCTCTACGGCGCCTTCATCGGCGGGCCGGTCGATGCCGAAAGCCGGCTCGACTGGCTCGCGCGCCAGGCGCCCGAGCGCTGGGGCGAGGATTTCTGGCCGCAGCCCTATGAGCAGCTCGCCGCGGTGTTCCGCGAGACCGGGCATGGCGAGGACGCCGCCGCCGTGCTCGTCGTCAAGGAGAAACTGCAGCGCCGGGCGCGGCGGGCGCGCACGCACAATCCCGTCTGGCGCGGGCTCCTCCTCGTCGGGGACGGCATCCTCGCGATCACGGTCGGCTATGGCCGCAGGCCGCTCTTCGCGCTGGTCTGGCTCGTGTTCTTCTGGCTCACGGGCGTGGCGGTCTTCGCCTATGCCGAGGGCCAGGGCGCGGTGATGCCCAACAGCGCGGTCGTGCTGCGCGCGCCGGAATGGACCTTGTGCGGCATCGGGCCGGACGAGAGCCGGACGCTGGTGGCCAGCGGGCCGTCGCGAGGGCTGGCAGTGCCGGGGCAGACCCAGCTCGCCTGCTTCCGCCAGCGCTGGGAGGCGTCCAGCTATCCCGCCTTCAGCCCATGGATGTATTCGCTCGACACGCTGCTGCCGGTGCTCGATATGGGGCAGCGCACCTTCTGGCGGCCGAATCCCGGCAAGCCCGGGGGGCGTGGCGCGATGGGGTATTTCTATTTCCAATCGGTCGTCGGCTGGGCCTTGAGCCTCCTCGCGGTCGCGGGTTTCTCGGGGCTGGTGAAATCGCCGTGAGGCGCCCGGTCCCAGCAGCAAAGGTGATGTCGTGAGCAAGACGCCTGTTTCCTCCAGCCGGGCCGCGGGTGCGGGCAAGGCGCAGCGCGAGCCGCTCAACATCGACCTCGCCCTCCAGGGCGGCGGCGCGCACGGCGCCTTCACCTGGGGCGTGCTCAGCCGGATCCTCGAGGAGGACTGGCTGACGATCGAGGCGATCTCCGGCACCTCGGCCGGGGCGATGAACGCCGCCGTGCTGGCGTCCGGCTATGCCCGGGGCGGGCGCGCCGGGGCCCGCGAGGCGCTGGACCGGTACTGGCGCAAGGTCTCCGACGCGGGGCGCTTCAGCCCGTTCCAGCGCACGCCGCTCGACATGCTGCTCGGGCGCTGGACGCTCGATTCCTCGCCGCTCTTCGTGGCGATGGACATGATGTCGCGCGTGGTCTCGCCCTACAGCCTCAACCCGGCCGGCGTGAATCCGCTGATGGACATCCTCGCCGAGGAGATCGACTTCGACGCCATCGCCAGTGGCCCGATCAAGCTCTTCATCTCCGCGACGAACGTGAGGACCGGGCGCAACCGCGTCTTCCGCAACGGCGAGATCACGCCGCAGGTGCTGCTCGCCTCGGCCTGCCTGCCGACCCTGTTCCAGGCGGTCGAGATCGACGGAGAGAGCTATTGGGACGGCGGCTATTCCGGCAACCCGACCATGACCCCGCTGATCAAGGACAGCACGGCGAGCGACACCATCCTCGTCCAGATCAACCCGGTCGAGCGGCCGGGCACGCCGCGGCTGGCGCGCGACATCCTGAACCGTCTCAACGAGGTCTCCTTCAACGCGGTCCTGCTGAAGGAGCTCAGGATGATGGCGCTCCTGCAGCGCGAGGCGCTGACCAAGGGCAGCGAGGCCGCGCGCTGGGCGCGCATGCGGATGCACCGCATCACCAGCGACGCGATGATCGACCTCGGCTACTCCTCGAAGCTCAACGCCGAATGGGAGTTCTTCACCATGCTCCATGACGAGGGCCGGCGCTCCGCCGAGGCGTTCTATCGCGAGCACAGCGACGCGATCGGCAAGAGCTCGACGCTCGATCTCCTCGAATTCACCGAGGGGATCTGACGATGGCTTCGCGGGAGGATACCGCATCGGGAGGGGCGATGACGGCGGGCAAGATCCATCATGCCGCGCAGGTGACGGTCGCCGCGATCCTGGTGATCGCGGCCCTGTCGATCGCGAGCTCGGTCTTCGCGCCGGTCGCTTTCGCTCTGTTCATCGTGGCGCTGGTCTGGCCGCTGCAGAAGGCGTTGCAGGGCGCGCTGCCGCGGCTCGTCGCGCTGGCCGTCAGCGTCGTCGTGATGATCGTCGCCTTCGTCGGCTTCGGCTCGCTGATCATCTGGGCCTTCGGCCGTGTCGGGCGCTGGATCGTCAGCGACGCCGCCCGCTTCCAGAGCTTCTACGACCAGACGACGACCTGGCTCGAAGGGCACGGGATCGTGGTCGCAGGGGCCTGGTCGGAGACCTTCAGCGTCTCCTGGATGCTGCGCCTGGCGCAGACCGTCACCGGCCGGCTGAACAGCACGGTGAGCTTCTGGCTGGTGGTGCTCGTCTATGTCCTGCTCGGGCTCTTGGAGGTCGATGATTTCGAGCGCAAGCTCAAATGCATGCGCAGCCGCGGCACCGGCGAGATCCTGCTGCGCGGCAGCATGGCGACGGGCGCCAAGATCCGGCGCTACATGCTGGTCAGGACGGCGATGAGCATCATCACCGGCGCGCTGGTATGGGCCTTCGCCCGGGCCGTCGGGCTGCCGCTCGCCGAAGAATGGGGCTTCATCGCCTTTTCGCTGAACTATATCCCGTTCCTGGGGCCGCTCATCGCCACGGTCTTCCCGACCGCGTTCGCGATGACCCAGTTCGGCTCCTGGGGTGCGGTGGTCGCGGTCTTCGCCTGCCTCAACCTGATCCAGTTCGTCGTCGGCAGCTATGTCGAGCCGCGGGTCGCCGGCAACGCGCTCGCGATCTCGCCGGTGGTCGTGCTGTTCTCGGTGTTCTTCTGGAGCTATCTGTGGGGCGTGTTCGGGGCCTTCATCGGCGTGCCGATCACCATCGCGCTCCTGACCTTCTGCGCGCTGCATCCTTCGACGCTGTGGCTCGCCGAGATCTTCGGCTCGCCGCACAAGGACGAGCCTGCGGCTTAGCCGGCGGGCTCGATCACGATGCGCTGCGGCTGAAGCAGCGCGAGCCCGCCGGGCGCCGCCGCCAGCGTGTGGATGTAGAACGCGGTCGGCTCGGCGTCGGTCGCATCCATCACCGGGGACGGCGCCGAGACGATCTTCAGCGCGCCGCAGCGGCCGATCCAGTCGATATGACGGTGGCCGTGCATCGCGACCATGCGGGCCGAGACCGGCCGCAGCAGCCTGAGCAGGCGGCTGCCGTTGATCAGCGCGGTTCCGATCCGCTCGGAGAAGGCCTTCGCCGGCTGCGGATATTCCACCGGGTGGTGGTGCAGCGCCAGGATCCAGCGCGCCTGCGGATGGGCGCGGGTCACGGCGAGGATCGCCTGCATGTCCTCCTCGGCGACGAGGCCGAGCGCGTTGGTGAAGGAGAAATGCGCCTCCGCGTTCGAGTTCAGCAGCACGACGCCGAGCCCGTCCGGCTCGGCCGGCGGCAGCACCATCGGGAAGGCGCCGTTCCAGAGCGCGGAAAGCCCGATCGACAGGCGCCGGCTGCCCGAATCGGCGAAGGCGGAGATCCGGGCGCGATGCGGCTCGAGCGCGGAAGCGAGGCTGCCGGCGAGGCGGCGGCGGCTTTCGTCGAAGACCTGCACACGCTCTCCCTGCACGGCGGCGATGACCGAGAGCGTGCGCATCTGGCGCAGGCGCGCGCCCGGGCTGCCGGGAAGCTCCAGCCGGGCGGGATTGGCGCGGTCGACGATGTTGACGTCGTGGTTGCCGGGCAGGATCAGGCAGCGCGCCGCGAGGGCGGGATGGCGCGCCATCGCGTCGAGGAACTCGGCCCATTCGGCCGAGCGGCCGGCATCGGTCATGTCGCCGGTGACGAGCAGCAGGTCGAGCGGCTCGTCGCGGTGGATGGCGTCCAGGCGGTCGAGCACCTGAAGGAAGCGCTCGTTGCCGCGCGGGCCGGCGCGCCCGCTCTCGATCCGGAAGCCGTAGCGCTCGCCCACGACATGCACGTCGGAGAGATGGGCGACGCGCCAGCGCCGCGCCGAGGGCGGCGCGCCGTCGAAGCCGGAAAGATCGCGCGGCTGCTCCATCAGCCCGTCGGCGAAGCCCCAGAGCAGCGAGGCCGCCGCGAGATAAAGCGACATCAGCACGACGGCGTTGGCGAGCGCCGGCAGGACGAGCCGGACGGGATCGGCGAAATCGGCGAGGCCGCCGGACCAGCGCGTCGCCGGCCAGACCAGCGCGGCGATGGCGCCCGCGGCGAGGCAGCCCAGCAGCCCCGCTCCAAAGGCGCTGCCGGCCCGCCAGCTAGCCCGCCGGCTCGCGCTCGTTCCTGCCGGGATGACGAACTCGGCGAGATGCTGCAGGCCCTCGCGGCACAGCGCATAGCCGGGCTGCACCACGAGCGCGTTCAGCGACCAGAAGCTGGTCTCCACGATGCGGAAGAGCGGGCGCACGCCAAACCAGCCGACGAGGCCGATGAGCGCGAGCAGGGCAAGCGAGCCGAGCCCGGCGAGCTCGGCGAGGTGGCCCGAGACCGAGGCGACCCAGGCGCTGGCGGCCAGCGGCGCGGCGCCGAGCAGCAGGCTCGGCAGCAGCATGCCGATGAGCCAGGCAAGCGCGAGCTTGGGCAGGCTGATCTCGCCGAGCAGGCTGCCGGCGATGGCGATCAGCGAGCGCTTCTTGGTGCTGCTCGCATCGTCCTCGGCATCGCCGTCGCGCGGTTCGATGATCATCGGCGTGGCGGCGTGGCCGGGTGGCAGGCCGGGATGGGCGAAGGCGCGGGCGGCAGCATGGGGTCCCCGGAAAGAACAAGCGGTCATCCTGCGCATATCCGGCCGGCAGCCGCCAGACAGGGCGGCGAGAATGGGACGCCACGCACAATCATGAGACGCCGGGCTGATGTTGCCGTGAGATGCGGAGGCTACCGTGCTGCGAACATGCGGCGGACGGAGACGATGGATGGAGCGGCCGCGGCCGACGACGTGCGGCTTCCGGCGCTCGCGATCCGGGGGCTGTGCCTGCTCGGGCTGTGGGTGATCCTGATCGGCCCCGCGCCGGCGGATTTGCCCGTCGGGCTCGCCGCCAGCGCCGCGGGCGTCTGGGCGAGCGCCCGGCTTTGGCCGGCGGGCGGAAGGCTGTCGCCGCTCGGGCTCTTGCGCTTCCTGCTGCGCTTCCTGCCGCAATCCGTGGTCGCGGGGCTCGACGTGGCACGCCGCGCCTTCGCGCGCGAGCCGAACCTGCGGCCGGGCTTCGCCCGCTGCCGCTCCGCGATTCCGGCCGGCCTCGCGCGGGACACCGCCTGCGCCGTGATGAGCCTGCAGCCGGGCAAGCTGCCGGTCGCCGTCGACGAGGACGGAACCCTGCTGATCCATTGCCTCGATCTCGGCGAGCCCGTGGCCGAGCAGGTCGCAGCCGACGAGGCGGCGTTCCGGCAGATCCTCGCAGCGGAGGCGCGCGATGGCTGACGCCCTGCCCGCCGTCCTGTCCGGCGCAGCGCTTTTCATCCTGGTGGTGACGGCCATCGCGCTGTGGCGCGTCCTGCGCTCCGGCATCGCGGCGGAGCGGATGATGGCGGTGCAACTGCTCGGGACCGGCGGAGCGGCCGTCCTGCTGCTCATCGGAGCCGCGACGGCGGCCGCCGCGGCGAGCGACGTCGCGCTGCTGCTGACGCTGTTCGCGGCCTTTTCCTGCGTGGCCTTCGCGCTCGGCAGCGACGGGGAGGGCGGGGACCGCGCCTCGCCGGAGGACCGGCCATGAGCATGGGCCTGCTCGCCGACATCGCCACCATCGTCCTGGTCTCAGCCGGCGCGCTGTTGTTTCTGGCCGGCGCGCTCGGGCTCCTGCGGTTTCCCGATTCCCTGAGCCGGCTGCATGCGATCAGCAAGGCCGACAATCTCGGGCTCGGGCTGATCGTGCTCGGCCTCATGCCGCAGGCGGGGAGCATCGCGGGCGGCCTGAAGCTCGTCTGCGTCTGGCTGCTGGCGCAGCTTTCGGCCGCGACGGCGAGCCAGCTCCTGGCGCGGGCCCTCCAGCGCGACAGAACCCGGCCATGATGGCGCTTCTCGACCTTTCGCTCGCCGCGCTCCTGCTGCTGCTGGCGCTCGGCGTCGTCGCCGAGCGGCAGGAGCGCGGCGCGATCATCGCCTTCCTCGCCTTCGGGCTGATGCTCGGGCTCGCCTGGCTCAGGCTCGCCGCGCCCGATGTCGCCCTGACCGAGATCGCCATCGGCGGCGGCGTGACCGGCATCCTCCTGCTGCGGGCGGAAGCCGCGCTGCGCGGGCGGGGCAAGACGGAGGAGCCGCTCAGGCGCACCGGCAGGCTCGCCGTCGCCGTGGCTTGCGCCATGATCTCGGCCGGGCTCGGCTACGCCGTGCTGCGCTTCGCCACGCCGGCCCCGACGCTGGCGCCGGCCGCGGCCGAAGCGCTGCCGGCTACCGAGCTCGGCAATCCCGTCACCGCCGTCCTGCTCGCCTATCGCGCGCTCGACACGCTCCTGGAGAAGGTCGTCGTCCTGCTGGCGCTGATCGGGGTCTGGTCGCTGGCGCCCGACGGCCTCTGGGGCGGCGCGCCCGTGGTGAAGCCCGCCGCCGTGCCCGCGCCGCTCGCCTGGCTCGCGCGCGTGCTGCCGCCCTTCGGCGTCGTGATCGGAATCTACATGTTCTGGGTCGGCGCCGACGCACCCGGCGGCACCTTCCAGGCCGGCACCGTGCTCGCCGCGATGTGGCTCCTGGTGACGATGGCCGGGCTCTACCCCGCCCCCGATACGGGCGCGCGGCTGCCCCGCCTGCTGCTCGCCGGCGGCCCGGTGCTGTTTTTAGGTATAGCCTTTCTCGGCTTCGTCTTCGCGGAGGGGTTCCTGGCCTATCCCGAGGGGCTGGCGAAGCCGCTGATCGTGGCGATCGAGGCGGCATTGACCCTCTCCGTCGCGGCGGCGCTCGCCCTGCTGGTCGCAGGGCCGGCCCGGAAGGCGCCGGCGCGATGACGGCGCTGCTTCAGCCCGCCATCCTGTTCGGCCTCACCGGCGCGGCGCTCGTCGGCATCGGGCTTTTCGCCGTGGTCACCCAACCCGGGCTGCTCAGGCGCATCGTCGGCTGCAACATCCTCGGCGCCGGCATCTTCCTGGTCTTCGGCGCCGTCGCCAGGCGCGGGGCCGGGGCCGGCTTCGAGGCCGACCCGGTGCCGCAGGCGCTGGTGATCACCGGCATCGTCGTCGCCTTTTCGGCGAGCGCGCTCGCCATCGCCCTGCTGAAGCGGCTCTCCGAGATCACCATCGGCGAGGGAGCGGATGCCGGCGGGCCGGAGGGCGGCGCATGACGCCGCTCGTCCATGCCACCACGCCGGGCGGCTTCCTGCTCGTCCTGGCGGTGATCCTGCCGGTTTGCGCGGTGCTCGCCATCCTCGCCTGCGGGCCGCGACACGCCGCGCGGATAGCGGTCGTCGCGCTCGCGGCCGGAGCGGCCGTCGCCATCGCCATCGCCGCCGAACTCGTGACGAGCGGCGCCGCGCTCACCTATGTCGTCGGCGGCTGGCGGCCGCCGCTCGGCATCGCCTTGCGGGCGGACGGGCTTTCCGGCGCGATGCTGGCGATGACGGCGCTCGTCGTCACCGCTGTCGGGCTGTTCGCGCGGGTGCAGTACGGTCTCGCGGGCGACAATGGCGGCGGGCGGGCGCAGATCACCTTCTGGGTGATGCTGCTCGCGCTGTGGAGCGCGCTGAACGCGGTCTTCGTCGGCGAGGATCTGTTCAACCTCTATGTCGCGCTCGAGCTTCTGACCTTCGCCGCCGTGCCGCTGGTGTGCCTCGACGGCCGGGCCGAGACCGTCAAGGCGGCGCTGCGCTATCTGCTCTTCGCGCTCGTCGGCTCGCTTCTCTACCTGCTCGGGGTCGGGCTGATCTACGGCCAGTACGGCACGCTCGACCTTTCCGCGCTGTCGCGTCTCGCCCGGTCGGACCCGGCGCTCCTTGCCGCGCTCGCGCTGATGATCATCGGGCTTCTCGCCAAGGCCGCGCTGTTTCCGCTGCATCTGTGGCTGCCGCCCGCCCATGCCGGCGCGCCGGCGGCGGCGAGCGCGGTCCTGTCGGCGCTGGTGATCAAGGCGCCGGTCTTCCTGATCCTGCGGCTGGTGCTCGATGTCGCCCCGCCGCAGGCGGCGGCGATCGTCGGCCAGCTGCTGGCCGTGCTCGGCGCCGCCTCGATCCTGTTCTGCAGCGTCATGGCGCTCCGGCAGGCGCGGCTCAAGCTGATGATCGCCTATTCGACCGTCGCGCAGATCGGCTATCTCTTCATCGTCTTCCCGCTCGCCGGCGGCGACGGCACGGCGCCCTGGGAAACCATCGCCTGGACCGGCGGGGCGCTCCAGCTCATCTCGCATGCGCTGGCGAAGGCGGCGATGTTCCTGGCGGCGGGCGTCATCGCGGAAGCCTTCGGCCATGACCGCATCGCCGATCTCGGCGGCTTCGGCCGGGTGCTGCCGCTGAGCGCGGCCGCCTTCGGGCTCGCGGGCCTGTCGCTGATGGGCATTCCGCCGAGCGGCGGCTTCGTCGCCAAATGCCTGCTGCTGACGGCGGCGGTGATCGAGGGCTATCCCTGGCTGGCGGCGACGATCCTGATCGGCGGTCTCCTCGCCGGCGCCTATGTCTTCCGCGTCATCGACAAGGCGCTGGCCGTCCCCGTTGTGCCGATCGCGCCGCGCCGGGCGGTGCCGCGCCGGCTCGAGCTCGCGGCGCTGGCGCTGGCCGTCGCGGCCGTGCTCATCGGCTTCGTACCTTTGCGCCCCTTCGGCTTCCTGCAGATCGGCCGGGGCGGGCTTGCCATGGCGGGGCTGCCATGAGCCGCCTCCTGCTCGCCTCGTCGGTACTGGTGCCGCTCGCGCTTGCGGCCTTCTGCCTGTCGGCGGGCTTCAGGGCCCGGGCGATCCGCCTTCTCGTGCTGGCGCCGCTGCCGGCGCTGCTTGCGGTGCTCGTCGTGCCGGAGGGGCGCTTCGCCGTCTTCCCGGTGCCGTTCCGGCTGACGCTGGTGCTCGATCAGCCGGGCGCGATCCTGCTCGGCGGCGCGGCCCTGCTCTGGAGCGCGGCCGGCGCCTATGCCGCGACCCTGATGGCGCGCGACCCTGCCGCGCCGCGCTTCGCGGTCTGGTGGCTGCTCACGCTGACCGGCAGCCTCGGCCTGTTCATCGTCGGCGACGTCGTGAACTTCTATCTGCTGTTCACGCTGGCGAGCCTCTCGGCCTATGGCCTTATCATCCACGAGCAGAGCGCCGCCGCGCACCGGGCCGGCGTGATCTATGTCGCGCTGGCGCTGCTCGCCGAGGCCTTCCTGCTGATCGCGCTGGTGATGCTGGCCGCCGGCCATCCCGATGCCAACCCGCAGATCCGCAGCGTCGTCGCCGATCTCGCGGCCAATCCCATGCGCGGCTGGATCGTGGCGCTGTTCATCCTCGGCTTCGCGCTGAAGATGGGGCTTACGCCGCTGCATGTCTGGCTGCCGCTGGCGCATCCGGCCGCGCCGACGCCGGCTTCGGCGGTGATGAGCGGCGTCCTGGTCAAGGCCGGCGTGATCGGGCTGATCCGGTTCCTGCCCTTCGAGGCCGGCGTGCCGTTCTGGGGCGCCGTGCTGGTCGGGGCCGGCCTCGTCACGGCCTATTACGGCGTCGTCGTCGGGCTTACCCAGCCCCGGCCCAAGACGGTGCTCGCCTATTCCACCGTGAGCCAGATGGGGTTGCTGGCCGTGCTGCTCGGCACCGCGCTCGAGACCGCCGATCCCGCCGGCATGAATCTCACCGCCTATTACGCCGTCCATCACACGCTGGTGAAAGGGGCGCTCTTCCTCGGCCTCGGCGTCTTGTCCGCCTGCGGGGGGCGGCGCCTGACGCCGGCGCTGCTGGCGATGGCGGTGCTCGCGCTCAGCCTCGGCGGCATGCCGCTGACCAGCGGGGCGCTCGCCAAGCTCGCGGCGAAGCCGATGCTGGGCTATGGCTGGCTTGCCGCCGCCGTGACGCTCGCCGGGGCCGGCAGCACGGCGCTGATGCTGCATTTCCTGCTGATCGTCCGCCGCGACACCGCGGATAAGCCTGAGACAGCGCCGCCGCTCGGGCAGCTCCTGCCCTGGCTCATCGTGCTCGTCGCCTCGCTCGTCCTGCCCTGGTCGCTCTATCCGGCGGTGTCGGGCGAGACGATCGCCTCGCTCGTCCAGCCCGACGCGCTCTGGAAGCTCTCCTGGCCGATGCTCACCGGCGCCGTCGTGATGCTGTTCGTCTCGCGCCTGCCGCGCCGCCTCGGCAGCATCCCCGAAGGCGACATCGTCGTCCTGGCCGGGAGGGCAAGCCCGCTGGCGCGCGGGTTTTCGGACCGCATCGGCGATATCGACGCCCATCTGCGCCGCTGGCCCGTCGCGGGATTCGGGCTGATCGCCCTTGCCATCCTGCTCGGCGGGGCTTTGATGCTGCGGGCCTGAATCAGCGAGCAGGAGCCTTTCCGGCGTGACACCGATCCACAGCACCGCCCTCGTCATCGTGGCCACGATCGTGCTGTTCACCTGGAACAGGCTGCCGGTCGTCGTGGTCGCGATCGGGGCGGCGCTGGCGCTGTGGGCGACGGGCACGGTCACGCTCGAACAGGCCTTCGCCGGCTTCGGCGATCGCGCCACCCTGTTCGTCGCGAGCCTGTTCATCATCAGCGCCGCGCTGGAGAAGACCGGCATCACCGCCTGGGCGGGGCAGTACCTGATCGCCAGGGCGGGCAGCGGGCAGACGCGGCTCCTCGTCATCATGATGGCGGCGTGCGCGGGCCTGAGCGCGCTGATCACCGGCAGCGGCGCGGTCGCGGCGCTGATGCCGGTCGCGGTGATGGCCGCGGTCAGGCTGAGGCAGTCGCCGGCACAGCTTTTGATGCCGCTCGCCTTTGCCGGCCATGCCGGCGCCAACCTGCTGCTGACGGGCGCGCCGAAGAACATCCTGGTCTCCGAGGCGCTGGAGGATGCGGGCCTGCCGGGCTTCGCCTTCGCCGAGTTCGCGCTGGTCGGCCTGCCGCTGCTCGCCGGGACGATGGCGATCATCCTGCTCCTGGGCAAGCGCCTGCTGCCGCGCGAGAGCGGCGCCCGGCTGCCGGCCGATTTCAGCCGCCACGCCCATACGCTGGTCGAGCATTACGGCCTGAGCGACGGCATCCACCGCCTGCGCGTGCGCGCGGGCTCGGCTTATGTCGGCGCCGCGGCGGATGCGGTCGATCCCGGCCAGCCCGGGCGGGTTGCGCTGATGGCGGTGCAGGCGGGCGCCTCCGGCGCGCCGCTCAAGGGCCGGGCGATCGCGGAGGGCGACTATCTGCTGCTGCGCGGCGAGGCCGAGGCGGTCGCGGCGCTGGCGGCCAAGATGCATCTTTCCCTGCGCGAGGAGGGCGCGCAGCCGGGCCTGTTCAGCCGCCGCTCCGGCCTCGCCGAGGTGGTGATCCCGCCGCGCTCGGCCCTGATCGGGCGAGCGGTCTTCCCGGGTATCGTGACCGACAGCGGCGACCTCGTCGTGCTGGCCGTCCAGCGCGGCGGCATCGACCTCGAGCCGGGCGAGACGCTCGCCGCCGGCGACACCGTGCTGGTCGAGGGAAGCTGGGAGGCGCTCGACCTGCGCCTCGACAACCCCGACGTGCTCGTCGTCAACTCGCCCGACCTCGTCAGGCGCCAGGCGGTGCCGCTGGGTATCGGCGCCGGCGTCACGCTTACGGTGCTCGCCTGCGTCGTCGTCATGCTCGCGAGCGGCATCGTGCCGCCGGCGGTGGCCGGGATGCTCGGCGCCGGCGCGCTGATCTTCACCCGCATCATGAGCGTGGACGAGGCCTATCGCGCGATCAACTGGACGACCGTGATCCTGATCGCGGCGATGATGCCGCTCTCGACGGCCATGGTGCAGTCGGGCGCGGCCAAGGTCGTGGCCGACCTGCTCGTGGCGGCGACCGGCGGCGCCGGTCCCTTCGTCTTCCTCGGCGGGCTTTACGTGCTGACGGCCTGCCTCGGCCAGGTGATGAGCAACACGGCGACGACGCTGCTCGTCATCCCGATCGCCATGGCCGCCGCCGCGGGCCTGGGCGTCTCGCCGCGCCCGGTGCTGATGAGCCTGTGCATCGCCGGCTCCGCCTCGTTCCTGACGCCGATCGCGACCGCGACGAACATGATGGTAATGGGGCCGGGCGGCTACAATTTCGCGAGCTACTGGAAGCTCGGCACGCCGCTGATGCTCTGGTTCTTCGTCATGGCCGTGTTCTATGTGCCGCTGATCTGGCGCTTCTGATCTCCATCCGTATCGTTCCGGCAGGCAACATGATTCGACAGCTTCCCCTCCTCCCGCTGCGCTGGGTCCGCAACCTCTCCGGCCTCGGGCTCGTGCTGGGGACCTTCCTGTTCGCCGCCTCGCTGACGCCGACCCTGGTCCCGCGCACGGCCATGACCCAGGGGGTTCTCGCCGGGGTCTGCTTCGCCGTCGGCTACGGGCTCGGCACCGCCTGCAACTGGCTGTGGGCCTATCTCGAGATGCCCAAGGCCAGCGAGCGGGTGCGCCGCATCGGCAACATCGCCGCGCTTTGCATCTGCCTGCCGGTCGTGGTGATCTTCCTGGCGAAGACGACGGAATGGCAGAATTCGATCCGCGCGGTGATGGCGATGGAGCCGATCACCAGCGCCCTTCCGATCCAGATCAGCCTGATCGCGCTCATAAGCTTCGCGGCGCTCCTGATGCTCGGGCGGCTGTTCGGCTTCGTGACCCGCTTCCTGGCGCAACGGCTGTTGCGCTTCATGCCACGGCGCGTCGCCCTCGTCGCCGGGCTGACGATCACCACGGTGCTGGTATGGACGCTCTCCAACGGCTTCCTGGTCCGCATCACCTTCCACGTGCTCGATTCCTCCTTCCGCGCGCGCGACGCCCTGATCGAGCCGGCGAGCCCGCAGCCGGCGGATCCGCTGCAATCGGGCTCCTCCGCCTCGCTGGTGAAGTGGCAGGAGCTGGGCCGCGCGGGCCGGGAGTTCGTCGCCGCGCGGCCGGCCGCCGCCGAGATCACGGCGCTGACGGGCCGGCCGGCGCTGCAGCCGATCCGGCTCTATGTCGGCCTGCGCGCCGCCGATACCGCCGAGGAGCGGGCGCGGCTGGCGCTGGAGGAGATGAAGCGCGTCGGCGCCTTCGAGCGCGCGATCCTGGTGGTGATCACGCCGACCGGGACGGGCTGGGTCGATCCTTCCGCGATCAGCCCGATCGAGTATCTCGCCGATGGCGATATCGCGAGCGTGGCGCTGCAATATTCCTATCTGTCGAGCCCGCTTTCGCTGCTCGCCCAGCCCGAGCACGGCTCGGAAGCGGCGCGCGCCCTCTTCGTCGAGGTCTATCGCTACTGGACCGGGCTGCCCAGGGAACGCCGGCCGCGGCTCTATCTGCACGGCCTGAGCCTGGGCGCGATGAATTCCGAGCGCTCCGTCGAATTGCTCGACATGATCGGCGATCCCGTCGACGGCGCCTTGTGGAGCGGCCCGCCCTTCGGCAGCCGCATCTGGCGCGGCATCATGGACCGGCGCAATCCGGGCTCGCCCGCCTGGCTCCCGGTCTACCGGGACAGCCGCTTCGTCCGCTTCATGAACCAGGACGGCCCGAGCGTTCCGCCCGAGACGCCCTGGGGCATCATGCGGGTGGTCTATCTGCAATATGCCAGCGACGCGGTGACCTTCTTCGACCAGAACGCCTTCTTCCGCCCGCCGCCCTGGCTCTCCCCGGTGCGCGGCCGCGACGTGTCGCCGGAGTTCCGCTGGTATCCCATCGTCACCGGCCTTCAGCTCGCGCTCGACATGGCTGTCGCGACGCAGATACCGATGGGCTACGGCCACGTCTATGCGCCGCAGCACTATGTCGAGGCATGGGTCGCGGTGGCGGGCATCCAGACCTGGCCGCAGCAGCAGATCGCGGCGCTGAAGCGCCTGCTCCGGGAGCGCGCGGGGCAGGGAACCGGCGATGCCGAGGGCAAGGAGAGCGCCTATCACAATCGCGGCGGCTGAGCCGGGGCCGCGCGTTCGGCCGGGCGCCGGCGCTCACGGCAGCTTCGGGAGCATCTTCTGCAGGAGCTGCGTCAGCGTCAGATCGTGGTCGAACCGGCCCTTGCGCAGGAAGGCGATCGTCTGCGCGATCACCAGCGGGTTGTTCATCATGAAGGTATGCGTCGACGAGACGACGATATGGTCCTTCATCCCGTCGAGGCGCGTGCTCTCGACCGAGACCTTGCCGTCATTGGGTCCGTGAAACATCGACGAGAGCAGGGGATTGAGCGAAACCGCGCCGGCGACGACGCCGACCTCGTAATCGACGGGCCCGAGCCGGTTGGGCAGGCTGTCCGGCCCCGTGCCGAGCTGCAGGCCCGCCGGGCCGTTGAAATATTCAAACAGCTGCAGGCCGCCGAAGGCGTCGACCAGCTCCGAGCCGTGATTGGGCGGCGCCAGCATGACGACCCGCCCGAGATTGGCGGGCCGGTTCTGCGTGAGCCAGAGCCGCACGAGAATGCCGCCCATCGAATGGGTGACGAAATGCAGCTTCGCGGCATCGCGGCAGGATGCGACGGCTCGGTCGACATAGCCGGTCAGCTTGTCGAGCGGGGCGTCGTTGGACGGATAGCCGTGATTCACCACCCGGTAGCCGGAGAAGCGCAGCGCCTCTTCCATGAGCAGCAGCGAATCGTCGGTGCGGGATAGCCCGTGGAGGAGGACGACGCATTCGTCATCGGCCATGGCAGGCGACCAGGCGATCAGCGAGAGAACGAAAACCAGCACGGAGCGCATGGGTCGTTTCCGGGCTCGGAAAGGCATATCGCACCGGATCGTCCGGAAAGCGCAAGCCGCCTTTCGGAAAACCCGATGCGATGATCGATCGATGGAGCGGCAGCCCGCCCCCGCGGGGGCGGGCACGCGTGCCGTCAGGGGCAACGCGCCGTGAACTTGCGGCCGTAGCGATCCCGATAGATGCAGTTGTTGGGCGTCGTGGCGCGCCCGATGATGGCGCCGCTGACGGCGCCCACCCCGGCGCCGATGGCAGCGCCCCGGCCGCCGCCGGCGATGCCGCCGATGATCGCTCCGCCACCCGCGCCGATCGCGGCCCCGCCGAGCGTGCGCTGGTCAGCCGAATTGGTGTTGCAGCCGGCCAGCGCCAGTCCGATGGCAACCAAGGTGATCTTCAACCGCATGTCGTTTCTCCATCGTTGAGGTAGCAGGTGAGTGCGAGAAATAGTTCCAATTGATTCGTTCACATGTGGCGTAAGGCAGAAAACACAGAATACGGTACGATCTTCCCAGTATCCCGTATTGAAGCCGGAGCCCCATCAATAGGACTCGTTCTATAACGCGCCGCTTGGACGAGACATCCCCTGCGCGTCCCAAAACGTAGGCTAGCTGTCCCAAACCGAAGCTCGGGCCCGCGGTGACGTCCGCCGCGGCCGGGTTTGCTTCGCGGCCGGCGGTGCCATCTCCGGCATGGGCTGTCGGGGGGTTGGCGGCGGCCCCATTACGTCATAATCTTGACCCGAAGCTGGGGAAGGAGCGAGCCTCATCCAAGTAAGACAGATTAAAAAAATGTCACTCGATTTAGGCTCGTTGATGTGCGAGGGCTTTATCAAATGAATCTGATTGGAATATTTCTTAAGTAGAATGATGCAGGCCGGGGGGCATATGACGATTGTTTCTCATGATGGCCTGGGAGATAAGGCCGGCGTTTTCTCGACACTGCATTTTTACACGGAGACTTTGCCGGTCGATGTCCAGTTCGACGCTTGGCGGCCCCTCGACGAGGAGGGAAACGCGCGTCTTCCGACATGCGAAGCCTCGGCGGGATTCGGCGCTGCCTTCTCCTCCTGGACCCTGGGGGAGATCGTCCTGACGCATGCCGTCTTCTCCGGCGTGCCGGCGCGGCAATGGTGGCATCGCCCGAAATCCGATCCGGATCATTGCTGCGTGGTGCTGGTGCGGACGCGGGCGGGCGATGGAACCCCGCGCGAGGAACTGTGCGTTCGGTCGCCGGCCCTGGCCCTCGAGCGGCGGGTCCGGGACGGCGAAATCATCACCCTCCATCTCCCGCGCGATCGGCGCCCGGCCGAGGAGCCGTGCTGCGAGAAGGGCCATGACGTCGCGGTGAGCCGGGAGCTTGCGCCCCTGCTCTCCCGCTACATGGACGGGCTCGTCCGGTCCCTGCCTCACCTCGGCCCGGAGCAGGCCGCGAGCCTCGAGGCGCCGACCAGGGCGCTCGTCGCCGCCTGCCTCGCCCCCGCGCCGGCCGCCGTCGAGCCGGCACGGCCCGTGCTGGGGTCGGCCCTGGTCGACAGGGTGCGCAGCGTCGTGCGCCAGAACATGGCCTCCCCCGATTTCGGGCCCGAAGGGCTCGCCCGGCTGCTCGCGATGTCGCGCTCGAAGCTCTACCGGCTGTTCGAGCAGAGCGGCGGGGTGGCTCATTTCATCAACAGGGAGCGCCTGCGCGAGGCGCATCGGCGGTTGAGCGCGCATACCGAAACGCTCTCCATCCACGCCATCGGCAACGAGGTCGGCTTCGTCGATCACTCGACGTTCAGCCGGGCTTTCCGGCGCGAGTTCGGCTACAGTCCGACCGAGGCGCGCGAGCGCGGCCTCGCGCAGTCCTTCGCCGAGGAATGCGAAAGCACGGTGCAGGGCTGAAGCGTGCACCGGCAAGCTCGGCCGGGTGCGGGCGTGATGTCTGCGACCGAATCGCCTATCAGGGCTGCGGAAACGGATTTGGGCTAGAGGGTGGGCGTTCCACGATGAACAGAAGAGATTTCCTGACGGCCGTGCTCGGCCTCGCCGGCCTCGCGGCGCTGAGCCGGGCCGCCGCTGCCGACGAGCTCTCCGGCGAGGCGAGGGCGGCTCTCGACACCGCCTCCGTCGCGTTCACGCAAGGTCCGCCGCAGCCGCGCGCACCGGGCGATCCCCGCCCGGAGCCGGCCGCCCCGCGATCGCGCCGGACCAACTGGCATCGGCGCCGGCAACGCAACCGGCGGCCGCTGCCGCCGCCGCCGCGGCATCGCCGCCCGCCGCCGGGCCGCTGAGCGCACCGGCCGGCGGTGGCCGTCACGGCGCCGGGTCTATTTCGGATGTTCGACGTGAAGGAGGAGAGCTCCATGGAACGGCGGTCGTTCTTGCTTGGTTTGGTCGCGGTTGCGATCGGTGCCGGCGCCAGTCGCGCCAGCGATGCGCAAACGCTGCAAGCGTCGGCGGCGCCCGAGGTCGCCTTGCCCGAGGGGACGCCGGTCGATTGGGCCCAGCAGGGCCAGAGCTGGAACCGGCCTCCGCATCATCGGGATCGGTACTGGCGTCGTCCGCCGCAGCTCCAGCGCGGCCGCCAGAGGCGCCAGGTCTGCCGTGTGCACCGCGACAGCTTCGGCCGCAGCGTTCGCCGCTGCCGCTGGGTTTGGGTCTAGGAAGCCCGGCGGGTCGCGCTTCATGTGGATATGGCCCATAAGCCCGGCGTAGCGCATCGCAGCGGTTGGCAAGATGCGCCGCAGGGGCCAGATAAGACGGCATGAAATTCCCGCCCTCCGTCCTTGAGGAGATCAAGGCGCGGCTGCCTGTCTCGGCGGTCGTGGGAAAGCGCGTGCGCCTGCAGAAGGCGGGGCGCGAATGGAAGGGGCTTTCGCCCTTCAACGCCGAGAAGACGCCCTCCTTCTTCGTCAACGACCAGAAGGCGTCGTTCTTCGATTTCTCCTCGGGCAAGAACGGCGACATCTTCAAGTTCGTGATGGAGACCGAGGGGCTCTCCTTTCCCGAAGCCGTCGAGAAGCTCGCGGCGGAAGCCGGCGTCGTCCTGCCGAAGATCACCGCGGAGGCGCAAGCGCGGGAGGAGCAGCGCAAGGGGCTGCACGAGGTCGTCGAGCTCGCGGCGCAGTTCTTCGAGACCGAGCTGATGGGCGATCGCGGCGTGGCCGCCCGGCGCTATCTCGCTTCACGTGGCCTCGACGGCGAGGCGCGCACGCGCTTCCGCCTCGGCTACGGCCCTGCCGATCGCTTCGCGCTACGCGACCATCTCGCCGGCAAGGGCGTCTCGGCCGAGCTGATGACGCAAGCCGGGCTGCTCGTGCATGGCGAGGAGATCGCCGTGCCCTATGACCGCTTCCGCGACCGGGTGATGTTCCCGATCCACGATGCGCGCGGGCGCGTCGTCGCCTTCGGCGGGCGGGCGATGAGCGCGGAGGTGGCGGCGAAATACCTGAACTCGCCGGAGACGCCGCTCTTCCACAAGGGCCATCTGCTGTTCAACCATCACAATGCCCGCAAGGCCGCGCACGACACCGGGCAGGCGATCGTGGTCGAGGGCTATGTCGACGTCATCGCCATGGCGCTCTCGGGCTTCCCGCAGACGGTGGCGCCGCTCGGCACGGCGCTGACCGAGGACCAGCTCGGGCTGCTCTGGCGCATGGCCGACGAGCCGGTGATCTGCCTCGACGGCGACAAGGCCGGCCGCAAGGCCGCAAGCCGCGCGATCGACCTGGCGCTGCCGCTGCTGGAGCCGGGAAAATCGCTCTCCTTCGCCCTGCTGCCGGACGGGCAGGACCCGGACGACCTCGCCCGTGCCGGCGGGCGGCAGGCGATCGCGGAGGTCGTCGGCGCGGCGCGCCCGCTGGTCGACATGCTCTGGCAGCGCGAGGTCGAGGCCGGCCCGCTCGATACGCCGGAGCGGCGCGCCGCCTTCGAGCGGCGGCTGAAGGAGCCGCTGTCCCAGATCCGCGACGAGACGACGCGCAGGCATTACCGCCGCGAGATGGACGAGCGGCTGGCGCAGCTCTTCGCCGGCGCGGCGCCGGTCCGCGGAGGCGGGGCCGCCGGCTTCCGGGGCGGCCGGGGAGGGGCCGGGCTGCCGCGTGGCGGGTTCGGCCGGCAGGTGCCGCCCTGGCTCGCCGGTCCGCTCAGGGCCTCGAGCGCGCTGACGCAATCGCGGCTGGTGGCGAAGCTCAGCGGCGAGGACCGGCGCGAAGCCTTCATCCTGCTCGCGCTGGCGAGCCATCCCGAGCTGATTCTGCGCTGCGCCGACGAGATCGCCGAGCTTGCGCTCGACGGGCCGGCGGCCGAGCGGCTGCGGCAGGCGCTGCTCGATTCGGTCGAGGACAGGCTCGACCGGGAGGCGCTGGCGAATCGGCTGGCCCAGCCGCGCGTCCGGGAGGCGCACGGCCATCTGATGGCCGTGACCGGGCCGGCGGAGCGGCGCAAGCTCGCGCAAGACGCTGATCCTGAATCGGTTTTCGACTCGATTCATCAGGCCATCGTCTTGCATCATCGCGCGCGAACGCTAAATAGCGAGTTGAGAGCAGCCGAGCGCGCCTTGGCTGACGATGCGACCGAAGCCAATTTCGCCTGGATCAAGGACGTGAAGGCCCGCCTCGAGACGATCGAAGGCACTGAGGCCATGTCCGAGGATTGAAAAAGCCCGGCGAAGGGCCCGACGCATGGTTCGGCGCGCGCGTTGTCGGGATGGTTCACGATTCGTCAACGACGTCTGGTGCCATCTGCGACTGGATTTGGTTGGGTGAGCGCGCCGGGCCTGCGGTCGCGCCACCCTTTTATGCGTCGGTATATGGCTCGCGGGCCATGGCCGGCGCGACTGCGGAGCGCTGATTGATGGCGACGAAAGCGAGCGAACGGGAAAAGACCGATCAGGTCGTGCCGGATGCGCCCCCGACGACCGACGGCCCCCTGCTCGACCTGACCGATCAGGCGGTCCGGCGGATGATCAAGCTCGCCAAGAAGCGCGGCTATGTCACCTATGACGAACTGAACGAGGTTTTGCCCTCGGAGGAATTCTCCTCCGAGCAGATCGAGGACGTGCTCGGCCAGCTCAGCGAGCAGGGCATCAACGTCGTCGACAACGAGGATCCGGAAGCGGCCGGCGAGGAGCGCGCCAACCGCAAGGACGGCGAGGAGGAGGAGGCCGAGAGCGGCGACCTCGTCGACGCCTCGCGCCAGACGCTGCCGGCCGAGACCAAGCGCAATCTCGAACCGACCGAGCGCACCGACGACCCCGTGCGGATGTATCTGCGCGAGATGGGCTCGGTCGAGCTGCTCTCGCGCGAGGGCGAGATCGCCATCGCCAAGCGCATAGAGGCCGGGCGCGAGGCGATGATCGCCGGGCTCTGCGAGAGCCCGCTGACCTTCCAGGCGATCATCATCTGGCGCGACGAGCTCAACGAAGCCAAGGTGCTGCTGCGCGACATCATCGACCTCGAAGCGACCTATGCCGGCCCCGACGGCAAGAACCCGGCCGTCGCCGCCGAGGGGGAGGCCGAGGAGAGCGAGCCGGCCGAAACTCCGGAGGGCGAAGCCGCCCCGGAGATGGACGAAGACGACATGGAGAACAACGTGTCGCTCTCGGCCATGGAGGCCGAGCTCAAGCCGCGCGTGCTCGAAACCTTCAACGCCATCGCCGACGACTACAAGAAGCTGCGCCGCCTGCAGGACCAGGACATCGCCGGCCGGCTGGAGAACGCCAAGCTCTCGCCCTCGCAGGATCGCAAGTACAAGAAGCTGAAGGACGACATCATCACCGCGGTGAAGTCGCTCTCGCTCAACAACAACCGCATCGAGGCCCTGGTCGAGCAGCTCTACGACATCAACAAGCGCCTGATCGGCCATGAGACGCGGCTCCTGCGCCTCGCCGAGAGCTATGGCGTGGCGCGCGAGGATTTCCTCAAGCAGCATGTCGGCGGCGAGCTCGATCCGAAATGGCTCCTGCGCGTCTCCAAGCTCGGCTCGCGCGGCTGGAAGGAATTCGTCGCCGCCGAGAAGGACCGGATCAAGGACCTGCGCGAGGAGGTGCACACGCTCGCCTCCGAGACCGGGCTCGAGATCCAGGAATTCCGCAAGATCGTGCTGATGGTCCAGAAGGGCGAGCGCGAGGCGCGGCAGGCGAAGAAGGAGATGATCGAGGCGAACCTTCGTCTCGTGATCTCGATCGCCAAGAAGTACACCAATCGCGGCCTGCAGTTCCTCGACCTGATCCAGGAAGGCAATATCGGCCTGATGAAGGCGGTCGACAAGTTCGAGTACCGCCGGGGTTATAAGTTTTCCACCTACGCTACATGGTGGATCCGGCAGGCGATCACCCGCTCGATCGCCGACCAGGCCCGCACCATCCGCATCCCGGTCCATATGATCGAGACGATCAACAAGATCGTGCGGACCTCGCGCCAGATGCTGCACGAGATCGGCCGCGAGCCGACCCCGGAGGAGCTGGCCGAGAAGCTCGCCATGCCGCTGGAGAAGGTGCGCAAGGTCCTGAAGATCGCCAAGGAGCCGATCTCGCTCGAAACCCCGATCGGCGACGAGGAGGATTCGCATCTCGGCGACTTCATCGAGGACAAGAACGCGATCCTGCCGATCGACGCGGCGATCCAGTCGAACCTGCGCGAGACCACGACGCGGGTTCTGGCCTCGCTCACCCCGCGCGAGGAGCGCGTGCTGCGCATGCGCTTCGGCATCGGCATGAACACCGACCACACGCTGGAAGAGGTCGGCCAGCAGTTCAGCGTCACCCGCGAGCGCATCCGCCAGATCGAGGCGAAGGCGCTGCGCAAGCTGAAGCATCCGAGCCGCTCGCGGAAGCTCAGGAGCTTCCTCGACAACTGACCGGGACAAGGGCGCCGCGGTGCCCTTTGTCGACCTGCCCCGTATCGCCCGGCTGTCCGGGTTCGAGGAGAGCGCGCGCCATGTCCTTCCTGAAATCGCTGTTCGGCGGCCGCAAGCCGGCCGAGGAGAAGCCCGCCGGACCGGTCAAGACGATCGAGCACAACGGCTTCACCATCCATGCGACGCCTTATCAGGAGGGCGGGCAATACCAGCTCTGCGGCGTGATCGAGAAGGTCGTCGAAGGCGAGACCAAGAGCCATCGCTTCATCCGCGCCGATCGCTTTCCGGGGCAGGCGGAGGCGGCCGATTTCACGCTGGTGAAGGGCCAGCAGATCGTCGACATGGAAGGCGAACGCCTGTTCCGCTAGGGCGGCGGATCGCCTTACCAAAGCGGTCGGTCTGGTTCAGGATGGGCAGCCATCCGACAGCTTTTGGAAGCGATGAGCCATGGACAACAAGGTCGCCATCATAACAGCCGCGGGCAGCGGCATGGGCGCGGCAGCGGCGCGCCGCCTCGCCAGAGACGGATATCGCGTCGGGATCCTGTCGTCGTCAGGCAAGGGCGCGGCGCTCGCCGGCGAACTCGGCGGGCTCGGCGTGACGGGCTCGAACCAGTCGCCCGACGATCTGAAGCGGCTCGTCGACACGGTCGTCGATGCCTGGGGCCGGATCGACGTGCTGGTCAACAGTGCCGGCCACGGGCCGCGCGCGGATATCCTGGAGATCACGGACGAGCAGTGGCACACTGGCTTCGACACCTATTTCCTCAACGTCGTCCGGCCGGTGCGGCTCGTCGCCCCGGTGATGGTGAAGCAGAATGGCGGGTCGATCATCAACATCTCGACGGCCTGGGCCTTCGAGCCGAGCGCGCTGTTTCCGACATCGGCGGTGGCCCGGGCGGGGCTCGCCGCCTACACCAAGCTGTTCGCCGACCGCTACGGGCCGAACAACGTGCGCATGAACAACGTCCTGCCGGGCTGGATCGACAGCCTGCCGGCCACCGAGGAGCGCCAGCGCAGCGTTCCGATGGGCCGCTACGGGACATCCGAGGAGATGGCGGCGACGATTGCCTTCCTCGCCTCGGACGGTGCCGGTTACATCACCGGGCAAAACATCCGGGTCGATGGCGGCTTGATGCGGGGCATCTGAGGTCGGCTCGCCGGCGCACGGAACGGCTCCCGATCGACCCGTTCGGCTGATCTCTTGCGGATCGAGGCCGCTTCGCGCCAAGACGCCTCGGACCGCAGGCTCAGGACACAGGACGGATCATGGCTCCCTTGCTGCATCTGCGCGACGTCGCGCTCACCTTCGGCGGGCAGCCCCTGCTCGAAGCCGCCGAGATCGCGGTTTCGGCCGGGGAGCGCGTCTGCCTTGTCGGCCGCAACGGCTCGGGCAAGTCGACGCTGCTCAAGATCGCGGCGGAGCTCGTCGAGCCGGACCATGTGGAGCGCTTCGTCCAGCCGGGCGTGACCATCCGCTACCTGCCGCAGGAGCCGGACTTCACCGGCTACGACAGCGCGCTTTCCTATGTCGCGGCCGGGCTTGGACCGGGCGACGATGCCTATCGCGCGCAATATCTTTTGGGCGAGCTCGGCCTGACCGGCAGGGAGGATCCGGCTTCGATGTCGGGCGGCGAGGGGCGTCGCGCCGCGCTGGCGCGGGTCCTGGCACCGGAGCCGGACATCCTGCTGCTCGACGAGCCGACCAACCATCTCGATCTCGCCGTGATCGAATGGCTGGAGCAGGAGCTTCAGTCGCTGCGATCGGCCATGGTGCTGATCAGCCATGACCGGCGCTTCCTGACCGCGCTGTCGCGCGCCACCGTCTGGCTCGATCGCGGCGTGACGCGGCGGATCGAGAAGGGATTCGGGGCGTTCGAAGCCTGGCGCGACGAGGTTCTCGCGCAGGAGGAGCTCGAGCGGCACAAGCTCGATCGCAAGATCGCCCGCGAGGAGGACTGGCTGCGCTACGGCGTCAGCGCGCGGCGCACCCGTAACCAGCGCCGGCTCGGCGAGCTCCATGCGCTGCGCGAAGAGCGCCGCACCGCCCGCGCCGCGACCGGGAACGTGAGGCTCGAGGCCGGCGAGGCGCAGACCTCCGGAAAGCTCGTGATCGAGGCGGTGAACCTCACCAAGGCCTATGGCGACAACACGGTCGTCAAGAACCTGTCGCTCAGGGTGGCGCGGGGCGACCGGATCGGCATCGTCGGGCCGAACGGCGCCGGCAAGACCACGCTGATCAACCTCCTGACCGGCGCGCTTCTCCCCGATTCCGGCCGGGTGAAGCTCGGCACGGCGCTGGAGATGGTGACGCTCGACCAGCGCCGCGAAAGCCTCGATCCGGCAACCCCGCTCGGCGATGCGCTGACCGGCGGCGGTTCGGACCAGGTGATGGTGGGCGGCCAGCCGCGCCATGTCGTCTCCTATATGAAGGACTTCCTGTTCCAGCCGATCCAGCGCGGCACGCCGGTCGGCGCGCTCTCAGGGGGAGAGCGCGGGCGGCTGATGCTGGCCCGTGCGCTCGCCAGGCCCGCCAACCTCCTGGTGCTCGACGAGCCGACCAACGATCTCGACCTCGAGACGCTCGACCTGCTGCAGGAGCTGCTCGCCGATTACCAGGGCACGGTGCTGCTGGTCAGCCATGACCGCGATTTCCTCGACCGCGTCGTCTCTTCCGTGCTGATCTCGGACGGCGACGGCGTCTGGACCGAGTTCGCCGGCGGCTATTCCGACATGCTGGCGCAGCGCGGGCGCGGCGTCGGCGCCAAGGCGAGGGCGTTGGAGAAGGCCGCGCCGAAGGCCGTGGCTTCGCCGGCGCCGGCTGCGCCCGCGTCCCGGCGCAGGCTCTCCTTCAACGAGAAGCACGCGCTGGAGACGCTGCCGAAGACGATCGAGACGTTGCAGGCCGAGGCGGCCAGGCTCAACGCCGCCGTGGCGGGCGATCTCTATACGCGCGATCCGAAGCTCTTCGCGAAGGCCACGGCGCGGCTGGAAGAGGTCACGCGCGAGGTTGGCGAGGCCGAGGAGCGCTGGTTGGAGCTGGAAATGCTGCGCGAAGAGATCGGGGCTTAAAGGGGAGGCGACCATGAGACTCAAGGGCAGGACGGCGCTGGTGACGGGGGCGGCGCAGGGCTTCGGCTTCGGTATCGCCGAGACTTTCGTGCGCGAGGGCGCGCGCGTCGCGGTCGTCGACATCGACGGCGCCAAGGCGAGCGCGGCCGCCAAAGCGATCGGCCGCAAGGCCTTCGCCGTGACCTGCGACGTCGCCAGGGCGAAGAGCGTCGACCGGGCGGTCGAAAAGATCCTCGGCCGGGTCGGGCGGCTCGACATCGTCGTCAACAATGCCGGCACCACCCATCGCAACCAGCCGATGACCGAGGTGGCGGAGGCGGAGTTCGACCGGATCTTCGCCGTCAACGTCAAGGCGATCTATCTGATGGCGCGGGCGATCGTGCCGCATTTCCGCGCGCATGGCGGCGGCGTCATCCTCAATATCGGCTCGACGGCGGGCCTGCGCCCGCGGCCCGGCCTGACCTGGTACAACGGCTCGAAGGCGGCGGTGAACCTGATCTCGCAGTCGATGGCGGTCGAGCTCGCGCCGGACAGGATCCGCGTCAACGCGATCGCGCCGGTGGCGGGCGAGACGCCGCTTCTCGCCGCCTTCATGGGCGAGGATACGCCGGAGCGGCGCAAGGCCTTCACCGCGACGATTCCCTGGGGCCGCTTCTCGACGCCGCAGGACATCGCCAATGCGGCGCTGTTCCTGTGCTCCGAGGAGGCCGAGATGGTGACGGGCTCGGTGCTGCCCGTCGATGGCGGGCGCTGCGTCTGAGCCGGCGGCGCATCCGTCACGGCGGGTGCAGCACGGTCTCCTGGCGGTGGATGATGCTGCCGTCGGCCGCAAGCCCCCGCTGCTCCAGCGTGATCCGGGGTTGCAGCGCATCGCCTTCGATGCGGAAGAGATGCCAGGTGCCGAGCTCGCCATGGCCGTGCGGGCCGAGCGAGGCGGAGGGCACGCCGACGATCGGCACGTCGCGGCCGGGGCCGGGCCGCCGGGCCAGCGAGAAATTGTGGTTATGGCCATGGATGACGAGGTCGGCGCCCTTGTCCTTCAGCATGGCCTCGAAGGCGGCGGCATCGGTGAGCTCGCGGCCGCGCTTCGCCCCGCCGCGATAAGGCGGGTGATGGATCAGCACGATGCGGATCAGCCCCTCGTCGCGGGCGCGGTCGAGCAGCGCGCCGGTCCGGGCGATCTGCTCGCTGCCGACGCGGCCAGTCGCCATCAGCGGCAGGGTCGGCACGGCGCTGTTGACGCCGATCAGGCCGACAGGCCCGCGCCGGCGATACCAGGGATAGCCGGGCTTGCCCGCGTCATCGGCGGTCCACGGCGCGAGCAGCCCCGCCAGCGGCTTCAGCGAGGAGCGGGCATAGGCATCGTGGTTTCCGGGCACGAAGGAGACCCTCTCGCGCGGGCCGAGCGCGTCGAGGAAAGCGCTTGCCGTGTTGAATTCGCTCGGCAGGCCGAGATGGGCGACGTCGCCGGTCACGGCGATGTGGTCGGGGGCCTCAGCATGGATGTCGGCGACGATCCGCGCCAGGATATCCATGTCATGGGCATGACGGCGCTTGCGCCGCCAGTTGACATAGCCGGTGGCGCGCTTGCCGAGGAGCTGATGCAGCGAAAACCCGGCGAGCGGGCCCAGATGCGGGTCGGACAGATGCGCGAGCTTGAACACGCTCAAGCGCTTGCCCCCGCAGGAGGTCGTCAGTCAAGCGCGCCGGCGGCGCGCCCGGACTTCGAACAGGCGGGGGGGCCTCAGTTGGCGGCGCCGGTCAGTTCCGACACGATGCGCGAATCGGTCAGCGTGATGGCGGGCTTCCAGACATAGGCCGGCTTGGCCTTGAGGCGGGCGATGATGAAGGTGAGCAGCATGGTCTTCGGTCCTGTCGATGCGCGGCGATATCGGCCTTATTTGGGGCGCGTTTGTGGCAGAACAAACGACCTGCCAGATGGTTCGCCATGCAATTTTCGCATGGATGATTAACCCGCCCTTGGGAAATGCCCGGATGCAGCCGCCCGCGCACCAGACGAACGCCGGTCCGGATCGGCCAACGCCGCCGGCGCAGCGCCTGCAGAGGCGGCTGCTGCACCTTTATTTCCGCTTCGCGCGCGGGATGACGCTGGGTGTTCGTGCCGTTGCCCTCAACGAGCGCGGCGAGGTCTTCCTGGTCCGCCATACCTATGTATCCGGCTGGCATTTTCCCGGTGGCGGCGTCGAGACCGGGGAGACGGCGGAGGATGCGCTGGCGCGCGAATTGGCGGAGGAGGCGGGCCTTGTCGCGACCGCGCGGCCGCGCCTGCACGGGATCTTCTTCAACCGCAGGGTCTCGCGCCGCGATCACGTCGCCGTCTATGTCCTCAGCCGATTCCGGGTCGAACGCGTCAAGCAGCCGGACCGTGAGATCGCCGAGGCCGGCTTCTTTCCGCTGGAGCGCCTGCCGGAGGGCACGACGCCGGGGACGCGGCGGCGGCTGGCGGAGATCGCCGCCGGAGAGCCGCCCGCCGTGGACTGGTGAGCCGTCGACGCATCGGATTTTTCCGTTTCCCCTTTCCGGCCCGATGCTGTAGAGGCGCTGTCATGATGATCGGGCCCGGATTGCGAGACCTGCGACGACCGGCGCGCTGAATGCGCCCGCCCGGCATGGCGCCCGCACGCGCCTGCCTTCGCTCAAGCCTACTCGCCTCCCGCCTCGCAGCAGCATCGTCATGACATCCCTGCCCCTGACCATCCGCCACGAAGTGCCCGCGGACGCCGCCGCGATCGAGCGCCTGCACGAGCGCGCCTTCGGCCCCGGCCGCTTCGCCCGCACAGCCTTTCGCCTGCGCGAGGGCGTGCCGCCCGATCCGGCGCTGTCCTTCGCGGCCCATGTCGGCACCTTCCTCGTCGGCTCGGTCAAGGTGACGCCGGTCCTGGCCGGCGGCCACAGGGCGCTGATGCTCGGGCCGCTGACGGTCGATCCCGCCTTCGAGGGCCGGGGGATCGGGGCTGCGCTGATGGAGCGCTCGATCGAGGCCGCCCGCGCGGCCGGGCACGACCTGATGATGCTGGTGGGCGACCAGCCCTATTACGCCCGCTTCGGCTTCAAGGTGCTGCCGCCGGGGCAATTGCTGCTGCCGGGGCCGGCCGATCCGGCGCGCTTCCTGGCGCTGGAATTGGTCGAGGGCGTGCTGAAGCAGCGCAGCGGGGCGGTGACCGCGGCGCGCGCCGGCTGACGCACGGCGCCCTAGAACAGCCGCCCGCCCTCCGGCACGCCGTGTCCCGGGCCGATCAGCACGACCTCGCCATCGGCATCGGGGACGCCGAGCGTCAGCACCTCGGACATGAACTTGCCGATCTGACGCGGCGGGAAATTCACCACGGCGAGAACCTGCCGGCCGGGCAGCTCCTCCGGCCGGTAGTGCCTGGTGAGCTGGGCGGAGGATTTCCTGCGGCCGATCGTGCCGCCGAAATCGATGACGAGCTTGATCGCGGGTTTGCGCGCTTCCGGATAGGCTTCGGCCTCGACGATGGTGCCGACGCGAATGTCGACCTTCATGAAATCCGCAAAACCGATCGGCGCGGCGACTTCGGACGTTTCGTTCAAGCTTCCCCCCGTTCAGGCCCGCATCCGCCCGGTCAGATCGCCGGCGCGTAATCCTCGTTGTCCTCGCCGCGCGCGGAGGCGCGCTCGCGCCGCCGCCCCTTCGGCGGCCGCCCCGCGCAGAGCGCGCGCGCCAGCCCCCGGAACGGCGCCGTCAGCCGGTGGACGTCCTCGACGCGGGCCATGATGCGCCCGGCGGTCTTGAGCTCACGGTCGAGCCGGGCCATGGTCTTCGACTGCTCCGGCTCGTCGTCATGCAGCCAAGCCTCGGAAACCCGCGCCATCAGCAGCACCGCGCCCTGCACGCGCACGGCACCCAGCGAATCCTCGGTCGGAATGCCGGCCGAGGCCAGCATGTAGCGCCAGGAATTGAGCGCGCCCCGGTTGAGCGCCGCTAGCGCCAGCGGATCGCGGCGCAAGGCGGGCGCGATCCGGCGCAACGCCGCCTTGTAGGGCGCCATCGCGTCGAGCCGGCGCATGACGAGGTCGAACATCCGCTCCCGCACCGGCTCGCCGGCGAGATCGTCGGACGTATCGGCGAGGACGGCCTCGTCGACGATCCGGGTCAGGGCGCCCAGCATGGCAAGCTTGGAGGGGAACAGCCCGCGCAGCTCAGCCAGCGTCAGCCCCGCCTCGGCGGCGATGTCCGTGAGCTCGATCCGGTCCCAGTGCTCTTCCGCGGCAAGCTTCATCAGGGCGTCGACCACGCGCCTGCGCGGATCGACCGGCCTGGACTCGGGCGGGGTGGAAACGGGCGGGGTGGAAACGGGCTTGCGGGCCATGGGACAGCTCCTCTCGCTTCGCGGCGACGGAGATTTAAGCCGCTATCGTGGCATGCGGAAGGCGGATCAGCCGGAAAGCTCGCCGGCGCGGCGTTTGGCGGCAGCCACCGCCCTGGCGAGCAGCGGCGCCATGCCGTCCCCGGCCATCAGCACCTCGAGCGCGGCGGCGGTGGTGCCGCCGGGCGAGGTCACGTTCTGGCGCAGCGTGCCGGGCGGCAGGGGCGACTGGAACAAGAGTTCGCCGGCTCCCTCCACGGTCGCCCGCGCCAGCCGCTCGGCGACATCGGCCGGCAGGCCGGCATCCCGGCCCGCAGCCGCCAGGCATTCGACCAGATGGAAGACATAGGCCGGCCCCGAGCCCGACACCGCCGTCACCGCGTCGATCAGCCCCTCGTCGTCGAGCCATTCGACCCGGCCGATGCTGGCGAGCAGCGCGTCGGCGGTGGCGCGCTGGGCCGCGCTCACGCCCTTGCCGGGCGCCGCCGCCGTGGCGCCGCGCTGCACCGAGGCCGGCAGGTTCGGCATGGCGCGGATGATCGCGTTCGCGTTCGGCAGGCGGGCTGAGAGATCGCCGAGCGTCTTGCCGGCGAGGATCGAGATCAGGAGCGTGCGGGGATGGATGAAGGCCTGCACCGCGGGCGCGGCGGTATCGAGCATCTGCGGCTTGGTCGCGAGCACGACGACCTCGGCGGCGGGCAGCTCCTTCGCGGCGGGGTTGAGCCGCATGCCCTTCTCCTGGGCGAGCGCGACCATCTCGTCCGAGGGCTTGGGATCGACCAGGCTGATCCCCTTCGGATCGATGCCGATGCGCAGCCAGCCTTCCAGCATCGCGCCGCCCATCTTGCCCGCGCCGATCAGGACGAGCGATTGCGGAAGGGGATTGGACATGGCGGTTCTCGTCGCTTGGGAACGGGACGTTCCGGGACCAGAGCCTGCAACGGCAGGCCGGGTCAAGCCCGGCCGCGCCGGCTCAGGCTTCGCCGACCGTCTCGAGGATCGCGCCTTCCATGCCTTCCTTCGCGGTCTTGCCGGCCCAGACGACGAACTGGAATGCCTGATAGTAGCGCTCGCAGGCCTCGACCGCGGTTCCCACCAGCGCCGCCGCCTGCCCCTCGGTCGGCTCGGCCCCGCCGGAGAGCAGGAGCGCATGGCGGTACATCACCACGCTCTCGCTGCTCCAGAGATCGAAATGGCCGAGCCAGAGCTGCTCGTTGACGAGGCTGACGAGCTGCAGCACCTCGCCGCGCCGCCGCTCCGGCACCTTGAGATCGAAGGCGCAGGCGATATGCAGCGCCTCCACCTCGGCGAGCCAGGTGATCGCGACATGGTATTCCGCCCAGCCGCCGGTCACGGCGACCGACAATTCATCCTCGCTGTCGCGATCGAAGGACCAGTCGTTGAGAGCGGCGAGGCGTTCGAACAGGTCGAGAGGGTTGGAGGGCCGATCCGGTCCGGCATCCAAATCGAGGTCCATCATGCCCTGGGGTCCACCTTCCGGAGCGCAAGGCTCCGGCGCGTTCGAGAAGAAGGACACGGCGACTGGAAAGCCTGAAGCAACACAACACCCCGGAATCCCTCGCGAGAGGCGTTCCCATCCGGCGGGGCATGACGAATCCGCCCGACGAATCAAGTCTTTCCACCGACGATAGCGCAGGCGCTGTGACGCTCCCAACACAGCGCGACGCTCTTCGGATTCGGGCAGCCGGCTCAATCCCCCGGAAGGGCTGTCCACAGCACATGGTTGTGGACATGTCGCGCGGGTGAACGGCGCCGGGCGTCAGGGCTTGCCGGCGCGCTCCTCCAGCGCCTTCAGCCGCTCCGCGAGCCTGTCGTTCTCCGCACGGGCGATCAGCGCCATCTCGCGCACCGCCTCGAACTCCTCGCGGGTGACGACGTCGAGATCGCGCAGCAGCCGCTCGATCTGCGTCTTCACCACCGTCTCGACCTCGCGGCGCACGCCCTGCGCCGCGCCGGCGGCATCCGTCGCGAGGCGGGCGATGTCGTCGAGGATGCGGTTGCCGGGGTTGACCATGGCTTTCTCCCTTCGGGGCGCGAAACTTCCGCGGACCAGCCTATAGGCAGCCCCGCACCGGGCCGCAATCGCGCCGGGAGGCCGGCGCCGGCCGCCGATCTGGACCTCGCCGGCGGTTGGGCCTAGAAACAGCGTACAGGGAAACGCGAAACGATCCACGGCCCCAAGGGCGGGAGACGTCATGATCAACCGTTTGAGCGGCCTCGCGCTGGGGCCGGTTCTCGCGCTGGCGCTCGCCGGCTGCCAGGAAACCAGCCAGAGCGCGGCCCGCCCGCGCGTCGATGCGCCCGGCGTCCCGGTCTCGGTGCAGAGCATCTCCGGCGCGCCCGAGGACGTCACCACGAGCTTCGCCGGCCTCCTCGGCGAGGCCGCCGCCGAGCGCCGGATGGAGATCGTCGCCGGCGACAAGCCGGCGCGCTTCCGCGTCAGGGGCTATCTCACCGCCCAGCCGACCGAGGACGGCCAGACCGCGCTCGCCTTCGTCTGGGACGTCTATGATTCGACGCGCCAGCGCGCCCAGCGCGTCCAGGGCGAGAGCATCGGCCGGCGCAGCGGCGGCTCCGATCCCTGGGCCGGCATCGACCGGACCGTCGTCGCCAAGGCGGCTTCCGACTCGATGGACGCGATCGCGGGCTTCCTCGTGACCGCGCCGGCCGCCGAGGCGCCCGCACGCGCAGGCACCCGGCTCGCCGCCACGGACGGGAAGAAGAGCTGAGCCGGGCCGTCAGGCCCCGCCGCGATGCCCCCCAGGTTTTTTGCTCACCGATATTGCAGCGCAGCGGTCGACTCTGCCCGGGCGCGCTGTTAAGAGCCGTTCGAATTGAGCCGGCGAAGCCGGCATCTGCTCGAGCCAATTGCAACGGTGCGCCACGGCATGGCCTCTCACTTCAAAGTCGTCGCCGGCAATTCCAACCGGCCGCTCGCCGAAGCGATCTGCAACCATCTCAGCATTCCCCTCACCAGGGCCTCGGTCCGGCGCTTCGCCGACATGGAGGTCTTCGTCGAGATCCAGGAGAACGTGCGCGGGCAGGATGTCTTCGTCATCCAGTCGACCTCCTTCCCGACCAATGACCATCTGATGGAATTGCTGATCATCACCGATGCGCTGCGCCGCTCCTCGGCGCGCCGCATCACCGCGGTGATCCCCTATTTCGGCTATGCGAGGCAGGACCGGCGCGCGTCCGGCCGCACGCCGATCTCGGCCAAGCTCGTCGCCAACCTGATCACCCATGCCGGCGTCGACCGCGTGCTGACGCTCGATCTCCATGCCGGCCAGATCCAGGGTTTCTTCGACATCCCGACCGACAACCTGTTCGGCGCGCCGCTGATGGCGCGCGACATCAAGGACCGGCTGGAGTGGAAGAACGCCATGGTCGTCTCGCCGGACGTCGGCGGCGTGGTGCGCGCGCGCGCGCTCGCCAAGCGCATCGATGCCCCGCTCGCCATCGTCGACAAGCGCCGCGACCGGCCCGGCGAATCGGAGGTGATGAACATCATCGGCTCGGTCGAGGGCCGCTCCTGCATCCTGATCGACGACATCGTCGATTCCGGCGGCACGCTGGTGAACGCCGCCGACGCCCTGCTCGAGCAGGGTGCCAAGGAGGTCTATGCCTACATCACCCATGGCGTGCTCTCGGGCGGGGCGGTGGCGCGCATCGCCTCCTCCAAGCTCAAGGAACTGGTCATCACCGACTCGATCATGCCGACCGAGGCGGTGAAGGTCGCCCGCAACATCCGCGTCATCTCGATCGCCGGGCTGATGGGCGAGGCGATCGAGCGCACCGCGAGCGAAACCAGCGTATCGAGCCTGTTCGACTGAAAGGTTCCGGCTTGGGCAATTCCCGCGCCCTCGTGCTGTTCTCCGGCGGGCAGGATTCGACCACCGCGCTCGCCTGGGCGCTCGAACGCTTCGAGGCGGTCGAGACGATCGGCTTCGACTATGGCCAGCGCCATCATGTCGAGATGCAATGCCGCGAGACGATCCGCGCCAAGCTGCCCGCGCTCTCCGCCCGCCATGCCGCCCGCCTCTGCTGCGATCATGTCCTCGACCTCACGGCGCTCGGCGCGATCTCCGAGACGGCGCTGACCCGCGAGAGCGAGATCGCCTTCGACGATGCCGGCCTGCCCACGACCTTCGTGCCGGGGCGCAACCTGATCTTCCTCGCCTTCGCCGCGGCGCTTGCCTATCGCCGCGACCTGAAGCACATCGTGCTCGGTGTCTGCGAGACCGATTATTCCGGCTATCCCGATTGCCGCGACGACACCATCAAGGCGATGCAGGTGGCCTTGAGCCTCGGCCTCGACCGCAGGCTTACCCTGCACACCCCGCTGATGTGGCGCGACAAGGCGCAGACCTTCGCGCTGGCGCGTAAGCTCGGCGGGCAGGCCCTGCTCGACCTCGTGATCGAGGAGAGCCATAGCTGCTATCTGGGCGACAGGACGACCCGGCATGGCTGGGGCTATGGCTGCGGCCATTGCCCGGCCTGCGATTTGCGATCAAAAGGCTTCGCGGCGTATCTCGCGGCGCCCGATGACAGCGGACCTGATCGATGACCCATGACCGCCAGCGCCTGATGGAGGGCCTCGTTGCCCTCGTCCTGTTCGGGCTGACGATTCCGGCCGCCAACTGGATGATCGGCAATGCCGGCACGACCTGCGTGCCGGGCGGCCCCTGCCTCGTCCCGGTCTGGCCGGGGATCATGGCGCCGAGCGGCGTCGTGATGGTGGGTCTTGCCCTGGTGCTGCGCGACATCGTCCAGCGCCGCCTCGGCGCGCTCGCCGGGCTTGGCGCCATCGCGGCCGGCACGCTGATCTCGGCCGTGCTCGCGCCGGCGGCGATCGTGCTCGCCTCGGCGGCCGCCTTCCTGTTGTCGGAGCTCGCCGATTTCGCCGTCTACACGCCGCTGCAGCGGCGCCGCTTCCTCACCGCCGTCTTCGCCTCGGGCGTGATCGGGCTTGTCGTCGACAGCCTCGTCTTCCTGCATCTGGCCTTCGGCAACCTGGATTTCCTCGCCGGCCAGATCCTCGGCAAGGCCTGGATGGTGCTCATCGCCTTGCCGCTGATGCACCTCCTGCGCCGCCGCGACGAGCGCCTGGGCCTGGCGGCGGCCTGAACGGGGTTGAGGTTACGGCGGTTTTCGCCTATGAGCAGCCACGCGTTCGGCTGACACCCTTGGAGGCTCTGAACGCGGGAAGCCGATGGCCGCCACGAGGCGGCCTTGTCATTTACCAGTCAAGGACATCCAACATGACCGCCGTGAAGCAAATCGAGGCTTCGGCGCGCGCACAGGTCGGCAAGGGGGCCGCCCGTGCCGTTCGCCGCGAGGGCCGCACACCTGCCGTGATCTATGGCGGGGGCGCCGCTCCCGAAGCCATCGCGCTCGATGCCAACAAGACCCGCCAGCTGATTTTCGGCGGCCATTTCCTGACCACGATCTTCGAGATCGACGTCGCCGGCAAGAAGCAGCGCGTCATCCCGCGCGACTACCAGCTCGACCCGGTCAAGGATTTCCCGATCCATGTCGACTTCCTGCGCATCGCCAAGGGCCAGACCGTGACGGTCCAGGTCCCGATCCACGTCGTCGGCCAGGATGCGAGCCCGGGCATCAAGAACGGCGGTCTCGTCCAGCTCGTCGAGCACGCGCTCGAGATCACCGTCGAGCCCGACAGCATCCCGGCCGCCTTCGAGGTCTCCGTCGCCGGCCTGAACATCGGCGACCAGGTCGAGGCCAAGGCGATCGCGCTGCCGGCCGGCGCCAGGCTGACCGTCGGCTCGGACGCGACGATCGTCACGATCGCCCCGCCGACCGTCGACGCAGAGCCCGAAGCCGCGGCGGAAGCCCCGGCCGCCGAAGCCAAGGCCTGAGGAAGCGGCGCCGGCCGGCGCCCCCTCCCTTCGCAACGACGAGACGAGACGGCCGGGCTTCCCGGCCGTCTTGCTATGGCGCACCTGCCCGCCGGAGCTCCGCATGCTGATCTTCGCCGGCCTCGGCAATCCCGGAGGGCGCTATGCCCGCAACCGGCACAATATCGGCTTCATGGCCGTTGACGCGATCGCGCGCGCGAACCGCGCCTCGCCCTGGCGCGCCCGCTTCCAGGCCGAGACTTGCGAGGCGGCGATCGGGGCCGAGAGGGTCATCCTGCTCAAGCCGCAGACCTATATGAACGAATCCGGCCGTGCGATCGGCGAGGCCGCGCGCTTCTTCAAGATCGCGCCCGCCGATGTCGTCGTCTTCCATGACGAGCTCGACCTCGCCCCGGCCAAGCTCAGGGTCAAGCTCGGCGGCGGCAATGCCGGGCATAACGGCCTGCGCTCGACCACCGCCGCCATCGGCAACGACTATCGCCGCGTGCGCATGGGCATCGGCCATCCCGGCCTGAAGGAGCTGGTCCACGGCTATGTCCTCAGCGATTTCGGCAAGGCCGAGCAGCCCTGGGTCGAGGATCTGTGCACGGCCTGCGCCGATCATGCCGCGCTGCTGGCCGCCCATGACGACCCGGGCTTCCAGAACAAGGTGCACCTTTTCATGGAGGCGCGCGGCCACGGCGCGGTGAAGCGGCTGGGCGAAAAGAGCGACGGCTAGAACGGTCCCGTCCGGCAGGCGGCCATCTTGTCTTTATCTCCGCCCGCCGCCAATAAGGCGCGGACGCTTTTAAGGCCGCCGCGCAGGCATGCGGCGAGGCCATCCAACGGAACAGGCAATCATGGGCTTCAAATGCGGAATCGTCGGCCTGCCGAATGTCGGCAAGTCGACCCTCTTCAACGCGCTGACGCAAACCGCCGCGGCGCAGGCCGCCAACTACCCGTTCTGCACGATCGAGCCCAATGTCGGCGACGTCGCCGTCCCGGACCCGCGGCTGGAACAGCTCGCGACGATCGCCGGCTCGAAGGAGATCATCCCGACGCGGCTGACCTTCGTCGATATCGCAGGGCTGGTGCGCGGCGCCTCGCGCGGCGAGGGGCTCGGCAACCAGTTCCTCGCCAATATCCGCGAATGCGACGCCATCGCCCATGTCGTGCGCTGCTTCGAGGATGGCGACATCACCCATGTCGAGGGCAGGATCTCGCCCGTCGACGACATCGAGACGATCGAGACAGAGCTGATGCTGGCCGATCTCGACAGCCTGGAAAAGCGGGTCGTCCCGCTGGAGAAGAAGGCCAAGTCCGGCGACAAGGAGGCCAAGGAGGCGGCCGATCTGATGAACCGCTGCCTCGCCTTGCTGCGCGAGGGCAAGCCCGCCCGCCTCGTTGAGCTTTCGGCCGAGGAGCGGCGCCCCTTCGCACTGCTCGGCCTGCTCTCCTCGAAGCCCGTGCTCTATGTCTGCAATGTCGAGGAAGCCGCCGCCGACAAGGGCAACGCCTTCTCCGAACTGGTGAAGAAGCGCGCCGCCGGGGAGGGCGCCGTCGCGGTCGTGGTCTCGGCCAAGATCGAGAGCGAGATCGCCGTGCTGCCGCCCGAGGAGCAGACCGACTATCTCGAGGCCGTCGGCCTCGCCGAGCCTGGCCTCAACCGCGTCATCCGCGCCGGCTACGACCTGCTCCATCTCGTGACCTACTTCACCGTCGGCCCGAAGGAGGCCCGCGCCTGGACGATCGAGAAGGGCACCAAGGGGCCGCAGGCCGCCGGCGTCATCCATACCGATTTCGAGAAGGGCTATATCCGCGCCGAGACCATCGCCTATGACGACTACATCGCCCATAAGGGCGAGGCGGGCGCGCGCGAGGCGGGCAAGTTCCGCCTCGAGGGCAAGGACTACGTCGTCGCCGACGGCGACGTGCTGCATTTCCGCTTCGCCACCTGAGGAAGCGTTCCGGCCATGAGGTATTTCGAGGATTTCATGCCGGGCACGCGCGGGCGCTCGCGCAGCCTCACCGTCTCGCAGGGCGATATGCTCGCCTTCGCCACGCGCTATGACGCGCAGCCGTTCCATGTCGATCCGGTAGCCGCCGAGGCGAGCTTCGTCGGCCGGCTGATCGGCTCGGGCTGGCACAGCTGCGCGCTGATGATGCGGCTGGTGGCGGAGGACTTCCTGCTCGACGCCGCCAGCATGGGCGCGCCGGGCATCGAGGAGGTCAAGTGGCTGCGCCCCCTGCTACCCGGCGACAGCGTCGGCATCCGCTACGAGGTCATGGAGAGCAAGGCGTCGCGCTCGCGCCCCGAGATGGGCCTCGCGCTCTTCCGGCTGGCGCTCGTGAACCAGCGCGACGAGCCGGTGGTGGAGCAGACCAACTGGGTCATGTTCGGCCGCAAGGGGTCCGGCACCGTGCCGCTGCCGGCCGGCGACTGGCTCAGGCATGCGCCGCATTACGAGCGCCCGGCCGTCGAGAGCCCGCTGGAGGCGCCTTCGGCGCCGCCGATGCCGCTGCGCTACTTCGAGGAGATGACAGTCGGCGACAGCCAGGAGCTCGGCAGCTTCGTCTTCACGCCCGACGAGATCCTCGCCTTTGCCCGCAGCTTCGATCCGCAGCCCTTCCACATGGACGAGGCGGCGGCGCGCGCGAGCTCCTTCGGCCGGCTCGTCGCCTCCGGCTGGCATACGGCCGCGGTCTGGATGGCCTGCATGGCCACGCAACGCAAACGCCAGGCGGCGGCGACACCGGGGCGCCCGGTGCGGCTCGGCCCTTCTCCGGGCTTCAGGAATCTGCGCTGGTCGAAGCCCGTCTTTGCCGGGGACCGCATCACCTATCGCTCGCGGATCGTCGACAAGCGCGAGAGCGCCTCGCGGCCGCAATGGGGGCTGTTGTTCCACCACAACACCGGCACGAACCAGCATGGCGAGCAGGTCTTCAGCTTCGACGGCTGTGCTTTCGTCGAGCGAGATTCCGGCTGAGACTGCCTCAGCCGAGCTTGCCGTAGCCGGCGAACCGGGCGGCGACGCGCTCCATTTCCGCGGCATCGAGGATGACCGGATCGAGTCCCGCCGCCAGGATGTCGAGATACTGCCCCGCCAGGTTCTCGACCTCGGCCACGATCGCATGCGCGCCCGCAAGCGACTGGCCCAGCGCGATCACGCCGTGATTGGCGAGGAGCACGGCCTTGCGACCCTGAAGCCCCTTCACCGCGTTGGCGGCGAGCTCCGGCGTGCCGAAGGTGGCATAGTCGGCGCAGCGCACATCGGCGCCGCCGCACAGCGCGATCATGTAGTGGAAGGCGGGGATGCCGCGCCGCGTGCACGAGAGGGCCGTGGCGCGCGGCGAATGGGTGTGCACGATCGCCTGCGCGTCCGGCCGCGCCCGATAGATCGCGACATGGAAGGGCCATTCCGAGGACGGCTTGCGAGCGCCTTCCAGGACGGTGCCGTCGAGCGAGAGAGAGATCAGGTCCTCCGGCGTCGTCTGCGCATAGGGCAGGCCCGAGGGCGTGATCAGGAGCCCCTCGCCGAAGCGGGCCGAGACATTGCCCGATTTCGACGGGCAGAATCCCGCCCGGTCGATCGCCTGCGCGACCGCGACGATGTCCTGCCGCAGCTCCATTTCGCTCATGTCCTGCCCCTGCGTTGCGCGAGCCGGCCGCGCCGATGCCCGATGATGCGCCCGCACGGGCGGCCCGCCAATGAAAAAGGCCCCATCGGCGGGGCCTTTTCCGAAAGCGATCTCAGGCCGCCTCAATGGGCCGGCGAGCCGTCCGGCATGCGCGACCAGACCTTCTTCTTGGTGTAGTAGAGCAGGAAGGCGAAGATGATGAGGAACCCCATCACCTGCAGGCCGATGCGCTTGCGCTGCTCCAGATGCGGCTCCGCCATCCACATCATGAAGGCGGCGATGTCGCGGGAATACTGGTCGACGGTCTCCGGCGCCTGCGGCTGGCCGTCCTCCCCCTTCGGATACTCGACCTGCCCGTCGGAGAGCGGCGGCGGCATCGCGATCAGATGGCCGGGCATGTACTCGTTGTAGTGCTGCCCGGGCAGGAGCTCGGGGAAGCCGGCCGGCGGGTCCTTGTAGCCGACCAGCAGGGCATGGATGTAGTCCGGCCCCTGCTCCTGATACTGGGTGAAGATGTCGAAGACGAAGGTCGGGAAGCCGCGGGTATAGGTGCGGGCCTTGGCCAGCACCGAGAAATCCGGCGGATAGGCGCCGCCCTGGGCCGCGCGGGCGGCCTGCTCGTTCGGGAACGGCGAGGGGAAGCGGTCGGCCGGGCGGCCGGGCCGCTCGAACATCTCGCCTTCCTCGTTGGGGCCGTCCTTGATCTGGTAGGTCGCGGCGAGCGCGGCGATCTGCCCGGTCGTGAATTCCGGGCCGCCGCGCTCCGACAGGTTGCGGAAGGCGACGAGGCTGGCGCCGTGGCAGGCGGCGCAGACCTCCTTGTAGACCTTGAAGCCGCGCTGGAGCTGAGCCCGGTCGTAGGTGCCGAGCGGCCCGGAGAACGACCAGTTCAGCGATGGCGGCCTGGGGCCGCCCTCGGCGGCCTCGGCCGCCGGCTGGAAGAGCGCCAGGGAGAGGCCGGCGGCGAGCCCGGTCAGGGCGAGACGAAACGCGGTTGTGCTCATGGTCCCGTCAGCCCTTGACGTTCGGTTCGGCGGCGATGGCGGTCGCGACGCGCGCCGCCGAACCGCCCTTGGCGGAAGCGAGCACGGCATCGGCGATCGAGGTCGGCAGCGCCTTCGGCCGCTCGAACAGGCCGACGATGAACAGCGCGATGAAGTAGCCGAAATACAGCGCGGTGAAGATCTGCGAGGCGATGACGTAGCCGCCCTCCGCCGGCATCGCGCCGAGATAGCCGAGCCCGATGCAGACCACCACGAAGGCCCAGAACAGCTGGCGCCCGATCGGCCGGTAGCTCATCGACTTGACCTTGGAGGTGTCGATCCAGGGCAGGAAGGCGAGCACGACGATGGCCGAGCCCATGGCGATGACGCCGCCGAGCTTGTCGGGGATGGCGCGCAGGATCGCGTAGAACGGCAGGAAGTACCATTCCGGCACGATATGCGCCGGCGTCGCCGCCGGGTTCGCCGGGATGTAGTTGTCGGCATGGCCCATGAAGTTCGGCTGGTAGAACACGAACCAGGCGAACAGGATCATGAACACGACCATGCCGAAGATGTCCTTCACCGTCGCATAGGGCGTGAACGGCACGGTGTCCTTGTCGACGTTCTTCACCTCGACGCCGGTCGGGTTGTTCTGGCCGACGACGTGCAGCGCCCAGATGTGCAGCACGACGACGCCGAAGATCATGAAGGGCAGGAGGTAGTGCAGCGAGAAGAAGCGGTTCAGCGTCGGGTTGTCGACCGAGTAGCCGCCCCACAGATAGGTCACGATCGTCTCGCCGATCACCGGCAGGGCCGAGAACAGGTTGGTGATGACGGTCGCGCCCCAGAAGGACATCTGGCCCCAGGGCAGCACATAGCCCATGAAGGCGGTGGCCATCATCAGGAGGAAGATGACCACGCCGAGGATCCAGAGCACCTCGCGCGGCGCCTTGTAGGAGCCGTAATAGAGCCCGCGGAAGATGTGCACATAGACGGCGATGAAGAACATCGAGGCGCCGTTGGAGTGCAGGTAGCGCATCAGCCAGCCATAGTTCACGTCGCGCATGATGTGCTCGACCGAGTTGAAGGCGAGCAGCGAGTTGGCCGTGTAGTGCATCGCCAGGATGATGCCGGTGACGATCTGCGCCACCAGCATGAACACCAGGATGCCGCCGAAGGTCCACAGGTAGTTCAGGTTGCGCGGCACCGGATAGGACACCGCGGAATCATGGGTCAGCCGGATGATCGGCAGGCGCGCATCGAGCCAGCGTTCGAAGCCGGTCTTCGGGACGTAGGAACTGTGACCACTCATGAAGAATGCCTCAAGGCTGTCTCATCTTGGCGGGGAAGCATCGGGCGCGTCGCTCAGCCGATCCGGATCTTGGTGTCGCCGGTGAAGGCGTAGGGCGGCACCGGCAGGTTGAGCGGCGCCGGACCCCTGCGGATGCGGCCCGAGGAATCGTAGTGCGAGCCGTGGCAGGGGCAGAACCAGCCGTCGAAATCGCCCTTCGGCTCGCCCGGCGCGTTGCCGAGCGGCACGCAGCCGAGATGGGTGCAGTTGCCGTAGACGACGAGGAAGGGCTCGTGCCCGGGCTTGGTGCGCTCCTGGTCGGTCTGCGGGTCGCGCAGCGTCGCGACGTCGACCGCGAGCGCCTCCTGGACTTCCTTGCCGGTGCGATGGCGCACGAAGATCAGCTTGCCGCGCCAGAACAGCTTGATCGCCTGGCCTTCGGCGATGGGAGCGAGATCGACCTCGATCGGCGCGCCGGCAGCGACCGTCTGCGCGTCGGGAGCGAGCTGGCTGACCAGGGGAATGATGACAGCCCCGATGCCGACGGCGCCGGCGGCGCCGGTGGCGAGCATCAGGAAATCGCGGCGGGTTGTTCCGGTCGATGTATCGGTCGCGTGCGCCACGATCCAATCCTCTTACACGTCTTGCGAGCTGTAACAGCTCGAATTGATCGCCTCTCGCCCTCATAGGCGCGCGTCGCGCCCGCTGCAATGCGGCGGTGCGTCACCTTCGGCTCTTTGACATGCAGATTGGACGAAGTCTACTGTTGCGAGCGTGGCCGGCGCGCATGGCGCACAGGCGGCGGACGAAGACCTCAGACGGTAAGCTCGTCGGGATCGGCGGCGGCCAGGAAGCCGCCCGATTGCCGCGCCCAGAGCCTCGCATAGAGCCCGCCGCGCGCGATCAGTTCGTCATGGCTGCCGCTGTCGACGATCCGCCCGCCGTCGAGCACGATCAGCCGGTCGAGCGCGGCGATGGTCGAGAGCCGGTGGGCGATCGCGATCACGGTCTTGTCCCGCATCAGCGCGGAAAGCTGCTGCTGGATCGCGGCTTCCACCTCCGAGTCGAGCGCCGAGGTCGCCTCGTCGAGAATCAGGATCGGTGCGTCCTTGAGCAGCACGCGGGCGATCGCGATGCGCTGGCGCTGCCCGCCGGAGAGCTTCACGCCGCGTTCGCCGACGCGCGAATCGAAGGCCTTGCGGCCGTCCTGGTCGCCGAGGCCCTGGATGAAGTCGTGCGCCTCGGCCTGCCGGGCGGCCAGCGCGATCTCGGCCTCGCTCGCGCCGATGCGGCCATAGGCGATGTTGTCGCCGATCGAGCGGTGCAGCAGCGAATTGTCCTGCGTCACCATGCCGATCTGGGCGCGAAGCGAATCCTGCGTGACATGGGCGATGTCCTGCCCGTCGATCAGGATGCGCCCGCCCGCGAGCGGATAGAGCCTGAGCAGCAGGTTCACCAGCGTCGACTTGCCGGCGCCGGACGGGCCGACGAGCCCGACCCGCTCGCCAGGCCGGATCGCAAGGTCGAGCCCCTCGAACAGCCCCTGCGGCCGGCCGTAGTTGAAGCGGATCTTCTCGAAGACGATCGCGCCCTTGTCGACGATGAGCGGCACGGCGCCCGGAGCGTCGGGCAGGTCGTGGGGCTTGGCGATCGTCTCCATGCTTTCCTGCACCGAGCCGATGTTCTCGAAGATGCCGCGCACGAGATGGATCAGCCAGCTCGACATCTGCACCAGCCGGAGCACGAGGCCGATGGCGGCGGCGACCGCGCCCGGCGTCATCTCGCCCGCGCTCCAGAGCAGGAGCGCAAGCCAGGCGGTGGCGACGACCAGCAGGCTGTTCATCGTCTGCAGGATGACGCTGACGCCGGTGATCAGCCGCGACAGAGCGAGGAAGGAGGCGTTCCAGCGCGACAACGAGTCGCGCACCGCGGAGCGCTCGGCATCGGCGCGCGCGAACAGCTTCACCGTCAGGATGTTGGTGTAGGAATCGACGATGCGCCCCGTCGTCGTCGAGCGGCCGAAGGAATTGGCCTCCGAGCGCTTCCTGGCGCGCGGCACGAAATAGATCAGCAGCGCGACGTAAGCCCCGAGCCACAGCACCACCGGCAGCGCCAGCCACAGGCTCGTCCTGCCGAAGAAGCCGATCGCGACCGAGGCGAAGACCAGCGCGTACCAGAGATCGTCGATGATCTCGATCGTCGCGCCGCGGATCGCGGGGCCCGCCTGGATGACGCGGGCGGAGAGACGCCCGGCGAAATCGTTCTGGAAATAACCCAGCGCATGACCCAGCGTGTAGACGTGGTTGCGCCAGCGGATCTGGTTGGTGATCTGCGGCACCACCACCTGGTCGACGATGGCGTGGTTGGCGAAATAGATCAGCGGCCGGACCACGAGGAGCAGGAAGGCGGCGCTCGCGAGCAGCCAGCCATGGTCGCGGAAGATCGTCTGCGGCGACTGGGTCGCGAGCAGGTCGACGAACCAGCCGACCATCAGATACATCGCCGCCTCGATGCCGCTGAAGCCCAGGCCCGTCAGCATGATCAGGGCCATCCAGCCCCTCACGCCCTTGATGTGGTACCACATGAAGGGCAGCACGCCGCGCGGCGGCGTCTCGCCTTCATCGAAGGGGGCGAAGACGTCGATGCGGCTTTCGAGCCAACGGAAGAGGGACGCGAACATGTCTGCCCTCCTCTGGATCGGCATCACGACGGAATCGAGGCATATGACCCCTGCCGGGGCGGTTCGCCAGCCTGCTTGACGCATATCGGCGTGTCGCCGCATGACGGGAGCCATGCTGCGCCTCGCCCTTTTCCAGCCGGATATCCCGCAGAACGCCGGCACGATGATCCGCATGGCCGCGTGCCTCGGCCTGGCGGTCGACATCGTCGAGCCGGCGGCCTTCGATGTTTCCGACCGGCATTTCCGCCGCTCCGGCATGGATTATCTCGAGCGCGCCACGGTCCGGCGTCATGACAGCTTCTCAGCCTTCGATCGCTGGCGGCGCGCGGCGGGCCACCGCCTCGTCCTGGCCGAGACCGACGGCGCCGTCGCCTTGCCCGGCTTCGCCTTCAGGCCCGGCGACATCGTCCTGGTCGGGCGCGAATCGGCCGGTGTGACGCAGCAGGCGCGCGCCGCCGCGGAGGCCAGCCTGCACATTCCGATGCGGGCAGGGTTGCGTTCCCTCAATGTCGCGCTGGCGGCGGCGATGGTAATGGGCGAGGCATTGCGACAGACTGGCGGCTTCCCCGGCCGCGATGGAACCGAAGATGGCCACGTCCAAGCCTGCTGAATCTCCCGCCACCGTCGAAGCGCTGAAGCTCAGTGCCTCCGCCTGGTTTGCGACGCTGCGCGATCGCATCTGTGCCGCCTTCGAGGCGGTCGAGGACGAGGCGGCCGGTCCTTTCCCCGCCGAGACGGACATGGCCGGGCGCTTCGTCCGCACGCCCTGGCAGCGCATCAATCATGACGGCGCGCTCGGCGGCGGCGGCGTGATGTCGATCATGAAGGGCCGTGTCTTCGAGAAGGTCGGCGTGCATGTCTCGACGGTGCATGGCACCTTCCACCCCGATTTCGCCGGGCAGATCCCCGGCGCGGCGCAGGATCCGCGCTTCCACGCCACCGGCATCTCGCTGATAGCCCATCCCTGGAATCCGCATGCGCCGACCGTGCACATGAACACGCGACTCGTGGTGACGACCAAGCCCTGGTTCGGCGGCGGCGCCGACCTGACGCCGGTCCTCGACGCGCGCCGCAACCAGGACGATGCCGACGCGCGCGATTTCCATGCCGCGATGCGCGTCCCTTGCGAGCGCTTTCCCACCGTCGCCGACTATCCGCGCTTCAGGAACTGGTGCGACGAGTATTTCTTCCTGAAGCACCGCAACGAGCCGCGCGGCATCGGCGGCATCTTCTACGACTATGTCTGGACCGGCGAGCCTGAGGCCGATTTCGCCTTCACCCGCGCCGTCGGCGAGGCTTTCCTCGGGGTCTATCCGGACATCCTGCGCCGCAACATCGGCAAGCCCTGGAGCGAGGCCGAGCGCCATGAGCAGCAGGTGCGCCGCGGCCGCTATGTCGAGTTCAACCTGCTCTACGACCGCGGCACGATCTTCGGGCTGAAGACCGGCGGCAACGTCGATTCGATCCTGTCCTCGATGCCGCCGACGGTGCGCTGGCCCTGAACGACCCCGCTCCATCATTTGCATGACGCTCCGGCAGCGGCGGGGCACCAGTCTGTTCCTTTCCCTGGATGGAGCGGACGATGGCTCGAAGCGCCCTGATGACACCGGAGGACTATCTCGATCTGCTGCAGGCGCTGCCTGTACCCGGCTATACGGGCTATCCGGGCGGGCTTGTCTCCATAAGCTCCTACATGTCGGCCAATCCGCAATTCGGCGGGAACGCCAAGGCCGGCAAGCTGCTCTACCTCCTGCAGAAGCTGACCAAGGGCAAGCCCGAGAGCGCCCTGCTGAAGCAGGATGACGTCAGGCGGGTCTTCACGGGCCAGGGCCTGCCGATGGCTTTCGGCATCGTCATGTCGCTGGTGAACACGTACCGCGCAGAGATCGCGAAGGACCCTGGTTTCAAGGCTTATTTCAAGGAGCGCGACTTCCTGCAGGAGATGTGCGACGGCGGCGTCTTCGGCGTCGACTGCATCGGCTTCGTCGGCGGCTACATGGTGCAGGCGGGGCTCGACGCGCGCTATGCCGGGCGCGCCCCGATCGACTTCGCTTCCGTCTTCAAGCCGGTGAGGTCGCTCGACCAGGTACGCAAATACGGCGCGGTGATGCTGACGAACGGCTTCCACGTCCAGCTCATCAACAATGTGGGGGAGGTCAAGAACGGGCGGCTATCGATCGAACTCTGCCAGAGCAGCTCGGGCGGCCCGCAGACCAATACCGGGGTCACGCTGACGCAGCCCCATTCGGGCGGGAGCTTTCTGCCGATCGATGACTTCCGCAGGGCCAAGGCCAGCAATCAATATCAGGCGGAGTGGGAGGCGGACAACCGCGCGCGGGAACGGGACAACAAGCCGAAGCGCAGCTACGAAAGCTTCCTTCGCGAAAAAATGACGGTGACAGGCCGGCAGTTCGGCCATCGAGACGGCGCGATCTTCCAGCTCGCCCGCAATGGCGACCTCCCCAATCCGGTTGGCGGCTCGGTCTATGTCGGCGTCGTCGAGAACGGCGGCATCACGATCAGGGGGCGTTGAGCCGCCACGGCCCGGTCGAGGAACGCGAGCTGCGCCTCCAGCCCCGCAGGCGCGCCGGCCTCGATCCATAGCCGCCGCGCTTCGTCGAGCAGCCGCCCGACCCACGGCCCCGCCGGGATGCCGCGCGCCATCAGCTCGTGCCCGCCCGGCAGGAACGGCGGGGTCAGCTCGAGCCGGGCGGCGAGATTACGGGCATCCGCGCGCGTCTCTTCACCGGCCGAGGCCGTCAGCAGGGCGAGCGCCGCCGTGGCCGCATCCCGCCCGGCCTGGCCGGCGACCTGACGCAGCCGCTCCAGCGACGGCAGGCGCTCTCCCCCGCCGAGCGCCTCCAGCGCCCGCGCGATCCGCTCGATCCGGTCGAGCTCGGTATTGGAGAGCCGCAACCTTTCGCGCAGCCGCGCCGCATCCTCGCTGACCAGGACCGCCAGCGCCGCCAGCCGGACGATCGGATCGGCATCGCCGACGCCCGAGAAGCGTGCCAGATGCGGCACGCCGCCGATCACCGGCACGATCAGCCCGGCACCGGCCATCGCCCGCAAGGTGCCGATGACGCCGGGCGCCACCAGGAGCTTCATCAGCTCCGCCCTGACCCGCTCGCGCGACAAGCCGGCAAGCCCGGCCCGGCCGGCGATGCAGGCGCCGAGCCCTTGCCGGTCCGGCTCGCCCGCGCCGTAGCGGGCATGGAAGCGGAAGAAGCGCAGGATGCGCAGGTAATCCTCGCGGATGCGGGTTCCGGCATCGCCGATGAAGCGGACGCGGCGGTGCTTGAGGTCGTCGAGCCCGCCGCAATAATCGTGGATCGTTCCGTCGCGGCTGAGCCCGAGCGCGTTGATCGTGAAGTCGCGCCTCACCGCATCGGCAGTAAAATCGCGGCCGAACGCCACCTTGGCGCGGCGCCCGTCCGTCTCGACGTCGCTGCGCAGCGTCGTCACCTCGAAGCCCGCGCCCTCGGCGACCAGCGTCACCGTGCCGTGCTCGATGCCGGTCGGCACCGCCTTGAAGCCGGCGGCCCGGCCGCGCCGCATCGTCTCCTCCGGCAGGGCGGTGGTGGCGAGGTCGACGTCGCTCGCCGGCTCGCCGAGGAGGAGGTTGCGCACTGCCCCGCCGACGATCCGCGTCTCCTCGCCATCGCCGTCGAGGGCGCCGAGAAGGCGCGCCAGCGCCGGCTCGGCGAGGAAGCGGGCGATCGCGCCGGCGCGCTTCGGCTTCATTTGAAGCGGCCGGGCACCAGGACCCCGTTCTCCATGTGCGGCGGCTCGTAGACGCCACGGCTGCGCGGCGCGATCACCCCGGTATAGACGAACACGGCGATGGCCAGCACGCAGCCCGCCACCGCGAGCGCGAAGACGTGGCGGCTCCAATGCTCGACATCGAAGGGGTTGCGCCGCTTGACGACGAGATAGCCTGCGAAAATGCAGAAGGGCAGGACGAAGAGCAGCACCTCTTCGATGATCACGCGCAGCATCGGCTTCGTCGTTCCCTGGCGCGACCGTCGCGCGTTCGTCTATACCGCCGTGAGCCGCTCATAGAGGTTGCGGATCATGCCGGCGGTCGCCCCCCAGATATAGCGGCCCTCGAACGGCATCGCATAGTAGGTGCGAAATTGCCCCTTCCATTGCCGGCCCTCGCGCTTGTGATTGGCCGGATCGAGCAGGAAGGAAAGCGGCGTCTCGAACGCCTCGTCGACCTCGTGGGGGTTGATCGTCAGCGCGAAGGGCGGCTCGACCAGCGCCACCACCGGCACGATCCGGTAGCCGGTGCCGGTGAGATAGGCATCGAGGAAGCCGAGCGTGCGGATGCGCTCGCGGGCCAGGCCGATCTCCTCCTCGGTCTCGCGCAAGGCCGTGACGACCGGCGAGCCGTCGACGGCATCGACCCGCCCGCCGGGAAAGGCGATCTGCGCCGAATGGTTGCGCAGCGCCGCGGCGCGCTGCGTCAGCAGCACGGTCGGCCCCTGCGGGCGCGGCACGATGCCGATCAGCACGGCGGCCGGCACGGCGCGCCTCTCGTCGGGGACGGGCACGGGCGAGGGCTGGTTGTCATGGTCGCCGCGCGGCCGCGCGATCACGTCGCCGAACCGGGGCGGCTCGGACCTGAGCCTCTGGCGCGCCAGCGCCGCGAAAGCCTCGGCGCTCAGATCGAGGGCGGATTCCGATAGGTTCAACGCTCGATGCCCCCGATCCCGTCCGCCGGCAGCGCCGGATGAAACTCTCCCGCCGCGGCCACTCCGAACATCGCCCGCCCTTCGACCTCGCGCACCTCGCCGAGCGCGAGCAGGTCGTAAGCCAGCGCCCGCGTCAGCCTGGCCCAGAGGCCGTGCCGGACATGGACATAAGGCTTCAGCCCGTCCTGCGCAGCCCGCTCGAAACGCAAGGCGTGGTCCGGCCCGACGCAGACCAGATCGTCGACTTGGGTCCGGAACGCGATGGTGCGGCGCTCGCCTTCGCCGTCGACCTGCATCTCGACCGCCTGAAGCGGCGCATCCTCGACCGTGATCCCGACCTTTTCCACCGGGGTCACGAGAAAGTAATCGTCGCCCTCGCGCTTGAGGACGGAAGAGAACAGCTTCACCAGCGCCGGCCGGCCGATCGGCGTGCCCGTATAGAACCAGGTGCCGTCGGCGGCGATGCGCATGTCGAGATCGCCGCAGAAAGGCGGGTTCCAGCGCTCCACCGGCGGCAGGCCGCGGGCTTTGCCCGCGCCGAGCGAAGCCATCAGGCGCTCCATCGCCCCTCCCGGTCCCGTCATCGCATCCTCCCCGGCCGCTGGCTGCATCGCGAGCGCATCGTGTTTCCGCCTTGAACTCCACATAATCGTGAAGCCGAGATGATGTGTACCGTCTCATTCGGCGCTTGAGCCGGCGGGGCGGCCCGTCCACATTCGGCACGGGTCAAGGCAAGGCTAAAGGTGAGGAGACCGACATGGCGGCGCAAGCCCGCGCGAGCGAGACCAACCCCGCGATCGATCTCGACAGCGGCATCGTCGAGGCGGCGGAAGCGGCGCTCGATGCCATCGGCACGGCGCGCAAGGAGATCGGCCAGGTCATCTTCGGCCAGCAGAAGGTCGTCGACCTCTCGCTGGTGACGCTGCTCTCGGGCGGCCACGGCCTGCTCGTCGGCGTGCCCGGCCTCGCCAAGACCAAGCTCGTCGAGGCGATGGGCGTCGTGCTCGGCCTCGCGGCGCGGCGCGTCCAGTTCACCCCGGACCTGATGCCCTCCGACATCCTCGGCTCCGAGGTGCTCGACGAGACGGGCGACGGCAAGCGCCATTTCCGCTTCATCAAGGGGCCGGTCTTCGCCCAGCTCCTGATGGCGGACGAGATCAACCGCGCCTCGCCGCGCACCCAGTCGGCCCTGCTCCAGGCGATGCAGGAGCACCACGTCACCGTGGCCGGCGAGCGCTACGACCTGCCCGCCCCCTTCCACGTGCTGGCGACGCAGAACCCGATCGAGCAGGAGGGCACCTATCCGCTGCCCGAAGCCCAGCTCGACCGCTTCCTGCTCGAGATCGACGTCGGCTATCCCGACCGCGAGGCCGAGCGGCGCATCCTGCTGGAGACCACCGGCGCCGCCGAATACAGGCCGGCGCAGGCGATGACCGCCGAGACCTTGATGTCGATCCAGCGCCTCGTGCGCCGGCTGCCGGTGGGTGAGGCGATCATCGACGCGATCCTCGACATCGTCCGTGCCGCCCGCCCCGGCGAGGGCGAGGCTTCGGTCACCGACAAGCTCTCCTGGGGGCCCGGCCCCCGCGCCAGCCAGTCGCTGACGCTGGCGGTGCGCGCGCGCGCCCTGGTCGAGGGCCGGCTCGCGCCTTCGGTCGACGATGTCGCGGCGCTGGCCGTGCCGGTGCTGAAGCACCGCGTGGCGCTGACCTTCGCCGCCCGCGCCGATGGCGAGACCGTCGAGGCCCTGATCGGCAAGCTCGTGGAACGGCTGGGATAGGCCGATGCTGCGTACGCGAGTCCTGCGTCCCGAGGAGAGGCGGCCGTCGCGGCCGGTCCTCACGGAAGCGCTCGACCTCGCGGCGCGCCTGCCGCACCTGATCCTGGAGGCGCGGCGCGTTTCGGCCAGCGTCCACGGCATCCATGGCCGGCGCCGCGCCGGCCCCGGCGAGACCTTCTGGCAATACCGCCCGCTGGTCGCCGGCGAATCGGCCTCGCGGATCGACTGGCGCCGCTCCGCCCGCGACGGGCATCTCTTCGTGCGCGAGCGCGAATGGGAAGCCTCGCACGCGATCTGGCTCTGGATCGACCGCTCCGCCTCGATGGGCTTTTCCTCCTCGCTGGCCATGGCCTCGAAGCTCGACCGGGCGCTGGTCGCCGGCTTCGCGCTCGCAGAAACGATGGTCGAGGGCGGTGAGCGCGTCGGCCATCTCGGGCTGACGCGGGCGCTCGCCTCGCGCCGCATCGTCGAGGCCCTGGCGCAGGCGATCCTGGCGGACGAGCGCAACGCCGCGGCCGACCTGCCGCCGGAAGCGCCGCTGCCGCGGCTGGCGGAGGCGATCATCCTCACCGACGGGCTGACGCCTGCCGCCGCGCTCGCCGGCCGGATCGCCACGCTGGCGTCGGGCGGCGCGCGCGGCCATGTCCTGCTGATCGCCGACCCGATCGAGGAGACCTTCCCCTTCAGCGGGCAGGCCGAGCTCTTCGACCTCGAGGACGGGCTGACGCTGCGCGTCGGCGACGCCGGCAGCTGGGGCGAGGCCTATCGCCTGCGGCTCGCGGCCCATCGCGACGCGATCCGGGAAGCCTGCCGCAAGGCCGGCTGGACCTTGACGCTGCACCGCACCGACCGCCCGGCCAGCGAGGCGGTGCTGCGCATCGCGAGCCTCGTCGCGGCGAAGGGGACGGCATGATGCTGAGCGCGCTGCCCTTCGGCTTCTCCGCCCCGCTGGCGCTCACGGCGCTCGCCCTGCTGCCGGCGCTCTGGCTGATCCTGCGCGTCACGCCGCCGCGCCCGCGCCGGATCGATTTCCCGCCGCTGAAGATCATGGCCGACCTGATCGCCAAGCGCGAGACGCCGGCCTATACGCCCTGGTGGCTTTTGGCGCTGCGCATGGCGGTGGCGGCGCTGGCGATCATCGCCGTCGCCGGCCCGGTCTGGAACCCGGCGCGAGATGCCGCTCCGTCGCAAGGCCCCGTCCTGCTGATGATCGACAACGGCTTCGGCGCCGCCGGCGACTGGCCGGATCGCGTCGCGGTCGCCGAATCGCGCATCGCCGCCGCGACGCGCGAAGGCCGCCCGGTCGCGGTGCTGGGCCTCGCCGAGGCCCCGGCCGTGATCACGCTCAGCGAGCCGCGCATCGCGCTCGATCGCTTACGCGCGCTGCCCCTCGAGCCGCATGCGCCCGACCGCGCCGCCCATCTGCCGCGCATCGAGAGCTTTCTCCGGGAATCCCCGGCCGCCGAGATCGTCTGGGTCGCTGACGGGCTTGGCGTCTCGGACGAGGACGGCTTCCTGGCCCGGCTGAAGCAGAATGCAGAGTCCCGCCGCCTCACGGTCCATGCCGCCCCGCCCGCCCAGCTCGCGCTCGCCGCGCCCGAGAACCTGGCCGGGGCGCTCACCGTCAAGGTGCTGCGCCCCACGGCGAACGCGCCCGCGAGCGGGCAGGTCCGGGCGCTCGACCTCAAGGGCCTGCCGCTCGGCAACGCGCCCTTCGTCTTCGCCGGCGGCGATCTGGAAACCACCGCCCGGCTCACCCTGCCGATCGAGGTGCGCAACGCCGTCTCGCGGCTGGAGATCGCCGGCGAGCGCAGCGCCGGCGCCGTCGCGCTGCTCGACGACCGGGCCAAGCGCCGTCGCGTCGGGCTGGTCTCGGGCGCGACCGCCGACACCGCCCAGCCGCTGCTGTCGCCGACCTATTACCTTTCCCGCGCGCTCCAGCCCTTCGCCGAGATCCGCGAGCCGCGCCAAGGCTCGACCGATCCGATCGGCGAGCTTCTGGCGCAGAATCTCTCGGTGCTGGTGCTGGCCGATATCGGCGCGCTCGATCGCGAGACGGCCGGCAAGGTGACGGGCTTCGTCGAGCGCGGCGGCGTGCTGCTGCGCTTCGCCGGCCCCCGCCTCGCCGCCGCTTCCGACGAGCTGACGCCGGTGCGCCTGCGCAGGGGCGGGCGCACGCTCGGCGGCGGTCTCTCCTGGGAGACGCCGCGCAAGCTTTCCCCCTTCACCCGCGAGAGCCCCTTCTTCGGCCTTTCGATCGGCGACGACATCCGCGTCAGCCGCCAGATCCTGGCGGAGCCCGAGCCCAACCTTTCCCGCAAGACCTGGGCGGCGCTGGAGGACGGCACGCCCGTCGTCACGGGCGAGCGGCGCGGCGACGGCCTTCTCGCCATGGTCCATGTCACGGCCGACACGACCTGGTCGAACCTGCCGCTGTCCGGCCTCTTCGTCGACATGCTGCGCAAGATCGTCAACCTCGCCGGCAACGCCCCCGCCGCCGAGACGCAAGGCGACGAGAGCAGGGTCGAGACCCTGTCGCCGACCCGCGTGCTCGACGGCGCCGGCCAGTTCCGCTCCCCGCCCGCGACGGCCCAGCCGGTGGCGCGCAGCTTCGCCGGCCGCGCGACGCTGGCGCATCCGCCGGGCCTCTACGGTCCGACCGAGGGCTCGCTCGCCGTCAACGCGCTGACGCCCGAGGACAAGCTCGCCGCGCTCGACCTCGCAGGCCTCGGCGTCACCGTGCTGCCGATCGACGAGCCGATCGCGCGCGACATCCGCCCGCCGCTCCTGGTGCTCGCCCTGCTGCTGCTCGTCGCCGACACGCTGGCGACGCTGTGGCTCGGCGGCCGGCTCAGGCTTTCCCGCCTGCGCCGGGCCGCCGCGCCGGCGGCAATCCTGCTTGCGCTCATGGCCTCCCTCGTGCTTGCGCCCGATCCGGTCCGCGCGCAGCCAGCCCCGGCCGATACCCGCCCGCCGATCCCGCGCGCCTTGCTCGCCAACGGCGCGCAGACGCGCCTCGCCTATGCCGTCACCGGCGACAAGGCGGTCGACGAGATGTCGAAGGCCGGGCTCACCGGCCTCAACACGGTTCTCAGCGCCCGCACGGCGCTGGAGCCGGGCGAGCCGGTCGGCGTCAATGTCGAGCGCGACGAGCTCGCCTTCTTCCCCGTGCTCTACTGGCCGATCGTCGCCGGCCGGCCGATCCCCGCCGCCGAGACGCTGCGCAAGCTCGAAGCCTATATGAAGGGCGGCGGCCTCGTGATCTTCGACACCCGCGACGCGATGAGCGCGCGCCCCGGCGGCGGCACCACGCCCGAGGGCGACCAGCTCAAGCGCATGCTCCAGACGCTCGACATCCCCGAGCTCGAGCCCTTGCCGCGCGACCACGTCCTGACCAAGACCTTCTACATCCTCGACGAGCTCGTCGGCCGCTACGACACCGGCACGACCTGGGTCGAGACCCTGCCGCCGGCCGACAGCGACGGGCGCCGGCCGGCGCGGGCGGGCGACAACGTCTCGCCCATCGTCATCACCGCCAACGACCTCGCCGCCGCCTGGGCGATCGACCGGCGCGGCGAGGGGCTGGTGCCGCTCTCCGGCGGCAATCCGCGCCAGCGGGAGATGGCGCTGCGCGGCGGCGTCAACCTCGTGATGTACGCGCTGACCGGCAACTACAAGGCAGACCAGGTCCATGTCCCGGCCCTGCTCGAAAGGCTGGGGCAATAGCGATGTGGAGCCTCTCCTTCGCCCCGATGGTGCCGCTGCCGCTGCTGATCGGCCTTGCCCTGCTGGCGGCGCTCGCCGCAGGTGCCGCAATCGTGCTCGCCGGGCGCGGCGCCATCCTGCGCGCGCTCGCGCTCGTCGTGCTGACGGCGGCGCTGGCCGATCCCTCCCTCGTCTTCGAGGATCGCGAGCCGGTCAAGGACGTCGTCTCCGTCGTCGTCGACCGCTCGGCCTCGAACCGCCTCGCCGACCGTACGGCCCAGACCGACGCGGCGGTCGCCGAGATCGAGCGGCAGCTTCGCGGCATCCCGAATGTCGAGCCGCGGATCGTCGAGCTCAGAGACGCGCAAGGCAGCAATGACGGCACCCGCCTGTTCGAGGCGCTCTCGGGGAGCCTCGCCGACGTGCCCTCCGAGCGCGTCGCCGGCGCGATCGCCATCACCGACGGCCTCGCCCACGACGCCCCGGCCAATGCCGAGGCGCTTGGCCTGCGCGCGCCGCTGCACGTGCTGACCACCGGCCGCGAGGCCGAGACCGACCGGCGCATCGTGCTCATCGATTCGCCGCGCTTCGGCATCGTCGGCAAGGACCAGACCATCCGCTTGCGCGTCGCCGACAAGGGCGGCCTCGGCCGCGCCGGCCTCACCATCCGCCGCGACGGCGAGATCGTCGCCCGCCGCGAGGTCACGACCGGCCAGACCGTGCAGGTCCCGGTCCGCATCGACCGGGGCGGGCCGAACGTGGTCGAGATCGAGGCCCAACCGATCGAGGGCGAGCTGACGCTGGCGAACAACCGCGCGGTCATCACCATCGAAGGCGTCCGCGACAAGCTGCGGGTGCTGCTGGTCTCCGGCGAGCCGCATCCGGGCGAGCGCACCTGGCGCAACCTGCTCAAGGCCGACGCCAATGTCGACCTCGTCCATTTCACCATCCTGCGCCCGCCGGAGAAGCAGGACGGCACGCCGATCCACGAGCTTTCGCTGATCGCCTTCCCGACGCGCGAGCTGTTCCAGGTCAAGATCAAGGAATTCGACCTGATCATCTTCGACCGCTACGCCAACCAGTCGATCCTGCCGCTGATCTATTTCGAGAACATCGTGCGCTATGTCCGCGACGGCGGGGCGCTGCTCGTCGCGGCAGGTCCCGAATATGCAGGCTCCCAGACGCTGGCGCGCACCCCGCTCGGCCAGATCCTGCCGGCCCTTCCCGACGGCAGCGTCATCGACGAAGCCTTCCGGGCCAGGGTCAGCGAGCCCGGCCGGCGCCACCCCGTCACCCGCGACCTGCCGGGCGCGGAGGTCGAGCCGCCGCGCTGGGGCGAATGGCTGCGCATGGTCGGCGCGCAGGCCCGCGCCGGCGGCGCTCCGGTCATGACCGGCCCCGGCGAGCGCCCGCTCCTGCTGCTGGCGCGCGAGCAGAAGGGCCGTGTCGCGCTCTTCCTCTCCGATCATGCCTGGCTCTGGGCGCGCGGCTTCCGCGACGGCGGGCCCTATCTCGACCTGCTGCGCCGCCTGAGCCACTGGCTGATGAAGGAGCCGGAGCTGGAGGAGGAGGCGCTGCGCGCCAGCGCGCGCGGCGGCATCGTCGAGGTCGAGCGCCAGACGCTGCGCGACAATCCTTCGCCCGTCACCATCACCGGACCCGACGGCGGCGCGCGCACCGTCACGCTCGAACCGGGCCGCCCCGGCCTGTTCACCGCCCGCGTCCCGGTCGGCGATCTCGGCCTCTACCGCCTCACCGCCGACAACCTCACCGCCTTCGCAAGCGTCGGCCCGGAGAATCCGCGCGAGCTGATGGAGGTGGTCAGCGACCCGGCCGCCCTCCAGCCCCTGGCGCAGGCGACCGGCGGCTCCTCGCGGCGCATCGGCCGCGACGGCGGTCCGGCTGTGAGCCTGCCGCGCATCGTGCCGGTGCGCGCGGGCAGCCAGTTCGCCGGCAATGACTGGATCGGGCTCAGGATCAGCGATTCCGGCATCGTTCGCGGCGTCAGGATCTCGCCGCTCTTCATCGGGCTGATCGGCCTTGCGGTGCTGTTCGGCGCGCTCGTCGCCGGTTGGCTCGGCGAGAGCCGCCGCGGGCGGCGGCAGGCGTGAGGCGAGGCCCGCCTCAGACCGGCAGCCTCACCGTCGCGCGCAGGCCCCCGAGCGGTGAATCGCCGAGCATGATGTCGCCGCCATGGGCGCGGGCGATGTCACGGGCGATGGCTAGCCCCAGGCCCGTGCCGCCGCCGTCGACATTGCGGGCCTCGTCGAGGCGGAAGAAGGGACGGAAGACCTCCTCGCGCTGCTCCGGGGGAATGCCGGGGCCGTCGTCGTCGACCATGACGATCAGGTAGCGCGCGTCATGCGCCGCCCGGATCGCGATGCGGTCGCCGTAGCGGGCCGCGTTGGAGACGAGGTTGGTCAGCAGGCGGCGGAAGGCGTCCGGGCGGATCACGACCAGCGGGTCGCCCTCGACTTCGAGCGCGGTCTGGTGGCCCTGCCGCTCGGCATCGGCCTTCAGCTCCTCGAGAAGCGCGCGGATATCGGTCTCGACCGCGGCCTCGCCGGCATCGCCGCGGGCGAAGGCGAGATAATCCTCGAGCATGCGGCTCATCTCATCGACGTCCTTCTCCAGCGCCTCGATCTCGGCGGTGCGCTCCATCAGCGCGAGCGAGAGCTTGAAGCGGGTGAGGATCGTGCGCAGATCGTGGCTGACGCCGTTCAGCATCGTGGTGCGCTCGCCGATCGAGCGCTCGACGCGCCGCTTCATCTCGATGAAGGCGTTGCCGGCGCGGCGGACCTCGCGGGCGCCGCGCGGCCGGAAATCGGCGTCGCGCCCCTTGCCGAAGGCTTCCGCCGCATCGGCGAGCTTCAGGATCGGGCGGATCTGGTTGCGCAGGAACAGCACCGCGATGGTGAGCAGGATCAGCGAGGTGCCGATCATCCAGAGCAGGAAGATGTGGCTGTTGGAGGCGTAAGCCGCATTGCGCCGGGTCAGGATGCGCATCACGTCCTTGCCGAGCTTGACGCGGATCTCGATCAGGCTGGAGCGGCCGACCGTGTCGAGCCAGAAGGGCCGGGCCACCTGTTGCGACAATTCCGTCGAGAGCGCGTTGTCGAGCAGCGAGAAGAAGGGGCGCGGCCCCGGCGCGGGAAGGTCGGAATCGGGGATGATGTCGAGATCCATGCCGAGCCGCTCGGCGGCGATGCGCGACAGCGTCGCGGTGTCGGCATCCTGCGGATAGCTTTCATAGACGTCGATCAGCATGGCGATGTCGGCCGAGACGGCCGAGGAGAGGCGCTGCGTCACCGTCTGCCAGTGCCGCTCCATGAAGACATAGGCGATGACCGATTGCAGCAGCACGACCGGCGTGATGACGATGACGAGCGCGCGCGGATAAAGCCCCTTGGGCATGTGGCGCGCGATGACCTGCAAGGGCCGGCCGATGCGCTTCAGCGACGGCCGCAGCGCCTTGCGCAGGTTCTCCGCCGCCCGTTCCAGCCCGGCCAGCGCGCGAGCGATACCGCGGGCGGCGAAGCGCAGCGCGAAGGGGCCTTTCCCGCCGGGGCGCAGCAGCGTCACGTCCGGTCCGTCACCAGCCGGTAGCCGACGCCGCGCACGGTCTGGAGATAGAGCGGGTCGGCCTGGTCGCGTTCGATCTTGCGGCGCAGCCGGTTCATCTGCACGTCGACGGTGCGGTCGTTGGCGGCAGACCCTTGCGCGGCCAGCTCCTCGCGCGGCACGACCTCGCCGGCGCGCTCCGCCAGCGCGGTCAGGATCTCGCGCTCGCGTTCGGTCAGGCGGATGGTCTCGTCGCCCCTGCGCAGCTCGCCGCGGGCGAGCCCGTAGAGGAACGGGCCGAAGCGGACGAAATCCGGCCGCGTGCCGGATTGAGCGGTCTCGACGACGAGGGTGCGCTTCAGGATGTTGCCCAGCCGCAGCAGGAGCTCGCGCGGTTCGAAGGGCTTTGCGAGATAGTCGTCGACGCCGATCTCCAGCCCGTTGATGCGGTCCTTGCCGTCGGCGCGGGCGGTCAGCATCAGGATCGGCGCGGCCGAGCCGCCGCGGAAGCGCCGCGCGAAATCGAAGCCGTTCTCGCCCGGCATCATCACGTCGAGCACGATCGCGTCGAAGACGAGGTTGCCGAGGCGGGTATCGGCCTCCGCCGCATTGGCGGCGGTGGTGACGCGGTAGCCGTTGTCGCCGAGGAAGCGGGCCAGAAGCTCGCGCAGGCGCCGGTCGTCGTCGACGACGAGGATATGGGGCGCCTCGTCGGGGAGGGGCTTGCGGGCCGGCTTCGCTGTGGTTTCGGTCAAGCTCATCCGGGCGTCTCTCTGCCGTGCTCCTGCGGCGCGATCATGCCGCCTTCATAGCACAGGGGAGGCGCAGGGTCGTAATCGATCACCGCCCGCGATCACCGCCCGCCGAGCAGGCCCTGCACCTTCGACTGCTCGGAAGGGTCGATCAGCGCGGCGAGATAGCGCGCGACGAGGGGGGCGGCCTCGGGGCCGATGCCGTCGAGGGCCCGGTTGATCCGCTTCGCCTGAAGGTGCACGAGGCGCAGCGCCAGCTCCCGCCCGGACGCCGTGGTGTGGAGATGGCGCTGCCGCTTGTCCTGCCGGCCGGTGCGCTGCTCGATATAACCCTTCTCGACCAGCTCCTTGAGCACGCGGTTGAGGCTCTGCTTGGTGATCTGGAGGATGTCGAGCAGCTCGGCGATGGTCAGCCCCGGCCGGCGCTGGACGAAATGCAGCACGCGGTGATGCGCGCGGCCGAAGCCGTAATCGGCGAGGATGCGGTCGGGGTCGCCGACGAAATCGCGATAGGCGAAGAACAGAAGCTCGATCAGATCGTGCGGCACCGCCTCGGAGGAGGGCCTGAGCGGCGCGTCGTCGCCGGTGGAAGGGGATGGGGCCAAAACGCGCATCCGGATATTTGGGTCAGCCTTATTGACATATCTCAGACGGAAGATTACCGGTCAAGGGTGTCGGGCGAACGATTGTTTCAAAGCGTCTCGCCGCGACGCAGCATTCAGGCTTGAGCTTGCGTTCCGAAGGCGGCCGTGCCGGAATCCGGCGGAGCAGGCACCCAAGGAGAAGGTCCATGTCAGTCATTCCTTTCGACCAGCGCGACGGCGTCATCTGGTTCGACGGCAAGCTCGTGCCGTGGAAGGACGCCAAGATCCATGTGCTGACCCACGGGCTGCATTACGGCTCCTGCATCTTCGAGGGCGAGCGCTCCTATGACGGCGTGATCTACAAATGCGCCGAGCATTCGCAGCGCTTCCACAAATCGGCCGAGATCATGGATTTCACCATCCCCTATTCGGTCGCCGAGCTCGACGCGGCCAAATATCTCTGCCTGAAGGAAAACGGGCTGAAGGACGCCTATGTCCGCCCGGTCGCCTGGCGCGGCTCCGAGATGATGGCGGTCTCCGGCATCAACAACACGATCCACACCGCGATCGCCGTGTGGGAGTGGCCGAGCATGTTCGACATGGCCGCGAAGCTGAAGGGCGTGCGCCTCGACGTCGCCGATTACCGCCGGCCCGACCCGGCCTGCGCGCCGGTCCATGCCAAGGCGGCGGGGCTCTACATGATCTGTTCGCTGTCCAAGCACAAGGCCGAGCGCGCCGGCTACGCCGATGCGATGATGCTCGACTACGAGGGCAATGTCGCCGAATGCACCGGCGCCAACATCTTCTTCATCAAGGACGGCGTGGTCCATACGCCGCTGGCCGACCGCTTCCTCAACGGCATCACCCGCCAGTCGGCGATCGCGCTGTGCAAGCAGCGCGGCTTCGAGGTGGTGGAACGGCGCATCCGGCCGGAGGAGCTCGATGGCTTCAGCGAGTGCTTCATCACCGGCTCGGCCGCCGAGGTGACGCTGGTCTCCGAGATCGGCCCCTACAACTTCATCACCGGCAATATGGGCAAGGTGATCATGGAGGATTATTCGGCGGCGGTCAGGCCGGCGTCGAAGGCGGCCTGACGGTTCGCTCCGATCCGCGCGGCGCAGACTACTCCCACCGCCGCGCGGCGTCGTCATCGGCGTCCTTCGCCTCGACCCAGCCGCCGAGCGTGCCGTCGGCGCGATGCTCGCGCTTCCAGAAGGGCGCGCGGGTCTTGAGGTAGTCCATCATGAAATCGGCCGCCTCGAAGGCGGCGCGGCGATGGCTCGCGGCGGCCAGCACCAGCACGATCTGCTCGCCCGGCCGGATCAGCCCGTAGCGGTGGATCGCGACGAGGCCGAGAAGCGGCCAGCGCCCGGCGGCCTCGGCCGCGACGCGCGCGGTCTCGGCCTCGGCCATGCCGGGATAATGCTCCAGCTCCAGCGCGGCGAGGCTGCCGGCCTCGTCGCGGCAGAAGCCCGTGAAGGCGACCACGGCGCCGATATCGGCGCGGCCGCTGCCAAGCGCGTCGATCTCGTCCTGAAGCGAGAAGTCCTCGCGCTGGATGCGGATGAGCGGGGTCATGGCACGATCTCCGTCATTCCGGGGCCGCGCCATGCCCTCACCCCCCGGTCATCGGCGGGAAGAAGGCGATCTCGCGGGCGCCGCCGAGCGGGCTTTCCGGTTTGGCATGGACATGGTCGAGCGCCGCGCGCACGATCCGCTCATTGGCGAAGGCGGCCTCATAGCCCTCGCCGCGCGCCTTCAGCCAGCGCACGAGATCGGCGACGGTGGCGAGGCCGGCGGGGATGGGAAGCGTCTCCTCGGGCAGGCCGACGCGCTCGCGCACCCAGGCGAAATAGACGATGCGGATCGGGCGGGTGCCCGCCGCAGCCGGGGTGGCCACGGCGCTCATGGCGCGCGCTCGTCCTCTTGGACGAGATAGCGGATGCCGGCGTTGAAATAATCCCAGCCGGTATAGATCGTCAGCCCGGCGGCGGCCCAGAGCAGGACGATGCCGATCACGGTGTTGCCGGGCAGGACCTTGTCGCCGGCGGGGCCGGCGATCAGGAAGCCGAGCGCGAAGAGCTGCGCCGTCGTCTTCCATTTGGCGACCCGGCTGACGGGCACGCTGACCTTGAGACCGGCCAGGAATTCGCGCAGGCCCGAGACCAGGATCTCGCGGCACAGGATCACGATCGCGGCCCAGAGCGTCCAGCCATGGATGGTGCCGTCGGCGACCAGCATCAGCAGCAGGGCGCAGACCAGGAGCTTGTCGGCGATCGGGTCGAGCATCCGCCCGATCGCCGATTGCTGGCTCCAGGCGCGGGCGATCCAGCCGTCGAGATAATCGGTGATGGCGGCGAGCGTGTAGATCGCCAGCGCGAGCCAGCGCATCCAGTCGTCGCGCGGCCAGAACAGGATCGCCACCAGGGCCGGGATCGCCAGGATCCGTCCGTAGGTGAGGAGGTTGGGCAGCGACCAGGGGCCGCGCCGCCTGATGGCGTCTGGGAGAATCGTCACGTCGAACACCAAAGCAAGGGCGCCACCGCAGCGTCAACATGCAAAACCGCGAGGCCGCCAGTTTCAGGCGTCATGGAAGAAATCGTGGACGGCCCGGGCGGTGGCCGCGTTGACGCCGGGCGTGCGCATCAGATCGTCGAGCTTGGCGCGCTGGATCGCCTTGACCGTGCCGAAATGCAAAAGCAGCGCGCGCTTGCGCGAGGGGCCGATGCCGGGGATCTCGTCGAGCGGGTTCTTCATCGTCTCGCGCTTGCGCCTGGCGCGGTGCGTGCCGATGGCGAAGCGGTGCGCCTCGTCGCGCAGGCGCTGGATGAAATAGAGGGCGGGGTCGCGCGGCTGGAGCTTGAACGGCTCGCGCCCGGCCATGTGGAAGGTCTCGCGCATGGCGTTGCGGTCGGAGCCCTTGGCGATGGCGACGAGCGGGATGTCGGCGGCGCCGAGCTCGGCCATGATCCGGCGCGCCGCCTCGAACTGCCCCTTGCCGCCGTCGACGATGACGAGATCGGGCCGGGAGGGGAAGGCGTCGGGGTCCTTGAGCTTGGTTGCGCGGGCGGGGTTTGAGCCAGCGACGCTCTCCTCGTCCGCCGCGGGGGCGGCTTCCTTCGCGAGCCTGGCGAAGCGCCGCGTCAGCACCTCGCGCATCATGCCGAAATCGTCGCCGGCGATGGTGTCGGTCGAAATGTTGAAGGTGCGGTACTGGTTCTTCACGAAGCCGTCCGGACCGGCCACGACCATGCCGCCGACGGCGTTCGTGCCCATGATGTGCGAATTGTCGTAGACCTCGACCCGGCGCGGGCCGCTCTCCATGCCGAAGGCTGCGCCGAGCGCGGCGAGCAATGCGCTTTGCCCGGCATTGTCGGCGAGCTTGCGCGACAGCGCCTCGCGGGCGTTCTTGACGGCATGCGCCATCAGGTCGGCGCGCTCGCCGCGCTTCGGGTTCGCGACCTCGACCTTGCGGCCGGCGCGGGCCGAGAGCGCCTCTGCGATCAGTGCGATCTCCTCGACCGGGTGCGAGAGCAGCACGAGGCGCGGCGGCGGCTTGTCGTCGTAGAACTGGGCGACGACGGAAGCCAGCACCTCGGAGGGGCTGAGCGAGCGGTCGGCGCGGGGAAAGAGCGCGCGGTTGCCCCAGTTCTGGTGGTTGCGGAAGAAGAAGATCTCGACGCAGAACTGCCCGGCCTGCTCGTCGATGGCGAAGACGTCGGCCTCCTCCACGCCTTGCGTGTTGATGTCCTGCCCGGCCTGCACCGCCGAGAGCGCGGCGAGGCGGTCGCGGTAGCGCGCCGCCTTCTCGAATTCGAGCGCCTCCGCCGCCTCCTGCATCCGGGCGGAGAGCAGTTGCTTCACCGCCGAGGAGCGGCCGGAGAGGAAGTCGCGCGCCTGGCCGGCGAGCGCCTGATAATCGGGGATCGAGATCTCGCCCGTGCAGGGGGCGGCGCAGCGCTTGATCTGGTAGAGCAGGCAGGGGCGGGTGCGGTTCTCGTAGAAGGAATCCGAGCAGGTGCGGATCAGGAACGCCTTCTGCAGCGCGTCGATGGTGCGCGTCACTGCCCAGACCGAGGCGAAGGGGCCGAAATAATCGCCCTTGCGCTGGCGCGAGCCGCGATGCTTCAAGATCGCCGGCGCCGCGTGGTCGCCGGTCAGCAGGATATAGGGGAACGACTTGTCGTCGCGCAGCAGCACGTTGTAGCGCGGGCGCAGTTGCTTGATCAGGTTCGATTCGAGCAGCAGCGCCTCGGTCTCGGTGCCGGTGGTGACGAACTCCATGTTCGCCGTCTCGGCGATCATCCGGGCGACGGCGTTGGTATGGGCCATGCCGCGGGCATAGGACGTCACGCGGTTCTTCAGGCTCTTGGCCTTGCCGACATAGAGCACCTCGCCGGCCCGGTCGAACATCCGGTAGACGCCCGGCCGGTTCGGCAGATGCTTGGCGAATTGCTGGATCACCTCGATGCCGGCCTTGAGCGCGCCGGGCGCGGCCTGCGCGTGTTCGGGCACGGGTTCGGGGCCGGGGAGGGCGTCCTCCTCCTCCGCGAACTCGTCCTGCGGCAGATCGTCCTGAGGTTCGCGACTCATGGGCTCCGTACTCTTTGGGCTTCATGTAGGATGTCGCGGCGGCTTCGTCATGTCAGGAACGGCGTCGCCCTTTCGACTTGACCTCGCCGCATCGTCGCGGCCATCTCCCCGCGCCGCCACCGGACGCCTCGCCCATGCCCGTCTTCGCCATTCCCTTCCCGATGATCGACCCCGTCGCGGTGCAGCTCGGGCCGCTGGCGATCAAATGGTATGGGCTCGCCTATGTCGCGGGCCTCCTCGGCGGCTGGTGGTATGCGCGCCGGCTCGTCGCCTGTGATGGCCTGTGGGGCGGGCGGGCGCGGCCTGAAGCCGCCGAGCTCGACGACATGCTGCTCTTCGTCGCCTTCGGCGTGGTGCTGGGCGGGCGCATCGGCTTCGTGCTGTTCTACGACCTCGCGCGCTATCTGGAGCGCCCGCTGGATATCTTCGCGATCTGGCAGGGCGGCATGTCCTTCCATGGCGGGCTGATCGGCGCGACGCTTGGCCTGTGGCTGTTCGCCAGGCGCCGGGGCTATCCGGCGCTGTCGGTGTTCGATCTCGCGGCGGCGGTGGTGCCGATCGGGCTCTTCCTCGGGCGCATCGCCAATTTCATCAATGGCGAGCTCTGGGGGCGGCCGGCGCCGGATGTGCCCTGGGCCATGGTCTTCCCGCATGGCGGGCCGCTGCCGCGCCATCCGAGCCAGCTCTACGAAGCCTTCGCCGAGGGCATCCTGCTCTTCGTGCTGGTCAATCTGCTGGTGCGGTTCGGCGGCCTCAGGCGGCCAGGCTATGTCGCCGGTGTCTTCGGCATGGGCTATGCCGTGGCGCGGATCGTCTGCGAGTTCTTCCGCGAGCCCGATCCGCAGCTCGGCTTCCTGTTCGGCGGCTCGGTCGATGCGCTCTCGGGCGGCATCACCATGGGGATGCTGCTCTCGCTGCCGGTGTTCGCGGTGGGCTTATGGCTTGCGCTCCGCAGCCGGCGCGAGACGCCGGCGTGACCACGCTTCAAGCCGAGATCGCCGAGCTGATCCGGCAGGAGGGGCCGCTGCCCGTCGGCCGCTACATGGCACTGTGCCTCGGCCATCCGCGCCACGGCTACTACATGACGCGCGATCCCTTCGGGTCTGGCGGCGATTTCACCACGGCGCCCGAGATCAGCCAGATGTTCGGCGAGCTGATCGGGCTCTGGGTCGCCCATGCCTGGCGGGCGTCAGGCGCGCCGGCACGTTTCAGGCTGGTCGAGCTCGGGCCGGGGCGCGGCACGCTGATGGCCGACATGCTGCGGGCGACGCGGATCGTGCCCGGCTTCCGCGAAGCGCTATCCGTGCATCTCGTCGAGACGAGCCCGGCCTTGCGCGCCCGGCAGGCGGCGACGCTTCAAGGCGTCGCGCCGGTCTGGCACAAGACGCTGGCCGAGGCGCTCGACGGTCCCGTCATCGCGGTCGCCAACGAATTCCTCGACGCCCTGCCGCTCGACCAGTTCGTGATGACGCCGGAGGGCTGGCGCGAGCGGCTGGTCGGGCTCGATGCGGAGGGCGGGCTGTGCTGGGGGCTCGGCGCTTGCGCCTCTCCCGATGCGGGAGAGCAGGGGACGGTCCCGATCGGCACGGTTTTCGAGGCGGCCCACGACGCGCTCTCCGTCGTCACGCAACTCGCAGGCCATGTCGCCCGCGAGGGCGGGGCGGCGCTGCTCATCGATTACGGCTCGCTGCGCTCCGGCTTCGGCGACACCTTGCAGGCGATGAGGCGGCACGGCTTCGCCGATCCGCTGGCCGAGCCGGGCGAGGCCGATCTCACCGTCCATGTCGATTTCGAGCGGATGGGGCAGGCGGCGCTGAAGGCGGGCGCGGCGCTGCACGGGCCGGCGACGCAGCGCGAACTCCTGCTGGCGCTCGGCCTCGCCGAGCGGGCGCAGGCGCTCTCGCTCAAGGCCGATGCGGCGCAGCGCGCGGCGATCTCCTCGGCTTTCGACCGGCTGATCGCGCCGGGCGAGACCGGCATGGGGGATTTGTTCAAGGTTCTCGCGCTATCGCAGCGGAACCTGCCGCTCCTGCCCGGATTTGACCTTCATCGGCTGCCAGATCGGGGCTGACCCAACCGGACGAAGCCTATGTTCATCACCGCCCGCGAACTCGCCGCAGAAGCCGGTATCCGCCACGCCTTCTTCACCCGCGAGGGCGGCGTCTCCAGCGGAATCCACGCCTCGCTGAACGGCGGGCTCGGTTCCTCCGACGATCCCGCCGCGATCGCGGAGAACCGGGCGCGGATGGCGCGCCATCTCGAGGTCGCGCCGGAGAACCTCGTCAGCCTCTACCAGGTGCATTCCGCCGATGTGGAGGTGGTGACGGGGCCGTGGCCGGCGGAGCGCCCCAAGGTCGATGCGATGGTGACGACCGCCGCGCATGTCGCGCTCGGCATCTCCACGGCCGATTGCGGGCCGATCCTGTTCGCGGACGGCGCGGCGCGCGTCGTCGGCGCGGCCCATGCCGGCTGGAAGGGCGCCTTCGGCGGCATCGTCGGCGCGACGGTGACGGCGATGGAGAAGCTCGGCGCAAGGCGCGAGCGCATCACCGCCGTGCTCGGGCCGACGATCAGCGCCGCGGCTTACGAGGTCGGGCCGGAATTCATCGAGCGCTTCAAGGCCGGGAACCGGACCTATGCGCGCTTCTTCACCCCCTCCGAACGGGCGGCGCATGCGATGTTCGACCTGCCGGCCTTCATCGCGCTCAAGGCGCAGGAGGCGGGGATCGGCCGCTTCGCCGATCTCTCCTTATGCACCTATGGCGACGAGCGGCGCTTCTTCAGCTATCGGCGCGCGACCCATCGCGGCGAGCCCGACTATGGGCGCCTGATCTCGGCGATCGCGCTCGACTGAGCCGATTGCGGTTGCGGATAACGGTTGATGGCGCGGTGCGGCGGCTTGCCGCACCGCTCCGGCCGGGGCATCGTTCCGCCGCCACCGGGAGCGCATCGCCTGCCGGCGGGCGCTTATCCTTGGCGATGCATCCAGTGCGGGGCCGACATGGAACAGATCCTGATGAACCTGATCGCCGGTGCGATCGGCGGCAATGCGGCCGGCAAGGCCAGCCCGAGCTTCGATCTCGGCACCATCGGCAACACGATTTCCGGGCTGGTCGGCGGCGGCGTGCTGGGGCAGCTCGTCCCGCTCGTGCTGCCGGCGATCAGCGCGGCGGCGCAGGGCGGCAATCTCAGCATCGGCGGCATCCTGTCGAACCTGATCGCGGGCGGCGCCGGCGGGGCGATCCTCACCGCGATCATCGGCGCGGTGAAGAACAAGGCGGCCTGAACGCGACTCAGCCGACGATGTCGGGCGTGCGCCAGCCGAGATGCTGGCCGGCGTCGACGGCGATCATCTGGCCGGTCACCGAGCCGGCGCGGGCGAGATAGAGCACGGCCTCGGCGATCTCCTCGGGCGCGATCCTGCGCCCGAGCAGCGTGCCCGCGGCCTCCTGCGCCAGCCGGTCCGGCCCGTCATGGATGTTGGGCAGGGTCGGGCCGGGGCCGACGGCGTTGACGCGGATCTGCGGGGCCAGCGCCTGCGCCAGCGTCCGGGTCGCGGTGAGCAGGGCGGCCTTGGTCAGGGTGTAGGAGTAATATTGCGGCGTCAGCTTCCAGACCCGCTGGTCGACGATGTTGACGACGGCGCCCTTCGCCCCGGCTGGCAGGCGCTCAGCCATCGCCCCGATCAGCAGCGAGGGCGCGCGCAGGTTGATGGCGAACTGGCGCTCCCAGGCGTCGAGGTCGAGCGCGCGGACATCGTCGGCGACGAAGCTCGCGGCATTGTTGACCAGAAGCGTGACCGGCCCGAGCGCCTCCTCCGCGGCCGGGATGAGCCCTGCGACCGCCGCCGCATCGGCGAGATCGGCGCAGAGGAGGCAGGTCCGGGCGCCGGCCAGGGCGAGCGCGCGGGAGAGCGCCTCGGCGTCCGCGCGGCTGTCGTGGTGATGGATCGCCACGGCATAGCCGGCCTCCGCCAGCGCCGTGACGACGGCGCGCCCGATCCGCCGGGCGCCGCCCGTGACCAGCGCGACCTCAGTCATTGCCGGCCTCGCGCTGGGCGGCGCGCCGCTTCAGGCGGCGCTCCCAGTGCTTGGCGACACGCAGATAGCGGTAGAAGGCGTAGTTCATCGCGGTCATGAAGCCGTAGATGCCGCGCAGCGCATGGCGCCGCCCGATATAGGCCTTGAGGAAGTTGGCCGGAAACTCCGCCACCAGCCGGAAGACGGAGAGGGTGGCGCCGCGCTGGTCGAGATCGTCGGCCTGCGCGTCGCTATAGGCGTTGAGCTTGTCCATCTGCTCGCCCAGCGAGCGGACCGAGAAATGATGCACCGTTCCGCTGAGGCGCCCGATGCGGGCGTCGGGCGAAAGATCGACGCGGTCATGCACCGGCGAGGGGGAATAGCGGCCCTTGCTCCGGCGATAGAGCCGCACCGGCGCCAGCGCATAGGCGAAGCGATGCGGCGCGCCCTCGCCCGGGAAGATCTCGGCGATCCGCAGCTTGTAGGCGTCCTTCGGGGGCGGCCCGTCGGCGAAGAGCGCGGCGATCTCGCCGACGAGATCGGGCGGCACGACCTCGTCGGCATCGAGATTGAGCAGCCAGTCATGGCGGCATTCATCCTCGGCGAAGCGTTTCTGCCGGCCATAGCCCGGCCAGGCGTTGAAGACGACGCGGGCGCCGAGCGATTCGGCCAGCGCGGGGGTTGCGTCGGTCGAGCCGGAATCGACGACGACGATGTCGTCGCTCAGCCCGCGCACCGCCGCGATGGTCCGGCCGATCCGGTCCGCTTCGTCGCGGGCGATGATGAAAATCGAGAGAGGCGGCACGGTGTTCTAGGTTCCTGTTGCCCCAAGGCTTAAGCATGCTCGGGCCGGAGCGGCAAGGCGGACCGAAAAAAGCAATGATCGACCTTGGAACCTTGGGAAAGCTCCGGGCGTTGTATGTCGGGTCTCGCATCCGGATCGGCGTGTCGTCGCGTTGTTGTTAGTATTCGATTTACCATGACGGACCAACTTTCGTTGGTTAACTTGATTTTACCTATTTGAAGTCAGTTATCTCATTCGTGCCGCATTTCTGCCGTGGTCTGCAACGCAGATGTGTTTCCACTGCAACAGACAAAGCAGGATCCCGGTCTTATAAAGGGTCCATCGAAATCAACCGCCGGGCATTCTGGCGCCAGCGACGACTAAGGAGTTTGTTATGAAGAAGTATCTGCTTGCGAGCGTTGCCGCTCTCGGTCTCGTCGCTGCCGGCGCCGCCTCGGCCGCCGACCTGCCGTCGCGCAAGGGCCCCGTCGCCGCTCCGGTCTACATGCCGCCGGTGTTCACCTGGACCGGCTTCTACGTCGGTGCCAACGCCGGTTACGCCTGGGGCGACGTGAACGCCAGCAGCGTCTGGGCCGGCCCGGTCTGGCTCGGCAGCCTCGGCAATCTCGACGGCTTCACCGGTGGTGGCCAGATCGGCTACAACTACCAGATGGGCCAGTTCGTGCTCGGCGCCGAAGCCGACCTCCAGGGTGCCGACCTCTCGACCGGCAACAACCTGGGCGCCCTGCGCGTCAAGACCGAGTATTTCGGCACCGTCCGGGCTCGCGTCGGCGTCGCCTTCGACCGGTTCATGCCCTACATCACCGGTGGTTGGGCCTACGGCAACGTCAAGACCTCGATCCCGGGCCTGGCGCTCTCCTCGGATGCCAGCCACACCGGCGGCTGGACTGTCGGTGGCGGTCTCGAATATGCGATCACCAACAACATCATCGCCGGCGTCGAGTATCTCTACGTCGACCTGGGCGAGAAGAGCATCATGACCACCGGCGCCAAGACGGGCACCGAATTCTCGGTCGTCCGCGCTCGCCTCAACTACAAGTTCTGATCCTCTCCTCCCGGAGACAGAGCGGACCCGGCGGCCTCGGCCACCGGGTTTTTTATTGTCTCACATGCTGGCTGCGTCGAGACACGCCCCCGGATCATCGCGCGTCCTATCGGACGCGATCACGATGCTCTAGCTCTTGACGCGGGTCGCCTCGAAGGCCGGGACGCGGGCGGCGAAATCGTCGAGCCAGGCGACGAGACGGGGATAGTCGGCCCGCCAGGTCCCGGCGAAACGCAGGTCGAAATAGCCGATCGTGCAGGCGAGCGCGATCTCGCCGATGCGCGGACGATCCGGGAAGGCGGGCGGGGCGGCTTCGAGCGCCTCGAGCCCGCGCGTGACCTTTCCGGCCTGATGCGCCAGCCAGTCGGCGTTGCGGCCCTGCTCCGGTCGGAAGCGCGCCTCATAGATCTGGAGCAGCGCAGCATCGCTGATGCCGTCGGCCAGGGCCTGGAGCCGCAGCTGGGCGAAGCGCGCCTCGCCGGCCGGAATGAGCCTGCCGCCGCCGAGATGATCGAGATAATCGACGATGACGCGGGAATCGAACAGCGTCGTGCCGTCCTCCAGCACCAGCGTCGGGATCTTGCCGAGAGGGTTCTGGCGGCGCAGCGGCTCGGCGGGGTCGGTGGTGTCGGCGATGACGACCTCGATGCGATCCATCAGCCCCAGTTCGAGAGCGGCGATCTTGACCTTGCGGCCGAACGGCGAGGCGGGGGACGAGCGCAGGACGAGCATCGGCGGAATCCTTTGAGGCGGTGGCGTGGGACGAGGGATCAGCCGTCGGGGCGGATCGCCTCGCAGTGATAGCGCGGTCGCGGCCCCTGGGCGAGGCGTTCGGTCAGGGCCGGCAGCAGCGTTTGCGCCTCCTCGGCCAGGCGCCAGGGCGGATTGACGACGATGAGGCCGGTGGCGCTGAGCCCGCCGGCCGCCGCGGGGCGGTCGATATCGATCTCGAGGCGCAGGAGCCGGCCGATTCCGGCGTCGCTCACCGCCTCGATCAGCGCTTCGACCCCGCCGCGATCCTTGAGCGGATACCAGAGCGCATAGATCCCGGTCGGCCATTTGCGATGGGCGGCGACGAACTGGGCGGCGAGGGTGGCGAACTCGTCCTTCTCCTCGAAGGGCGGATCGATCAGGACGAGTCCCCGCCGTTCCTTCGGCGGGACATTGGCCCTCAGCGCCGTCCAGCCGTCGATGGCGAGCGGCTTGCAGCGCCGGTCGCGGCCGATCGCCTCGGCGAGCTTGCGCCAGGTCGGGGGATGCAGCTCGGCGGCGATCAGCCGGTCGCCCGGCCGCATCGCGTGGCGGCAGAGCCAGGGAGAGCCGGGATAGGCGCCTGGCCCGTAAAGCGCGCGCGCGCCAGCCAGCGCGGCGCGCCAGGGGGCGAGCAGCGCCTCGACGGCGGGAGAGAGAGGCGAGCGGTCGATCCGCGCCACGCCGTCCTTCCATTCATGCGTCCGCAGCGCCTCCTCCGAGCCCAGATCGTAGCGGCCGGCGCCGGCATGGGTATCGACGATGCGGTAAGGCGCGGGCTTGGCGTTGAGATGGCTGAGGATGCGCGTCAGCACCACATGCTTCAGCACATCGGCGAAGTTTCCGGCGTGGAAGCCGTGGCGGTAGTTCATGCCGCCGTTGGTAGAGCATGCGGCTTGCCTCCGGAAGCGGCAAAGACCCGGGTTCAGCGCGGCGAGACGACCGTGACCTCGGGCGCGCGGCAGCCGGCGCGGTCGACCTGCGGGCAGGAGCGGAAGGCGCGCAGGTCCCGCGTGAGGCAGATCCTGACCTCCTGAAGCACGCCGCGCTTGCAGGCGAGCGCCATCATGTCCGGGCGCAGGCCGGGATTGGCGGCGACGAAGGCGCGCTCGAGACCGAGCGGGGTCCAGCGCCGGTCGTGCCCGGCCTGGGTGAGCGCCGGCGGGATCGCGATCCTGTCGCGGGTGCGGCGGACGTCGCGGAAATACTCGGCCGGGCTCGATCCCGTGCAGGTGCCGTGCTTGCGCCACTGGTAGCGGGCGAGGCTCTCGGTCGGGAACAGGCCCCGCGCCTCATCCAGCGCGATGCGCGAGGGCGTTCGCCCGGCCGGGCCGCAATCGCTCGGATAGCCGCGCTCGTTCTGCGGCCAGAGGCCGTGCACCACGAAGCCGAGGCCGGGGCGCCCGTCGCATTGCGCGCTGTTGCGCGCGCGATCGCCGTCGAGCTCGCAGAAACCCGGCGACCAGGACAGCGCCAGCACGTAGAAATCGAAATCGCCGGGCGCGCCGCCGCGCGGGCCGAAGCCTTGCGCAAGGCCGGCCGCGGCGAAACCGAAGAGCGCCAGGAGCGCGAGCGCCAGCCGCTTCGTCATCGCGGTCCCTAACAGCCCCTAGGGTCGCGCCATCTTGCAATCGGGCGCGTAGGAGCGGTGCCGGTCGAGGCCGCTGACGCACCAGTTGACGTTCCAGGTCAGGCCGAAAAGGCCCAGATTCTCGCGCACGGAATAGTCGACGCGGCGCAGGCTGCCGTCGTTCAGCAGCATGCGGCCGCTGCAGAAGCGCCGCGGGATGAAGTCGGCGCCCCAGCTGCGGAAGCCGATCTGCGAGATGCGGTCATAGGACAAGGCCTGGAGCGGTCCCCAATAGGTCGCCTCGCGTGAATTGAACCAGCGCGTGAGCTCGCCCAGCACCGCGGGATCGTCGCAGACGGGCAGGTTGCCATACATCGGGAAATGGCGCTCCTCCGCCCGGTCGGCGGGATGGACGTAGCGCCCGTTCGCTGCGCCTGCGGCGGTGGCGGCGATGCCGGCGAGGAGAACAAGGGCGGTTCGCAGCAGGGCGCGGCGCATGGAATCAAGCCTCGTCTGGGAGGGCGGCGATGAGGCGCACGATGGCGGCGTCCGCGCCGAGGGTCAAGGCGGCAGGTCGTGGGAGGGCGGGGCGCGTCACGGTGCGCCGGCACCCGTCGCCTCGATCGCGGACGCCGCCGCGCCGGCCCGCCGCTCGAGGATGAGCAGAGCAAGCCCGGCCGTGACGATCAGCGCCGCCCCGGCCAGCATCGCCGGCGTCGGCCAGTCGCCGAAGACGAACCAGCCGAAGATCAGGGCCCAGACGAGCAGCGTGTATTGATAGGGCACGACGACCGAGGCTTCGGCCAGCTTGAGCGAGCGGGTGACGCAGATATGCGCGCCCATCGAGACGATGCCGAGCAGGCCGAGGAAGGCGGTATCGGCCAGGCTCGGCGTCACCCGGCCGAAGGGCAGGAGCGCGAGCCCCGTCAGCAGGGCGCCCAGCGACTGCCAGGTGACCAGCGTGATGTCGGGCGTGCCGCGCAAGTAGCGGTTGGCGATCATCATCGCGGCGAAGAGGAAGCTGCCGAGGAGCGCGATCAGGGCCGGCATGGACAGGCTCGCGCCGCTCGGGTTCAGCGCCACCGCCACGCCGGCGAAGCCGAGCGCGATGGCGAGCCAGCGCCGGGCATCGATGCGCTCGCCCAGCAGAAGCGCAGCCAGGATCGCCACCCAGACCGGTGCCGCGAGCCAGATCGTCATCGTGTCGGCGAGCGGCAGATAGCTCACGGCGAGATAGAAGAGAGCGACCTCGCTCGAGCAGAAGACGACGCGCAACAGCTGCAGGCCGGGGCGCTCTGGCCGAAAGGTCCGGCGCACGCCCTGCCTGAAGACGAAGGGCAGGATGACGGTGAGCGCCGCCAGGCTGCGCATCATCAGGAGCTGCCCGATCGAATAGGTGGCGAGCAGCCATTTGCCCATCACGTCGTTCAGGGAAAACAGCAGGATGCCGAGGAGCATCATGGCGATGCCGGCGAGCGGGGCGTTGCGGGAAGGCATGTCGGGCGAGGTTCCGAGGCTTGCGCGTTCACTGGCCGAATCCGGAGCCCGTGGCAATGCGCGCGGCTGCATGCCCGCCTTGCCCGGCGGCCGGGCTCTAAAGGCTCGCCGCCGCCCGCGCCGCCTGGTCGTACTGGCCGGAGAGCGAGCGCATCATGGCGGCGATCTCGGAGAGGCGGGCCGGATCGGCGCCGCTGGCGCGCACGGATCTGACCAGGAGCTGCTCGCGGATCAGGGCGTAGCGCCGGCAGGCCTCCTCGCCGGCCGGGGTGACCCTGATGGTCTTCTCCTTGCCCTTGCGGCCGCCCTCGATGAGCTTCAGCCGCTCGAGCTTCTTCAGCGAATAGTTCACCAGATGAGTGTCCTCGATGTTGAGGACGAGGCAGATATCGGCGAGCCGCTTCGCCTTGCCGCGGTGATTGACGTTGTGCAGCACGAGCACGTCGAGCGCCGACAGATCGGCGATGCCGGCCGCCGCCATGCAGCGGACCATCCAGCGCTGGAAGGCGTGCACCGTCATGCTCAGCGCGAATTCGAACTCCGACAGGGCCGGCATGGCTCCTGAGGCGAGATGGCCGGAGGAGACGATCGGGCCGAGGTCGTCGGGGGGAGGTGTCGGATCAGGCATTCTGTCGCTTGTCGAACATGCGCGGGAGCCCTCTCCCATAGGCAGAGGGCAGGGCGAAGGGAAGGCCGCTAGATCATCGCGCGTCCTACCGGACGCGGTAACGATGATCTATCTCGTTGTCGGAGCATCGGATTTTTCCGAAAAGTGGATTCCGCCTTTCGCATCCGACGCTCTAGCCGGGCGTGCGACGAACGGGTCGCTGCGGCGGTCAGTCCAGCGGTCTACGCCTCACCTCTCCCCCCGGTCCGGATGGCGCCTCACATCTTCTTATAGGCGTCGACGATCGCCTGGCCTTCGGCGCCGGCCTTCTTCAGCCAGTCGGCGGTCAGGGTCTCGCCGGCCTTCTTGAAGCCGGCCGCCAGCGCCGGCGAGGGCGCCTGCACCTTCATGCCCTTGGCCTTGAGCTGGTCGAGATACCAGCCGGATTTCTCCTGCCACATCTTCCAGCCGCGCTCCTCGGCCGCCGCGGCGGCCTTGAGGATGGCGTCCTGCGTCGCCTTGTCGAGGGCGTTGAAGGCCGCCTTGTTGACGAAGGTCGCGTCCTTCGGGATCCAGGCCTGGACGTCGTAGAAATGGCTCAGCGTTTCCCAGACCTTGGAATCGTAGCCCGTGCCGCCCGACGACATGAAGGAATTGACCACGCCGGTCGCCAGCGCCTGCGGCAGCTCGGCCGCCTGGATGGTGACGGCCTGCATGCCGAGCAGTTCGCCGAGCCGGGCGGTGCCGACATTGTAGGAGCGCCATTTCAGCCCCTTCATGTCCTCGATCGTATTGATGTCCTTCTTGGCGTAGACGCCCTGCGGCGCCCAGGGCACCATGAAGAGCAGCTTGAGGCCCTGCGCGTCGAGCTTCTTCTCGATGGCGGGCTTCGAGGCGGTGTAGAGCTTGCGCGCATCGGCGAAGGAGGTCGCCAGGAAGGGCACGACGTCGATGCCGAAGACCGGGTCCTCGTTCTCGTGGATCGACATCAGGATCTCGCCCATCTGGGTCTGGCCGGTGGCAACCGCGCGCTTGATCTCGGGCGCCTTGAACAGCGAGGCGTTCGGATGGACGGTGATCTGGAGCTTGCCGCCGGTCGCCGCGTCGACGTCCTTGGCGAAAAGCACGAGGTTTTCGCTGTGCGGGTTGTCGGCCGGATAGGCGGCTGGCAGGTTCCACTTGGTCTGCGCCGAGGCCGGCATGGCGAAGGCGAGCGCGCCGAGGCTCAGGGCGAAGGCGGCGCCGGTCAGATGTCTGCGGTCGATCATGTCATGTCCCTCTCTTCTTGCTTGTGGTGACGGGCCTGCCCTCAGTCCGGGAAGGCGAGCTTCGGCAGGTAAAGCACGATCTGCGGGAAGGTCGTGATGATGATGACGGCCACGTTCAGCAGGATGAAGAACGGAAACGCCGCCTTCGCGATCGTCATCGTGTCCTTGCCGCTCATGTTCTGCAACACGAACAGGTTGAAGCCGACCGGGGGTGTGATCTGCGCCATCTCGACATGGATGACGAGATAGACGCCGAACCAGACCAGGTCGAAGCCGGCCTCCTTGACCATCGGCAGGACGATGACGGCGGTCAGCACGATCATCGAGATGCCGTCCACGAAGCAGCCGAGGATGATGTACATCACCGTCATCGCCAGCACGAGCATGTGCGGCGACAGGTCCTGCCCCTTGACCCATTCGGCCAGCGCGGCGGGGATGCCGGTATAGCCCATCGCCGCCGTGCAGAAGGCGGCGCCGGCCAGGATCAGCATGATCATGCAGGTCAGGCGCGTCGCGCTCATCACGCTTTCGAAGAAGGTCGCCCAGCTCAGCGTGCCGCTCCACCAGGCCAGGATGAGCGCGCCGGTGACGCCCCAGGCGGCGCATTCGGTCGCCGTGGCGAAGCCCAGGATCAGGGCGAGGAACACCGCGGCGATCAGCAGCAGGCAAGGGGCGAGCTTCGTCGACTGCCTGACCTTTTCCATGAAGGCCATGCGTGGGTCGCGCGGCGGCGTCTTGTCCGGGTTGAGCAGTGACCAGACGATGACATAGCCCATATAGAGAGCCATCACGAGCAGGCCGGGCAGGAAGCCGCCGAGGAAGACCTGAAGCACCGAGACGTTGGCGGTGATGGCGTAGACCACCATTGGGATCGAGGGCGGGATCAGGAGGCCGAGCGTGCCTGAGCCCGCCAGCGTGCCGAGGCTCAGGCGCTCGTCATAGCCGCGCTTGGCGAGTTCCGGCAGCGAGATCTTGCCGATCGTCGCGACCGTCGCGGCGGAGGATCCCGAAACGGCGGCGAAGATGCCGCAACCGACGATATTGGTGTGAATCAGCCGGCCGGGAAGCCATTGCAGCCAGGGCGAGAGGCCCTGGAACATCTGGGCCGAAAGCCGCGTGCGGAACAGGATCTCGCCCATCCAGATGAACAGCGGCAGCGCCGCCAGCGTCCACGAGGCTGAAGCGCTCCACACGCTCGTGGCCAGCACCTGCCCGATCGGGACGTCGGTGACGATCAGCATGGCGAGCAGGCCGACGAGACCCAGGCCGACCGCGATCCACACGCCGCCGGCAAGGACGACGATGAGGAAGCCGAGCAGGACGATCGACAGGATGGGAAGGCTCATCGTCAGACGCCCCCGCCCTGCGCCACGCGCTCGATCAGCTCCTCGGTCGTCTTCGGCGGCTCGGGTTGGTAGGTCGGTCTGCCGCCATGCGCCACGATCAGCCATTCCTCGATCACGGCGACGAGCAGGATCGCGAGGCCGATGACCATGCCGAGCTGCGGGATCCAGAGCGGGATCGAGATCACTCCGGTCGACATGTCGAAGAAGCGCCAGGAATCATAGGCGAGGATGCCCGACTGCCAGGTGAAATAGGCGGTGAAGGCGCCCGCGATGGTGAGCGAGATCAGCTCGGCGATGCGGCGGGTGCGCCCGTGCAGGCGGTCCAGCAAAAGTCCGACACGGATCATCTCGCCGCGTTTGAAGGTGTGGGCGAGGCCGAGGAAGGACATGGCGACGAGCGACCAGCCGGTGAAGTCGTCGCCCGAGGGGACGTTGAAATCGATCTGGCGCCCGACAGACAGGATCATCATCAGGGCGAAGATCGCGACGAGGAAAAAGCCGGCGAGGTAGCCGGCCGAGAGATAGAGCGTGTCGAGCGTGCGCCGGATCATGGGGCGGGGCGCTCCGGTCGGACGAGAGCGCCTGCGCGCCCGATTGCCAGATTGGCTCGCATCGTCGCATCCTCCGCTTTCGCGCCGGCCCGGCCCCTCAAGCCATGTTCCGACGGAAACCGGGATGGTAGCCGGCGAAATGGCCTTGTCAATAACTCATCGACAATTTATCGATGAAACGTTAGTATTAGACTTGGCCAAGTGAATATACTGGGGAGAGCGTCTCATGGCGGCGGCCCGTTGGGATTTCTGGATCGACCGCGGCGGCACCTTCACCGATGTGATCGGGCGCGATTCCGTTGGCGGGCTGCACGCCAGGAAGCTGCTTTCCGAGAACCCCGGCGCCTATCGCGACGCAGCCGTGCAGGGCATCCGCGAGCTTCTGGGCCTGAAGCCGGGCGAGCCGATCCCGGCGGGCGCTGTCGGCGAGGTGCGCATGGGCACGACCGTCGCCACCAATGCGCTGCTCGAGCGCAAGGGCGACCGCACGCTGCTCGTCACCACCAGGGGTTTTCGCGATGCGCTGCGCATCGGCTACCAAGCGCGCCCCGACATCTTCGCCAGAGAGATCGTCATGCCCGAGCAGCTCTACGAAGAGGTTGTCGAGATCGAGGAGCGCGTGCTGGCCGACGGCACGGTCGAGTGCGTGCCCGACGAGGCGGCGATCCGCAGCGCCCTTCAGGCTGAGTACGATGCCGGCTTCCGCGCCGTCGCGATCGTCTTCATGCATGGCTACCGCTATCCGGCGCATGAGCAGGTCGCGGCGCGCGTCGCCCGCGCCATCGGCTTCCCGCAGGTCTCGGTCAGCCATGAGGTCTCAGCCCTGGTGAAGCTGGTCGGGCGCGGCGACACGACCGTCGTCGACGCCTATCTGTCGCCGATCCTGCGCCGCTATGTCAGCCAGGTTTCAGACGAGCTCGACGTCGCCCGCACCGGGGCTCGGCTGATGTTCATGATGTCCTCGGGCGGCTTGACCGCCGCCGAGCTGTTCCAGGGCAAGGATGCGATCCTCTCCGGTCCGGCCGGCGGCGTGGTCGGCCTCGCCGAGACCGGCCGCTCGGCCGGCTTCGGCCGGGTGATCGGCTTCGACATGGGCGGCACCTCGACCGATGTCGCCCATTTCGACGGCGAATACGAGCGCGCCTTCGAGACGGAGGTCGCCGGCGTGCGCATGCGCGCGCCGATGATGCTGATCCACACGGTCGCGGCCGGCGGCGGCTCGATCCTCCACTATGACGGCGCGCGTTTCCGCGTCGGCCCGGATTCGGCCGGCGCCAATCCGGGGCCGGCCGCCTATCGCCGCGGCGGGCCGCTGGCGCTGACGGACGCCAATGTCATGGTCGGCAAGCTGATTCCGTCCTGGTTCCCGGCGATCTTCGGCCCGAGGCAGGACGAGCCGCTCGATGTCGCGATCGTGCGCAACAAATTCGCCGTGCTCGCCGCCGAGGTCGGGGACGGGCGCAAGCCCGAGGAGGTCGCCGACGGCTTCATCCAGATCGCGGTCGCCAACATGGCCGAGGCGATCAAGAAGATCTCGGTGCAGCGCGGCTACGACATCACCCGCTACGCGCTGAACTCCTTCGGCGGCGCCGGCGGGCAGCATGCCTGCCTCGTGGCGGATGCGCTCGGCATCAGGACCGTGCTGCTGCACCCGTTCTCCGGCCTGCTCTCGGCCTATGGCATGGGCTTGGCCGAGATCCGCTCGACGCGCACCGCCGCGCTCGACGTAAGCCTCGACGGCGAGGCGAAGGCCGCGATCGAGGCGGTGGCGGCGAAGCTTGCCGCCGAGACGAGGGCGGAGGTCGCGGGGCAGGGCGTGGCCGAGGGCGAGATCGCGCTCCATATCCGCGCCCATATCCGCTATGCCGGCACCGACACCGCGATCGCGGTTCCAGCCGGGACGCGGGCCGTGATGCAGGAGGCTTTCCAGGCAGCGCACAAGGCGCGCTTCGGCTTCATGGACGAGACCAAGGCGCTGGTCGTCGAGGCGGTCGAGGTCGAGGCCGTCGGCGGTGGGGCGAAGTTCGAGGAGGCGGCCGCGCCCGAGCAGGCGGGCGAGCCGGCGGTCGCCGAGCGCACCCGCTTCTTCGCCAAGGGCCGGTGGCACGATGCGGCGATCGTGAGGCGCGAGGCGATGAAGCCCGGCCACAGCCTCGCCGGCCCCGCCATCATCATCGAGCCCAACCAGACCGTCGTGGTCGAGGAGGGCTGGAGCGCCAGGCTCACCGCCCGCGACCATCTCGTCCTCACCCGCGTCAAGGCGCTGGTGCAGCAGGCGGCGATCGGCACCAAAGCCGATCCGGTGATGCTCGAGATCTTCAACAACCTGTTCATGTCGATCGCCGAGCAGATGGGCGTGACGCTGCAGAACACCGCCTATTCGGTCAACATCAAGGAGCGGCTCGACTTCTCCTGCGCGGTCTTCGACCAGACCGGCGCGCTCGTCGCCAATGCTCCGCACATGCCGGTGCATCTGGGCTCGATGGACCGCTCGGTCGAGACGGTGATCGCCAACAACCCGGTGATCCGGCCGGGCGACGTCTATTGCCTCAACGCGCCCTATAACGGCGGCACGCATCTGCCCGACATCACGGTCTGCACCCCGGTCTTCGACGCGGACGAGAAGGCGATCCTGTTCTGGGTGGCCAGCCGCGGCCACCACGCCGATGTCGGCGGCACGGCGCCGGGCTCGATGTCGCCGCTGGCGACCAATATCGAGGAAGAGGGCGTCTATATCGACAATTTCAGAATCGTCGATCAGGGCCGCTTCTGCGAGGAGGAGCTGGTCAAGCTCCTGACCGGCGCGCGCTATCCCGTCCGCAACGTCGTGCAGAACGTCAACGACCTCAAGGCGCAGATCGCCGCCAACGAGAAGGGCGTGGCGGAGCTGAAGAAGATGATCGGCTCCTTCGGCCTCGAGGTGGTGCAGGCCTATATGGGCCATGTCCAGGACAATGCGGCCGAGAGCGTGGCGAGGCTGCTGACGCGGCTGCACGATTCCGAATTCACCTATCCGATGGACCAGGGCTGCGCGATTCGTGTGAAGATCACCATCGACCGCGAGAAGCGCGAGGCCACGGTCGACTTCACCGGCACCTCCGGGCAACGGCCTGACAACTTCAACGCTCCGGCCCCGGTGACGCGCGCCGCCGTGCTCTATGTCTTCCGCGTCATGGTCGATGACGCGATCCCGATGAACGCCGGCTGCCTCAGGCCGATCAGGATCGTCGTGCCGGAGGGCTCGATGCTCAGCCCCCGCTATCCGGCGGCGGTGGTGGCGGGCAATGTCGAGGTGTCGCAGGCGGTGACGAACACGCTGTTCGGCGCGCTCAAGGCGATGTCCTGCTCGCAGGGCACGATGAACAACCTGACCTTCGGCAACGACCGGTATCAGTATTACGAGACGATCTGCTCGGGCTCGCCGGCGGGGCCCGGCTTCGACGGCACGTCCGGCGTGCATGTCCACATGACCAATTCGCGCCTGACCGATCCGGAGATCCTGGAGGCGCGCTTCCCCGTCGTGCTGGAGGATTTCCACATCCGCGCCGGCTCGGGCGGCAGGGGCGAATGGACGGGCGGGGACGGCACCTCGCGCACCATCCGCTTCCGCGAGCGGATGGATTGCGCGATCCTCGCCTCGCACCGCCGGGTGCGCCCCTTCGGGGTCGATGGCGGGGAGCCCGGCGAACTCGGCCGGACGCTGGTGCGCAGGCTCTCCGGTGCGGTCGAGGAGCTGCAACCTTCCGACCAGACCCTGCTCGAAGCCGGCGAGGCGGTGACGGTGATCACGCCGACGCCGGGGGGATACGGCAAGGCGAAAGGCTGACGGCGGCTCAGCGGGAAAGCCCGTTCAGGAAGGCCGCCAGCCGGTCGAGCGCCTGCCGGCCTTCCGGCCGGTCGAGGTCGAACTGGAACTGATGCGGCAGCTTGGGCTCGAGATCGGGCGGGAAGAACAGCGTGTCGACCCTGACGCCGCGGTCGCCGAGCGCCTGCGCCATCACCACCGATTGCGGCGCCAGCGGATCGCCGTTGCCGACCGCGATGAAGCTCGGCGGGAAGGCCTCGGTGACGTAGCGCGGCACGGCGGCCTCGGTGATGTGCCGGCTGTCCAGCGGGTTCGCCGTGCCGAAATAGGCGAAGAGCACCGAGCGGACGAAGCTGCCGAACGGGCCGGTCAGCTCGATGGCGGTGACGTCGAAGACGCCGCCGAACAGCGCCGTGCCGCTCAAGGTTTCGGGCGCGACCGCCGGGGTCAGCCCGAGCAGCGCCGCATAATCCTTGCCGGTCAGGCCGGCAGCGAGCTGGGCGGCGATATGCGCGCCGGTCGAATCGCCGGCGAGCACGATGCGCCCCGGATCGAGGCCGAGGCGCTGGCCCTCGCGCCGCAGGAAGCCGAGCGCGGCGTTCGCCTGCAAGACGGGCGCCGGATAGCGGGCGTCCGGCGCGCGGGTATAGCCGATCGCGACCGCCGGGAAGCCGCGCCCGGCCAGGATCCTGAGATAGGGCGCGACATCCTGCCGGTCACCGGCGACGAAGGCCCCGCCATGGATCCAGACGATCGTCGGGCGCCCCGGCGCGACGGCGCCCGGCGGGAGATAGAGGTCGAGCTTTTCGTCCTGCCCGCTGCCATAGGCGATGTCGCGCTGCTCGCGGATGCCGGCGGGAACATGGGGGGCGAGCGCGGCCGTGGTCTGCGAGCCGACATAGCCGAGGGCGAGCCGCGTCAACAGGGTCGCGGGCCAGGGCGACAGCACGAAAGCGGCATAGCCCGCGAAGGCGAGGGCAAGGCAGATGAGGAGGATCCGGCGGGCGCGTCGTCTCATGGCGCGAGGCTAGGCCGGCGCGGGAGGTTGGGCAATCGGTGTCGTGCCGGACTTCGGCGTCATGCCGGGCTTGCCTTCGCGGGCCGACTCGGCCCTTCTGCGCCATGCCCTTTTCCTCGATCGTCCCGCGATGAGCTGGTCGCCCCAGCAGGATGCGGCCCTGACCGCCGTGGCGCGCTGGCTGCAGGCCGGCGAGCCGCAGCTCTTCCGCATGTTCGGCTATGCCGGCACCGGCAAGACCACGCTCGCGCGTCATATCGCGGAAGCGGTCGACGGCGATGTCGTCTTCGCCGCCTATACCGGCAAGGCCGCGCTGGTGCTGCGCAACAAGGGCTGCCATGGCGCGCAGACCATCCATTCGCTGATCTACCGCTCGCGCGGCGTCGAGGAGGAGAGCCCGGTCTTCGCGCTGAACCGCGACAGCGCCGCCGCCAAGGCCAAGCTCGTCATCATCGACGAATGCTCGATGGTCGACGAGGAGCTCGGGCGCGACCTGCTCTCCTTCGGCACGCCGGTGCTCGTCCTGGGCGATCCGGCGCAGTTGCCGCCCGTCAAGGGCGGCGGCTTCTTCACCGATGGGGAGCCGGACGTGATGCTGACCGAGGTCCACCGGCAGGCGGCTGACAATCCGATCGTGCGGATGTCGATGACGGTGCGCGAGGGCGGCGGGCTTGCGCTCGGCGATTATGGGCAGAGCCGGGTGATCCGGCGCGGCGAGATCAATCCCGAGATCGTCATGGGCGCCGATCAGGTGCTGGTCGGCATGAACAAGACGCGGCGCAACTACAATGCCCGCATCCGCCAGCTGATGGGCCGCACCGACGACCGGCCCGTCGCCGGCGAGAAGCTGGTCTGCCTGCGCAACGACAAGAGCAAGGGCCTGCTCAACGGCGGCTCCTGGATCGTGCAGGAGATCAAGACGTCGAAGAAGGGGCTCGTCACCATGCGCGTCACGCCGGAGGACGATGCCGGCGCCCGGGCGGTCAAGGTCTCGGTGATGCCGAACTTCTTCGACGGCACCGAGGACGAGATCCCCTGGGAGCTGCGCAAGCACACCGACGAATTCACCTTCGGCTATGCGCTGACCGTCCACAAGGCGCAGGGCTCGCAATGGGACGACGTCGTGCTGTTCGACGAGAGCTTCGCCTTCCGCGAGCATCGCGCGCGCTGGCTCTATACCGGGCTGACGCGCGCGGCTGAGACGATCACGGTGGTGGTGTAGGGCGGCCTGCCGTCCGTCACGCCCATTCGCGCTGCTTCAGCTTCTCCTCGAAGGCATCGATCTTCGTGCTCTTCTCCAGGGTCAGGCCGATGTCGTCGAGGCCGTTGAGGAGGCAGTGCTTGCGGAAGGGGTCCATCTCGAAATGGATCTCGCCGCCATCCGGGCCCTTGATCGTCTGGCTCTCGAGGTCGATCGTCAGCGTCGCGTTGGAGCCGCGCTCGGCGTCGTCGAACAGCATGTCGAGCTGCTGTGGCGTGACCTTGATCGGCAGGATGCCGTTCTTGAAGCAGTTGTTGTAGAAGATGTCGGCGAAGCTCGTCGAGATCACGCAGCGGATGCCGAAATCGAGCAGCGCCCAGGGGGCGTGCTCGCGCGAGGAGCCGCAGCCGAAATTGTCGCCGGCGACGAGGATCTGCGCCTTGCGGTAGCCCGGCTGGTTCAGGACGAAATCCGGGTTCTCCGAGCCGTCCTCCTTGTAGCGCATCTCCGAGAACAGGGCGGTGCCGAGCCCGGTGCGCTTGATCGTCTTCAGATACTGCTTGGGGATGATCATGTCGGTGTCGACATTGACCACCTTCAGCGGCGCGGGCGTCGAGGTGAGCGTGGTGAAGGGCTGCATGGTGGGTTCCTTGTTCTTTTCCTGTCGGGCCGGATTTCAGCCGGCCGCCTGTTCGATGGCTTCCATGTCCTCGTCGGAGAAGCCGAAATGGTGGCCGATCTCGTGGACCATGACATGGCTGACGATGGCGCCCAGGCTCTCGTCATGTTCGGCCCAGTAGTCGAGGATCGGCCGGCGGTAGAGATGGATGGTGTTGGGCATCTGGCCGGTCTGCGGGGCATAGCCCTGCTGGGGCAGGCCGACGCCGCTGAACAGGCCGAGCAGGTCGAAGGGGCTTTCCGCCTCCAGCTCCTTCAGCACGTCGTCCTCGGGGAACTCGGCGACGTTGAAGATCACATCGGCGCAGAGCGCGCGGAACTCCTCCGGCAGGCGGTCGAAAGCGGCCTGGGCGAGAACCTCGAACGCCTCCTGCGACGGCGCCTTCACGCCGTCCCAGTCGATCTCCCCGCGCTTCGCGACCCTGGCGTCCATGGTCTTGGCCCTCACCAGATCTTCAGCTGATGGCCGAGCCACCAGGCCAGCACGACGACGCCGATGAGCGAAAGCGCGCGGCCGATGCGCCGGCCCCAGAGCTCGATCCTGTCGCCCTCGGGTGCGTCGGCGCCCGAAAAATGCCCGGCCGCCCGGCCCATCGAGGAGCCGAGCAGGGTCTCGCTGTCGCGCCTGGCGCGGTCCAGCGCCGCCCTGGATTCGGCGGCGCGGGCGGCTTCGCGGGGGTCGTTCGACATGGCTCGCTCCCCGCCGCTCCGGTCAGCCCAGCGTGCGCACGTCGACGAAGCGGCCGGTCAGCGCGGCCGCAGCCGCCATCGCCGGCGAGACGAGGTGCGTCCGGCCGCGATAGCCCTGGCGGCCCTCGAAATTGCGGTTCGAGGTCGAGGCGGCGCGCTGGCCGGGCTTGAGCTGGTCGGGGTTCATGCCCAGGCACATCGAGCAGCCGGGCTCGCGCCATTCGAAGCCGGCGGCCAGGAAGATCTTGTCGAGCCCCTCGGCCTCCGCCTGCTGCTTCACCAGGCCGGAGCCCGGCACGATCATGGCGTAGTCGAGGCTGTCATGGATCTTCCTGCCCTCGACGATCTTGGCGACCGTGCGCAGGTCCTCGATGCGGCCATTGGTGCAGGAGCCGATCCAGATCACGTCGAGCGGGATCTCGGTCATCCTGGTGCCGGCGGTCAGCGCCATGTATTCCAGCGCGCGCTTCTTCGAGGCGCGCTTGACCTCGTCCTCGATCAGCTCGGGATCGGGCACCGCGCCCGTGACCGAGACGACGTCCTCCGGGCTCGTGCCCCAGGAGACGATCGGCGGGAGGTTGGCGGCATCGAGCCGGACGATCCGGTCGAAATGCGCGCCCTCGTCGGTGCGCAAAGTCTCCCAGTAGCGGACGGCGGCGTCCCAGGCGGCGCCCTGCGGCGCCTTGGGGCGGCCCTTCAGATAGGCGAAGGACTTTTCATCCGGCGCGACCATGCCGGCGCGCGCGCCGCCCTCGATCGACATGTTGCAGACCGTCATGCGGCCTTCCATCGAGAGCCCGCGGATGGCCTCGCCGGCATATTCGATCACCGAGCCGGTGCCGCCGGCGGTGCCGATCTCGCCGATGATGGCGAGCGTGATGTCCTTGGCGCCGACGCCGGGCGCGGGCGTGCCGTCCACCTGGACGAGCATGTTCATCGCCTTCTTCTGGATCAGCGTCTGGGTGGCGAGCACATGCTCGACCTCGGAGGTGCCGATGCCGTGGGCGAGCGCGCCGAAGGCGCCATGCGTCGAGGTGTGCGAGTCGCCGCAGACGATCGTGGTGCCGGGCAGGGTGAAGCCCTGCTCGGGGCCGACGATGTGGACGATGCCCTGGCGCTTGTCGAGCTCGTTGAAATACTCGACGCCGAAGTCCTTCGCGTTCTTCGCCAGCGCCTCGACCTGGATGCGGCTTTCCTCCTCGGCGATGCCCTTGCTGCGGTCGGTCGTCGGGATGTTGTGGTCGACGACGGCGAGCGTCTTCTCAGGCGCACGCACCTTGCGGCCGGTCATGCGCAGGCCCTCGAAGGCCTGCGGGCTCGTCACCTCATGGATGAGGTGGCGGTCGATATAGAGCAGGCAGGTGCCGTCCTCCTGCCGGTCGACGACGTGGTCGTCGAAGATCTTGTCGTAGAGGGTGCGCGGTCCGGTCATGGCTTGGGCCTTTGGTCTAACGGAAATCTGCTGGAAATCATGCATCGGCTCGCCGGCCGCGCGGAAGCGGCCGGTCTCAGGCGCGCTCGAGGCCCGCTGCGAGGGAGGCGACGAAGCGGCCGAAGAAGCGCCAGGGCAGCCGGGCATGGTCGTGCAGCGCGGCAAAATCCTGCGTCGTCGGCAGGGGTGGCAGATGGCCTTCCCACTGCACGGCGCAGAAGCGCTGCACATGATGCTCACACGGCGACATGGCTACTGTTTAGCAGTTCCAATCAAGCCGGACAATCGATGCCGGCGCAGGGCGGGCCGCTCGTCATCGCGCAACGAAAAACGCGGCCCCGGAGGACCGCGTTTCCCCAAATCCGGAAGCGCCGGGCGCGGCTTACTTGCCGGCGGCCTTGCCGCCCTTGGCGGGCTTGGCATCGACGCGCTCGGCGATGCGGGCCGACTTGCCGCGGCGATCGCGCAGGTAATACAGCTTGGCGCGGCGCACCTTGCCCTTGCGGACGACCTTGATCGAATCGAGGTTCGGCGAGAACAGCGGGAAGACGCGCTCGACGCCCTCGCCATAGGAAATCTTGCGGACGGTGAAGCTCTGGTTGAGGCCGCCGCCATTGCGGGCGATCACGACGCCCTCATAGGCCTGGACGCGGCTGCGCTCGCCTTCCTTGACCTTGACGTTGACCTGCACGGTGTCGCCCGGCTGGAAAGGGGGAATGGCCTTGCCTTCGCTCAGCCTGGCGATCTGCTCGGCGTCGAGCTCTTCGATGATGTTCATGGGTCTCTCCATGGCCGTGTTCGCGTGCGGGCACGCTGGCGTTACGGCGCGCTGTTTTCAGTTGAGAGCGCGGCCATACAGGAGCACGCGCCGTTTGTCGAGCGGCGCGGCCCACAAACCGCGATGAACCCCGGTCCCGCCGCGCCGCAGCCTCTATCCCATCACCTCGCGCTTCTTCAGCAATTCGTCGAGCAGGTCCTGCTGCTCGCCGAGCCGGGCCGCGAGCGATTCCTCCACGGCCGCGCCGGAGGCGCCGGTCGCCTGCTCCATCAGGTCGGCGATGTTGCGCCTGAGGAGGGCGATGCGTTCGTCCAGCTCCGTCTGCGAGGCGTTCTCCGGCATCGGCTGTCTCCCTGCGTTTGCGGGCGCTATGGCGGCCCGCTTCTAGAATGTCCGGCAGAGCCGCCGGGTTCCGCGCCAGCGGACGCGCGATGAGATCACAGGCCATGGGCCTCGCGCCAGCCGTTCCGGTCGCGACGGCTCGTCGCCCCGTGCCGACAAAGCCCTTGCGTCCGCCTCGGATCGGCGCGAACCTTCGCGCAACTGCCTCTCCGACGGCCGCCCGACCCTGTCGGGCCCGAGCGACCGCCGCCCATCCGGCGTGAGCGCGTTTTCCGTTCCCGCCGGCTTCCCGCCGCGCCGGAGCCGGGGCAGCCCCCTTCTCCTCCGTCGCGGCCAGCCCGAAGGAGGACGCCATGCCCGCATCGGCACAGAACGGAGGCACCCCAGCCGGCACCCGAGGCGCGGGGCCGCGGTGCATCGCGATCGTCGGCCCCTTCCAGAGCGGCAAGACCACGCTGCTCGAAAGCATCCTGATGCGCTGCGGCGCGCTCACCCGCGCCGGCACGGTCAAGGCCGGCAACACGGTCGGCGATGCGGCGCCCGAGGCGCGCGCCCACCAGATGAGCACCGAGCCCACGGTCGCGACGGTCGATTTCCTCGGCGACAGCTTCCATTTCATCGACTGCCCCGGCTCGGTCGAGTTCCTGCACGAGATGCGCCATGTCCTGCCGGCGGTCGACGCGGCGGTGGTCGTCTGCGAGGCGGACGACCGCAAGGCGCCGGCGCTCGAGCTCGTGCTGCGCGAGCTCGAGGAGGCGGATATCCCCCGCTTCCTCTTCCTCAACAAGATCGACACCGCCTCGCGCCGGGTGCGCGAGACGCTCGCCATCCTGCAGCGGGCCTCGCGCACGCCGCTCTTGCTGCGCCAGATCCCGATCTGGCAGAAGGGCATCGCGGTCGGCTTCATCGACCTCGCTCTGGAGCGGGCCTTCATCTACCGCGAGCATGCGCCGAGCGAGATCGTGCCGCTCGCCGTCGACGAGGCGGGGCGCGAGAAGGACGCCCGCTTTTCGATGCTGGAACAGCTCGCCGATTACGACGACGAGCTGATGGAGGAATTGCTCGGTGATATGGAGCCGCCGCGCGATCGTGTCTTCGACGATCTCGCGCGCGAATTGCAGCATCGCCATGTCGTGCCGGTGCTGATCGGCGCGGCCGAGCGCGGCAACGGCGTGACGCGGCTGCTCAAGGCGCTGCGCCACGAGGCGCCGGGCCTCGCCGAGACCCGCGGGCGGGCCGGCATCCCGGCCGACGGCCCGCCGCTCGCCCAGGTGATGAAGACCTGGCATTCGAGCCAGGGCGGCAAGCTTTCACTCGCCAGGGTGATGCGCGGGCGGCTGGCGGAGGGCGATGTCGTCACCTCCTCGGGCGGTGCGGAGGCGCGCATCGCCGGCGTCGTCGCCCTGAAGGGGGCCGAGCAGAGCCGCAAGCCTGCGGCGGAGGAGGGCGAGGTCGCCGGCTTCGCCAAGCTCGACGGCATCGCGACGGGCGAAGCCTTCGTGCTCGGCAAGGCGCGGGCCGGCCTCGTCAGCGCGGTCGCGCCGCCCGAGGCCGTCCACGCCTTCGCCATCGCGGTGAAGGACCGCAAGGACGATGTCAGGCTGGCGGCGGCGCTGCAGCGGCTCAGCGAGGAGGACACCGCGCTCAGCGTGAAGCAGGTGCCCGAGCTCGGCGAGACCAGGCTCTCGGGACAGGGCGAGATGCATCTGCGCGTCGCGCTCGAAAAGCTTTCCGGCCGCTACGGCGTGACGGTGACGCACAGGACGCCGCAGGTCGGCTATCGCGAGACGATCCGGGGCAAGGCCGGGGCGCGCGGCCGGCATCGCAAGCAGAGCGGCGGCCACGGGCAATATGGCGACGTGGTGATCGAGGTTCAGCCGCTGCCGCGCGGCGAGGGCATCCGCTTCGTCGACAGGATCGCGGGCGGCGTCGTTCCGCGCCAGTATATCGGCTCGGTCGAGGCCGGAATGCGCGATTTCTGCGAGAAGGGGCCGCTTGGCTTTCCGATCGTCGATGTCGAGGTCACGCTGACGGACGGCTCCTACCACACCGTCGATTCCTCCGACATGGCGTTCCGGCAGGCGGCGCGGCTGGCGATGGCGGAAGCGATGCCGCAGGCCAGGCCCGTGCTGCTCGAGCCGATCCTCTCCGTCGACGTGGTCATTCCCTCCGAGGCGATGTCGCGGGCCTCGGCCCTGATCTCGGGCCGGCGCGGGCAGATCCTCGGTTATGACACCCGCCCCGGCTGGCGCGGCTGGGACCAGATCAAGGCGCTGGTGCCGGAGGCCGAGATGACCGGGCTGATCGTCGAGCTGCGCTCGGCCACCTCCGGCGTCGGCTCGTTCAGCGCGCGCTTCGACCATCTGTCGGAGCTTTCCGGCAAGCCGGCCGAGGCGGTCGTCTCCGCCCAGGCGCTCGCCCTCGCGCAGGGGCGTTGATCCGGCGTTGATCCGGCGCCTCGTGCTCAGACCCCGCCGGGAGCGCTCTTCGGCTCCCGGTCCGGGCTTGCTTTCACGCGACACGGACCGTTTATGTGTCAACAATAACGGGCGCGACGGCGGCCGGCGCTTGCGCCGCCGGCCGCCGTTTCGCACTGTGCGATCATGACGGAGGAGACCATGACGGCGACCGGCGGCACCGAGGCCAGGAACGCTGCGCGTCCGTGGCTCGCGCATTATCCGCCGGCCGTTCCGCCGGAGATCGACGAGACGAGCGTCGGGACCCTGGCGGACCTGATCGGCTTCGCCTGCTCGACCTATGCCGAGCGCCCGGCCTTCGAGAGCTTCGGCAAGGCGATCACCTTCGCCGAGACGCGCCGCGCGTCGGAGGCCTTCGCCGGCTGGCTGCAGGCGAAAGGACTGAAGAAAGGCGACCGCGTCGCCCTGATGATGCCGAACGTCCTGGCCTATCCGGCGGCGCTGTTCGGGGCGCTCATGGGCGGTTTCACCGTCGTCAACGTCAACCCGCTCTACACGGCGCGCGAGCTGACCCACCAGATCAACGATGCCGGGGCACGGGTGCTCGTGGTGCTCGAAAACTTCGCCCATGTCGTCGAGGAGGCGAAGCCGAACCTGAAGCTCGGGACCGTCGTCATCGCAACGGCCGGCGACCTGATGGGCTTCAAGGGTCGAATCGTCAATTTCGTCGCCCGCCGGATCAAGAAGGTGGTGAAGCCGTTCGACTTGCCGGGCTCCGTGAGCTTCCAGCAGATCCTGTGGGACGGTGCCGCCATGGCGCCGGTTACGATCGCACCGGAGGATATCGCCTTCCTGCAATATACCGGGGGCACGACCGGCGTCGCCAAGGGCGCCATGCTGACGCACCACAACGTCGCCGCCAATGTCAGGCAGACCGGCTTCTGGCTCGAATGGGTGCTGGAGCCGCCGATGGGCCAGAGCGGCTACCAGCATGTGCTGGTGACGGCGCTGCCGCTCTATCACATCTTCGCGCTGACCTGCTGCTGCCTGTTCCTGCTGCGCATCGGGGCCAAGAGCCTGCTGATCGCCAATCCGCGCGACATCCCGGGCTTCGTCAAGACGCTGAAGTCGAGCCGCTTCACGCTCTTCTCCGGCGTCAACACGCTCTACAACGCGCTCGCCAACCATCCCGGCATCGGCGAGGTGGATTTCTCCGAGCTGCGCTTCGCGGTCTCCGGGGGCATGGCGACGCAGGCTGCCGTCGCCAAGCAGTGGAAGGCGGTGACCGGCTGCCCGATCATCGAGGGCTACGGGCTCTCGGAAACCTCTCCCGTCGCCACGATCAACCGGCCCGACATCACCGAATTCACCGGCACGATCGGCTATCCGATGCCCTCGACGGACATCGCGATCCGCGACGCGGAGGGCAACGACATGCCGCTCGGCGAGCCCGGCGAGATCTGCATCCGCGGGCCGCAGGTGATGGCGGGCTACTGGAACCGCCCGGACGAGACCGCCAGGGCGATGACGGCCGACGGCTATTTCCGCAGCGGCGATATCGGCCTGATGCTGCCCGACGGGCAGGTCAAGGTCGTCGACCGGATGAAGGACATGGTGCTGGTCTCCGGCTTCAACGTCTATCCCAACGAGGTCGAGGACGTGCTCGCCGCCCATCCCGGCGTGCTGGAGGCGGCGGTGATCGGCCTGCCCGACGAGCATTCGGGCGAGGCGGTGACCGCCTTCGTCGTACGCAAGGACGACACCCTGACGGCGGATGCGCTGCGCGCCTACTGCAAGGAGAACCTGACGGGCTACAAGGTGCCCAGGCAGATCTTCTTCCGCCAGAGCCTGCCGAAGACCAATGTCGGCAAGGTGCTGCGGCGGGTGCTGCGCGAGGAGGCCGCCGCCGGGCGTTGAAGCGCTTTCCGAGCGGGCCGGATCGCCCCTCGCAATGACGAAAGCGGTAGCTTTGAACCTTTTGCCGGGCTGCGGCGTCTAAGGGACGGGTCTGCCGTTCCGGGCATGGCTCTGCCGCCTCGGCCACTCCTCCTCCCATCAGTGGCCGGGGCGGCCCCTCCTTTTCCGGCGGATGTGCTCAGGCCGCGAGCAGGGCCTTGCCGTCCGCGGCATGGCCGGTCACCGGGACGATCTCGCCCGCCGCGACATCGCGGGCGAAGCGGACCAGCGTGAAATCCTCGGCCCGGCCGGTGTTGCCGCGCTCGGTCAGGACGCTGAGGCGCCGGCCGATGCGCTCTGTGAGATGCCGCGCCTGCGCCGCGCCCGCCACGGCGCGCAGCCGCGCGGCCCGCTCGGCGACGATCTCGCCCGGCAGTTGCGGCATCCGGGCGGCCGGCGTGCCGGGGCGCGCCGAATAGGGGAAGACGTGGACGAAGCTCAGGCCGCACTCCGCGACGAGGTCGAGCGAGCGGGAAAACATCGCCTCGTCCTCGGTCGGGAAGCCGGCGATGAGATCGGCGCCGAAGACGATGTCGGGGCGTAAAGCCCGGATTCCGGTGCAGAAGCGGATGGCGTCGGCGCGGGCGTGGCGGCGCTTCATGCGCTTCAGGATCAGGTCGTCGCCGGCCTGGAGCGACAGGTGCAGATGCGGCATCAGCCGCACTTCCGTCGCGATGAGGTCGCGCAAGCTCTCGTCGACCTCGACGGCGTCGATCGAGGAGAGGCGCAGGCGCGGCAGCTCGGGCAGGGCGGAAAGGATCGCGCGGGCGAGCCCGCCCAGCGTCGGCTCGCCGGTGAGGTCCCGGCCGTAGCTGGTGAGGTCGACGCCGGTCAGCACGATCTCGCGGATGCCGGCTCCGAGCAGGGCGCGGCATTGCGCGACGACGTCGGCGATGGCGAGCGAGCGGGAATTGCCGCGCCCGAAGGGGATGACGCAGAAGGTGCAGCGTTGGTCGCAGCCGTTCTGGACCTGGACGAAGCCGCGCGTATGGCCGGCGAGGCGGCCGGTCGGCGCCGGGCGCATGGTCGACCGGGCCATGATGTCGCCGACGTCGAGCTTGTCCGCGGCCGCGGCATCGGCGTGGCCCAGGCTGTTGGAGCGGGCGAGCGCCGCCCAGCTCTCGGACTTAAGCTTCTCGTCGTTGCCCAGCACGCGGCCGACCTCCGGCATGGCGGCGAAGCGGGCGGTCTCGATCTGCGCGGCGCAGCCGGTGATGATGACCGGTCGTCCGGGCTCCTCGCGCTTGAGGCGTCGCACGGCCTGCCGCGCCTGCCGCGTCGCCTCGGCGGTGACGGCGCAGGAATTGACGATCGCCGCGTGCTTCAAGCCCGCGGCCTCGGCCCTGAGCCGCAGCGCCTCGCTCTCCACGCTATTGAGGCGGCAGCCGAAGGTGACGACCTCCAGCGTCATCGGGCGGCGGGCTCGAACAAGGCCGGGGCGAGCCTGCCGTCCCATTCGAACGCGACCGGGCCGGTCATCAGGACATGGCCGTCGCGCTCGCGCCATTCGATGGAAAGGTCGCCGCCCGGCAGGCTGACGGTCGCCTTGCGGGCGGAAAGCCCGCGCCGGACGGCGGCGACCAGCGCCGCGCAGGCGCCCGAGCCGCAGGCCTGGGTGATACCGGCGCCGCGCTCCCAGACGCGAAGCACGATATGGTCCGGTGCCTTGACGGCGGCGAGCTCGATATTGGCGCGTTCGGGGAAGATCGGGTGGTTTTCCAGGAGCGGGCCGATCTGCGCGAGATTAAAGGCATAAGGGTCTTCGACGAAGAAGACCGCGTGGGGATTGCCCATGCTGACGGCGCAGGGCGTGTGCAGGACGGGTGAGTCGATCGGCCCGATCTGGAGCTCGAAGCGGCTGGTGTCCTCGAAGGGCTCGGCCAGCGGGATCTCGTCCCAGGCGAGGCGCGGCGCGCCCATGTCGACGGTGAAGACGGTCTCGTCCTCGCGGAAGGTCGGCAGCAGCCCGGCCCCGGTCTGGAGAGTGAGGCGGGTCTTTCCCGCCTCGCCCATCCCCGGGTCGGCGGTCATCGCCCAGGCGACGCAGCGCGTGCCGTTGCCGCAGGCGCCGGCTTCCGAGCCGTCGGTGTTGTAGATGCGGACGAAGGCGTCGGTGCCGGGGGTCACCGCATCGTGCAGCACCATGAGCTGGTCGAAGCGGGCGCTGGGCTCGGCGGCGATGGCGCGGGCTTCCGATCCGCTGACGACATGCTTCGTGCCGCGCAGGTCGAGCACCGTGATCTGGTTGCCGAGCCCGTTCATCTTCAGGAACCGGCGATTGGCCAGAGCGTTCATTTGGTCACACGTCCCATCAATAACGGGTCTATGGCCGAGGCGACGTGAAAAAGCCACTCTCATCCCCGTTCCTGAGATGAGGTGGGCAGCTTATGCTGCGCTGCAAGGGCGCGAATCGCGTGAAACTCTAAGGCCGTGACGATGCGGTATTCCCGGATTTGTGTTCTGGCGCTCGCCGCCCTGCTGGGCACGCCCGCCGCCGGCCCGGCGCAGACGCCCCCCGCCGCTGTTCCAGAGGCCCAGCCGGGGCCGCAGCCGGTTCAGCCCGCGCCGCCGCCGGGTCCGGTGACGCCGCAGCCGGTCGCGCCCGCGCCGAGCCTGCCCACGCCGGCCGAGCCGCAACCGGTCAGGCCGCCGCCGACCCTGCCACCGCCGGGCCAATCCCTGCCCGCGCCGCCGGCGCAGCAGCAGACGAGCGCGCCCGATCCCAATGCGACGCTAGCGGGCAAGCGCGGCGATGCCAGCGATATCGACGAGGTTACCCTGGTCGCGAAGCCGGTGCTGCTGCTCTCCGGGCAGGCGCGCTGGGACGAGGGCTTCCAGAGGCTGTCGGAAAGCTTCGAGACCCTGCGCGCCGAGGCCGGGAAAGCGGGCCTGCCCATTGCCGGCCGGCCTTTGTCCCTGTTCGTCGAGACGAGCGACGACGGCTTCCGCTTCGATGCGATGCTGCCGGTCGCGGTTCCGGCCGGGGGGCAGCCTCCCAGCTTCGGCGCAGGCGTGAGGCTCGGCGAATCGCCGGCGGGCAAGGCGCTGCGCTTCCTGCATGTCGCGCCCTATGACGACATCGATTCCACCTATGAGACCATCGCCGCCTATCTCGACGCCAAGAGCATCGCGGTGAAGGACGCCTTCCTCGAGGAATATGTCAGCGATCTGAAGGATCCGGGCGATCCGAACCTCGAGATCAACGTCTACGTCCAGCCGAGATAGGCGCCTCACGCGCTCCAGCTCAGGCCCGGCCGCATCGGCCGGAAGCGTTCCTCCGGCAGGCCGGCGGCGGCGAGCGCCGCCTTCAGCGCCTCAGGCGGGCGCTCGACGCCCTCGTCGGTGAGCTGGAAGGTGCCCCAGTGGTGGCCGAGCGCCTGCCGCGCCCTGAGCGCCAGCATGACCTTGACCGCCTCGCCGGGGTTCATGTGGTTGTCCGACATGAACCAGCGCGGCTCATAGGCGCCGATCGGCAGCACGGCGAGATCGAACGGCCCCTGCTCGCGGCCGATCCGCTCGTAGAGCGAGCCGTCGTGATAGCCGGTGTCGCCGACATGGAAGATCTTCGCGCCCGGCGCTTCGATGAGATAGGAGCACCACAGCGCCATGCGCCGGTCGAAGGCGCCGCGCGCCGACCAGTGGTAGCTCGGCGCGAGCGTGAGCGCGACCTGGTCCGACAGGGTAAGCCGCTCGTGCCAGTCATGCGCCTCGGTGCGGGCATCGGGGATGCGCGCCCGGACGATCGAGTCGTTGCCGAGCGGCATGATCATGCGCGGCCGGTCGCGGGCGTTGAGCCTGGCCAGCGTCTCGATGTCGAGGTGGTCGTAATGGTTGTGCGTGATCAGCACGGCGTCGATCGGCGGCAGCGCGGCGAAGGCGATGCCGGGCGCGTTCACGCGCCTTGGGCCGATGAAGGAGAACGGGCTCGCGCGCTGCGAGTAGACCGGGTCGACGATGAGGTTGAGGCCGGCGGCCTGGTAGAGGAAGGAGGCGTGGCCGAGATGGACGATCCTGACGCCGTCGAAGCGAGGCGGCGGCTCGTCCTGCGGCGGCGCCTCATAGGCGAGGGGGAAGGCTTCGCGCTCGCGCTTGCCGGTCTGCCAGCGCAGCACGTCGATCAGGCCCTTGCCGATCGGGCGCCCGTCGCTGAAGACGAGGCCGTCGAAATGGTCGCTGGCGGGGCCCTGGTAATAGGGGTTGCGCGAGCGCGAGATCGCCGCCCAGGCCGCGCCGGTCGAGGCCAGCAGCGCGCCGAGGCCGACGAAGGAGAGGAGCTTGCGGCGGTTCATGGCCTGTTAGAGGTAGGAGGCCGCGCGGCGCCGTCAAGGCCGCTCAGTTGTTGCCCGAGCGGATCGCGACCGTGGCGACGCCGGCGCCGATCAGCAGCGTGCCGCCCGCCTTGTTGAAGAGCCCGATCGCGCGCGGGCTGCCGACCATGGCGCGCGCCCGCGAGGCGACGAGCGCGTAGCCCATGGCATTGGCGAAGGCGAGCCCGACGAAGGTCGCCTCGAAGATCAGCATCTGCATGCCGAAATCGCCCTTCGGATCGAGGAACTGGGGCAGGAAGGCGACGAAGAAGGTGATGCTCTTGGGGTTGAGCGCCGTCACCAGCCAGGCATGGCCGAGCATCTTCCAGGCCGGGGCGGCGTCCTTGCGCGGCTCGGCATCCAGCCTGCCACCGGCGCGGAACAGCTTGATGCCGAGCCAGACGAGATAGGCCGCGCCCAGCCATTTCAGCGCGGTGAAGACCGTTGCCGAGGTGGCGAGCAGGGCGCCGACGCCGAGCATGGACAAGGTCATCGCCGTGAAATCCCCGAGCGCCACGCCGATGGCGATGGGAAAGGCGGCGCGCCAGCCCTGGCCGAGCGCATAGGAGATGACGAGCAGGATGGTCGGTCCGGGGATGACCAGCAGGACGGCGGTGGCGGCGGTGAAGGCGGCCCAGGCTTCGAAGGTCATGGTGCAAGGCTCCGGTAAAGGCCAGAGCCATCACCAGAAAGGGGTGCTTGTAAAGGGGAGCGACTACCGCGCCGGGCGCGGATCGTTGCCGAACCCGACGATCGGGCCGGCGCCCTCCGCCGCCATCTCGCGGCGGATCTCCGGCTCGGCCGCGACGGTGAGCACCCACCAGGCGCGGTAGCTGGTGCGCGGGTCCTTGGAGAGGGCGATGCCGTAGCGCGTCGCGTTCGGCAGCCGCAGGTTGGCGTCGTGGCCGGGCGATTTGCGCCAGCCGTCGAAAGCCTCGGCGGTGGAGAAATAGCCGCCGCCGAGATTCTCCGCGACATGGGCCGAATCGATGCCGGCGGCCTCCACGCGCGCGGTGAACGAGCCGCCGGCATCATGCGAGAGCGCATTGGCCTTGACCATCGCATCGGCCTGGCGCTGCGCCATCGCCATCAGCCGTGGGTCGGGCCTCAAGGGGCCGAGTCCGTGGCCGGCGCGATAGGCGTTGAGGATGCGCCCGGCCTCGGCCGGATCGAGCGTGACGGCGTTGAGCTTCTCGACCATGCGCGGATCGAGCGCGCCTTCCCGGCGCGGCTCACCGGCGCAGCCGGCGAGGAGGGTGGCGGCGAGCGCGAGGACGAGGGCGTTCTTCATGGACGGGCTGGCCTCCGGTTTTTGTCGGCAAGGGCCGCTAGGGGGCAATCGCGGCGAGAATATTGCCTTACGTGCCGCCATCCTTGACTTTTGCCACAGTCTTCCGCTTTAAGACCCGCATTCGTTTCGCCGACATCGCCGAAACCACATCCGCCGACCGGGCCGCCTTCGCGGCTTCACGAGCCCGGAGGTCAACGCCCGACAGCGCGATCGCGCCCTCGGGCGCGAAACCGCTTGGCGATGAGGTTATGGCGCTGGCGGTTCCCTGAGGCAAGCAGGCAGGTCCGGTATGTTCGGCACGCTGAGCGACAGGCTCTCCAGCATCCTCTCGGGGCTGACCCGCAGGGGGTCGCTGACCGAGGAGGACGTCAACGCCGCGCTGCGCGAGGTGCGCCGCGCGCTGCTCGAGGCCGACGTCGCGCTCGAGGTCGTGCGCTCCTTTACCGACAAGGTGCGCGCGCGCGCCGTCGGCGCCGAGGTGCTGAAATCGGTCACGCCCGGCCAGCAGGTCATCAAGATCGTCAACGACGTCCTGATCGAGACACTGGGCGGCGAGGGCGAGAGCATCGGCTTCGACGCCGTGCCGCCGGTGCCGATCCTGATGGTGGGTCTGCAGGGCTCGGGCAAGACGACGTCGACCGCGAAGATCGCCAAGCGCCTGACCGACCGGAACAGGAAAAAGGTCCTGATGGCGTCGCTCGACACGCGGCGCCCGGCCGCCATGGAACAGCTCGCGGTGCTGGGCCAGCAGGTTAACGTGCAGACGCTGCCGATCGTCGCCGGCCAGTCGGCCGTGCAGATCGCCAGGCGCGCGATCGAGGCGGCGCGTCTCGGCGGCTACGACGTCGTCATGCTCGATACCGCCGGCCGCGTCACGCTCGACGACACGCTGATGGAAGAGGTCGCGCAGGTGAAGGCCGCGACCGGCCCGCACGAGGTGCTGCTCGTCGCCGACGCGCTGACCGGCCAGGACGCGGTCAACACGGCGCGCGCCTTCGATGCCCGCGTCGGCCTCACCGGCATCGTCTTGACCCGCATGGACGGCGATTCGCGCGGTGGTGCTGCGCTCTCGATGCGCGCCGTCACCGGCAAGCCGATCAAGCTCGTCGGCACCGGCGAGAAGGTCGACGAGCTCGACGATTTCCATCCCTCGCGCGTCGCCAACCGCATCCTCGGCATGGGCGACATCGTCTCGCTCGTCGAGAAGGCGGCGCAGACGGTCGATGCCGACAAGGCGCAGGCGCTGGCGCAGCGCCTCGCCAAGGGCAATTTCGACCTCGACGATTTGCGTATGCAGCTCCAGCAGATGGAGAAGATGGGCGGCTTCGGCGGCGTGATGGGCTTGCTGCCCGGCATGGCGCAGATGAAGAACCAGCTCGCCGCCGCCAAGGTCGACGACAAGATGATCGCCCGTCAGGTCGCGATCATCAACTCGATGACCCCGGCCGAGCGCAGGAACCCCGACCTGCTCAAGAACAGCCGCAAGAAGCGCATCGCCGCCGGCTCCGGCACCTCGCCGGAGGCGATCAACAAGCTCCTCAAGATGCATCGCGGCATGGCCGACATGATGAAGGCCATGAAGAAGCAGAAGGGCGGCATGCTCGGCAAGCTCGGCGGCATGTTCGGGCTCGGCGGCGGCATGGGCGCTGGATTGCCGGCCGGCATGCCCGATCCGTCGCAGATGGACCCTGCCCAGCTCGAAGCCCTGCAGAAGCAGCTCGGCGCCGGCGGCGGACTGCCCCAGTTGCCGCCGGGCGGTTTTCCGGGATTGCCCAAGGGCGTCACCCCGCCGGCCGGGATGATGCCGAAGCTGCCGGGACTGGGCGGCGGGCTGCCCGGGCTCGGCGGACCGTTCGGCAAGAAGAAATAGCCATTCCCTCCCATTACCCATCGAACCAAAGGAAGAAGACCGATGTCCCTCAAGATCCGCCTGACCCGCGGCGGCGCCAAGAAGCGCCCCTATTACCGCATCGTCGTCGCCGATTCGCGTTCGCCGCGCGATGGCCGCTTCATCGAGAAGATCGGCTCCTATGACCCGATGAAGGCCAAGGACGCCGCCGACCGCGTCGTGATCGACGCCGAGAAGGTCCAGGCCTGGCTCGCCAAGGGCGCCCAGCCGACCGACCGCGTGCTGCGCTTCCTCGACGCCGCCGGCCTCGCCAAGCGCCCGGCCCGCAACAACCCGAACAAGGCCGTTCCGGGCGAGAAGGCCAAGGAGCGCGCCGAGAAGAGGGCCGAGAAGGCCGCTGCCCCGGCCGCCGAAGCCGCCGCCGAGGCGTGAGCCCGATCCTCGCCCGGTCGTGGGTTCCGGGTTCGCGCCTGCGGCGCGCCCCGGAATGACGGAGCGCGGGCATGTCTGAGGAAAACCTCATCCTCCTCGGCATCGTCGGCGCGCCGCATGGCGTGCGCGGCGAGGTCAGGATCAAGACCTTCACCGGTGACCCGCTGGCGATCGCCGATTACGGCCCGCTCAGCGACGGCAAGGGCCGCAGCTTCGCGATCGCGGCCATCCGCCCCGCCAAGGAGGTCGTGGTGGCCCGCATCGAGGGCGTCACCACGCGCGAGGGGGCGCAGGCGCTGAACGGCACCGAGCTTTTCGTCGCTCGCGACAAGCTCTCCGTGAGCGAGGACGAGGACGAGTTCCTCCAGGCCGACCTGATCGGCTGCGCGGTGGCCGGGCCGGAGGGGGCGGTGCTCGGCACCGTGACCGCGATCGAGAACTACGGTGCAGGCGACCTGCTCGACATCGCGACGCCGGACGGGCGCTCCGTCCTGATGCCTTTCACCCGGGCCTTCGTGCCGCGCATCGACATCGCCGCGCGCCGGATCGAGGCCGAACCGCCGCTGGGATTGTTCGAGCCCGACGATGATGAACGATAGACCCGCCCGCGCCCTGATCTTCGACATGGACGGCACCATCGTCGACAATATGCGCTTCCACGACGATGCCTGGGAAAGCTGGCATCTCGGCCACGCGCTGCCGTTCGACCGCGCGACCTTCGCCGCGCGCACCGCCGGCATGGCCGGCAACGAGATCATCTCCGCCTATTTCCCGAAGGCGGCGATCGCCGAGCTCGATGCGTTGAGCGACGCCAAGGAAGCGCTCTACCGGCAAGCCTACCGGCCGCATGTCGCGCCAAGCCCGGGTTTCCTCGACCTGATCGCGCGCGCGGAAGCCGCGGGCGTGCCGATGGCGGTGGGCACCGCCGCGCCCCCGGCCAATATCGAGGTGGTGCTGGACACGCTGGCCTTGCGCGCGCGTTTCGCCACCATCGTCGCGCCGAGCCAGGGTTTTCGCGGCAAGCCGCATCCCGACATGTTCCTGGCCGCGGCGGAGCGGATGAAGGTCGATCCCGCCGATTGCATCGTCTTCGAGGATGCGCCGCTGGGCGTCGAGGCGGCGCGCCGGGCCGGGATGCGGGCCGTGGCGCTGCTCACCATGCTCGGTGCGGATGGTTTTGCGGCTTACGACAACCTGATCGCCTCGGTGCGCGATTTCACGGCACTGGACGGGTTGCCGGCGCTGCGCTTTGCTTGAGGGCATGCCCTTCAGCGCCACGATCCTGACGCTCTATCCGGAGATGTTTCCGGGGCCGCTCGGCTTCTCGCTGGCCGGCGAGGGGCTGCGCAAGGGGCTGTGGTCGCTCGACACCCACCAGATCCGAGAGCACGGCATCGGCCGCCACCGCAATGTCGACGACAACCCGGCCGGCGGCGGGGCCGGCATGGTGCTGCGCTGCGACGTGCTGGCGGCGGCGATCGACGCGGCGGTTCCGGCCGGTGATCCGCGGCCGCGCCTGCTGATGTCGCCGCGCGGGCGCCCGCTCAGGCAGGCGCAGGTCCGCGACTGGGCGGCGGGCCCCGGCCTCGTCATCGTCTGCGGCCGCTTCGAGGGGGTCGACGAGCGGGTGATCGAGGGGCGGGGCCTGATCGAGGTCTCGATCGGCGACTACATCCTCTCCGGCGGCGAGATGGCGGCGCTGACGCTGCTCGACGCCTGCGTGCGGCTGATCCCCGGCGTGATGGGCAAGGTGGCGTCGGGCGAGGAGGAGAGCTTCGAGAACGGGCTGCTCGAATATCCGCACTACACGCGGCCCCGCGAATGGGAGGGGCGCGGCCTGCCGGAGGCGCTGCTTTCCGGTGACCATGCCCGCATCGCGGCCTGGCGGCGCGAGCAGGCGGAGAAGATCACGCGGGAGCGGCGGCCGGACCTGCTCGCGGGGCGCGATCAGGGGTAGCCCGCGACCGGCAGCTTCTGTGCCAGCCAGCCGCCCGGCCCGAGCACGCCGCCCCGCACCGCCCTGAGATCGCGCCAGCCGCGCCCGGCGAGCTTCTGCGCCACCGCGAGGCCTTGCGCGCCCGTGCGGTCGATCAGGACGATGGGCTTGCCGGGATTGTCGAGGCGAAGCCCGGCGAGGCGGACTTCGAAAGCGCTTGCGTCGATATCGAGCGGCACGGCGCCTTGCGGCAGGCCGGTATCGGCCCATTCCAGGGCGCTGCGGATGTCGATCAGCAGGATGCGTCTGGCCTGCACCGCCTCATGGGCCTCGCGGGCCGGGATCGCCGCCGTCTGCCCGAAAACGAAAGAGGCCGGGAGCGCGAGGCTCCCTGCCAGAAGGGCGCGCCGCGTCCTGGCGCCCGCCATCAGCGGCTCAGCGCAGCTCGGCGCAGAAGCGCTGGATGCGGCGGCAGGCTTCCTCCAGCTTCTCGTCGGAAGTCGCGTAGGAGATGCGGAAGTTCGGGCCGAGCCCGAAGGAGGAGCCGTGCACGGCCGCGACCGCCTCCGCTTCGAGCAGGCCGATGACGAGGTCCTCGTCGGTCTCGATGGTCCTGCCGTTCGGCATGGTCTTGCCGATCAGCTCCGAGCAGTCCGGATAGACGTAGAAGGCGCCTTCCGGCACCGGGCATTTCAGGCCCCGCGTCTGGTTCAGCATCGAGACGACGAGGTCGCGGCGGCGCTCGAACGCCTTCTTGAACACCGGCAGATGGTCCTGCGGGCCGTCCAGCGCCTCGACCGCGGCCCATTGCGAGATCGCCGAGGTGCCCGAGGTCTGCTGGCCCTGGACCAGGTCCATCGCCTTGATCAGGTGCTCGGGCCCGGCGGCGTAGCCGATGCGCCAGCCGGTCATGGCATAGGATTTCGAGACGCCGTTCATGGTCAGCGTGCGCTCGTAGAGGGCGGGCTCGACCTGCGCCGGGGTGACGAAGGTGAAGTCGCCATAGACGAGGTGCTCGTACATGTCGTCTGTCAGGATCCAGACATGGGGATGGCGCAGCAGCACATCGGTGAGCTTCTTCATCTCGGCGTGGCTGTAGGCGGCGCCCGAGGGGTTCGAGGGCGAGTTCAGGATCACCCATTTGGTCCTGGGCGTGATCGCCTTCTCGAGGTCTTCCGGCTGGAGCTTGAAGTCGTTCTTCAGATAGGTCTCGGCGAAGGTCGCCGTGCCGCCGCAGAGCGCCACCATCTCGGGATAGCTGACCCAGTAGGGCGAGACGCAGATGACCTCGTCGCCCGGATTCAGCGTTGCGAGCAGCGCATTGTAGATGACGTGCTTGCCGCCGGTCGAGACGATGGTCTGGGCGGGCTTGTAGTCGAGCCCGTTCTCGCGCTTGAACTTGCGGGCGACGGCCTCGCGCAGCTGCGGAATGCCGGAGACGGGGGTGTACTTGGTCTCGCCGCGGCGGATGGCGGCGATGGCCGCTTCCTTGATGTTGTCCGGCGTATCGAAATCGGGCTCGCCGACGGAGAGCGAGATCACGTCCCTGCCCTGGGCTTTCAGGTCGCGGGCCTTCTGCGTGATCGTGATGGTCGCGGAGGGCTTCACGCGCTTCAGGGCATCGGCAAGAAAGGCCATGGGACTGGTCTCCGGAAGAGCCGCAAGGGGGCGCGCCGACATGGCGCGCGCGTGGTTTAGGTCCCGGCGCTCCCGATCGCAAGCGCAACCGCGTGATGTTTCGCATAAAGCGCCGTGAATTTGGGGGGCTCGCCGGCCGATCGTCTCACGTCGTCGTGATGAGGCCGCAACGGTTTGGCGCTTGGCGGCGTTCTGATCTATCTGCGGCCGATCGGCTGGGTGGAGCGAGGAGACGAGGTCATGCTGCGGTGGAGATGGGCGGGGTTGCTCGGGATGGTGCTGGCGCTCGCGGGCGCGGCACTGCCGGCGGCGGCGCAGAAGCGCTTTCCCTCGAGCGCGGGGGCGCTTGCGGTCGAGACAGTGGCGAGCGGGCTTACGCATCCCTGGGGCCTCGCCTTCCTGCCGGACGGGCGCATGCTGGTCAGCGAGCGGCCCGGCCGGCTGCGGATCGTCGGGGCGGACGGCGCCCTGTCGCGGCCGATCGCCGGCGTTCCGGCCGTGGTGGCGCGCGGGCAGGGCGGCCTGCTCGGCCTCGCGCTCGATCCGGCCTTCGCGCAGAACCGCCTGGTCTATTTCTCCTTCTCCGAACCGCGCCAGGGCGGCAACGGCACCAGCGTCGCGCGCGGCCGCCTCGACGAGGAAGGCACGGCGCTGAGCGGGGTCGAGACGATCTTCCGGCAGATGCCGGCGGTCGACTCCAACATGCATTTCGGCTCGCGCCTGGTCTTCGACCGGACGGGAGCGCTCTTCGTCACGCTGGGCGACCGCTTCAGCCAGCGCGCCGAGGCGCAGAATCCGGCCAACCACATCGGCAAGGTCGTCCGCATCCGGCCGGACGGCACGCTTCCGGCCGACAATCCGAGGAAGCAGGGCTGGGCGCCGGAGGTCTGGTCGATCGGCCATCGCAACGTCCAGGGCGCCGCGCTGCATCCCGAGAGCGGGCAGCTCTGGACCGCGGAGCACGCGGCGCGCGGCGGCGACGAGATCAACACGCCCCGGGCCGGGCTGAACTATGGCTGGCCGGTCATCACCTATGGCGTCGATTATTCCGGGGCCAAGATCGGGGAGGGCACGGCGAAGCCCGGCATGGAGCAGCCGCTGTTCTACTGGGACCCTTCGATCGCGCCCTCCGGCGCCGCCTTCTATACGGGCCCGGCCTGGCCGGCCTGGAAGAACTCGCTCTTCGTCGGCGCGCTCGCGGGTAAGATGCTGGTCAGGCTCTCGACCGAGGGCGGCAAGGTGACGGGCGAGGAGCGCCTGCTGACCGATCTCGGCCTGCGTATCCGCGACGTCGTGCAGGGGCCGGACGGCTTCCTCTACCTCGTCAGCGACGAGGACGACGGCAAGATCTTGCGGGTGCGGCCAGCTGGCTAGGCGCCGGTCAGGGCCCGCAATCCCACTCCTGCTCGATGACGAAGACGTTGCGCGTGGCGAGCTTGCCTGTGGGGTCGTAGAGATCGCCGACGTAATATCCGGTGCCGTCCTTGTCCTTCGCATTGCGCCCGACCTGGAGCGACCAGCCGAAGCCGAACGATTTACCCTCCTGCCAGTCCTTGTGTGGGGAATCCGCCGAGGGGCCGGAGAGGACGCGCGCATCGTCGTGGCTGGGGCTGCAGGTCGGGCCGGCCAGCGCCGTGGCGGGGGCGAGCACGAGGCCGCAGAGAATGAGTGCCGTCTTTTTCAAGGGAGTCGGTCCTGCAGGAGGGGAAAGGGAAGGGCGCTCAGCCCTTGGCGTGGAAGATCAGGAAGGCGCCGGCCGCGATCAGGGCAAAGCCCGCCGCATGGTTTAAGGTGAGGGATTGCTTCAGCCAGAACACCGAGAAGCCGGCGAAGACGACGAGCGTGATCACCTCCTGCATCGTCTTGAGCTCGGCGGTGGAATAGACCGAGGCGCCCAGGCGGTTGGCGGGGACCGCCAGCATGTATTCCGGCAGGGCGATCGCCCAGCTCGCGAGGATGACGAGCCAGAGCGCCGCGCTCCTGTAGCCGAGATGCCCGTACCAGGCGAAGGTCATGAAGACGTTCGAGCCGATGAGCATGACGATCGGCAGGATATGGGCCAGTGTGAGCGGGGGCATATGCCGGGGGCTTTCTTCGCGGCGGCGGGGGCGGACGGTCAACCGAAGCGCAGCTTCATGGCGATGATGGCGAGGACGAGCACGAGGGTCAGCGCATTGGCGGCGATCACCGGCCAGGACTGGATCTGGATGCCGTAGGCCAGCCACAGCAGCACGCCGCAGGCGAGGAGGGCTTGCGTCCACAGCGAGATTGCGCGGGTGTCGCGGGTGCGCAGCGTGCGCCAGGTCTGTGGCAGCCAGCACAGGCTGGTCAGCGCGGCGGCGGCGAAGCCGGTGAGTTCGACGGGGAGGGACAAGGGCGCGCGACGTTCCGGATGAGGCTGCTTCCATAGCGGGATTCGGGGCTGCGCCGCCAGATGCTCCATCCTTTTGCCGTGTCGGATTTTCTGCACGCGAACCGGTGTCCGCTTCGCCCGAAAATGCTCATGGTTAACTTCCGTTAACGGCGACGCCCTAGTTTCGCATCAATTCTGCGATTCGGTGGAGACCCATGCGCGCTTTTCATCTGGCCTTGCCGTTTCTTCTCATCGCCTCCGCCGCCTCGGCGCAGAGCGGCTTCCAGTCCTGCCTGTCGGGGCTGAAGGGTGCCGCCGCCGCCAAGGGCGTTTCGGGGGCGACCTTCGACCGGGCGATGGCCGGCGTCGAGCCGGACATGAAGATCATCGAGGCGATGCAAAACCAGCCGGAGTTCAAGACGCCGATCTGGGACTATCTCGGCACGCTGGTCGACGAGGAGAAGGTGGCGCAGGGGCGCGCCATGCTGCGCCAATACGCCTCCGTCTTCGCCGCGGCCGAGCAGCGCTTCGGCGTCGATCGCCACACCATCGCCGCCGTCTGGGGCGTCGAGAGCGATTTCGGCAAGGCGCGGGGCAAATGGCCGCTGGTGCAGTCGCTGGCGACCGGCGCCTGCCTCGCACCGCGCCGCAACGCCTTCTTCAAGGGCGAGCTGATCGCGACGCTCCAGATCATCCAGCGCGGCGACGTCAGGCCCGAGCGGTTGTTCGGCTCCTGGGCGGGCGCCTTCGGGCATACCCAGTTCATCCCCTCGACCTATCTGAGGCTCGCCGTCGACGGTGACGGCGACGGCCGGCGCGACCTGGTCGATTCGATCCCCGACGCGCTGCATTCCACCGCGAACTTCATGGCCCGGGCCGGCTGGGTCACGGGCGCGGCCTGGGGCTACGAGGTCAGGGTGCCGGGCGGCTATTCCGGGCCGAGCGGGCGTAATCCGAAGCACCCGGTCTCGAGCTGGGCTGCGCGCGGCATCGTCAAGTTCGACGGCTCGCCCCTGAGCGGGGCCGGCAATGCGGGCCTGCTCATGCCGGCGGGGCGCAACGGCCCGGCCTTCCTCGTCTTCAAGAACTACGACGCGGCCTACAGCTACAACGGCGCCGACTCTTACGCCTTGGCCATATCCCTCCTGTCCGACCGGCTGCGCGGGCGGCCGGGCGTGCAGGGCGACTGGCCGACCGACGATCTGCCGCTCTCGCGCGAGCAGCGCCGCGAGCTCCAGCGCCTCCTGACCGCGCGCGGCTACGATGTCGGCGAGCCGGACGGCGCCGTAGGCTCGCTGACGCGGGCGGCGATCAAGGAGATCGAGGGCAAGCTCGGCATGCCGCAGACCGGACGGCCGGGCGAGAAGGTGCTGCGCGCGCTCAAGGGCGGACGGGTCTAGAGCGGCATTTCATTCGGAGAGCCCCATGTCCCGCCGCCTGATCTCCACCGGCTCGCCCTTCGAGCGCGATTTCGGCTATTCGCGCGCCGTGGTCGACGGCGATCTCGTCTTCGTCTCGGGCACGACCGGCTACGACTACGCCACGATGACGCTGCCGGACGATCCGGCCGAGCAGGCGCGCAACATCTTCCGCACCATCGGCGCCGTGCTGGAGGAGGCCGGCACCTCGCTCGCCCAGGTCGCCAGGGCGCAGTATTTCGTCACCGACCGCAGCTATTGCGCGCCGGTGCTCGCCGTCTGCGGCGAGGTCTTCGGCGAGATCCGCCCGGCCGCCGGCATCTATGTCGTCGCCGGATTGCTGGAGCCTCGGATGAAGCTCGAGATCGAGGTGACGGCGCGCCTGCCGAAAGCCTGACCCCACGACGCGGCGCTTGCGCGCGTGCGCCTACGCCCGTAATCACGCGGCCAACGCAAACACGCGACAAGGCGAGGCGACCATGGCGACCCACAAGCTCCTGCTGCTCCCCGGCGACGGTATCGGCCCCGAGGTGATGGGCGAGGTCGAGACGATCGTTTCCTGGTTCGGCCGGCAGGGTCTCGCCTCCTTCGAGATCGAGAAGGGGCTGGTCGGCGGCGCGGCCTATGACGCGCACAAGGCGGCGATCTCCGAAGCCGACATGAAGCTCGCGCAAGAGGCGGACGCCGTGCTGTTCGGCGCGGTCGGTGGGCCGAAATGGGCGGACGTGCCCTATCAGCACCGCCCGGAAGCCGGGCTCCTGCGCCTGCGCAAGGATCTCGGCCTGTTCGCGAACCTGCGCCCCGCGATCTGCTATCCGGCGCTGGCCTCGGCCTCCTCGCTCAAGCCCGAGGTGGTGGAAGGGCTCGACATCCTGATCGTGCGCGAGCTCACCGGCGGCGTCTATTTCGGCGAGCCGAAGGAGATCGTCACGCTGGAGGACGGCTCGAAGCGCGGCGTCGACACTCAAGTCTACACCACGCCGGAGATCGAGCGGATCTGCCGCGTCGCCTTCGAGCTGGCGCGCTCGCGCCGCAACAAGGTCTCCTCGGCCGAGAAGAACAACGTGATGAAGACCGGCGTGCTCTGGAAGCAGACCGTCACCGCCCTCCACGCCGCCGAGTACAAGGACGTCGAGCTCGAGCATGTGCTGGCCGACAACTGCGCCATGCAGCTCGTGCGCTGGCCGAAGCAGTACGACGTCATCGTCTGTGACAACCTGTTCGGCGACATCCTCTCGGACGTGGCGGCGATGCTGACCGGCTCGCTCGGCATGCTGCCCTCGGCCTCGCTCGGCGCCGAGGACCCGGCGACGGGCAAGCGCAAGGCGCTCTACGAGCCCGTGCACGGCTCGGCGCCGGATATCGCCGGCAAGGGGCTCGCCAATCCGATCGCGATGATCGGCTCGTTCGCCATGGCGCTGCGCTATTCCTTCGGCGCGGGCGAGGCGGCCGACCGTCTCGAAGGCGCGATCGCCGACGTGCTCGGCTCCGGCACCCGCACCAAGGACATCGCGGGCCCGGGCACCAACGCCGTCTCGACCGGCGAGATGGGGCAGGCGATCGTCAAGGCGCTCGAGGCGCGCGGGTAAGCCTCTCCCCCTCGTGAATTGCGGTAGCTCCGCTTTCGTGGCCTAACTCGGCGTCACGAAAGCGGAGTATGTCCGTGATGCTGATCAAGCGCCGTGCCGGCTGGGAGATGCCGGAAAGCGAGGCGACGCCCGAGAGCGCGTTCCTCGATCGCCGCCGGCTGATGGCCGCGGGTGCCGGGTTGATTGCGGGTGCGGCCCTGCCGGGCCTGGCGGCGGCCGAGACGCCCGATCCGACGCTCGATCTCTATCCGGCCAAGCGCAACGAGGGCTATGGGCTCGACGTGCCGCTGACCAAGGCGGAGGACGCGGCGAACTACAACAACTTCTACGAATTCGGCATGACGAAGGACATCGTCGATGCCTCGCGGCGGCTGGCGACGCGGCCCTGGTCGATCGAGGTCGGCGGCCTCGTCGAGAAGCCTTTCGAGATCGGCTTCGACGATCTCGTGCGCAAGCTGCCGCTGGAGGAGCGGCTCTATCGTTTCCGCTGCGTCGAGGCCTGGGCGATGGCGGTGCCCTGGACCGGCATTCCGCTCGCTTCCTTCGTGGCGCTGGCCAAGCCGCTTTCGGACGCCAAATGCATCCGCTTCGAGACCTTCCTGAACCCGCGCGTGGCGCCGGAGCAGAGACAGCGCTGGTATCCCTGGCCCTATACGGAAGGGCTGACGCTCGCGGAGGCGACGAACGATCTGCCGCTGCTGGTGACGGGCATCTACGGCAAGCCGCTGCCGACCCAGCACGGCGCGCCGCTGAGATTGATCGTGCCGTGGAAATACGGCTTCAAATCGGTGAAATCGATCCGCAGGATCAGCTTCGTCGCCGAGCGGCCAAAAACCTTCTGGGAGGCGCTGCAGGACAGCGAATACGGCTTCTGGGCCAATGTGAACCCGGCCGTGCCGCATCCGCGCTGGAGCCAGGCGAGCGAGCAGGTGCTTGGCTCGCGCGAGCGGCGGCCGACGCGGATCTACAACGGCTATGGCGATCAGGTCGCCGGGCTCTACAAGGGGCTGGAGGGCGAGGCGCTGTTCATGTGACGGTGCGGCTTGTCCGCACCACCCCTGTCGCGAGGGATCATGACACGGCATTTCCACCTGTTCGAGACCGCGATCGGCTCCTGCGCCCTGATCTGGGAGGGCGAGCGCTTCATCGGCGCGCAACTGCCCGAGCGCGACGAGGCGCAGGCTCGCCGGCGCCTGTCGCAGCGCTTTCCCGAAGCGGAGGAGAGGCCGGCGGAAGGCTTCGTCGCGCAGGCCGTCGCCGGCATCCGCGCGCTGTTTACGGGCGAGAAGCGCGACCTGTCCGATCTGCCGCTGGCGCTGGAGACGGTCTCGCCCTTCAACCGCAAGGTCTATGAGGTCGCGCTTTCCATTCCGCATGGTGAGACGCTGACCTATGGCGAGGTGGCGCAGCGCATCGGCGAGCCCGGTGCGGCGCGCGCGGTCGGCGTCGCGCTCGGCCAGAACCCCTGGCCGATCATTGTGCCCTGCCATCGCGTGCTGGCGGCTGGCGGCAGGACCGGCGGCTTCTCGGCCGATGGCGGCGTCGAGACCAAGCTGCGCATCCTGACCATCGAGAAGGCGCGCACCGGCACCGAACCCGGCCTGTTCGACGCATTGCCGCTGGCGGCGCGGCCGGGACGGCGCTGAACCGTTCGGATCGCCAGGCGGTGCTTGAAATCGTGCAATGCCGTCCTTGCGGCGCGGCGGCTTGCGCGGCCGGGGGCACGGCCTCTACTGTCTCGGCCTTTCCACCCACCATTGGGGACCGTCATGGCCAAACTGAAGCTCGCCGTCATCGTGGGCAGCAACCGTCGCGAATCGATCAACCGCAAGCTGGCCGAGGCGCTGGTGAAGCTGGGAGCCGGGGCTTTCGATGCCTCCTTGGTCCAGATCGACGACCTGCCGATGTTCAACCAGGACCTGGAGCCGAACCGGCCCGAATCGACGCTGCGCCTCAAGCGCGAGATCGAGGCTGCCGACGCGATCCTGATCGTCACGCCCGAGCACAACCGCTCGATCCCCGCCGTGCTCAAGAACGCCATCGACTGGGCCTCGCGCCCCTACGGCAAGAACTCCTGGGCCGGCAAGACCGTCGCCGTGACCGGTACCAGCGGCGGCGCCATCGGCACGGCCGTCTCCCAGAACGAGCTGCGCATGATCCTGACCAACCTCGCCGGCGTCGTCCTCGGCGGGCAGGTCTTCATCACCTTCAAGGACGGTCTGGTCGACGCGCAGCATAACGTGACCGACGAAGGCACGCGCGCTTTCCTGCAAGGCTTCCTCGATGATTTCGCCAAGATCGCCGGCAAGCTCGCCGCCTGATCGACGCTAGATCATCGCGCGTCCTATCGGACGCGACAACGATGATCTATCCCATTGCTGGAGCATCGGATTTTCCCGAAGAGCGGATTCCGCTTCTCGCATCCGATGCTCCATCGCGCGAAGGCGCCGCCTCCGGGGGCGGCGCCTTTTTTGTCGGTGGACCGCGTCGGCAGAGCAAAAAAAGAGCCGGCGTCCCCGAAGGGAGCCGGCTTCATCAGTTTGAAACATTCGGCGAAACGCCAAATGTTTCAGAGGGGAACGGCTGAAACGAACTCAACGCCGGGAGGAGATTGCGGAGCCCGTTCCGAACAACCGTGTCCGTAATATCGGCCATTGCTTGCCGTTTTGCAATGCAACATGCCTTGGGGCCGCCATGCACACATTGCATGGACCAAAGGCAGATGGCGTCAATTTGTGCCTAAATGATTGAGAAATATGCGTTCATTGCAGGGTTGGCGCCGCTTGATAAGCCGACAGACCAGGCCGAAGCGGGTGTTTTGTCCACGTCTGAACAGTTTTTAGGCGGGCCATTCGCGCCTGATGGGTGCGAGGCGCCGGATCAGCCACAAAAGCGCCGTAATCGGGGCCGGTCCCGTGGGGCCGCTGATTCCGGCGTGATTCACGCAAGGCTCAGTAAGTCCAGCGCTGGGCCTTCTGGATGAGGAAGTCGCGGAAGACCTGGACGCGGGCGACCGACTTCATCTCCTCGGGATAGACCAGATAGCTCTCGAGCTGCGGCATCTCGGTCTCGCGCATGAGCTGCACGAGCGGCGAGCCGGTCTCGATCAGGTAATCGGGCAGCACGGCGATGCCGGCGCCCGAATCGACCGCCCGCTTCATCGCGGTGATGTTGTTGACGACGAGATGGATCGGCCGCGGGTTGCGCTGGTCGCGCCCCATCGTGCCGAGCCAGTGCACCGAGGTCAGATAGGAGGGCGAGGAGCCGCCGAAGGAGAGCAGGCGGTGATTGTCGAGATCCTCGTAGCTCTTGGGCTCGCCGAAGCGCTTCACATAGGCCGGCGAGGCGTAGAGATGGAAATGCACCGTGAAGAGCTTGCGCTGGATCAGGTCCGGCTGTTGCGGCTGGCGCAGGCGGATGGCGATGTCGGCCTCGCGCATCGACAGGTCGAGTTCTTCGTCGGTGAGGATGAGCTCGACGCGGATGTCGGGGTAGAGATCGAGGAATTCGGCCAGGCGCGGCGTCAGCCAGTGCCCGCCGAGACCACGGGTCGCGGTGACCTTGAGCTCGCCGGAGGGGTGCTCGCGCGTCTCGGAGAGTTGCGAGCGCGTCCGCTCCAGCCGCTGCGTCATCTCGCGTGCGGCGCGCCAGAGCAATTCGCCCTGCTCGGTCAGGATCAGGCCGCGCGTATGCCGGTGGAACAAGGGCGCGCGCAGCTCGCGCTCGAGCGCCCCGATCTGCCGGCTGACGGCGGATTGACTCAGGCCCAGGACATCGCCAGCCTTGGTGAAGCTACCCGACTCCGCGACCGTATAAAAAATCCTGATGCGGTCCCAATCCACCGCGCTTCCCCCGCCATGCGTTTTTTGCATGATGCGGGATAAAGCTGTTGTGCGTCAATGTCCTTATGAGGGGTGGCCCGGCTTATTCGCCCTGAATCTGGTGACATGACCCATCAAATTTCGTGATGGATTCCATCAGGGCTTTCATTCCGCGGCTTCGCGGCGGTCCAGTTCGGTGGCGGCAAGCCAGCGCTCGGCATCGAGCGCGGCCATGCAGCCCATGCCGGCCGCCGTCACCGCCTGGCGATAATGCTCGTCGGTGACGTCGCCTGCGGCGAAGACGCCGGGGACGTTCGTCCGGGTCGTGCCGGCCTCGACGTCGAGATAGCCGGATTCGTTCATGGCGAGCTGGCCCGCGAACAGCTCCGTCGCCGGCTTGTGGCCGATGGCGATGAAGACGCCGTCGGTCTTCAACTCGCTCTCGGCCCCGGTCTTGAGGTTCCGCAGGCGCAGATGCGTGACGCCGGGCGGAGTGGTGCCGCCGCAGATCTCGGCGATCTCGCTGTCCCAGACCACGTCGATCTTCGGATGCCTGAACAGGCGCTCCTGCATCACGCGCTCGGCCCGCAAGCTATCGCGGCGATGGATCAGAGTGACCTTGCTGGCGAGATTGGCGAGATAGAGCGCCTCCTCCACGGCGGTGTTGCCGCCGCCGACGACCGCGACCTCCTTGTTGCGGAAGAAGAAGCCGTCGCAGGTGGCGCAGGCCGAGACGCCGAAGCCCTGGAAGGTCTGCTCCGAGGGGAGGCCCAGCCATTTCGCCTGGGCACCGGTGGCGACGATCAGCGCATCGCAGGAATAAGTCTCGGCCGTGTCGCCCCAGAGCCGGAACGGGCGCTGCGAGAGGTCGATGCGGGCGATGTGGTCGGAGACCATCCGGGTGCCCATATGCTCGGCCTGGGCGCGCATCTGCTCCATCAGCCAGGGGCCCTGGATGACGTCGGCGAAGCCGGGATAGTTCTCGACATCGGTGGTGATCATCAGCTGGCCGCCGGGCTGCATGCCGGAGATCAGCACCGGCTCCAGCATGGCGCGGGCGGCATAGATCGCGGCGGTGTAGCCGGCCGGTCCGGAGCCGACGATCATGACGCGGGCGTGGGTATGGGCCATCGTCCTAACTTCCTCTCCTGCGGGTGCGGGCCGCGGTCCCGATCCGTCAGATACGCCGGCGCGGCGCCGAAACAAGGGCCGCCCGGTGGGCGAGCCAGCCTTGCCGTATCGCATCGGCTATGATCGGCGTGGAGTCCATCGGTTCGTAGGCCTCGCCCTCGAGGCGTCCACAGAAGCGATGCACGACGCCTGCGCCTTCCAGCGCCGCGATCAGCGCCGCGATCTTGGCATGGCCGCCGCTCGGCTCGAAGACCAGCACGGGCCTGCCGGTCGCCGCCGCCTCGCCGATCATGTTGGTCGAGTCGGCGGTGACGATGATCGCCTCGGCAGTGGCGAGCAAAGCGGGATAGGGGTTCTCGCCCGTGCCGTCCCACCACCAGCCGCCGTGCCGGGCGAAGACGGCGGCGACGGCGCCGGCGAGCGCCGGCGGGGTGCGCCGCGAGGGCGAGCCCATCAGTCTCACGCCCGTGCGGGCGAGTGCGTCGAGCCCTTCGGCGAAACGCATGATATCGGCGGGCGTGAAGCGGTGATGCCGGCTGTCGCCGCCGACCAGCACCGCGACGCGCGGCGCGCCCAGGCGGGCGATGGCGGCAGGCGGCGCGGCGCGGGCGGCAGCGAGCTTCTCGGGCGTCAGGCGGTGGGGGGAGGTGATGGTGACGAGGACGTTGTCGCCGCGCAGCTTGTCATGGCCCGAGACCCAGATCAGGTCGGCGGAACCTGGGCCGGTGCGCGGGTCCTTGAGGAAGACGGTGAAGGTCAGGCCGTTCGACGCCTGCTTCAGCGCGCGCAGATAGGCGACGGCGCGCCGGCCCGACGCGATGGCGATGTCGGGGAAGGGCGGACGCAGCGGGCTTTGCGGCCGCTCGGGCGCCTCGCGCGGATCGATCGGGCCCAGCGGCATCAGCCAGGCGAAGGGCCGGCGGGGCTTGACCCTGCGGATCTCGGGCGCGGCGGTCAGCTGCTCGGCGACGCCCAGGCATGGCAGCTCGTCGCCGGCCTTGCCATCGGTCAGGACCCAGACGGCCGGTTCGGAATCGTCGTGCATGGCGGTCGAGGCGCGCGGCATGCGCCTTGTATCGCCTGCCGCCGCCGTCTACACCAGCGCGACCTTCACGCAGGAGTGTTCGTTGCGTCCGAAACTCGACGATATCGACCTGCGCATCCTGCGCGAGCTCCAGGCCGACGGGCGCATGACCAATGTCGCTCTCGCCAGCCGCGTCGGCATCTCGCCGCCGCCCTGCCTCAGGCGCGTGCGCGCGCTGGAGGAGGCCGGGCTGATCCGCGGCTACCATGCCGATCTCGACGAGCGGAAGCTCGGCTACGAGGTGGTCTGCTTCGCCTTCGTGCATCTGGCGAGCCAGGCCGAGGCGGATCTTGCCGCTTTCCAGGAGCGGATCCGTGGCTGGCCGGCGGTGCGCGAATGCTGGACGCTGTCGGGCGATATCGACTTTTCCCTGAAATGCGTCGCGCCGGACCTCAGGGCGTTCCAGGATTTCGTCGCGGAGCTCACGGCGATGCCCAATGTCCGCAACGTGCGCACCGCGCTCGCCCTCGACCGGGTCAAGGACGAGCCGATCGTGCCGTTCGGCTGAGGCGTTCGCCTCAGCGGAAGACGACGCTGACGACCTCGTAGGACTTGCCGCCGCCGGGCGTATTGACCTGCACCGAATCGCCGACCTTCTTGCCGATCAGCGCGCGCGCGATCGGCGAGCCGATCGAGACCTTGCCGGACTTCACGTCCGATTCCGGCTCGCCGACGATCTGGTAGCTCTTCTCTTCCTCGGTGTCGTCGTCGATCAGCTTGACGGTGGCGCCGAACTTGATGGTGTCGCCGCCGAGCTTCGCGACATCGATGATGTCGGCCCGGCCGATCAGCGATTCGAGTTCCATGATCCGGCCCTCGTTGAGCGACTGGGCCTCTTTCGCCGCGTGGTATTCGGCGTTCTCGGAGAGGTCGCCCAGCGCGCGCGCCTCGGCGATCGCGGTGATGATGCGCTGGCGCTCGACCTGCTGGCGGTGCTTCAATTCCACCTCCAGAGCGGCGAAGCCGCCCGCGGTCATCGGAACCTTTTCCATTCTGTCCGTCCCATAAGCTCCGAAAGCGCGGCTCGCCGGCGGCTGATCGGCCACCGGCTCCCGCGCTTCCGCTCAATCTTCCGATGCGCCGTGCGGCCGCTCAGGCCGCGCGCTCGAAATACGACTGCAAGGATCGTACTTCGAGTTCGCCGCTGCAATAGGCCTTGATGCCCTCCGCCGCCGCGATCGCTCCGGCCAAGGTGGTATAATAGGGCACCTTGTGCAAGAGGGCGGTTCGCCTCAGCGGGCGGGAGTCGGCCAGCGCCTGCGGCCCCTCGGTGGTGTTGAAGACGAGCTGGATCTCGCCGTTCTTCAGCGCGTCGACGACATGGGGGCGGCCTTCCAGCACCTTGTTGATCTTGGCGGCGGCGATGCCCTGCTCCTGGAGATGGCGCAGCGTGCCGCCGGTGGCGAGGATGCGGAAGCCGAGATCGGCGAGGATGCGCACCGCCGGCAGGATGCGCGGCTTGTCCTCGTCGCGCACCGAGACGAAGACAGTGCCCTTGACCGGGACCTTCGAGCCGGCGCCGAGCTGGCTCTTGGCGAAGGCGGTGTCGAAGGAGCGGGCAAGCCCGATGACCTCGCCGGTCGAGCGCATCTCCGGGCCGAGCACAACGTCGACGCCGGGGAAGCGCGCGAAGGGGAAGACCGCCTCCTTGACGGCGACATGGGAGAGTGCCGCAGGCTTCAGCCCGAAGCCGGAAAGCGCCTCGCCGGCCATGATGCGGGCGGCGATCTTGGCGACGGGAACGCCGATCACCTTGGCGACGAAAGGCACCGTGCGCGAGGCGCGCGGATTGACCTCGAGCACGTAGATCTCGCCGTCCTTGATGGCGTATTGCACGTTCATCAGCCCGCCGACGTCGAGCGCGAGCGCCATCGCCTTCGTCTGGCGCTCCAGCTCGGCGATCGTCTCGGCCGAGAGCGAGCGCGGCGGCAGCGAGCAGGCCGAATCGCCGGAATGGATGCCGGCCTCCTCGATATGCTCCATGATGCCGGCGACGAAGACCTCCCTGCCGTCGCAGAGGCAGTCGACATCGACCTCGATCGCGTCCGACAGGTAGCGGTCGAACAAGAGCGGGTTCTTGCCGAGCACGGTGTTGATCTGGCCGGTCTTGTCGTTCGGATACTTGGCCTTGACCTCGGAGGGGATCAGCGAGGGCAGGGTGCCGAGCAGGTAGTCCTCGAACTGGACCTCGTCGCGGATGATCGCCATGGCGCGCCCGCCGAGCACGTAGGAAGGCCGCACGACGAAGGGCAGGCCGAGTTCTGTGGCGATCAGCCGCGCCTGCTCGACCGAATAGGCGATGCCGTTCTTCGGCTGCTTGAGGTGGAGCTTGTCGAGCAGGCGCTTGAAGCGGTCGCGGTCCTCGGCGAGGTCGATCATGTCCGGCGAGGTGCCGAGGATCGGGATGCCGGCTTCCTCCAGCGCGTTGGCGAGCTTCAGCGGGGTCTGGCCACCGAACTGGACGATGACGCCGTGCAGCGTGCCGTTCTGCTTCTCGGTCTGAAGGATCTCGAGCACGTCCTCCGCCGTCAGCGGCTCGAAATAGAGCCGGTCGGAGGTGTCGTAATCGGTCGAGACCGTTTCCGGGTTGCAGTTGACCATGACGGTCTCGTAGCCGGCGTCGCGCAGCGCGTAGCAGGCATGGCAGCAGCAATAGTCGAACTCGATGCCCTGGCCGATGCGGTTCGGCCCGCCGCCGAGGATGACGACCTTCTTGCGATCCGAGGGGTTGGCCTCGTCGGCGGCCTGGCCGGCGAAGGGCATGGCGTAGGTCGAGTACATATAAGCGGTGGGCGAGGCGAACTCGGCCGCGCAGGTGTCGATGCGCTTGTAGACCGGGCGCACCCCCAGCGACCGGCGCAGCGCCCTGACCTCGGCCTCGGTCTTGCCCGAGACGGCGGCGAGGCGCTTGTCGGAGAAGCCCATCGCCTTGATCCGGCGGAAGGCGCCGGGCGTGGCCGGCAGGCCGATGTCGCGGATCTTCGCCTCGGTCTCGACGAGCTCGCGCATCTGGGCGAGGAACCAGGGGTCGATCTTGCAGCTCTCGTGAATCTCGGCGTCGCTGAAGCCTGCGCGCATCGCCTGGGCGACGTGGAGGATGCGGTCGGGCGTCGGCGAGGAGATCGCCGCCTTGACGGCGTTGCGGTCGTCGCCCTGGCCGTAGCCCTCGATCTCGATCTCGTCGAGGCCGTCGAGCCCGGTCTCCAGCGAGCGCAGCGCCTTCTGGAGCGATTCCTGGAAGGTGCGGCCGATCGCCATCGCTTCGCCGACCGATTTCATCGCCGTGGTCAGCGTCGGCTCGGCGCCGGGGAATTTCTCGAAGGCGAAACGCGGGATCTTGGTGACGACATAGTCGATCGTCGGCTCGAAGGAGGCGGGGGTTGCGCCGCCGGTGATGTCGTTCTCGATCTCGTCGAGCGTGTAGCCGACGGCGAGGCGGGCCGCGACCTTGGCGATCGGGAAGCCCGTCGCCTTCGACGCCAGCGCCGAGGAGCGTGAGACGCGCGGGTTCATCTCGATGACGATCATGCGCCCGGTGGCGGGATCGACGGCGAACTGAACGTTCGAGCCGCCGGTCTCGACGCCGATCTCGCGCAGCACCGCCAGAGAGGCGTCGCGCATGATCTGGTATTCCTTGTCGGTCAGCGTCAGCGCCGGGGCGACGGTGATCGAATCGCCGGTGTGGACGCCCATCGGGTCGAAATTCTCGATCGAGCAGACGATGATGCAGTTGTCGGCCTTATCGCGGACGACCTCCATCTCGTATTCCTTCCAGCCGAGCACGCTCTCCTCGATGAGAACCTCGCTGGTCGGAGAGGCGTCGATGCCGCGCTCGACGATGTCGATGAACTCGCCCTTGTTGTAGGCGATGCCGCCGCCCGTGCCGCCCATGGTGAAGGAGGGGCGGATAATGGCGGGAAGGCCGATGTCGTCCAGCGCGTCGAGCGCCTGGCCGAGCGTCTTGACGTGGTGCGAGCGCGGCGTGTCGAGGCCGATCCTGGTCATCGCCTCGCGGAAGAGCTCGCGGTCCTCGGCCTTGTCGATGGCTTCCGCGGTGGCGCCGATCATCTCGACGCCGAACTTCTCCAGCACGCCCATCTTCTTGAGCGAGAGCGCGCAGTTCAGCGCCGTCTGGCCGCCCATGGTCGGCAGCAGCGCGTCGGGGCGTTCCTTCTCGATGATCTTGGCGACGATCTCAGGCGTGATCGGCTCGACATAGGTCGCATCCGCCAGCTCGGGATCGGTCATGATCGTCGCCGGGTTCGAGTTGACCAGCACGATGCGGTAGCCCTCGGCCTTCAGCGTCTTGCAGGCCTGCGTGCCGGAATAGTCGAACTCGCAGGCCTGACCGATGATGATGGGGCCGGCGCCGATGATCAGGATGGACTTGATGTCTGTGCGCTTGGGCATGGTCTCGACTTAAGTCTGGCGCGCGCAAGGCCGCATCCGATCGGGCGAGCGGAGGCGCAGCGGGCGTCTGATTGGAATGCTAGGCGCTCGCTATAGACGGGCAAGGCGGCGGAAGGAAGAAAAAAGCGTCTTCGCAGCGCTGCGACACACAGGCGGATATGCGGCTACGCAACGGCGCCGCGTTCCGGCCGGAGCGAAGCGAAAGCCGGGATGACCGCGTTTCCATTCATTGCAGCCTGCTCTAGAAGGCCCGGATGCCGCTTCGCCGCTATCCGCGACAGTTCCGCCAGCTCCTCGCTTACGCCTTCGCCGGCGGGCTGACGGCGGTCGCGCATTACGGCGTGCTGATCGGGCTGGTCGAGCTCGCCCATGTCGATCCGGTGCCGGCGACGCTCGCGGGCTTCATCGTCGGCGCGCTGGTCTCCTATGCGCTCAACCGCTGGATGACCTTCGACGCGACGCGCGGCCATGCTGAGGCCGGCTGGCGCTTCGCCCTGATCGCGGCCGGCGGCTTCGTGCTCACCGGCGTCCTGATGCATCTGTTCGTGGCCCGGGCAGGCCTGCCCTATCTGCCGATGCAATTCGTCACCACGGGGGTGGTGATGGTGTTTTCCTTCCTCGGCCACAAATTCTTCAGCTTCGCCGACCGGACGGGATAGGCCCACGCCATTGTCATTCCGGGGCGCGCCGCAGGCGCGAACCTAAGAACCCACGACCGGGTCGGACATCCAATGCAGGGTTGTCGGCGGCTTACCCGGTCGTGGGTTCTTAGGTTCTTCGCTCCGCGAAGCCCCGGAATGACAAGGTTTGTTCCGCTCACGCCGCCCGTTTCGCCTCACTGCGTCGGCACGACGGTCAGGGTGAGCTGCCTGCGGCCGGTGCGGCCTTCCTTGTCGGTCGCCTCGATCTCCAGGACATGATTGCCGCCGGGTACGACGACGGCCGGCGCGTCGATGCCGGCGGGCGTGATGTAGGGCTTGATGCGCTCGGTGATGTCGAGCGGGGGCTGGCGCTGATAGAGCACGCGCACGCTCGCCGGATCGATCGGCACGCCGTTGCTCGGCATGAAGCGCACGGAAAGGCGGAAAGGCTTGCCGTCGACGCCCTTGTCCGGGGTCGGCAGGGTGTCGATGCCGGGGCCGCGCGTCAGGTTGCGGGTGCTGGCGACGGCCGTGGCCGCCTTCGGCAGGCCGGCCTCCTCGCGGGTGATGAGCTGGACCGGGTCGGCGGCCTGCGCGGCCGTGAGCAGGGGGGCGGCGGTGAGAACGGCAGGCAGAATGAGCGAAACGAGCACCGACTTGATCATGATTCTATCGCACTCCCAGAAGCCCGGCGACGAGGCCGGCGATGGCTGAAATCAAGGTCGTGGTCATCAGGATGGCGGTCTCGATGGTCTTCAGCGTTTCCATCGGGACCTTGCCGTTGACGGCCAGGAGCCCCTTTCGCAGTTCCGGCAGCGAGACGAGGCCGCGCGCGCTCAGCGCAGCCTGCGTCACGCGCAGCAACATCCCCGAGAACATGGAGGCGCCGATGCTCAGCGCGTAGAACGAGGTCTCGCGCCAGGCTGCCGGGCCCTGCGGAAGGAGCGGTATGTTGTCGTGCCAGCTCAGCAATGCGTTCATGGTCGCGACGGAAAAAATCGCGAATCCGATCGCGACGCCGATATCGAAGGCGATCAGCCGCGGGCGAATGCCGAAATAGATCAGCCCGGTGAGGAAGGGGATCGCGATCGAGGCGAGCCTGAGCGTCCACAGCGGCAGGTCGAGCCAGAGCACCACCGCGCAATAGGCGATGAGCAGCAGCACCATGCCGAAGGGCAGCACCCAGAAGCGCCGGCGCGTGGCGTGTTGATGGTGGGTGACGGGCGCAGGAGCCGGCTTTTCCGCCACGGGGGCCGGAACGGCCTCGGCGACCGGCGCCGGGCGGGCAGCGCGCTCCTCCTCGGCGCGTTTCTCGAAGGCCTCGAGGCGCGCCTCGAGCAGCTCGAGGCGGCTGATGAGCGGCAGGATGGGGGTGAGGTCCCGGCCGCAGCAGCGGCAGGACAGCACGCCCCGGTTGAGCGCGGCATCGCAATAGGGACAGGCGAATTGGTCCTGCACGGGATCTCGCGCCTTCAAGGGGCAAGCCGCGCTCAAAGCCATATCTCGGCCGCCGAATCAAGATGTTTGGCGATTCCGCTTTCGTCTATTCGGCGGGCTTTGCCGCCTTGAAGGTCATCCGGTGCGGGTTGTGGCCGAAATTTTCCGGCCGCCGGAGATCGACGAAGCCGGCTTCGCGGATCAGATCCGTGATCGCTTCCGCCGTATAGGTCGAGAGGCCGTAGCGGGCCCTGAGCTTGCGATAGTCCGAGAAGGCGGTGCGCACGAGCCCGGCGAGCGCTGCCGAGAGGAAGCCGCCGTGCCAGGCGAAGGCGAGCAGCTCAGAGGCGTCGGTCAGCGGGCTGACGTCGGGCGGGATGACGTCGGCGACGATGAGCGTGCCGCCGGGCTTCAGCCGGTCGCGCCACGTCGCCAGCAGCGCCTTCAGCTCGCCCTGCGAGAGATACTGGACCAGCGAATTGGCGACGACGAGGTCGAGCGTGGCCGGGGCCATGGCCTCGACCTCCTCGGGCGAGACCACGGCGATGGCGTCGTCGCGGCCGAAGCGCGCCCTGAGCTTTTCGCGCACGGTGGGCGCCGCCTCGCAGAGATAGAGCCGCCCGCAGGCGGCGGCGACGCGGCCGGCATCGAGCGCCTCGCCGCAGCCATGGTCGAGGACGACGGCGTCGGCGGCGGGAACATGGCCGATCAGGTCGGTCGCGACGGCGCGGTAATGCAGGGCCTTGTGGCGCGGCGAGACATAGATCGCATGCTCGCCGTTCCAGAAATCGCGCCAGGACATCGGTGCCGTCGATCCTTCGGGAGCGGCCGGTCGCGGCCGCCTGTGTCGGCTTGACTACGCACAAGCCGGGCGGTTCCGCAACAGCTGAGGGTTTCGTCGGCGCGGCGTTTCCGCTTTAGTCGCCTCGTCGCCCGGATGGCCCGAATCGAGACGAGGAGCACCCATGCTTCTGCTGCCGCGATTGCTCAAGCGCTTCGTCCGCCACGGACGCCTGACCGTCGTCACGCCCGACGGCAAGCGGCATGTCTTCGGCGCAGGGCCGGCGGAACTGCCCTTCGCCGGCGTCGTTCGGATGGCGCCCGCCGTCACCGTGCGCTTCCGCGACGACCGCATCGAGCGCGAGCTCTTCCTCAATCCGGAGCTTGCTCTGGCGGAAGGCTACATGGACGGGCGGATCGACTTCGAGGATGGCACGATCCACGATCTGCTGACGCTGTTCTGGCTGCAGCGCCGCGAGATGCGCAAGGACCCGCTGCAGAAGGCGATCCGGCAGTTCCGCTTCAGGATCCGGCGCTGGCGCATGCACAATCCGCTCGGCGTCGCCGGCCGCAAGGTCAAGCATCACTACGACATCCCGAGCGATTTCTACCGGCTCTGGCTCGACCAGACGATGACCTATTCCTGCGGGTACTGGCATTCGCCGGAGGTCGGGCTGGAGAACGCGCAAAAGGCGAAGCTCAGGCACATCGCCGCCAAGCTCAAGGTCGAGCCCGGCATGAGCGTGCTCGACATCGGCTCGGGCTGGGGGGAGCTCGCGATCTATCTGGCCAGCGCCTGCGGGGCGAAGGTGACGGGCCTCAACGTCTCGCCCGACCAGATGGCGGCCGCACAGGAGCGGGCCGAGGCCGCAGGCGTCGGCGAGGCCGTCAGCTTCGTCAACAAGGATTATCGCGAGCTTGCCGGGCGCTTCGACCGCGTCGTCTCGGTCGGCATGATGGAGCATGTCGGCGTCGCGCATTACCTCGAATACTTCGAGCGCATCCGCGACCTGATGACGCCGGACGGCATCGCCCTCGTCCACTGCATCGGTCGGGCCGGGCCGCCGGGCTTCACAGGCCCGTTCTTCGAGAAGTACATCTTTCCCGGCGGCTATGCGCCGGCGCTGTCGGAGGTGTTCGCCGCAGTCGAGCAGACGGGCTTATGGGCCTCCGACTGCGAGTTCTGGCGCCGGCACTATCACTGGACGCTCGAAGCCTGGCGCGAGCGTTTCATGGCAAGGCGCGGGGAGGTGGTCGCCATGCTGGGCGAGCGCTTCGCCCGGATGTGGGAATTCTACCTTTGCGCCTGCTCGATCTCCTTCGACATCGGCGGCGACATGGTGTTCCAGCTCCTGCTGGGCCAGCACAGGAGCGCCGTCCCCGTGATCCGCGACTATGTCGCGGAGGACGAGAAGGCGCTTGCCGCGAAAGGGTTCTGAGGGGGGCCTTCAGCGCAGGCTGTGGCGCGGGACGGCGAATTCGCCGCGTTCACTGGCGCGGGCCATTTCGAAGGAGTCGGCGATGCGCCGCGCCCTGACGATGAAGGCTTCGGCGATCTCCGGCGGGCAGAGTTCCTTCGCCGTCGCCTCGAACAGCGCGAGCCAGCGGTCGAAATGCTCGTTCCTCAGCGGCAGGACGAGGTGCGGATGCAGCGGGCGGCCACTGTAGCGGCCGGTGCGCAGCATCACGCTGCTCCAGAAATCGGTGATCCTGGCGATGTGCTCGTCCCAGTCTGCGACGGCGGCCTCGAAGATCGGGCCGATCAGGTCGTCCTTGCGGGCCCGGTCGTAGAAGGTGTCGACGAGCAGGGCGATCATCGGCTCGCGCAGGTCGGGATGGGCGGCACCGGGCCGGGTGAGGGGATTGTCGGTCATCATCGCGGGATCAGGGGCAGAGGCTGCCCCTGATATGGCAAGGATGGGCCCGGCTGTGTAGGCCCGCCAGTGTCGCAGCGCCGATGCCGGGCGCTCAGGCCGCCGGCTTCGCCTTCTGTGCCGCCATCAGCTCGGTGAAGCGGGTGAAGAGATAATGGCTGTCCTGCGGGCCGGGCGAGGCTTCCGGATGGTGCTGGACGCTGAAGGCCGGGCGGTCTGTCAGGGCGATGCCGCTGTTCGAGCCGTCGAAGAGCGAGACATGGGTCTCGACCGCGTTCGCCGGCAGGCTTTCCGGATCGACCGCGAAGCCGTGGTTCATCGAGACGATCTCGACCTTGCCCGTGGTCTTGTCCTGCACCGGGTGGTTGGCGCCGTGATGGCCCTGCTTCATCTTCATCGTCCGCCCGCCGATGGCGAGCGCCAGCATCTGGTGGCCGAGGCAGATGCCGAAGGTCGGGACCTTCCTGTCGAGCAATTCCCTGATCACCGGCACGGCATATTCACCGGTCGCGGCCGGGTCGCCCGGGCCGTTGGAGAGGAAGACGCCGTCGGGCTTCAGCGCCAGGATGTCGGCGGCCGAGGTGGTCGAGGGCACGACGGTGATGTCGCAGCCCGCCCCGGCGAGCAGGCGCAGGATGTTGCGCTTCACGCCGTAATCGATGGCGACGACCTTGTGGTTGACGCTCTCGCGCTTGCCGTAGCCGGCGGGCCAGACCCAAGGCGTCTCGTCCCAGCCGTAGCGCTGGGCGGCGGTGACGAGCGGGACGAGGTCGAGCCCGGTCATGGCGGGCAGCGCCGCCGCCTGCTGCTTGAGGCGCTCGATGTCGAAGACGCCGCCCGGCTCATGGGCGAGGATGGCGTTGGGCATGCCGTTGTCGCGGATCAGCGCGGTCAGCGCACGGGTGTCGATGCCGCAGATGCCGACGATGCCGCGCGCCTTGAGCCAGGCGTCGAAATGCCTGGCCGCACGCCAGTTCGAGGGCTCGGTGACGGCGGCATGGAGCACGCAGCCGCGCACGCCCGAGGCGGCGGCGGCGTTGACCGTCTCGGTATCCTCCTCGTTGACGCCGACATTGCCGACATGGGGGAAGGTGAATGTGACGATCTGGCCGGCATAGGACGGATCGGTCAGGATCTCCTGATAGCCGGTCATGGCGGTGTTGAAGCAGACCTCGCCTTGCGCCTCGCCGACGGCGCCGAGGCCGAAGCCTTCCAGCACGGTGCCGTCCGCCAGCACGAGGAGCGCGGTCGCGCGCGGTTCGGTCCAGCCGCCTGCGGCGGGGTTTCCTTCGGGAGCGGTCATGTCTATGTCTCGGTCCAGGCCGCAAGTCGCGGCAGTGTCGGAGGCGGGGCATCAGCATCCGCTCCGCCGGTCTGGAACGCGAGCCATAAAGAGCCGGGCGCGGCCCGTCAATCGAGCAAGAGAAAAGGAACGAGGACGATGACGAGCCTGCGCGAGCGCTTCACCGCCGACATGAAGGACGCGATGAAGGCCGGTGAGAAAGCGAAGGTCGCGGCGATCCGCCTGATCAGCGCCGCGCTGAAGGACAAGGACATCGAGGCGCGCGGCGCCGGCAAGGGCGAGGCGACGCCCGACGAAATCCTCGGCGTGCTCCAGAAGATGATCAAGCAGCGCCAGGAATCGATCGCGATCTACGACGCCAACGGCCGCCCCGAGCTCGCCGATGGCGAGCGCGCCGAGGTCGCGGTGATCGCCTCCTACCTGCCCCGGCAGATGTCGGAGGCGCAGGTGAAGGCCGCGATCGACAAGGCCATCGCCGAGACCGGGGCGAGCGCGGTCAAGGACATGGGCAAGGTGATCGGCGTGTTGCGCGCGGCTTACGCCGGTCAGATGGATTTCGGCAAGGCGAGCCCGATGGTGAAGGCCGCGCTCGGCGGCTGAGCGCGGCGGAAGGCATCTTGACCGATAACGAACCCCTGTCCGCGGAGGACGTTCAGCGCTTCGGAGCCGATCCGCTGGCGCTGTTTTGTGCCAACCTCGCCGCCGTGGAGGATCGGATCGCCCGGGCCTGCGCGCAAGCGGGGCGCGATCGCGGCTCGGTGCGGCTGTTGCCGATCACCAAGACCGTGCCGGCCCCTGTCCTGCGCCTCGCCTGGGCGGCCGGAATTCGCTCCTTCGGCGAGAACAAGATCCAGGAGGCGATGGGCAAGCACGAGGCGCTCGGCGATCTCGCCATCGACTGGAGCATCGTCGGCCACCTCCAGACCAACAAGGTCAAATATCTGACGCGGTTCGCCTCGGAGTTCCACGCGCTCGACAGCCTGCGCCTGGCCGAAGCCCTCGAGGCGCGGCTCGAGCGCGAGGACCGCTTCCTCGACGTCTATGTGCAGGTCAACACCTCGGGCGAGGAGAGCAAGTTCGGACTGCAGCCGGATGCGCTTGGCCCCTTCGTCGCGGCGCTTGCCCGTTTTCCGCGCCTGAGGCCGCGCGGGCTGATGACACTCGCCCTGTTCAGCGCCGACATGACGAAGGTCCGGCCCTGCTTCAGGCTGCTGCGCGCCTTGCGGGACGAGGCCGTCAAGCACCATCCGGGCCTGACCGGCCTGTCGATGGGCATGACCGGGGATTTCGAGGACGCCATCGCGGAAGGCGCCACGGTCGTGCGCGTGGGCCAGGCCATCTTCGGCAAGCGGCCGACCTCGGACGGGCATTACTGGCCGGGCCTCGCTCCCCTCTGACAGGTGTCCTCGGGGGAGCGCCGCCCGGCTCCGTCCGCCGTCACGGCCTCGTCCCTCCGAGCGACCAGGGCAGATCCTCGCCGCCGCGGAAGACGACGACATCCTCCTCGCCGACCGCCACGACCGGGGAGACGCGGCACGGCCGCTTCTCCAGCGTGATCGTGCCCTCGTTCAGCGGCAAGCCGTAGAAGCGCGCGCCGTTCTCGGCGGCGAAAGCCTCGAAACGGGAAAGCGCGCCCTCCTCGTCGAAGACCTGGACATAGGTTTGCAGCGCGGTCGCGCCGCCGAAGACGCCGGCCGAGCAGCATTCGGCCTGCTTGGCGGCGCGCAGATGCGGAGCGGTGTCGGTGCCGATGAAGAAGTTCCCGTCGCCGGAGGTGGCCGCCTCGCGTAGCGCGAGACGGTGGCGCTCGCGCTTGGCGACCGGCAGACAATAGAGATGCGGGCGCAAGCCGCCCTGGAAGATCGAGGTGCGGTTGATGATCAGGTGGTGCGGCGTGATCGTCCCGGCGGCGCGGCCGGCATGGGCGCGCACCAGCGCGACCGTCTCGGCGGTGGTGACGTGCTCGACGACGACCTTCAGCCCCTGATGCCGCCGCAGGAGCGGCAGCATCTCCTCCTCCATGAACACGGCCTCGCGATCGAAGATGTCGACCGCCGGATCGGTCGCCTCGCCATGGATGAGGACCGGCATGCCGATCTTCTCCATCCGCTCCAGCACCGGGGCGAGCGCGGCGATGTCGGTGACGCCGTGGTGGGCATTGGTGGTGGCGCCGGCCGGATAGAGCTTGGCGGCGGCCCAGACGCCGTCGCGGAAGCCGCGCTCGATCTCGTCGGGCGAGGTCGCGTCGGTCAGGTAGCAGGTCATCAGCGGGGCGAAGTCGCAGCCTTCCGGGCGCGCCGCGAGGATGCGCCCGCGATAGGCCAGGGCCGCCTCGATGCTCGTCACCGGCGGCACCAGGTTCGGCATGATGATGCCGCGCCTGAACTGGGCGGCGGTGAAGGGCAGCACGGCCTTAAGCATCGCCCCGTCGCGCAGATGCACGTGCCAATCGTCCGGGCGGCGAATCGTCAGCGTCTCGACGGCGCCGGGCGCCTCGCGCGGAATCTTGTCGAACAGCGTCGAAACGCTCATCTCATGGCCTCCCTCGACCCACGACGGGGTGAGACATCCCATAGCCGGTTGCCGCCGGCTCGCCCAGTCGCGGGAATGACAGCGATGAGGCCGACTAGATCGTCGCGCGTCCTACCGGATGCGGTAACGATGATCTAGCCCATTGTCGGAGCATCGGATTTTTCCGAAAAGTGGATTCCACTTTTCGCATCCGATGCTCTAGGGGCCGGGTGCCTTGGAGAAGGCGCTCACCCGGCACAGATAGGCGAAGTTGCGGCAGAAGTCGGGGGCCGGCTCATGCCGGTGGCTGTCGAGCCAGTCGCGGCAGGCGCTGCCGTATGGGCAGGCGAGGCAACGGCGCGCGGCCAGCGCGAAAGCGCCGCCATGGTCCTCCCTTGCCGCAGCGGCGGGATCGACGCCCTCTCTCTCGATCATCTCGCGGAACAGGCTGGTCTGTTGCTGCATCCTTGTGAACATGGGCCATCGGCGGGTCGCTCCGTGCCCTGGCGGTCGCTGAGGCATGGTATGTTCCTTCGCAGGAGGAAAGCGTAGCATACGCCTCTTGATGTTTCGGTTCTTTGTCGCGGCACAAGGACAAGACGTCCGCGATCGGACAGTCTGTGTTGTGACCGTCAGGAGAATTCGCTCTTGGTCCGCGAGATCGAAGCCCGGCGTATGGCCGCGGTTCTCGTCGAGGCAGTGACCGGCCTCGGCCTGGCCTTCATCGACGAGGCGGGCCGGATCGGAAGCTGGAACGCCGGCGCCGCGCAGATCACCGGTTGGAGTGCGGCCGATATGCTGGGCCGCGATCTCACGCGCCTGTTCGCCACGGCCGATGCCGGCGAGACGGCCGCCCTCTTCGCCGCGGCGCTGGGCGCCGGAGAGGCCGGGATACAGCGCCTCTGCCGGCGCGGGGACGGCACGTCGTTTCCTGCGCAGCTCTCGATCGCGCCGGTGAGGGCCGAGCCCGGCGGCCCGGGCGGATACGCGCTCGTCCTGCGCGACATCTGCGACGAACTGCATGCCGAAGAGGCCCATAGGACCTGCGAGGCGCAACTGCACTCCATGCGTGAGAGGCAGCTCCCGCCGGAGTTCGCCCCCGTCTCGCGCTTCACGGTGCCGGGCGAGATGCAGGGTGACGCCATCGTGCATGTCGTCGACGGCGATCGGGCCATCCGGCAGTCGCTCGCCTTCCTGCTGGCCTCGGAGGGATTTCCGGTCAGGCTGCACGAATCCGCCAGCCGGTTTCTGGACAGCGTCACGCAAGCGCCGGCGGGCTGCATCATCACCGATCTGCGCACGCCGGACATCGACGGCATCGCCTTTCTCCGCCGCCTCGCCCAGCGCGGCTTCACCCTGCCCGTGATCATGATGACCGGCCCGGCCGAGCTGTCGCTCGCCGTCGAGGCGATGAAGGAGGGGGCGGTCGACTTCATCGAGAAGCCCTTCGACGACGAGCGGCTGCTCGCCTGCCTGCGCGCGGCGCTCGAGCGGCATCAGCGCAAGACGCAGCGCGAGGCGCAAGGGCTCGACATCCTGGCCCGGCTCCAGTCGCTGAGCGAGCGCGAAAGGCAGGTGCTCGATCGCCTCGTCGAGGGCAAGGCCAACAAGGTGATCGCCCATGAGCTCGGCATCAGTCCCCGGACGGTCGAGATCTACCGGGCCCATGTCATGACCAAGATGCGGGCGGCGAGCCTGCCCGAGCTCGTCCGCTTCGCCTTGCGGGCCGGCGCCGGCAGGCCCTGAGCACGCCGCGCCGGCGGCCGATCAGGCGTCGACCGCGGCGAGCGCCCTGTAGCACCAGCCCTCGATCGCTGCGGCATCGAGCGGCGCCGTGGCGAAGGCCTCGCCGGCGAAGGCCAGCCAGTCCTCCAGATACTGGCGCTTGACGGCGATGACGATCGGAATCCCGGCGGCGACCGCCATGCCGATCTCCTCGCGCAGGCCGCGCCCCTCGCCTTCGTGCTTGCCGAAGCGGTTGACGATGAGCAGGTCCGGCCGTGCCTCGACCGCCTCGCGCAGCCAGCCGGCCGCGACGGCGAGCCCCGCCGTGTCGAGCCGGCAGCCCTGCGCCTCAGGCCCGCGATCCTCGAAGATGCGGACCCGGCGCCCCATGCCGATATCGTCGAGATAGAGCGTCGCGCAGCTGTTGCCGCAGCCGGCGGGTTCACCATGTTGCATGAGGCCGCGCGGCTTCAGGCCCTTGGCCTCAAGGCGCGCTACCACCCGGGCGATGACCGGGTCCGGCGCCTCGTCGCGCGCATGCACGAGAACCAGGATGCCGCATTCTGCGGGGCGGGTCTCCACTGATCGGCCTCCTTCATCCCCGTTTCGCGCGGCGTTGCCTTCAGGAGCCGCAGCCGCAAGCATGAGCCGCCGCCTCCGGCGGGCGAAGGGCAAACTGCAGGATGTTGCGCAGACAGGCCTGGCCGGGATCGCCGGTCCGGCCCATGACGCCGATCAGCGTGACCCAATCCTCGTCGGAAGCCTGGCTGGAAAAGCGGTCGACGGCACGGGCGGCGAAGCCGCCGATCGTGAGCCCCTCGGTGGCGGCGGCCGCTTCGACCCGGGTCAGGAGCACGATATCGCTGAGCCCGACCAGCGTCTGCATCGCCATGGCTTCGTCTTCGAGGCGGGTGATGATGTCTCCGAGCAGCATGGCCGGGCGCCTTTCAGTGAACGTTGAACTCGCCCGGCGAGGGCACGTCGATGCCTTCGATCCGGGCCGCGCCGATCAGCCGCGCGACATATTGCGCCTGCGCCCGCTGCCGCACCGCCGCGCCGAGATAGGCCGCGATCCGCTCCTGCACGAGCTCGAACGGCATGAGGCGGCCGGCGATCGCCCGGTCGAGCCGGATGACGTGGCAGCCATAGGGCGTCTCCACCGGCTCGCGGCTGATCGAGCCCGGCGTCATCGCCGAGAGCGCCTTCTCGAAGAGCGGCGTCGTCTGGCCGGGGCCGATCTGGCCGAGATTGCCGCCGATCTCGGCCGAGGGGCAGCCGGAATGCAGGCGCGCGAGCTCTGCGAAGCGGCCGGGTGCCGCCGCAAGCTCGGCGATGGCTGCGGCGGCCTGCTGCCGCGCGCGCTCGTAGCCTTCCACATCGTCGCGCCGCGCCGCAAACAGGATATGCGACGCCTCGTAGAGATCGGGCGTGCCGAAGCGCCTGGCATTGCGCTCATAATAGCGGCGGCATTCCGCTTCGGTCGGCTCGGGCACGCTGACTTCCCGCTCGACGAGGGCGCGCATCCGCGCCTCGTCCTCCGTCTCGCGCCTGCCTGCGCCATCGCTCAGCGGCTCGGCCTCGATCGCGAGGCGCTGGACCTCCTGGCGCAGGGCCTCGCGGATGACGAGCGCGAGCGCCGCGGCCTTCCAGGCGGCGGCGGGCGACGGGGCCGGGTGGTTCTGGACCTCGCGCGCGATCATCGCCCGCGAGATTACGGCGCCGTTGACCGTGATCGGAGCCTTCGGGGCCGGGGCGGCTGGCTTTGCCTGGCAGGACGACATGGCGGATATCTCCCCTGCTGCGTTCAGCGGCGGGCGGGAAGGGGGCCCCGGCCGGCAGGGGCCCGCTTCTTGGTGCGCACGATCTGGTAGCCGGTCCGGCCGAGATACCAGACCGGAGCCGACCAGATATGGACGAGGCGGGTGAAGGGGAAGACGAGGAAGATCGTCATGCCGATGAGGAGATGCGCCTTGAAGATCGGATGCACGTCGGCGACGTAGGCCGAGGCGGCGGGCTGCAGGGTGAGCGTCCCTTGCGCCCAGTTCATGAACTTGACCATCTCGTGCCCATCCATATGGCCGAGCGACAGCGGAATGGTGAGAAGCCCGAGGATGAGCTGGACATAGAGCATCAGCAGCACCGCGATGTCGGCGAAGGACGAGTTCCTGCGGATGCGGGGATCGAACAGGCGCCGGTGCAGCAGAAGGCTCAGACCCACGAAGCACATCACGCCGGCAAGCCCGCCGACGACGATCGCCAGCCCCTGCTTGAAGCCGTGCGAGATGCCGAGCGCGTCGAAGATCGCGATCGGCGTCAGGAGCCCGCCGGCATGGCCGAAGAAGATCACCAGGATGCCGACATGGAACAGCACCGAGCCGGCGACGAGCTGCTTGCGGCGGAGCAGCTGGCTCGAATCCGCCTTCCAGCTGTATTGCTCGCGCTCGAAGCGCACCAGCGACCCGAGCAGGAAGACCGTCAGCGCGAAATAAGGATACCAGCCGAACAGGATGTGGTTGAGCGTCGCGTTCATGACGGCTGCTCCTCAATCGCGGGATGAAGCATGGGTGAAGCGGGTCCCCGGCCGCTGCACGGTGGCGGCATCGAGGCCCGGTGCGGGCCGCCTGGCCTGGCGCAGCCTGGCGGCCAGCGTCTCCACGCCGCAATCGGCGCCCGCGCCCGGGCCGAAGCGGACCTCCTCCTCCTCCCAGGCGGCGTCGAGCGCGGCAAGGTCGTTCGGGTCCTGCTCGGTCTCGGGCACGATCGCCTCGAACACCTCCGGCGCGGGCTTGACTGCCGCCAGCGAAACCAGCGCCTCGAAGACGGCGGCATAGGGCGTCTCCCGCTTGCGCAGCCGCTCGCCGATGACCGTCAGGATGTGGGCCGGATCGGCCAGCACGGCCTTCGCCTCATTCGCCGGCAGCAGCGAGCAGTATTCGAGGAAGAGGGGCACGAAATCCGGCAGCTCCGTGCCATCGATGGCAAAGCCCGCCGCCTCGTAGACGCCCTTCAGGTCGACCATGGCCTGGCCGCGGTCGCGGCTTTCGCCATGGACATGCTCGAACAGATGCAGCGAGAGCGAGCGCGTCCGGTCGAAGAGCATCACGTAGCGCTCCTGCGAGTCGTAGACGTCCTCCCGCTCCAGCATCCTGAGCAGCGGCTCCAGCGGCAGCGGATCGACGAGGCGCTCCTCGGCCAAGAGGCTGCGGATCTCGGGAATCGCGTCGACCAGATCCCGGCTCGGATAGCTCAGCAGGGCGGAGAGGGCCTTGAGTGTCTTCATCGTCAGGCCACTTCCATCGGCGTCTTGGCGGGCTTCGGCGAGCCGAACAGGCTGGTGCCGCTCGAGCCGCCGGCGCAGCCATTGCCGAAGGAGAAGCCGCAGGAGCCGCGCAGGTCGTAGGCGTCCTCGATGCCCATCTCGCGATGGTTGGTCGGAATGACGAAGCGGTCCTCGTAGTTGGCGATCGCCATCACCTTGTACATCTCCTCGACCTGCGCACCGGTGAGGCCGACCATCCTCGCCAGCCCCTCGTCGATCACGCCGTCGATGGTCTTCGCCCGCATATAGGCGCGCATCGCCAGCATCCGCTCCAGCCCGTCGACGACCGGCTCTTCCTTGCCGGCGGTGAGCAGGTTCGCCAGGTACTTCAACGGGATACGCAGGCTCCTGACGTCGGGCATCTCGCCGTCGATCCCGATCTTGCCGGCCGAGGCGGCCGAGGTGATCGGCGAGAGCGGCGGCACGTACCAGACCATCGGCAGCGTGCGGTATTCGGGATGGAGCGGGAATGCGATCTTCCACTCGATCGCCATCTTGTAGACGGGGGAGCGCCTTGCCGCTTCGAGCCAGGCTTCCGGCACGCCCTCCTGCCTTGCCGCCGCGATCACCGCCGGATCGTGCGGGTCGAGGAAGAGGCCGAGCTGCTCCTCGTAGAGGTCCTGCTCGTTTTCGGTGGAGGCCGCCGTCTCGATCCGGTCGGCGTCGTAGAGGATCACGCCGAGATAGCGGATCCGGCCGACGCAGGTCTCGGAGCACACCGTCGGCATGCCGGCCTCGAGGCGCGGATAGCAGAGCGTGCACTTCTCCGACTTACCCGAAGACCAGTTGTAATAAATCTTCTTGTAGGGGCAGGCCGAGACGCACATGCGCCAGCCGCGGCACTTGTCCTGGTCGATCAGGACGACGCCGTCCTCCTCGCGCTTGTAGATCGCGCCCGAGGGGCAGGCCGAGACGCAGGCCGGGTTGAGGCAGTGCTCGCACAGCCGCGGCAGATACATCATGAAGGTGTTCTCGAACTGGCCGTAGATCTCCTCCTGGACGCCGGCGAAGTTCACGTCCTGCTTGCGCTTGGAGAATTCGCCGCCGAGGATCTCCTCCCAGTTCGGGCCCCACTCGATCTTCTCCATGCGCTCGCCGGTGATCTTCGAGCGTGGGCGGGCGGTGGGGAAGGCCTGGAGCTCGGGCGCCTTCTGCAGGTGCCCGTAATCGAAGTCGAACGGCTCGTAATAGTCGTCGATCTCGGGCAGGTCGGGATTGGCGAAGATCTTCGCCAGCACCCGCCATTTAGAGCCGATCCGCGGCTCGATCCTGCCGTCCTTGCGGCGCTTCCAGCCGCCGTTCCACTTGTCCTGGTTTTCCCATTGCTTGGGATAGCCGATGCCGGGCTTGGTCTCGACATTGTTGAACCAGGCGTATTCCATGCCTTCGCGGTTGGTCCAGACGTTCTTGCACGTCACCGAGCAGGTGTGGCAGCCGATGCACTTGTCGAGGTTCAGGACCATCGCGATCTGAGCGCGGACTTTCATGTCGGTATCCTCCTACTCGGCGGCGTTGAGCTTGGGGCCGCGCCGGTGGTTGGCCTCGTCGAAGGGACCTTCCAGCCAGTCGACCGTGCTCATCTTGCGGACGACGACGAACTCGTCGCGGTTCGAGCCGACGGTTCCGTAGTAGTTGAAGCCGTAGGAGAGCTGGGCGTAGCCGCCGATCATATGGGTCGGCTTCAGCACGGCGCGGGTGACCGAGTTGTGGATGCCGCCGCGCTGGCCGGTGATGCCGGAGCCGGGCGTGTTCACGATCTTCTCCTGCGCATGATACATCATGCACATGCCGTCCTTGACGCGCTGGGAGACGACCGCCCGGGCCGTGATCGCGCCGTTGACGTTGAACACGTCGATCCAGTCGTTGTCGGCGATGCCGGCCTTCTTGGCGTCCCGCTCCGAGATCCAGACCACCGGTCCGCCGCGGTTCAGCGTCAGCATCAGCAGGTTGTCGGAATAGGTGGAGTGGATGCCCCATTTCTGGTGCGGCGTGATGAAGTTCAGCACGATCTCCGGGTTGCCGTTGGCGAGCTTGCCTTCGACCGGCTTGATCGTCTTGGTGTCGACCGGCGGGCGATAGACGCAGAAGCCCTCGCCGAAGGCGCGCATCCAGAGATGGTCCTGGTAGAGCTGCTGGCGCCCGGTCAGCGTGCGCCACGGGATCAGCTCGTGAACGTTGGTGTAGCAGGCATTGTAGCAGACCTTCTCCGATTCCAGCCCCGACCAGATCGGCGAGGAGATGATCTTGCGCGGCTGCGCGACCACGTCGCGGAAGCGGATCTTCTCGTCCTCCTTCGGCAGGGCGAGGTGCTCATGCTCGCGCCCGGTCGCCTTGCCCAGGCTTTCCCAGGCCTTGACCGCGACCTCGCCGTTGGTCTCCGGCGCCAGCATCAGCAGGACCTCGCAGGCGTCGATCGCCGTGTCGATCCGCGCGAGCCCCTTGGTCGGCCCCTCCTCGGCGACGACCCCGTTGAGCTCCTTCAGCAGGTCGACCTCGTGCTCGGTGTTCCAGGCCATGCCCTTGCCGCCGTTGCCGACCTTGGCCATCAGCGGCCCGAGCGAGGTGAAGCGCTTGTGGAGATTGGGATAGTCGCGCTCGACCACGGTGACCGATGGCATCGTCTTGCCGGGGATCGGCTCGACCTCGCCCGTCTTCCAGTCCTTGACGTCGAAGGGCTGGGCGATCTCGGCGGGGGTGTCGTGCATGATCGGCGTCAGCACCACGTCCTGCTCGACACCCAGCACCTCGGAGGCCACCTTCGAGAAGCCGGCGGCGATGCCCTTGTAGATCTCCCAGTCCGAGCGCGATTCCCAGACCGGGTCCACCGCCGCCGTCAGCGGGTGGATGAAGGGGTGCATGTCGGAGGTGTTGAGGTCGTCCTTCTCGTACCAGGTCGCGGTCGGCAGCACGATGTCGGAATAGACGCAGGTGGTCGACATGCGGAAGTCGAGCGTGACCAGGAGGTCGAGCTTGCCTTCCGGCGCCTCCTCGCGCCAGACGACCTCGCGGGCCTTCTGGCGCCCCTGCTCGCCGAGATCCTTGCCGAGCACGCCGTGGCTCGTCCCGAGCAGGTGCTTGAGGAAGTATTCGTGCCCCTTGCCGGAGGAGCCGAGCAGGTTGGAGCGCCAGACGAACAGATTGCGCGGCCAGTTCCTCGGATTGTCCGGGTCCTCGCAAGCCATGCGCAGCTCGCCCGACTTCAACCCCTGCGCGACATAGTCCTTCGGCTCGAGCCCCGCGGCCTTGGCCTTGGCGGCGAGCCCGAGCGGGTTCTCCTCGATCTGCGGCGCGGAGGGCAGCCAGCCCATCCGCTCGGCGCGGATGTTGTAGTCGATGATCGCCCCGTCCCAGGGGCCAGCCGGCGCGGTCGGGGAGAGGATCTCGCTGACGTCCAGCGTCTCGTAGCGCCACTGGTCGGTATGGGCGTAGAAGCAGGAGGTCGAGTTCTGCTGCCGGCTCGGCCGGCCCCAGTCGAGCGCGAAGGCGAGCGGCGCCCAGCCCGATTGCGGCCGAAGCTTCTCCTGGCCGACATAATGCGACCAGCCGCCCCCGGACTGGCCGACGCAGCCGCACATCACCAGCATGTTGATGGCGCCGCGATAGTTCATGTCCATGTGATACCAATGGTTCATCGCCGCGCCGATGATGATCATGGAGCGGCCATTGGTCTTCTCGGCATTGCGGGCGAACTCGCGCGCGACCGTGACGATCTGGTCGCGCGGCACGCCGGTGATCTTCTCGGCCCAGGCCGGGGTATAGGGCACATCCTCGTCATAGGACTTCGCGACGTTGTCGCCGCCGAAGCGGTCGACGCCGTAATTGGCGAGGAAGAGGTCGTAGACGGTGGCGACCAGCGCCTCGCCCTCGGCGAGCTCGAGCCGCTTCACCGGAATGCGGCGCTCCAGCACGCTGGCGTGATCCGTGCCGGTGAAGTGATCGTGCTCGATATTGCCGAAATAAGGGAAGGCGACGTTCTCGAAGCCGTCCGCGACCTCGTCGAGCGAGAGGCGCAGGTCCACGGCAGTGCCGTCCGAGCGCTTGGCCTCGAGGTTCCACTTGCCCTTCTCGCCCCAGCGGAAGCCGACGGAACCGAGCGGCGCCACGAGCTCGCCCGTCTCGGAATCGAAGGCGAGGGTCTTCCATTCGGGGTTGTTGGTCTCAGCCAGAGCCCCGTCGAGGTCGCTCGCGCGCAGGAAGCGCTCGGGCACCAGCCTGCCGTCCTGCTTCACGAGCCTCACCAGCATCGGCATGTCGGTGTAGCGCTTGGCGTAATCGGTGAAGTAGGGCACCTGCCGGTCGACATGGAACTCGCGCAGGATGACATGGCCCATCGCCATGCCGAGCGCCGCATCCGTGCCCTGCTTCACCGAGACCCAGAGATCGGCGAATTTCGAGGCTTCCGAATAATCGGGGCAGATCACGACGCTCTTGGCGCCGCGATAGCGCGCCTCGGTGTAGAAATGGGCGTCGGGCGTGCGCGTCTGCGGCACGTTCGAGCCCCACAGGATGAGGAAGCCGGAATTGTACCAGTCGGCCGATTCCGGCACGTCCGTCTGCTCGCCCCAGGTCTGGGGGGAGGCCGGCGGCAGGTCGCAATACCAGTCGTAGAACGACATGCAGACGCCGCCGAGCAGCGAGAGATAGCGCGCACCGGCGGCGTAGGAGACCATCGACATCGCCGGGATCGGCGAGAAGCCGAAGACGCGGTCGGGGCCGTAGGTCTTCACCGTATAGGCGTTGGCCGCGCCGATGATCTCGTTGACCTCGTCCCAGCCAACCCTGACGAGTCCGCCATGGCCGCGCCGCGTGGTGTAGCTCGCGCGCTTCTGCGGGTTCTCGACGATCGAGGCCCAGGCCGCGACCGGCGTCATCAGCAGACGCGCCTCGCGCCAGAGCTTGAGCAGCCGCGAGCGGATCAGCGGATACTTCACCCGGTTGGCCGAGTAGAGATACCAGGAATAGGAGGCGCCGCGGGCGCAGCCGCGCGGCTCGTGGTTGGGCAGTTCGGGCCGCGTGCGCGGATAGTCGGTCTGCTGCGTCTCCCAGGTGACGATGCCGCCCTTGACATAGACCTTCCACGAGCAGGAGCCGGTGCAGTTCACGCCATGGGTCGAGCGCACGATCTTGTCGTGCTGCCAGCGCTTGCGATAGCCGTCTTCCCAGCGCCGGTCCTCGTTGGTGGTGATGCCGTGACCGTCCGCGAAATCGTCGACCACCCGGTTGAAGAAGGTCAGTCGGTCGAGAAAGTGGCTCATCTCAAGTCCTTTCGGCTTCCGCGGAGTCAGGCGGCCGGCTGGGCCGCGATGGTGCCGGGCCCGCCGCCGCCGCCACCGCCGCGCTCGACGTCCCAGAGCAGCCCGCCGCGGCGGGTGTAGACCGCCCAGGTGATCACCACGCAGGTGACGTAGAAGGCGAGGAAGCCGTAGAGCGCCGCCTCGATGCCGCCGGTGAGCGCCAGCGACGAACCATAGGCCTTCGGGATGAAGAAGGCGCCATACGCCGCGATCGCCGAGGTGAAGCCGATGATCGCAGCCGATTCCTTCTCCGCCTGCCTCAGCTGCTCGGGTCCGGCCAGCTCCGGCTCGAGCCTGCGGACCTCCTTGCGCATGATCGCCGGGATCATCTGGAAGGTGGAGGCGTTGCCGACGCCGCTGGCGAAGAACAGCGCGAGGAAGCTTGCGAAGAACACCGGGAAGGAGTGCTGCGCCAGGCCGAAGAGGACGCCGCAGACGCCGGCCATCATCAGGACGAAGACCCAGAGCGTCACCCGCCCGCCGCCGTAGCGATCGGCGATCCAGCCGGTGAAGGAGCGCGAGAGCGCGCCCACCAGCGGGCCGAGGAAGGCGAGCTGCAGGGCGTTGACCTCGGGGAACTGCGTCTTGGCGACCAGCGGGAACGCCGCCGAATAGCCGATGAAGGAGCCGAAGGTGCCGGTATAGAGCCAGCACATGATCCAGTTGTGCCCGCGCCGGAAGATCACCGCCTGCTCGGCGAACGAGGCCTTCATCGCGGCGATGTCGTTCATCCCGAACCAGGAGCCGAAGGCGGAGACCGCGATGAAGGGCACCCAGATGAAGCCTGCGTTCTGCAGCCAGATCTGGCTCGTCCTGCCCGCTTCGGTCGCGACCTGCGGATCACCGCCGATGGTGCCGAAGACGCCTGCGGTGATGACGAGCGGGATCACGAACTGGACCACGCTGACGCCCAGATTGCCGAGCCCGGCATTGAGCGCGAGCGCATTGCCCTTCTCCGCGCGGGGGAAGAAGAAGGAGATGTTGGCCATGGAGGAGGCGAAGTTGCCGCCGCCGAAGCCGCACAGCAGCGCAAGCCCGAGGAAGACGACATAGGGCGTGCTCGGATCGCGCACCGCATAGCCGATGCCGACAGCCGGCAGCATCAGCGACCAGGTCGCGACCGTGGTCCACAGCCGCCCGCCGAAGATCGGCGGCATGAAGGCGTAGAAAACCCTGAGCGTCGCCCCCGACAGGCCGGGCAGCGCCGCCAGCCAGAAGAGCTGGTCCGTCGTGAAGGTGAAGCCCACCGCCGGCAGCTTGGCCACCACCACCGACCACACCATCCAGACCGCGAAGGAGAGCAGGAGGCTGGGGATCGAGAGATAGAGGTTGCGGCGGGCGACGGCGCGCCCGTGGCGCTCCCAGAACTGCGGGTCCTCCGGGCGCCAGTCTTCCAGCGTGCGCCCGGCGAGCGCATCCGCGATCTCCGGCGTGTGCATCGGCTGCATCTCGGGCAGCTGCGGCAGCCTGGCGAGTTCGCGGCCGGCGACCCCGGTCTCCATGGTGCGGATCGCCATATGCATCCACAACAGCGAGACGGAGACGACGAGGAAGAGCAGCATGAAGCAGCTCGTCCAGATCCCGGTAAGGTCGTTGAGCACGCCGAAGGCGATCGGCAGGATGAAGCCGCCGAGCCCGCCGATCATGCCGACGAGGCCGCCGACGGCGCCGACATTCTGCGGATAATAGACCGGAATGTGCTTGAAGACGGCCGCTTTGCCGAGGCTCATGAAGAAGCCGAGCACGAAGACGAGGCCGATGAAGACCGGCAGGCTGACCTCGGTGCGGAAGGCGATCGGCCCGTTGATGCCCCTGACGACGTATTCGGTCGGCGGGTAGCTCAACAGGAAGGTGCAGCCGATCGAGACCAGGAAGGTCCAGTACATGACGCGCCGGGCGCCGTATTTGTCGGAGAGATGGCCGCCATAGGCGCGAAACAGCGAGGCCGGCACCGAATAGAAGGCGGCGATCATGCCGGCCGCCTTGATGTCGAGGCCGTAGACGCCGATTAGGTATTGCGGCAGCCACAGCGACAGCGCGACGAAGGCGCCGAAGACGAAGAAGTAATACAGCGAGAAGCGCCAGACCTGCACGTTCTTGAGCGGCTCGAGCTCGAGCCAGGCGCTTTTCGGCTGCTCGCCGGTGCGCCGCCGCTCGACGATCACCGGATCCTCGGCCGTTCCGAACCAGAACAGCACCGCCATCACGGCAAGCCCCACCGCCCAGACCTGGGCGACCATCTGCCAGCCATAGGCGATCAGCACGAAGGGCGCGACGAACTTGGTCACCGCCGCCCCGACATTGCCCGCCCCGAAGATGCCGAGCGCCGTGCCCTGCTTGCCGGCCGGATACCAGCGCGAGACATAGGCGACGCCGACGGCGAAGGAGCCGCCGGCGATGCCGACGCCGAGCGCGGCGATCAACATCTGCGGGTAGGTCTGCGCGTAGGAGAGCAGGAAGGTCGCGGCGGCGCCCGCGAGCATGACCAGCGAGAAGATCCGGCGCCCGCCGTAATAGTCGGTCCAGATGCCGAGCACGACCCGGATCAGCGAGCCGGTCAGGATCGGCGTCCCGACGAGCAGGCCGAACTGGGTTTCGCTCAGGCCCAGTTCCTGTTTGATTCTGACGCCGATGATCGAGAAGATCGTCCAGACCGCGAAGCAGGCGGTGAAGGCGACGGTCGAGAACCAGAGCGCCTGTCCCTGTTGGCTCGGGGATATGGCTGATTGACGTTCCATGGGTGCCCGCCTCAGGCAGCGGAAATGCTGTCGAGTGCGAACCAAGCCCGAAACGGCCGTGGCGGGAGTTGAGGCAGATCAACAATTTTGGCCGCCTGTGCCCAAACCGTATTCGCACCTAAGGGACTTTGCGTAGGCGCCGGCGGGAGAATGGCGGCCGGTCTGGACGCAACGGCCCGATCGCCTATCTTCGCCGCGCAGAGCGGACCACCCGGAAACCCATGCGCTGAAAGGCAAGTCGTGGATCAGGAACTTCTCACGAATCGGACCTTCGACGAGATCGCCGTCGGCGAAAGCGCATCACTCTCCCGCATCGTCCGGGGTGACGATGTCGCGCTGTTCGCCGCGGTCTCCGGCGACGCCAACCCCGCCCATCTCGATGCGACCTTCGCGATGGGGGACCCGGGCGGGCCCGTCGTCGCGCATGGGATGTGGATCGCGGCGCTGGTTGCGGCCGTGCTCGGCACGAAGCTGCCCGGCCCCGGCACGATCTATCGCGGGCAGGATTTGCGCTTCCTGAAGCCGGTCGTGCCGGGCGATGCCGTGACCGCCACCGTCACCGTCCGCAGTAAGGAGGCGTCCAAGCGAACCGTCGTGCTGGATACGGCCTGCACTAACCAGCGCGGCGAGACCGTGCTGTCGGGCATGGCGACGGTGACGGCGCCCGAACGGCGCCTGACCTGGCCGCGCCTGCGGCTCGCCGAGGCCGCGCCCAGGCATTCCGATCGCTATCGCGACATCGTCGCGCGGGCCTGCGCGCTGCCGCCCCTGAGCGCGGCGATCGTGCACCCCTGCTCGCCGGACGCGATCCGCGCGGCGATCGAGGTTCGCGACGAGGGCCTGCTGCAACCGATCCTCGTCGGCCCGGAAGCGAAGATCCGCGCCGCCGCGGAGAAGGCCGGCGTCGCGCTCGACGGGATCCCGATCGAAACCGCCCCGCACAGCCATGCCGCCGCGGCGCGTGCCGTCGAGCTCGCGGTGGCCGGCCGGGTCGGCACGCTGATCAAGGGCAGCCTGCATACCGACGAGCTGTTGGGGGCCGTCGTCGCGCCGGGCTCGGGCCTGAAGACGGAACGGCGCATCAGCCATGTCTATGCGATGAGCCTGCCGGCCTATCCCAAGCCGCTGATCGTGACGGACGCGGCGGTCAATATCCAGCCGACGCTGATGCACAAGCGCGACATCTGCCAGAACGCGATCGACATGCTGCATGTGCTCGGCCTGGCGGAGCCGCTGGTGGCGGTGCTGGCCGCGGTCGAGACCGTCAGCGACCGGATGCCCTCGACGCTCGACGCGGCGGCGCTGACCGTGATGGCGGCACGCGGCCAGATCACCGGGGCGAGGGTCGACGGCCCGCTCGCCTTCGACAATGCGATCAGCCCCGAAGCCGCGCGGACCAAGGAGATCGTCTCGCCGGTCGCGGGCCAGGCCGACATCCTGCTCGTGCCGGATCTGGAGGCGGGCAACATGCTGGCCAAGCAGCTGATCTATTTCGCCAATGCCGATGCGGCCGGTCTCGTGCTCGGCGCGCGCGTGCCGATCGTCCTGACGAGCCGGGCCGATTCCCTGAAGACGCGCATCGCCTCGGCGGCGCTGGCGAAGCTCGTCGCCGCCGATCGCCAGCCTCTGACGGTGCCGGCATGAGCGAGAGGCTTCTCGTCACCTTCAATGCCGGCTCCTCGACGGTGAAGATCGGGCTGTTTTCCCTGTCGGAAGCCGGGCCGAAGCGGATCGGCAAGGGCGTGATCGATTTCCGGGAGCCGCCTTTGCGCTTCCGCCTCACCGAAGGGCCGGATGTTTTCGACATCGCCCTGGAAGCGCGGCCCGACGCCACGCTCGACAGCGTCCTGGGCGAGGCTTTCCGGCGGCTCTCCTGGCATTTCGACCTGAGCCACGTCGTCGCGATGGGGCATCGCATCGTGCATGGCGGCGACGGCTTTAGCGGCCCCGTGCGGGTCGACGATGCGGTGCTTGCGGCGCTCGAGGCGCTGGTGCCGCTGGCGCCGCTGCATCAGCCGCAGGGGCTCGGCCTCGTGCGCGCCATTCGCCGCCTGCGCCCGGAGCTGCCGCAGACGGCGTCCTTCGACACGGCCTTCCACCGGACCCAAGCCGATCTCGTGCGCCGCTTCGCCCTCCCCCGCGCGATGCACGACGAGGGCATCAAGCGCTACGGCTTCCATGGCCTGTCCTACCGCTTCATCGCCGGCGAACTCACGCGCCGCGAGCCGGCGCTGGCGAAAGGCCGCATCGTCGTCGCGCATCTGGGCAGCGGCGCGAGCCTCTGCGGGCTGGCGGGCGGCGCGAGCCGCGATACCTCGATGGGCTTTTCGGCGCTCGACGGCATTCCGATGGCAACGCGCTGCGGGGCGCTCGATCCCGGTGTCCTGCTGCATCTTCTGGCGCGTGGCGGCTATGATGCGTCCCGGCTGGAGGATCTGCTCTATCGCCGCAGCGGTCTCATCGGCGTGTCCGGCATCAGCGCGGACAGCCGCGAGCTTCTCGACAGCGACGCGCCCGAGGCCCGCGAGGCGCTCGACCTGTTCTGCCTGCGCATCGCAGGCGAGGTCGCCAGGCTTTCGGCGACGCTGGGCGGGCTCGACGCGGTCGTCTTCACCGCCGGCATCGGCGAGCACCAGCCGCCGATCCGCGCCGCGGTGGCGGAACGGCTGAAATGGCTCGGCCTCGAACTCGACGTCGAGGCGAACGCCGCCAACGCCTTCCGGATCAGCCGCCCCGGCGCGCGGGTCGCGGCTTTCGTGATACCGACCGACGAGGAAGCCGTCATCGCCGGGGATGCGCTGACGGTGATGCAGGCCACCGGCTTTTCCGGAGCGGGTTGCGGCGAGCCCGGTTGATCCCGCTCATTTTGACAGGATGATGCGCGCGCTGCCGCTGCGGGAGAGGACATTGGCGGTGACGTCCCGGCCATAGCGATGGAACCGGATATCGGCGACCGAGGCGCCGAGCCGCAGATTCCGGATCACGAGCTCGTCGAGGAAATCGGGCATGACCGGTTCGTGGAACCGGATCTCGTCCTGCCCGTGGTCGAGATCGAGGCCGAGGCAGGCCCCGAGCAGGCCGAGGATCGAGGCCGCGGACCAGGCCTGCGGCGCGCAGGCGACCGGATAGGGCACCGGGGCCCGGTGCGGGCGTCGGTTGAAGCCGCAGAACAGCTCCGGCAGGCGGTACATGTCCTGATGCCGGCCCGTCTCGAAAATGGCGGAGAACACACGGCTCGCCTCCGTCTTCAGCCCGTAGCGGGTGAGCCCGATGGCGATGAGGGCGTTGTCGTGCGGCCAGACCGAGCCGTTGTGATAGGACATCGGGTTGTAGCGGGGCTGGCCCGCAGGCAGCGTGCGGATGCCCCAGCCGCTGAACGCCTCGGGCGTCAGGAGGTTCGTCGCGACGCTGCGCGCGCGCTCCGGGGAGGCGATGCCGGCGAAGAGCGCGTGGCCGGCGTTCGAGGAGGGCACGCGGCAGGGGCGTTTCTCGCCGTCGAGCGCCAGCGCATAGGTTCCCAGATCCGCGCACCAGAAGGCCCGCTCGAAGGCGATGCGCAGGCGTTCCGCCGCCTCGTCCAGCGCCGAGGCCAGCGCCTGATCGCCGAGCCCGCGCGCCATCGCGGCCGCCTCCAGCTTCGCCGCATAGGCATAGGCCTGGACCTCGCAGAGCGCGATCGGGCCGACCGGGTCGGAGCCGTCGGCATGGAAGACCGCGTCGTGCGAATCCTTCCAGCCCTGGTTGGCGAGCCCGCTCTCGCGGGCGCGCGCATATTCGATGAAGCCGTCGCCGTCGCGATCGCCATAGGCGTCCATCCAGCCGAGCGCGGCACGGATATTGGGCCAGATCGCGCGAATGGTCGCGACATCGCCGGTGCGCCTGAGATAGAGGCCGGCCAGCATGACGAAGAGCGGGGTCGCGTCGATCGTGCCGTAGTAGCGGCCGAAGGGCACCTCGTGGAGCCTCGCCATCTCGCCATGGCGCATCTCGTGCAGAATCTTGCCCGGCTGCGCGTCGGCCTCGGGGTCGGTCGCTTGCGCCTGCGTGGCCGCGAGCGTCCGCAGCACGCCGCGCGCGATATCGGGATCGATCCACAGCATCAGCATCGCGGTGATGATGCCGTCGCGGCCGAAGACCGTGTTGAACCAGGGGATGCCGGCGTAAGGGTAGGGGCCGAGCTCGCTGCGCGTCACCAGCGTATAGACGTCGGATATCGCCCGGCCGAGCGTCGCGTCGAAGAGCGTGTTCGAGCTCTTCACCGCCGCGATGCGCGACGTTGCTGCCCGGCGCGCGCGGCGCGTGTCGCGATAGGCGGCGAGAAAGTCCATGGGCGGCGCCGCGCCGACACCGGCGTCGAGGCAGGAGACGGTCAGGAACAGGGAGCGCTGCTCGCAGGGACCGAGATCGATCTCGGCCGTCATGCGGTGGCGGTCGATCGCCACCGGCGGCGGGTTCATCGCGACGAGCGTGCGTCGCTCGATACGATCGAGGCCGACATAGCGGAACACGACCCGGTTCGGCGCCACGACCCGGGCGGAGCCGGTGCCACGCCTGAGGCGCCGGGTGCCGCGAACCTCAAACATATCATGGAAATCGGCTGCGAGGAGCAGGTCGAGATGCAGGCGCAAACGCTTCGCGCCGTAGTTCCTGACGCTGATGCGCTCGTAGCAGATCGCCTGCCAGAGGAATTTGGTGCGCTGCAGGAAAAGCGTGTCGCGCGCCAGCTTGTCGCCCCCGATCCTGAGATCGGGGTTCGTCAGCTCGACCGAGAGCACCGCCTTGTCCTCGTGCACCGCCGAGCTCAGCAGCAGGGGGCGCTTGCCTTCCACGCGCAGCTCGAGATGGGAGAGGAAGCGCGTGTCGCGGAAGAACAGCCCTTCGGCGGTCTCGCTGCGTGTCCCGATATCGCCATGCGCGTCGAGCACCGCGAAGGCATCGCCATGCTTCAGGTTGCGCAGGGCGTGCTCGGTCAGCGAGGTCGTGGCTTCGATCTCGTATTCGGACCAGAGGTTGCGGCTGTCGGGCGCGGGCGCCGGAGGCGTAGTCCTGCTGATGCTTTCGGACATGGCACCTGCCCCTCGTCATGACGGCTGCGGCAACCCGGCCGGAGCGTCCATGCCACGTGGATCGCCCTTGAAGGCGTTCGACAATGCCGGCTTGCGAACCGGTTGGCGGCCGCAGCGCAGATTCTCGAAGGTCTCGATATAGTCGGCCGCCATGCGCGACGCCGTGAAGCGCATGTCGAAGCATTCGCGCACGGCGCCACGCTCGAGGCGATGGATTTCGGCCGCCGCCTCGACCGCCTCCTCGATCGAGGAGACGACGATGCCCGAGACGCCCTGATCGATCACCTCCGGAACGGAGCCTGCCGCCCAGGCGATCACCGGCGTCCCGGTCGCCATGGCCTCGATCATGACGAGGCCGAAAGGCTCCGGCCAGTCGATCGGAAACAGCAGGGCGGCGGCTGCGCCCAGGAAGTCGCCCTTCCTGCCGTCGTCGATCTCGCCGATGAACTCGACCAGCGGATGGTCGAGCAGGGGCCGGATCGTATCTTCGAAATAACCCCGGTCGACGGCGTCGACCTTCGCGGCGATCTTCAGCGGCATGCGGCTTCGCCTGGCGATCTCGATCGCCCGGTCGGGCCGCTTCTCCGGCGAGATGCGGCCGAGGAAGGCGAGATAGCCGCCGCGCCCGCGGCGGAACCGGTGAAGCTGTTCCGGCAGGCCGTGATGGATGGTGGAGACCCAGTTCACCGGCGGCATGGGCCGGCGCTGATCGTCGGAAATCGAGACCAGAGGCATCTCGGGGAAGGCCCGGTAGAGCGGATGGAAATCCGGCAGGTCGAGCCGCCCGTGCAGGGTGGTGACGCATTTGGGGAACAGCTCCCTGAACAGGGGAAACTGCAGCAGGTCGATATGGAAATGGATGATGTCGAATTCATCCGCGCGTCGCCTGACCTCCTCCAGCATCGTGAGCGTGCTCGGGGTGTGGTCGCGGATGCCGGCGAGGCGCAAGCCCTCCGGCACGGCCCGGACCAGCCGGGCGCTGCTGCGGGAATCGCCGCTGGCGAACAGGGTGACGTCCTGCCCCTGGCGCACGAGCTCCTCGGTGAGCCACGACACCACTCTTTCCGTTCCGCCATAGAGCCGCGGCGGCACGGCCTCCGCCAACGGAGCCACCTGAGCAATCCGCATCATCTCTTCCCTTGAAGCGCCCGAAACGGGCTGAGAACCCCGCGCTTCGACAACGCGGAGAGGCCGCTTCGGTTCAATGATGCGGCAGCGCGTCGCCATCCCCGGCTTTTTCGGAACAGGTCACGGCAATCCCCGTTGGTTGCGCATATGCGGGCCTGCGAGGACGCGGCCCGTTCGCCCCGATGAAGGAGGAAGCCATGCCCGCGAAATCCGCTGCACAGCAGAAGGCCGCCGGAGCCGCCCTCGCGGCCAAGCGCGGCGACATGAAGAAGAGCGAGCTCAAGGGCGCCTCGAAATCGATGGAGAAATCGATGAGCGAGGCCGAGCTCGAAAAAATGGCCTCGACCAAACGCAAGGGCAAGGCGGAGCACGTCTCGAAGCATTGATGGCCCTGCCTGGCCGGCGGATGCTGACCGAGCCCGAGCCGCCCGCAGAAGCGAAGGCTTACTTCCGCCAGGGCATCAGCCGGCGCTGGAGCCATTGCAGCGCATAGGTCAGCAACACGCCGAGGATCATGACGACGACGAGGCCGGCATACATCTTCTCGGGGTTCAGCACCTCCCAATAGTAGAAGGTCATGTAGCCGACGCCCTGCTTGGCGCGCACGAACTCGACCGAGATGATCACGATCATCGCCGTGCCGAGCGCGATGCGAAGCCCGGCGAAGATCACCGGCAGGGCGCCGGGCAGGATGACGTGGCGCAGCATCGACCAGCCGGTGGCGCCGTAGTTCTTCCCGGCCATCAGGTAGACGTTGTCGATGCCGCGCACGCCGGCCATCGTGTTGATCGCCATCAGGATGAAGACGGACAGGCCGACGACGAGGATCTTCGGCGCCTCGCCGAAGGGATCGGCGAACATCAGCATCACGATCGGGAAGATCGCGATCTTCGGCAGGACATAGACCGCCGACAGCGTGGTATCGAGCATCAGCCTGACGGTCTGGTTCAGGCCCATGACCACGCCGAGCAGCACGCCGGGGATGGCGCCGAGCACGAAGCCGATCAGGACGCGCCCCACCGTCGCGAGCACATGGCTCTCCGACAGGAGCGTCCAGACGCCGGCCCAGCCCTCGCGGCCGAAGGCTTCCGGCATCAGCCAGGGCCGCCCGAGCAGGGTCGTGCCCGAGAAACGGTCGTAGCGCGTGCTCAGGTCCCAGAGCGCGGCGCCGATGCGGCTCGGCGGCGGGAACCAGGTCGGGTTGATGAAGCCGCTGCCGGCGGCGGCTTCCCAGAGCACGAGGACGAGGAACGGGAAGCCCAGCGCCAGCGTGCGCTCGTAGAGGCCCCGGCCCTTCACCGGCACCAATCGGCCGATGCGCTCGCAGATCAGCACCATGAGGACGAAGCTTCCCCCGATCGCCGGCCAGGCGAGCGCGCTCCAGAAGCCCGCCGCGGCCGGCACGGCGTTGAGGGCGAGGATGGCGGCGGCCAGCAGCAGGATGGCGCGCCGGTCGCCGGTGCTCGCTGGTGCCGTCATGGCCTTGCCTCCATGGCGCGCGTCACCTCGGCCGAGAGCTTGTCCCAGATCGCGGCGCGATATTCGGCGAAGCGCGGCGAATTCGTCATCGCGATCGAGCGCGGCCGCGGCAGCTCGATCCTGAAGGTGGCGAGGTGCCGGCCGGGCTGGGCGCTCATCAGGATGACGCGGTCGCCGAGCAGCACCGCCTCGTCGAGGCTGTGGGTGATGTAGAGCACGGTCTTGCGGGTCTCCTCCCAGATCCGCAGCAGCTCCTCCTGGATGACCACGCGCGTCTGGGCGTCGAGCGCGCCGAGCGGCTCGTCCATCAGCAGCACTTCGGGATCGTTGGCGAGCGCGCGGACGATGCTGACGCGCTGCTTCATGCCGCCCGAGATCTGGTGCGGATAATAATCGGCGAACTTGCCAAGGCCCACGCGGTCGAGCCAGTAGCGTGCGGTGTCGAGCCGCTCCTTGCGGCCGACGCCGCGCATCTGCGGGCCGAAGGCGACGTTCTCGATCAGCGTCTTCCAGGGGAAGATCGCATATTCCTGGAAGACGACGCTGTTGAGCGGGCGGCCGGGCTCCCGGCCGGGGCGGATATCGATCGTGCCCTGCGAGATCGATTCCAGCCCCGCGACCATGCGCAGGAAGGTCGACTTGCCGCAGCCGGAGGGGCCGACGATGCAGACGAACTCGCCATCGGCCACGTCGAGCGAGAAATCCTCCAGCGCGACCATGGTGCCGTCGGCGGTGGGATAAAGCTTGCTGACATGGCGCGCGCCGATCTTCGGCGCGGCGGCGGCCGGCATGGTGGCGCTCATCGGCCGCCTCTCGAGACTGGTTGGTGCTGCATCGATCGGTTCAAAGGCTTGGATCACCTTGCGTCCCACCGGATGCAAGGTGGCCATCCAAGCTCTTGTCCGATGCTCTGACGCCCCGGCGGCCTCACTTGGCCGGGGCGGTCTTGCCCAGCACCTCGATCGCCTTGGCGACGAAGCGCTCGTCGACGACCTTCGCCATGTCGAGCGGCTTGTCGTATTCGGTGCGGCCGTTCTCGCGGTGCACGCGCTCGATATCGGCAAGGCCCGCGGTCGGGATCGACATGTTCGGATCGAACGGCACCGCGCCGCTGTTCCTGATCGCCTCGGCCGTCGAGGCGGTATATTTCAGATAGCCGTCGATGTTGGCCTGGGCGAGGAAATCGGCGCCCTGCATCAGCCGCGCGGCTTCCGCCATCGCCAGCACGAAGCGCTCGGCCACCTCGGGGCGCTCCTTCAGGAACTTGCCCGAGCCGACGAAGACGACCGTCATCAGCCCCGGCGTGAAATCCTGCGCCAGGAGCTTGCCGTTGCCGGCCTTGAGGATCTGGTCGGAATAGGGCGAGGAGGTCAGCACGGCGTCGACCGACTTCGCCTCCATCGCCGCCGGCATGTCGCCATTGCCGATATTGAGGAGTTGCACGTCGCGCAGGGTGAGCCCGGCGCTCTCCAGCGCCTTGGTGACGAAATACTCGCCGCCGCTGCCCGGGCCGCCGGCGGCCGCGATGCGCTTGCCCTTGAGATCGGCGACCGACTTGATCGCGCCGGACTCCATCAGGTCGTTGCGGACGATCAGCTTGGTCGGTCCGTTGGTCATCGGATCGAGGCCGCCCGGCGCGATCACCCTGATGTCGAGGCCGCGATTCCAGGCCGACCAGAGCGAGGCCACGATGGCGATGCCGCCGACATCGACCGAGCCCTTGTCGAGGAAGGCGATCGCCTCGGTGCCGGATTTGACGCTCTCGAGCTTGACGTCGAGCCCGTATTTCTTGAACAGCCCGCGTGCCTCCGCGACATAGGCCGTGGCGAACTTCATGATCGGCACATAGGCGACGCGCACCGTCTGCGGCGGATCGAGCGGCTTCAGCGACGGCGCCTGGGCGAGCGCCGGCGCGGCGGCGCCGGCAAGGCCGATGATCATGGCGGCGCAAGCGCTGCGCCAGCGGGCGAATCCTTCAAGCATTCCGTTCCTCCCAACGGGGGCGGCTCACCGCCGCCTGCCCGTCTGTTTCGTTCAACAGGCTTCTTCGACCCGCAGATCCGCTTTCGTCAACCGCGACCTAGGGATTGCCCCGGGCAATCCCCGACAGCGGCCGGCGCGGGAAGACCCTAATGCGCGACGAACAGCGGCAGGGAAGAACTGCGCAGGAGATCCGAGGTGACGCCGCCCAGCACCCATTCCCGGAAGCGCGAATGGCCGAAGGCCCCCAGCACCATGAGATCCGCCGAGATCCTGTCCGCCTCGTCGATGAGGGCGTCGGTCGCGGATGTCTGCGTGTCGAGGACGCTCGCCGTCGCCGTGACGCCGTGCCGGGCGAGATGGGCGCTGATGTCGGCGAGGACCTCGGCGCCTCCCATCCGGCCGTGGGCTTCCTCCCTGACCGTGACGATATGGACCTGCGTCGCCCGGGTGAGCAGGGGCAGGGCCTCGGCCACGGCGCGGGCGCTCTGGCGCGTATCGGTCCAGCCGATCAGCACGGTCCGGACGGATGAGCGCGGCGCGGCCTTGGGCGGCACGAGGTAGAGCCCCCTGCCGCCGTCGAAGATGACGCTCTCGATCAGGGCGCTCCAGCGGGTTTCGTCGTCATCATGCGGGCAGGTCGCGATGAAGAGGTCGTTCCAGCGGGCTTCGCTGGCGACGGCCCGTTCGAGGGCGCCGGGGAAGGCGTCCAGACGGCGCAGCTCGTGGGCGGGGCCAAGGCGCTCCAGCCGTTGCCGCAGCCGCTTCTCGGCGGCGTCTCCCTCCCCGGTCGCGGAATCGACGAGCTGGCCGATCGCGGCGATGCCGAAATCGCCGACGAAAAGCGCGGGATCGGGCAGGGGATTGGTGAAGATCCCGGTGATCCGCGCCCCGTATCGCTCCGCGAGCGCTTCGGCATGGGCGAGGCGGACCTCGTCCTCCGGCGAGCCGTCGAGATGGACCGCGATGTCGCGATAGGCCGCGCCGTGAACCTTGCTGCCCGAAGATTGAGTGATGTCGCTCATGCCGACCTCCATGCGATCATACTGCCGTTATTATCTCATCGAGAGACGGAAGCAGCGCAACCGCATTGATGCTCATCAAACAGATCGGGGTTTCGCGCAGATTCTGCCAGATCACATCCAACGGCGCCGCTGTGACGAAAGGCCATTGCGCCGCCTCCGGCCCTGCTATGTGATCGACATCAACGACGGGAGAGCATGATCGTGGAGGATTTGACGAGCCGGGATCACCAGAACCGCTCGGCCGGATGCGCGAGATGAACCTTCATAGGATCCTGCCCGGGCTGTCGGCCCGGTCCATGTTGGCGGCGGCGGGCCTCGTCGCCGTCGCGGCCGGCGCGATCCTGCTCTGGTCCCGTCGCCCGGTCGATGTCGAGGTCGCCGCGATCGAACGGGACGTTCCGGTCCGGGTCTTCGGCCTGGGCACGACCGAAGCCCGTGTCGTCTCGAAGATCGGCTTCGAGATCGGCGCCACGCTGGCCGAGCTTCACGCCGATCACGGCGACAGCGTCGCCAAGGGGCAGGTGCTCGCCCGCCTCGCCACCGGCGAGCAGGACGCAAAGGTCGCCAAGGCCCGCGCCGCGCTGCTGATCGCCGAGGTCAACATCGCCAGGAGCGGCGCCAATCTGGAGAAGGCGCGCGCGGTCTTCGTCCAGAGGCAGGAGGCCAACCGGCGCAAGCAGGCGCTGGCGGGTCGCGACATCGTCTCCCAGCAGGGGGCGGAGGAGGCTGCCCGCGACGAGGCCGTGGCCAAGGCGGATGTCGCGGTGGCGGAGAGCGAGGTGGAAAGCGCCAGGGCGCAGCAGACCGATGCCCGCGCCCAGCTTCAATATGAAGAAACCATGCTGCGGCACCGCACGCTCGCCGCGCCCTTCGACGCCGTCGTCATCGAGCGCCACAAGGAGCCGGGCAGCGTCGTCAAGGCCGGCGACCCGATCTTCACCCTGATCGCGGCCGGCAGCTATTGGGGCCTCGCCTATGTCGACGAGGCGCGCGCCGGCTTCATCGAGGAGGGCCAGCCGGTCGAGGCGCGCCTGCGCTCCCGGCCGCTCGAGACCTTCACCGGGCGCGTGGTCCGCATCGGGCTCGAAAGCGACCGCGTCACCGAGGAGCGGCGCGTCTGGCTCAGGGGCGACAACCCGCCGGCGCGGGTCTATCTCGGCGAGCAGGTGGAGTTCTGGATCACGGTGGCGAAGCTCGACCGGGCCCTGCTCGTGCCCGCGGCCGCGGTCCATGGCTATGACGGCCGGCAGGGCACGGTCTGGACGCTCGAGGACGGCCGGCTGCAGCGCCGCCTCGTCCGCTTCCGTCACCGCACCGAGGATGCGCGCCTCGAGGTCGTCGACGGTCTGCCGGCGAACGCGCGTGTCGTAACCCGGCTGGATGACGCGCTGCGCGAAGGCCGGGCGGCGCGCGCCGCCGGGGCGGGGGCATCATGAACCTCGCCTGGCGCGATATACGCCACAATCTCGGCCGCTTCCTGCTGACGGGCGTCGGGCTTGGCCTCCTGCTCGGCGTCGTCCTGGCGATGATCGGCATCTATCGTGGTCTCGTCGCCGATGCCCTGACGATCGCCCGGGCGCCGGCCGTCGATCTGTGGATCGTGGAGGCCAATACGCGCGGTCCTTTCGCCGAGGCCTCGCGGATCCCGGGCGACGTCCGCGAGGCGGTGGCACGCATCGCCGATGTCGCCGCCGCCGGCAGCATCACCTACCAGACCGTCGAGGCCGAGCATCGGGGCGGCAAGCTCAGGCTCTACGTCATCGGCCATGAGCCGGCGCGCCCCGGCGGCCCGCCGGAGATCGTGGAGGGGCGCGCGATCGCGCGCAGCCACCACGAGATGGTCGCCGACCGCTCGTCCGGGCTGACGCTCGGCGAACGGGTCCGGCTCGGCCGCAACAGCTTCACCGTGGTGGGGCTGACCCGGCACCAGGTCAATTCCGGCGGCGATCCGGCTGTCTACATCGCGCTGGCCGACGCCCAGAAGCTCCAGTTCGAGCTCGCGCCGCCAGCCGCGCGGGTGCAGCTCGCCCGCGGCACGGGCAGCGCGAGCCGCGACACCGTCAACGCCGTCGTCGCCCGGCTGCATCCGAACGCCTCCCCCGCCGCGAGCGCCGCGGCGATCGGGCGCTGGAAGCATCTGGCTGCGATCACGCAGGAGGAGCAGGAAGTCATCCTGTCGCGCTCGCTCGTCGACCGCGCGCGGCGGCAGATCGGGCTGTTCACCTCGCTTCTGCTGGCCGTCTCGGCCGTCATCATCGCGCTCATCATCTACACCATGACGATGGAGAAGCTGAAGCAGATCGCGACCCTGAAGCTGATCGGGGCGCCCGACCGCACCATCATCGGCATGATCGTGCAGCAGGCGCTGGGGCTCGGGCTGATCGGCTTTGCGATCGGCGCCGCGCTCATCCTCGCCATCAAGGACCATTTCCCGCGCCGCGTGATCCTGGAACCGGACAATATGGCCGCTCTCGGCCTGACCGTGTTCGCGATCTGCCTGTTGTCGAGCGGGCTCGGCGTTCGCGCGGCGCTCAGGGTCGATCCGGCGACGGCGCTCGGGGGCTGAGATGACGGGACCGGCATCCGACAGGCCGCTGGTGCGGCTTGAGGGAATCTCCAAGCATTTCGGCGAGGGCGAGACGCGCGTGGACGCGTTGCGGGAGGTTACGCTCGAGGTCTTTCCCCGGCAGGTCGTGGCCCTGCTCGGGCCTTCCGGTTCCGGCAAGACCACGCTGCTCAACGTCATCGGCTGCATCCTCGATCCGTCGGCGGGGTCGATGGAGCTCGACGGCGAGCGCGTGCTGCATGACGGCCGGTGGCAGCGCGGCGATCTCAGGCGGCTCAGGCTCGACAAGATCGGATTCATCTTCCAGTTCCACAACCTGCTGCCCTTTCTCGACGCGACGGACAATGTCGCGCTCGTCCTGCAACTGGCGCGCGTCGACATGGTAAGCGCGCGCGAGCGGGCGGGGCGATTGCTGGACGATCTGGAGGTCGGTCACCGCCGGCGCGCCTTGCCGGCCAAGCTTTCGGGCGGCGAGGCGCAGCGCGTCGCCATCGCCCGTGCGCTCGCCAACAGCCCCCGCATCATCCTGGCCGACGAGCCGACCGCCGCGCTCGATTCCAAGCGCGCCGCCATCGTCATGGACCTCTTGCGCAAGCTCGCGGTCGAGCGCGACGCCGCCATCATCGCCGTCACGCATGACGAGAAGATCTTCGACCGCTTCGATCACATGTTCCATTTGCGCGATGGCCGTCTGGCGGAGGCTTGAGGCATCACCGGATGCCACGACCAGCCGGTGGCTTTGCCACGCCAGCCCGCGATGGCCCGAGATCGCGGCGCCGCTTCACAAGCTATAGTTTTTCTTGGCTGACGTAGGAAAATCTAGCCTTTCCAGAAGACCGTTTGTTTGGCGGATACCGATTTTTAAGCAATCCCATGGCTACGTGACGGCGAGTTAACCCAACGGCATGGGCATGCTCGGTATGCCCGTTGAAGAATTTAACCTTATGGCGGCGTGGGCGTAATGTTATCGAGCCTATTTTTTAGCTCGCCAGGAGAGGGATTTTGATTAGATATCGTATAAATAATCTCTTTCGCGTCATACAAACAACAATGACCGTGACGACGGACAGGCCCGATCTGTTGAGAGCTCAGCTCAATGCTCTCTCCAGGCTGATTCCCTTGCTCTATTTCATGCTCGTTACAAATGCCTGGGTCCTGGCGATTACCTTTCTCGGCAAGGCGCCGGATTGGCTGAGCCTCTATCTCGCGATCGGCCTGAGCGTGTTTTGCGGCCTGCGGCTGGTGCAATGGTGGCGCAAGAAGGACATCCGGCTGACGGATCTTGAGACCGCGCGCGTATTGCGGCGAACCAACAAGATCTCGGCGATTCTCGGCGTATCCTTCTCCGTCTGGGCCATTGCGCTGTTCCCCTACGGGGACGCTTATACGCAAGCCTATGTCGGCACCTTCCTGACGGTCGCCATGCTCACCAGCATGCTGTGCCTCATCCATCTGCGCTCGGCCGCGGTGATCGTCGCCCTGAGCGTCAGCATCCCCTGCGCCACCTTTTTCGCATTGAGCGGCATACCGACGCTGATCGGCACGGCGATCAACGTCACGCTGATCACCGTCGGCGTCGTCATCGTGATCCTGATCCAGTATCGGGACTTCACGCGCATGGTAGAGGCGCAGAAGCAGACCGAGCTTTTGAGCAACGAGAACCTGCGCCTGGCCAATCTCGACAGCCTCACCGAGCTGCCCAACAGGCGTGCGTTCTTCGCCCGGCTGGCGGAGGTCTTCAAAACCACCCCGGCCGAACGGACGCGCATCGCGCTCGGCATCATCGATCTCGACGGCTTCAAGCCCGTGAACGACCTTTACGGCCATGCCGTTGGCGACAAGCTTTTGATCGCCGTCGCCGAGCGGCTGCTGTTCGATCGTCCGTCCGGAGCGCTGTTCATGTCCCGCCTCGGCGGAGACGAGTTCGCCTATGTCGTGACGGATGCGCCCGATGACGATGCCCTCGTCGCGCAAGGCGAGAGGATCGCCGAATTGCTGCGGGCTCCCTTCCTGCTCGCGGAGGCGACCGTGCAGATTTCGGGTTCCGTCGGCATCGCCGTCTATCCCGAAATGGCGAGCGGGGCGAACCAGCTGTTCGAGCGTGCGGATTATGCGCTCTACCACGGCAAGAGCGCGCGCCGGGGCGGCGCCATCCTGTTTTCCGCCGATCATGAAGCGCAGATCAACAACGATGCCCGGATCGAGCAGGCGCTCAAATGCGCCGATTTCGAACGGGAGCTGTCCGTGGTGTTTCAGCCCATCGTCGATATCCGTACCCAGGCGACCGTCGGCTTCGAGACGCTGGCGCGCTGGGCCAGCCCGACGATCGGCTGGATTTCGCCGGGTGAGTTCATCCCGGTCGCCGAGCGCGCCGGCATCATCGGCTCGTTGACCCGGCCGCTGTTGAAGAAGGCGCTGGTGGCGGCCCTGTGCTGGTCGCGGGAGCTTCGCCTGTCGTTCAACCTGTCCGCCTATGATCTCAATTCGGTGGAGGGCGCCGAGACGATCCTGGCCATCATCAAGGACAGCGGATTCGACCCCCGCAGGCTCGACCTGGAGATCACCGAGACCGCGTTCGCCCATGATTTCAAGCAGGTCCAGCAGTCGATCGAGATGCTGCGCATCCTCGGCTGCGGGATCTCGCTGGACGATTTCGGCACGGGCTACTCCAGCCTGTCGCGCCTGCATGCCCTGCCGCTGACCAAGATCAAGATCGACCGGAGCTTCGTGACCGGGCTCGACAAGAGCCCCGCGAGCTTCAAGATCGTCAAATCCCTGCTGGCGCTCAGCCGCGACATGGGGCTGGACTGCGTGATCGAAGGGGTCGAGACCGACGAGGAGATGGCGGTGCTGCGGCGGCTCGGGGGGTTGATGGTCCAGGGCTATTTCTATTCCGCGCCCATCGCCGAGGAGGAGGTCACCCTCTATCTCGAAGGAGCGGTCGCCGGGCGCCAGGCGCTCGCGGCCTTGCCGAGAAGCCCGTCGGCGCCCCGGCCGGCGCACGCCTAGAGTCGTCTCGACGGCCATGCCGGAACCGCCGTTGCCGGCGCGGGTTTATCCGGGGAGCGCCGTCGAAGACGAGGTCTGACGTTGCCGGGCAAGCTGCAAGCCTATCGCGCCAAGCGTGATTTCCGGAAGACGAAGGAGCCCGGCGACGCGATCGCGGTGGCGCCTTCCAACCGCCTGCGCTTCGTCATCCAGAAGCATGACGCGACGCGGCTGCATTACGATCTCCGGCTCGAGCTCGGCGGGGTCTTCAAGTCCTGGGCGGTGACCAGGGGCCCGTCGCTCGACCCTCACGACAAGCGTCTCGCCGTCGCGGTCGAGGACCACCCGCTCGCCTATGGTGATTTCGAAGGGACGATCCCGAAGGGGCAGTATGGCGGCGGCACGGTCCAGCTCTGGGACCGCGGCTACTGGCGGCCGGAGGGCAGGCTGAGCCCTGAGCGCCAGCTCGAAAAGGGCGAGCTCAAATTCACGCTCGACGGCGAGCGGCTGCATGGCGGCTTCGTGCTGGTGCGCATGAAGCACGACCGCGACGGCGGCAAGCGCACGAACTGGCTCCTGATCAAGCATCGCGACGCCGATGCGGTCGACGCCGATGGCGATGCCGTCCTGAAGGCCGGGACCTCGGTGGCCTCGGGCCGGACCATGGCCGCGATCGCCGCCGGGCGCGGGCGCTCTCCCGCCCCTTTCCTGCTGGCCGGGCAGGCCGTCGATGCCGATGCCGTCTGGGACAGCAGGAAGGGATCGGCGGCTGAAGCGCGCGCGGGCAGGCCGGCTCCGGCCGATCCCACCGATCTTCCCGGCTTCATCGCGCCGCAGCTTTGCCGGAGCGTCGCGCGGCCGCCGGCCGGCGGCGGCTGGGTCCATGAGATCAAGTTCGACGGCTATCGCATCCAGGCCCGCGTCGCGGGTGGCAAGGTCACGCTGAAGACGCGCAAGGGCCTCGACTGGACGAGGAGGTTCGGCGCCATCGCGAAAGCCTTCGAGGATCTGCCCGATTGCATCGTCGATGGCGAGATCGTCGCTCTCGACGATCACGGCGCCCCGGATTTCGCCGCGCTGCAGGCCGCCCTGTCCGAGGAGCAGACCGGGAATCTGGTCTTCTTCGCGTTCGATCTGCTCTTTCTCGACGGTGAGGATTGGCGCGATCGGCCGCTCACGGCCCGCAAGGAGAAGCTCGCGGCGCTGCTCGGCCAGCACGCCGACGGAGTCACCTTACGCTATGTCGAGCATTTCGCGACCGGCGGGGAGGCGGTGCTGGAATCCGCCTGCCGGCTTGCGCTCGAAGGCATCGTCTCGAAGCGGGGCGATGCGCCTTACGTCTCCGGCCGCGGCGAAAGCTGGAGGAAGGCCAAATGCCGCGCCGGCCACGAGGTCGTCATCGGCGGCTGGGCGACCACGGCGGGCCAGTTCCGCTCGCTCTTGGTCGGCGTCCATCGCGGTTCGCATTTCATCTATATCGGCCGCGTCGGGACCGGATATGGCGCGGCCAAGGTCGAGGCGCTGCTGGCGCGCCTGAAGGAGCACGAGGCGAAGACGTCGCCCTTCACCGGGACGGGCGCGCCGCGGCGGCAGCCGGGAGTCCACTGGACGGAACCTGTCCTCGTCGTCGAGATCGAATTCGCGGGCTGGACGGGTGACGGCATGATCCGGCAGGCCGCCTTCAAGGGCTTGCGCGAGGACAAGCCGGCGGCCGAGGTCGAGACCGATCTGCCGGCGCCGCCCGCGAAAACCGCCCCGCCGCAGCCCCTGGCCGGACGGGGAGGGCGGGTCGATATCCTTAGCGTGCCGCTCTCCAAGCCCGACAAGCCGCTCTGGCCCGATGCCGAGGACGGGAAGCTGGTCTCGAAGCGCGATCTCGCCCGCTATTTCGAGGCCATGGGCGCCTGGATGCTGCCGCATATCCGGGGCCGGCCGTGCTCGCTGCTCAGGGCGCTGGACGGCATCGCGGGCGAAACCTTCTTCCAGCGCCATGCCGGCCCGGGCACGTCGAGCCTGTTCGAGCTCGTGACGATCGCCGGCGATAGGAAATCCTATCTCCAGATCGATCGGATCGAAGCCCTGATCGCCACCGCGCAGATCGGCGGGATCGAGCTGCATCCGTGGAACTGCCGGCCGGACGCGCTGGAAACGCCGGGCCGGCTGGTGTTCGATCTCGATCCCGGACCGGGGGTCGCCTTCGACCGCGTCGTCGAGGCGGCGAGGACGATGAAGGAGCGGCTCGAGGCGCTCGGGCTCGCCGGCTTCTGCAAGACCACGGGCGGCAAGGGCCTGCATGTGGTGACGCCACTGGCGAAGCCCGGCCGCGGCGGGCTGGACTGGGCCACCGCCAAGGATTTCGCCCGCCGCCTCTGCGCCGGGATCGCCGCCGACGAGCCCGAGCGCTATCTCGTCACCATGGCCAAGCGCCTGCGTGAGGGGCGGATCTTCCTCGATTATCTGCGCAACGACCGGATGGCGACGGCGGTCGCGCCGCTCTCGCCGCGCGCGCGGCCGGGCGCGCATGTCTCGATGCCGCTCAACTGGCCGCAGGTGAAGGCGGGGCTCGATCCGGCCCGCTACACCCTGCGCACGGCGCCGAAGCTCCTGGCCGGGAGCAAGGCGTGGGACGGCTATGGCGATGCCGAACGGCCCCTGGCCGATGCGATCCGCAGGCTTGGCCGTTCCTGACGAGGGCGCTCATCCGGAACGGATCGACGGCCCGGGCGTTCCGCATCCGACCGGAGAAACGCGCCCATGGCCCAGCGGACCTTCTGGAAAGGCTATCTCAAGCTCTCGCTCGTGACCTGCCCGGTCGCGATGCTGCCGGCGCGCTCGGAGAGCGAGAAGGTGCGCTTCCACACGCTCAACCGCCGCACCGGCAACCGTATCCGCAGCCGCTTCGTCGATGCCGTCACCGGCAAGCCGGTGGCCGAGGCAGACGAGGTCAAGGGCTATCCCAGGGGCGACGACGACTATGTCATGCTCGAGGATGACGAGCTCGACGCCGTCGCGCTGGAGAGCACCCGCACCATCGATATCGAGGTCTTCGCGCCGCGCGCCTCCGTCGGCTGGATCTGGTACGACACGCCGCATTACCTCGTGCCGGACGGCAAGATCGGCGACGAGGCCTTTTCCGTCATCCGCGAGGCGATGAAGGCGACGAAGACCGTCGGCATCTCCCGCCTCGTGCTCTACCGGCGCGAGCGGGCCGTGCTGCTGGAGCCGCGCGACAGGGGCATCGTGCTGTGGACGCTGCGCTATGGCGACGAGGTGCGCGACGAAGCGGATTATTTCGCCGATCCGGGGCAGGCGAAGCCCGAGCCCGACCTGCGCGCCCTCATGGAAAAGCTGATCAGATCGCGCACGAAGGACTGGTCGCCCGACCTGACGCAGGACCCCGTTCAGGACGAGCTCCTGACGATCATCAAGGCCCGGCAGAAGGGCCGCGCGCCGGCGCGGAAAGCCGCGCGGCCGGCGCGCGAGGGCAATGTCGTCGATATCATGGATGCGCTGAGAAGAAGCCTCGAAGCCCGGAAGTGATCAACCCGCCTTGCGTTGCGGCCGGGTCTTCGCTGCGGGCTTGGTGACGTGCTTGGCGCCGGCCTTCGCGCCGGCCTTCGCGCTCTGCCGCAGCGCGTCGAGCAGGTCGACGACCTTCGCCGGCTCGGACCGCCTCGGTGGCCTGATCCTGCGTCCCTCGATCTTCGCCTTGACCAATTCGGCGAGCGCGCTTTCGTAGCGGTCGTCGAAGGCCCTGGGGTCGAAGCGGCCAGCCTTGGTGCGGATGATGTGCCGGGCGAGCTCCAGCATCTCGCCTTCGATCTCCAGCTTCGGGATGTCGTCGAAGGCGCTCTCGGCCGGGCGGATCTCGTAGTCGAAATTGAGGGTCGTCGCGATCATTCCGGCATCGTGCGGCCGGATCAGGATCGACCGCATCCGCCGGAAGATCACGGTGCGCGCCAGCGCCGCGCTCTCCTGCTCGGCCATGACGTCGCGGATCAGGGCGAAGGCCTCGGTGGCGACCGGCGTGCCCGGGGTCAGGTAATAGGGCCGGTCGAAGAACAGATCGTCGACCGCGTCGCAGGGCAGGAAGGTCGCGACATCGAGCACCTTGTCGCTTTCAGGCGTGGCCTCGGCGATCTCCTCCGGCTCCAGGACGATGTAGTCGCCGTCGCCGCGGTCGTAGCCCTTGACCTGATCGTCCTTCTCGACCGGCTTTCCCGTGACCTCGTCGACGAACTGGCGATGGACCCGGTTGCCTGTCCTGCGGTTCAGCGTGTGGAAGGAGATGCGCTCGCTCGTCGAGGCGGCGGTGTAGAGCGCCACCGGGCAGGTCACCTCGGCGACCTTGAGAGCCCCTTTCCAGATCGCGCGCGGAGCCATCGGCCAGCCTCGACATCGGAGAAATCGTCGCGATCGAGGAACTGTTCCATGTGGGGGATGGTTCCGATCGCGCCGCCACGAACCGCGACGGCGCGCTGGTCACGCCCGCGCATGAATGGCCCGCCAGATGGCCTGCGGTGTCGCGGGCATGTCGATGTGGCGCACGCCGTGCGGAGCGAGCGCATCGACGAGCGCGTTCATCACCGAAGGCAGGGAGCCGGCGCAGCCGGCCTCGCCGCATCCCTTCGCGCCGACCGGGTTCAACCGGGTCGGCACGCCCTGGCTGATGAAGGAGAAGAACGGCACGTCGGCGGCGCGCGGCATCGCATAGTCCATGTACGAGCCGGTGATGAGCTGGCCGGCCTCGTCATAGGTCGTCATTTCGCAGAGCGCCTGGCCGATGCCCTGCACGACGCCGCCATGGAGCTGCCCCTCCACGATCATCGGGTTCACCAGCACGCCGAAATCGTTGACCATGACGTAGCGGGCGATCTCGACCCGCCCGGTCTCGGGGTCGATCTCGACTTCCGCGATGTGGCAGCCGTTCGGATAGGCGGGGGGCGCCGCCTTGAAGACGTGGTCGACGTCGAGCGTCCGCGGCAGGTCGCCGGGCAGGCCGGCGCCCGCACGCAAGCTTTCGGCGAGCTCCATGATGCCGATCGAGCGATCTGTTCCGGCGATGCGGAAGCGGCCATCGGCGAACTCGATATCGGCGACGGCGGCCTCGAGGAGATGGGCGCTCAGGAGCCTGCCCTTCTCGATCACGCGCTCGCTCGCCTCGATGATCGCCGAGCCGCTCGCCATGATCGATTTCGAGCCGCCGGTGCCGCCGCCCGCGATCAGGCGATCGCTGTCGCCCTGCACGAGGCGGATCCTGTCGAAGGGCACGCCGAGTCGGCTGGTCAGGACCTGGGCGAAGGGCGTCCAGTGGCCCTGCCCGTAGTCGAGCGTGCCGGTGACGATGGTGACCGTTCCGTCCGGCTCGAAATGGATGCCGCCCATCTCGTTGCCCGGCGGGGCGGTGACCTCGAGATAGCAGCCGATGCCGCGCCCGCGCAGCTTGCCGGCCTTGCGGCTCGAGCGTTCGCGGGCTGGGTAGCCTTTCCAGTCGGCCGCCGCGAGCGCGCGGGCGAAGAGCGCCGGGAAGTCGCCGCTGTCATAGACCGTCCCGATCGGCGTCTTCCACGGCAATTGCCGCGGTCCGATCAGGTTGCGCCGCCGGATGACGGCCCTGTCGATCCCCATCTCGCGGGCGGCGGTGTCGATCAGCCGCTCCATGAGGTAATTGCCCTCGGGGCGCCCGGCCCCGCGATAGGCCGCGATCGGCACCGTGTTGGTGACGGCGCAGCGCGTCTGCACCTCGATGAGCGGCGTGCGGTACATGCCGACGCTGTTCTTGCCGATGTTCAGCGTCGCCATCATCGGGCCGGGCGGCGAGAGATAGCCGCCCATGTTGCCGAAGCCGGTGAAGCGCGTCGCCAGGAAGCGCCCGCGCGCGTCGAGCGCAAGCTCGGCCTCGAACACCATGTCGCGGCCGTGATGGTCGGAGACGAAGCTCTCGGAGCGCTGGTCGGTCCATTTCACCGGCTTCTTCAGGAGCCGCGCCGCATGCAGCAGCACGATGTATTCCGGAAACACCGCCGCCTTCATGCCGAAGGAGCCGCCGACATGGCCGGTCAGCAGGTGCATCCGCTCCTGCGGCACGCCCATCGCCGCCGCCAGGTTGTTGCGCATGCCGAAGGCGCCCTGGCTCGGGGCGTGGAGCGTGTAGCGCTTCGCCTTGCGGTCGTAATCCGCGATCGCGGCGCGCGGCTCCATCGGGTTCACGATGATGCGGTTGTTGACGATCCGCACCCGGGTGACATGCGCCGCCCCGGCAAAGGCGGCCGCGACCTTCTCCGCATCGCCGAAATGGTAGTCGAGGATGAGATTGCCGGGAACGTCGTCGAACAATTGCGGCGCGCCGGGGGCAAGCGCCGCCTCCACCGAGGTGACGGCGGGCAGGATGTCGATATCGAGCGCTACCGCCTCGGCCGCATCGCGCGCCTGCAGCGCCGTCCGCGCGACGACCATGGCGACAGGGTCCCCGACGAAGCGGACCTTGCCCGTCGCCAGCGCCTTGCGCTCAGGCCGCTTCATCGCGCTCCCGCCCCGGCTGGGCAGGTCGACCTGGCATTTCAGCAGGCCGTAGCCCTGGCCCTCGAGATCGGCGGCGGTGTAGATCGCGACGACGCCCTTCATCGCGGCCGCGGCCGCGGTGTCGATGCCGCGGATGACGCCATGGGCGTGCGGGCTGCGGACGAAGGCCGCGTGGAGCTGCCCTTCCAGCGAGAGATCGTCGGTATAGCGCCCCTCGCCGCGCAGGAGGACCGCGTCCTCGTTGCGCGGGAGCGACTGGCCGATGCCGGCGCGCCGCGCTGGGTGTTCGGCCTGGGAGACACGCATATTCATAGCAGGGTACCGCAAACGAAAGTGGGGCTTCCACACTGGCCCAAAAGAGCGGCGCCTGCTGTGCAGATGCCGCATGGGCGCTACCCTGCGCCGGCTTGGCTGGCCGGCTCCATCGTCTATCGCCTGGCCTCCTTCAGCCGTGCGGTTTCATCGACGGCCGCCAATGCTTCCAGCGAAAGCGAAAATTCGAGCACATCCTGCAGTTCCCTGCGGATCGCACGGCGCAGAACGAGCTTCGTGTAGCGGATGACGAGCGGGTTGTTGCCGGCGATCTCTTCGGCGATCTCCCGTCCGCGGGCGACGAGGCGATCGGGCGGGAGAACCTCGGCGACAGCACCGGCAGCCAGCAGTTCCGCCGCGTCGATCGTCTTGCCCGTGAGCAGAAGATGACGGCCGCGGTTGAGGCCCAGCACCATCGGCAGGACGACGTTGATGCCGTCGCCCGGCACGGTGCGATTGGTGAAATGGGCGGAATCCTGGATGACGGCGTTGCTGTCGGCGAGCACGATATCGCCGAGAAGCGGCAATTCCGCATGGCGAAGAGCCGGACCGTTGATGCAGCTGATGACCGGCGCGTCGATATCCATGAAATTCATCAGCAAGCGCACACCGTCGCGCCGGATGCGCTCCCATCGCTGCGTGTCGCCGACGGAGAACATGTCGAGCGTCTTGCGGGGGCCCGAGAACGAGGCGCCGGTCCCCGTCAGAAGAACGACACGGTTCTCGGGATCGGCGGCGATCAGGGCAAAGGCGTCGCCAAGCTGCGCCTGCGGATTGGTTCGCCCGCCGGTGTTAACATCGAAAGGTCCGCCATCGGTATGGAGCCGCATCTCCAGGACACCGGAAGCGCTGCGCTGCATGGCGATGTGCGAAAAGCGGTCCTTATAGTCGTCGAAAACGGTCATCCCTCTTCTCCCCGATTTTTGCCGGCCGTCATGGCGCGAGGCTCGCCCTTGCGCGAATCTTGCCTCAGCTCGGCCTTTCCAGGTCGGCGCAGGTGGCGTTGAGCGCATCGACGCAGGCGTCGAAATTGAGCTCCATTCTGTGAACCGGCCCGGCGATGCCGATGGCGAAGTCCCGGCCTGCGATGGACAGCGGCTTGGCGATCGACGTCACGTCGACGACGTTCTGGCCACGATGGATGAGGTAACCGCGGCTCTTGCCCTCGGCGAGCTCGGTCTTGAGCCTGGCGATGAAAGCTTCCCGATCCTCGACGTTCTTCAGTCTCAGCTTGCCGAGCATCGTGTTGAGGGCCTTGTCGTTCATGTGCGACAGCAGCGCCTTGCCCGTCGCCGCCTGCTCGATCGCCCGCACCAGCCCGATCGCGGCCGTGTAGCGTATGAGCTCCAGCCCCTCGAGCACCGCCAGATAGACCACCGACGGCTCGGAGAAGTTGAGCTGGGCGAGCAGGATCGTTTCCCTCGTCTCGGTGCGAAGACGTTCCAGCCGGGGCATCAGCCGGGGCAAGATCGGTTCGTGCCGATCGATCGCCAGGGTGTGCTGCAGCATCAACCGTGTCGGATAGAGGTGCTTCTTGGAGCCGACGGAATAAAGATAGCCATGCTCGATCATCGACTTGAGGAGCCCGAAACAGCTCGACGGGGGGATGGCGAGTTCGCTGGCGAGCTCAGACAAGGTCAAAGGCTGCCCTTTTGCCGCAAAGATCTCAAAGATCTGCAGTATCCGTCTGGCCGTTCTCATCGATATCCCATTTGCGTCACTGAGCCCGAAGCCACATATCAGCGCATGCCGAGCATGTCTCTGGCCTCTTCGGCGGAAGCGGTTTCGCCGCCCAGTTGATTGATGATCCAGCGACTCTTTTCCACGAGCTGGCCATTACCCTTCGTCAATTCACCTTTGGCGACATGGACGGTGTCCTCCATGCCGATACGGACGTGGCCGCCCAGCAGATAGGCCTGCGCCAGCATGGGGAAGGCATGGCGCCCGATGCCGAAACCGCTCCAGGCCGCGTCCTTCGGCAGCAGATCGGCGGCGAAAGCCAGCGTTCTCGGCGTGGCCGCGAACCCGTATTTGACCCCGAGGACGAGGTTGAGCAGCAGCGGCCGCTTCAGCACCCCCCGGTCCAGCAGGTCGTTGAGCAGCCCGATGTCGCTGCAATCGAACAATTCGAGCTCCGGCGTAACACCGCTGTCATAGGCGATCTCGACCATGCGCGTGATGCTCTGCGGCGTGTTGATCACGACCTCGGCGCCGAAAAGCATGGTGTTGAGGTCCACCGAGCAGACGTCGGGGCGCAGCTCGACCACATGCTGAATGCGTTTTTCCGCCTTGAGCAGATTGGTCCGCGGGCCAGCTACGGCCGGATCTTCGTCGCTCGGCTGATAGCGGCCGCCCGGTCCCGTGGTCAGGTTGATGATCAGCGCCGTGTTCTTCGCCCTGATGCGCTCGACGACCTCGCGATAATGCGCCACCTCCATCGAGGGGCGGCCGGTATCGGCATGGCGGACATGGATATGAACGATGGCCGCGCCGGCTTCCGCGGCTTCGAGGCAGGAATCGGCGATCTGTTCAGGCGATATCGGCAGGGCCGGATTCTGGGACGGCTGTGTCTGATTGCCGGTTACGGCGCAGGTGATGATGGTTTTGGTCATGGCGTTTACTTCTCACAAGCTGTTCTTCGTCGTATCTCTTGTTGCCCGGCCCGCTAGAAGCGGCTGAGCCATGCTCCGAGAGCCGCGTTCACCGCGGCTGGCGCTTCGACCGCGAGCAGATGCGCCGCCTTGGGGATGACGATCAGTTCGGCGCCCTTGATCTGTCGCTGGATGTCCTCGGACATCGAAACCGGGGTGGCCGGATCGTCCTCGCCCGGGAGGATGAGCGTGGGAGCCGTGATGCGCCCGTTCGAGGCACGCAGATCCATGTCGCCGATGGCTTCCGCGCAGGCCGCATAGCCTTCGGGGTCGATCGCCAGCAGCCGCCTGCGGTATGCGGCGGCCAGTGCCGGGTCCGTCGCCCGCAGATGCTGCGTGAACCAGCGTTCCACGACCGCGTCGGCAATGGCTTCCAGGCCCTTTTCGCGCACCAGCGCCGCACGGGCGTACCAGGCGTCGCGCGCGCCCATATGGGCGGCCGTCGCCATCAGGACGAGGCTCTCGACGCGCTCGGGGTGGCGCGCGGCCATGGCCTGCGCCGCCATGCCGCCAAGCGAGAGGCCGGCGACATGGGCGCGTGCGATACCGAGATGATCGAGCAGCGCGGCGATGTCGTCCGCCAGCCCGTCGAGCGTCAATCGCGCGCCGGCCGTCATGGCGGGGGAACCGCCATGGCCGCGCGTGTCGTAGCGGATGAGGCGATGCCGGGCGGAAAGCGTCGAAACCTGCGCGTCCCACATCGACAGCGTCGTGCCGAGCGAGTTGGACAGCACGATTGCGGGCGCGCCCCCGGGTCCGGTGACCTCGTAGTGAAGCGGGCGGCCGTCGATGCGCAGAATCGCCATCATTCTTCCTTCACGCAGCCTGCCTGAGGAGATCGGCGACCCGCTCGCCGATCATGATCGAGGGCAGATTGAGATTGGTCCGTGGAATTTCCGGCATGATGGAAGCATCGGCGACGTAGAGGTTTTCGGTGCCGAAAACCTTGCCGTGAGGGTCCGTCACGCTCATCGGATCGTCCGCGCGCCCCATCTTGCAGGTGCCGCAGGGATGCCAGGCGCTCGTCGCTTCGCTGACCACATGCGTGGCGAGCTTCCCGTCATCGCCCAGCAGAACGTCGAGCGAGGGCCCGTCGCGGATGACATGCTCGATCATCAGGTCGCGGATCGGCCGGCCGCTGTCCATCAGCGCGGCGGCGATCCCGGTGAGCACGATGTTGACAGGCGTCTTGCGCCCGATCTGGCGCACCCGCTCCGAATAGCTCGATGGAAACGGATGCTCCAGGAATTTGGCCACGACCGGCAGGCGTGCGATCACGGCCATGCGGCGGAAGGCGTCCATCATCCGCAGCCGGTCGCGGTCGTCGTCCAGCCAGTTGAAGCAGACCTCCGGCTCGGTCGAAGGATCGGGGGAGGCCAGCCCCACCCAGCCGCGGGAATGGGGCTTGCCGAGCAGGGTGCTGAGCGTGCCGATGCGCCCGCCCAGGGCATGCCAGGCCGAGCGGCAGACGGACATCATCACCATGTCAATGTCGTCGCAGCCGGGAAAGCCGGAGGAATAGCGCAGATAGCTGTAGTTTCGACGGAACATGTGCTTCTTGCGCACCGAAGCGCGGAGATAGCCGGAAATGGAGATCGAGGGATGGTCCTGCAGGTTGCGGCCGACCCCCTGCCGGTCGACCAGCACATCGATGCCGAAGCGGGCGAGCTGCTCGGCCGGCCCGATGCCGGAGAGCATGAGCAGTTGCGGCGTATGCAGCGCTCCGGAGGCGACGATGATCGTGCGGGCTTCCAGCCGGCCGGGGCCGCTCGCGCCCGGCAACAGCTCCACCGCCACGGCCCGCCGGCCCTCGAAGCGGATGCGGGCGGCCTGCGCATCGCCCATGACGGTCAGGTTGCGCCGCGCGCGCACCTCCCGCGTGAGATAGCCGAGCGCGGCTGAAATCCGGCGCTCGCCATCGTTGGAAAGGGGCAGCGACGCATAGCCTTCGGCGAATTCGCCGTTCATGTCGGGCAGGTAGCGGTAGCCCTGGCTCTCCCAGGCGCGCCCGACGGAGAGCGTGTAATCGTCCCACTGTTCTCGCGGGAACCGGCGGACGGGGATCGGGCCCTCGTTGCCGTGCCACTGGTCGACGAAATCGCGGTCGCTCTCCAGCCTGCGGAAGTAAGGCAGGACCGCGTGCCAATCCCAGCCGGTCGCGCCGGCGGCGTCCCATCGGTCGAAATCGTCCTCCGCGCCGCGCAGCGCGACCTGCCCGTTGATGCTGGAGCCGCCGCCGATCACCCGACCCTGCTCGAAATTGATCGGCTGGCGCGCCGCTTGCGTGAGATAGGGGCCGTCGCCACGGCGGATTTTCAGCCCCGACCAGACATAGGCGGGATTGGAAAGCGCCATCCCGGCATAGGTATCGAGGATATCGGCGGGCGTCCGATCCGGAGCAAAGTCGGGACCGGCCTCCAGCAGGCAGACATTGTTGCCGGCATCTTCGCTCAGCCTCGCGGCGAGAGCGCAGCCCGCAGAGCCCCCTCCGACGATGAGATGCGTATATTGCATGGCCTAACCGTTCGACCCTGTCGGATGCCGAAGCGGCAGATAGAAGTCGCTGATGCAATTCTGGTATTGGAAGGCGTGGAACGGCCGGGTATTGGCGGTGAGGAACGAGCGCGGCACCTGACTGTTCTGAGCCGTCGCGTATTGCACCTCCGCGAGGAAGATGGATGAACTGAAATCGACGAGATAGGACTGGAGCTCGTCGAAGCGCTGCCGCTTGCGTCCCGCGTCCGGCTCGAGCAGCAGATCGGCGAAACGGCCGATCGCCTCGTCGTTCTTCTCCCAGCGCGGGTTCCAGGTGCCGACGCCGCGCGGCCCGCCGGGTGCCGGCAGGATCTGCGACATCGCGGCGTAGTCATGGGCGATGTCATAGATCGGCTCGGACAGATTATGCGCGCAATCGGTTCGCAGGAGCAGCTCGGGCAGCTCGCCGGCCGGCAGCCCGGCGGCATCCTTCAGCGTCAGCTCGACGCCGACCCGGCGCCAGGCATCGGCGATGATCTCGCCCATGCGCTGGCAGTCGGGGCGACGGTCGATATGAAGATCGGCCTTGAGCCCCTGGGCAAAGCCGGCGCGTGCCAGAAGCTCGCGCGCCTTCGCCGGGTTCTCTTCATAGTGCCTGTGACCGCAGCTCCCCCACTGGCTCGTCCCCTTGGCCGGGCTGTGCCAGGGCCTGGCGAGGCCCAAAAGCCCGTCGCGGATGATCCGGTCGTAAGGCGTGGCGAAGGCCAGCGCATGGCGCACCGCCGGATTGTCGAAAGGCGGCCGGGTGAAATTCACCTCGATCGAGACATGGCCCGCCCAGACGCGATGCAGCGTCAGGTCGTCCCGTTTCGACAGATGCGCGATCTCGTCGGGATCGAGGCCGACGATGACGACGGGGCGCTTCTCGTCCAGGAGCCGGATCGCCGAGGCCCGGTCGGGCGCCGTTCCGACTTCGACGCGCGCTGTTTCGGACCGGCCGGCCCAGTAGTCGTCGCGCGCCTGGAACAGCAGGTGATCGGCGTCCATCTGCGCTAGCGCATAGGGACCGAAGCCGGCGACATTGGAATTCAGCCATTGGATGCCCCACGGATCCTCCGGCGTGGCGTGGGCACGGATTTCGGTGGAATCGACGATGTTCGGCGTCACCGGCAGGAGCCAGTTCGGAAATGTCGGATAGGGGCTGCGAAGCCTGTAGCGCACGGTGTAGCGGTCGAGCGCCTCGACCTTCTCGACGCCGACGACCTGCCGCCAGCGCCAGCTGCTCAGCGTTTCATGCGCATAGGCCTTGCGGAACACCCAGGCGATGTCCTCGGCGGTCAATTCGTTACCGGCCTGGCTGCGCACGCCCGGCCGCAACCGAACGATCCAGTCGCCGTTCTCCTGCTCGTTCCAGCTCAGCGCGAGGCGCGGTTGCATCGCCGTATAGTCTGGCGAGGCAATGCCGGAAGCGTCGATGCTCATCGCCGGCGCGGCGAGCGAATCATAGGCGAGCGCCAGCGCGATGTAGATATCGGGAACTCCGGCCTGGTAGTTCGGATCGTCGTTGTCCAGCCGCTGGGAAATACCACGGACGGGAAACAAGACCGGATCGTCTCTATCTGCGCCCATTTGATCATCTCCTTCGCGGTATTGCCGCGTGCAACGCCTCAAGCCGTCTTTGCCGACTTGCCGTGGGAACCGAGATAGGCTTCCCGCACACGCGGATCCTGCAGCAGCGAAGCCGCCTTGCCTTCGATGACGATCCGCCCCTGATCGAGCACATAGGCGTAGCTGCTCAGCCGCAGGCAGTGCTGGATGTTCTGCTCGACCAGGATCAGGGTCAGGCCGGTCTTGCTCAGCGTCTCGAGCGCCCGGAAAACCTCCTGCACGAAGAGCGGAGACAGGCCCAGCGAAGGCTCGTCGAGGACCAGCACGAGCGGGTCCCCCATCAGGGCGCGCCCGATCGCCAGCATCTGCTGCTCGCCGCCCGAAAGCGTGCCGGCAGGCTGGCCGAGCCTCTCCTTCAACCGTGGAAACAGGCCGAAGACGGAGGACAATATCGTCTCCCGCTTGCGCCGGACGCGATGATGCAGCGAGGCGGTCATCAGGTTGTCCGCGACGCTCATGTCGCCGAACACGCGCCGGCCTTCCGGCACCAGCATGATGCCGGAGCGCGCGCGCTGATAGGCACGCATCGCGGTGATGTCCCGGCCCTCGAGATGAATTGTCCCCTGGTGGTCGAGGAGGCCGCAGACCGCTTGCAGCAAGGCCGTCTTGCCGGCGCCGTTGGCGCCGACGATGCCGGTCACCTCGCCCTTCGGGACGCGTATGGAAACGCCGTGGACGACATCGGCGGGGCCGTAGCCGGTGACGAGATTCTCAATCCTGAGCAATGAGCATCTCCTCTCCGAGATAGGCGCGGATGACCGTTTCGTTCCGCGAGACCTCGGCGGCGGATCCTTCGGTCAACACCTTGCCGTCCTGCAGGACGATCACCCGTTCGGCGAGCGCGCTGACCATCGACATCACGTGCTCGATGAAGATCAGCGCGACGCCGTGCTCGACGTTCAGGCGCATGAGGGTCGCGGTGAGCTGTTCGAGCTCGATCTCCGTCAGGCCTGCCCCGACCTCGTCCAGGAGGATCAGGCGCGGGCGGGTCGCATAGGCCCGCGCGAGCTCCAGCCGCTTCTGGTCGGCGATGTTGAGGTCGGCCGAGCGCTCGGCCGCGAAGGGGGTCAGCTGGAACAGCTCCATCGCCTTCGTCGCCGCGGCCTTGGCTTCCGCGTCGGTCCGGGCCCGCAGATAGGTGGAGGCCAGGATGTTCTGGTAGACGGTCAATTCCTTGAAGGGCTGAGCCGTCTGGAAGGTCCGGGACAGGCCGAGCCTGCAGATCTGGTTCGCCGTCAGGCCGTCGATCCGCTGGCCGTCGAAGGTGATCGTGCCGCGGTCGGGCCGGATGAAGCCGCCCAGCAGGGCGAAGAGCGTGGATTTTCCGGCGCCGTTCGGCCCGATGATCGCCAGCCGCTCGCCCGCCCGGCAGGAGAACGTCACGTCGGATACCGCCTGCACGCCGCCGAAGCGCCGGCTGACCGCTTCGGCCCGCAGGATCACGTCGCCTGACTTCGGCGCCGGAACGGCTTGCATCACCAGCGGAGCCGGCGCCGCGGCAGGCTGGGGCTGCGGCGCGGTCTTCCGGCCCTTGCGGCGCCAGCGCATGCGCCAGGACGGAATGATCCCCTCGGGCAGGAAGAGAACCACGATCGTGAGCACGATGCCGACGATCACCAGCGGCGCGCCGGCGAATTCGAGGCTGGCGCGCGTCACTTCATGCAGGATCACGTAGATGAGGGCGCCGAGCGCCGGCCCGAACGTCGCCAGCGTGCCGCCGAGCATCGCGGGAATGACGATCTCGATCGAGACCGCCCAGCCGAAAATGCTGTCGGGATCGAGGAAGCGCAGGAATTGCGCGAACATGACGCCGCCGCCTGCGGTCAACGCCGCGCTGAGGACGATCGCGAGCAATTTCTGCCGCATGACGTCGATGCCGATGCCGCTGGCCGCGATCTCGCTTTCGCGGACGCACATGAAATAGAGGCCGAGCTTGCGGTTGCGGATGAAAATGGTGAAGGCGATCACCAATCCCGTCATGGCCAGGAATATCCAGTAATAGATCGCCGTGTCCCGGAAGAAGAGCTGCCAGGGCCCCGCCTTGAACGGCAGGCTCAGGCCATTGACCCCGCCGACGAAATCCGACCCCATGGCGAAGAACAGCGCCACCTGGCTGATCGCCGTGGTCACCAGCGCGAAGTGCAGGTGGACGAGCCCGTAACGGACGCTGACATAGCCGATCGCGACCGCCAGCACGCAGGCGAACACGATGCCGAGCGCGCCCCCGATCAGCGGATGCCATCCCCATTGGGCGAAGAGCGCGCCGGAGGTATAGGCGCCGGCGCCGAAGAAGATGGCGTGGCCGAAGGAGAGCTGGCCCGCCAGGCCGCCGAGAATGTTCCAGGCGCTGGAGAGATAGGCCCAGATCATCACGCTGGTCGCGACGGTCAGGATGTAGCGATCGGAGGTGAGGACCGGCACGCCCCCCGCCACGAGGAGCGCGATGACGAGGATTGTGAAATCGCGCTTCACTGCGGCCTCCCGCGTAGAATGCCGTTGGGGCGCAGGATCAGCAGCAGGACGAACAGGACGAATGTCAGCATCCGCCCCATCGAGCCGTCGAAGAATGTCGCGCCGACGCTTTCGCTGATGCCGAGCAGGACACCGCCGACGAGCGCCCCGAAGAAGCTGCCCATGCCGCCGAGGACGATGATCTGGAAGGACAGGAAGGTGAAATCGGTCGCCATCGCCGGCGACGCCGAGTAGAGCGGCAGCAGCACCGCGCCGCCGAGCGCGACGCAGGCCAGGCTGATGCCGGTCACGACGCTTTGCGCCCAGTAGGTGTTGATGCCCATCGCCTCGGCGATCGGCCGGTCGCTGGCGGAGGCGCGCACCGCGACGCCGAGCCCGGTCTTCCACAGGCCGAAATACATGATCACCGTCGCCAGCAGGCCCGCGGCGCCCGCCACGAGCCGCGTCACCGGCAGGGTCAATCCGAGGATCGCGATGCTTTCGGTGGTATATGGCAGCTCGACGATCTTGACCTGGCTGCCGAACAGGCCGAGCGCGCCGTTCTGGATCACAAGATTGACGCCGATGGTCAGCAGCGATTGCGCCAGGAGCGACGTGCCGACCATCGGGCGCAGCAGGGTCCAATAATAGACCATGCCGAGTATGAAGAAGGCGGGAACCAGGATCAGCACGCTGGCATACGGATCGATCGCAAAGCGGTCGAAGAGCAGCCAGCTGCAATAGGCGGCCGCCATCAGGAAGGAGCCGTGGGCGAAGTTGACGATCCTGACGACGCCGAAGATCAGCGTAAGTCCGATCCCGATGGCGGCATACATGCCACCAACCAGCGCGCCGCTGACAATGCTTTGGACGAGAGTTGACAGCATAACCGATCCGGATCAGGCGATGACGACTTTCGGGGAGCCTCCGTTCATTTGGCCATCGTCGGGCGGAATTTGCCGCTGGCGACAGCCGGAGGCCAGATCGTCACGAACTTGCCGTCCTGCACCTGGACCGCGATCAGGCGCTCGTTCTGGCCGACGGCCAGCCCGTTCTCGTCGAAGCCGTATTGGTTGTAGGGTTCGACATCGAGCGCCGGACCGCTGCTGAGCTTCACGGAGGCGATCGCGTCGCGAACCTTCGTCGGGTCGAGCGTGCCGGCCTTTTCCAGCGCCTCCTTCAGGAAATAGGTGTCGCTCCATCCGGCCGCGGCAGCCGGTCCGGCATCGGTGCCATGGGCTGCCCGGTAGGCATCACGGAACGCCTTGATGCCGGGCTTGGCGACGTCGTCGTTCCAATCGGAAATGGCGAGGACGCCTTCCGCGGTCGCTCCGAGCTTCTGCATTTCCGGATCGATCACGTTCGGACCGTAGCCGACCACCAGCGCCGGGGATTTCAAGGTCTTCACGCCGCGCACGATATTGATCGTGTCGCCGAGGAAGTTGATCGCCAGAATCGCGTCGGTCGCGGAGCCGACCGCGCGGTTGACGAGCGGCGAGAGATCGGGCGTGCCGGTGCGGAACGAGATTTCCGAGGTGAGCTCGAACCCGGTCTCGGCCGCGGATTTCTTGGCCTGCTTGTCGCCGTTCGTGCCATAGGCCCCGTCCTCATAGAGAACCGAGACCTTCTTGATATTGGCGCCGGCCTCGTTGTTGAGACCCTTGAGTACGGTGAAGGCACCGCCGACGAAGGTGCTGGCGAGCGTGCCGCGGTTGAAGACATAGCGATAACCCTGCTGGGTGATCTGGTCGGCCGTGCCGCTGCAGATGATGGGAATCCGCTGCTGCTCGGCGACGGGGGCGACCGCAAGGCAGGTGCCGCTGCCCCAGGGCCCGAGCAGCGCCGGCATGTCGCCGTCGTTCATGAGCTTGATCGCGAGCGTGCGCGCGTTCGCGGGGACGGACGCATCGTCGAGCGCCGACAGATCCAATGGCCGCTTGCCGATCGCCGCGATGCCTCCGGCCTCGTTGATCGCTTTCGCGGCCAGCTTCGCGCCATTGGCGTATTGCTGCCCCTGCGCGCCGATCGGGCCGCTCAGCGACGCGATCAGGCCGATACGGATTGGCGTCTGCGCCCATGCGGCGATGCCAGGCATCAAAGCGAAGGCTGCGACAAGGCCCAGCCTGGCGACCGCGGACGTTCCGAATGCACGCATTTTTCTTCCTCCCGTTGGTTTGTCGTTCCCGCTGCCCACACCGGCGCAAGTACGGTTTTGTTTTTTATATATACGAAAATATTTTCGTATACTCTAAAAATTGACAAGGAAGGTGTCAAGCGCATACTGACGGCCGTCGAGATGCCGAAGCGCGCGGAATCACGCGGATGAAGGCCCGGTCAGGCATGTATTTCCCGCGTGATGCGCGAAGCCGCCTGCATTGACCCGCGACGCAGGAGTGGATGTTCGATGTATCAGTTGCTCGGGGGAATGCGGGTCGTCGAAGGAAGCTCCTTCATCGCGGCGCCGTCATGCGGACTTTATCTCGCGCAGCTCGGCGCCGAGGTGATCCGCTTCGACATGATCGGCGGCGGACCGGATTTCAACCGCTGGCCTCAGGCGCCCGGCGGCGCCAGCCTCTACTGGGAAGGCTTGAACAAGGGCAAGAAATCCATCGCGATCGACCTGTCCTCGCCGGAAGGGCGGGAGCTGGCCGTGGCGCTGATCGCGGCGCCGGGAGAGGAGCGGGGCATCTTCCTCACCAATTTCCCGGCGGCGGGCTTCCTCTCCCACGAGCGCCTCAGCAAGAGCCGGCCGGACCTGATCACGCTGCGTGTCATGGGGCACGCCGACGGCACGCCGGCGGTCGATTACACGATCAACAGCGCCGTCGGCATTCCGCAGATGACCGGCCCCGCGACGCTGGGCGAGGAGCCGGTCAACCATGTGCTGCCGGCCTGGGACCTCGTGACCGGCGCCTATGCCGCCTTTGCCCTGCTCGCCGCGGAACGGTGCAGGCGCGGCACCGGCCGGGGCCAGGAGGTGCGCATCCCCCTGAGCGACGTGGCGGCCGCCAGCCTCGGCCATCTCGGCCAGATCGCCGAAACCAGCATTTCAGGCGCCGACCGCGCGCGTTACGGCAACAATCTCTTCGGCGCCTTCGGCAAGGATTTCCTGACCCGCGACGGACGGCGGCTGATGATCGTGGCCATCACCACCCGGCAATGGACGGGGCTGGTGGCAGCGCTCGGGATCGCGGCGCAGATCAAGGCGCTCGAAGCACAGGCCGGGCTGTCCTTCGATCGTGACGAGGGCACGCGCTTCCGCTTTCGCGAGCCGCTGAACGCGATCGTCGCCGGCGCCGTCGCCGCCCGCGATCATGATGCGCTCGCGCGGGCCTTCGACGCCAACGGCGTATGCTGGGGCCCCTATCGGACGCTCCATCAGGCGCTGGCGGAAGATGCGGCCTTCTCGACCGCCAATCCCGTCTTCGCGATGGTCGACCACCCTTCAGGCCACAGCTATCTGACGCCCGGCGCGGCCGCGACGTTCGGCGGCGGCGAGCGCAGCCCCCCCGTCCGCGCGCCGCGTCTCGGAGAGCATACGGATGCGATCCTGGCCGAGGTCCTCGGTCTGTCCTCGGGCCAGATCGCGGCGCTGCACGATCGGAAGGTGGTCGCCGGAGCGGAGGCGACGGCATGAGCATGGAAACGGGCGCAAGCCTCGAACTGGAGCCGCGCGACCTCGCCGGGCTGCTGCGCCGGGCCTGCGATGCGGCGTCGCGTTATCTCTCGGAAGCCCGGCTCACCGTCGCCGGGCGCGTGATGGCGGGCGAGCGCATCGACAGCCAGGCGCTCGACCGGGAACAAAGGGCCGTCCACGGGCTCGCCTGGATCGCGACGCTGGTCACCGCGCTGGACAAGTCCGCGGTCTGGGCCGAGCGTCTGGTCGAGCGCGACGGCCTGCGCGCGGCCGAGATGCTGGCCCTGAAGATCGGCTTCGGCGAATACCTGGCGCAGCTCGTTGCCGGCCTGCCGATGAGCCAGAACGAGATCGTCCGCCCGGCCGAGCTCGGCCTCGACGCGGCTGCGGCGAGGCTTGCATCCGAGGACGCGGTCGCGCTCCTGCTGCGCGCGGGCAACACGGCGGACAACCGCGCCGCGCTGATCGCCCGTCTCCATGCCGGCGAATCCATCGACGAGCAGAGCGGCGACGAAACGCTCGACCTGATCCGCGACCAGTTCCGCCGCTTCGTCGACGAACGCATCGTGCCCGACGCGCAGCGCTGGCACCTCGACAATGCGCTGATCCCCGACGAGATCGTCGCCCAGATGGGCGAACTCGGTGTCTTCGGCCTCTCGATCGATGCCGATCACGGCGGGCTTGGCCTGGGCAAGGTGGCGATGTGCATCGTCACCGAGGAGTTGAGCCGCGGCTGGATCGCCGCCGGATCGCTCGGCACCCGCTCGGAGATCGCCGGCGAACTCATCGGCCTCGTCGGCACGGAGGATCAGAAACGGGAATGGCTGCCGAAGATCGCCAGCGGCGAGGTCCTGCCGACCGCGGTCTTCACGGAGCCGGACACGGGCTCGGATCTCGGCCGTCTCACCGCGCAGGGCCGGCGCGACGCGGACGGCAACTGGCGCATCCACGGCAGCAAGACCTGGATCACGCATGCCAGCCGCAGCGATCTGATGACCATCCTCGTCCGCACTATCCCTGAGGAAAGGGGACATGCCGGGCTGAGCATGCTGCTCGCCCCGAAACCGCGCGGCACGGAAGCCGAGCCCTTTCCCGCCGAGGGCATGTCGGGCAGCGAGATCGAGGTGCTCGGCTATCGCGGCATGCGCGAATATGTCCTCGCCTTCGACGGCTTCGAGGTCCCGGCCGAAGGGTTGCTCGGCGGGCGGGAAGGCGACGGGTTCCGGCAACTGATGCGAACCTTCGAGAGCGCCCGCATCCAGACGGCGGCCCGCGCCGTCGGCGTGGCGCGCCGCGCCTTCGAGCTCGGCTTCGACTATGCCTTCAACCGCAGACAGTTCGGCCGCCCGATCGCGGCTTTTCCGCGCGTTTCGGACAAGCTCGCCCTGATGGCTGCCGAGGGCCTCATCGCGCGCGAGCTCACCTATTTCGCCGCCCATGAGAAGGACAAGGGCAAGCGCTGCGACGTCGAAGCCGGCATGGCCAAGCTGCTCGCCGCGCGGGTGGCGTGGAGCAATGCCGATACCAGCCTGCAGATCCACGGCGGCAACGGCTATGCGCTGGAATTCGAGATCAGCCGGGTCCTCTGCGACGCGCGCATTCTCAACATCTTCGAGGGCGCGGGCGAGATCCAGGCCCATGTCGTGGCGCGCGGCCTGCTCGCGGCCAATAATTGAGACGGCCGGATCAGCGGCCGGACGAGCGCAACTGATCGGCGATTTTCTCGCCGATCATGATCGCCGGAAGATTGGTGTTGGTGCGGGTGACGCATGGCATGATCGAGGCGTCGGCGACGAACAGGTTGTCGATGCCGATCACGGCGCCGCGGTTGTCGGTCACGCTTTCGGGCGCGCCGGGCGCGCCCATCCGGCACGTCCCGGCCGGATGCCAGACGCCCTGCACCGCGCCGCAGACATGGTCCTCGAGCAGCTTCGGATCGGCCAGAAGCTCGGACAGCGTGGGTCCATCCAGGACCGCATGCCTGATGAAGGCCCTGCGCAGGGAGCCCGGACCATCCAGAAACAGGCTTCCCGCCCGGCTGAGCCAGGCATTCGCCCGGGTCGGCCGGTTGAAGCGTGCGACGCGCTCCGAATAGCTCGCCGGGAACGGGTCATGCGACACTTTCCGCACCGGTTCCGACAGGAATGTCAGGGCTTGCATGCGGAAGGCGTCCTTCAGCCGCTCCCGGTCGCGCGCATCGTCGAGCCAGTTGAACGTCACCACCGGCTCGGCGGCGGGATCGGGCGAGGCGAGCCTCACCGTGCCCCGCGAATAGGGAACGGCGATGAAACTCGAGAGCGTGGCGATCCGCTCGCCGAGCGCGTGCCAGGCCGACCGGCAGACGGCCATCGTGACCAGATCCGCCGGCGCGCAATCCGCGTGGTGCGACGAGTGCCGCAGATAGCTGTAATTGCGGCGCACGAACGGCTTCGTCCGTGCGGATGCCGGCAGATAGGCGCAAACCGAGATCAGCGGGTGATCCTGCAGGTTGCCGCCCACCCCGGCGCGGTCGACGAGAGGCGTCACGCCGGTGTCGGCGAGATGCGCCGCCGGCCCGACGCCCGAACGCAGCAGGATCGCGGGGGAATGCAGCGTTCCGGCGCTGAGAACGACATTGTCGCCTTCGATCGTTTCCGCAGCGCCGGATCGACGCAGCGCGACGCCCGTGGCGCGTCCGTCCCTGATCAGAACGCGCTCCACGGTGGTGTCGGCCCATATCAGCAGATTATCGCGATTGCGGACCTCGGGTGTCAGGTAGTCTAGCGCGGTCGAGGAGCGGATATGGCGATCGTTGCTCAGCGGGATGGGGCCGAAACCGTCTCGAAACGTGCCGTTGAGGTCGTCCAGATAGGCATGTCCTTCCCGCCTCCACTGCTCGGCGACGGCTAGCGTGAAGCTGTCCCATTTGTCCGGGTAGATGCGGCGTATGCTGATCGGCCCGGCGGAGCCATGAAGCGGGTCGGCATGGTCGAGATCGCTCTCCAGCTTCCTGAAATAAGGCTCGACACCGGCCCAGTCCCACCCGTCGGCGCCCAGGGCCGCCCATCGATCGAAATCGTCCTCCGCGCCACGCAGCCCCACCTGCCCGTTGATGCTCGATCCGCCGCCCATGATGCGGGGCTGGAGGTAGAAATAGGGCGCCCTGGCGGCCTCCGGCGTATAGGCGTCCGCGCCCCGCGACACCTTCAGGGCGGGCCAGTAATAGGCCATGTTTCCAAGCGCCCGCCCGGGATAGGTGTCGAGCACGTCCGAAGGAGCGGTTGTCTCGACATAATCCATGCCCGCCTCGATCAGCAGGACACGGTTGGCCGGACGCTCGGAAAGCCTGGCGGCCAGCACGCAACCCGCCGATCCCCCGCCGACCACGATATAGGTCGGCCGCCCCGATAGCTGGTTCATGCGCATTTCCGATCCGTCCGGCCCGCTGTCGCTATTTCCCGATGGTCTTGAGCTTGCCGTCGGAGACCTGGAGGATGACGCTCTGGAAATTGGCGATACGGTCGGCGTTCAGGCTGTAGGTGCCCTGTCCGACGATCGACTTGACCGGCGGCTCCTTCGCGAGGGCGTCGCGGAAGGACTGGCGGGTCACATCGGGCCCGGCGTTGCGGATGGCGTTGGCCACGAGCTTCATCATGTCATAGGCGAGCGCCGAGTAATTCGTCGGCTGGACGCCGTAGCGCGCGGCATATTTCTTGGTGAATTCATGCGCCTCTTCGTTGATGCCGCTCGGATCGTATTCCGTGGTGACGTAGGATCCCTTGACCGCATCGCCACCGATATCGGTCCAGGCCGGTGCCGCCATCGCCTGGCAGGCGAGGATCTTGACGTCGTCGCTGAGGCCGGCCTGCTTGGCCTGCACGACGATGTTGGCGCCCTGGTCGGGCTGCGTGATCAGCAGCAGGCAATCGATGTTCTGGCTGGCGATTTTCGTCGCGATGCCGAGAAAGTCGCTATCGCTCGAGGTGATGGTGTCTTCGGCGACGATGGCGACGCCGTTCTGCTTCATGACGTCCCGCACGCCGGCGGCCTGCGCGGGATAGGCATCGTTGTCGCGGCCATAGACCATGGCGCATTTCTTCACGCCGAGCTTCTTCGCGCCGAATTCGGCCAGATCATGCGCCAGATTGGCCGAGGGCATGCCGCCGATGAAGGAATACTCGCTCGCCTTGGCGACATCGGCAAAGATCGTGACCGGATACTGGACGATCTTCAGCTCCTTCGAAAGCGGCGCGGTGCTGAGGGATTCGGCGCTGTTGGTCGGCCCGAAGATCATCAGCGCATCCGAGTTGAGCGCGAACCGGTTGAAGAGGGTGATCGCCTGCGCCTTGTTCGAGCCGGTGTCCTGCACCTCGCCCTTCAGCGTGTCGCCGCCGAGCAGGCCGCTCTTGTTGATCTCGTCGATGGCCAGCAAGACGGCATTGGCGACCGGAAGCCCGACGAAGGAGGTCGCTCCGGTGGTCGCCGCGACGATGCCGATCTTGAATTCTTTGGCCAGGGCCGCCTGCATCGGCGACGCGGCCATGAGCGACATCGCGCCGATCGTCAGCATGAGTTTCTTATACATGTGGTTCCTCCCCGCTCAGGTGAATGGATCAGGTGTTCACGCGGCTGCGTTCTCGCCCCCTGCGCCGCTACAATCCCAGGTAATGCTCGATCACCCGCGGATCGTCCTTCAGTTCAGCGCTCTCGCCGCTGAACGCGATTCTGCCTTGTTCAAGAACGTAGGTCCGGTGCGTCGCCGCCAGAGCGCGGCGGGCGTTCTGCTCCACGAGCAGGATCGTCAGGCCGTCGCGATTGAGGGTCGACAACGCCTCGAACACCCGATCGGCCATGACCGGAGACAGGCCGAGGCCGGGCTCGTCCAGGAGCATCATATGCGGCATCCCCATCAGCGCCCGGCCGATCGCGAGCATCTGCTGCTGGCCGCCGCTCAGCGAACCGGCGATCTGGGTCTGTCTTTCGTGCAGGATCGGGAATAATGTGAAGACCCTGTCGAGCTGCTCCTCGCGGGATCGGTCGGCCGCGGCGAGCTTGCCGAGGAGCAGGTTCTCGAGAACCGACTGGTCCCCGATGATCCGGCGCCCTTCCGGCACCTGCAGCAGCCCCTGACGCGCGATCCGGTAAGCCGGCTGCCGCGCGAGCTTGCGCCCGTGGAACTCGATGGAACCATGGTGCGGCGTGACCAGGCCGCTCAGGCAGTTGAGCAATGTCGACTTGCCGGCGCCGTTGGGCCCGATCAGGGCGACCATCTCGCCCGCCTTCACCGACAGCGACACGTCGCGCAAGGCGACGATGCCCGAATAGGACGCGGAGAGTGAGGTCACCTTCAGCATCTCAGGCTCCAAGATAGGCTGACATCACGGACGGATCCCGCATGACCGTCTGCGGCGGGCCCGATGCGATCACGTGGCCTTCGGCCAGCACCACGATTTCGGCGCAGAGTTTCGAGACGAAGCGGATGTTGTGCTCGATCAGCAATATCCCGATGTTCTGCGCCGTCAGCCCGGCAATGATCTCCCCGATCCGGTCGGCCTCGACATCGTTCATGCCGGCGACCGGCTCGTCCAGGAGCAGGACCCTGGGCTCCGACACCAATGCGCGCATGATCTCGACACGGCGCTGATCGCCGTAGGCCAGCTCGCCGGCCGGGCGATCGGCATAACGGGCCATGTTGAACCGCCCGACCAGCGCGCGCGCCCGCTCGACGAACATCGCCTCCTCCCGGCGGGGACGCGGCAGGCCGAGCAGGCTTTCGATCAGCGTCGCCTTCTCGTGCTGGTGAAAGCCGACGACGATGTTGTCGACGACGCTCGCCTTGGGCAGCAGCCGGATGTTCTGGAAGGTCCGCGCCACGCCCGCCCGCGCGACGCGGTGAGGCGGAGCGACCGTCAGGTCCTGATCGTCGAGCCGGATGCGCCCCCTGGTGAGCTTCAACAGCCCCGTGATCATGTTGACGACGGTCGTCTTGCCGGCGCCGTTCGGCCCGATCAATCCGGTGACGCGCCCCGGGGGGACGGCGAGGTCGATCTTCGAGATCGCATGCACGCCGCCGAAGCTTTTGGCCACATCTTCAAGGACGAGCGTGGACATGTCAGTTCGCCCCTTCCTTCGCGGCCTCTCGCCGCGCCGTCCGACGCCGGCGCAGGAGCGAGCCGAGGCTGTCGACGAAGCCGTCCGGCAGGAAAATGGTCGAGATCACCAGCAGGATGCCGAAAACGAGCATCCGGCTGTCGGCGAGCGGCCGGGCGATTTCCGGGACGAGCGTCAGGATGACGGTGCCGACGATCGGGCCGATGACGGAGTTCTGGCCGCCGAAGATGACATAGGTCAGGATCGCGATGGCCATCGCGAAGCCGAACATGGCCGGCTCGATGCTGTAGAAGTAAAGCGCCTGCATGCCGCCGAAGAAGCCGCCGATCGTGCCGCTGATCGCGAAGGCGATGATGTGATACTTGACCACCGAGATGCCGAGCGTGACGGCGACCACCTCATCCTGGCGGATGGCGTTGAAGGCGCGCCCCACGCCGGAGCGATCGAGGCAATGCACCATGTAGAGCGTGACCGCGACGGCGAGGAGGAGATGCCAGCTTCCGACGAGCTTCGGAATGTCCTTGATGCCGACGGAGCCGCCGGTCCAGCTTTCGGCATAGAACATCACCGCCATGACGATCTGCACGAAGGCGATGGTCGCGATCGCCTGGTAGGCGCCTCTGAGGCGCGCGAGCGGAATCGACAACAGCGCCGATACGATGAGACCGGCCAATCCGGCGATGGCGATCGCGGCCGTTCCGGGCAGGCCGGCACGCGTGACCGCGATCGCGGCCGCATAGGCACCGATGGAAGCGACCCCTGCGGTCGCCACCGAGAACACTCCGGCCCGTTGCACGACATATTGCGCGAGCGCGAAGCCACAGTTCAGCAGGACCAGATCGAGCAGGACCTGGCTGGCATAGAAAAAGCCGCTCATACCCGCCCCACCCGTGCATGCGTCCTGACCTTCGATCCGAAGATTCCGTTCGGGTAAATGAGGAGCACGGCAAACAGCAGTGAATAGACCACGATATCTCCCAGGCCGACGGGAAGATAAACCGCGGTGAGCGTCTGCAACACGCCGAGTATGAGCCCGGCGACCACAGCTCCGGGCAGGCTGCCCAGCCCGCCCAACACCAGGACCACGAAAGCCTTCAGCATCTGCGGCTCGCCCATCATGAAATGGACCGAATTGAACACGAGCCCGATGAGGACACCCGCCGCGCCCGCCAGGACCCCGGACAGGAAGAAGGTCTGGAAATAGGCCTTGCCGGGATCGACACCGAGCAACATGGCGGTCCGCTCGCTATAGGCGACAGCCCGGATCTGCCTGCCGACGCTGGTGTAATAGAGATAGGCGATGAGCAGGACGACGAGGACGATCATCAGCGCCACGATCGTCATCTGCAGCCAGGTGATCCGAAAACCCAGGAAATGGACGATGCCGCTCGGAAAGGTCTTCGGGGGAAAGCGGTAGAACTGGGTCTTCGACAAGGCCTGCATGATATTGAGCAGGGCCAGATTCACGCCGATGCTGGCGACGAGCGCGGCGAATTCCCCGGCATGGCGCCGCCGCAGCGGACGGAACGCGACGAAATCGATCGCCACCGACAGCACGCCGCCCGCCAGCATCGCGGCCAGCAGCGCCAGCGGGAACGGGCCCCCGAGGTTGACGGTCAGAACGCCGACGAAGGCGCCTGTCATGAACACCGCCCCATGGGCGAGGTTCATGATGTTCATCGTGCCGAAGACCAGATTGAACCCCAGCGCGAAGAGCGCGTAGATCGATCCGCTCACCAGACCGTTGAGCAGTTGTTGCATCAACATTTCAATATTCCCGGGAAAACACCGCACGCGGACCGGAGTCATACGGTCGGTCAGGGCCGCACTCCGAGGTGAGTGCTGCGATGCGGACTCCCGGCAATTTCATTGATGTTCCCTCCCAGTTTCGCAGTTATGCCGTTATTTTTTCATATATGCGAAAAAGATTTCATATACTCTAAAAATTGACATGGCTGAAGTCAAGGGAGTAGATCGCCTGGATGTCGCCGGGGGAGCGGGCCGATACGCTGAGCCGCAGTATATCCAACGAGCTGTGCGTTTAGATCGCGTGAAGTGACGGGTTTGATCGAACGGCCGAGCCGCTGGCCAGAACAGTTGGATACCGGGGGAGAAGAAGCCGACATGACCTCAACAATCTCGCAGGTGATCTCACGCTACGTCGCGGAACTCGATTGGAACGACGTCCCCCCGCATGTTCAGGACCGGGCCCGGGACCGCTTGCTCGACGCCGTCAGTACGGGCATCGCCGGGCGCGATGTCGATGTGACGCGGGTCGTGCGCCGTGCCGTGGCGGGCAATGGCAACGGCCCTTGCACCTCACTCGTCGATGACGTGCTCCGCCCGGCCGGCGATGCCGCGCTGGTGAACGGTACATCGGTGCACTCGATCCTCTATGAGGACATCCATCAAAAGACGGCGGATCATCCGGGGGCGGTCATGGTGCCTTCCTGCCTCGCCGCGGCCGAGGAGATGATCGCAGCCGGCCGCGCGGCCACGATCGGGGACGTCCTTCTTGGCATCCTGGTCGGCTACGAGGTCGAGCTCGCGCTCGGCCAGGCGCTCGCGCGATCGGTCATCGATCGCGGCCTGCGGACCACGTCGATCCTGGGATCGGTCGGGGCGGCCGCGGCGGTCGCCAAGGTCTATGGCCTCGATGAGCCCCAGGCCGCAGGCGCCGTGAACATGGGCGCGAACTTCGCGTTCGGCCTGATCGAAGGCATCGCGCTGACCGGCATGGAAATGTACATCCATGCCGGGGCGGCGGGGCGCGCCGGCATTCTCGCCGCAAGACTGGGCGAGGCCGGCGTTTTCAGCACGCCGCTCTCCTTCGAGGGGCCGAGCGGCTATTTCAACGCCTTCGGCCCGCTCGTCGAGCCGTTCCGCATCGGCGACCAGTGGCGCATCCTCAATGTCTGGTGCAAGGCCTATCCGCTCAGCGGCGACAAGCAGCGCGCCGTCGATGCCGGCATCGCCGCCCGTCGCGCCGGCATCTCCGCAAGCGACGTCAGGCGCGTCACGGTGCGCATGTCGGCGCGTTCGCTGAAATATCCCGGCGCCGACTGGCGCGGGCCGTTCACGCGCTTCACCCAGGCGCAGAACAGCACGCAGTTCTGCGTCGCCGCAGCGCTGCTCGGCCGCGACATGAGCGATGTCGAGACCTTCACCAAAGGGTTCGCCGATCCTGCGATCGAGGCTTTCATGCAGAAGATCGACCTCATCGGCGAAGACCGGCGCGATGCGACCGGGGCCGAAGAGATCGACATCGAAATGAATACCGGTGAGGTCAAATCCTTCGAAGTGGAATGGGCCGAGGCGCGCATCCCCACGATCGACAAGATGGCCGCCAAGCTGAGGCTGCTGACCCGCGATTTCTGGCCTGCGAACACGGTCGACGATCTCGTCGCCGCGGTGACGGGCCCGATCGACAGGCCGGTCAGCGACCTCTCCGCGATCTTGCGACGGCGCCTTGCCTGACCGCAGATCGGCCGGGCAGGACTTGCCACTGTGCCTTGCCACTGTGCCTTGCCATGCGAAGGGTTGCCGGACGCTGGAGTTTCCGGCATTCAATCGCGGCGGCGAGCTTGAGTGTTCCGCCGGGCTTCCGGAGGATGAAAGCCGATGATCCGGCAGCGTTGCCGCGGCGTCGCGTTCAAGCGTAAGCCTGCCCGGCTGCAATCCCAGGACCGTCCTTATGATGTCTTCCGATCCTGAAACCGATCTGTCGGCCGGCGTCGCTTTCGTCGATGGAGCCTATGTTCCGCTCGATGAAGCCCGTATTCCGTTGCTGGACCGCGGTTTCCTGAAATCGGAGGCGACCTATGACGTCGTCCATGTCTGGAAAGGGTATTTCTTCCTCCTGAACGACTATGTCGACCGGTTCCACCGGTCGATGGCCGGGCTCAACATGGCCCTCGACTACAGCCGCGGCCAGATCATCGACATCCTTCATGACTGCGTCGCGATGAGCCGGCTAAGGGATTCCTATATCCAGATGACGTGCACGCGCGGCGTTCCCCCGCCCGGAAGCCGCGATCCGCGCGACTGCCGCAATCGCTTCTACGCGTTCGCGGCGCCGTTCTCCTGGATCGCCAATGAGGAGCAGCGCCGGGACGGGATCCGGGTCGGCGTTGCGAGCGTGGAGCGCATTCCGCCGGCCTCGCTCGATCCGCGGATCAAGAATTTCCATTGGCTCGATCTCGTCATGGCCTCCTACGACGTCTACGGCCAGGGGGCGCTGGTGCCGATCCTGCCCGATCGCGACGGCAACATCACCGAGGGGCCCGGCTTCAACGTGTTCGCGCTTCTGGACGGCAAGCTGACGACACCGATACGCGGCGCATTCGAAGGCATGACGCGGCGAACGGTGATCGAACTCGCCCAGTCGATCCAGATCCCTGTCGATATCCGCGATATCCCCTTCGATGAATTGGGCCGGGCCGATGAGATCTTCATCTCCAGCACGGCCGGCGGCGTCATCCCGGTGACGGTCCTCGACGGCAAGCCCGTCGGTTGCGGCGTCCCGGGACCGATGACCGGCCGCCTCCACGACTTGTACTGGCAGGCGCATGAGGACCCCCGCTACGCAACGGCGGTCCGTTACGATCGCGCATCCCGCTGAAGGCCCGCAGGACGCGGCCGAACCCCTTCGATGGAACGGGGCAGGCCGCCCGTCAGGATTTCTGGATCGCCTCGTAGCGCGTGTAGTCCGCCGTCAGCCCGAGCTGCAGGCCCGTCACCCCGCGGCGCAGCACCGCGACCTCGTTGCGCTGAAGCAGGAAGGACGTCGGTCCCCGCTTGAAGTGCTGGCGCTGCATGTCCTCATAGATCGCGATGCGCTTGGCATCGTCGGCTTCCCGCGCGGCCTGGCGAACGGCGGCGGTCAGCTCAGGATCGATCCAGTGGCTGCGCCAGGCCATGACGCGCAACTGGTTGTTCTCGGAGTTATCGTCGTTCTCGCAGAAATACTGCGCATTGGAGTTCGGATCGAAGTAGTCGGTGCTCCAGCGCAGCAGCGCCATTTTCGAGGTGCGCTGACGGGACTTGGTCAGAACCTGCCGGGGGTCCGCCGACAGAAGCGATGCCCGGATCCCGACATCCGCCAGGTTGCGCTGCAGCGCCTGCGCCACGTCGAAGAAGGGTGGGCTGCCGTAGTGGTCGACCTCGATGGCGAAGCCATCGGGGTAGCCGGCCTCGGCCAGGAGCTGCTTCGCGCGGGCGACGTCGCGGCGATAGGGACGGTCCGCGATCGAGCCCGGCATGCCCGCCGGCAGGAAAGCCTGGTGCACGCTCCAGGTGCCCGGCGTCACGTTCTCGGCGATCCCGTCATAGTCGATCGCCCATTTCACCGCCTCGTGCACCTGCGGCTTCGAGAGCTCGGGCACGGATGTGTTCATCGAGATGTACATCTGCGTGCCCTGGCCGGAGGACACCAGGTTGAAGTTGGCGTCGTTGCGCAGCGTCTTGATCCGGTCGGCGTCGATGTCGCGCGCGATATCGGCGTCGCCGCGCTGCAACATGAGGAATTGCACGGAGCTGTCCGGGACATGGCGGATCAGGATGCGCCGCAACTGCACCGGGGTGGCGTGGTTCGGGTTCGCCTCGAGGGTCACCTGCTCGTTGGCGTTGTAGCCGATGAGGCGAAACGGCCCCGCCCCGGCGCTATGCCCCTTCAGCCACTGATTGCCGAGGTCCCCGTCGCGCTCGTTCGCGAGCACGCGCTTTTTCTCGAGGATGCTCGCGACGTTCGCAGACAGGCAATAGAGCACGAAACTGGTCGCCCGCGCATCCGTCAGCTCGATCGTGACGGTCCCGGGGTCGGTGGCACGAATACGGCTGGCGGCGTTGCTCTTGTCGAAGCCGAACTGCGTCAGGATGAAGCTCGGCGGCTTGCCCAGGATCACGGCCCGCTGCAGCGAGAACGCCACGTCGTCCGCCGTGACCGGCGCGCCGCCGTCGAAGACCTGTCCCGGGCGCAGCTTGAAGGTGAACCGCAACCTGTCCGGGCTGACCTCCCAGCTCTCCGCCAGATCGCCGCGGATCGTCGCCCCATAGGGGCGCACGAGCTTGCGGTAGCAGTTGGTGCAGACCTCGTTGCTCGAGAATTCATAGGCCTCGGCCGGATCGAGGCTGAGGATGTCGCCGATATGGCGCGCGAACACCACCACGTCACGGGGCGTCTGCGCCTGTGCCGCGCCAAAGCGCGCGACGGCGGGAATGGCGAGCGGGGCGGCAATGAAGCTACGGCGACTGAGAGACATCGTGGCGCATCCTCAAAAGGCCGGGCGGTTCATGCCGTCGCGGCGGGTTGTATCGGGGGTCTGCACGCGAAGCGTCTTGCCGCTCAGCACTGCATATCCGCGGCGGTGTCGCAAGGGCAGCCGGGAAAAAGATCGCGCAGGGCGTGACCCGCTTGCGGAACGGCCTGCACTATGGGAGGCATATCATCCGGGGGCCTCCAGGGGGGCCGGAGGGGCGGGGCCCGCACGATGGCTGCATCCGGCGCAGACGCTTTCCTGAAGCGGGCGATATCCCTGCTCGAACGGGTGCCGCTGCTGGACGGGCACAACGACCTCGCCTGGGTCATCCGGCTGGACGAGGAGGCGCGCGGCGACGTGCTGCGCTACGACCTCACCCGCGTCCATCCCGAGGGCGACACCGATATCCCGCGTCTGCGCGAAGGACGGGTCGCCGCGCAGGTCTGGGCGGCCTATGTCCCGACCGACATGCCGCAGCCGGCAAAGGTCGCGCTCGAGCAGATCGACCTCATCCTGCGCATCGAGCAGGCGCATCCGGACGTGTTCCTGCCGGCGCGGAAAGCCGCCGATATCGCGCGCGCTCACCGGCTCGGCAAGATCGCCTCCATCATCGCGGTGGAGGGCGGCGTCGGCCTGGAGAACAGCCTGGCGCCGCTGCGCGTCTGGCAGGCTGCGGGCGTGAGGCTGGTGACGCTGTGCCACAACGGCAGCCTGGACTGGGTCGACAGCGCGACCGACGCGGCCCGCAGCGGCGGCCTGAGCGCCTTCGGCCGCGCCGTCGTGCGGGAACTGAACCGCCTCGGCATGATCGTCGACTGCGCCCATGTCTCGGCTGAGGTGATGCACCATGTGCTCGATACCTCGACGGCGCCGATCGTGTTTTCCCACTCGAACGCGCGGACGTTGTGCGCCCATCCCCGCAATGTGCCCGACGACGTGCTGGACCGGCTCAAGGGCAGGGAGGGCCTGGTCATGGCCACCTTCGTCCCCGATTTCGTCAGCGAACCGGTGCGGACCTGGATGAAGCCGCTGCGAGAGGCGCATCTGCGCAGCATCGGCGGAGGCTGGCTCGCCGCGATCGAAGCCTGGGAGAAGGTGCACGGCCCCCGCCCGCAGGCCGCCCTGACGCAGGTCGCCGACCACATCGAATATCTCGCCAACCGCATCGGCGCGAGGCGCCTTGGGATCGGGTCCGACTATTTCGGCGTGCCGACCAAGCCGCCCGAACTGATGAACGTCAGCCGCTTTCCCCATCTCTTCGCGGAGCTGTTGCGCCGCGGCTGGTCCGAGGAGCATCTGGCGGGGCTTGCGGGCGGCAACTTCATCCGGGTGATGCGCGCGGTCGAGCGCGAGGGGCGGCGGCTGCGCCGGACCAGACCGCCGCTGCTGGGCACCGTGCAGGACCTCGACGGGTCCGCTGCCGCCGCGAGCCGATGACGAGCCGGGTCCGCGCCCTCCTCGCCAGCGCCGCGACGATCCCGATCACGCTGTTGGGCCTGACCCTGGTGACCTTCCTGATCGGGCGGGTGATGCCGGTCGATCCGGTGCTCGCCATCGTCGGCGACCGGGCACCGCAGGAGCTGGTGGCGCGGATGCGCCTGGAAATGGGCCTCGATCGCCCCCTGTACGAGCAGTTCCTGCACTATCTTGGCCAGTTGCTGCGGGGCGATCTCGGCTATTCGACGACCACTTCGAACCTGGTCACGACGGACATCGCCCGTTTCTTCCCGGCGACCTTCGAGCTCGCGACGGTCGCGGTCCTGCTCGCCGTGGCGATCGGCGTCCCGCTCGGCGTGGCGGCGGCGGTGCGGCAGGGAAGCTGGCTCGATCAGGCGGTGCGCATCTTCTGCCTCGTCGGCCACAGCCTGCCGGTCTTCGTGCTGGGGCTCGCCTCGCTCCTGATCTTCTATGCCTGGCTCGACATCGCGCCGGGGCCGGGGCGGCAGGGGCTGTACTTCCAGGGCATGGTCCCGGTCAGGACCGGCATGCTGACCATCGACGCGGCGCTCGCGGGCGACTGGCCGGCGCTGCGCGACGCGCTCGCCCATCTCGCGCAGCCCGCCGGCCTGCTCGCGGCCTATTCGCTCGCCTATATCGCGCGCATGACGCGGGCTTTCATGCTGGCGGAGCTGCAATCCGAATATGTGACCACCGCACGCGCCAAGGGATGCTCCGAGGCCGCGATCATCTGGCACCACACCTTCCGCAACATCGCCGTGCCCCTCGTCACCGTGCTCGCGCTCACCTATGCCGGCCTGCTGGAGGGCGCGGTGCTGACCGAGATCATCTTCGCCTGGCCCGGCCTCGGACAATATCTGACGATGTCGCTCCTGAACGCCGACATGAACGCAGTCCTCGGCGCGACCCTGGTCATCGGGCTGATCTATGTCGGGCTCAACCTCATGGCCGACGCGTCCTACCGCCTGCTGGACCCGCGCACGCGATGAGCAAGTCCTTTTCCAAGGCCTGGCTGCTCTCCGATGCGCCCGCCTCGTCCAGGCAGGCGGCGTGGGGCCAGCGTTACCAGGCGTGGCTCGCCTTTCGCCGCAACCGGCTGGCCATGGCCGGCCTCATCGTGGTGGTCCTGCTGCTGCTGATGGCGCTGCTAGCGCCCTGGCTCGCGACGCACGATCCCGATCAGCAGAATCTGGGGCTGCGGCTCGCCCGCCCCAGCGCCGCGCATTGGCTGGGCACGGACGAGCTCGGGCGCGACCTGTGGTCCAGGCTGGTGTTCGGCGCCCGGATCACGCTGGGGATGGTGGTCGCCGTCATGCTGCTCGTGGCGCCGATCGGGCTCCTGATCGGCTGCACCGCGGGCTATGCCGGCGGCGGCCTCGATCGGCTGCTGATGCGCGTGACCGACATCTTCCTCGCCTTTCCGCGGCTGATCCTGGCGCTCGCCTTCGTCGCGGCGCTGAAACCCGGCGTGGAGAGCGCCGTCATCGCCATCGCGCTGACCGGATGGCCGGCCTATGCCCGGCTCGCCCGCGCCGAGACGCTTGCCGTGCGCAATGCCGATTTCATCTGCGCGGTGCGCCTTGCCGGCGCCTCCGCCACGCGCACCGTGCTGCGCCACGTGACGCCGATCGCGGTGCCCAGCGTGATCGTGCGGGTGACGCTCGACATGTCCTCCTTCATCCTGGTGGCGGCCGGGCTCGGTTTCCTCGGGCTCGGCGCCCAGCCGCCGCTGCCGGAATGGGGCACGATGATCGCGACGTCGCGGCGCTTCATCCTGGAGCAGTGGTGGGTGCCGCTGATTCCGGGTATCGCGGTGTTCCTGGCGAGCCTCGCCTTCAACCTGCTCGGCGATGGCCTGCGCGACGTGCTGGACCCGAAACAGCGATGACGGTGCTCGCCGAGATCCGCGACCTGCGTGTCGATTTCCCGACCTCGACCGGGTGGCAGGCGGCTGTGCGCGGCGTCTCCCTCTCGATCGGCCGCGAGAAGCTCGGCGTGGTCGGCGAGAGCGGCTCCGGGAAATCCGTCACGGGACGCGCGCTGATGCGCCTGCTGCCGCCGGCCGCGCGCGTGCGCGCCGAGGTGCTGTGCATGGGCGACACCGATATCCTGAGCGCCAGCCCGCAGGCCATGCGGCGGCTGCGCGGCGCGCGCATCGGGCTCATCATGCAGGATCCGAAATTCTCGCTGAACCCGCTCCTGACGGCGGGAGCGCAGATCGCCGAGGCGTGGCGCATCCATCGCGGCGGCGGGAAGCGGGAGGCCCGTGAAGCCGCGCTCGACCTCCTGGACCAGGTGCTGATCCGCGATCCGGCGCGGGTGATGGATGCCTATCCGCACGAGCTCTCCGGCGGCATGGGGCAGCGGGTGATGATCGCGATGATGCTGGCACCGGGCCCCGACCTGCTCATCGCCGACGAGCCGACCAGCGCGCTCGACACCTCGGTGCAGGCGGAGATCCTGAGGCTGATCGACCGCCTCGTTTCCGAGCGTGGCATGGGCCTCGTGCTGATCAGCCACGACCTGCCGCTGGTCTCGCGCTTCTGCGACCGGATCGCGGTGATGTATGCCGGGCAGGTGATGGAGGAATTGCCGGCGGCCGAGCTCAGGGCCGCGCGGCATCCCTACACGCGCGGGCTGATCGATTGCCTGCCCCGCCTGAGAGAGGCGCGGCCGCGGCTGTCCGTGATGTCGCGCGATCCCAGCTGGCTCGAGCAGGCATGATCGATATCCGGGACCTGCATGTGCGCTTCGGCGCGGTCCACGCCGTTCGCGGCGTGTCCTTCCATGTCGCGGAGGGTGAGAGCTTCGGCCTCGTCGGCGAATCCGGCTCCGGCAAATCGACCGTGCTGCGCGCCATAGCCGGTCTCGTCACCGATTGGACCGGCACGATGTCGGTCGCCGGGCGCCCGCTTGCCCCCCGCAAGCGCGATGCCGCCTTCCGCCGCACCGCGCAGATGGTGTTCCAGGACCCCTACGGATCGCTGCATCCGCGCCAGACCGTCAACCGCATCCTCGCCGAGCCGCTTCTCGTCCAGGGCATCGCGGATGCGGAGCAGCGCATCGCGCGCGCGCTGGAGGAGGTGGCCCTGCCGCTGAGCGTGCGGTTTCGCTATCCGCACCAATTGTCGGGCGGCCAGCGCCAGCGCGTCGCGGTGGCGCGCGCGCTGATCGCCGGGCCTTCGGTGCTGCTGCTCGACGAGCCGACCAGCGCGCTGGACGCGACCGTGCAGGCGGAGGTGCTGAACCTGCTCGCCGACCTGCGCGCCGCGCGGCGCCTGACCCTGATCCTGGTCAGCCACAACCTCGCCGTGGTGGCGCATCTGTGCGAGCGCCTCGCCGTCATGCGGAACGGCGAGATCGTCGAGACGCTGGACGAGACCGCGTTGCGCGCGGGCCGTGCGACCAACCCCTATGCGCAGGAGCTGATCGCGCTCTCGCTCGACAACGAGGCCGACGGATAGCCTTCGGAACTCTTCAGCGCCCCTCCGGAAAAACGCCGTGTCCGACGACGCTTCCCGCCTCTTACAGCTGCCGAAGACCTGATCAGGGGCTGGCCCGGCAAATGCCCGATCAGGCTTGCTTCAACGCCCGGCCGATCCCGGCTGCGGCATAACCGAAGCCGAAACCCACTTGGCGCCTGCCCTTTCTCGCCGGTCCGGTTTTCTTCAATCGGCCCCGGGGCCCGGCCACTCGCGCCGATCCAGAAAGCGGTAGACGCTCTCGACGATCGGCAGGAACCACGGATTGCCACGATGGAACGGGCGCAGCGGAAACGGCGCCAATGCGAAGGCGCTCGGCTGCGACAGGCGGCCGAGCAGCTTCTGCGCGATCAGATGGCCGAGATAGGTCATCACGACGACGCCCGCGCCCTGGCAGCCCGCGGCGAAGTGAATGCCGCCGCGCTCGCCCATTGCCGGCATGTAGTCGAAGGTAAAGCCGATAAAGCCCTTCCATGAGTGCGAGACGCGATAGGGGGCCAATGCCGGCCAGAGCCCGCAAAGCATGCGGTGCAGGGCCGGCGCGGCGGCGCGCTCGTCCAGGCCGTTTCCGCCGGGACGACCGGTGAATATGATCCGCCTGCCGGCGGGATCGCGCCTGAAGGCGTAGAGGAGGCGCTTGGTGTCGCCGCCGTTCATATTGGTCGGCAGGATGTCGGCGATCACCTCCGGGGGCAGTTCCTCGGTCGCGATCATGAACGGCGTCACGGGGATGACGCCACGCCGGATCGCCGGCAATTCCGGCCCGGCATAGCCGTTGACGGCCGCGACGAGCTCGGCGGCATGGAGCGGGCCCCGCGCCGTCGTCAGCCGCCAGCCGTCGCGGGCTCTCTCGATGTGCGAAACATGCGCCTGCCCGCACAGGGTCGCCCCGGCCGCCTCCGCCAGCTTCCGCAACGCGGCGTGGAGCTTGGCCGGATGAAGCGAGCCGGCATCCTGCAACACGATGCCGCCGTGATAGGCATCGGTGCCGAGCTCGGCGCGCTGTTCGGCGCGGGAAACCTCCCGCACCTTCATGTTGAAGTCGCGTCGATACGCCTCGGCCTTGTGCAACAGTCCTTGGTAGGCCGCCGGCGTATGCGCGGCGACGAAGCGGCCGGAGCGGACGTAATCGACGTCGAGACCGGCGATGAGCGCGTGGAAGAAGGCGGTCGCCTCCTTCCATTCCCGGCGCAGCCGCGCGGCCCCCTCCGCGCCGAAGCGCTGGTCGAGATCGAGCGGCAGCTTCGGCGCGCCGCCGACATGGCCGCTGTTGCGCGAGCTCGCGCCGAAGCCGGGATCGCCGGTTTCGAGCACGACGACGCGGCGGCCGGCGGCCGCGAGCGCGCGGGCCGCCGTCAGCCCGCAGTAACCGCTGCCGATCACCGCAACGTCGCAGCGCTCCGGCACGGGGGCCGGCGCCGGGACCGGCGCGGCATCGTCCCACCACAGCGGCGTCGTCTTCATCGTCGCCTCACGCGTTCTGGCGCAGGATGTGGTTGGCGCAGATGTAGCCCCAGGTCATGTTGGGGCCGATCGTCGTGCCGGAGCCGACCGCGCGGGTTCCGAACGGGCTCGCCATCGCGATGCCGGCGCAATAGAGGCCGGCGATGATGCTGCCGTCCGCCCGCAGCACCTGGCCGGCTTCGTTGGTGCGTGCCCCGCCCTTGGTGCCGAGGAAGGAGCGGTTGAACGGGATCGCGATGAAGGGCGGCTTGACGATCGGCTCCATCAGCCCGCTCACCGCCGCGCGCTCGGCCTCGAGCGGGGTCTGGCCGCGCTTGAAGTCGTCGTCGCGGCCCGCGGCGGCGAAGCCGTTGTAGCGCGTCACGGTCTCGTCGAGCGCATCCTCCGGCAGTTTCAGGCGCCGCGCCAGTTCGCGGATGCTCGCTGCCTTCGTCACCCATTTGCGATCGAGCATCGCAAACCAGCGCAGCAGGCCCGATTTGCCGAAGAAGCGGCCGTCGCTGATCAGCCAGACGGGCAGGTTGACGGGCTGGCCGGCCGCGTCGCGCTCGTCGATGATCTCGCCCAGATTGAAGCGGAATTCGCTGACGAAGCGCTTCCCGTCGCGGTTCACCAGGATCGCGTTGGGAACGGTGTGGAACTGCAGCGGAATCCCGTGCAGCCGCCCTTCATAGAAGGTCGGCACCAGCGACGTCATATTGGCCTGGTCCATATGAGCGAGCTCGGCGCCGACCGCCGCCGCCATGCGCTGGCCGTCTCCCGTATTGGTCCGCGGGCTGCCGATATAGTCGACCGGGCCGGGGAAATGCTCTTTGCGCATCTCCTCGTCCCATTCGAAGCCGCCCGTCGCCAGAACGACCGCGCGCCGCGCCATGTAGCGGCGCAGGGTGCCGCGCTGCTCGACCTCCACCCCGGTGATGCGCACCCCGTCCTCATCGGTCAGGAGCCGCCGCCCCACCGCCTCGAGCTCGAGGCGGCAGCCTGCGTCGAGCGCGCCGCGGATCAGGCCGGCCATCAAGGCCGAGCCCTGGCCGCGCCGGTTGGTCAGCCAGCGCCAGGCCAGGACCGGCGCCATCCTGAACACGGTCTTGAAGAAGCGGCGTTGGATGTCGTGGGCGAGCTCCTGATAGGTGAAGATGTGCGGCAGCGTCGAGCCGCGCAGCTTGCGCTTGTAGGGGCCCAGGATGTTTCGGCTGAGGAGCTTCGGAGAGATCGTCCGGCCGCCGCGCTTGCCTCCCGGATACTCGGCGAACGGGTCCGCCTCATGGGTGATCGCGAATTCGAGCGGCGTATTGGCCTCGACGAATGCGAGCATCGCACCCGAGTTCTCGGCGAAGGCCTGCCAGAGCTTGTCCTCGGTGGCCTGCCATCCCTCCGGCGCGCAGGCGCGCAGATAGGCCAGCGTCTCCTCCGGACTGTCGGCGATGCCTTCGGCCAGCATCAGGTGATTGCCGGGAACCCATGTGCCGGCTCCCGACATCGCGCTGGTGCCGCCGAGCAGATGCGACTTCTCCAGGACGATGACGGTGGCGCCGCCCTTGGCAGCGGTGAGGGCGGCGGCCATGCCGGCCGATCCGGAGCCGATGACGACGACGTCCGCGGTGATGATCTCCGGCTCACCCTCAGGGACTGTTCGTTTCAGCATGGCTGTCCTCGGATGTCGGAATGCGGAAGGCGGGATGGTCGCGATCAACCGGCCCGGGCGCCGCGGCGTTCGAAGCGTCGCAGCAGGAGCGAGAGCGGAAAGCACATCAGGAAGTAGACGACGCCGACCATGATGTAGATCTCCAGAGGCCGGAAATATTCGGCGCTGAGATCCTGGGCGCGCAGCATCAGGTCCGGGGCTGCGATCAGCGATGCCACGGAAGTGTCCTTGAGCAGGTTGATCATCACGTTGCCGATCGGCGGCAGCACGACGCGAATGGCCTGCGGCAGGACGATCCAGCGCATCGCCTGCAACGGTCTCATCCCGATCGCCATCGCCGCCTCGGTCTGGCCGCGGGAGATCGCTTCGATGCCGGCACGATAGATCTCCGCCATATAGGCGGCGGTGTTCAGGCCGAGGCCCAGCACGGCGGCCTGGAACGAGCTCAGCTTCACGCCGAACTCCGCCAGGCCGAAATAGATCAGGAAAAGCTGGATCAGCGCCGGCGTCCCGCGAAAGACCTGGACGTAAAACCCGGCCGCGCGCTGCAAGGCGGGGCTGCGGCTGCGGCGCGCCAGCGCGACGACGAGGCCCCAGCTCAACCCCAGCACCAGCGACAGGGCGGCCAGCTGCACGGTCGCCCAGGCCGCGGACAGCAATTGCGGATAGATGGTCAGCCAGAGCGAGATCATGCCGCCCTCGCCAGCGGGTCGAAACGCCTCTCCATGCGCATGAAGAGGCGCGCCAGCGTCAGGCTGAGCAGGAAGTAGATCAGCGCCGTCAGGCAGTAGATCTCCGTGCTCCGGAAGGTCTCGCTGACCAGAAGCTTGGCGCGATAGGCGAGTTCCGGCGCGGCCGCGGCCGAGGCGAGCGAGGTGTGTTTCAGCAGGCCGATGCAGAAATTGCCGAGCGCGGGAAGCGCGATGCGGATCGCCTGCGGCGCGATGATCGAGAGCATGATCCGCCCGTCGGTCATGCCGATGGCCTGCGCCGCCTCGCGCTGCCCCCGATCGACCGCCGCGATGCTGCCGCGGAAAATCTCGGAGCAGACCGCCGCGCCGTTGAGCCCGAAGCCAAGGATGACGGCGACCGTCGCCGGAAGCTGAATGCCGAGCCTCGACAGGCCGAAATAGAGGATGAAGAGCTGCGTCAGCACCGGGACGTTGCGGAACACCTCGAGAAAGGCCAGCGCAAACCAGCGCGGAGCGAAGAAGCGCGCATCGCGCATCAGGGCGATGAGGGCCCCCAGGACGAAGGCGGCGAGGCTGGAGGCCAGCGTCAGCACGACGGTCGTGACCGCTCCCTCGGCCAGAACCGCCAGGAAGCGCGGCCAGTCGGACAAGGCTGAAAGCATGCCTGCGCCGGTCATCGCTCAGTGCTCGAGCACGGCACGGAGGAAGTCGCGCGTGCGGGCGTTCTGAGGCTCGCGGAAGATCCTGCGCGACGAGCCCTGCTCGACGATGGCGCCGTCGGCCATGAACACGACCTCGTCCGCCACGCTCTCGGCAAAGCGCATCTCGTGGGTCACGATCACCATGGTCATGCCGTCCTCGGCGAGCCGGCGCATCACCGCGAGCACTTCGCCGACCAGTTCGGGATCGAGCGCCGAGGTGGCCTCGTCGAAGAGCATGAGCTTCGGCTTCATCGCCAGCGCGCGCGCGATCGCGACCCGCTGCTGCTGGCCGCCTGACAGCCGATCGGGATACTGGTCGCGCTTGTCCAGCATGCCGACGCGCTCGAGCAGTTGCACGGCGTGGTCGCGGGCCTCGGCCGGTGCCCGCCCCAGGACCTTGAGCGGTCCGATCATGACGTTCTCGAGCGCCGTCAGGTGAGGGAAGAGATTGAAGCGCTGGAAGACCATGCCGATTTCCGAGCGCATCCGGGCGAGCTGCCTTACCGGCATCGGCAGCGGGCCGGTAGGTCCGTCGACCTGGCCGATCGCGGCGCCGTCGATCAGGATCCGGCCGCTGGTCGGCACCTCGATATAGTTGATGCAGCGCAGAAGCGTCGTCTTGCCGGAACCGCTGGGCCCGATCAGGCACAGCTTCTGGCCCGGCTTCACCGTGAGGTCGATACCCTTGAGCACCTGGAGCGGACCGAAGCTCTTGGTCAGAGCCTCGATCCGCACGCGTTCGGCGGGTGGCTGCGCCGAAGCCGTCGCTGCCATGGTCAGCCGAAGATGCTGCTGAAGTCGCGCGCCTTGTGGGCGAACGGTCCGATCGTCGCGCCGGAGGCGTCGCGATCGATGGTGAGCCGCGGGCTCGGCTGCACCGGCTCGAGATAGGCCGGGCTCGTGATGCCGTACTTGCCGAGGATCTCCTTGATCTGGCCGGTCTTCCACAGCCAGGCGACGCCGGCGTTCACCGCGTCGTAAAGGTCGGGGTTCTGGCCGTACATCGCCCAGATCGCGTTGTTCTTGCGCGTGAGCAGCGGAAAAGCCTCGTCATAGACGATCGGCACCTGCTTCAGCGCGAGCGCGTTCTGCTGGATCATGTAGTCGATCACCGGCGCGTCGAGCACGGCGAAATCCAGCCGCCCGGCGATGATGTCGCGCATGCAGGAATCGATGCCGTCGTAGAGCTTGACCTCCTTGGCGGCGGTCACCTTCTTCATGTCGGGGACGAAGGCGTAGCCGACGCCGGAGCCGATGGTGCGGCCGGCGAAATCGGCGACGCTGACCGAATCCTTGTAGGGTTCGGACTGGCGCATGATCGCGAATTTCGAGGTGTAGAACACGGCGTCCGTCAGCAGCATGATCTGGCTGCGCGGCGGCGTCCAGGCGAAGTTGCCGCCGAACCAGTCGGCCCGGCCGGACTGCACCGCCTCCACCACCGCCGGGAAGGCGACGATCTGGACTTCCAGCTTCAGGCCGAGCCGCTCCGCGATGCGGCCGAGCATCTCGAGGTCGGTGCCGATCGGCTTGCCGTCGCGGAGCGAGGTCAGCGGCATGTCGCCCGTGCAGGCGGCGGTGAGCACGCCCGGCTTGACGGTCTTCAGCGCCGGCGCCTGCGCGCCGACGGCGAACGGCGCCAGGCCCGAGGCCGCGCCCAGCGCACCGGCGCCGAGCTGGAGCATGTTTCGGCGTGAAAGCGTGGTCTTACCTGCGACGTCATCGGTCATCGTCTGATCCCCTTTTTCATTTGCACGCGAATGCCTTGCGCCGCTGACGGCGAAGCCGGTCGAAACCCATGAGCAAACCCGGTGATGCTTCCTCCGGCCTTCGGTCGAGCCGCCGCTCCTCCGCTGCCTGTCCAGCGACGCCGGCTGACCGGCGCGACGGTTGCCTGCCGCCGCATTTCTCAGGAAACGGACGATGGCATGGCGATCACAGGTGAACAACAAAAATCCGACTATCGAACATAAATAGCTTTTCTTTTTCCGATAATCGGACAATATACAATTCAGTAGGAGAAATTCGGAATGAGATCACCAAAGGAAGCCGGCTTGGGGGGCGAAAGCTCGTCGAATGTCGAGCGCGCCGCGCAAATCCTGCTGCTGCTCGGGCCGGCCGGGAAGGAGGGAATGCAACTGCGCGATCTGACGGAGAGGACCGGTGAGAACCGCTCGGCCGTCCACCGCGCGCTGGTGGCGCTCGCGCGCTCGGGCTTCGTGGAGATGCCCGCGCAAGGCCGTGGCTATCGCCTGGGTTCCGCGATCTTCGCGCTGGCGCAGCATCAGAGGCGGCTGGACACGGATCTCGCCGACATCCGCGCCGCCGCGATCGAGGTCGCGTCCCGGTCGGGCCAGTGCACCTATCTGATGGCGCGGGCCGGGCTCGACGTGGTCTGCATCGAGATGCTCGCAGGCTCGTCCCCGATGCAGACCGTCACGGGCGGAGCCGGGGGGCGCCTGCCGCTCGGCGTCGGCTCGGGCAGCGTCAGCATGCTCGCCACCCTCGACGAACGGACGCGCGAGGCGATCCTCGACAACAACGCCGATCGCTATGCGCTTTATTCCAACTGGAGCCGCGAGGAGATCGCCGCCTCGATCGCCAGGACGATGACCGACGGGTTCTCCTACGAGATCGGCCAGATGTTTCCCGATATCGGTGGCGTCGCCGTCGCCGCGCCGGGGAGGGACGGCACGGCCGCCTACGCGGTCGTGATCTCGGCCCACAAGGACATGCTGACGCCGCCGAACCTCGCGGCTTTCGCGAAGATCATGCGAGGCGCCGTCGAGCGAGCATCGTCCACAGCGGCAGCAACGGCTTATCGGTGATCCTCACGGCGCTGTGCCAGCCGGCGCGGGTCGGGCAGGAGAGCGGCTGCGTGCCTCTGGCGACGGTCGCGGCGATCGGCCCGCATGGCACAGCCGCATGGGTCTGTCTCCGCGGTGCCTCTCCAGGTAGGAATGCGGCATGATCGCGATGGATGACGGCGTCCTGATGTATCGGGAGGAGCGGCCCTCGTTATGGCTGCGGATTTTCATCGTCGCCCTCGGCATCGCACTGACGATCGGCATTCCCGTGCCGTTCGTCATTCACGCCGACTGGACGACGTTCTCCCCCATGCTCTTGTTGGCGATGCTGTTCATTGTCCTGCCGGCAGCGCTGGGCTGCTTCTTCGTATTCATCGGATTGGTCAGCGCGACGGATTTGCGAATGGACACCCATAGCGGATTTGCGGAGCGGCATCTGGTCGGCCCCGTGATCAATCGGAAAGATCGCTTCCCCCTTTCGCAGATCAAGCCGCCCGAGGTCTTCCTGCACGGCAGCGCGGAAGAGGACCCGACACCCGTCCTGCGGCTGCGCCTGCCGCGTGGCCGCGTCGACATGGCGTGCTTTCGTGACCTGGCGGATGCGCGGGCCTGGGCGGAGCAGATCAACCGCATCCTGCGCGGCTGACGGGATGGCGCAATTCAGCGCCTTGGCGCTGTCCGAGGGATCGCCTTGCGCCAATCGCCATAGGAGGTGATGCCGTGCGGTGATCGGCGGGCGCAGCGAGCCGCAGTTCCATCGTCTCGCAAGCCGGCTCGTCCTGTTCGCCACGGTGTTCCTGGCCTGCGGCATGGCAGCCGATGCCTATACCGCAGCTGAGCGCGGGGCGCCGGGTACGCATCGCGAAGGAACTTGCGTGGCCATCATCGGTTGATTGTTCGGCGCTGTCGTCGACGGCGCCGACGGATGCTGGGGTGCTGCCATGACCGAGAAAGCCAGCGAGGTATTCCGCTTATTCTCAGAGGACTACCGCAGCTATTCGCAGGAGGAGATGAGCCTGCAGGAATATCTGCTGGCCTGCCGCGAGGACAAGTCGATGTATGCCTCCGCCGCGGAGCGCATGGTCGACGCGATCGGGATGGCGAAATTGTTCGATACCAGCCAGGACGAGCGCCTGGGCCGCATCTTCGCCAACAGGACGATCAAGATCTATCCCTCCTTCGCCGATTTCTTCGGCATGGAGGATACGATCGAGCGGATCGCCGGCTATTTCCGCTACGCCTCGCAGGGGCTGGAGGAGCGCAAGCAGATCCTCTATCTCCTCGGCCCGGTCGGGGGCGGCAAATCCTCGCTCGCCGAACGGCTGAAGAAGCTGATGGAGGAGCGGCCCTTCTACACGCTCAAGCTCGGCGGCGAGATCAGCCCCGTGTTCGAATCGCCGCTCGGCCTGTTCCGGCCCGACCGCATGGGCGATCTCTTCGAGGACAAGTACGGGATCGCGCGCCGGCGCCTCAGCGGACTGATCTCGCCCTGGGCGGCGAAGCGGCTCGACGAGCTTTCCGGCGACATCTCCAAGTTCAGCGTCGTCAGGCTGATGCCCTCGCGCCTGCGCCAGATCGGCATCGCCAAGACCGAGCCGGGCGACGAGAACAACCAGGACGTCTCGACGCTCGTCGGCAAGGTCGATATCCGCCAGCTCGAGAATTTCAGCCAGTCGGACCCGGACGCCTATTCCTATAGCGGCGGCCTGAACCGGACGACGCAGGGGCTGCTCGAATTCGTCGAGATGTTCAAGGCGCCGATCAAGGTGCTGCACCCGCTGCTGACCGCGACCCAGGAGGGCAGCTACAACGGCACCGAGAATTTCGGGGCCTTCCCCTATCAGGGCATCGTGCTCGCCCATTCCAACGAGTCGGAATGGCTGCAGTTCAAGAACAACCGCAACAACGAGGCGTTTCTCGACCGCATCCTGGTGGTCAAGGTGCCGTATTGCCTGCGCGTCACCGAGGAGCGGCGGATCTACGAGAAGCTGCTGCGCGAAAGCGAGCTCGCCGACAGTCCCTGCGCGCCCGAGGTGCTCGATATCTTGAGCCGCTTCTCGGTCTCGACGCGGCTCGCCGAATTCGACAACTCGCCGCTCTACACCAAGATGCGCGTCTATGACGGCGAGAACCTGAAGGAGGTCGAGCCCAAGGCGAAGGCGATCCAGGAATATCGCGACGCGGCCGGCGTCGACGAGGGCATGACCGGCGTCAGCACGCGCTTCGCCTTCAAGATCCTGTCGCAGACCTTCAACTACGACACCGAGGAGCTGGCCGCCGACCCGGTGCACCTGATGTACATTCTCGAAGGCGCGATCAAGCGCGAGCAGTTCCCCAAGGAAACCGAAGCGGCCTATCTCGACTTCATCAAGTCGGAGCTGGCGACGCGCTATGCCGAGTTCATCGGCCACGAGATCCAGAAGGCCTATCTGGAATCCTATGGCGAATACGGCCAGAACCTGTTCGACCGCTACATCGCCTATGCCGATGCCTGGGTCGAGGATCAGGACTACAAGGACCCCGATACCGGCCAGATCCTCAACCGGCAGGTTCTGGACACCGAATTGTCCCAGGTCGAGAAGCCGGCCGGCATCGCCAATCCCAAGGACTTCCGCAACGAGGTGGTGAAGTTCACACTGCGCGCGAGGGCCCGGAACAACGGCCGCAATCCGTCCTGGACCAGCTATGAAAAGCTGCGCGAGGTCATCGAGAAGCGGATGTTCGGCCAGGTCGAGGACCTTTTGCCGATCATCAGCTTCGGCTCGAAGCAGGACAGCGTGACGGAGAAGCGCCACCAGGGCTTCGTGCAGCGCATGGTCGAGCGCGGCTATACCGAGCGTCAGGTCCGGCGCCTGGTGGACTGGTACATGCGGGTGAACAAGGCGGGCTGACCTTAGGCCGGGAGCGCGCCATGCCGATCTTCGTCGACCGCCGCCTGAACCCGAAGGACAAGAGCCTGGGCAATCGCCAGCGCTTCCTGCGGCGCGTGCGGGCGGAACTGAAGCGCAGCGTCCAGGAGCAGATCCGGGCCGGCAAGATTGCCGATGTCGATGGCGAACACGCCATCGCGATGCCAGCGGCGGGCACGGGCGAGCCGAGCTTCCGCGAGGCGAAGGACAGTGGCCGCCGCCAGCATGTCCTGCCCGGAAACCAGCGTTTCACACCGGGCGACCAGCTGCCGAAACCGGGGCAGGGCGGCGGCATGGGCTCCTCGCCGGGCTCTCAAGCCTCCGAGGACGATTTCCGCTTCATATTGTCGCGCGAGGAGGTGCTCGACCTGTTCTTCGAGGATCTGGAACTGCCCGACATGGTCAAGCTCAACCTCAAGGAAATCCTCGCCTTCAAGCCGCGGTGGGCCGGCTATTCGGTGAGCGGGGCGCCGACCAACATCAGCGTCGCCCGCACCATGCGCAACAGCCATGGCCGTCGCATCGCGCTGAGGCGGCCCAAGCGCGAGGAGATCGAGGCGATCCTGCGCGAGATCGCCAGCCTCGAAGCGGCGGGGGCCGCGGATCGCCGGCGCATCGCCGCGCTGCGCGCCGAGCTCGACCGGCTGGAGCGCCGGCGCCGGGTCATCGCCTTCGTCGACCCGGTCGACATCCGCTTCAACCGCTTCGATCCCCAGCCCCAGCCCAACGCGAACGCCGTGATGTTCTGCCTGATGGACGTCTCGGGCTCGATGGGCCAGCGCGAGAAGGACCTCGCCAAGCGCTTCTTCGTCCTGCTGCATCTTTTCCTGAAGCGGCGCTATGACCGCACCGAGCTCGTCTTCATCCGCCACACCCACACGGCGCAGGAGGTGGATGAGGAGACGTTCTTCCACAGCACGCAGAGCGGCGGCACCGTCGTCTCGACGGCGCTGGAGGAGATGCAGCGTGTCATCGCCGCGCGCTATCCGAGCCGGGAATGGAACATCTACGCCGCCCAGGCCTCGGACGGCGACAACCTGGCGACGGATTCCGAGCGCTGCCTCAGCCTGATGGACGGCGAGATCATGCGGCTCTGCCAGTATTTCGCCTATGTCGAGATCATCGACGAGCGCGAGAGCGAGATCTTCGGCTCGACCGACAACGGCACCTCGCTCTGGCGTGCCTATCTCACGGTCAAGGACAGGTGGCGGAACTTCGACATGAGCCGCATCGCCAGGGCTTCCGACATCTACCCTGTTTTCCGGCGGCTGTTCACCCGGCAGCCGGCCTCGCAGCGCGAGTGAAAGGAGCGCCGATGCCCGAGCATGCGTCCCAGCGCGAGCTGTTGTTCTCCGGTTCGGACTGGAGCTTCCGCAGCCTGTCGCGGGCCTATGACGTCATCGAGGCCGTGGCGAAGGAGGAGCTCGGGCTCGATACCTACCCGGTGCAGATGGAGGTCATCTCCTCGGAGCAGATGCTCGACGCCTATTCGTCGATCGGCATGCCGCTGATGTACCGGCACTGGTCGTTCGGCAAGCATTTCCTCTATCGGGAGCTGCTCTACCGCAAGGGTGGGCGCGGGCTCGCCTATGAGCTCGTGATCAACGCGAATCCCTGCATCGTCTACCTGATGGAAGAGAACACCATGGCGCTCCAGGCCCTGGTGACGGCGCATGCCGCCTTCGGGCACAATCATTTCTTCAAGAACAACTACCTGTTCCGGCAATGGACGGATGCCGGCGCCATCCTGGGCTATCTGGATTTCGCCAAGGGCTTCATCGCCCGCTGCGAGGAAAGGCATGGCGTTCAGGCGGTGGAAGCCATCCTCGATGCCGCCCATGCGCTGATGGAGCAGGGCGTGTTCCGCTACCGCCGCCCGCCGAGGCTGTCCTCGGCGAAGCAGCGCGAGGGCCTGCGCGAGCGGCTGGACTACGAGGAGCGCTCCTACAACGATCTCTGGCGCACGATCCCGCGCCTGGCGGAGGGCGGCAAGGCCGACGAGATGGAGGATGGCGTCGCCGAGCGGAAGCGGGCGCTCAACCTGCCCGAGGAGAACCTGCTCTATTTCCTCGAAAAGAACAGCCTGATCCTCGAACCCTGGCAGCGCGAGATCCTGCGGATCGTCCGGGTCATCGCCCAGTATTTCTATCCCCAGCGGCAGACACAGGTGATGAACGAGGGCTGCGCGACCTTCGTCCACTACACCATCATGAACGCGCTGTTCGATCAGGGTCGGATCGGCGAAGGCGCCATGCTCGAAATCCTGCGCAATCACGCCAATGTCGTGCTTCAGCCGGGTTTCGACGATCCTCGCTTCTCCGGCATCAACCCTTATGCGCTGGGCCTGGACATGATGCAGGACATCCAGCGCATCGCGACCGCGCCCACGGCGGAGGATCGCGACTGGTTTCCCGAGATCGCGGGAGCCGGCGATTGGCGCGCGATCCTGCTCGAGGCCTGGGCCAATCACCGCGATGAATCCTTCATCCGCCAGTTTCTCAGCCCGGCCCTGATCCGGAAATGGCGGATGTTCGTGCTGTCGGATACGGCGAGCGAGCGCTTCTACAGCGTCGCCTCGATCCATAACGAGCGCGGCTACGAGCAGATCCGGTCCGCTCTGGCCCGCAGATACGACATCGGCGCGAGCCATGCGGACATCCAGGTCGTGGACGTGGACCTGCTCGGCCAAAGGCATCTGCGCCTGCAGCATACCATCAATGACGGCATCCTGCTGGAAAACGACAGTTGCGACGCCACGCTGCGTCATATCCGGACGCTCTGGGGTTACGACGTCACCCTGCAGGGCGTCGATGCGCAGACGGGAGCCACGCTCTACGAGCGCTCCGGTCGCCAGTCCCCAGGCTAGCCCGACCTCGGATCATGCCGCGAGGCTCTTCGCGTTCCGCTGCCAGACGACCCCGAGCATACGCATCAGGACTGCAGCATCCTGCGGCGCATGGCGCTTGTCGGTATTGTCGAAGAACAGGAAGATGTCGCGCGGATGATCCGCGGCCCTGTCCGGATCGCCCGCGAAATCGCCGTCGCGCATCGGCCGCCCCGCATGCCAGGCCCTGATCCGCGCGGCCCAGCGCTCCAGCGAGGCCTCGTCATAGCGCGAGCGGTAGAGTTCCTCGGCCCCGTGCAGCCGGCAATAGACGAAGTCCGCGGTCAGATCCATCAGCCTCGGCCAGTCCGCCGTATCGGCACAGACGAGCGCAACGCCGTATCGGCGCAGGAGATCGATGAAGGCGGGATCGCGAAAGCTGTCGTGCCTGATCTCGACCGCATGCCGGAGCGGGCGCAGGGCATCGGTCTCGACCCAGGCCCTGCCGTCGAGATGCGCGTCATGCCGGCTGGCGAGCGCGGCCGCTTCGCGCGTGTCCTTCGGAAGCAATGCGAGGAAATCCTGCATGAGTGCGGCATCGAAGCGGAAGCTCGGCGGGAATTGCCAGAGCAGCGGGCCGAGCTTGGGGCCAAGACGCAGAAGGCCGGACGCCAGGAAATTGCACAGCGGCGTCTCGACCTGCCTGAGGCGCAGCACATGGGTGATGTAGCGCGAGCCCTTGATCGCGAAGACGAAATCCGACGGCACGGCCTCGGCCCAACGCGCGAAGCTCTCCGGCTTCTGCAAGCCATAGAAGGTGCCGTTGACCTCGAGCGCCGGAAATTGCCCGGCCGCGAAAGCAAGCTCGCGCTTCTGCACCAGCCCCTTCGGATAGAAATGCCCGCGCCAGGGCGGATAGGTCCAGCCCGACAGCCCGATGCGGATGTTTTTCCCCGACGTGCTCATCTTCGGCCAACGCGCATGCCTCGGTTCCGTTCGAGGCGGTTGCACGGTCTCAGGCCGATGGCCGCGTTGAGCTCCGCCAGATTCGCCGTGTTGCGCGCGGTTCGGAGGATGGTTTCGTCGGTGAGCGGCATCGGCGCATGTCCTCGCTTCGGAGAGGAACGCGCGGGACATGAAAAGGATCACCCCATCCGCCGGTTCATCGCGGGCTTCGATCGCCCGGAACTGAATGGCGATGCGGCGGGTTGCGACTCCGGCAAGGGAGATCACCATGATGTTCGTCGAACAGGTTCGGGAAGGTTTGGAGATCGTGGGCTCGGATGGCGTGCATGTCGGCACGGTCGACGGGCTGTCCGGGACGCTTCTCAGGCTGAAGAAGTCCGATCCGTCTTCCGGCGGCACGCATCATTACCTCGATATCGGGCTGGTTGCCGCGATCGAAGGCGACACGATCAAGCTGCTCGTCCCGGCTGCGGAAGCAAAGCAGCGCTGGTCGAAGGAAAGCGCCTGAGGCGTTGCCCGCGACATGCCCTCATCGGTCGCGCTGCGGGCGGCGGCCGTCGCGGGCACGCTGCCGGGCATTGGCTTCCGAAATCACCGCCGGGCCTTTCATGGCCTCCTCCGCAGGCTCCTCGCGCCTTTCCGGCGGTCGCTGGTTCGGCTCGGTCGGGCCGTTCGTGCTGCCGTTCCGCTCGGGCTTCTCGTCGGTCATCATATGTCCTTCCTGCTGCAATGTTGCCGTGGTTCGGTTCGTCGAGAGGCAAACAGCCATCGCCGCACATTGGTTCCTGCCGGCGATGGAACCGGCGGGAGCGGCGCCGGTTCACTGCGAGGGGCATCCAGACAGGAGGCGGCCATGCGCGACGGCGAAGGCAACAAGCTCAGCCCCGAGGAACAGCAGCGTGTCAAATCGATACAGGGCGACCCGGGACCACAGGCGACCACGAAGGTCTCGATCGATCCCGGTTCCGAAAAGGACACCGGCGAGGCGGACAAGCCGTCAGTGAAACCGGACGACAAGCCCGCGGCCGGCGTCGGCGAATAGCGGCGACCGGCGCGAGGGCCGGCCTTCCCGAACTTCAGCCGAGTCCGTCTCGAAGCGCTGACCCGCACGCAGCAGGAGAGCCCCGATGACCGCACGTTTCGAGCCGCCTTTTCCGGAGCAGAAGCAGCCGATGCCGGGATCGACCGAGGCGATGACGCCGCGGCCGGACCATGGCGAATCGAGCTATGTCGGCTCGGGCCGGCTGAGGGGCAAGCGCGCCGTCATCACCGGTGGCGACAGCGGCATCGGCCGTGCCGTCGCCATCGCCTTCGCGCGCGAGGGTGCCGACCTCCTGATCTCCTATCTCGACGAGGATGACGACGCCGCCGAGACTGCCCGCTGGATCGCCAAGGCCGGGCAGAAGGCGGTGCTGGTGCCGGGCGACATCCAGCATCCGGCCCATTGCCGCGCGATCGTCCAGCGGGCCGTGGACGAGTTCGGCGGCATCGACATCCTCGTCAACAACGCCGCGCATCAGGCGAGCTTCGATGCGATCGACGCGATCTCGGACGAGGAATGGCAGCTGACCTTCGCGGTGAATATCCATGCGATGTTCTACCTGACGAAGGCCGCCGTTCCCCATATGAAGCCGGGCTCCTGCATCATCAACACCGCCTCGGTGAATGCGGACAAGCCGAACCCCAGCCTGCTCGCCTATGCCGCGACCAAGGGAGCGATCCAGAACTTCACCGGCGGGCTCGCGCAATTGCTCGCGGACAAGGGCATCCGCGCCAATGCGGTCGCGCCGGGACCGATCTGGACGCCGCTCATTCCCTCGACTCTCCCGGTCGAAAGCGTCAGCCATTTCGGCGAGCAGGTGCCTATGAAGCGCCCCGGCCAGCCGGCGGAGCTGGCGACGGCCTATGTGATGCTGGCCGATCCGCTTTCCAGCTATGTCTCGGGCGCGACGATCGCCGTGACCGGCGGGCGGCCGATCATCTGAGGCCCGCCATCGAAGGCGAGGTCCCGCTAGTCCGGTTCCCTGCAAATCCGCTCGAATGCCAACGCGGCGGCGGACAGACGCCGTTCCTTGTGGCGAAGGATGGTGAACTGGCGCGGCGCGAGCGCGATATCGATCCCGACGAGCTCGCCGGAGGCGATGAACGGCGAGACGACGAGCCGCGACAAGGCCGCCGCGCAGGCGCTGCCGCGGACCGCGCTCAACACCGCCTCGTTGGTCGGCAGGATCAATGCCACCGGTAATGTCGTGGAATCGATGCCGATCGCAGCCAGGGCGGCTTCGAATTCGGTTCTCGTGCCCGAGCCCGGCTCCCGCATGATCCAGCGCAGCTCCCGCAGGCGCTCCGGCGTCGTAACCGCCCCGACGCCCGGCGCGCGCGACGACACCACGATGATGAGCTCGTCGGAACGGAAGGGATGTGCGGCCAGGGCCGCCTCGTCGACGCTGCCTTCGATGAAGCCGAGCTCGGCGCGACCGGACGTCACCGCCTGCACGACACCGGCCGTGTTTCCATCCCTGAAGCCCACGGAGATTCCGGGATAGAGCGCGGTGAAGCGCAGCAGCCTCGCCGGGAGCCAGTAATTGGCGATCGTCTGGCTGGCCTCGATATCGAGATGGCCGGTGCGCAGGCCCCCGAGCTCGCTCAGCAACCCTTCCGCTTCCTTGACGGCCGCGAGCGTCCGCCGGGCCTCGGCCAGGAACAGCCGCCCCGCGCGGGTCAGCTCGATGCGCCGGCCGACGCGATCGAAAAGATCGACGTTGTAGACCGCCTCCAAGGCCCTGATGGCGGCGCTGGCCGCCGAGGGCGTGAGCCTCACGGCGGCTGCGCCTTTCGTCAGGTGCTCCCGTTCGGCGACGGCGATGAAGGTTGCGAGCTGTTCCGGCGTCATCGTTCAATCCAACTGAATGGAACATGCAATATTATTCGATGGATCGGTACAGCGGTACACCCTATTTCCGCCGCCGACAGACGGGAGAAACCAATGCCGAGACCGGGTTATGCGAAGGGGATTCTCCCCGGGGTGCTGCTGTCGGCGGCGATCGGCCTGTTGTCGGCCGGCTTCGAATGGGTCGAGGTCCGGCTGTTCGGCTATGCCTATCTGGATGGCCTCGTCGTCGCCATCCTCCTCGGCACCCTGCTTCATACGGCTTTCGGCTTGGACAAGCGTTTCGTCGCCGGCGTGAAGTTTTCCGCCAAGATCGTGCTCGAGGTCGCGATCGTGCTGCTCGGCGGCACGATCAGCGCCGCGGCCATCGCCTCCTCCGGCCTGCCCCTGATCGCGACCGTCGTCGGCGTCGTGACGATCACGCTCTTTCTCAGCTACGGCATCGGCCGCCTGCTCGGCCTCGACGACAAGCTCGCGACGCTGGTGTCCTGCGGCAATTCGATCTGCGGGAACTCGGCGATCATGGCGGCCGCGCCGGCGATTGACGCCCGCTCGGAGGACGTCGCGGCCGCGATCGGCTTCACGGCGGTCCTCGGCATCACGGTGGTGCTGTTCCTGCCTCTCAGCATACCCCTGCTCGGCCTCGATCACTGGCAATATGGCGTGGTCGCGGGCTTGAGCGTCTATGCGGTGCCGCAGGTTCTGGCGGCGACGGTGCCGGTCAGCATGCTGAGCGCGCAGATCGGAACGATCGTCAAGCTGGTCAGGGTGCTGATGCTCGGCCCGGTCGTCCTCGCGATCGGCATCCGGTACGGACGCCGGGGCGGCGCCCGCCTGCCGCTGTCGGTCCTCGTGCCCTGGTTCATCGTCGGATTTCTCGTCCTGATGCTGGCCCGGTCCTTCGGATTCCTGCCCGACGCCATCATCGGGCCGCTGAACCTCGTCTCCTACAAGCTGACGCTGATCGCGATGGCCGCGCTCGGCCTGTCGGTCAACCTGCGCTCCGTGCTGGCGTCCGGCGGCAAGGTTCTCGCGGCGGGGGCCCTGTCGATCGTGATCCTGATCGCCATGGCGATCGTGGCGGTGTCCTTCCTGCCGATCACCTGACGCGGCGAAAGCAGGATCGGCGCCCCGGCAAGGCGGCGCGATCACCGAAGGGCGAGAGGCGCTTTCGCCCTCTCGACCGTTGCGGGGGATACGGCTTTCTCAGGAATACGCGATCTGCGACTTGTTCGCGCGGAAGCGCGAGGTTTCGTGCATCCATTCGAGGTGAATTTCGCGCGACGCGATCAGCCAGCGCCCCTCCTCGGACAGCGCAAACCGATCGAGATAGCGGCCGACATGGTCCAGCCCGATTTCGGAAAAGACCGTGAAGTAGGATACCGAATGGGCGGCATCGGGCCCCGTCACCTCGATGAACCGCGTGGTCAGGTTGTGCCGCTGAAAGACGGATGCCCGGTCGACGTTCTTCAGGCGGTTCTCCAGGCGCTGTCTGAACGCATCGCAGATCTTCGCGCACCCCGACACCCGCGTGCCGTTGCTGAGCTGCAAGGTCGCGTCGACGGCGAAGGCCCTGCCGACCTGCTCGAAATCCGCATTGTCGATCCCGAGCTGATAGATCGACATCGTATGCATGATATCGATGTAGGCCTGGGTCTTGGCGGGGTCGCCATAATACTTGATGTCGCTCGTCATCGTCTTCCCTCTGCTCAGGCTTCCATCTTGTTCGCGGCTGCGCATCCGGCATGAGCCGCCGCATCGCCTACCCCGGGGGGCGCGCTCATGGGCGATGCGGATCGCAGCCTCGCCCGTTCGGCATGCCGCGATACCGAATTTAATTATTGACTAAACCATTAGCGGATGGGAAATATTTTGACCAGAGCGGAAATCTCGGGGATGCGTCGTCCGACAGGCAGCGCTCGCATTGCTGAGTTTCTGGCGAAGCGGCTGCAAACACAGGATAGCTGACATGGCGATTGCAACGCATGGCACGATGGCGGTGGACTGGGAGAGCCGGATCGATTTCGACCGTCTGAGGCAGGAGCGGCTGGCGCGCGTCAAGGCGAAGCTCGCGGCGTCCGAGATGGGCGCCCTTCTGTGCTTCGACATGACGAATGTCCGCTACATCACCTCGACGCATATCGGCACCTGGGCGCAGGACAAGGTTTCGCGCTGGACGCTCCTGCCGCAGAACGGCGAGCCGATCCTGTGGGATTTCGGCTCGGCCGCCAAGCACCACTCCCTCTATGCGCCCTGGATGGGCGGGGACGAGCGCTCGCGGGCGGGCATCCCGCTGCTGCGCGGGGCGATGACGCCGGACATGGGCCGCGCCGAGGCCACCGCCGACAAGATCGTGCGGGAGCTGGAGAAGCACGGCCTGCAGAACGAGCCGGTCGGTATCGACCTGGTCGAGCCGCCGATCCTGTTCGCCTTGCAGGCGCGCGGCATCAAGGTCGTCGACGGCCAGTGGCTGATGCAGGACGCGCGCGTCATCAAGACCCGCGACGAGATCAGCCTCCTGAGCCATGCCGCCGCGATGGTCGATTTCGCCTATGAGGAACTCTACCGGGCGATCCGGCCGGGGGTGAGGGAGAACGAGCTCGTCGGCCTCGCCAGCAAGTTCCTCTACGACAACGGCTCGGAATATGTCGAAGGCGTCAACGCCATCTCGGGCGAGCGCTGCAGCCCGCACCCGCATGTCTTCTCCGATCGCGCTCTTCGCCCCGGCGACCCGGCCTATTTCGACATCCTGCACAGCTATATGGGCTATCGCACCTGCTACTACCGCACCTTCGCGGTGGGCAGCGCCTCGCAGGCGATGAGCGACGCCTACAAGCGCTGCCGCGACTATCTCGACCAGGCGATCGCCCTGATCAAGCCCGGCGTCACCACCGGCGAGGTGGCGCAGCTCTGGCCGAAGGCCGAGGAGTTCGGCTTCCCCAACGAGGAGGCCGCCTTCGGCCTGCAATATGGCCACGGCATCGGCCTCGCCATCTGGGAACGCCCGGTGATCAGCCGGCTGGTCTCGATCGACCATCCGGAGGTGATCCAGGAGGGCATGGTGTTCGCGCTGGAGACGTTCTGGCCGGCCAAGGGCAGCCACCACGCGGCGCGGATCGAGGAGGAGATGGTGGTCACCAAGACCGGCGTCGAGGTGATCTCCAAGTTCCCGGCCGAGGAGCTCCTGGTCTGCGGGCGCCAGTACTGGTCGGGCCACGACATGCTGGCCGGCATCCGCCACAGCGAGTCGCACTACAACAACAAGCGCGTGTTCCCGGAGGGCGAGCGCACGCAGAAGCCGCGCTTCGGCAACACCTGGGAGTGATCCCGGCGGCATCGGGACGCGGGCGGAAGGGACGGGCATGAGCGAGCGGATCGGCTGGATCGGGCTGGGCAAGATGGGCGCGCCGATGGCGCTGAACATCAGGCGGGCGGGCCACGACCTTGTCGTGTGGAACCGCAGCGCCGCGCGGTGCGAGCCGCTGCGCGCCGCCGGCGCGACGGTCGCCGCCGATGTCGCGAGCCTGGCGGCCGGTGCCGATATCCTGTTCGTCTCGGTGGCCGACGACGAGGCCCTGCGCCGGGTGGCGCTGGGCGAGGCCGGGGCGCTCGCTCACATGCGCCCCGGCAGCATCCTGATCGAGACGAGCACGGTCTCGGTCGCGATCTCCGCCGAGATCGCGCGGGCGGCGCAGGCGCGCGGCATCGGCTATCTGCGCGCGCCGGTGTCGGGCTCGGTCCAGCTCGCCAGCGCCGGCAAGCTCGGGATGCTGGTGTCGGGGCCTCGCGCCACCTTCGAGGCGGTGGAGCCGATCCTGGGCCTGATGACGGCGCAGCGGCTTTATGCCGGCGACGGCGAGCAGGCGCGGGTGCTCAAGCTGACCGTCAACATGATGGTCGGCCTCACCGCGGCGATGGCGGGCGAGGCGATGGCTTTCTGCCTGAGGAACGGCATCGACCGCGCCACCACGATCGACGGCATCGCGGCGAGCGTCGCCGCCTCGCCGCTGTTCGGCTACAAGGCCGAGGCGCTCAAGGCCCGCGATTTCTCGCCCAGGTTCAGCGCGGCGCAGATGGCCAAGGATTTCGATCTGGCGCTGTCGGCCGGGCACGCGCTCGAGGTGCCGATGCCGCTGACGGCGCTGGTGCGGCAGGGCTGGGCGACGCTGATCGCGGCCGGCGAGGGCGACGACGATTTCTTCAAGTATACCGAGCTGGCCATCCGCGCGGCCGGCGTCGACGAAGCCTGATCTCGACCGAGGTCGCGCCGTTTGGCGGGATCAGGGAATCCGGCGTGGCCGCGAGGGCTCGCGCTACGGAATCGAGGACTATGTCGAGATCAAATACATGTGCATGGGCGGGCTTGCCGCCTGACCCGGCGCCAGCATGAGCAAGACGGGGTGACGATGCCGGCAACGAAGAAGCTGAAGCCCATGGCCGACTGGCTCGAGGTCAGCGCGACGGAGGCTGACTGGGCTGCGACCGGCAAGGCCGAGGCGCTCAAGATGCACAACCATCTCCACCTGGTGCGTGCCTTCGAGGACATGGTGCTCGAGGTCGACCGCGAGGGGCTGATCCACGGCCCGGCCCACAGCTCGGTCGGGCAGGAGGGGGGCGCGATCGGCTCGATTGCGCCGCTGCGCGCCAGCGACCAGGTGACCGGATCGCATCGCGGCCACCACCAGTTCCTCGCCAAGGCGCTGAACTATGTCGATCCCGGCCATGCCGATCCGCTGACGACGGAGCTCGGCGACGGCATGATGGGCGTGCTGCAGCGGACGCTGGCCGAGATCATGGGGCTGGCGCAGGGCTTCTGCAAGGGACGGGGCGGCTCGATGCATCTGCGCTGGGACGAGGCGGGGGCGCTCGGCACCAACGCCATCGTCGGCGGCGGCGTGCCGATGGCCACCGGCGCGGCCTGGTCGAACAAGCGCGCCGGCAAGGGCGACGTGGTGTTCTCCTATGTCGGCGAGGGCGGCGTCCATATCGGCTCGGTTCCGGAGGCGATGAACCTCGCCGCGCTGTGGAACCTGCCGATCTGCTTCTTCATCGAGAACAACGGCTTCGCCGTCTCGACCACGGTCGCCGAGCAGACCCGCGAGACGCGCGTCTCGGCGCGCGGGCTCGGCTTCGGCATCCCCTCCTTCCGGGTCGACGGCATGGATCCGATCGCGGTGCGCGCGGCGACCGAGCGCGCGCTCGAGATCATGCGCGCCGGCAAGGGGCCGGCGATCATCGAGGCGGTGGTCTACCGCTTCTACCACCACGGCAACGGCATCGCCGGCAGCGCCTTCGGCTATCGCAGCAAGGACGACGAAGCCCGCTGGCGCAAGCGCGATCCGCTGAGCGTGATGTTCGACGGGCTCCAGGCGCAGGGCTGGCTCGACCAGGACGGCAACGCCCGGATCGCCGACCGCGCCAGGGAAGCCATGAAGACGGTGGCCAACGCCCTGACCCGGCTCGACGGCAACAAGCGCACGATCATCGAAAGCCTCTGGCCCGATCCGGCCCGGCGAGACGTCGGCCTGCGCGGCGACCTGTCGGAGCTCGAGGGGGTGCGCTTCGAGGAGCAGGAGAGCTTCTCCGGCGCGCTGGCGGAGATGCGCTTCGTCGACGCGGTGGCCGAGGTGATGAACCGGCGCATGGCCGAGGATGAGCGCATCTTCTGCATCGGCGAGGATATCCACCGCCTGAAGGGCGGCACCAACGGCGCGACCAAGGGCCTGTTCGACCGCTATCCCGACCGGATCGTCCCGGCCCCGATCGCGGAGGCCGGTTTTTCCGGCCTCGCCGGCGGCGTCGCGATGATGGGGCGCTATCGCCCCGTGGTCGAGCTGATGTATCCGGATTTCGCGCTGGTCGCGGCCGACCAGCTGTTCAACCAGATCGGCAAGGCCCGCCACATGTTCGGCGGCGAGACCAACATGCCGCTCGTCCTGCGCACCAAGATCGCGCTCGGCACCGGATACGGCTCGCAGCATTCGATGGACCCGGCCGGGCTGTTCGCGCAGTGGCCGGGCTGGCGCATCGTCGCCCCCTCCACCCCGTTCGACTATGTCGGGCTGATGAACAGCGCGCTCGCTTGCGAGGACCCGGTGCTCGTGATCGAGCATGTCGGCCTCTACAACGAGAAGATGCCCGGCCCCGCCGAGGACTACGACTACTTCATCCCGCTCGGCAAGGCGAAGGTGGTCCGGCCGGGCAGCCAGCTCACCGTCCTGACCTATTCCCTGATGGTGGGGCAGACGCGCAAGGCGGTCGAGGCGCTGGGGCTCGATGCCGAGATCATCGATCTTCGCTCGCTCGACCGGGCCGGAATCGACTGGGAGACGATCGGCGCCTCGATCGCCAGGACGAACAATGTCGTGGTGGTCGAGCAGAGCCCGCTGACCGTCTCCTACGGCGCAATGCTGACCGACGAGATCCAGCGCCGCTTCTTCGATCATCTCGACCAGCCGGTGCAGCGCGTCCACGGCGGGGAAAGCTCGCCCAGCGTCTCGAAGGTGCTGGAACGGGCGGCCTTCGCGATGAGCCCGGAGATCGAAGCGCAGCTGCGCCAGATGATGATCGATACCGGGCGGGGGGAGCTTGTCGGTGCCTGAGACGAAACCGCTAAAGCCCGCCGCCCGGATGCCGGGATTGCGCGGGGTCGAGCATGTCGGCCTCACGGTGCCCGACCTCGAGGAGGCGACGCGGTTCCTCGTCGACGTCCTCGGCTGCGAGCGGTTCTACGACCTCGGGCCGTTCCGCTTCGAGGACGACTGGATGACGCGCCAGCTCGCCGTTCATCCGCGCGCGGTGATGAAGAAGCTCAGGTTCTTCCGCTGCGGGCACGGGCCTAATTTCGAGGTCTTCGAATACGAGGCGCCCGACCAGAACCCCCAGCCGCCGAAGAACAGCGATGCCGGAGGCCATCACCTCGCCTTCTATACCGACGATTTCGACGCCGCCCTGCAATGGCTGCGCGATCACGACGTCGAGATCCTGGGCGAACCGGTGGTCCGCCACCAGGGCCCCAGCGCCGGGCAGAGCTGGGTTTATTTCCGCGCGCCCTGGGGAATGCAGTTCGAACTGGTCAGCTTCCCAGCCGGCAAGGGATACGAGGCGGAAACGGACCAGCGGCTGTGGAGCCCGGTCCGCCCCCAGGACTAGCAATTCCGCGATCCAGAGAATCGCGGAATGGCTCCAGCGGAATCGGGATTCGCAAACCGGTTGGATCGTGATTCATATGTGGACGCCCCCTATGGCAAGGCTTTTTGTCGGGATGTTTTGATCGGTTGCTTTCATATGTCCGGCCTGTTTGTGCGGCGTGATGGTTGCCGCTGGCCCTGATGGAAATCCGCCGACGAGGTCCCTATCAAACTGGCGCGCTGCTGGGGCGCATTGAATCACGCGGGTTGGCCTCGTCATTGGCTCGATCGTCACTCATCATCGACTGCCGTCACCAATTCGGGTTGTCTCTTCGGTCGGCCGCTCAGGCGGCGTGCTGTTGGGGTCTGTAGCTCTCCTTGCGCGTCATCAGGACCCATGCGATCCGGGCGAGCTTGTTGGCGAGCGCGATCGAGACGAGCCTGAAAGGCTTCTTCTCCAAGAGCTTCCTGATCCAGGCGGCCATGGGCGTCGGCTTGTCCTTCGTGTGCCGGATGACGGCGGTGGCGCCGACGACGAGCAATCGACGGAGGTAGCGGTCTCCCTGCTTCGAGATTCCGCCCAGCCTGGTCTTGCCGCCGGTCGACTGCTGCTGTGGCGTCAGGCCCAGCCACGCGGCAAACTGCCGGCCGGAGCGGAACTGATCGGGATCGGTGACGGTGGCGGCGACCGCGGTCGCCGTGATCACACCAAGGCCCGGAATAGCGGCGAGCCTGCGGCTTGCTTCGCTCTCGACATGCCAGGAGGCGATCTGCCGATCGAGTTCCGCGATCTCCTGGCCGAGGGCCACGATCTGGCGAAGCATGATCTCCAGCGCTGCGCGGGCGAAGGAAGGAAGCGCGTCCCTGTCCGAGAGCGCCTGCTCGGCGAGCCTCGCCAAATTGGCGACGCCGGGATTGGCGACAAGCCCCAGCTCGGCCAGATGCGATCGCAAGGCGTTGGCGGCTTGCGTGCGCTGGCGAACAAGCAACGAGCGGGCGCGATGGGTCATGAGGATGCCCTGCTGGTCGACCGTCTTCACCGGTACGAACTGCATTGTCCGCCGCTGGACCGCTTCGCAGATCGCCTCTGCGTCGAGGGCGTCGCTTTTGCCGCGCTTGACGAAGGCCTTGACGTAGGACGGCGGGATCAGGCGAACCTCATGTCCCATCGCCGAGAGCGTTCGCGCCCAATGGTGCGCCGTTCCGCATGCCTCCACGCCGATCAGGCAGGGCGGAAGCTTTGAGAAGAACGGCAGCATCTGCTTGCGATGCAGCTTCCTGACCAATGCCGTCGCGCCGTTCTCATCAATCCCATGCGCCTGAAAGACGCTCTTCGCCAGGTCCAGTCCAATCGTCGTGATCGTCATCGCGCACGCTCCTCTCGCTGCTTCGGCAGCCGGATCGGCACCATAGCGCCGCCGGTGGGCAGGGGCGTCCACATCATCAAGCCGTCTGTCGGGAGAAGGTGGCCCGCAGGGACGACGCGACCTTAATCTGAGGACCTGCGCGAGCGGGCTTTGCCGGTCGCGCCCGTGGCGCTGCTTCTGTCGGGCGGGGCGAGCTATATTGACCGGCACGACCATACCCGTCGACGGGCGGTTGTCTGGCCCGATAACGACAAGGCTCCAGCGAGGGCCTGTCGATCCTCGCCGGAGCCTCTTGCAGCCGTTTTACTGTTCAGGCGTCCCGCTTCAATAGAAGACGTTGCGCGACTGCGATGAATAGGCGGTAATGTCCTCCCAGGCGCCGTCGCGCACCTTTTCCGGCCATTTGTGATCGACGAGCAGCGAACGGCCGACGGCGATCAGATCGAACTCCTCACGCTCCATCAGGTGCACGAGACGGTCGAGCGGCACGGTCTTGGTCGTGTAGCCTCCAACCTGCTCCTGCGGTCGGGCGATATGAGCCTGATCGAGCCCGACCGAGCCGACGCCGATGGTGATCTTGCCGGTGAGCTTCTTCGTCCAGCCGGCGAGGCTGAGGTCGCTTCCCGTGAAGGCCGGCTCCCAGAAGCGCCGGGTGGAGCAGTGGAAAACGTCCACGCCCGCGTCGGCGAGCGGTTCCAGGAGGCGGGCGAGCTCCTGAGGATCATGCGCGATCCGAGCGTCGTAATCGGCGGCTTTCCATTGGGAGAAGCGCAGCCCGATGGGAAAGTCGGGCGCCGTGCGGCGGCGGCACTCGCGGACGATTTCCGTGGCGAACCTCACCCGGTTCTCCGGCGAGCCGCCATAGGAATCCGTGCGGTGGTTGGTCTTCTCCCAGAGGAACTGATCGATGAGATAGCCGTGCGCGCCGTGGATCTCGACGCCGTCGGCCCCGATCCGGTGAGCCCGGGCCGCAGCCTCGGCAAAAGCCTCGATGACCTGATCGATGTCGGCCTGCGTCATCGGCCGGCTGACCTGACGCGGCTCGGTGGCGCCCGGCTCGACGAAGGCAAGGCCGGAGGGGCCGATCGGAAGCAATTCGGGGTTCCAGCCGGCGCTGGCGACGGGGCGGCGCGTCCCCGTATGCCAGATCTGCGGGAAAATCCGTCCGCCGGCGCGGTGGACCTCGTCGATGACGAGCTGCCAGCCCGCGAGTGCATCGCTGCCATAGAAGCGCGGTATATCCTTCGCGTCGGAGGCGACCGGATGATCGATCCAGGTTCCTTCCGATATGATCAGCCCGACGCCGGATTCCGCGCGGCGGCGGTAATAGGCTGCATTGGCCTCGCCCAGCACGCCGCCAGGTGCCTGACGGCGCGTCATCGGCGCCATCACCAGGCGATTTCGCAGGTGAACCGGGCCGCGATCCAGCGGTGCGAACAACGAGCCTACAGAGATCGTGGATCGGGAATGAACGTCAGCTGTCATGAATCTTCCTCAAATGCCGCATGCCTTTCGGGCCTGCGTGCCGGATGCTTGTGGAAGCATCGCCAGTTCTGCAAGCGATCCGCATCGCCCGGCCCGCGGTCGGCGGCCAGGATCACAGGATGGCCGATGCCGGCGCCAAGTCAGGCCGCGCCGGACCGCCGCTCCCTCGCGCGAGAATGAGAGAGGGAGCGGGCCGGCATGGTCGCCAGCATCGGCCACCGTGCTCACAGTGTCTAGGGCAATTCCGCAATTCCCCGAATCGCGGAACTGCTACAAGCCTTTGTTTTATCGCATTTTCTTCACGCGAACCGGGGTCCGCTTCGCTCGAAAATGCTCTAGGTCGAGAGGCCGAGAAGACGGGCGGCATTCTCGCCGAGGCAGCGCTGACGGATCGCATCGTCCGCGAAAGCGAGATCCTTGAACTGGCGAAGGCTCTGCCCGAGCGGGCGCACAGGGTAGCTGCTTGCATAAATCAGCCTGTGGCTCAGATAGAAGTTGGCCGCCTTCAGGAACTCGTCGGCTCCCGGCATATTCGGGAGATGCATGTAGAAATCCGGAACCAGATAGATGTTGGTGCACTGCATGGCGACGGCGCACATCTGTACCGTCCACGGCCATGACCCATGGGGAACGACGATCTTCAGCTTCGGGAACTTGAGCGCGACGCGCTGAATGGTCGCCGGGTCGCTGTAGGTCAGGTCCGGCCCGAGGAAAATGCTGCTCGTGAGTGAAAGGATCAGCCCGAGCTCCTCGCATTTCGCGTAGATCGGGAACAGGCGTTCGTCGCTGTTGTAGAGGGGCGGGTTGCAATAGCCGTTGTCCATCGCGACGCCGCGCAGGCCGAGGTCGACGATCCGGTCGATTTCGGCGAGAGCTGCCTTGACGTTCGAGCCGTCGACGGCGCCGATGCCGAGGAACCGGCCCGGATAGAGCTTGACCAGCTCCGCAACATCCTCGTTGGGGACGCCGTTATACGGCGCGGGGGCCTGCCGCCCGATGGCGACGGCCATGTCGATGCCGGCCTCGTCCATCTCCTCCATGAAGGCTTCCATGGATTGCTCCTCGAAGGAGCGGTAGCGTTCCAATCCGATCTGCAATGCAGGCATTGTCACCGGATCGGGGCTAGGGTTGCGCGGCCGGTACAGAAAGCTGCCCCGGAAGCCTTTGAAGGGCGGTCTCACACGAAAATCAATGATCATGGTCTGGCCTCGATTGCCCTGGCGCCTGAGCCGGTATGCGGGGCCTGGAGCCGACCGCTCCGGCTCGGCGATGCTATGCCGACGTGCCGCCGGGTGCAAGGCTTATTCTGTTTTTCATGAATGGATATGTCAGTAACGAAACAGATATGGCGCGTCGCCGCTTCCGCTCCATAACGCCGTCGGGGATGGCGACGGCCGCATCGATGCCCGCGACAGGCCGCTTGCCTGCCGGTTCTGCCGGGAATGACGGGGAGGCTCGACGACAAACCGGCCGAGAGTCGGATTCAGATGATCGTCCGGGGATCGACCCGATAGCATTCGAGCGCCCCGCCCGAAGCGGTGAGCGAGGCATGCAGGGCGGAGAGCGCGGCTTGATCGGCAAGCCGGTCGAGCGTGACGGTGTTCTCGCAAGCGAGCTCGATCAGCAGCTGGGGCGGCTCGGGCTCGTGCCACAGATGATCCCGCCAGCCGACCTCGCCGAGGCGGTTGACGGCGGCGACCCGCACGCCCGGCAGGGAGGCGAACATCCTGGTAAGCGCGGTGATATGCGCCTCGGCATCGCCGCCGCCGAAGCGCGCGGCGACCATCACCTTGAGCGGGTAGCCGCCCGCATCCTGGCGGCTCTCCTCCACCGGGAAGATGGTGATGCCGCGGATGAAGTTCAGCTCGTCCACGGGCAGCTCCTTGGCCGCGGCGGAGGCGAAGGCGGTTTTCTGCGCCTGCGCATCGGCGAACCAAAGCTCGACGATGCCGTCGAAGGAGAACGGATCTTGCGGATTGAGCTTCTCCAGCAGGCGCCGGCCGATCGGGTTCTGGACGTAGCCGTGCACCATCGGCATCCGGGTGACGATTTCGCCGTGAGTCCCGAGCCAATGGCTCGAGAACGCGTCGAAGGTGAGATCGCTGCGCCGCGCCAGCAGCGTCATTCGCTTCAGCATGTCCTGCTCCTTCAAGGGGCCGTCCGATAACGGGCCGCCGTCGTCGCTGCCCATCGGCTTGCGGTCAGAGCATGAAGCGGCCGCCGTCGACCATCATGGTCTGGCCGGTGATGTAGTTGGAATCGTCGCTGGCCAGGAACAGAGCCGTGCCGACCAGATCCTCGGGCTTGGCGGCGCCGAGCAGGATCGCGGCCGAGAACTGCTGGACCGCCTGGCCGACTTCCTTGGTCGAGCCGATATCGACCAGATCCTTGTCGAGCTGCTCCCAAAGCGGGGTCTGCACCACGGCGGGCGCAAACGCATTGACGGTGATCTTGTGCTGGGCCAGCGAACGCGCGGCGGCCTGGGTCAGCGAGAGGACCGCGGCCTTCGAGGCGCTATAGGGCGCCATATTGCCATAGCCCTGGCGCCCGGCGACGGAGCAGGTGTTGACGACCTTGCCGCCCTTGCCCTGGGCGATCATCTGGCGCGCGGCCTCCTGCGTGCCGATCAGAACGCTGAAGGCGTTGACCCGCATCACCAGGTTCCAGTTCTCTTCCGTAACGTCCATGAAGTTCAGCGGCTTGTTGATGCCGGCGTTGTTGAACATCACGTCGAGCGAGCCGAACTCCTTCGCGGTCCGCTCCACGGCGGCGCGGATATCGCCGCGCTCGGTGACGTCGGCCTTCACGCCGATCGCGCGCCCCACGCCGGGGCTCGCGCTCTCGCTGTTCACCTTGGCGGCGACATCCGCCACGGAGGGGTCCAGATCGACGAGGGTGACATTGGCGCCTTCCCGCACCAGCCCCTGAGCGAACGCCAGACCAATTCCGCGCGCGGCCCCGGTCACCAGGCAATTGCGTCCCGTAAGCCTACCCATTGTCTTCTCCATCGTCATATTGGCTGGTCGATCGGGTCGCCGGGCGAGGCCGGGCGACGGCCGATGGTCACGATCTGAACGTGTTGTCGATGTCCGCCCAATCGCCGAAGCCGACGAGGCGCTTGTATTCCTCGAAGCTGACGGCGTTCACGTCGGGCTTCAGCTTGTCCTCGCGCAGGGCCGCCAGCGTCTCCTTCATCACGCGAGCGGAGCGCATCAGAAGATTGATGCCGTGAATGATCATCGAGAAGCCCATCTCGCCGAGCTCGGCGTTCGACAGGATCGGCGTGACACCGCCTTCCAGCATGTTGGCCAGATGCGGCACGCCGAAGGAGCCGCCGATCTTCCCGAGCTCCTCGACGCTGCGCGGGGACTCGATGAACAGCCCGTCGGCGCCGGCCTTGAGATATCGCTCGGCGCGGCGGAACGCGGCATCGAGGCCCTCGACATCGCGCGCGTCGGTGCGGGCGATGATGAAGAACTCCTTGTCCTCACGCGCCGCGGCGGCCGCCCTGAGCTTGGCCTCCATCGTCTCGGTCGGAACCAGGACCTTGCCGGCCATGTGGCCGCAGCGCTTCGGAGCGACCTGGTCCTCGAAGAAGATCGCCGAGGCTCCCAGCCGCTCATAGGCGCGGGTGGTGCGGACCACGTTCTTGACATCGCCATAGCCGTCATCGGCATCGACGAGCACGGGCAACGCGCTGGCCGCCATCATCTCGCTGACGTTCTGATGCATCTCGCCGAGCCCGACCAGGCCGATGTCCGGCAGGCCGTAGCGCGCGCCGATCACGGGGAAGCCGCCGATGAAGTAGGCCGGGAAGCCCGCATCGGCGATGAGCCGGGCGCTGAACGCATCATGGGCGCCGGGGAGGACGAGCGGCTTGTTCTGCGCCATGAGCTCGCGCCAGGTGGGGTTCTTCCTCTGCGCAGACATGCATCTCTCCGAGAGCCAGCGTTGTTTCTCAAGCGTGCCGTTCAGACGAAGGACGCTTCGATGCCCCCCGGCAAGCCGGATCGCCAAGCCACGAGCGTCCATGTCGCTGAATGGCCATCAATTCTGACCATGCTGAAATAATTCGTCAATAGCAAAGTTGTCTTCGGTATCCGCCGCGCCGCCTAACCGGGCCGTCCGTCACTGCCGGGATCGGGCTCGGACTGCGCTTGGGACCGGTCGCAGCGGGCCGCGCAGGCATCCGTCGCGTCACGGACAGGAAGGTCCGGCAAGGCTGGGGATTGGGCGCCTCGATCCAGTATCGGAGCTGCAGGCCGGCATTTGTCGCGCTGACCGTGACCTCGCGCCGCTGAGATTTCCAGGCGCCGTCAACCTTCAGCAGGTCATCGTGGTATTCGTCCATCAGGCGGGGCGCTTCCACGCCGTCGCCTTCGATAATATGATTTGTGGTCCAGTGGCGAACCGGATAGCTCCCTCCGCGCCGCTGATCGATGAAAGCAAACAGGTCGGCGCGCGCCGCTGTTCAAGCCGCCCGCATTACCACCGCGGCTTGTTGGCGAGCAGCCGTTCCGCATTGCGATACAGAATATTCTCCATCGCCTCCGTCTTGATCGGAAGCGACTGGAACCATTTCGTATATTCGACGATCGGCGTGAGCGGATAGGCGGTGCCGAACAGGAAACGCTCGGACAGGAAGCTGTTGGCCGCCTTCACATAGTCGTCCATGCCGGGCAGATGGTGCAGATACATGTCGGGCGAGATGTACAAATTCGCGCGCCGGAATGCGACATGGATGATTTCCTTCGCCCAGGGCCAGTTGCCGTGGGCGGAAATCACCTTCAACTCCGGAAAATCGTTCAGCACGCGGTCGATGTGCTCGGGCGAGCTGTAGCTGATGTCGGGGCCGGTATTGCCGCCGCCCATCAGGATCACCGGAACGTTCTTGTCCTCGCAATAGGCGTAGATCGGGTAGAGGCGCCTGTCGTCGAAGTATTTCGGCTCGGCGGAGAGGCCGGGCTCCATGTTGATCATGTTCATCCCGAGCGTGCGCGCTTCTTCGATCTGAAGCATGGAATCCTTGCGCGTCGTCGGATCGACCGAGGCGACGGCGACGAATTTATCGGGGAACGTCTTTGCGATTTCGGCGACGCTGGTATTGGGAACCGCGCCGATCTGGGCGGTATTCCGGCCGACCACGACACCCTTGGTGATTCCGGCCTGCTCCATCTCCTTGAACAGCAGGTCCATGGACAGCTTCTTCACCGATTCGGCCTGCTCGAAGCCAAGCTGATTGGTGAAGCGAGCGATGATCTCGACGCGCTTGAAGTTGGCGTTGAGAAACCCGCCATAGGGTGGGCGCAGGCGAAAATCGATAATGTTCATGATGGACCCAAGGGTAACTTGCGGACGGAAACCTGAGCAGCCGGGCGCGTCTTCCGCGGGGCATGACACCCCGCGGAAGACGCTTCCCGCTTATTTCTTGCTCATCATGGTGCGCCAGCGCTCCAGGATCGTGTCCCGCACGTCGAGCATCGCGGCATAGTCGAACGGCTCGACCTTCAGGCTCGCCAGCGGCGGCAAGCCGGCCGGCGGGGCAACCTGCGGCAGGACGCTGTAGCCGCCGAGATCGGTGACGACGCGCGTCTGGTACTTCTCCGAGAGCATATAGTTGAGGAAGTGGCGCGCGGCGTTGGGATGGGGCGTGTTGGCCGGCACGGAAGCGGAGAACTCCACCGCGACCGGGCGGTCGGGGAAGTGGAACCCGATGGGAGCGCCTGCCTTGATCTGCGCCGCAGGGGCCGTCTGGGCGATCACCGCCACGGTCCGCTCGCCGCGCGCCACGAGATCCGCGCCCTCGACCTCGCGGGTGGTTTCGATCAGGCCGTTCGAGATCAGCGCCTGGATGAAGTCCCAGCCGTACATATCGACCAGCGTCTTGATCAGCACCAGGACGGAGCCGCTGTTTTCCGGAGACCCAACGACGATCTTGTTCTTGAACTCGGGCTTGGCGAGGTCTTTCCACTCGCGCGGCAGCTGATCCTGCTTCACCAGGTCCTTGTTGTAGACGACCACCTGGAACGAAGCGATGGCGGTGTGGGCGAAATCGTCCTTCGACTGGAACGCCGGCAGGATCGAGGACTTCACCGGCGGCGCATAGGCGGCCGCCAGGCGATCGTTGGCCATGATGATGGACGCGGATTTCTCGAGGACGATGACGTCCGTGAGGTGCTGCCCGACCTTCTCCTGCGTATAGAACTTCTGCAGCGTCGGATTGGTGCCGCCGATGCGGCTGTATTCCATCGTGATGCCGGTATCCTGTTGATACATCGCCATCATCGCCGCTTCGACTGTCTGCGGGAAGATGCTGTAAACGACGACCTTGCCCTCTTTCTTGGCGGCCGCGAGAAGCTGCTCTACCGAGGCGTTCTGCGCCCTCGCAAGACCAGCCTGCCCGATCAAGGGCGTGCTCGCCAGCATCGCAAGCGCCTGGCGCCGTGACATATTTCCGATAAAAGACATGAGTTCCTCCTCCGTTGTTCGATGGTTCTGGTTTATATTATTTTCACCCCAGATTTGCGTAACAGAAGCCAGCAGACAAAGTATATTGCGGCCATCAATACTATGAAGTGAACGGTTCCAGCCGCTGCTCGTGAAATCTCTCCTTCCGTCCACATGAAGAAGATTCTTGACGACATTACGGTGGTCGAGGGTGTCCCGGTGCCGAGGAAGATCGGCGTGATCAGATCGCGCATGCTGGACATGAACAGCAGCAGCAGCGTCGCGATCAGGACGGGGCGGATGATGGGGATCGACACTTTCTGGAGCGTCTGGAACCGGCTGGCGCCGCAGACGCAGGCCGCTTCCTCCAGCGAGACATGGATCTGGTTCAGGCCGTCGCGGAAGTGCTGCGTGGCCAGCGGCAGGAACCTTGCGACCTGCGCGAACACCATGATCAGCAATGTGCCGTAGAGCACGACCGGCGGCTGGATCCAGCCCCACATCACGCCGATCACGAAGGCGACGGACGGGATCGCGACCGGGAACATGGCAAGCGCGGAGACGAAGGCGGAGGACTTGGACGGCATCCGCAAATCGAAGAAGGCGATCACCAGGGCGATGGCGCTGCCGAGCACGGCGGTGGCGAGCGCGAGCACCAGAGTATTGCCGATGATCCGCAACATCGCCGGCGCCCCCAGCTCGCCGAGGTGATGGGCGAGGGTGAAGCTCAGTGAGAAGTTATAGATATCGGACGAGAACGACAGATACACCACCACGACATAGGGCAGTATGATCGCGATCAAGATGATCAGAAGATTCACGAGCGCGATCGGCAGGCGAAGCTTGCCGGCGCTCAGGTTCAGGCGCTTGTGACCCTTCCCGCCGACGACCTGGAAACGGCCGATCTGCGCCTGGCGGACGAGCCTGAAGCCGAGCCACACCATGAGCCCGGCAATGACCGCGAAGATGATCGCGATCGCCGAGGCAAGCTCGATCCGTGGCGGGAAGCCTCCCAGGAGGAAGAACAGGTAGGTGGCGAAAACATAGATCTTCGACGGCATTCCCAGCAGCGCCGGCACGGAATAGAGCGACCACACCATGATGATCGAGAAGATCGTGCAGGTGATCAGCGCCGGGGTGATCAGCGGGATCGAGATGGTCGCCAGCGTCCGGACCGGGGAGCAGCCGGTGGTGATGGCCGCCTCTTCATAGGACGAATCGATGTTCTCCAGCGCTGACAAGGTCGTCAGGAACATGTACGGGTAGAGGAACAGGATCGTGCAGAAGACCATGCCCCCCATCGAGAAGATGTTGAACGGCTTCACCCCGATCAGCTGGTCGATGATGAGATTGATGCCTCCCGCGTTGGGCGACATCAAATAGGCATAGGCAATGGCCCCGACCCAGGGAGGGCTGACGAACGCCACGATGCTCGAAGCCCGGACGATGCCCTTGAACGGTATGTCGAGCCGCGCCACCGTCACGGCGGAGAAGACCCCCATGACGAGGGCGAACGGAATCGACCAGAGAACCAGCTGGATCGAGTTCCAGATCGTTTGAATGTTGGAGACGGCGGTGAAGGCGTCGGCGTAATGATTGAGCGTGAGCCCGCCGGCCCGCCGCGAGATGCTGCCGTAGAACAGCCACCCCAGCGGATAGACCGTGAGCATCAGCACGCATACGGCGGCAAACCAGAAAAGCGGTTGCTTATACGTCTGATGCCGCATCACTTATCCTCTGCGGCAAGCAGGTACGTACGCGAGGGGTGGAAGGCGATGCCGACGGTTTCGCCGATCTGCCATTGGCCATCCGGATCGGTCCGCGCGCGAATTTCGCATCCGGCGATCTCGACGACGCAGTCGTTGACCTCTCCGAGGAACGTCACGCGCCTCAACGTGCCGGTCACCGCCACCGGATCAGTCTTGCCGACGGGGACCAGCGAAACGTCCGAAGGACGCACGGAGACCGTCGTCGCGAGCCCGACATCGCCTTCCCCTTCGACCAGAAGCGCGCCTGCCGCATCGATCCCGACGATCTGCGGCGGCCCCTGGCGCCCGACGACGATCCGGGCCGGGATCAGGTTGGCCCCGCCGAGGAAGGACGCGACGAAACGGTGCTGCGGTTTCGAGAAGACCTCGCGCGGCGAACCGGAGCTGATGATCGAGCCGCCGCTCAGAACCAGGATGTTGTCCGAAAGCGCCATGGCTTCCGATTGATCGTGCGTGACGTAGATGCTCGTCAGGCCGAATTTCTGCTGCACTTCGCGCAGCTCGAAACGCATTTCCTCCCGCAGCGCGGCGTCGAGGTTGGCGAGCGGCTCGTCGAGCAGCAGGACGCGAGGGCGGTAGACGAGGCATCTCGCCAGCACCGCCCGCTGCTGCTGCCCGCCCGAGAGCTGGTTGGGATAGCGGTCGTGAAGATGGTCGAGATCCACGCTCTTGAGGGCCGCCATGACCCTCTCCTGCAACTCGGCCTTGCCGACCGAGCGCAGCTTCAGGGGAAAGGCCACGTTCTGGAACACGGTGAGATGGGGCCAGATCGCATAGGACTGGAACACCATCCCGATCTCGCGCTTCTCCGACGGGACGAGAATGTCGCGCTCGCTGTCGAAAACGGGATCGCCGCCGATCGAGATGCGCCCACCGGTCGCCGTCTCGAGGCCGGCGATGCAACGCAGGATCGTCGTCTTGCCGCAACCGCTCGGGCCGAGAAGCGTCAGCACGGTTCCCGACGGAACCGTGAACGAGACGTCGTCGACGGCATTGAGCCCGCCGAATTTCTTGGAAAGCCGCTCAACAGTGACATCGACCATAGGCTTTGGCGCACCCTCTTGATTGTTGTTCGCGCATTCTCTGCGGCACGTGTCGGAGATGCTACGGCGCAGCCGGCGATATGGCAAGAGATAATTTGTACACTGCGAATGAATGAACTAAATACGAAATCACTTCCGGCCATCGTCCCGGGGTTTTCAGGGGCTTCCTGCCTCAGGAGAAATGCGCCCCGGCCAAGGCGAGGGGAGGGCGTCGGCGCGCGGGGCGGCACGACGCAAGCCCGTGAACGCTGCCCGCCGATCGGACCGCGGCCGGTGCAGCGCAGATCGATGCGGGGGCGATGCGGCGCCGCGGTGCGCATTCTGGAGCGGCCTGATGTCGGTCTTGGCCTTGGCCCAGCTCTTGGCCCAGCTCTTACCTTGATCCCGGGTTCAACCGTGGCAAGAACCCAATCGGCGAAAGCCCATCGCCGCGGATGGAGGCGTCGCGGCTCTTCATCGTCCGCCGGGCTTGCGGCGGCGCCGTATCGGGAGGGCGGCGCTCCTGCGAGGCCCCGCCGTCCCGGCAGCCGGATATCCCCACCATCGTCGACGAAGCATTGGGGACTGCTCCCGATCGACCGGTTCCGGAGGCAGTCGCCTCAAATATCGGCCTGTCGATCGCTCAGACGTGCTGACGGCGCTGTGCGCCGCCCTGGCGCAGCGGGATCTTGGATACCGTGCCGCCGGTCTTGCCTCTGGTGGATGTGCGCTTCTTCGGTGCAGACGCGGGCTCGGACGCCGGCGTCGGCAGGACGAAGCCGTTCTGGACCGTCAGGCGATTGGTGAATTCCAGCAGCTTGTCGGCTTCCCAGATTTTCTCCGTGACCTTCAGCTTCTTGGAATCGCCGACGAGCGTGACGACCAGCTGCAGCTGGCCGGTGTGATCGAACACCGGCGCCGCGATGGCGCTCACTCCCGGGACCGGCAGGTTCTCGGTGATGCCATAGCCGAGCTCGCGGATGCGTCCGATCTCCTGCTTGAAGGCGTTCATATCCATCGGTTTGCCCGCCGGGATCTGCGACTGGCTCTTGCCCTTGATCTCCTTCGTCGCGCGCGGCAGGATCAGCTCGTCGGGAAGGTAGGCCGCGAAAACCCGTCCGGTCGCCGTTCCAGAGATGGAATAGACGGTGCCGGGGCGCAGGTTGACGTGTATCTGCTCGACGCCCTCGTTGACCTGCACGATCGTCGGTCCATGGGTTCCCCAGACGGCGATCGTCACCATCAGGCCCAGGCGATTCGCCAGATCGCCGATGGAGGCGCAGGCGACCTGGAGCGGGGTAAAGCTGCGCATGCGCGCGACGCCGAGTTGCAGCGCGAAGGGCCCCAGCCTGTAGAGGCCGCTGGCGTCCTGCTCGACCAGTTCAAATTTTCGGAAACTCACAAGATATGCGTGAGCCTGTCCGGCCGGCATATCCGCCATCGTGGCCAAATCCTTCAGCATAAGCGGCTGACTCGCGAGCGATAGAACGGAGAGAAGGCGCCCACCGACCTCGATGGATTGCACCCCGCGGCCTTCTACTTTATCTGTTCTATTATATGATAAAGTTTTGCTTATCACGGCTTTTGCATTTCCTGATCGTTCTGACATGCTGTTTAACCGTTATTCTCTCGCGGAGCAGCGGGATGCAGGGCGTCAGGGATACAGGCGCGCCATATCCGGTTCGATCGAAACGTCATTCATGCGCGGCCAGCGTTTTCTTCGGACTCATTTCCTCTGAAGGATATCACTTACATTGCATCGCATCACGAGACAAATGGGAGCGATGAACAGCATTGCATTTGCGTATTTCTTCGGCGCTTGCCCCATCGGGCGCCACCCTTCGCGGGGAGTGGACGAGCGCATGTGCGGAAGCGGCGCGGCGTCAGCCCGCTGGCGGGTAGTCGATATAGCCGGCGTCGCCGGCGGCATACCAGGTCGTCGGATCGCTTTCGGCCAGCGCGATCCCCTCGCGGATGCGGCGGACGAGATCGGGATTGCCGACGAAGGCTCGGCCGAAGGCGACCAGGTCGATACGGCCGGCCTGAAGATCGTCCTCGGCGCTGGCGGCGTCATAGCCGCCGACCCCGATGATCGTTCCGGAAAACAGCTCGCGCGCGATCTCGATGGCGGCGCGGTCGAGAGGGGAGGCTCCCACCTGCATGTTGCCGCTCACGATGGGGCGGATGATATGGACATAGCCCAGGCCCAGCTTCTCCGCGGCCGCGAGCATGGCCTTGTACTTGGCCAGGGCGTCGTCGTCGTCGATCGTGTTGAAGGTGCCGTAAGGCGCAAGGCGGATGCCGACGCAGTCCTTCGGATAGACCGATATCGCCGCCCTCAGCACCTCTTCCATGAAGCGCATCCGCTTTTCGCGGGTGCCGCCCCAGCCATCGCTGCGCAGGTTGGTGTTCGACGAGGCGAACTGGTCGATCAGATAGCCGTTGGCGCCATGCAGTTCCACGCCGTCGAAACCCGCTGCCAGGGCGTTCTCGCAGGCTTTGCGATGGGATGCGATGACATCGCGGATGTCCTCCTCGGTCATCGCGCGGGGCATCGGGACGCTGACGAGGCCGCCCGCCTTGTCGCTCCAGACCTGCTTGTCCGCCTTGACCGCCGAGGGCGCCATCGGCTGGCGGCCGTCGGGCTGGTTGTCCGGATGCGAAACCCGGCCGCAATGCCAGAGCTGGATGACTGCCTTGGCGCCGCCCGCGTGGATGGCATCGACGACCGTCTTCCAGCCCGCCGTCTGCCCGGCGCTCCAGATGCCGGGGGTGCGCGGATAACCCGTCGCGTCCGGGCTGATCTGCGTCGCCTCGCAGATGATGAGGCCCGCGCTGCTGCGCTGGCCGTAATATTCCGCGGCGCGCGCGTTCGGGACCCATTCGCCGTCCGCCCGGCTGCGGGTCAGCGGCGGCATCACCACCCGGTTGGCCAGTTCCCAGGGTCCAACCTTCGCCGGTGACAGCAGCTTTTCGTACATCGCTTACTCCCGCTGACGGCGCGCCGACCCGGCCGGCTCGGGCAGCGTTATATCGGATAGGCAAGAAATCTGTCAATTACGAATTATTTTGTCTTATGACAATTTACTTGCCATGTCGGCCCTGCTCCGGTCGCACTGGGCATTTCCGGCGCATCGCCTTTGACGGCGTTTTCCCGGCGGCGCGCCGCTCTGATCGTCAATTATTCTTTGACGTATGGCTTCGCTATAATATAATAACGGCGCCGTCGTTGCGCATCGGCTGGCGAGGGACCGGGGCCCGACCTCGTCCATCGATCATATCGGCCTTGTTCCTGAGGGGGATCGGTGGATGAGACGCGTCGAATGCGATGTTCTGGTCGTGGGGTCGGGATGCGCGGGGCTCGCAACCGCAGTGGCCTCGGCGCATCGCGGGCTGAAGGTCATCGTGGCGGAGAAGGAGCCCGTCTTCGGCGGCACGACCGCGCGCTCGGGCGGCTGGATGTGGGTTCCCAACAGCGGCCCGGCCAGGCGGGCGGGGGTCGAGGACAGCGTCGAGCAGGCCCGCACCTATCTGAAGCACGAGACCGGGGCTTTCTACGATGCGGAGCGCATCGATGCCTTCCTCGATGCCGCGCCCCAGGCGGTGGAGTTCTTCGAGGCGAACACGACCCTGCAGTTCGATGTCGGCCGGGAGTTCTCCGATTATCACCCCGATGCTCCCGGCGGAACATCGGGCGGCCGCGCGGTCGTCGCCCGTCCCTTCGACGGGCGCGAACTGGGCGGGGAGATCGCCCGGCTGCGACCGCCGCTGCGCGAGATCACCTTTCTGGGCATGATGATCGGCTCGGGCAAGGAACTGCAGCATTTCTTCAACGTGACGCGCTCGCCGGTTTCCCTGTTCTATGTGGCCAGGCTGATGGCCAGGTTCGTCCGCGACATGGCCTTCTACGGGCGGCCGATGCGGCTGGTGAACGGCAACGCCCTGATCGGGCGGCTGGCGAAATCCTGCTTCGACAAGGGCGTGCCGATCTGGACCAGTTCGCCGGCGACCAGCCTGATCACCGGGAAGGGCGGCCGGATCGTCGGCGCCGTGCTGGATACGCCGACCGGCCGTTGCGAGGTCCATGCCGCGCGCGGCGTGGTGATGGCGGCTGGCGGCTTTCCGCAGGACCCGATCCTGCGCAGGCAATTGTTGCCCCATGCGCCGAGCGGGTACGAGCACGCTTCTCCCGCTCCGCCCGGCAACACCGGCGACGGCCTGCGGCTGGGCGAGACCGCCGGCGCCGAGATCGAGAAGAGATATCCGAATGCCGCCGCGCTGGTGCCGATCTCGCGGCCCGTCCGGCCCGACGGCACGCCGGGCACCTTTCCCCATTTCGTCGACCGCTATAAGCCGGGCATCATCGCCATCACCCGTTCCGGGCGGCGTTTCGTCAACGAGGCCAATTCCTACCACGATTTTTGCCGCGCGATGATCCAGCGCTGCGCCGAGGAGGGAACGGAAAACGCCGCCTGGCTGATCGCCGATCATCGCACCTACCGGAAATACGGCCTCGGCTTCGCCAAGCCCGCGCCGGTTCCCTACGAGCGCCTGATCAAATCGGGCTATCTTCTGCGCGGGCGCACGCTGATCGATCTCGCGCGGGAGATCGGAGCCGACGGGGCCCAGCTCGAGCGGACGGTCGCGTCCTATAACGAGCATGCCCGCAAGGGCGAGGATCCCGAATTCGGCAAGGGCAGCACGGCCTATAACCGCTGTCTGGGCGACCAGGAGGTCAAGCCCAACCCATGCCTTGCTCCGGTGGAGAACGGGCCGTTCTATGCGGTGCGCCTCCATATCGGCGATCTGGGCACCTTCGCCGGCCTGAAGACCAACCGCAACGGCGAAGCCCTCACCACGGAAGGCAAGCCGATCGGCGGGCTCTATGCTGTGGGCAACGATGCGGCGAGCATCATGGGGGGCAATTATCCCGGCCCCGGCATCACGCTCGGTCCGGGGCTCACCTTCGGCTATATCATCGCGCGGCACATGTCGGGGGCGAACAGCTGAGCGACGTCCACCACAGTCGCCAAGACCGCTGGCTGTCCAGAAGCGGACGCCGCCCCGGATGACGGATCCCGTCAGGCGCGGCAGGTTCGTGCGAAACCGGACACGATCTTTGAAGCCGGGCCTCGCCCCGTTCCGTCCGCTCCGGATTCCACTGGCGCTCGCCGGGTTGAGGTCGCCGTCGCCTTCAGGCCTTCCGCATCCTTTCATCGAGCGCGAACATGCGTCTACCCGGCGAGCCTTCGAATCCAGCCGAGCTGGCGATCGATGCAGCGCTCGCGCTCATAGCCGGCGCGGACCGTCTCGCGGGCGGCGCGACGCAGTGGAGCCGTCAGCGGCGCGCGCTGAAGCGCCTCCCCGATTCGTTGCGCCAGAAGGGCCGGATCGTCGAACGGGGCGAGGAAGCCGTTGACCCCATCCCGGATCACCTCCCTCACCGGCGGTGTGTCCGAGCCGACGACGAGGCAGCCGCAGGCCATCGCTTCCAGCAATGACCAGGAGAGGACGAAGGGCACCGTGAGATAGACATGTGCCGCCGAGACCTGGAAGAGCCTGATCAGGCTCTCATAGGGTAGCCAGGGGATGTGGACGATGCGGCCGGTGAGCCCGGTTTCCGCCAGCATCGCCTCGCGCCATGAAATGCCGTCCTCGCGCGGGCGCCCATAACCGGCTCCATCGCCGCCGACGGCGACCAGGATCGACTCGGGATGGCGCTCGGCCAGGAGAGCTGCGGCCCGCATGAACTGCGGATAGCCGCGATAGGGGTCGAGATCGCGCGCGGCGAAAGTGACCACGGGCATGCCCGGCGTGAGCACGCGGCCGTCCGGCAGGCAGAAGCCGGCCCGAGGCTCGGGCCGGCAGACGACCGTGTCGATCCCGTCATGGCAGACGGCGATGCGCCGGCGATAGGCGGCAGGATATTGCCGGCGTTGCCACTGCGTCGGCGCATAGGCGGCGTCGAGCGTGTCGAGGGCGAGAAGCTGCGCGGCATTGCGCATGCGGATGCGCTGCCGCTCCGGCTGGGGAATCGGCGCCGTCGCCCCGAAATCCAGATCCGATCCGGAACTGCGATAATAATATTCGCAATAGCCGAGCAAAGCGGCATCCGGCAGGGCGTCGCGCGCAAACAGCAGACCGCCCCAGCCGGTATGCCCGATCACCACATCGGGCGGATCGCTCGTCGCAAGCGAGGTCATCAGCCCGGCGACGGCTTCGCCGGTCCGCAGATGATAATCGGTGGCGACGAGCGCCGGATGTTGCGTCGAGGCGGCTGCGACCGTGTAGGCGAGCTGACGCAGGCCGGGCTGCCCGGGCGCCGGGCGTTCGCTGATCAGCGTGACCTCGTCGCCCTGGGCGACGAGGCTCGCGATCAGAGCAGCGAATTGACCAGATCCCGAACGATGAACGAATAGGATATGCATGAGGCCAGCAGGATGCCGCTGTAGCGGAGGGAGTCATTCCACCACTGCTCGAGCCGGCGCAGGGTTTCATGGGTCGTCAGGAAATCGGCATCGAGCGCGTTCCCGGAGCGTGCGCCGCAGGCGCTGGCCTCGTCGATCTGGCGCAGCCGCTCGCACAGCATCTGCCCCTTGAGCGAGAGCGAGATCCGGGCCAGCCGCCTGTCGCGCGGAGACGCTCCGCGCTCCAGATAGCCGCTCTCGACGAGCTGCTTGAGATTGTAGGAGGCGTTGGAGCCGCCGTAATGCCCGCGATCCAGCAGATCACGGACGGCGATCTCGCCCTGGCCGATGGTGAGCAGAATCATCACCTGTGCCGGTGAAATGTCGTCGATGCCGAGCTTGCCCAGCTCGAGGCGCAGATAATCGAGGAAGCGCCGACTCACCCGCTCGATGACACGGGCCAGATCGAAGGCCGAAACTCTCCGATCCGGACCCTCGTCCACTTCGCCATCGCTGTTCGGCCGGTGCTGGCCGTTCAAGGATCTGCCTGAAAATTGCTCGCCGCCATGCAATTTGAAGTGCATCCCTTACCCCACTTGATTGATGTTTGAACAATCCATCCGGGTTTCTTCCTTTCCCCCACGGAGCCTATAAGCAAAGTACATGCCGATTTTCTTGATTGAATGGTAAGAATCTAGAAATTCTGAAACGGTCGTGAACTGGTTCGAATTTCGAAATATCGCACAATAAGGCCTCATTTGCTGCTATCCGGTACGCTGGAATAGAAGTCTAATCTGTCATAATCTTGACACTGGTCCCATATCTCGTTTGAGCGCGCTGACAGCCGGGCGACGCACGGTGATGGCGACATCGCTTTCATCAGCCCGACCACCCACGCTCGCGGAGATATGCATGAAGGCGGTGAAGCCGGCTCCCGATGTCCTGATCCGGGATCTGCAGAGGTCGTTCTTCGGCGGCCTCGGCTATGCGGCCCTTCTCAGCCTGTGCGTGAATCTGCTGCTGCTGACCGTCCCGCTCTTCATGATGCAGGTCCAGGACAGGGTCACCGTCAGCCATAGCTACGACACGCTGACGATGCTGCTGGTCATCGCCGTCGGCGCGCTCGCGCTGTACGGCACGATCGAGTTCATCCGCTCGCTGACCTTCCAGACCATGGCGAGCATCTTCGCGCGGCGGCTCAACCTGCCTGCCCTGCAGGCTGCGGTCAGCGCCTCGCTGGAGCAGGGCTCGGGCCAGGCGACGCAGGCGATCCGGGATCTCAACGACATCCGCTTCTTCATCGCGAGCTCGGCGATCGCGACGCCGCTCGAGGCGGCCTGGTCGCCGATCTTTCTCGCCGTGCTGTTCCTTCTCCATCCGGTCTACGGGCTGGTGGGGCTGGCCTCGCTGATCATCCTGCTGCTGCTCGGCGTCCTGTCGGACATGCTGACGCGGCGGGTCCTGAAGGAGGCCAACGAGGCCGGCGTCGCCAGCATCAACGAGGTCGGCGCCAGCCTCCGCCACGCCGAAACCATCGAGGCGATGGGCATGCTGCCGGCACTGGCGCAGCGCTGGCGGGGCCAGCAGCTCGCGATGATCGAGCAGCTCGACATGGGCACGCGCCGCGGCAAGCTGATCGCGGCGGTGACGCGCGCCTCGCGGATGACGATGCAGCTTTCGATCTATGCGACGGGCGCGATCCTGATCATCCGCAACGAGGTCACGGCAGGCACGCTGATGGCCGCGAGCATCCTGCTCGGCCGGCTGCTGGCGCCGTTCGATTCGATGATCACGGATTGGCGGCAATGGGTCCTGGCGGCGACCGCATGGAAGCGGGTGCGCGAACTCGTCCTGTCGCGCCGCTCGCAGCGGCAGAGCGTGCCGACGCCGCCCTGCCAGGGCGATCTCGTGGTCGATCGCGCGATCTTCGCGCCGCCGGGCTCCGAGCAGACCGTCATCAAGGGCGTCTCCTTCTCGCTGGAGCCCGGCGAGGTTCTCGGCGTCGTGGGGCCGTCGGGCGCGGGCAAGTCGACATTGGCCCGGCTCCTCGTCGGCGTGCTCAAGCCGAATGCCGGGGGCGTCTATCTCGACGGCCACAGCACCTATCTCTGGGAGCGGGGCTCCTTCGGGGCGATGGTCGGCTATCTGCCGCAATCGGTTTCGCTGCTGAACGGCACGATCGCCGAGAATATCGCGCGCATGCACGACCCCGATCCGCACGCCATCCTGGAGGCGGCGCGCATCGCCGGGGTGCACGAGCTGATCGGAAGGCTGCCGCTCGGCTACGACACCAGCGTCGCCGACAGCGATTTCAAGCTCTCGGGCGGCCAGCGGCAGCGCATCGGCCTGGCGCGGGCGCTTTACGGCATGCCGCGGCTGATTGTCCTGGACGAGCCGAACGCCAATCTCGACGCCGAGGGCGAGCAGAGCCTGATCCGCGCCGTGACGGCGGCGCGCGAGGCCGGCGCGATCGTCGTCCTGATCGCGCATCGGCCCTCGGTGATGCAGGTCGTCGACAAGCTGCTCGTCCTGCGCGACGGCCGCGTCCAGCAATTCGGGCCCCGCGCGGCGATCGCCGGCATGATCACGCCGAGCGGGCGTGTCGGGATCGAGCCGGAGCCGGCCCCCGCCGCTCGGGGAGCGACGGCATGACCGGGCGATCCCTGATCAAGCGCCCCGAAAGGGCCCTCGTCGCGGCGCCGCCGCCGGATGAAGCGGATGAGCGCATGCCGAGCCTGCGCAGTCTCGTGCTGGCCGGTGTGGCGGCGATCGGGGTCGGTTTCGGCGGTTTCGGCGCCTGGGCCGTGACCGCCCGGCTGGACAATGCCGCCGTCGCCAGCGGCGTCGTCGCCGTCGACTCCAAGCGCAAGACGGTCAGCCACCTCGAGGGCGGCATCCTCAAGACCTTGCTGAAGGGCGAGGGCGAGCGGGTTTCCAAGGACGAGCCGCTGCTGCGGCTGGAGGATGCCCGCGCCCGTGCCGAGCTGCAGCAGTTGCAGGCGAAGCGCGTCGGGCTCGTGGCGAAGCTCGCCCGTCTCAGGGCCGAGCAGACGAAGGCTAAAGAGGTCGATTTCCCCGACGATATCGAGCGGGCCGAGACGCCGGTCGCGCGCGAGGTCCTGCGGGCCGAGCGCACCCTGTTCAAATCGCGGGCGGAGGTCCACGAGGGCAAGATCCAGATCCAGCAGCGCGTGATCGAACAGTATCAGGCCGAGGCAGAGGCGCTGAAGGCGCAGATCGACGCCACCGAACGGCAGCGCTCGCTGATCGACGAGGAGGTCAGGATCTTCGCCGACCTCTACGAGAAGCGCTATACCAAGCGCAGCCAGCTCGTCGAGCTGCAGACCAAGCAGAGCGAGCTCGCCGGCCGGGCCGGCGAATATGCCGCCCGCAAGGCCAAGGCCGAGCAGGCCGTGGCCGGCGCCAACCTCGAGATCCTGTCGATCAGCCTCGATCGTCAGAACGAGGTCGCCAGGGATATCCAGGAAACCCAGCTGGCCTTGTCGGAGGTCACCGAGCGCATCGTCCAGGCTGAGGACGTGCTGCGCCGGCTGGTGGTGACCTCGCCTCAGGAAGGCATCGTCGCCAATATCCGCATGCGCACCGCCGGCAGCGCCATCGCGGCGGGCGAGGCGATCCTCGATATCGTGCCGGAAAACGAGCCGCTGATCGTCGAGGCCAAGGTCGATCCGCGGGATATCGACGCGGTGCGCGTCGGGAACGCGACCCGCGTGCGGCTGACGGCCTTCAATTCGCGGCTGCTGCCGCCGCTCGAGGCGAAGGTGACCTATGTCGCGCCCGACCAGCTCGTCGACGAGAAGACCGGTGCCGCCTATTTTGTCGTGCGGGCCGAGATCGATCCGCAGAGCCTGCGCGACCACAAGGTCGCGCTGCATGCCGGCATGACCGCGGAGGTGATGATCGTCAACGGCGCGCGCCGGGCGATCGACTACCTGATCTCGCCCTTCACCGACAGCTTCAACCGCGCCTTCCGCGAGGACTGAGGCCGGGGCCGGCGAGAGGCGGGCCGGTATTTCAAATTTGGAAGTATATCCTTACGAATAACAGAGATATTACTAAATAAAAATTGCCTATTAGTGATACTGCATCGCAAAATTGTCACAATAAAATTGTTGATGCGACGCGTGCTTCGCGTAATCATTTGGATGTCGAGCGGTGATGTGACGAGCGTCGTGTCGCCGGAACAGTATCCGGATACTGAGATCGGCGGTCTGGCTGCCGACAAATTCGGGTTCATCAATCACTTAGGAGGCACCGCATGGCGACGATCGAAGGAAGTGCATTCGACGACCATTTGATTGGGACTCGTTTCAGCGATGTCATTCTCGCCGGCGGCGGTCATGACATCGTTCACGGCGGCGACGAGGTCGACACGCTGTTCGGCGAAGGCGGCGATGACCTGCTCTATGGCGACGGCGGCAACGATGCGCTGTTCGGCGGCGAGGGCAACGACATGCTCTTCGGCGGGCAGGGAGACGACGTGCTCTCGGGCGACGACGGCAATGATTCGCTGTTCGGCGGCGAGGGCCATGACACGCTCAGCGGCGGTCTCGGCGACGACATCCTGCGCGGCAACGACGGCGATGACGTTCTGATCGGCGGTGACGGCAACGACATCCTGCAAGGCGGACCGGGCAGCGACATCCTTCAGGGTGGCGCCGGCAACGACGTCCTGCAGGGCGGTGACGGCAGCGACATCCTGGATGGCGGCGCAGGCAACGATGTCCTCCAGGGCGGCGCCGGCGACGACATGCTGTTCGGAGGCGCCGGCAACGACATCCTTCAGGGCGGTGCCGGCTCCGACACCTTCGTCTTCGCCGGTGGCGGCGGCAACGACGTCGTGCTCGATTTCGAGGCCGGCTCGGACATGCTGCAGATCGCCCCCGACATAAACGGGACCGGCGTCCACACGGCGGAGGACGTGGCGGCTCGCGCGACCACGGTCGGCGGCAACACCGTCATCGATCTCGGCCATGGCGACACCGTCACCCTCGTCGGCGTGAATGCCGACGACGTCCAGGCCGACCCGCACTCCTACTTCTCGGTCGCCTGATCGTTCCGACGCGACGCTCCGTCCGGCCGCGATCCATGGCCGGGCGGAGGGCTTCGCGTCCCGACGACGTCCCGGAGCGCCGTCCTTTCGCGGGTTGAGCCGCCATCTCCCGCCGGTGCTCCGGGCTCCTTTCCGTGTCGCAGGAACGCCTTTCATGCTTTCACTCGCGCCCGTCGCCTCGGCGGTAGCCGCCCCGACCCAGCTCGAACTCCACCGCCTCGGCGGCTCGGTCTTCCTGCTGTGCTGGACGCTCGAAGCCTCGCCTTTCGGCAAGCCTGCGATCGCGCTGACGGCGGGCGGGCGCCGCCTCGCCGCCGCCTCGATCTCGCTCGGCCTGCGCGACGGGCGCGAGCGCCTCGCCGTCGCCTTCCGGGCGGCCGGGCAGGACGGCATCGTCGCGACCCTGTCGGACCACGGTCCGCAGGGCGACGTGACGGCGGGCTTCGATCCGGCGCTGGTCCACGGCCTTGCCGATCCCAGGGAGATCCTGAAGGACCTCGCGCCGCAGGCGAGGCTGACCCTGGCCAATGCGCTGCTGCGGGCCTGGCCGCCCCTGTTCGGCCTCTCCACGCTGCCGAACTACCTGTCCTTCCTGCGCCAGTTCCTGCTCATCCTGTTTCCGAAGCCCGTGGCGATGCAGCCCGGCGCGGCGCTGGTCGAAGGGCAATGGCTGTGCCAGACCATCGTGCCCGGCGACTTCACCGGCTTGCAGACGGCATCGCGCCTCGATGGCGCCGGCCTCGCGCGCCTCGATCTCAGATCGCGCGTCGGCATCGCCGATCGCAGCGGCAAGCGCGAGCTTCACCTCGTCATGGACGAGCCGCCGGTTCGCGGCGGCGGGCTCCTGATCCTGCAAAGCGAGCGTTCGCTCGTGGTCCGGTCCCTGCCGGGGCGGCAGGCGGCGCCCTCGCTCGGCCGCTGGTGGGCCGGGAAGGCTGCGAGCCGCGACGGACTGCGCAACTGGGTCGTCGAGCAGCTCGCCGGACTGTCCGGGCAGGGCCGCCTGCTCGCCGTCGAGATGCAGCGCCGGGTGCCGCTCGCCGTGCAGCATGTCCGCCGCAACGACGACCTGCCCGCCGCCGAGCTCGACCTCGCGGTCTGCAACGGCGCGGGGCTGCTGATCGGCGGCTGGCTGCGCGATCCCGACGAACTCCTGGAGGAGGTGCTGCTGCATCGCGGCGCCGGCGAGCCGATCGCGATGCTGTCGCGTCTCCAGCGCTTCCCGGCCAGGCTGCCGACGGGGGAGGAGGGGCAGACGCGCGCCGCGACGGGCTTTGCCGCCTTCGCCCGCGATTATGCCGCCGGTGCGCCGGTTCTGCAGCCGCGCTGCGAGATCAGGCTGAAATCGGGCACGACGCTGACGCTGCGCCCGCCGGTCCAGCCGGCCGATGCGGCGACGATCCGGGCCAGGGCGCTGTCGGCGATCCCGCCGCAATATCTCACGCCCATGATGCTGGAGGAGACGCTCGCGCCGATCCTCGCGGCCTGCCAGGAGGAACTCGGGGAAAGCCGGCCGGAGCCGGCGGTCAAACGGTTCGGACCGGTCGCGGCCCGGCCGAAAGCCTCGGTGGTGATCCCGCTCTACCGTGTCTACGACTTCCTGCGCGTGCAGGTCGCGGCCTTCGCCGGCGATCCCTGGTTCGTCGAGAACGCCGAGCTGATCTACGTGCTCGATTCGCCCGAGCACGAGGCCGAGGTCGGCCATCTCCTCGGGGGCTTGCATCTCGCCTATGGGCTGCCGATGCAGCTCGTGGCGATGGCGCGCAACGGCGGCTTCTCTGCCGCCTGCAATGCGGGCGCGCTGCTGGCGCGCGGCGAGGCGCTGGCGCTGGTCAATTCAGACGTGATCCCGGCCGGGAACGGCTGGCTGCCGGCGCTGATCGGCAAGCTCGACCGGCAGCGGCGTGTCGGCGCCGTCGGGCCGAAGCTCATCTATGACGACGGCTCGCTGCAGCATGCCGGGCTGTTCTTCAAGCGCGACGGCAGGGGCATCTGGCTCAACCACCATTACTTCAAGGGCATGCCGGGCGGCTATGCCCCGGCCAATGTCGAGCGCCCGGTGCCCGGCGTCACCGGCGCCTGCATCGTCATGCCGCGCGAGCTCTTCGCCGAGCTCGGCGGCTTCGATGAGAGCTACGTGATCGGCGACTACGAGGACAGCGATCTGTGCCTCAAGGTCCGGCGCGCCGGCTTCGGCATCGTCTATGCGCCCGGCGTCGCGCTCTACCATCTCGAGCGGCAGTCGATCTCGAAGAGCGTCGACTACACGCGCGGCGCCGCCTCCCAGCACAATGCCTGGCTCCAGACGCGGCGCTGGGATGCGCAGATCGAGGCGCTGATGCTGGCCTTCGAAACCTCGGCGGTGGAACCCGTGTCGCCTGAGCCCGTGCCGAGCTCACCCGACCTCGTTCCCCGCTTCACCTTCAGGAGAGCGAACGCGGCATGACGGCGATGACGGCTTTGAGAGAGATCGCGGCAGAGCCGGTTCCAGCGGAGGCGCCCGCCGGTCCGGGACTCGACTGGCTGCTGGATTCGTTGCGGAGCAACCGCTTCATGCCGTATCCGCCGCCGGATTCGATCTTCGTCGGCGATGGCGACTATCGCGCGATCGGTGCCGAATTCCTCGGCCATTTCGTTCGGATCGGCCGGCTGAAGCCGCATGAGCACGTCTTCGACATCGGCTGCGGCATCGGCCGCATGGCGGTGCCGCTGACGCAATATCTCGACCCGGAGCGCGGCAGCTATGACGGCGTCGATCCGGTGATGGAGGGCATCCTCTGGTGCGCCCGGACGATCACGCCGGCCTATCCGCGCTTCCGTTTCCAGCGGCTCGACATCGCCCATCCGCTCTACAATCCGCAAGGCTCGCTGCCCGGCGTCGAGGTTCGCTTCGGCTTCGCCGACGGCAGCTTCGATTTCGTGACGATGACCTCGGTCGCGACGCATCTGCCGCCCGAGGAGCTCGTGGTCCATCTGCGGGAAGCGGCGCGGCTGCTGGCGCCGGGCGGGCGTCTCTTCCTCACCGCCTTCGCCATCGACGGGGCGCAGACCGGCCAGGAGCGTCTCTCGTTCAAGCGCTGGCAGGAGGGGCCGGGCTGGTACGCCATCGACGAGGCGCCGCTCGCCGCCGCCGGGATCGACAGCCGCTTCCTGCTGGAGCAGGCGATGCAGGCCGGGCTCGCCGTCGAAGCCCTGCGGCCGGGGCATTGGCGCGGCATCGGCGCGGCCCATTACCAGGACCTGCTGATCGCGACGAAACCGGGGGGCGAGCCGTGAGCCGGCGCATCCTCGTCGTCGCGCACAACCATCCGGCGCTGCATCCGGGCGGCACCGAGATCTTCGCGCATGATCTGGCAGGGGCCTATCGCGAGCAGGGCTACGAGGTGCTGTTCCTGGGCGCTACCAACGCGATGCATCGCGAGCCGCATCCCGGCACGGCGCTGCAAGCGATCGGCGACGACGTCGTGCTCTGGAGCGCTCACTACGACCGCTTCCATATGAGCCAGATCGACCATTACGGCACGCTGCAGGATCTCGCCTCGCTGCTGGAGGAATTCCGGCCGGAGGTGATCCACGTCCATCATCTGGTGCTGATCGGCGCCGAGTTCCTGACGCTGGCGCGCCGGCTCCTGCCGCAGGCGGCGATCGTGATGACGCTGCACGACTACTACCCGATCTGCCACCATGACGGGCTGATGCTGCGGCCGGGCGACCGGCAGCGCTGCAAGGGCGCTTCGCCCGCCGCCTGCCATGGCTGCTTCCCCGAGATCGGCTCCGACCGCTTCCTGCTGCGCGAGCGCTTCATCAAGACGCATCTGGCCGCCGTCGATCGCTTCATCGCGCCGAGCCGCTTCCTGCGCCAGCGCTATATCGATTGGGGCTTGGCGGCAGAGCGGATCGAGGTCATCGCCAATGCCCGCCCGACGCAGGAGGCCGCTCCGCACCGGCCGGCCACGGGCAAGCGCACCAGCTTCGGCTATTTCGGCAATCTCAACCCCTGGAAGGGCGTGCTGCCGCTGTTGCAGGCGGCCAGGATCTTGCAAGCCTCGGGGGCGGAGGGCTTCAGCCTGCGCATCCACGGCGGCGCGCCGTTCCAGAGCGAGGCGTTCACCAGCGCGCTCGCCGCCGCGCTCGCCGGAACCGAGGGCGTGGTCAGCCATAGCGGGCCTTACGCCCGCGACGAGGTGCCGGCGCTGATGGCCGATATCGACTGGGTGGTGATGCCCTCGATCTGGTGGGAGAACGCGCCCCTCGTCATCCAGGAAGCTTTCCAGCACCGCCGGCCGCCGATCGTCAGCGCCATCGGCGGCATGGCCGAGATGGTGCGTGACGAGATCGACGGGCTGCATGTCCGGCCGGGCGACCCGGCCGCGCTCGCCCGCACCTTTCGCCGGGCGATGGAGGAGGCCGGGCTCTGGCAGCGCCTCGTCCACGGCATCGCCGAGCAGCCTTCGCTCGCCGCATGCGCCGGCCGCCACCTCGCCCTCTTCGACAGCCTCGAGCACGCGGAGGCCGCATGACGAACGCCGAGTATCAGGACCAGGAGGTCCGCCTTCCCAACGTCAACCCGGCCAGGCTCAACGGCCGGATCGACGCCCTCGACGGCAATCGCCTGCATGGCTGGATCTGGGACGAGACCCGTCCCGACCAGGCCGTCACGGTGAAGCTTTCCTGCGACGGCAAGGTCGTCGCTGAAACCAGGGCCGACCAGAGCCGCATCGATCTGCGCCGCAACGGCATCGGCGACGGCAAGCATGCCTTCTCGCTGGAGCTCGACGCGGCGCTGGTCGCGGCCCGCGGCCGCCTCAGCGTCGTCGGGATCTCGCCCGAGACCGGGGCGGAGCTGGAGCTGCGCCTGCCGGCGGCGGACGAGCTCGCGGCCGAGGCCGCGATCGCCGTGCCGCTGGCGCGCTTCTTCGACAAGGTCGAGGTGCTGATCGCGCTCAACCGGCGCGGCCAGCTCGCCCAGAAGGAGCTCAACGAGAAGCTCGACCGCATCGCCGCGCGGCTGGAAGAGAACCATGCGCTGGCGGAAGCCACCAAGGCCGAGGCCGAGAGCCAGAGCGAGGTCATGCGCCGCATCGCCGAGCTCGACGTCTTCCAGCTCCGCTTCGACGGCACGCTGCGCGCCTTCGACGAGCGCCTCGCCGCGATCCGCAAGGAGGCGCGGGCCCCGCTCAGGCAAGTGACGGTGATCCTCGGCTTCCTCTCGGCGCTCGCCGCCGCGATGTCCTTCGTCACGCTCGCCGTCATGCTGTGGGGAGGCTGACGTGGTGAGCGAGGTCATCGTTCCAGAGAGGACGGCGGTCGCCCCGGCGCCGACCGTGGCCTGGACGCCGCTCGGCGAGAACGCCATCCTGGTCCGCAGCGCCTGCGACGCCATTCCGGCCAAGGTGCCGGTCGCGGTCGACGGCAATCCGGGAAACCGCGCACAGACCATGGTGCTGAGCTGGCGCCGGCCCGGCGCCGAGGCGTCCTCGGCCACCGGTTTCCTGTGCCTCGCGCCGGCGCCCGGCGCCGATGCCGGCAGCAGCGGCGCCTTGCTGATCGGCCGCCCCGGCCGGCCTTTGCGGCTGATCCTGGCCGCGAAGCCGCAGCCGCTGCAATCCTTCCTGTCCGAACTCGCCGATGATGCCGGCCAGGCCTTTTCGAGCGTCGTCGACGGTTTGCTCGAAGTTCTGCTGACCGGCGCGCCCAATCCGCGCCGGCTGCGGGCGGTGTCGATGCTGCTCCAGACCGTGGCGCGGCCGGGTGGCTTCGTCGAGGTGATGGGGGCGCTCGGCGAAACGGCAGGGTCGGGCGCCGGCATCTTCCTGCAGGGCTGGACCTCCCACTTCGCCGCCGGGCGGGTGAAGCTCCTGATCTCGCATGGCGGCTTGTCGCCGGCCAATCTCGAAACCGGGATCTTCGAGCGCGACGATCTCGGCGAGGGCGCGCGCGGCTTCTTCGGCCTGCTGGAGGATTGCCACGTCCAGCGACCCGGCGAGATCGAGCGGCTCTATTTCCGCGGCAATGACGGCTGGCGCGCGCTCGAAGTCTATGAGCGCTATGTCCTGCTCGAACCGATCACCGTGCCCGGCCATCTGCGCGACGGCTTGCAGCGCGGCACGGCTCCGCAGGCGACGGCCGAGAAGTTGCGCCGGGCCGCACAGCGCTTCGACGGGCGCGACACGGTCTGCCTGCTGGAGGAGCCGGTGCGCGCCGGCATCGACTCGGTGACCCTGGTCGAGGGCACCGGCGTGCTGATCATCGGCTGGCTCTTCGATCCCGAGCGCCGGGTCGGCGGCGTCACGCTGCGCGGCGGCAGCCAGTCCTGCGCGATCGACCGGCTGTGGACGCGCGTGCAGCGTGCCGACGTGACGGCGGCCTTCATGGAGGACCCGCGCTTCGGCCCGGCTCTCGCGGCGCGGCGCAGCAATCACGGCTTCATCGTCTTCGCGCCGAAGCTTAAGCCGGAGGCCGGACAGCCGCTTCACCTGGCCTTCGAGGTGCAGGGAACCGGCCCGGCCTTCCTGCCGCTCGAACCCGATCGGGCTGAGCCGCGACAGGCTCTGGAGCGCGTCCTCGGCCTGCTCGATCCGCGCTCCTCGACTGCGAACGCCGTGGTCGAGCGCCAGATCGCGTCGGCGCTCCAGGCGGCCGAGATCGCGCCGCCGCGCGCGGTCGAGACCCTCGATGTCGGCCCCTTCGACGCGGAAGCGCCGCTCGGCCTCGTGGTCGGCCTCGACCATCGGCACCGCGAACTCTCGGCCCTGTTCGCGCTGCTCGCGATGGACCCCGAGGCGAGGCCGTTGCCGATCGTGCTCGCAGCGCCTTCCGAAAGCTTCGACCGTGTCGGCGCGGAAGCGCGGCGGCTCGCCCGCTTCTACGGGCTGTCGGTCCGGCTCGTCGCGGTGGAAGGCGTCGCGGATGGTTGCGATGCGCTGGAGGCCGGCGTGCGGTCCTGCCGCTTCCAGACGGTCGCGCTGTTGTCGGGCGCCGCGCAGATCCGGATGCCGGGCTGGCTCGGCCGGCTCGAACGCGCCTACCGCGCCCGCGGCGGCCAATGCGTCGCCAGCCCGACGCTGCTCTTCGAGGACGATTCGATCCGCTGGGCCGGGGCCTGGCTGGAAGGCGAGGGCGCGGCCCGGCGTATCGCCAACCGCTTCGTCGGTTATCCGCTGGAGGCGGTCGGCGATCTCGGCCCGATGGAGGTCGCAGCCGGCGTCAGCGAATGCTGCGTGCTGTCGCGCGCCGCCTTCGTCGAGGTCGGCGGCTTCGCCCGCAACTACTTCACCACGGCTGAGAAGGGGCTCGATCTCTGCCTCAAGCTCAGGATGGCGGGCTCGCCTTCGCTCTGGGTCCCCGATGTCGAGATCTATGCGGTCGATGACGGCGAGACGGCGATGCCGCATGGGGGCGCGCTCGCCCGGCTCGCCGACCGAACGAGCTTCGACAGGCGCTGGGCGCTCGCCATCTCCAACATGAAAGGCTGAGGATGCGGGTTCTGGTGATATCGCACGGCCATCCTTCGCTCTCGCTGGGCGGGGCGGAGATGGCGTCCTACAACCTGCACAAGGGGTTGCAGGCCGGCGAGGGCATCGATTCCCACTACCTCGCCCGCGTCGGCGCGCCGACGCCGCGCCATGCCGGCACGGCGCTGATGAGCCTGCGCCAGCGCGGCGGCGAACTGCTCTACTACGCCGAGGATTACGACCACTTCCTGATCTCCAACCGGGCGACGGACGAGATCGAGCGCGATTTCGTGCGCGTGCTGCACGACCTCAAGCCCGACGTGGTGCATTTCCACCATTTCATCGGGCTCGGGCTCGAATGCCTGTTCGCGGTGCGCGAGGCGTTGCCGGATGCGCTGATCGTGGTGACCTTCCACGAATATCTCTCGATCTGCCACCATCACGGCCAGATGGTGAAGCCCGGCGCCTTCAAGCTCTGCTACCGGGCATCGCCGACCGACTGCAACGCCTGCTTCCCGGAGATCGCGCCGGCCCGCTTCCTGGCCCGCGAGACCTTCATCAAGGGCATGCTCGGCCTCGCCGATCATTTCGTCTCGCCGAGCCGCTTCCTGGCCGACCGCTATGTCGACTGGGGGCTCGCCGGGGAGCGCTTCTCGGTGATCGAGAACGGCATCGACGTCGCCACGCCCGCCCCGCCGCGGCCGTTGCCGGAGGGCAAGGGGCGGCGCTCGCGCTTCGCCTATTTCGGCCAGCTCACGCCTTACAAGGGCGCCGACGTGCTGATCGACGCGGTGACGCGCATCCCGGATTCCGTCTGGGGCGAGGACGCGATCCTGCTGGTCCATGGCGGCAATCTCGAACGCCAGCCACAAGCCTATCAGGACAAGTTCGCGAAACTCATCGAGAGCGCCGGCCGGCGCGTGCGCTTCTGCGGCGCCTTCCAGAACCACGAGATGCCGAACCTGATGCGCTCGGTCGACTGGGTGGTGATGCCCTCGATCTGGTGGGAGAACGCGCCGATCGTGATCCAGGAGGCCTTCTTCCACGGCCGCCCGATCCTGGCGAGCCAGCTCGGCGGCATGGCCGAGAAGATCGCCGACGAGGTCGACGGGCTGCATTTCCGCGCCGGCAGCCCGGAGGACCTCGTCGACTGCATGACGCGCGCCCTGACCGAGCCCAAGCTCTGGGAGCGCCTGCGCGGCGGCATCAAGCGGCCGATGGGCCATCGCGAATGTGCGCAGGCGCATCTCGATCTCTATCGCCGGCTGATCGCCGCACGCAGCAAGCCCCAGCCTGCGCAGCGCGATCCGGCCGCGATGATCGCCTGAAACAACGAAACAACAGGGGAGACCGTCCATGGCCCGCATCCTCGTCATCAGCCCCTCCGGGGAGGTCTATGACCACGACAATGTGCGCTGGTACGACTACGCCAATCTCGCCGCCCATATCGACCACTACCACAACATCGGCGACGCCTTCGTCTTCGATTCCTCGCTGAAGCTGCTCGATTTCGAGGCGCTCGACGAACTGCCGATCGACCGTGTCGATCCGGCGATGATCGACCGGCTCAATGCCGAGTACGATTACGTCTTTCTGCGCGGCTCGAACTACATCCATGCCGAGATGGACTGGGCGCAGGCGCCGGAGGTGCTGCGCCGTCTGAAGATTCCGGTCATCGCCTTCGGCATCGGTGCGCAGGCGCCGGTGAGCGGCAAGCTGGAGCTGAGCGAGGCGACCAGGACGGTCCTCAGGCTGATCGCGGATTCGACCGCCTCGCTCGGCGTGCGCGGCACCTATTCGGCCGAGGTGCTGAACGATCTCGGGATCGGGAATGTCCGCATCATCGGCTGCCCGACCGCGTTCCGGAACAACGATCCCAATCTCGCGATCCGCCTGCCGCCGCTCGACCAGGTCAGGACCGCCGGCGTCACGCTGCGGCGCGAGGTCTCCAAGACCTATGCGCAGGACATCAGGCGCTACCTCACCTTCCACCGCGATCTGGTGAAGGCGATGGCGGACCGTTTCGAGGTCACGCTGATGTCGCAGGGCGAGGCCGAGGAGAAGAAGCTCGCCCTCGGCACGCCCGAGCAGAAGGCCGCGGCGCTTGCCGCGCTGAAGGAGAACGAGTGGGCGAGCAACTGGTATCTCGACGAGCAGGTGGCGGGCCTCTACCGGAGCCGGATGTTCTATTCCGACGTCGTCGCGGAGTATCAGCGGCTGGTGCGCGGGCTCGATCTCGTGCTCGGCTATCGGCTGCACGGCAATCTGATGGCGCTCGCCAACGGCACGCCCTCGATCTACTTCACCTATGACAGCCGCACCGTCGAATTCGCGGACACCTTCGCGATTCCGAGCTTCGACGTCTTCGCCGGCCGGAACTTCCGGCTGGAGGACTACTGGGAGCAGGCGCGCTTCGACCGCTTCAACGCGGCTTATGCCCGGGTCTACGGGCAGATGCGCGACTTCCTCGTCGAGAACGGCGTCGCCAACAAGATGGTGCCGCGCGCGCGCGAACCGCAGCGGAAGGTCGCATGAGCGGCGCCCGAACCCTGCGCGCGGCGCTGCCGGCGGCATGCCTGCTGCTCTCGCCTCCGGCCGCATGGGCGCAGGCGCCGGGCTACCGGCTCGAGGTCGCGCCCGGTGCCGAGGAGGAGACGGTGGTTTCCTGGGCGCGCGAGCGTTGCGAGGAATGGGACCTGCCGGACGCGCCGTTGCGCGCCTTCCGCGACGACAAGGGCGAGGTCGTCGCCTTCGCCAGCCACTACCGCAGCCGCCCGCTGATCGGCGCCGAGCTGTCCTCGATCCGCAAGAGCTGCGCCGTCTCCTTCGAGGCGAAGAACAGCGCCGATCCGAGCGCCTTCAGCGACAAGAGCTGGATCGCCGCGACCTGGACCGACGACGGGCGCCACGTCCAGGCGCTGGTGCATGCCGAGTACCATGCCGACAAGCATCCGGGCGCCTGCCGGTTCAAGGATGCGATGAGCTGCTGGTACAACGTCGTCACCGCCGCGCGGTCGGACGATGGCGGACGCAGCTTCAGGACCGACGAGCCGCGCCCGCTCGTGGCGGCGCCGCCCTACAGGCAGGATGTCGACCAGGGCCGGCATCGCGGCTTCTTCAACCCCTCGAACATCGTCGAGAAGGACGGCGCCTGGTATGCGTTGATCGCGACCACGGGAGGAGAAGGCCAGAAGCACGGCGTCTGCCTGTTCCGGTCGACGGATGTCAGGGACCCGACGGCGTGGCGCGCCTTCGACGGGCAGGACTTCACGATTCCCGCGGTCGACCCCTATCGCGACGATCTGAGCCGGGCACGGCCGTGCCGGACGCTCGAGGAATTGCCGACCACGGTCGGCTCCGTCACCCGGCACGAGGCGAGCGGAAAATGGCTCGCCCTCTTCCATCTCGGCCCGGACCCGCACCGGAACATCGCGGGCGGCCGCGTCGCCTATAGCTGGTCCGACGATCTGATCCGCTGGTCGCCGCTGCAGACGCTCATCGTGCATCCGACGATGTGGAGCAGGAACTGCGGCGACCGGCAGCGCTACGGCTACGGCGCCATCGCCGACCCGCAGTCGCGCTCGCGCAATTTCCAGACGACGGGCGACACCGCCTATCTGTTCATGACGCGGATGCACGTCACCGGCTGCAAGCTCGGCCCCGATCGCGATCTGGTCCGCCTGAAACTTCGTTTCGTCAAGGAGGGCTCATGAACGCGCCCGTGCCTTCGCCCGCATCCGCCGCTGCCCTGGATAGCGCCACCAGAATCCTGCGGGCGACCACCGACGAGATCGTCGTCTGCGTCGGCCGCCGGCCTGATCGAAGCTGGCCGGCGCTCAGGCTGGTGCTCGACGGGCAGGACTATGCGACGATCCAGCCCGGCGCGATCGTCACCGGCGAGGCCGATGTCGCGGAGCTGGCGATCCCGCTGCCGCGCTTGCCCGAGCGGCGGCTTCGCTCGATCGCGGTCGCCGACGCCGCCACGGGCACGCTCGCTCCCGGCTCGAACCTGCGCCCGATCCCGACCGAGACCAGGCTGCGCGCGCTGGTGATCTATCCGGCCGGCGAGGTCTACGACCACGACAAGGTGCGCTGGTACCGCGTCCCGGTGGAGAAGCTGCTCGGCGACTACTTCAACATCGGCGACATGATCGTCTACGATTCGACGCTGAAGCTCCTGCGCTACGCGCATCTGGAGCCGATGAAGATCATGGCGCCGACCGAAGCCGACATCGCGCGCTATGCCAGCGAGTTCGACTTCGTCTTCGTGCGCGGCTCGAACTTCATCCACGAGAACATGGAGTGGTTCCGCGCCGTCGAGGTGCTGGAGAAGGTGAAGCTGCCGGTCTACGCCATCGGCGTCGGCGCCCAGGCGAGCCAGAACCGCAGGATCGAGCTTCCCGAGGCGTCGCGGCGCTTCTGGTCGATCGTGGCCGAGCGCTCGGCCGCCATCGGCGTCCGGGGCGCCTTCAGCGCCGAGACCCTGCGGCAGAACGGCATCCGCAATGTCGAGGTGGTGGGCTGCCCCTCGATCTTCCGCACCCGCAACCGCGACCTTGGGATCCGCGTTCCCGACCAGCGCGATATCCGCAAGGTCGCGTTCAGCCTGCGCCGCGAGGCCGACAAGAGCTACACCGCCGATCCGGAAGCCTATCTCAGCAACCAGAAGGCCGCCCTGCTCAAGGTCGATGCCCAGAGCGAGATGGTGATGTCCTCGCATGGCGAGCATGAGGAGAAGGCGTTCTTCCTGCGCGATCCTGCAGCCAAGGAGAAGGCGGTCGCCGAATTCGTCAGGACCGGCTGGTGGAACGGGCCGGACGACCCCGCTATGCGCCGGATCTACGAGAAGCAGCTGTTCTCCTTCTTCGACGTCGAGCATTACGACGCCTTCGCCCGCTCGCTCGATCTCGCCGTGGGCTATCGCGTCCATGGCGTGCTGCCGGCCGTTGCCCATGGCGTGCCCGGCGTGCTGGTCGCCTATGACACGCGCAGCCAGGAGCTGGCCGAGACGCTGAAGATCCCGGTCGTGCCGGAGGCGGCCCTGGCGGAAGGCGGCTGGCGCGCGGTCTATCGGGAGGCGGCGCTCGCCGGCCTCGCGAAGAGCTATGCCGCATCCTACGACCGGATGCGCGATTTCCTCGACCGGAACGGCGTTCCCCATCGGATGTGAGGGCTGTGCAACCCGTCGATTGCACCCATCAGGAGACGATCATGAAGATCGAATACGATGCAGGTACCGCACTTTCGATCATGCGCGGCAACCCCGTGCGCGGCTGGATCTCCGGCAAGCCGGAGAAGATGGCCAGGGAGCGCCTGACCACGGGCGACTATCTGGCCGTGGAGCACAAGCCGAAATTCAGGATCGATCCGTCCTGGCCGATCTTCACCATGGGCTCGTGCTTTGCGCGCGAGGTCGAGAACATCCTGATGATGCGCGGCCTCAGGCTGCTGCTCGACGGCCACGGGGTGCCGGCCGAGCATTTCGAGAGCTGGAACGAGGAGACCGGCCGCGGCGGCGGTGCCGATCGCGGCCAATTGTCCCGCGGCGCGCTCAACAAATACTCGGTCCGCTCGATGACCCATGAGCTGAAGCGCGTCCTGCTCGGCGAGAGCTATCCGGATGACGGGCTGATCGAGCTCGCTTCCGGGCAGTGGTTCGATCCGCATGCCAGCGGCTTAAGGCTGCTCGATCGCGAGACCGCCTTCGCCAACCGCAGGCGCCTGGCTGATGCGACCGCGCAGATCAGGCAGGCGCGGCTGTGCTTCTTCACGCTCGGCCTGACCGAGACCTGGCTCGACGCCGAGACCGGCCTCGCCATGAACGCGCATCCAGGCCCGGCCTGGCTGCAGCGGATGCCGGACCGCTTCCGCTTCGTCGACTACGGCTATGATGCGACGCTCGCCGACATGCTGGAGATCATCGGGCTGATCCGCGAGCATTGCCACCCGGATATGCGCTTCGTCGTCACGGTTTCGCCGGTGCCGTTCGGCGCGACCTTCAAGGATGCGGACGTCATCGTCGCCAACAGCGCGTCCAAATCGGTGCTGCGGGCGGTCGCCGAGGAGCTGTTCCGCCGCTTCGACTTCGTCGATTACTTCCCGAGCTACGAGATCGTGCTGAACTCGCCGCGGGCGATCGCCTTCCAGGACGATCAACTCCACATCGCCCGCGACATGGTCGGGCATGTGATGACGACCTTCCGGAATGCCTATCTGACGCCGCAGGAGCGGTCCGAGGCCGCATGAAGCAAGACAAGGGTCGCGAAGACATGCTCCAGCTCGGTCGTGCCGCAGCCGAAGGCGAGCGTTCCAAGCGCGCCGACCGTGGAGGCGTGGCTTTCGGGGCAGGCCAGCGTCAGGCCCGGCAGGGCGCGATGCCGAGCTCGGGCGAGACGACATGGACGATGCCCTGCTCGGGATCGTCGACGTCGAAGAGCCGAAAGCCGTGCCGTTCAGCTCCGCGCATCGCCTCGATATGGTCCGAGGTCCGGTGCCCGGGCAGGGTCGAGACGGTGTGGTCCTGGACGGCGACCGTCAGATCGGGCCGGCGCACGCTGCGGCCCTTCTCTTCGATATGCATCAGCCGTGGACCGTTGCGCGAAGCGCTGAGCCGCTTGGAGGGTCGCAAGCTTGAGACTCTATCGGGCCCGGACGGGGCAAATCCCGGATCATTACGAAGGAGCTGTCGAGGAACACCGGCAGATCGTCCGGGCCCTGCAAAAGCGCGATGCCGACTTGGCCGAGGCGCTCATGCGCCAACACGTCGCAACGCCCGGCAACGGTTGAAGCTCGATCGGGCGGCCGGGCAGCCTTCGCAGCCGTGAGGTCCACTTATCGTTTCGATTTCCCCGGAATCCGTCGCAGCTCGTAAAGACGCCGGCTCAGCAGCGGGGAGATGTCGCCCGCCCTGGCGGGTTGCGGCGGAAACGCTCTTGTCCCTCGCCGCAAAGCCTGTTAAACGTTTTACAGTTAAACGTTTAACAGGCGCTTGATGGACAAGGGACGCGTCACGATCCGGGATGTCGCAGCTCGCGCGGGCGTTTCGACCGCGACGGTCTCGAACGTCTTCAGCGGCAACAAGCCGGTCAACGCCGATCTGCGCGAGCGCGTGCTGAAGGCTGCCGGCGAGCTCGCCTATCAGGTCGACCGCGCCGCGTCCCAGTTGCGCTCGGGCCAGGCTCGCGTCGTCGGCGTGCTGGTGCCCGATCTCGACGACGTCTTCTTCACCTCGCTGGTCTCGCAGCTCGAGGTGCTGGCGCAGAAGGACGGCTACGACATCCTCGTCGCCAGTTCCCGCGACGATCTCGGGCTGGAGCAATCGCGGCTGCGCACCCTGCTCGCCTGGCGGCCCTCGGGGCTGATCGCGGTCCCCTGCTCGGATGCGGTTCCCGACGCGCTGCGCGGCAAGGTCGGGCGGCTGCCGATCGTCTTCGCCGACCGCGTGCCGCCCGAGGGCTCGGTCGTCGACACCGTGGCGATCGACAACCGCGAGGCCGGCGAGATCGCCGCCCGCCACCTCCTCGCCAAGGGCCATCGCGACATCCTGGTCGCGGCCTCCAGCCTCGCCATCTCGCCGATCCGCGAGCGCGCCCGCGGCGCCTGCGAGCTGATCGGGACGATGCTCGACCGCAAGCCGACCGTCATCGAGCTCGGCTCGAACGCCGACCGCGGCGCCGCCGCCTTCCTGCACTGGCTGGAGCGGCACACGCAGCCGAGCGCCGTCATCGCGCTCACCAACGTCACGACGCTGAGCACGCTCTCGGCGCTGGCCCGGGTGCAGATCGACATCCCCGATCCCGTCTCGGTCGTCGGCTTCGACGACTATCCCTGGATGAGCGCGCGCCGGACGGGTCTGACCGCGATCCGCCAGCCGATCGCGGAGATCGCGGAAGCCGCCTGGAACCGCCTGCGCGCCCGCATGGCGGGGGACGGGGCGCCGCCCGGACATACCGTGCTGCAGGCGAGCCTGCAGGCCCGCGATTCCGTGCGCGATCTCACTGCCGCGGCCGAACGCGGCAACGGCCGGGCTTCCGATCCGCGTCCGAACCCGGAGAGACCATCCGCCTCGCCCAAGGCGGTGCACTGACCGACAGCCGAGCCACCGGGCCGACAGAGCCCGGACCGAATGACATTGTGGAGGAACGCGTGCAGCTCGAGAGAACGGCACGGATATTACCGCTGCTGGCGCCGGTGCATCTGCTCATCCTGAGCGTGATCGTGCTGCCGTCGCTCTATGTCGTCTGGCTGAGCCTGAACACCTCGAGCTTCGGCCAGGCGCCGAGCTTCGTCGGCCTTCAGAACTATGGGCGCGTTCTCGCCGATCCGGCGTTTCACAGCGCGCTCTTCAACACGGTCGTCCTCGTCGTCGTTGCGGTGCATCTGGAGCTCGCCATCGGGCTCGGCATGGCGCTGCTATTCGCCAGCGGCCTGCCGTTCCGGCGTTTCCTGCTCGTCGCCGTGCTCGCGCCCTATGCCGTCAGCGAGGTCACGGCCGTGGTGATGTGGCGCTTCCTGTTCGATCCCGATGCCGGGCCGGTCACGCTGGCGCTCCGGGCGCTTGGCCTGCCGACGCTCGACTGGTCGTTCGAGCCCTCGCACGCGATGGTCCTGATCGGCCTTCTGACGATCTGGCTGCACCTGCCCTTCACCTTCGTCATCGTCTATGCGGCGCGGCTTGCCATTCCCGCCGAGCTTTACGAGGCCGCGCGGATCGACGGCGCGACGCGCTGGCAGGCCTTTCGCCGCGTGACGCTGCCGCTGCTCGGCCCGGCGATGCTGATCGCGCTGCTGTTCCGCTACATCTTCGCCTTCCGCCTGTTCTCGGAAGCCTGGCTGCTGACCAAGGGCGGCCCGGCGCGCTCGACCGAGGTGGTGGCGATCTACCTCTATCAGGAGGCTTTCACCTTCAACGCCTTCGGCTCGGCCGCCGCGACCGCCTGGATCATGGTCGTGGTCTCGCTCGTGCTGGCGGGCGCCTACATCCTCCTGCTCAGGCGCGGAGGGCTCGGCCATGCGCATTGAGCGCCTGCTGACCGGGCTCGGCAAGGCGGTCGCGGTCGCCGCGATCCTGTTCTGGTCGCTGTTCCCGATCCTGTTCATCGCCCTGTCGTCGCTGAAGCCGGGGCAGGACATCTTCGCCGTGCCGCCGAAATGGCTGTTCACCCCGACCTTCAAGCACTACGCCGAGCTCTGGCGCTCCTGGGGCGTGTTCTTCGACGGGCTCCTCAACAGCCTATTGATCACCACCGGCGCGACGCTACTTGCCATCGTCGCCAGCGCCTGCGCCGGCTATGTCTATTCGCGCCATTCCGGGCGCTGGCTCGGCGCCAGCCTCGGCGGACTGATCGTCGTGCGGCTGATCCCGCCGATCGTGGTGACGCTGCCGCTGTTCCCGATCGTCAACGCGCTCGGCCTCAGCGACACGCATCTGGTGCTGATCCTGCTCTACGCCACCTTCTTCGTCTCGCTCGGCACGGTGCTGATGCGCACCTTCATGGACCAGATCCCGCGCGAGCTCGACGAGGCGGCCGCCATCGACGGGGCGAGCCGCATGACCATCCTGCGCAGGATCGTCGCGCCGCTGGCGATGCCGGGCGTGCTGGCGGTCGCGGTCTTCGTCATCGTCTTCTCCTGGAACGAATTCCTCTTCGCCTTCGTCTTCACCGCGACGAAGGCCAAGACCGCGCCGCTGGTGATCTCCGAGATGATCGGCTCCATCGACGGGGTCGACTGGGGGATCCTCTTCGCCGCCTCGACGGTGCAGCTCGTGCCCGTCCTCGTCTTCGTCGTCTTCATGAACCGCTACCTCGTGGCCGGCCTCACCGCCGGTTCGACGAAGGGGTAGCCAACCACCAGAAGGAGGAAACCATGTTGAAACACCAGGGAACGAAGATCACCCGGCGCGCATTCGTCGCCGGCTCGGCCGGAATGGCGGCGGCGCTCGCCGCCCGGCCCGCCTTCGCCGCCGGCAAGACGCTGAACGTGCTCAGCCACAAGGTCCACCAGACCGTACTCGGCAGCGGCGAGGGCGATCTGATGGCGGGCTGGCGCAAGGCCAACGACGCCGAGATCGCCTTCACCACCTTCGACTCGAATCCGTTGCAGGACCGGCTCTTCCGCGAGGCGAGCCTGAACGAGACCGAATACGGCGTCGGCTATCTGATCGACAACCGCCCGACCTCGCAGATCGCCGCGCTGTTCGAGCCGCTCGGCCCCTATCAGGCCAAGGAGGCGATCGAGGATTTCGGCGACATCGCGCCCGGCCTCGTCCAGGGCATGACGGTCGACGGCAAGCTGATCGGCATCCCCGTGCGCCACGCCACGCAGGGGCTGTTCTACAACGAGGCGCTGCTGGAGGAGGCCGGCATCTTAGCCCCGCCGACGACGCTGGAGGAGCTGATCGCGCAGGCGAAGAAGACGACCTTCACCTCCAAGGCCGGCACGCCGGTCACCGGCATGGTGCTGGCGAGCGACCTCGCCGTCTTCCCGGTGATGTTCGCCCGCGCCTATGGCGGCGATTTCATCAGCCCCGATCTCAAGCTGGTGCCGAACCGCGAGGCGCTGGAGCAGGGGCTTGACGCCCTGCGCGGCATGTTCGAGGCCGGCAGCCTGCCGCGCAGCTATGCGACGACCAAGAACGACGACCAGGTGACCTGGCTCCAGCAGGGCCGCGCCGCCTTCACCGTGCTGCCCTTCGCGCGGGGCGCGCAGCTCAACAATGCCGAGCAGAGCAAGTTCCCCGGCAAGATCAAGGCCGTGCCCTTCCCGGGCTCGACCGCGATCCAGGGCAAGATGCCGATGGCCTCCGTCGTCGAAGCCTGGGCGATGTCGATCCCGAAGAACGCCAAGGACAAGGCGCTGGCCTGGAGCTTCATCAGGGAGGTCTCGAGCAAGCGCGTGACGCTCGGCATGGCGCTCAACGGCAACGGCCCGGTCCGCGTCTCGACCTATGCCGACGAGAAGCTGAAGGCCGGCAATCCGCTCGCCGCCGTCGAGGCGAAGGTGCTGGCGACGGCGCGCGGCGCCTTCCCGCCCTTCCCGGAAGCGGCGCGCGCCCAGGCGACCTTCCTCGAGGAGGTCCAGCTCGCCGTGCTCGGCCGCAAGCCGGTCAAGGACGCCGTCTCCGCCATCATCGAGCGCGTCAAGCCGATGATGCCGGCCTGATCCTCGCTGATTGGCCGCGGGGCGCATGTCGCTCCGCGGCCGTCCGACATCATCATCGCATCCTGAAGGACCCAACCATCATGTCGACCGCCGCGACCCGCTTCATCGAGGAGCCGGCCCGCTCCATCCCCGTCTCTGCCGAATACGATGTGCTCGTCGTCGGCGGCGGCCCCTCGGGCATCACGGCGGCGCTGGCGGCCTGCGAGGACGGCCTCAGCGTCGGGCTGATCGAGAGCCGCAGCTTCGTCGGCGGCAACATGACGATCGGCCTGCCGGTGCTCGGCTTCCTCGGCCAGAAGGGCAACCAGATCATCGACGGGCTGCCGCAGAAGTTCATCGAGAGGCTGCGCAGGGAGAGGGATGGCGCGAGCGAGCACCGGCCCTGTCCGCTGCATATGGGCATCACGCTGGTCGAGCCGGAAGCGGTGAAGACCGTCGCGCTCGAAATGCTGACCGAAGCCGGCGTCGACGTGCTGTTCTACACCTTCTTCGCCGGGGCGCTGGTCGAGAACGACACGATCCGCGGCGTGATCACCGAGAGCAAGAGCGGCCGCAGCGCCATCCTCGCCAAGGTCGTGATCGATTGCAGCGGCGATGCCGACGTCGCCTACAGCGCCGGCGTCCCGACCGAGAAGGGCAATGCCGAGGGCGGCATGCAGCCGCCGACGCTGATGTTCTGCCTCGCAGGCGTCGACACTGATGCGCTCAGGCTCTCCATCGCCAACGCCCCGCCGGCGGCGCGCACCTATCTCACCGACTTCATTCCCGCCGAATATTTCGGCCAGAACCAGCAGTTCATCGTCGTCGGCCTGCGCGAGCTGATGGCTAAGGCCAAGGAAGAGCGCGGCCTCCAGATCCCCAACGAGCGCACCATCATCATCACCGGGCTGAAGAAGGGCGAGGTCTGGATCAACATGACCCGCGTCAAGGGCACGGACGGCACCGACGCCCGCAGCCTGACCAAGGGCGAGATCGAGGGCCGCGCCCAGATCGACGACATCGTCGCCTATCTCGTCGGCTATGTGCCGGGCTTCGAGAAAGCCTATTTCACCAAGACCGCGCCCTTCCTCGGCATCCGCGAGACGCGCCGCATCGTCGGCCAATACGTGATGACGCAGGAGGACGTGCTCGCCTGCAAGCATTTCGACGACGCGATCGCGGTGGCGAGCTATCCGATCGACATCCACCGCCCGGCCGACGACGGCTGCACGCTGATCTGGTGCGGCGACTGCTACGACATCCCCTATCGTTCGCTGGTGCCGCGGAAGATCGGCAACCTGCTCGTCGCCGGGCGCAGCATCTCGGCGACGCACGAGGCGATGGGCGCGATCCGCGTCATGGCGACCTGCATGGCGATGGGCGAGGCCGCCGGCCGCGCCGCCAAGATCTCGGTGCGCGGCAACCGGCCGCCGGCCGATATCGACGTCGAGGAGCTGCGCCGCCAGCAGCTCGAGCGCGGCGTCTATCTGCGCAACCCGGATGGCAGCCGCGCCGGCCCGCAAAACCGCGCCGCCGCCTGAGATGCGCGGGCACGTCATCGGCATCGATGTCGGCACCGGCAGCGCCCGGGCCGGCATCTTCGACGGGCGGGGGCGCATGGTCGCGACGGGCAAGCGCGAGATCGCGCTCCATCGCGACGGTCCCGACATCGCCGAGCAGTCCAGCGCGGATATCTGGCGGGCGGTCTGCGCCAGCGTGCGCGAGGCGATGGCGGAAGCCGGTCTCGCAGCCGACGATATCGCCGGCATCGGCTTCGACGCGACCTGTTCGCTGGTCGTGCTCGGGCCGGGCGGGACGCCTTTGCCTGTCGGGCCGCATGGCGATGCCGACCGCGACATCATCGTCTGGATGGACCACCGCGCCATCGAGCAGGCCGAGCGCATCAACGCGACGAAGCACCCGGTCCTCGCCTATGTCGGCGGTACGATCTCGCCCGAGATGGAAACGCCGAAGCTGCTCTGGCTGAAGCAGAAGCTGCCGGCGACCTATGAAGCGGCGTGGCAGTTCCTCGACCTCGCCGATTTCCTGACATGGCGCGCCAGCGGCTCGCTCACGCGCTCGACCTGCACCGTCACCTGCAAATGGACCTATCTCGCCCATGAGAGCCGTTGGGACGCCGATTATTTCCGGCTGATCGGGCTCGGCGACCTGGCCGATGGCGGCTTCGCCCGCATCGGCACCGAGATCGTGCCGGGCGGCACCGCGCTGGGCAGCGGACTGACCGAACAGGCCGCGGCCGAGCTCGGGCTGAAGCCGGGCATCGCCGTCGCGGCGGGACTGATCGATGCCCATGCCGGGGGCGTCGGCTCGGTCGGGGTTCGCTCGCCGCACGGCACGGCGCTGACCCGCATGGCCTATGTCTTCGGCACCTCGGCCTGCACCATGGCGAGCAGCCGCGAGCCGATCTTCATTCCCGGCATCTGGGGACCTTACTTTTCCGCCATGGCGCCCGGCCTCTGGCTGAGCGAGGGCGGGCAATCGGGAGCCGGCGCCGCGATCGAGCAGTTGCTCGGCTTCCACCCGGCCGCGCCCGAGGCGCAGCGCCGGGCTGAAGCCGAGGGGCTTTCACTGCCCGACTGGCTCGCCGCGCAGGCGACGGGCGCCGTCGCCGGGCCGTCGGAGGCGGTCGGTCTCGCCGGCGAGGTGATCGTCGTGCCCGATTTCCTCGGCAACCGCTCGCCCCATGCCGACCCGCAGGCGCGCGCCGTGATCGCCGGGCTCGGCATGGAGCGGAGCCTCGACGATCTCGTCGCGCTCTATGTCGCGGGCCTCACGGGGATCGGCTACGGCCTGCGCCAGATCATCGAGACGAGCCGTGCCAAGGGCGCCGTGATCGAGGCGATCGTGCTCAGCGGCGGCGCCGGGCGCCAGCCCCTGATCCGGCAATTGCTGGCGGATTGCGCGGGCCTGCCCGTGCTGGTGCCGGACGCGGTCGATCCCGTCCTGCTCGGCTCCGCCATGCTCGCCGCGACGGCGGCGACGATCTTCCCCGACCTCGCCGGGGCGATGGAAGGCATGGCGCCGGGCGCCGCCGTCTTCCTGCCGGCCGGGGGCGCGATCGCCGCGCGGCATGCCGGGCGCCATGCCGCTTTCGAGGCGTTGCAGACGGCGGCCCGCACGGCGCGGCAGCTCGCCCGGACCCAAGCCGCATCGGAGACCCCGAGATGACCCAGGACCTGACCGGAAAAATCGCCGCAATCACCGGCGCGGCCTCGGGGATCGGGCTCGCCTGCGCCAGGCGGCTCATCACCGCCGGGGCGCGCGTCGTCCTGATCGACCGCGACGGTGAAGCCCTCGCGCGGGTCTCGGCGCCGCTTGGCCGCGCGGCGATCCCGCTCGTCGTCGACCTGACCGATCCGGCTTCCGTCGCGGGCATGCTGCCGCAGATCCTCGACAAGGCGGGTCCGCTCGACATCTTCCACGCCAATGCGGGCGCCTATGTCGGCGGGCCGGTGAGCGAGGGCGACCCGGACGCCTGGGACCGGATGCTGAACCTCAACGTCAATGCGGTCTTCCGCAGCATCCACGCCGTTCTGCCGCAGATGATCGCGCGCAGGACGGGCGACATCCTCGTCACCAGCTCGGTGGCCGGCGTGGTCCCGGTGGTCTGGGAGCCGGTCTACACGGCCTCGAAACACGCCGTGCAGGCTTTCGTCCATACGCTGCGCCGCCAGGTCATCCCGCACGGCCTGCGCGTCGGGGCGGTGCTGCCCGGCCCGGTGGTGACGGCCCTGATCGCCGACTGGCCGCAGGAGAAGCTCGAGGCCGAACGCGCCCGCGGCGGCCTGATCGAGGCCGAGGAGGTGGCGGAGGCCGTGCATTTCATGCTGACCCGCCCGCGCAACGTCACCATCCGCGACCTCGTGATCCTGCCGCAGAGCACGGATCTCTAGAGCATTTTCGAGCGAAGTGGACACCGGTTCGCGTGAAGAAAATGCGATAAAACAAAGACCTGGAGCAATTCCGCGATTCGGAGAATCGCGGAATTGCTCTAGGTCATCGCGCGTCCTGTCGGCGCGGTAACGATGATCTATCTTATTGTCGGGGCATCGGATTTTTCCGAATAGTGGATTTCACTTTTCGCATCCGATGCTTTAGCCGCCGGGAAATTTCAGTTTGTCTCACATTTTCATGTTTTGCGGATTGAGATCTTTTTTGGGAAAGGCCAGATCGTCATTTCGCTAACAATGAAGGCATCGGCGATGCAGCGCTTTGCCAAGGGGGCGGCTGGTAACGATGGTCAGGAAGACGTCCGCTGCAACGGTAGAGCGTGCTCTCCGTGACAATTGGGATCGCCTCTTCGGTTATGCCTATCGTCTGAGCGGCAACCGTGACGCGGCTTCCGACCTTTTGCAATCCTGTGCGGTGAAGGCGCTGGGCGCCGTTGCGCCCGACGAGGAAGCCCGGCTTCGCGCCTGGCTGTTCGCGATTCTGCGCAACATCTGGATCGACGAGCGCCGTCGAAACCAGGCTTCGGAGGATATCGCGGCGGATGAGCTCGTGGGCCATGGCTGGCACTACGATGATCATCTGATCGCGAGGATATCGGTGCAGCAGGCTTTGAGCGTGATAGCGCCCGCGCAGCGCGAGATCATCGAGCTTGTCGAACTCGCCGGTTTCAAATACGCCGAGGCCGCCGAAATTCTCGCAATTCCCGTCGGTACGGTGATGAGCCGGTTGAGCCGTGCTCGCCTGTCGCTCCTCGAGGCGATCGAGAACGACAATATCAGGCCTCTCGCATCGCGGCGCCGGCGGCCCAGGTGATGAAGTGACCCATCGCGAAGACATCTCCTGGCCGCTGCTGAACGCCTATGTCGACGGCGAATTGTCGCGCGCCGCCGCCGCCAGGGTCGCGGCGGCGATCGCGGCCGATCACGCGGTCGCCGCGAAGGTCGCGACATTGACGCAGCTTCGTGCAGCCGTCGCCGAGGCGGAACCGATCTCGCCCCCGCCCGTCGTCCTGCCGCAAGCCCGCCCGCGCCTCGCGCGCCGGTTGCCCTCGGCCGTCGTTGCCTGCTTCGCCCTTTTGATCGCAGCCGCCGCGCTCGGCATCGGCCACCGGCCAGCGTCGGGCTCGTCGCTTTCCGCCGCGATCGTCGCGCATCAGCTCTGGCTGGCCCAGACCCCGCCCGGCGAGGCGCTGCGTCTGGAGGTCGAGCTCGCCGGTACCGAGGCCGGGTCGCTGCCGGATCTGTCGCTCGCCTCGCTGCGCCTCGTGCATCTCTCGCTCGATCCGTCGGGGCATCGGGGCGGCGGCATGCTGGCGGGTTATGTCGGGCCGAACGGCTGCCGCGTCGGCCTCTGGATCGCGCCCGTCGAGGAGGTGCTGCCGCCGCGGCCGGCGGTGCAGGATCGCGACGGCCTTGCGATCCGTGCCTGGCGCGGCGCGCACGCGAGCTACGCCCTGCTGGGCCGCGGCGTCGATCCGGCTCGCCTCGACGGGATCGCTGCGCTCGTCGCCCGGATCACGCGCGACGAGCCCGGCGTTGCGCGCGAGCAGGTCGCGGCGCTCGCCGAGGCCCACAGTGTCGGAGCAGCCTGCCTCGGCTGAAAAAAGATTCTCTCGGCCTGGAATAAATCGAGGCCCTGAAGCGTTCTCTCCAGTGAGGAATATGTCCTCCGGAGAAACGCCATGCTGAATGAAGCAGACCTGCGCGATGGCGCAGCCGATACCGATGCCGTGCCTGCCGCAGGCGCCGCTGATACCCCCCGTACATCGCGACGTCTCGTGCTCGGCAGCAGCCTCGCCGCGCTTGGCCTGGCTGCCGGCGGTCTCACCCGCCTGTCCCCCGTCTCGCCGGCTGCCGCCCAAGGCGCCCCGGCCGCCGCGCCGCCCAAGGGGCCGCAGCCCTTCGACTACCCCGGCAAGGACAAGGGTATGGTCCTGCTCGGCGACCGCCCCCTCGTCGCCGAGACGCCCGAGAGCCTGCTCGACGACGACACCACGCCGATCGCGAAATTCTTCGTCCGCAACAACGGCCAGATCCCCGAACCGGTCACGGATGTCGACGGCTGGCAGCTCAAGATCGAGGGCGAGGTCGACAAGCCTTTGACGCTGACGGTGAAGGAGCTGAAATCCCGCTTCACCCCGCACAGCTTCCGCATGGTGCTGGAATGCGGCGGCAATGGCCGCTCCTTCTTCTCGCCGGCGGCGCGCGGCAACCAGTGGACCAATGGCGGCGCCGGCTGTGCAGAATGGACCGGCGTGCGCCTCGCCGACGTGCTGAAGGCGGCCGGGCTCAAGGCTTCGGCCAAGTTCACCGGCCATTTCGGCGCCGATCCGCATCTCTCCGGCGACCCCGGCAAGGACGCGGTCTCGCGCGGCATGCCGATCGAGAAGGCGCTGGAGCCGCATTCATTGATCGTCTGGGCGATGAACGGCGAGCCGCTGCCGCATATCCATGGCGGCCCGCTGCGCCTCGTCGTGCCGGGTTGGCCGGCCTCGCTCTCGTCGAAATGGCTGAACCGGATCCTGGTCCGCGCCACGCCGCATGACGGACAGGGCATGGGCGGCACCTCCTACCGCGTGCCGACGGTTCCGATCGTTCCCGGCTCGAATGCCGACGGCAAGACCAATTTCGCCGACCTGACCTCGATGCCGGTGCGCTCGATCATCAGCGCGCCCGCCAACGGCACGCGCCTGCCCGCGGCGACGCGCGAGGTCGCCCTGCGCGGCGCGGCCTGGGCCGGCGACCATGAGGTCGCGAAGGTGGAGGTGTCCTTCGACGCCGGCCAGCGCTGGCATGCGATGACGCTCGCCAAGCCGAAGAACCGCTATGACTGGGTGCGCTGGACCGGGAAGGTGACGCTGCCGAGCGAGGGCTATTTCGAGCTCTGGGCCCGCGCGACGGATTCCCGCGGCGTCGCCCAGCCGCATGTCGCGACGAACTGGAACCCGCAGGGCTACGGCTCCAACCCGTTCCACCGCATCGCGATCCTGGTGGGTTGACGATGTTGCGTGCGCAATCGCTTCGGATGGCCGCTCTCGCGGCCATCCTCCTCGCCCCTTCCACCGGCTTCGCCCAGGAGGAGACCCCCGAGACGCTGCCCGATTTTCCGGGCCGCGACGAAACCTTCGGCTACTGCATCGGTTGCCATTCGATGAAGGTCGTCGGCCGGCAGGGCATGGATCGGGCCCGCTGGGACGACACGCTGAACTGGATGGCCGAGAAGCACGGCATGCCGGAGCCCGACCCGGAGATGCGCAAGACCCTGCTCGATTATCTCGCCCAGGCTTTTCCGCCGAAGGCGCCGGCGCAGGGCAGCGGCTGGGTCAATCCGTTCGCTCCGAAGCCATAGGAGATACCGAGATGAAGTTCGCGATTTTCGCCGGCGCTGCCCTGCTCGGCCTCGCCGCACAGCCCGCCGATGCACAGGACGCTGCCGCCGGCGAGAAGGTCTTTGCCCAATGCCGTGCCTGCCATCAGATCGGAGAAACGGCCAAGAACACGGTCGGCCCCATCCTCAACGGCGTCATCGGGCAGAAGGCGGGCACGCGCGAAGGCTACACCTACAGCGCGGCGATGAAGGATTCCGGCCTGGTCTGGAACGAGGCGACTTTCGCCGAATACATCCAGAACCCGCGCGGCAAGGTGCCGGGCACGAAGATGATCTATGCCGGGATCAAGGACGAGAAGCGCGTCGCCGACCTGCTGGCCTATCTCAAGCAGTTCGACGCCACCGGCAAGAAGGCCCAATAGCCCCCTGAGCGTGGCTCGCCCGTGGATCGTCCCGGAAGCCGTGGCTCGGGCGCCGAGCGGATTGCCCTTGTCCTCGCCACGGCGATATGCGACCGCCCACGGACGCAGACACCGCCTTACGGGCTTATCGCCTTGATCGCCGTCAAAGCCACCACTCCCGATCCCGCGCCGGCCGACGCACCGCAGGGCCTGCGCGCCCTGATCCGCTCCAGCGAGTTCGGCATCGTCGCTCTCGCCGCAGCGATCGGCGTCATGGCCGGGTTGATCGTCGTCGCCATGTCGCTGGCGACGCAGCTCATGCACGAGCTGATCTTCGGCATCGCCAGCGGCCAGCGCCTCTCGGTCGCGGCCGGCATTCCGCCCTGGCGGGCCGTGGCGGGGCCGGTGGCGGGCGGCCTCGTCGTCGGCTTCGTCTCCTGGTTCTTCTTCCGCAAGCGCAGCCAGCCGGTCGACCCGATCGAGGCCAACGCCCTGCATGGCGGGCGCATGTCGATGCGCGACAGCATCGTCGTCGCGCTCCAGACCATCGGCTCCAGCGGCTCCGGCGCCTCGGTGGGCCTCGAAGCCGGCTATACCCAGGCGGCTAGCGGCTTCGCCTCCCATATCGGGCGGCGCCTGCGCCTGCGCCGGGCGGATCTGCGGCTCATCGTCGGCTGCGCCGCCGGCGGGGCGATCGGCGCCGCCTTCGATGCGCCGCTGACCGGGGCCTTCTACGCCTTCGAGCTCATCCTCGGCAGCTATTCGATCGCCGCCTTCGTGCCGGTCATGGCCGCCACCTTCATGGCGACCGTGACGCACGACATCCTCTCGCCGGCGCTGCTCTCGGTCGAGGTGCCGGCGATCGGCTCCATCACCATCGCGGACCTGCCGCTGGTCGTGCTGCTCGGCTCGGCCTGCGGCCTCGTCGGCATCGTCGTCATGCGCGCGGCCGCCTTCGTCGAGGCGGGCTTCCGGCGCTCGCGCATCCCGAGCTATCTGCGCCCGGCTTTCGGCGGCCTCGTCGTCGGCGGGCTGGCGATCTGGATTCCGACGGTGTTCTCGGCCGGGCACGGCGCGATCAATCTCTATCTCAGCATGCCGACCGGCCTTGGCCTGCTGGCGCTGGTGCTGGTCGCCAAGGCGCTCGCCTCCTCGGTCTCGATCGGCTCGGGCTTCCGCGGCGGCCTGTTCTTCGCCTCGCTCCTGCTCGGCGTCGTCACCGGCCGGCTCTTCATCGGCCTCATCACGCTCGTCTTCCCCAATCTCGCCGGCCACGAGACGCTGTTCGCCCTGGTCGGGATGAGCTCGCTTGCCGTCTCGATCGTCGGCGGGCCGATGACGATGGCGCTGCTGGCGCTCGAGATGACCGGCGATCTCAAGCTGACGCTGGCGGTGATGGGCGCGGCCGGGGCCGCCTCGCTGGTGACGCGCCGGCTCTTCGGCTTCTCCTTCGCGACCTGGCGCTTCCACCTGCGCGGCGAGAGCATCCGCGGCGCCCATGACATCGGCTGGATGCGCGATCTCACCGCCGGCAGCATGATGCGCATCGAGGTGCCGAAGATCGAAGCCGACGCCACCATCGCCGAGGCGCGGCTGAAGTACCCGCCGGGCTCGACCAACTACCTCGTCGCCGTCGGGGCAGGGGACGCCTATGCCGGGATGGTGCCGCCGGGCGCGCTCTACGAGCCCGACCCGGCCCTGGACGAGAAGGCGGCGGCGGAGCCCGCGCCGCGCACCGTGCGCCATCTCCTGCGCAACCGGGACAGGATGCTGCTCGCCGCCATGTCGGTGCGCGATACGCTGAAGCTGTTCGACGAGGCGGAGAGCGAGGCGCTGCCGGTGGTCGCCGATCGCGAGAGCCGCCGCCTCGTCGGCATCCTCAGCGAGGCGCATGCGATCAAGCGCTACAGCGAGGAGGTCAGCCGCCGCAACCGCGAGCTGACCGGCGAGTGAAGGCGGCGTCCTGGTTTTGCCGGAAGGCCGGAGCCGGCAGCCCCCGGATCGCGTTGAGAGCCTGCTCGACGTCGTCGAGCAGGTCGTCGAGCCTCTCCAGCCCGACGGACAGGCGCAGCAGGGCGTCGCTGATGCCGTGCCTGGTGCGCTCGTCCCGGCGTGTAGGTCGTATGGGTCATGCTGGCCGGGTGCTGGACCAGCGTTTCGCACTCGCTCAGGCCGGCCGGCCCGACGATGGAAGCGATCCGTCAGGCGCGATGATGCCGTCATCCTTTCAACTGTTCCCAGACGAGAGCTTCGGCATGGGTCGCCGGCCCTGCGATCCGAACCGCCGTGACCTCCAGATCGCATATCGGCAGAACAGCCGAGAGATCGACGAGTTCGCCTGCTGCTGTTCGATCCCGCGCCAGTGATTGCGGAACCCAGGCAACACCGATACCGCTCGCCGCCAGCTCCAGGGACGCCTGTGTGAGAGCGGTCTCGACCATCGGCACGATCCGCATCGTGTTACGCATCCGGGGAAGCAGGATCCGGTTGAGCACGTCTCCGAAGAAGACCTCCGGTGGATAGGCGATGCACGGCAGTTCGCGTTGCTCGATACGATCGTTCAGGTGGTCAGCCCGCGATCGCGCAAAGACCGGAACGAGCCGATCCCGGCCGATGGACAGCGTTTCGATGTAGGTGGCGGCGATGCGGTGTTCCTCGCCGGCGACGCGGTAGGCCACGGCGAGATCGGCCTGGCGTGACAGCAAAAGGGCGAAGCACTCCTCGAGATTGGCCGAGCGCAATTTGAAGAAAACGTCCTTGTTTTCGGACTGGACCCGCTCGATGAAGCGCGGCGCCCATGAAGCGGTCAGCGCATGCTGGCTGGCGAGCGCCAGCCGGTTGCCCGCAGTCCGATCGCTGCGACGCAGATCGTCGGTGAGCTGATGGAGCTTGCGAGCCAGGCGCGCGATCTCCTCGCGCTGCTCGGCCGTGGCCGGGTGAAGCTGGACCGGCTTGCGCGACCGATCGAAGAGCGCGATGCCAACATAGTCTTCGATGTGCTGCACCCGGCGCGAAAATGCCGATTGCGTCAGGTGCCGGCGCTCGGCTGCCTCGCGCAAGGAGCCGGTTTCAGCCACGGCGAGGATGTCTTCCAGCCATTCCAGCCGCATGAATATGCCCTAAGATGCAGTTCTTGCAATTTATATGGAGAATTTTGAATTTGCACCGGAAAAGTCTTTTTGCAAGAATCGTATTGTGCAAGTTGAGGATTGGCCATGCATCTAGCTCGCTTCCCCCGGGTTCGTCTCGCGCATCTCCCCACGCCGCTGGAGCGGCTCGATCGGCTGAGCCGGGAACTCGGCGGGCCGGAGATCTGGATCAAGCGTGACGACTGCACCGGCCTGTCGACCGGCGGCAACAAGACCCGCAAGCTGGAATTCCTGATGGCGGAGGCGCTCGCCGCAGGCGCCGACACGGTGATGACCCAGGGCGCCACGCAGTCGAACCACGCAAGGCAGACCGCCGCGGCCGCCGCGAAGCTCGGCCTGTCCTGCCATATTCTGCTGGAGGACCGGACCGGCTCGAACGATCCCAACTACAACAACAACGGCAATGTCCTGCTCGATCACCTTCACGGAGCGTCGACGGAAAAACGCCCCTCGGGGCTCGATATGAATGCCGAGATGGAGCAGGTCGCGGAGACCTTCCGAAGCCAGGGACGCAAGGTCTATACGATCCCCGGCGGCGGCTCCAACCCGACGGGCGCGCTGGGATACGTCAACTGCGCGATGGAGCTCATCGGCCAGGCCAACGATATCGGCCTCGTGATCGATACGCTCGTGACCGCGACGGGCAGCGCCGGCACGCAGGCCGGTCTCATCGTCGGCCTCCAGGCGATCAATGCGGGCGTGCCGCTTCTGGGCATCGGCGTTCGCGCGCCCAAGGCCAAGCAGGAGGAGAACGTCTTCGCGCTTGCCGAACGCACCGCCGCCAAGCTCGGCTGCCCCGGCGTCGTCCAGCGGAAGGATGTGGTCGCCGACACCGGTTATGTCGGCAAGGGCTACGGCATTCCGGGAGCGGACACGCTGGAAGCCATCCGGATGTTCGCCGAGATCGAAGGTATCCTTCTCGATCCGGTCTACTCGGGCAAGGGCGCGGCCGGCCTGATCGATTACATCCGCAAGGGCCGTTTCAAGAAAGGCGAACGCATCGTCTTCCTGCATACGGGCGGTTCGGTGGGGCTGTTCGGCTACGATAGCTATTTCCAGGCGGCTTAGCGCGCGCTCGATGTGGGTTCAGGATGAACGCCGCCCGACAGGGCGGTGCGCGCCGCGCGCTCCTGCCGGCCCTTTCCGGCGCTGCGGATCGAAGGGGTTTTTCAATGCCAAGGACGGTCGGCATACTCGGGGGCATGGGTCCTCAGGCGACCGTGCTTCTCATGCAAAAGCTGATCGCAGCCGTACCTGCTGCAGATGACCGCGATCACATTCCTCTGATCGTCGACCAGAACACGCAGGTGCCTTCGCGGATCGCCCGGCTCATCGAGGGCACCGGAGACGATCCCGCGCCGGTCCTGGCCGATATGGCGCGGCGCCTGGAGCTGGCCGGCGCCGAAGCACTGGCGATGTCATGCAACACCGCTCATCACTTCGCCGAAGCGATCCGCTCGGCCGTGACCATTCCATTCATCGATATGATCGATCTGTCCGTCGCCCGCGCCCGGCAACTCGCCGGCGGGTCGAGCCGGATCGGCATTCTGGCTTCGCCAGCCGTATGCCGGATCCGGCTGTTCGAGGACAAGCTCGCTCGGCTGGGCCTGACGGCCGCGTATCCCACCGATCAGAACGCTCTGCTCAGAGCCATCCAAAGCATCAAGGCGCGGGGGGCCGGCGATTTCTCCCGCGACGTGTTCCATCATGCGTCGGCGGAACTGCTGGCGAACGGCGTCACAGTGCAGATGATCGCGTGCACCGAGTTCTCACTCGTGGCGGACAGCCACGCCGTCGGGGCGAGAGCATTCGACGCGCTCGATGTGCTGGTTGAAGCCATCGTCGATTTCTCTGTGAGACGGATGTCACCAATCTCCCTGCACACAGGCGCCGGCTCGATGTGATTTTCGGAACTATGCGTTGTTTCCCCGCCGGCCTTGGGAGCGCCGCGACGACAGCAGCGGTCCGTCGAGCGATACAGTATCGTGTCGTCGAGACGGGCTTTCAGAGCTTGAAACTCATCTCGCTATTGATGGCCCGCTCACCTGCGACCAGCGTCTTCGCGCTTGTCAAAGCCTCGTCCAGGGCCGAAAAGAGCATCTTCAACGGTCGCGACGGCCGTGCGGCGACACGATGGACAAGCGCCACGTTGGTCCGGTATCCGCCGCTGTCCTTCAGCAATCGGCGGATCTTTCCCTTCCTGATCAGCGGCTCGGCGTAGTGGTCCGGCAGATAGCCGAGATAGCGCCCGGTCATGAGAAGTATGGCGACCGCCTCGACCTGCCAGGCTGTGGCGCCGGCCTTGCCCACCGGGGCGAAATCATCGATCTCGTTGACGTCGACATAGCCGTGCTCGACGAAGTCGTGGTCGATAAGCTCGCGCTCGCAGACATCGTCATGCCTGTGGAACAGCGGGTGGGACTGCCCACAATACAGGCTCATCTGTTCCGAATACAGCACCCGGTACTCCAGACCGGCCCATTTGCGATAGACGGGCACGATGCCGGCATCCAGGCGGCCTTCCGAAATCTTGGACAGGATGGTGTCCGGATCGAGAACGGACAGGCGGATATGCACGTCGTTCTTTTGCATATGCGTCAACGCGCCGATCAGCGGGCAATTATCGTCCGAGATCACGTTGTCGATAACCGCGAGCCTCAGCTCCCCCTTCTTTCCGATCTTCATCTGATCGATCTCGAACTCGAACTGGCCGATGCCCACGAACAGATCGACCGCGGCCTTGTAGAGGACGTGACCTTCGGGGGTGAGCTCGAAGCGCCTGCTGCCGCGCTCGCACAACCTCGCCCCGAGCCGGGCCTCCAGGTCCGATAATTGCTTGCTGATCGTTGGAAGGCTGACGTCGAGCGCGGCGGTCGCCGCCTTGAGCCCGCCTTCCTCGACGATCGTCTTGAAGACACGAAGAAGGCGAATATCGAAATCGGCGATGGGCGTGGCGCTCGTTGGTCTGGTCATAGTTAGAGCCTCCCAAAACGGCGGTTTCCAATCTGGCGATTGCCGGCCTCGAAACCAAGAGTAAAATTTATTGCGACGACAGGCAATCAGTATGCCAGGCGCAAGAAGCTTTGATGCGTTTGGCGGCGGATCAGGAGAGTTTTCTTGACGGCTGAGAGCGAGATTCAGCGCCTAAGAGCAAAATATGGCTCGGAGGCCGGCAGTAATTTCTACGATCCTCTATTCCGTCAGGTAGCGGAAGAGCAGTTCAAGGGCGACCAGCGTAAGCTTCCTTATTCTGGATTTTCGACATTCTTCGACTTGCCTTTACTGGAGCGCGGCATCGAGGCGCCTGAATTCTGCGATCTCGATATCGCCGTCCTCGGCGTGCCCATGGATCTGGGCGTCACCAACCGGGCTGGCTGCCGTCTCGGACCGCGGGCGGTGCGCCAGATCGAGCGCATAGGGCCCTTCGAGCACGGGCTCGGCGTCGCTCCGATGATGATCGCCAATGCTGCGGATATCGGCGACGTCCCGTTCCGTAGCCGGTTCGACCTGGAGAGCTGCCATCAGGACATCCAGGCTCATCTCCAGGCAGTGGTCGATGCGGGCGTCGTGCCGCTTTCGGTCGGCGGGGATCATTCGATCACGCAGTCGATCCTGCGGGTTGTCGGCCGCGAAAGGCCGGTGGGCCTCGTGCATATCGATGCTCATTGCGACACGAGCGGACCCTATGAGGGGTCGCGGTTCCATCATGGCGGCCCGTTCCGGCAGGCGGTCCTCGACGGGACCATCGATCCGCGGCGCACCATCCAGATCGGCATCCGCGGCGGCGCGGAGTATCTCTGGGAGTTCTCGCGCGACGCCGGCATGACCGTCATCCACGCGGACGCGTTCCTGAGCATGGGCGTCGACCGCATTGTCGCGGCGGCCCGGGATGTCGTCGGCACGGGCCCGACCTATCTCTCCTTCGACATCGACAGCCTGGATCCGGCTTTCGCCCCGGGAACCGGCACGCCCGAGATCGGGGGGCTGAGTTCTCTCCAGGCCCTGTCGCTTCTTCGCGGGCTGGGCGGCGTCGATTTCGTCGGTGGCGATCTCGTCGAGGTTTCTCCTGCCTATGACGCCACCACAAACACGGCGCAGGCCGGCGCCCAGGTCCTGTTCACGATCTTCTCCCTTCTCGCCGTGGCGGCGCAGGCGCGCGCTCGAGCGAGCGCCGGGAAAGGGCCCTAGGTGACCCTGCCCGTCCAACGATCCTGGTTCACGGTGTCCCGGCTCAGGCCGGATCTCTATCGCATCACCGAGCCGCGCTGCCATCGGCTCTTTCGAGCGAACTGCTATCTCCTGCTCGGCTTGCGGCGGAACCTGCTGATCGACAGCGGCATGGGCGTGGCCGCGCTCCGCCCGATCGTTGAATCGCTGTCGCGCGCGCCGCTCGCGATCTTCACCACGCATAGCCATGCCGACCATATCGGCAGTCATTCGGAATTCCCCGAGCACGATATTCTCGTTCACCCGGCAGAGGCGGATGCCCTGTGCCGGCCCGGAACCAGGGGGCTGCGCTTCCCGAAGATGTCGCCTCAGAGTGCCCAGATGCTGCGGCGCGCAGGCATCGCCGTCACCGAGCTCGTGGTCGACGCGGTGCCCGACGACGACTACGATATCGACGCCCACATGCGTCGGCCGGTCAAGCCGACGTCGTTCGTCGACGAAGGCTCTGTCGTCGAACTCGGCGATCGGCGCCTGGAGGTGCTTCATCTGCCCGGCCACTCTTCCGGCAGCGTCGCCTTGTTCGAAGCGGAGACGGGAAGCCTCTTCAGCGGCGATGCGATTTATGACGGCGTGATCGACGATACCGGCCCGGATGCGAGCGTGCCGGCGTATTTCGCCACGATGGAGCGCCTGAAGCGCTTGCCGGTTCAAACAGTTTTCGGCGGTCACAACGATCCCATGACGCGGGGCAGGATGATCGCGGTGATCGACGGCTACATGGCTTCCCGCACGGGGAGAGGGGGATGACCGGGGCCCGGAAGCTGGCAAGCCGGCCCTTCGCCAGCGACGGTTGGACGGGAGCCGGGCTGTGCTCGGCCCGCCCGGCGACCGAAGCTCGCAAAGACGTATTTCCGGTCGGTCAAAGGTAGCTTCAGATGAGATCGACGTCCGAGACGGAAGGGCTGACAGTCTATCTGGCGATGGCGCTGATTCCAGCGTGCGTCCTGTGCATCTTCTATATCTATCCGCTGCTCAGGATCCTGATCATCAGCTTCACCGAGCCGAGCGTCGGTTTCGGCAACTATGTGGACATCGCATCCAGCTCGGTGATCAGGAAGGTCATCGGCACGACGCTATGGATCTGCTCGCTTTCGACCCTGGTGGCGCTCTTCTTCGGCTATCTCCTGTCCTACGCGATCCTGCATGCCTCGCCGGGTTGGCAGCGCTGGATGGTGACCGCGGTCCTTCTCTCCTTCTGGGTCAGCATTCTGATACGCGCCTTCGCCTGGATCGCGCTGCTCCAGACCCGCGGCATCGTCAACGAGGCGATGCAGTCGATCGGCCTCACCGACGCGCCCGTGCAACTCATCCGGAATCAGATCGGCGTCGTCATCGGCATGGTGCATTACCTCATCCCGACGGCCGTGATGCCGCTTCTCGCGAGCATGCGCAACATCGACGATCGCTATGTCATGGCAGCTCGCGGGCTCGGATCCTCGCCCTTTCACGCGTTCCGCAAAATATACTTCCCGCTGACGCTCCCTGGCGTCTTCAGCGCCGGCATCCTGGTGTTCATCTTCTCGATCGGGTTCTACGTCACGCCGGCGCTGCTCGGCGGCGGGCGGGTGACGATGCTGGCCGAATATATCGCTGTCCAGGTCAGCCATACCCTCGCCTGGGGGCAAGGAACGGCTCTGGCCGCCTCGATCCTCGCGATGGTGCTCATTCTGCTGATCGTCATGGCTCGCATCGCCAACTTCAAGAAAATGTTCGGAGCCGTGAAATGAAACGTGGAAGGCTCTCCACAGGTCAGTTCGCGGTCTTCGGCTCCGCGTGGATCGTCATCTGCTTCCTGGTGCTCCCGCTGTTCGTCGTGGTTCCCGTCTCGCTGACGCCGGAGCGCTTTCTATCGCTGCCGAGCGGGGAAATCTCGTTCACGCACTATCGCGAGCTGCTGGAGGATGCGAGTTGGCGGCGCTCCGCTCTCGACAGCGCGATCGTCGCGTTCAGCTCGTCGTTCCTGGCGATTGCGCTAGGAACCTCGGCGGCGATCGGTTGCTGGCGCCTGTCTTCCACCGCCGGCGAGGCGATCCGCATTCTCATGCTCACGCCGATGATCGTGCCGTCGATTGTCCACGCTCTGGGAATGTATCGGGTCTGGGCCGAATTCGGGCTGCTCGACACCTATCCGGGGCTCATCATCGCCTATGCGATGAAGGGCATTCCCTATGTCGTCGTCTCCGTCTCGGTGGCGCTGGCGAATTTCGACCTGCGTCTCGAGCAAGCCGCCCGCAGCCTCGGGGCGGCACCATTCCAGGCGGTTCGGCTGACGCTGCTGCCGAACATCTGGCCAGGCGCGGTTGCGGGCGGAATTCTGTCCTTCGCGATCGCGTGGGACGAGATCGTCGTCGCCTTGTTCCTGACGCGCCGCGCGATCTACACACTCCCGCGGAAGATCTGGGATGGCATCCAGGACAATGTCAGTCCGACGATCGCGGCGATTGGCGTCATCCTGATCTGCGCGACGATCTGCGCCGTTCTCCTCAAGATCCTTTGGGACCGCTGGTCTGCGCGGCGCTTCGGCCATGCGACCTGATCCAGGGCCGGCGACTTCCAGACAATAGCTCCAGGGGGGCAGCTGAGTGAAAAACATTGCCAATGCCACCGGTGGGAACATCGAGATCAAGGCGGTATCGAAGTTCTACGGTGAGGCTCAGGCTCTCAGAGACGTTTCGATTGAGATCGTCGATGGACGATTCCTGACGTTGCTGGGGCCGTCGGGCTCCGGGAAGACCACGTTGCTGATGTCGATCGCGGGCTTCACCGTCCCGTCATCGGGGAAGATCCTGATGAACGGCGTCGACATCACACGCCGCCCGCCGGAAGCCCGGAATTTCGGGATGGTCTTCCAGGGCTATGCGCTGTTTCCGCACCTGACCGTCGCCGAGAACGTCGCCTTCTCCCTGAAGCTGCGCAATGTCGGTTCGGCCGAACTCACCCGGCGCGTCGCCGACGCGCTCGACATGGTGCAGCTCGGGCACCTCGCGGGCCGCTATCCGCGGGAGCTTTCAGGCGGGCAACAACAGCGCGTCGCGCTCGCCCGCGCCCTGGTCTTCGAGCCGCGCGTGCTCCTGCTCGACGAACCGCTGTCGGCCCTGGACCGACGGCTGCGCGCCGATCTGCAATGGGAGCTCAAATCCCTGCATTCGCGCCTCGGCGTGACCTTCATCTACGTGACCCACGATCAGGACGAGGCGCTTTCGATGTCCGACGAGATCGCGATCCTCAGAGGCGGCCGTATCATCCAGCACGGGACACCGCGGGACCTCTACGACAATCCGGCGACGCGGTTCGTCTCCGGCTTCCTGGGTAGGAGCAACTATATCGAGGGCACGTTCGTCGAGCGGGCCGGCTCGTTTGTCCTCACGCCCGGCAATCGTGAGTTCGCGATCGAGACGAGCGGCCAAAAGCCCCGCCCCGGAGAGAACCTGACCTTGGCGATCAGGCCCGAGCGCATCTCGGTCGAGATGCATGAACCCGCCGACGGCGCCAACAAGCTCCAGGCCCGGTTGTCGGACGTGAGCTATCAGGGCGCCACGACGATCCTCAAGACCCAGACGGATCTGGGTGAATTCGAGGTCATCTGCCCGAGCTGGCAGAGCGCCGTCCCACTCGAAAAGGACCGAGCCGTCTGGCTGACCTGGCATCCCGCGGCGGGCGGCATCGTGCTCGCCGACCAAGACGAATGACCTTGCGGCAAGACGAGGCGAACGACCCACGGCGGGCCCAGCCGGATCAACATTCAAAAATGGGGAATATGATGGAACAGAGATCAAAGGAGACCACCGATTTCCTGACCGAGCGTTTTCGCGCCGTCATCGACGGGCAGCTGGTCGACCGAAGGGCGTTCCTCGCGGTCCTCGGCGCCCTCGGCGTTCCAGCCGGGCTGTTCCGCATGACGCCTGCGCTGGCTGCCGGCACCGAGATCGTCTACGTCAACGCGGGCGGCGACGCCGTCGCGGCGGTGAGGGAAGCCTTCGCCAAGCCGTTCATGGCGGCGAACCCCGGGGTCACCATCACCATCGACGGTTCCAGCGCCACCTCCGGCGCGATCAAGAGCATGGTCGAGAGCGGCAAGGTCAGTTGGGACATCGCCGACCGCAACCTGCCCGCGGCTCTCGAGCTCGGCAGCCAGGGGCTGTTGGAGGAGATCGACTATTCGATCGTCGACCGCAGCAAGGTGCGCCCTGAGCATGTCTCGAAATGGGGTATCGGCAGCTATATTTTCTCCTTCGTGCTGACGTGGGACACCCAGGTGTTCAAGGAGCGCGCGCCCAAGGACTGGAAGGATTTCTGGAACGTCAAGGAATTCCCCGGCCGCCGGATGCTGCGCAAGCACATCGACGGCCAGCTGGAGGCCGCATTGCTGGCCGATGGTGTCGAGCCCAGCAAGATCTATCCGATCGATGTCGACCGGGCGCTGGAGAAGATCAAGCAGATCAAGCAGCACAGCTTTTTCTGGTCGACGGGGGCGGAAAGCCAGCAGATGGCACGCGATCGCGAGGTGGTCATGGGCAACATGTTCCACACCCGCGCCTATGTGACCCATCGGGAAACCAAGGGCCGGTACACTTTCACCTTCAACCAGGGGAGCGTCTGGCCCGGCGCCTCGTTGGTGCTGAAGGGCAACCCGGCCGGGAAGGAAGCCTTCAAGTTCATCGCGTCGATGCAGGATCCCAAGGCCCAGGTGATCTGGTTCCAGTTGCTGGGCAATGGACCGATCAACCCCGCCGCGGACGCCCTGGTCCCCGAGGATATGAAGCGGTTCAACCCAGGGGCTGCGGAGAATTACGCGATGCAGGTTCCCGCCGATGCCGAATGGTACGCGGAGAATTCGGCGAAGGCTCTGAATCGATACATCGAAGCGGTCTCCTAGACCCATTTTTGGAAAAATCCGCTGCTCTGACAATGAGATAGATCGCATTTGATCTCGGGCATGACCGAGCCACCAGATCACCCTACCGAAAGGCCCAAGAGATGACTTTTCCCTACAAGAAGACCGATAGCTTCCGGGATATCCCGCATTACGAGGAGCTGACGAGCCCGGACGTGGCGGCCGCCATCGAGAAGGGCGCACACATCATCGTCTCGACAGGAGCCATCGAGCAGCATGGCGCCCATCTCCCGCTGGGGACGGACGTCTACCAGTGCGTTACCCTCGCCAGGATGGCCGCGGCGGTGCTCAATCGCGAAGGCATCCCGGTTCTGTCGGGACCCGTCATTCCCTACGGGCCGCGGCCTCTCCTCAGCGAGTGCCCGCTTTCCCTCCCCGGGACGATCAACATCTCGCAGAAGACCATGATGGCGATCACCGAGGAGGTCTGTCGCGAACTCGTGGGTCAGGGCTTCAAGGTTATCTACCTGCTATGCGGCCATGCCGAGACCGACGCGATCCTCCAGATCGTCGCGAAGGAGGTTTCCGAGACGACCGATGCGAGCGTCGTGACGCTTAACAAGCTGATCGGTGTCCGGGGCAAAGGTTATCGCACGATGATGAAATCGGAGCGCTCGCAATCGCATGGCGGCGAGGGCGAAACCTCGCGGATGCTGGTCGCCATCCCGAATCTCGTCCGAATGGACAAGGCTGAGAGCTATCAGCCGAACATCCCGGGCGATCGTCCTCCGGAAGACCACATGCCTTATCTTGGCGGGGCCATCGGCCGTTACAAGTATCCGCCGGAGGTCTTCGAAAATTTCCACGGAGGCATTTGGGGCGATCCGGCGAACGCCTCGGTGGAAGTGGGCGAGAAGTCCTTCCAGATGATGACTGATTTCGTCTGTGCCGCGATCCGATACGAGTGGAAGCTCTGGGAAAAGTATCGGTAAGCTGCATCCCGGGTGAGGCGGAAACCCTTCTGCCTCACTCGCCAACGAGCCGGTATGAACCACCCTCAGGCATAGGACGGTTTGCACGACGACTATCTGCCGAAGCCGTGCCGTCATCCACGATTGGAGGCGGCTCCCGCAGGCCAGAGATGCGTGCGCCAGCGCATCAGGATCATGAGCGTGCAGACGGTGCCGAGCAGCCCATAGATCGTTGCCGTCGCCCGAAACCCGACATGCTCGATGAGCGGGCCCGACAGGAGCAATCCGAGCGGCAGGCCGTAGACGGCCTGCGCCCGTATCCCCATGATACGCCCGCGCAAGGCGGGCGGCGCTCCACGCAGCAGAAGCACCGCCATCGGCAGCAGACACAGCATCGAAGCGGCGCCGTTGAGGACGAGGAAAGCCGAGCCGGCCGTGAAATGAGGCGCCCAGCCGAGGGCGATCACCAGCAGGTGCCAGACGATACTGAAAATCAGCATCATGCGGGCCGGCCAAACCGCCGAGCCGAGCTTGCTCAGCAACAGGGAGGCCGTCATCGCGCCCAGCCCCACGCTGGCCGAGAGATAGCCGAGGCCCGTCTCTCCGGTCTTGTAGATCTCGCGCGCGAGATAGGGCAGCAGCCCCAGCGTGAAGGGATAGGCGGTGAAGTTGACGAGGAAGGCCAGCAGCATGGCCGCCAGTTGAGGCGGCGCATCGCGGACGGAGCGCGCGGCATCGGCCATGTCGCGCCAGGGCGATGTCCCGGACGCGAGGCGAGCGCCCCGAGCGAGCCTGACGCCGAACATGAGCCCGGCGCTCGACAGATAGAACGCGACGACCAACCCATAGGCCGATCCCATGCCGACCGCATGAACGGCACCGGCGCCGACCAGCGCCCCCGCGGTGCGCGCCGAATCGGTGGTGATGCGGGCGAGCCCGATCGCCCCCATCAGCCGCTCATGCGGAAGAATCTCGCCGATCAGCACGTTGCGCAGTGCGATATCGGATGGCCGGACCATGCCGGCGAGGCCCGCGACGACCAGGACCACGACCGGCGACAACGCTCCCAGAACGGACAGGACAGCCAGGACGCCGGCCAATAGCGCGTAGACGACGCGCATGAGGCACAGCACGTTGCGGTACCCCGCGCGATCCCCGAGGAGGCCGAACACCGGGGCGATCAGCGTACCGAAGAACTGGAGCGACGCGAACAGGGTGAGCAGGAAAACCGATCCGGTCTCGGTGAAGATGTACCATCCGAGGATGATCGTCTCCATCTCGAAGGCCCAGGACGTCAGCAGATCCGCGCCCCACTGGAACCGGAAATTGCGGACGGCGAAAGCGGCGAACATGGAGGGGCGAGGGCTGGCGTTCATCCCGGGTCATCGGACGGAAAAGTGGAATCCCGGTTTTCCGGAAATCCGATGCTGAGACAAAAGGCTGGATCGCCGCTTTGCGTCCGACAGGACGCGCGACGATCCAGGCGTGCGTTCCGCTGCAAGCTGGTTCCGCTCCCGGACAGCATGACGGCGAGGGGCGGTTCCCGGCCGTCTCTCGCCAGCTCGAGCATGTCGGCGCCTCAGCCGGGCGGCGAGGCCGTGTTTCCCCGGCCCAGCCGTTTCGCGACCTCGGAGAGGGACAAAAGGGCGATGGAGAACACGACCAGCACGCTCGACACCGCGGCCAGTGTCGGATCGAGTTCCAGCCGCACGCTTTCCCACATTTTCACGGGCAGCGTCACCGCCGATGTGCCGCTGATGAACAGCGCGACGGTCACGTCGTCGAACGAGGCGAGGAAGGCGAAAAGCCCGGCCGCGACGATGCTCGGCCTGATCGCGACGAAGGTCGTCTTCATGAAGGCGCGCAAGGGCGCCGCGCCGAGGCTGCGCGCCGCCATTTCGGGACGCTGGTCCGCCTGGCGCAACCCGCCGATCAGGATCAGGACCACGATCGGGAGGCCGATCACCAGATGGGAGATGATCAGGCCGATCCGCGTCCCCGCCAGCCCGATGCTCGACATCTGGAAATAGAGAGCCACCGCGATGATCAGCGTCGGAATCATCGCGGGCGACAGCATCAGCGCCAGCGAAACCTGTGCGAGCCGGGAGCGCGAGCGCGTCACGCCGACCGCGGCGGCCAGGCCCAGCGCCGTGACGAGGATCGCGCTCACCACCGCGACCTGGAAGCTGGTGAGGGTCGGCCCCGTCCAGTCCGGCCGTGAGAAATAGGTCTCGTACCAGCGCAGCGACCAGCCCGAAGGCGGGAATTGCAGGAAGGGCGAGGCGCTGAAGCTCAGCGGCAGCAGGATGAAGATCGGCGTGAGCAGGAACAGCAGCGTCGCGACGGCGAAGCCCTTGCCGAGAAGGTCGGCGGCCCCCGCCGAGACCCGGGCGCAGCTGCGGCCGGCCGAACGGTCGAGGCCTCCGCGCAGCCGGGCCTGGACGGCCCCCGCCGCATGGAGCAGCAGCGAGAACGTCCCCGACGGCTTCGACGGCGCATCGCCGCCGCCCTCGATCAGCCCGAGCGTGCGCGCGCAGACGAGCACGATGACGAGCGTCGCGACCAGCAGGATGACCGCCATGACGGCGGCCTGCTCCCAGTTGAACAGGGTGTTCACCTGCTCCTCGATCAGCATCACATAGGTCACTTCCTTGAGACCGCCGAGAATGGCGGGCGTCACGAAATAGCCGATGCCGTGGAGGAACACGATCAGGCTGCCGGACAAAAGGCCCGGCAAGGTGAGCGGGAGGAAAACCAGCAGGAAGGCGAGGACAGGATTGGCGCCGAGGCTTTCCGCCGCCGAGAGGAGCCTTCCGTCGAAACGGCGCATGACCGCGAACAGCGGGAAGAACACGAAGGGGATCAGGAGATGGACGAGGCCGAGCGCCACCGCGAAGCGGCCGTAGAGGATCTGCAACGGCTCCGGCACGATGCCGATGCCGACCAGGGCGTCGTTGACGATGCCCTGCCGGCCGAGCAGCACGATCCAGGCATAGGCGCGCACGAGGACGCTGGTCCAGAGCGGCATCAGCATGAGCAGCAGGGCCAGTTTCTGCATCCGTTCCGGCAGGCGCAGCACGACATAGGCGAGCGGATAGGCGATCACCGCGCAGATCAGCGTCACCTGCGCCGCCAGGACGAAGGTCTCGGCGAAGACGCGCCAGAGCAGCGTGTCGGACATGACGTCGGCATAATACCGCAGCGTCCAGCCTTCGCTGCCGAAGCTCTTCGTCAACAGGCCCAGGATCGGCACGACATAGGTGACGACCAGAAAGGCCAGGGCGGGCATGAAGAGCAGCCCCGGACCCGAAAGCCGGATGCGAGATCGGGAGATGCCGGGGTTCATCGTTCGGTCGGCGTCCAGGGAGCGGGCTGCATGGAGCGGCCGGCGACGGGCGCCGGCGGCTGACTCGACGCTGCGATCACTCGCGGATCCAGCGGTTCCACATCTCGACATTGCGTTCGAGCGTGGATTTTCCGTTGGTCTTCTCGGCCCAGGACTTCGCGTTCATGAAGACCACCTTCGGCAGGTTCTCCGGCGACACCGGATTGTCCCGCGCGAACTTCGCCGGCAGCGCCGCCGACGCCTTCCGGTTCGAGGGGCCGTAGGGCATGCGGCTGGCGAAATCGACCTGGCGGTCGGCGCGCGAGGCGAATTCGATGAACTTCAAGGTGTTCTTGTAGTTCTTCGCGCCCTTGGGAATAGCCCAGAAGGATGCCGTCACGACCGCGCCGTCCCAGATGTAGTCGACAGGCGCCCCTTCATCGCGCAACTGCGCCATGCGGCCGTGATTGGCGATCACGATGTCGGCCTCGCCGTCCACCAGCGCCTGCGGGCCGGCATTGCCGGAGCTGACCCATTTGATCACGCTCGGCCGGATCTTGCCGAGGCTCCTGTAGGCCCGTTCGAGATCCAGCGGATAGAGCTTGTCGGGCGCGACGCCCTCGGCGAGCAGCGCGGGCTCGATCGGCCGAAGCTGGTAGCTGCCCGCCGGAAAGACGCGCGGGCCGGGGAACTTCGCCGTATCCCAGGCCTCGGCCCAGCTCCGGGGATGGTTGTCCTTGGTGTATTTGCGGGTGTTATAGGCGATCACCGAGGCGAAATACTGCGATCCGACCCCGTAATCGTGCACCAGCCGCGGATCGATCTCCGCGATCGTCGCCTTGTCGATCTGGCCATAGTCGATCTTCTCGAGCAACCCGGCCTCGGCCAGCGCCTCGAGTTCCTCGTTCGTCACGAGGAAGGCGTCCCACTCGACATTCTTGCTGGCGACCATCGCCTTGACCTTGGCGAGGGTGATCCCGGTCGTGTCGTTGACGGCGATGCCGGTCTCCTTGGTGAAAGGCTCGAAATAGGCGGCGCGCTGGCTGTCCTGCATGCGCCCGCCATAGGAGGCGACGACGATCCGTTCGCCCGATTGGGCGAAGGCCGCCGAGGATGGCGCCGCCGCCAGGGCACCGATGGCACCGAGGACCGTGCGGCGGGTTGGATTGCGATGCGTCATTGGTCGTCCCCTCATTGTCGTGGTTGCAGACGAAGCTAGGCGAATTCAGTCAATATCGCAATAAATCTTATCGGATTGCATAGCGATACGATTATTGGTCTGGAGGCAGGACGAGCGCGTCGGAGGCCGCCCAGCCGAGCCGCACGCTTTCCCCGCGCTCGCGGGGCGCGCTGCGATTGTCGACCACGGCGGCGATCGTGCCGCCGCCCGGCAGCGCCACCCTGATCCTGGTGTGCTCACCGAGGAAGATGCTGTCGATGATGGTGCCCTCGACGGCGTTCTCTGCATCCGGCTCCGGGGCGATGCGGACATGCTCGGGCCGGAGCATGACCTCGATCGCGTCGCCCGTCTTCGGCCCGTGCAGGTGGCGGGCGTGGAAGCGCAACCCTCCCATCGCCTCGACGACGCAGCGGGCGCCGTCGACTGCGCGGATCGTGCCGGGGAAGCAGGCGGACTCGCCGACGAAATCGGCGACGAACCGATTGGCCGGCGAGAAATAGAGATCGGTCGGCGTGGCGATCTGCGCGATGCGGCCGGCATTCATCACCGCCACCCGGTCGGAGAGGATGATGGCCTCGACCTGGTCGTGCGTGACCAGGACGATGGTGATGCCGAGCTTGCGATGCAGCTCCTTCAGCTCGAGCTGGAGGGCGTCCCGCAGTTTCCGGTCGAGGGCGCCGAGCGGCTCGTCCAGCAGCAGGAGCGGTGGCGAGAAGACCAGCGCGCGGGCGATCGCCACGCGTTGTTGCTGGCCGCCGCTGAGCTGGCTCGGCAAGCGGCCGCCCATCGGGCTGAGCCGCACGAGGTCGAGCGCCTGCCGGACGCGATCCGCGATCTCCGCTTTCGGCATGCCGCGCATCAGCAGCGGGAAGGCGATGTTGTCCGCGACCGTCATATGCGGAAACAGGGCCAGATGCTGGAAGACCACGCCGATATTGCGCCGGTGCGGCGGCAGTGCGTCGACCGGCTCGCCGCCGATCGAGATCGAGCCCTCGTAATCCCGGATGAAGCCGGCGATCGACATCATCGTCGTCGTCTTGCCCGAGCCGCTCGGTCCGAGCATCGTCACGAATTCGCCCGGAGCGATGTCGAGGGAGACGTCATCGACCGCCTTGAACCCACCATACTTCAGGCTGAGGCCCCGGATCCGGACTCCGGCGCCGAGCGTGGCCGGTGGCCGGGCGAGCATGTCCGTCATCCGCGCACCCTCCGCAGCAGCACAGGGGCGGAATGCTGCATCAGCTTGCCCGCCTTCTCGACGATTCCCGCCAGATCGGACTCGGTGGCCGGCAGGACATGCGCTTCCTCGCTCTCCGGCTGCGTCGCCTGCATCCGGGCGCGCAGGGCGGCCGTGGCGGCGGCATCGACCTCTCCAGCCGCGGAGGTCACGACCCCGTAGACGTCTCGGGCGGCCGCGATGCCGAGCAATTCGTCGCGGACGTCGCGGCCGACCGCCTCCGGGTCCCTGTCGAGCGGGGAGCCATAGCCGCCACCACCGGACTGGCAGACCCGGATCACCATGCCCTTGCGCAGATGCACCTCGCCCTTGCCGGGCAGGAGCTGCGGTTCGCCATAGGGGTCGAGCAGGACGAAGGAGGGCGTGCCCGGCTGCCCGCCGGCGACGCCGTAGGGCAGGAACTTCCGGCGCTCGGAACGGTATTGCAGCCTGCCGGCATCGGCGAGGAAACGATATTCGCGCATCACCCCGATGCCGCCGCGGAAGCGCCCGGCCCCGCAGGCATCCGGCACATAGCTCCAGTGCTCGAGCCGGACGATGCCCTCCAGATCGACCACCTCGGCCGGGACCGCCGAGGCGTTGGCCAAAGCGAGCGAGGTGCCGTCCAGCCCGTCGGCGGCGGGCCTGGCGCCCCAGGAGCCGCGCAGCATGTCGACGAAGATGAACGGCTTGCCGGCCGGCGTGCGCCCGGAGAAGGTGTGCAGCAGCGAGCCGCCGTCGCCGGCAGCCATGATCCGACCCGGCAGCGCCTTGCCGAGCGCGCCGAACAGTGCGTCCATCAGCCGGTAGGTGGTGATGGCGCGGGCGGCGCCTGCTGCCGGGCTGCTGCCGTTGAGCACGGTGCCCTCCGGCGCGACGATGGTGATAGGCCGCATATAGCCGGAATTCGTCGCGGCGTGGGGCGGCATCAGGCAGCGGAAGGCGAGATAGGCCGTGCTCTTGGTGGCGGAGAGGGTGGCGTTGAGCGCGCCGGCGACCTGCGGAGCGCTGCCCGTGCAATCGACCAGCGCGTGGTCGCCGTCGATCGTGATCTTCACCGCGATGCGGATCGGCTCCTCGCTGATGCCGTCGTCGTCGAGGAAGTCCTCGAAGGCATAGCTTCCGTCGGGGATCGCCCGGATCGTGTCGCGCGCGATCGCCTCCGAGGCTTCGAGAAGCTGGTTCTCGTAGCGCTTGAGATGGGCGACGCCGTGGCGCGCCGCCAGGGCGGCATAGTCCTGCGCGCCGCGCTCGCAGGCGGAGAGCTGGGCGTCGATGTCGCCGCGCACCTTGTCCGGCACCCGGACATTGGCGAGCAGGATCGGCAGGATCGACGGATCGGCCTCGCCCCGCCGGAACAGCTTCAGCACCGGAATCCGCAGGCCCTCGGCGAAGGTCTCGGTGTTCAGCGGCGAGTTGCCGCCGGCCGTGTTGCCGCCGATGTCGAGATGGTGGACGATCGCGGCGGTGAAGGCGACGTGCCGGCCCTCGGCGAAGACGGGCTTCACCAGGAAGATGTCCGGCAGGTGCATGCCGCCGCCGAACGGGTCGTTCATGATGAAGACGTCGCCGTCATGGATGTCGCCGTCATAGCGGGCGATCACCGCCTCGATCACGTCGGGCATCGCGCCCAGATGCAGCGGGATCGTCATGCCCTGCGCCAGGAGCCGGCCCTCAGCGTCGGCGAGCGCCGTCGAGAAGTCGCCGGTATGCTTGACGTGATGCGAGCGGCAGGTGCGGATCAGCGTCAGCGCCATCTCGTCGGCCAGGGTCTCGAGGCCGTGGCGCACCAGCTCGCGCGTCACGCCGTCGAAGCGCTCGTCGCCGAAGGAGGCGGCGGCCTGCGTCGCGATGTCGATCGTGAGCGTGTTGTCGTCGCCGCGGGAGATCGTGGTTCCGGGCGGCACGACGATGGTGGTATCGTATTGCTCGACGATCACCGGCCCCGCCAGCGGCTCGCGTCCGATGCCTTCGCGCGTCGTCACCGCCGCGTCGCGATAGCCGATCTCCGGGCCGCAATAGATGCGGCGGCGCTCGCCTGCGGCGACGCGGTGCGGGCGGTCCAGCGTGTAGCGCCGGAGCGCGGCGTCCCGATCCTGCACGATGCGCGCGGAAAGGCGCAGCGTCACGACCTCGACGGTCTCGGAGCGCATGCAATAGCCGAATATGCGCTGGTGCTCGTCGTGGAAGCGGCCGAGCACGGCGTTCAGATCGCCCAGCGTCGCGACATCGTCGGAGAACCGGGTCGGGATCGTCGAGCCCTGGCCGCGATATTGCAGGTCGCCGTCGACGCGATAGGCGACGCGGACATCGCCGTAGCCGGCTTCCTGCATATCGCGCGCGGCCATGGCGACGAGCTCCGCCAGCGTCGCCTCGATGCCGGTGCGGGTGGTTTCGTCGAGCACGCAATAGGTCGATCTGGAATAGCTGTGCTCGATCGGCGTATGCAGCAGCCCGTAGGCGCTGAACACGCCGGGCGTGAGCGCGACCACGACCTTGCGCATGCCGAGCTGGCGCCCCAGCTCGACGGCATGGACGGGGCCGTTGCCGCCGAAGCAGATCAGTGCCGCGTCGCGCGGGTCCTGCCCGCGCTCGGAGGAGATCGCGCGGATGACCCGGATCATCCCGGCATTGGCGACCGCGACGATGCCGTAGGCGGCGTCCTCGATGCTGATGCCGAGCGGCTCGGCGACGACGCGGGCGATCGCCCGGCGCGCCGCCTCGACGTCGACCGGCAGCGTGCCCCCGACCAGATGCGTCTGGTTGAGATGGCCGAGCACCAGATTGGCGTCGGTGACGGTGGGCTCGGTGCCGCCCAGCCCGTAGCAGACCGGGCCGGGATTGGAGCCGGCGCTGCGCGGCCCGACCCGGATCGAGCGGCCCTCGTCGAGCCAGGCGATGCTGCCGCCGCCGACGCCGACCTCGGCGACGTCGATGGAGGGCGTGCCGATCGTGTAGCCGCCGCCGGTGGTCAGGCGGCTGAAGCTCGAGATGCCGGCGCCGACCTCCAGGCTGCCGATCCGGCTGGCCTCGCCGCCCTCGATCAGCGCGGCCTTGGCGGTGGTGCCGCCCATGTCGAAGGTGATGGCCTTGGAGGCGCCGGCCTGCATGGCGGTGGCGACGCCGCCGATGACGCCCGCGGCCGGGCCGGATTCGATGATGTTGACCGGCCGCTCGCACGCGATCATGGCGCTGATGATGCCGCCGTTCGACTGCATGGTGAGCAGCGGCGCCATGATGCCCATGCCGGCGAGGCGCGACTTCAGGCTCGCCAGATAAAGCTGCATCACCGGCCGGACATAGGCGTTGACGCAGGTCGTGCTGGTGCGCTCGTACTCCTTCACCTCGGGCAGCACGTCGGAGGAGAGCGAGATCGAGGCGTCGGGCAGGCGCTCGCGCAGGATCTGGCCGATGCGCTGCTCATGGACGGGGTTGGCGAAGGCGTTGATCAGGCAGACCGCGAAGGAGTCGACCTTCTCGGCCACCAGCCGGTCGATCGCGGCATGGACGGAGCCTTCGTCGAGAGGCCGGATGACGGCGCCGTGCGCGTCGATGCGCTCGCCGACTTCGCGGCGCAGATAACGTTCGACCAGGATGGGTGGCTTCACCCAGTCGAGATTGTACATGTCCGGGCGGCGGTGCCGGCGCATGTCGAGCACGTCGCGGAAGCCCGCGGTGGTGATCAGGCCGGTCCGTGCGCCCTTGCCTTCGAGGATGGCGTTGGTCGCGACCGTCGTCGCATGGACGATCTCGGTCACCGAGGCGGCCGGCAACTCCGCCCGCTTCAGGATGACCTCGATCCCTTTCGCGATCGAGCGGCTGTAATCCTCGGTCGAGGACAGCACCTTCTCGACGAAGAGCACGCCGTCGGAGCGCACGCCGACGAGATCGGTGAAGGTGCCGCCGATATCGACGCCGATACGGATGTCGTGGGACTGGGACGGGCTCACGAGCGCATCTCCGCAGAAACCAGGGCAAATTTTTCAACAGCTGAACGTGCGCCGCGATCCCAGCAATCCGTGGTGGCCTTCGACAAGCTGTGCTTCATGATACGCTCGCTGGGGGTTCGCTCGAAGCCATCGACCGTCGCGATGTAACGCGGGTTCTGGTAGGGCGCGAGGCGCTCTTCGAGCCAATCGGAAAGGGCGGCGGGATCGACCTCGCAGTCCGGTTTGGGTTTGACGAAAAGCTTGATGTCCTGCTCGCCGAGCTCGCTCGGCACGCCGATCATCGCGCAATCCTCCACCGTGGGGTGCTGCGCCGCGACATGCTCGACTTCCCATGCCGAGACGTTCTCACCCTTGCAGCGCACGCTATCGCCCTTGCGCCCGTGGAAATGCAGATCGCCGGTCTCATCCCAGCTCCCGACGTCGCCGGTCCGGAACAGTCCGTCGCGGAAAGCCGCCGCCGTCGCCTCGGCATTGTCGAGATAGCCTGCGAAAAGGGCGCCCGGCCGCTTGGCGCGCACGGCGATCTCGCCGCGCCGGCCCGGAGCGGCGGGGAGCCCGTCATCGCCCAGCAGGACCACGTCGAACCATGGCAGGGGCTTGCCCACGGCCCCCACCGTGCCGCCGATGTTGCAGGTCGCGATGCTGGAGGTCTCCGTCATGCCGTAGCATTCGTGGATGGCGACGCCGAAGCGCTGCCGGAAAAGCCGCCAGATATCGGGCGGACAGCCGCCGCCCCAGGCGATCCGCACGCCATGGGTCAGGTCGTCGGATCGCGGCGGCTGCTTCAGCAGCATCTGGAGGATGCCGCCGAGGTAATGGATATGCGTGGCCTTCTCGTCGCGAACCTGCTCCCAGAAGCGGCTCGCGCTGAACGAGGGCACCATCGCCAGCCTGACCTCCTCCAGCAGCGGCAGCGCCAGGAGCTGCGCGCCGCCGATATGGAACAGGGGTTCCCAGACGAACAGAACGTCGCCCGGGCGAACGGCCGAGACGATCGCCGCCGCCTCCGCCGCCACACGCAGCATCGCATGGGAAACCTCCACGCCCTTCGGCCGCCCGGTCGTTCCGGAGGTGTACATCAGCGCGAAGGGGGCCGACGGGCCGGGTGGCTCTTCCGCGAAGACCGCGTCGCCGGACAATATCGCACCGAGCGGAGTGGCGCCTCCGGCCGCCGTGTCCGCGATGAGGGGAACCCCTTCGAGGCGGGCTCCGCTCGCGGCGATCTCGGGCAGGAGATCGGCGTCGGCGGCGACGAGCCGCGGGGTGCTGCTTTCCAGGAGGTACTTCAGCCCGGCGCCCCGCTGACGGGGATTGGCCGGGACCCAGACCACGCCGGCCTTCGCCAGGCCGAACAGCAGCGGCAGGACGGCGAGCGCGTTGCGCATCATCACGACGGCCCGGTCGCCTCGGCCCAATCCCTGCCGCCGCAGCGTCGCGGCACAGGAATCGGACTGACGATCGAGCTCGCGGAAGGTCAGCGACGCGCCCTCGAAGCTGGCGAAGACGCGGTCCGGCTCGGCATCGGCCCGCCGCCGAAGCAGATCGACGAACCCTTGCAGGGCGCCGGTCATGGCGAAACCCTCACGCTCGCGCTCCGCGATCGAGGAATTTCTCCATCTGCCGGCCCGGCTCGCCGGATCCATAGGATTCACGATGGTAACGGATCGCCGCGGCGATGCAGGCTCGGAAGCCGGGCTCGCTCATCTCCCGCAACCACTGCTTGTCCAGCCGCATGGCGAGCGCGGCCTTGCCGCTGAGTTCGCGCGCCAGCGCCAGCGCCTCGTCGAGAACCTGCTCGCGCGGCACCAGACGATTGATGATGCCGATCCGGAAGCACTCCTCCGCCGGCATCAGGCGCCCGGACAGCGCCAGATCCGTCGTGCGCGCCACCCCGAGGATCTCGCGCATGATCCAGGGACCGGTGATGCTGGCGATGCCGGCGTTGATCTCGGGCTGCCCCATGCGGACCTCGGCATGCCCGATGCGGAAATCGGCCAGCAGGGCGACCTGGAAGGCCGAGCCGACCGCGAGCCCGTTCAGGGCGACGACGAAGGGCTTCGGCAGCGAGCGGATGGTGTCGTAGAGCGTCTCCCATTCCCGGATCCAGCTCTCGGCCCGCTCGGCGTCGAAGCTCCTGGCCTCGCGCAGATCCTGGCCGGCGCAGAAGGCGCGTTCCCCGGTCCCGGTCAGGACGATGGCGCGCACCTGCGGATCGTCTCCCGCGCGGCGCAGCGCGTCGACGAGGCGCGCTCGCATCGGCGCGTCCCAGGCGTTGAGGATTTCGGGCTTGGCGAGCCGGATCAGTGCAATCTCGCCCCGCGCTTCTTCCACCACTCCGTCCGTCATGATGAAATCAGCCTCCAGTTATCGTATTGCAATGAGATACAATATAGCGTATTATAATCTTGCTTGAATTGTCAATTCAAACCTAGTTGGGGGATGGCTCATGGTGGGACGATCTGGATCCGAGCGCCGGGAGAAGAAGACGGCCGACGCCGCGGGCGAGCGTCACGACCCGCTGACGGTCCGCTCCGTCGAGAAGGCCTTTCGTGTCCTGGCCGCGTTCAGCCCGGCTCATCCGACGCTGAGCCTGACGGAGATCGCCAAGGCGGCCGATCTCGACAAGAGCGCGGCACAGCGCTTCGCCCATACCCTGACCAAGCTCGGCTACATGAAGAAAAACGAGAACAACCGCCGCCTCGAGCTGACGTCGAAGACGCTGACGATGGGGTCCAACTACGTTCGATCCAACACGCTGATCACGAAGTCGATCCCCTATCTGCTCCACCTCAGCCGGGAGACCGAGGAGACCATCAATCTCACCGTTCTGGACGGCACGGATATCATCTTCGTTTCACGGTTTCTCAGCCGGCATGTCCTGGCGAACGATGTCGTGGTCGGCGCGAAGATGCCCGCCTTCTGTACGGCGCCGGGCATCGCCATGCTCTCCCGCATGGCGCCGGCTGCGGCCCGCGCCGTCCTGGAACAGAGCGATCTCAAACCCTACACGGCCTCGACGACCTACATGCTCGATGCGCTGATCGGGAAGATCGAAGCCTCGGCCGCCCAGGGCTACGCGACGGCTTTCGAGGAATTCTATCACGGCGATCTGTCGATCGCGGCCGCCGTCCTGGACGCGAAGGCCCAGCCCCTCTGCGCCTTCAACATCAGCGTGTCGAGCACCCGCTACACGCCGGAGGAGGCGAAAGCCCGTTTCGCGCCCCTCGTCGTGGCCGCGGCCGCATCCGTTTCGCAAAACGTCGCCAGCCTCGTCTGAAGTCGTCGCGGAAATCGGTCTTCCTGACCGCCGCCCGGAGATCCCGCCGGCCTGCTTCCGCATCGGTGCAGGCCGAGGCGATGATGCTGGAGGCCACGCCGGTGATCCCGTGCTTCTGCTCCAACCTCCAGAACCTCGCGGTGTACAAGCCGACCGGGTTCGAGCAACTCCCCCACGGCAATTACGGCGACCAGTTCGCCACGCTGGATCTCAGCTGAACCGCCTTGTCCCGGCATCGGGCCGAAAGGCGCCGGCCTATCGAGAATTCCGACCTGATACAGGCGCCGAAAGGGCCTCGATGTTCGCCTGGGTGTCGTTGCCTGCGGCACTTGCGCATCTCGGGCGCCCGGGGTCTTCTCGGGAGTCGTTCACGTCAAAATCGCATCGCCGCGAGCCCGGCGTCCATCTCAAAGCGGCCCGACCGTGGCCCTTGCCGGCGCGGTATTATATCATGGTTTCTCACAGATTTTCACAGATGAGAGATCGAGGATCTGCATGACCGTGGATACAGGGCCGTTGCGCCCTTCGGGCCGCCCGAAAGGCACTGGCAGCCAAGTCGTCTATGACGAGCTCCGCAGCCAGATCTTGATGATGGAAATGAGACCGGGCGCGCTATTGGATGAGCTGGCCCTCGTGCAATCATTCGGGCTTTCACGCACTCCCGTTCGGGAAGCGCTGATCCGGCTCGAGGCGGACGGACTCGTCGAGATCGTCGCAAACCGGGGCGCACGGGTGTCACCGATCGATTTCGACAGCGTCGGCGAGCTTTTCGAGGCTCTCGACCTCTATTCGCGTGCGATCTGCCACCTGGCGGCCCGCCGCCCCAATAAAGTGGCGCTGACCGCGGCCAGAAAGATAAACGTCGACTTCGCTGACGCGGCGCGGCGCAATGATTTCCGCGCGATGGGAGAAGCCAATTGGCGGTTTCACGATGAGCTCGGTCGCGCTGCGGGCAACCGCTACCTCGCCGAGGCTCAAACGCGCACATTGAATGCAACGATGCGCTTCGCCTACCTGGTCCATTCCGCGGCTGTCACCCGTAGCCAGAGCTATCGATCCTATTTCGATCGTCTCGTCGAGGAACATGAGCAGATTCTCGATGAAATCGAAACAGGAAACGCCGTATCCGCCGAAGCCTTGGCCGGCCGCCATACCCGGCTTTTCCAGGAGAATGTGGCGGCTTACATGAAGCAGAATGATCTGTTAAGCGTTAGCGTAGTCCCTACCTCATGAAATACTTCATGCCGGCAAGTCTGCCTGGGTGGTCGGCACTTATTCCGGGCCATACGCCGGCCTTGCCTCCGGGAGAACGCCTCGGGGCCTAAAGCGGAGCACCAGGAGGAAGCAAACGCCAATAATGAATTGCCTGCCGGCGCCGATCTGAACGGCCGACAGGCCAGGCAGGGACGAGATCGCAAAGCGGGCGCTTTCATCGAAAAGAACGAGCAGGAATGTTCCGAGGACTACACCAAAATTATTGCCTTTCCCGCCGAGGCTTATTGCAAAGAATATATAGATAAGCCTCTGTGTTCCAAATGTATCTGGCGATACAAATCCGATATAGTGCGCGTATATTGCGCCGGACAGCCCCATGAGGCCCGCGCCGATCGCCAGCGCGACCATCTGAAACTGGACAACGTTCTTCCCAGCGGCTGCGACGACCGGCGCGTCGTCACGAATAGCGCGGAGCACTCGGCCGAATGGAGCGCCGCGAAGCCGCTCCAGGAGGAAGAGCGCTGCACAAACGGTCAAGAGCACGAAAGCAAAATAACAGTAGCCGAACGCTGGCCCCAGCACATCGAGACCGGGCTGCGGAATCTGGGCGAGGCCATCCGTACCGTTCGTAAGCCACACCTCGTTCTCAGCGACCAAGCGCACCGTTTCTGCGAATCCTAGCGTAACAATAGCAAGATAATCATCTTTGACCCGCACGACACCCAAGGTTGTGGCAGCGCCGACTCCAGCCGTGATCAGAACAGCGATCAGTGCCGATAGCGGCACCGGAATACCCAGCTCAAGCGAGAGAATAGCGGAAGCATATGCGCCAAAAGCATAGTAGCCAATTACGCCAAGGTTGACCATGCCGGTCATGCCCCAGATTATATTGAGGCCAAGCGCAATCAGGGCGTAGATGCCTGCGAATGTCCCCGCGGCTGTGAGATAATTCAGCATTGCCTGCTCTCAGATAGTCTGGCGTCCGCCGAGAATGCCGCGGGGAAGTAGGGCCAATGTCATGATGATCGCTACAAATCCAATCGCCGATCGATAGTTGACCGGCAGGATCAGCGTCGACCACTCTTCGGCGACGCCGATCAGAATGGCTCCAACGACTGCTCCGGTCACATTCCCGAGCCCTCCGACAACGGCCGCGGCAAAGACCGAAATGATGATCAGAAAGCCCATATCGGGCGTAATCGCAGTATTCGTTGCCAGGATGATTCCCGAAGCGCCACCGAGACCCATTCCAATAAAGTTGGAGATGGTTGAGATACGTCGAGGATCTATTCCCTTTATGTCTGCAAGTTGAGGATTATCGGCCACCGCCCGCATGGCGCGCCCGATGCTTGTAAAGGTCAGGAGGCCGAACAAAAGACCCATGGCGACGACCGCGAGACCGAGATTCTCGAACTGCTGCGGCGCGATTCGGATGTTGCCCCACACGACGTCGCGCATGATCGGGACGTCGAGGGAACGGACATCGTTTCCAAAGAGCATGCGCAGCGCGTTCTCGAGAACCATATTCAACGCCATCGAACCGATGGCCACGATCAAGGGTCCCCCGCCACGCAGAGGCTGCAACGCAATCCGATCTGTGAAAACCCCGACAAGTCCCGCGAGGATAAAGGCAAAAATGAGAGTCCCCACGAAGGGGACTCCGAAGTAAGTGTTCGAGACGTATCCTACAAAGGCGCCAACGGCCACATGCGCCGCCATCGAGAAATTCGTTATTCTCTGGACGGCGAAGATAAGGCTCAACCCCACAGCTGGCAAAGCAATCGTAGAGCCGGCCATGAGCCCGTTGACGGTTAGTTGTAGAAGTTCGGAACTCATCAGAGGGTCACGTTGACGAGCTTGCCGTCACGGATTTGCTGCAATTGGAATTCGCAGTCTGAAAGGCTGCCATTCGGCTCGAACGAACAAGGTCCGGAGGCCCCGTCATAATTGATCGGGCGTCCCTCGCGCAGGATCGCCAGACCCGCCAGGGCGTCCGTCACGACCTCCCCCGAACCACTGCTGACCGAACGGATGGTATCCTTGATTGCCGTGCCGGTTGCCGCCTTGGCCCGGGCGACCGAGAGGATGAAAAGATTGATATGGTCGAAAGCCTGGCAGGCGTAGGTGTCGGGCTGATCTGTGCCGGCGATCTCCTGGACGCGCTTGTAACCTGGTGATCCCAGCGCCGGAACCGGTACTTGCGTGTAGAGGCCTTCGACGACCTGCTTTCCAGCCCCGTCTATCACGGCCTGATTGACGCCCGTCGCAAGGCCGATGATCGGCGCCTTGACACCGGCTCTGTAAAGATCGCGTGTCATGATGATGTTGTCGGGTGCCAGCCCGCCCAGCAGGACGACATCGGGCTGCGCCTTGAGGAGTTGGTCGACTTCCGTACGAAAGGACGTCTTACGAATATCGTAGATGACGCTGGTCGCTTTCGTTCCGGCTGCCGTGCACGCGGCTTCGACCGCTCGGATGAACGGCTCGGCATATGGCTGCTGCGGGGCAAGAACATAGACCTGTTTGGCTTTTCGCTTGATCGCGAACTCGGCCAGCTTGCGTCCTTGCATGCCGGTATCGGGATGCGTTCGGATGAAATATCCTTGGTGAGGCATGGCGCTAAGCGAGTCAGCGGAAGTGATGCCAAACATAATGACTTTATTCTGCCAACAGATCGGCAGCATGGCGGCTCCGACGCTCGATGCCCAGACGCTGATGATTGCGCTGACGCGGTCTACGTCTATGAGCTTTCGAGTCGCGAGAACGCCGGCATCCGGATTGGTCTGATCGTCTTCTCCGAAATATTCGATCTTCTGGCCAAATATGCCTCCCGCCCTGTTGACGTCTTCGACAATTGCACGATGGATCTTCATCATCGTCGGGCCGTGGGGAGCGCCGGCGCCGGTGAGCGGAACCAGGCCGCCGACACGGATCGGCCCCTGAAACTGCTGTGCAAACGACGGAATCGGAAGTGCTGCGAGTGCGGAGGCACCAACCGCGACAGCACGGCGCGTAGGATGAAAAGAGGCGGTCATATGCTTTGCTCCCCTATGTTACGTTGATTTTAGCGTCTCGGCTGCGTGTTCTCCCAGGAAGACGAAGCGTATCTCGGGGTCGGCCAGGAGCTTTGCGGCAGGTCCTTCCCGACTATTGCAGCCATCGACCAGGATGTAGGCTCTTTCCGCGAACTCCAGCGCCCTTACGGCATTCTGCTCGACCAACAGAACGGCTATGCCGCTATCCGCGAATGTTCGGATCAGCTGGAACAGGTCTCCAGCCGCCGCTGGAGAGAGACCCGCGGTCGGTTCGTCCAACAGGACGAGCCTCGGATCGACCATGAGGGCCATGCCCATGGCGAGGAGTTGGCGCTGGCCGCCGGACAACGCCCCTGCCCGTGCGCGCCGTTTTTCGGCAAGAGCAGGAATGCGCTCGAAGACCTTCTCGGTCCGCTCCCGGTTGGAGGAGGGATGGAGATTTCCGCCGATCTCGAGATTTTCGACGATGGTCAGGCTCGGGAAGACGTTGTGCTCCTGCGGCACGAAGGCGACCCCCCTCTTCGCCAGCTCTCGCGGCGGCAGGTTTGAGATCTCGTGCCCGGCCAGCAGGATCGATCCCTTTCTGAGAGGCACGACGCCGGCAAGCGCCTTGAGGAATGTCGATTTTCCCGCGCCGTTGGGCCCGAGGATCGCCACGACCTCCCCTGCGGCGACGGAGACACTGATGCTTTTCAGGATTACGTCTTGGGCGCCGTAGCCTGCGACCAGGCCGGCTGCGGTCAGGAGCGTCATGCATCGCTCCCGAGATAGGCCTGCTGAACACCGTGGTGTGCGCGGATGCTCTCGAACCTGCCCTCAGCGAGGTTCCGGCCTCCCGCAAGAACATAGACATAGTCGCAGACGGACTTGACGAAACTCATGTTGTGCTCGATCACCAGCACCGTGATTCCGGCGGCCCGGATTTGCAGCAGATGCTCGCTGAGATCGCGGCTGAGCGAGGGATTGACCCCCGCCATGGGCTCGTCGAGCAGGATCAGCCGTGGCTGCGCCATCAGCACGCGCCCCAGATCAAGAAGCTTTTTCTGGCCGCCTGAGAGATCCGCGGCGGCGGCGTTGACGAGGTGGCCGAGCTTGAGCATCTCAGCGATCCGCCACGCGGATTTGCGCAGATCACGCTCCCGGTCCACGGCGGCAGCGGATCCGCGAAGAGCTGCCCAGACCGATTCTCCCGGCTGTTTCGGCCCATAAAGCATCAGATTCTCAAGGACACTCAGCGTCGGAAGCGTTCTCGACAACTGGAATGTGCGGATGAGCCCATGCGCTGCCCGTCGATCAGGCCGCTCATGTGTCACGTCTCGGCCGCGCAGGCGTACAGTCCCCTGATCCGGGGACAATGCGCCGGCGATGATATTGAACAGCGTGCTCTTTCCCGCGCCGTTGGGGCCGATCAGGCCGGTGATCGTGCCCGGCTGCACGGCGATGCTCGCCCCCTGCAGCGCCCGCAGCCCGCCAAACCTGCGATAGATGCCAACGGCTTCCAGGAGCGGGCTCGCGGCATCGCTTCGCGTGCCGTACTGCCCATCGTCGACCGGCACGATGGCGGAGGCGCGGTCCTCTGCCCTCCTCGAGTGATGAATCGGCCCAGCCATTCAGGACGCCACTCTTCGCATTGGAGCGGGCTGGTCGTCGAAGCCTCGTTTGCGCGCTGCGAGGAGATGACGCGGGATCCTGACCGGCAAGGTCAGCAGGAAAAAGGACAAGGTCTTGCCGTGCCCATCCAGGTTGAGGCTGCCGTTGACGCCGCCTTCCAAAACGTCATCGATCACGAAATTGAAGGCTGCCAGCAAAGGCAGATCGTAGCGGCATACCTTGACCGGTCCGCGCGCTGAAAAAAGCCGGGCAACCCGCTCAGCTGTCACCTGCTCGGCCAACAGCGGAAAGATCGCGGGATCATAGGCGATGAGGCTCGCATTTACGCGATTGCCCTTATCGCCCGTTCGGCTGTGGGCAACCTCATGGAGAGCGACCTCCAGGGTTTCTTCGGCGCTCATAGGGGGGCCTCCGCCAAGATTTCAACGGTCGGCTTAACCAAGTCCCGCCCAAGCAGTACGGACCGGGTCTGAACCCTGCCGGTAACACCTTTCCTGACGCCTCCTCCTCCCCCTGGGCCGGTGCTGTAGAGACCAATCACCTCGTTGGCGATGCGATCCGCGGTAAGCTTGTCGGGGGCATTGCCGGCGAGCCGAACGCGATATTCGCCATCGTTGGGAAATTCGCCCCGACGGCGCATCGTGCCGCTGTCGCCGTCGAAGCTGCTGACCGCGCCAATCAGGTCGATGCGCGTCGGACACTGAATACCGACGATACGCAGACGCTCGGCCAGCACCTGCGCGGCGAGCTCCGCGCGAGCCAGGGCATTGGGTCCCGCATAGGTGATCTCTCCCTCGGCCAGGAACCCGCCTTCAACGCTGAGTGTCGCCTTCAGAGTCTCGGGACGGGGTCGACCGCGCGCTCCGGTTACGGCGACCCGGTTGGGACCGGCCTCCTCGAGGCGGACAGCGGTCACATCGAGCACCACGTCGGGCACCACATAAGCCGCGGGGTCGTGCATTTCGTAGAGCAGTTGCTCAGTCACCGTGGCGGTCGAAACCAGACCGCCCGTATCGTCCGCCTTGGTGATGACCAGTCGGCCGTCCGCCTCGACTTCACCGATCGGGAAGCCGATCCGTCCAAGATCAGGCACGTCCTTGTAGCCAGGATCCGCGAAGTAACCGCCCGAGACCTGGGCGCTGCATTCGAGGAGATGACCGGCCAAGGTCCCGGCCGCAAGAAGATCCCAATCGGTTTCTGTCCAGCCGAACTCCGAGATCAAAGGGCCGAGAACGAGCGCGGAATCCGTACAGCGACCGGTTATGACCATATGGGCGCCGAGGTTCAGCGCCTCGGCGATCGGGCGTGCGCCGAGATAGACGTTGGCGGCAATCAGCGGCTCGTCCCCGAGCGGAAGCCCCTCGATCGTCGGCCAGGCGCGAATCTCCTGCTCGGAAACCATACCGAGGAGATCGTCCCCTTCGATCAGGCCAACGCGCAGGCCCTCGAGCCCCAGTTCCCTGGCGATCCCGAACACGAGGGCCGCCGCAGCCCTGGGATTGGCGGCCCCTGAATTACAGACGATCCGAATGCCCGCGGTGACGCAGCGTGTCAGGATCGGACGCAGAAAAGCGCCGAGTTGAGGGGTGTAACCGGCATCGGGATTTCTGCGCCGCTCGAGTTGAGCAAGGGCCAGCGTCCGTTCCGCGAGCGTTTCGAGGATGATGTAGCGGGGCCCGTTACGACGTTCCAGCGTGCCCACGAGGATTTCGACGGCGTCAGGCCGCTCGTCTGCAAAGCCGGCACCACCCCCGATATAGACCTTGGTAGCCATGCACCACCTATTTTATTCACAGTGTATTATTAATGGCTTATGCGGTCAATCCCATTGCGGCGGCAAAGTGGTTGTCCGAACTCATCCCTGATCCACGTTATGCCAGGGCGCAGGCGGGTCATCGTAGTCCGTGTCCGGTGCGGCGCGGGCCGCCCGTTCAAGCGCCGCCGGGGCGATGCCGTATCGACTTGCGATAAAGTCCATGCTGAATTTTCCGCTGCGCAAGTCGCGAGCCAGATCGGCAGCGCTACGCTTTTGCGGATCGCCGTAGCCGCCGGCCCCTGGAGTGGTGATCTCGATGGCGTGGCGGTCGGGGCAGATCATCGGCGCGGGTTTTCCGCCAAGATCACGGGCTCCTCCGTTGGCGTCGACCAGACGGATGCGACCGGGCGCGCCGCGACCGCCTCCGAACACTCCCCAGGGTGCATGGACAAATCGCTCGCCGGCACCGTTGAAAAGGCAATCATGATCGATTGGCTCGATGGTCCGGCGCAGCGACAGGCCACCGCGGAACCGGCCCGCTCCGCCGGTATCCGATGCGAAACCATATTCACGCACGCGAAGAGGGTATTCGCTCTCGATCGCTTCCACCGGGAGGTTCGCGGTGTTTGCGATATGCTGTTGAACGCCGTCCTTGCCGTCCTTGAACGATCGCGCGCCACAGCCGCCGCCGAGAGTCTCAAGGTAAAGATAGGGCCGGTTGCTGCGCGGGTCGATGCCGGAAAACACGGCGGTTGTATTCGAGCCGTTGCTCGCGGCGATGACCCGATCCGGAAGCGCAGGAGCGAGTGCGCCGATGACGACATCGATGATGCGCTGGGTTGTATGGGCCCGGTAGGCGACCGCAGCCGGGAAAACCGGGTTCAGCAGCGAGCCCGGCTCAGCATGAATCTCGATCACGTCGAGAATGCCATGATTATTGGGCACATCCGGATCGAGCAGCGCCTTCAATACATAGCCGACGGCCGATTGAGTGGCAGTCAACGGGCAGTTGATATTGCCACGGACCTGGGGGCTCGTGCCGCTGAAGTCGAGCCGAATGCGATCGCCGTCGACTGTGAGCGAAAGGCGAATGGGGATGTCGTGCGTACCGTTGCCGTCATCCTCCATGACGTCTTCGAAGCGGTAGATCCCATCCGGGAGTTCTTCGATGGCACGTCGCATGCGCGCACGGGTACGATCGATCACCTCCTTGAATGTCGCCAGGACGCGGCCGGCGCTGCGGCGTTCGCAAAGCTCCCGCACGCGGCGCTCCCCCAGGCGGCAAGCGGCGATCTGGGCAAAGTAATCGCCACGACGCTCCTGCGGCACCCGAACGTTCAGCAGGATTATCTCGAGCACGTCGGGAACGATCTGGCCGCGCGAGACAAGCCGAACGACCGGCAGGCGGAGCCCTTCCTGGTAGATTTCGGTCATATTCGACGACATGCTGCCGGGGGCCATGCCGCCGACATCCACGTGATGGGCAATGTTGCATGAGAATCCGATGATCCGACCTTCAAAGAAGATCGGCATTGCAAAATTCACGTCGGGAAGATGAGTGCCGCCGGCCACGAAAGGGTCGTTGGAGATGAAGATATCCCCCTCCTGGAGATCGGTCAGGCGGTAACGCGATAGGAGCGCTTCGACATGGCCGAGCATCGAACTCAAATGGATCGATTGCGTCTGCGCGGCTTGGACGACGATCCGCCCGGAAGCGTCCATGATGCAGGTGCTATGATCATGCCGCTCTTTTATATTGGTCGAGTAAGCGCTTTTCATGAGCGCTATATAGCATTCGTCAGAGATAGACCTTAAGCCGTTCTGGATAACTTCGATGCTGATAGGATCCAGCTGTTCGGCGGGGTTCACGGGAACGAAACGATTCATGACTTCACCGCGATGATGAGATTGCCGTTGGTGTCGACCTCGAGCCCGTCCCCGGGAAACAGGAGGCTGGTTGTATCGAGCTGATCGACGACCGCCGGCCCGATCAATTTCTGGCCGGAGACCAGGTCGTCTCTCCAATAGACCGGAGTGCTGATCGAACCCGAGATATCGAAGCATATGGTTCTGGTCCCCCGCGGGACAGCCGCAGGTCGATCAACATTGACCTGATCATGGACGAGGCCGGGGCCGGCGCCGCTCTCGGCGGTCATGCGGATATTGACGACTTCGATCACGCCGTCCGGAGCATGGAATCCGTATTGCCGATCATGCTCCGTAAAGAACCGGTCGCGCAGTGTGTCCGCTTGCGGCAGCGCCTGGATCTCCTCGCGCGACAGCGGAATCGGAAGCTCGAAATTCTGGCCCATATACCGCATGTCGAGCACGACCTGGTGTTCTACGGTCGCAGGGTCGATCACTTCGACAGCAGACCAGGCTTTTGCCTGATCGAGCAGTTCAGCAATGCCGGAAGCGATTTGAGAGAGATCCGCGTCGTCGCGGATGGGGCGGTTGACCGTGCGAACGAGATCTTCCTTGAAACGCGACGTGAGAGCGCCGGCAGCACAGAGAAGGCCGGGCCGGGACGGCACGAGAATTTCGCCGATCCCGAGTTCGGCCGCGACCGAGCGGGCATGCAGCGGACCGGCGCCGCCGAAAGCGACGAGGGCGAAGTCTCGCGGATCGAAGCCGCGCTCGACCGTGATGGCCCGGATGGCGCGGACCATGTTCGAAGTCACAATGTCGATGATGCCGCAGGCCGCATGCTCCACGGAAAGCGCCAACGGAACCGCCACCTGATTGACGGCCTGCCGCGCCAAATCCTGATCGAGCCGCATCGCGCCGCCGAGAAGACCGGCTGGCGACAATCGTCCGAGCGCCACGTTCGCATCCGTGACCGTCGGCTCGACGCCACCTTTGTCATAAGCGGCTGGGCCCGGAACAGCGCCGGCGCTGCGTGGGCCAACCTTGAGAAGATTATCCTTGTCGAACCAGGCGATTGACCCACCACCAGCCCCCACCGTGTGGATATCGAGCATGGGCATTCGGATCGGAAAGCCGCCGATCGACGAGGCATGGCGATAACCGCATTCGTGGTCCAGTATCAGAGCCACGTCAGCGCTCGTTCCACCCATGTCAAAGGTGATCGCATTCGGCCGCCCGGCGCTCCTCAACACGCTGGCAGCACCGATCACACCCGCGGCAGGTCCGGAGAGGGCGGTCCGGATCGGGAATGATTTCGACAGGGGCAGCGACATCAGCCCGCCGTTGGATCGGCTGATCGCCACCCGGACTCCAGGCATCTTGATCGCTAATTCCCTGTCCACGGCATCCAGGTAGCGTGCCATTGCCGGCTGTAGATAGGCATTCAAAACCGTGGTCGAGATGCGTTCGTACTCCCGGAATTCGGGCTGGACTTCACTGGACGTGGACACAAATAGCTTCGGGGCTCGCACGCCGAGTGCACGCTTCACCTCAAGCTCGTGAACCGGGTTCAGGTAGCCGAACAGGAAACATACAGCCACCGCCTCCGGCTCTTCGCGCAGCACCTCGCCGATAGCTCGATCGAGATCGGACTGATCGACTGCGGCCAGGATTGAACCATCCGCACCGACCCGTTCTTCGATCTCGACACGCCGGTGACGCGGCACGACGGGCGGCGGAAAATCCGTGTGCATGTCGAAATTATAGGGCCGGGTCTGCCGGCCGATCTCGATCAGGTCCCGGAAACCACGGGTCGTAATCAGTGAAATACGAGCCCCGCTGCGCTGGAGAAGCGCGTTGGTGCCGACGGTCGTGCCATGCGAGACGCGCTCCACGGAAGCCCCGGGGAGCCGGTGACAGGCAAGCAGCTCCTCGATTCCCCGGACAATCGCATCGGCCGGGTTGGCGGGAGTCGACGACGTCTTGTGCGAATATGTGAGGCCCGTCTCAGTGTCGTGAACCATCAGATCGGTGAAGGTCCCGCCAGCATCGATGCCGATCAGCAGCCCCATATCTCTCGCCTCCTTGTTAAAATACACATTGTATTAAATTATGGGAATGTCAACCGGGATGTTGGCGAGCCGGCGATGCAGCGCCGAAAAAGCGCTCAAATCCACGCTGGAAAAACAGGCCGCTCGAGGCCAGAAATCAAACTCGGGACTCTCCCTCGGACCGGAGGAGAAAAGGGTCCCAGGTCAGGACCGGCGTCGTCCTTGGGGATGCGGGCGGAGGCGGCGAGCGCGCAGGCGAGAGCGGGAGCCGCGAAAAGGCGGCAGTGCGAAGACGGCGGCTGGCGGCTGCTGCGGTAAGGCTCAGGCGAAGAAGCCCGCGACGGCGTCGATCGGCCGCCTCGGGCGGCGCAGAGAGGGCAATGGCAGGAGCGCGCGCTTCACCTCCACCCCCTAACAGGAACGAATTGTGTTCGGCTGCCGGCGATGTCGCGTAGAGGCGCCGCGACCCCGCTGTAGCCCGTTGAAATCAAACGAAACGTGTTGCGAGCTGACGCAACACGAAATCACGCTCCGTTCTCAGCCTCCGCAGAGGCTATGCGTTTGATCTCATTTGAGAAAGTTGTGGCAGCGGGAGAGGGGCCTGAGGCCGCGAGCCCCACCAGTTCATGTTTGGGGCGCCCGAGCGGGACGATGCCGGTGACGCACGGGCGCCCCTGCGTCAGCGTTCCCGTCCGACCGATTGAAAGCGCCGCGCGTCGATCGTGCGGGTCGTGCCGTTCCCCCATGCTCCGGCGCATGATCCGATCCGGCTGATCCAACCGGATCGGATCCAGCCCCGGCTCGCGAGGCATCGCGCGGTTGCGGTCAGGCGACCGGAACCAGCGCCCCGACGCTTCTCTTGGTCCGGTCGGCCGCCGCCGCGAAGCTCATGAGCCGGTCTCCATCGCCATCCCTGATACGGGTTGCAAGGCCCATGCGGTCGAGGAGCGCCAGGAACGGTTTCGGCGCAAGCTCCTCGACGTTGACCATGGCCCCCACGTCCCAGTCGCCCTTGGCGACGAGGATCGCCGCTGCCGCGGCAGGCACGCCCGCCGTATAGGAGATCGCCTGGCTGCCGACTTCCGCGAAGGCTTCGGCATGGTCGGCGACGTTGTAGATGAAGACCTCCCGCGGCTTGCCGTGCTTCACGCCCTTGACCACGTTGCCGATGCAGGTCTTGCCGGCATAGTCGGGGGCGAGGGACGACGGGTCGGGCAGCACGGCCTTGACCACCTTGAGCGGGACCACCTCCAGGCCCTCCGCGGTCCTGATCGGCTTCTCGGAGAGCAGGCCGAGATTGTTCAGGACGTTGAAGATGGCGATGTAGCGCTCGCCGAACCCCATCCAGAAGCGGATGTTCGGCACGTCGAGATTGCGCGACAGCGAGTGGATCTCGTCATGGCCCGTCAGATAGGCGGTCCGCTTTCCGACGACCGGCAGATTCCATTGCTTGCTGACCTCGAACATCCGGTTCGACGTCCATCGACCCCGCTGCCAGGACCAGACCGGCCCGGTAAATTCGCGGAGATTGATCTCCGGATCGAAATTGGTGGCGAAGTACCGGCCGTGATCGCCGGCATTGATGTCGATGATGTCGATGGAGTCGATCGTGTCGAAATACTCGTCCTGGGCGAGGCGGGCATAGGCGTTGACCACGCCCGGATCGAAGCCCGCGCCGAGGATGGCCGTGACGCCGGCGCCTGCGCATTCGGCCTGCCGCTTCCATTCGTAGTTGCCGTACCAGGGCGGCGGATCGCAGACCTCGAGCGGATCCTCGTGGGCTGCCGTGTCGATATAGGCGGCACCGGTCGCGATGCATGCCGACAGCACGGACATGTTGAGGAAAGGCGAGCCGACATTGACGACGATCGCGCTATCCGTCGTCCCGATCAGCCTGGCGATCTGCCCGGCATCCAGCGCATCCACCTCATGCGCGATCAGCCGTCCTCCCGTCTTCAGATTTCCCTTCGCATGCACCGAACGGACGATCGCCTCGCACTTGGCCTTCGTTCGCGAGGCGATGTGGATGTCGCCCAGAACGTCGTTGTTCTGCGCGCATTTGTGGGCGACGACGTGGCCTACGCCGCCGGCGCCGATAATCAGGACATTTCTCTTCATTTGGGCGGGGGCCTCCTTTCGGCTTCCGGTTGATTCAAAGGGGAGGGGGGCTTTCAGGACAGGCTCGATCGATAATCCTGATAGGAGAACGCGCGGACCAGCCGAAGGCTGCCGTTCGGTTCGCGCATGACGATCGACGGCATCTGCACGCCGTTGAACCAGTTCTTCTTGACCATGGTGTAGCCGGCCGCATCCTGGATCGAGAGGCGATCGCCCGGCTTCAATTCGCGATCGAAGGCGAATTCGCCGAAGATATCGCCGGCGAGGCAGGACCTGCCGCAGATCATGTAACGGTTGTTGCCGCTATCGGGCTCGATGCGGGCACTTTGCCGGTAGATCAGCAGGTCGAGCATATGCGCCTCGACCGAACTGTCGACGACGGCGAGATGCTTGCCGTTGAAGAGCGTGTCGAGCACCGTCACCTCGAGCGTCGTGCTTTCTGTGACCGCGGCCTCGCCGGGCTCGAGATAGAGCTGCACGCCATGGCGCTGCGAGAATGCCTTGAGGCGCTCGCAGAATGCCGCGAGCGGATAGCCCTCGCCGGTGAAATGGATGCCGCCGCCGAGGCTGATCCATTTCACCCGCGAGAACAGCGCGCCGAACCTTTCCTCGATCTGGCCGAGCATGCGCTCGAACAGGACAAAATCGCCGTTCTCGCAGTTGTTGTGGATCATGAGGCCGTCGACCTGGTCGATGACTTGCGCGATGGCCGCCGGATCTTGCTCGCCGAGCCGGCTGAACGGACGGGCGGGATCCGCGAGATCGAAATGCGACGAGCTGATGCCCGGGTTGAGACGCAGGCCCCGGCTCAGCCCCCCGGTCCGGCCGGCGTAGCGGTCGAGCTGGCGGATCGAGTTGAAGATGATCTTGTCGGCATTCGCCACGACCTCATCGATCTCGTGGTCGGCGAAGGCGACGCTGTAAGCATGCGTCTCGCCGCCGAACGCCTCGCGCCCGAGCTTCACTTCGTAGAGGGACGATGACGTCGTGCCGTCCATATGATCGCGCATGACGTCGAAGACGGCCCAGGTCGCGAAACATTTGAGCGCCAGCAGCACCTTCGCGCCGGAACGATCGCGGACGTATCCTATCGTCCGCAGATTGCGCAGCAGCTTGCTTTTGTCGATCTGGTAATACGGTGTCTCGATCATCGGAACCTTGTGTTGTGCGCGATAGCTGCGGCTGGCGCCCCGTTGTGCGCGACGTTTCGGATCGGTCTTCCGGCGCGATCTTCCAGCGGCCGGATCGAGGCAGGTTGGAGGTGGCCGGCGGCGGGCGCGTTCAGGCGACGGGGCGAAGGGCTGCCGCCGTCTCCTCGCGAAGAGGAAGCGCTTTCGCGCTGTTGCCCCTGCGCAGGGTCTGCCCACGAAGCCCGAGCACTACGTGCCGGCCCGTGCTATCCCGGTCGATGGCCTCGGCGCGCGGGTCCAGCGTGCGCGCGACAAGAGTGTCTTCCTTTTGGGAGGCGCTCAGCACGACTGAAGCCATCCCCAATTGCAAGAGGGCGTCGTGAGACATGCCGTCCTCCCCAACCAGCAGATGCGTGCCCACATCGAGCACATCGGCCTGATAGCATCCTGCGCTTCGTAAATCAATAAGTTTAAATTCATGCTGAATATCAGATAATAATGATAGGGAAATATTCTTTGTGACTCAGGATAGAGTCGACCGATGCGCTGAATACAGGGATGATCAAAAATCTAATTTTGCTTCGAATCTACGAACAGGATTCCAGTCAAAAATTTGATTATACAGGAAAAGCTCGTCTCTGGCCTGAGGCGATGGTGAGCTTGACCTGCAGATTTTCCAGGGCGGGTTCTTGCGCCTTTTGCCGATGGCGTCGAACTGCTTGAGATAGGCCAGCAGGCCGGCGGCGCGCTTCTCGTCCTCGAGGCCGGCATGGATCATCTTCGTGACCCGCGCCTTGCGGCGCGGGTTCTGGATGTATTCCGTGAAGGTCGCCGCGTTCGAGATCAGGCCGGAAGCCCTCATCGCTGCGCTGCAACTGCAGCCTTCGCGCGTGTACGCCTTCGTTCGCGTGTACCCCGGCAGCATCGAGAACCGGCTTGTGAGCGGGTTCACTGAAAAGAGCTGCAGTTCACGGCCAAATCCGCGACCGACTGAACGATGACCGAGGCTAGTTTCGGGTCGAAGATCGCATAATATTCCAGGCTTTCCATATCCGGAGGAATGGAGATCACCCGGAGCCTGCCGCTCTCAATGTGCGGACGGACGTAGTCGAGCGGCAAATGACTGATGCCGAGCCCGTCCAGCGTGAGCGATATCAGCACCTGCATGTTGGCGCAGAAGTAGGTCCTGCGGAACCGGATGTTACGTGCGCTTAGCCAGTCCTGGACGAGATTGTAGGAATTGGACGCCTTTCGGAGGGAGAGGTGCGGGAGCTGTTCTAGATCTTCATGTGCGAGTTTGTCCGGCACGCCGAGCGAAGGGCTCGCCATCCAGGCGAACTCGACCGAGCCCAGGTGCCGGTGAAGGTAATGACGCCCCGGCAGAGGCCCCGGCATCAAGGCGAGGTCGACTTCGGCCGAATCGATCTTGTGCTGGATGTTGGGGCCGAGATCGACGTCCATTTCGACCAGGACGTTCGGAAATTTTTCCTCGATGGCGCGGACCAGCAGCGGCAGCCAGGTCACCGCGATGAAATCGGTAACGCCGAGGTGCACCATGCCGGACATCGAAGCTGGATCGGAGATCGCCGACTGGATGCGGGCCGTCTTCTCCAAAAGTTCTTCGGCAAGCGGGTATAGTTCCCTGCCTTTGCTGGTCATGCGAAGTTCCCGGCCTCCGCGTTCGAAGAGCTTTACGCCGAAACTCTGCTCCAACTCGCGAATGCGCATCGAGATCGCCGTCTGCGTCGAATTCAACCGCTTTGCCGCAGCCGAAAAGCCGCCCATTCGGCAGATCCAATAGAATGCCTGCAACTGCTTCAGAGTCATAGTGCTGTCCCCTGAGGCATCAAAAAAATTGATTGAGAATTAGCATCTAACATCATTTGATCTTTGATGCCAGCTTGGCCACGCTCAAGAGGCTCCGACAAAAAGAATGGGAGCCGGTTCCGTAAATGACCGTGGCGAGGGACAAGTTGGCAAACCAATATTGGTACGAGATGGTCGACACGGCTGCGAAGCCGGGACGCCTGTTCCAGATCGGCGCTGCTGCCACCCGCTTCTCAAGGGAGACGCTGGCGATCAAGCCAGGCGAGCAGGTCTGCATCGTCACCGACACCGAGATCAGCCCGCTCGTCTACTATTCCATCGCCGGCGCCATCCGCGGCGATGGCGGCACCGTCAGCATCACGGTGATGGAGCCGCTGGCGGTTCCGAGCGCGGAGCCGCCGCCGGCGGTGGCGGCGGCGATGAAGAGCTGCGATATCCTGATCAATTGCTGCAGTCGCAGCATCTCGCACAGCAAGGCGTGCCATGTGGCCCGGCTTGAGCACAAGGTGCGCTATGTCGTGATGTCCAACGTCACCGAGGACATGCTGGTCAGCGGTGCGGCCAGGGCCGATGTCGACATCGTCCGCGACATCTCGATCAAGACGCGGGACGCTCTGAACAAGGGCACGAGCATCCATTTGACGTCGCCGAAGGGCACGGATGTCACCTTCGACATGACGGGAAGGAACTTCTCCGCCTATTACAGCCGGTTTGAAAACGGCGCCCGCACGATCGTCTACCCCGGCGGCGAGGTCAACACGACGCCGCAGGAGCACTCGGGCAACGGCCGCATCGTGCTCGATGCCTTCATGATGGAAGTGGGGCTGCTGCGCGAGCCGATTATCTGGGACCTGAAAGACGGCAAGATCGTCAGCATCTCGGGCGGTGCGGAGGCGCGTGCACTGGAGCGCATCCTCGACCGGCACGGCGACGAATATTCCCGCTACATCGGCGAGCTGGCCGTCGGGACCAACTATGCCGCCCGCTCGATCGGCAGCTCCTTCGAGGACAAGGAGGTCTATGGCCATGTCCACATCGCCTGCGGTTCGGGCCTGAACGCGCTCGATGGCTCGTGGCGCTGCAAATACCAGAGCTCGCTGCATCTCGACGGGATCATGACCGAGCCAACGCTCGCGGTCGACGGGACCGTCGTCGTCGAGCGCGGCGAAATCCTTGTCACTCCGCGGCCCTTCTGAAGAGAATCCCGCCATGAACATCGCTTCTTCCGACCCGGCTTCCCTTCCCGAAGTCAGCCGCGACACCGTGGCCGCCATCCTCGCCGCGATGGCCGAGATCTGCGCGCAGGATTCAGGCTTTCCGATCTTCGCCGAGCATCTCGACGGCTGGGTCCGCCTTGGCATCGGCGACGACGGATACAACCTCTGCTTCCGCCAGGGACGTATCGTCGCCGTGACCGGGGACGAGGGCCATTCGAGCGGATGGCTTTACGAGATCACCGGCCCGAAGAGCGATTGGGTCAAGATGTTCGTCGGCCTGATCGATCTCACCCAGGCGATCGTCAAGCCCTTCGGCAGCACGATCATCCGGGGCGACCGCGTCCGCTATTCCGCCGAGGCGCAAGCGATGGCGCATTTCACGCGGCTGCTGCCCAAGGCGGCGGCGAAAGCCGGCATCGCGGTCGTGTCGAAGCCGATGCCAGCGGGCCACGATCCGGCGTTCACCTGGTCGACGAAGAACCCGATCACCGGCCATTATGTCGATGTCGACGGCGTGCGGACCTATTACGAGACGGCCGGCGACGATCATGGCAAGGTCGTCTTCCTCGGCATTCATACCGCCGGCCGCGACTGCCGGCAGTGGCAGAAATTCGCCGACGTCGTCTGCGGCAGCGGTCGCTTCTATGCTGTCGACCTGCCGGGCCACGGCAAATCCTGGCCGCTGGACGGCAACCGGTGCCTGTCCACGATGGATGCGATCTCGCAGTTCATCGGGGCGTTCCGCAGGGCCGTCGGCATCACGAAGCCGGTCGTCGTCCTGGGTTGCTCCGTCGGTGGCAATCTTGTGCTGCAGCTTGCCGGCGACTATCCGGGCGAGGTGGCGGCGGCCATCTCCTTCCAGGGCGCGGACTACACACCGACGACCAAGTCGCCGGCCGCGCTCGCGATGATGGATCATCCGAGGATCAATCCGGCCTATCACCATATCGCCCGCACCATCGACCGCACCGGCCATCGGACGCGCCAGCAGGTGCGGGATTATCTGATGTGGGAAGTGCGCTGCTACTCCTCGATCAGTATCCAGGCCGATCTGACGGCCTACGGCAATTTCGACTACCGCTCCCGCATGAAGCAGATTCGCTGTCCGGTGCTGTTCATCCGCGGCCAGGACGACTGGATCGTCAGCGAAACGGCCGTGCGGGAAAGCGCGGAACGGCTGGTGAACTCGCCCAAGGTCGAAATTCTGTTGCCGCCGGGCGTCGGGCATTTCTCGCATATCGAGCAGCCTGAAGAGCATGGTGCTCAGGTGCTGGATTTCCTCTCCCGCTCGGGAGTGGTTTGAGAACGGCGGCCGCCGCCTGACGAGGAGTACCCGACGAATGTATACGCGATTGGCGGTTGCACCCAGGAAGGCGGGCGTCTCCAGGGCATCGTTTGCCCAGCACTGGCGCGAGGTGCACGGGCCGAGTGCGCTTCATCTGCCCGGCCTGCGGCGCTACGTTCAGAACCATCCGCTCTTCGTGGGCGGCCTACGGCCGCTGCCGCATCCAAACTTCGATCTCTGCGCCGAGCTCGATTTCGATGATGCCCAGTCGATGCGAGATGCCTTTGCCTCCGAAGGCTACAAGAGAGAGACGGGCCCGGACGCGCACGCCTTCGTGGACATGTCGAAGCTCGTCGTCGTCGAGGGCGACCGTATCGTCAGGAAGGCGCCACCAGCGGAGGATCGCGCTGTCAAGCTGATCACCTTCCTGAGGCGCCGTTCCGACGTGACGCCAGGAGAATTTCGGGCTGCCTTCGTTGAGGAATACGCCGATCGCCTGGATACCGAAAAGCTGGCTGGCCACGAACAGGTTGTGCATCGGGAGTTCGACGGCAGCGCACCTCTTACCTGCGACGCGGCAGACATTGTCTGGTTCTCATCCCTGGAGGCGGCGCTGGCGCATGTCTGCGCAGCGGACGGCGAGAACGCCAGCGCGGTCTTGAGCCCAGTGAGCTTCGGTAGCGAGCGCATCCTCGCCGACCCGATACGTTTCAGATAGCGAACGATCAGAGGCGATAAACATTCAATATAACAAAGGAGGAGGAAATGAGAAAACATCTGGTGTCCGCGTTGGCTGCCGCAGTCCTGTTGCTTGGATCATGGGGAGGCACCCAGGCGCAATCCAAGTTTCCATCCAAACCGATTAGCATCGTTCTGCCGACGCCTCCCGGGGGTAGCGCCGACTTCATTGCCCGCCTCCTAGCCGACGAGGTCTCGAAGTCTCTTGGCTCGCCGGTAGTGGTTGACAACAGGCCTGGGGCTGGACAGATCATCGGCACCAATTTCGTCGCCAAGGCAAAACCTGACGGTTACACAATCCTGTTGATCTACAACGACTTCATCCATGCGCCGTTGCTGAACAAGACGCTGCCTTACGACACAATCAAAAGCTTTACGCCGATCACAGAGCTCGCGGTTGTTCCGGGGTTCTTGTTCGTGAACGCAGCGCTTCCGGTCAGGTCGGTGAGCGACCTGGTGGCGCTCGGCAAATCCAAACCCGGCGGACTCAAGTTCGGCTCCGCGGGAAATGGCTCCTGGCTGCATCTCTCCGGCGAGCTCTTCGCCCACACGGCGGGTATCAAGGCGCGTCACGTACCTTACCAAGGCGGCGCTCCGGCCGTCGTCGATTTGATGTCCGGCGAACTCGACTTCATCATCGCGTCGAAGAATACGGTCTGGTCGGCGGTTGAAGGCGGCAAGGCCCGCGCCATTGCGTTCGCTGGGCTGAAGCGGACTCCATTGCTGCCCGAAATCCCGACCGTCGATGAATCCGGCTTGCCCGGCTATGAAACAAGCATCTGGTACGGGCTGCTCGCTCCAGCCGGAACGCCGCCCGAAATTGTCGCCAAGCTCAATGCCGCATTCCATGCCGCGCTTGAAGTGCCGGCGCTGCGCGAGAAGTTGGAGGCGCAAGGCGTCGCGATCACGCCCGGCACGCCAAAGGAACTGCAGATCAAAATAAACTCCGAACTCGAGCGCTGGGGCGGTATCATCAAGCAGGCTGGCATCACTTTGCAGTAATCTGCCGCAACCCGCCGCATCGAGTCCCGGCCTGCCAGAAGCGCGGCCGGACTTCGAGGCTTCGTGACTGGCCCGAGGTTGCTTGACTGCCGGCAGCCGTGAAACGGGGGTCCTCACTATGACGTTCAGCCGGAAAGACCTCCTGACAGGCGGCGTGTACATCATCGTCGGCCTGCTCTACGGGAAGATGTCGCTGGATCTGCCTCTCGGCACGGCCTCGCGGATGGGGCCTGGCTATGTGCCGCTTCTGCTGTCGCTTGTCCTGGCGTTGATCGGCTTGGCTGTCGTCGTCCGCTCGCTTTTCGCCGGAAAGGAGGCTGTGTTTGGCCAGGTTCCCTGGCGGGCGGTGGCTTTCCTGTCGGTCGCTGTCGTCGTCTTCGCGGGAACCCTCGAAGGGCTTGGTCTGCTGCCCGTGGTGTTTCTGACCTCGCTGGTGGCGTCGATGGCCAGCAAGGAACTGCATTTTGGCAAGGCAGTGCTGGTCAGCGCCGGGCTGGCGATCCTTTCGACCGCGATCTTCGCGTGGGGTGTAAGGCTGCCGGTTCCCGTGCTCGGCCCATGGTTCGGTTACTGAGGCGAACATGGAAATGTTCGATCATCTCGCGCTCGGACTCTCCGTCGCCGGCCAGCCGATCAACCTTGGCTATTGCTTCGCCGGCGTCCTGCTGGGAACGGCGATCGGTGTGCTGCCGGGGCTGGGGCCGCTCGCCACCATCGCTATGTTGCTGCCGCTGACCTTCGGCCTCGATCCGACCACATCGCTGATCATGCTGGCGGGGGTCTATTACGGCTCCCAGTATGGCGGCTCAACCACGGCAATTCTGATCAACCTGCCGGGGGAGGCGGCATCATCGGTCACCACCATCGATGGCTATCAGATGGCGCGGCGGGGCAAGGCGGGTTCAGCGCTCGCAGCCGCGGCGCTCGGCTCGTTCTTCGCCGGCAGCATGGCGACGCTGCTCATCGCCTTCGTCGCGATACCTCTAACCACGGTCGCCCTCAGTTTCGGAGCGGCGGAATATTTCGCGCTGCTGACCCTCGGGCTGGTGTCTTCCATCGCACTGGCGTCGGGGTCGGTGCTGAAGGCGATTGGCATGGTCACGCTCGGCCTGCTGCTCGGCTTGACCGGGAGCGATATCTACACCGGCGCCGAGCGTTTCACTTTTGGGATGCCCGAGATGTTCGACGGGCTGGACCTGGTCGCGATTGCCGTCGGCACGTTCGGCATCGTCGAGATGTTCCGCAACTTCGAGGCGACAGACGAGTCGCAGGGGACGATCAGCGAGGTCGGCAGCATCTGGCCTTCACTCAGCGATTTCAAAAGGATTATTCCGCCATCGATCCGGGGAACGGCGATCGGATCGGTCCTCGGCGTACTGCCGGGCGGCGGCGCCATGCTGTCGTCCTTCGTCGCCTATAATCTCGAAAAGCGAGTGTCGTCCAATGCTGCCGAATTCGGCAAAGGCGCAATCGAGGGGGTCGCGGCGCCCGAATCCGCCAACAACGCCGGTGCCCAGACCTCTTTTATTCCGATGCTGGCGCTGGGCGTGCCTTCCAACGCGGTGATGGCGCTGATGATAGGCGCAATGATCATGCAGGGGATCGAGTCCGGGCCGAACGTCATCAACAACAAACCCGACCTGTTCTGGGGCCTGATCATGTCAATGTGGATCGGCAATGCGATGCTGGTGATCCTCAACTTGCCATTGATCGGGGTTTGGGTCTCCTTGCTGCGGGTACCATACCATGTTCTATTCCCCGCCATCCTGGTGTTCTGCTGCATCGGCGTCTATAGCGTGAACAACGCTACCTTCGGCGTCTACCAGATAATCATTTCGGGGTTGCTCGGCTACGCGCTCTCGAAGCTCGACTGTGAGATTCCTCCGTTCATCCTCGGCTTTATCCTCGGCCCGATGCTGGAAGAACATTTCCGCCGCGCCCTCATCCTGGCCGACGGGGACTTGAGCGTGTTCATCACCCGCCCGATCAGCGCTGTCCTGCTGGTGCTCGCAGTCACGCTGTTGGTTTCCATGAGCCTGCCGATGATCGCCGAACGACGAAATCGGGTTTTCGTTGAGGAAAGCTGATCCCCTATGCGGGCAGACTTCGGTTGTGTCACAAATTCGTCCTAGCTGTTTTATCCTACGATCGTATATCCGCGGAGCCAGCCTGCTGCGGCGGACATGCAGGATGAGAATCCGACTGCATATGCGTCGCCGTGGGAACAGTTGCAGAGGATTGTCAATAAGCGCCGCGAGGATCGAGATGTTCGAGAGCGAGGCTGGTCCGGATTCCGGCTACCGTTGGTATCATTGACGCCGCGGCATTTCCGCTCTACCCGTCTTCGGGACGGTTCCCTCACGGGATCAAAAGGGAACGCGGTGCGGGGGGTGCCTCCTCATGCCGCGGCTGCCCCCGCAACTGTAAGCGGCGAGCCTTTCGCCAGACGCCACTGGGGCCTCGGACCTGGGAAGGCGGCGAAGGGCACCGACCCGCGAGCCAGGAGACCTGCCGTCAGCCGTGGTCACACGCGGACACGTTCGGACGGGGTGAGCCGATCGCTGATTCGACCGTTCGCCGCCTTTCGCGCGGCCGATGGGAGATCGCGTTCGCGGTGACGTGCCACTGACGTCAACGCCCGAGGTCTCCAGCGTGATCCCCTTCCAGCCCGCCGCGGGATGCGGCCGTCTCCTGTTTTCCGTTTCGCTTCTCGGCCTGGCCTGCGCCGCCGGCCCGGTCTTCGCGCAGAGTCAGCCGGCGCCGCCGGCCGGGCAGGGCGCCATCGCCCTCGACGAGATCGTCGTCAGCCCGACCGGCAGGCCGACCCCGGCGCGCGAGGTCGCAAGCTCCGTCACCGTCGTCACGGCGCAGGAGATCGCGCAGCAGCAGCGCCGCACCCTGCCGCAGGCGCTTGCCGCCGTGCCCGGCCTCAACATCGTCCAGACCGGCGGGCCGGGCGGCCAGACCTCGGTCTTCATGCGCGGCACCAATTCCAACCACGTCAAGGTGCTGATCGACGGCATCGAGGCCAACGACCCGGCGACGCCGAACCGTTCCTTCGATTTCGGCTCGATGACGACCGACGACATCGAGCGTATCGAGGTGCTGCGCGGCCCGCAGAGCGGCCTCTACGGCGCCAATGCGATCGGCGGCGTGATCTCGATCACGACGAAGCGCGGCGAGGGGCCGCCGAAGGTCACAGCCCGCGTCGAGGCGGGCTCGCACGGCACCTTCAACCAGGCGGCGGGCTTCAGCGGCGGTGACGACCGCTTCGACTACGCCTTCAACGTCAGCCATTTCCGTTCGGATTCGAACGATACCGTGCCGAAGCAGCTCACCCCTCCAGGCCAGCGCGTGCGGCCGGACGCCTTCGACAGCTATAGTTATTCCGGCCGGCTGGGCTTTGCCCTCACCGACACGCTCAGGCTCAACTGGACCGGCCGCTATACCGACGGCAAGTTCCTCAACACTTATGATGCCGGCTTCCCGAGCCGCCCGACGCCGTATCGCTCGAGCCAGAACTACGGGCAGTTCCTGACCCGTGGCGAGGTGGTCTGGGACCCGTTCGCCGGGCGCTTCGTCAACCGCTACGGCGTCTCCTTTTCCAACCAGGATCGCTTCAGCCGCACCCCCAACGCCTTCGGCCTTCTCGGCCTGCCGACGGACTATCGCGGCGAGCGCACCAAGGTCGACTGGCGCGGCGATTACGAGATCGCCAAGGGCCACAACCTGATCATGGGCCTGCAATACGAGCGCGAGCGACTGGAGACGACGAATCTCACCGCCTCCAACGGCAACAAGGCGGGCTTCCTCGAATACCAGGGCAATATCCAGGACCGCTTCTTCCTGGCCGCCAATATCCGCCACGACGACGACGACAGCTATGGCGGGCACACCACCTGGCGCATCGCGCCGGCCGTCATCGTTCCGGGCACGGAAACCAGGTTGAAGGCGAGCTACGGCACCGGCTTCAAGGCGCCGACGCTGAACGAGCTCTTCGTCGACTATCGCCCGGGCTTCAACTTCCACGGCAACCCGAACCTGAAGCCGGAGGAGAGCCGCGGCTGGGATGTCGGTTTCGAGCAGCCGCTCTTCGACCGCAAACTGCAATTCGGCGCGACCTGGTTTCAGAACCACATCGACAACCTGATCGTCACCAACGCGACCTTCGATTCCTACGCCAATGTCGGCAAGGCCGAGACGAAGGGTGCCGAGGCTTTCGCCGCGCTGGAGATCTCGCCGCAGTTCCGCATCCGCGCCGACTACACCTTCACGCTGGCCAAGGACGAGATCGCCCGGCAGGAACTGCTGCGCCGGCCGCGCCACAAGGCCAGCGCCACCGCGACCTGGACGCCGATGGAGAAGCTCACCCTCTCGGCGACAGTGCTCTATGTCGGCCCCTGGGTCGACGGCAACCGCGACTTCTCGGTGCCGCGCCTCAAGGCCAAGGGCGCGACGCTGGTCAACCTCGTCGCCGAATACAAGGCGACCGACAAGGTCACGGTCTTCGGTCGCGTCGACAACCTGTTCGACAAGCGCTGGGAGAATCCGGTCGGCTTCCTCGTGCCTGGATTCGGCGCTTTCGGCGGGATCAGGGTAGCCTTGGGCGGATGAGGCTTTTTCGCGCGCGACGCTCGACGATCGTTCTCGCCGCGGTGCTGGCCGGCACCGCGGCGGGAGCGCTCTCGGCCAAGCCGAAGCCCGAGCGCATCGTCTCGCTCAACCTGTGCACGGACGAACTCGTCCTGCGGCTGGCCGGCCGCGACCGCATCGCCTCCGTCACCTGGCTCTCGCGCGATCCGCGCAATGCCAACATGGCGCAGGCGGCCCGCGCGGTCGGGGTCAATCACGGCCTCGCCGAGGAGGTCCTGGCGGCGAAGCCGGACCTCGTCGTCGCCGGCGCCTATACCACCCGCACGACGGTCGCGCTGCTGAAACGCACCGGCATCCCGGTGCGCGAGTTCGGCGTGCCGCGCAGCTTCGCCGAGATGCGCGCCCAGATCGCGGAGATGGCGGCGCTCATCGGCGAGGAGGCGCGCGGCGCCGCGCTGATCGCCGAAATCGATGCGCGCCTCGCCGCGATCGCCGCGAGGCGACCGGCCCACCGTCTCCGCGCCATCGTCCTGCAGCCCAACGGCTTCGCCGTCGGGCGCGGCTCGCTGGTCGACGAGATCCTGAACGCCGCCGGCCTCGATAACATCGCCGCCAGCCTCGGCATCGAGAGCTATGGCCGGATCGCGCTGGAGACCGTGGCGCTCGGCGGGGCGCAGATGCTGATCCTCAACGACACGCCGGATGGGCCGCCCTCGCTCGCCACAGAGATCCTGCACCATCCGCTGATCCGCAAGCTCGGCGCGCGGCTGACGCTCGTCGCCCTGCCGTCGCGGCTGTGGACCTGCGCCGGGCCGAGCGTGCTAGACGCCGTCGATCTGCTCGCCAGGGCCGCCGGGGAAGCCCGATGAGAGGGACCCCGCCGCTCATGCTGCTGGTCGCGCTGCTCGCGCTGGCGACGCTCGCCGTCTTCGTGCTTTCGGTCGCCATCGGCTATGCACCGCTCGATCTCGGCGCGGCTCTCGGTGATCTTCTCGCCGGCCGGCCGACGCTTCCGGCACTGGTGCTGTGGGAGTTGCGCCTGCCGCGCGCCCTGCTCGGCGCGCTCGTCGGCTTCAGCCTCGGGCTCTCGGGCGCGGCGCTGCAGGGGCTCTTGCGCAACCCGCTGGCCGAGCCCGGCGTCATCGGCATCTCCAGCGCCGCCGCCTTCGGTGCGGTATTGACCTTCTATTCCGGGCTCTCGGCCGGTTTCGCGCTCGCCCTGCCGCTCGGCGGCATCGCGGGCTCGGTGCTCGCGACGCTCGTGCTCTTCATCCTGCTCGGCCGCGGGGCCGGCACCACCACGCTGATCCTCGCCGGCGTCGCGCTCAACAGCTTCGCCGGTGCCGCGACCGCGCTCGCGCTCAACCTCGCGCCCAACCCCTTCGCCGCTCTGGAGATCGTGTTCTGGCTGATGGGCTCGCTCGCCGACCGCAGCCCGACCCATGTCCTGCTCGCCTTGCCGCTGATGCTCGTCGGCTGGGGCCTGCTGCTCTCGACGGCCTCGGCCCTCGACGCGCTGACGCTCGGCGACGACACCGCCGCCAGCCTCGGTGTCGGCCTCGCCGGCTTGCGCGCCCGGCTGATCGGCGGCACGGCGCTGGCGGTCGGCAGCGCCGTCGCGGTTGCGGGCGCGATCGGCTTCGTCGGCCTCGTGGTGCCGCATCTGCTGCGGCCGCTGGTCGGCAACCGGCCCGGCCGGCTGCTGGCGGTCAGCGGCTTCGGCGGCGCCATCCTGGTGCTCGCCGCCGATACGGCGCTCAGGCTGGCGCCGATCCGGCCGGAGCTCAAGCTCGGCGTGGTGACGGCGCTGATCGGCGCGCCCTTCCTGTTCAGCCTGGTCGACCGCATGCGGCGGGAGGCGCGATGACCGTCGAGGCCCGCGCCATCACCGTCTCGCTCGGCGGCAAGCCGATCCTGCGCGACGTCGATCTCGATGTGAGGCCGGGCGAATGCCTCGGCCTCGTCGGCCCCAACGGTGCCGGCAAGACCACGCTGCTTCGCGTCCTCGCCGGCCTGAGCCCGCCGGCGGGCGGCACGGTGCGCTACGACGGCGAAACGGCCGCCGCGCTCGGCCGGCAGGCGCTCGCCCGGCGCGTCGCCTATCTGGCGCAGGGCGGCGAGGCGGCCTGGCCGCTCTCGGTCGAGGCCGTGGTCGGCCTGGGGCGCCTGCCGTACCGCCGCCCTTTCTCCGGGCTGTCGCCGGCCGATGACGCTGCGATCGCACGGGCCCTGCAAGCCTGCGACGCCGCCGATCTCGGCGACCGGACGCTGGGCACGCTCTCGGGCGGCGAGCAGCGGCGTGTGCTGCTGGCCCGGGCGCTGGCGGTCGAGGCCCTCTATCTTCTCGCCGACGAGCCGCTCGCCGGGCTCGACCCGCTGCACCAGCTCGAGGTGATGGAGCTTTTGCGCCGCACGGCACGGGGCGGAGCCGGCGTCGTCGTCGTGCTGCACGACCTGACGCTGGCCGCCCGCTTCTGCGACCGTCTGGCCCTGATCGATCGGGGGAGGCTCGTCGCCGCCGGACCGCCGGCCGAGGTCCTCGACGACCGGCGCCTCAAGGCGGTGTTCGGCATCGCGGTGCTGCGCGGCAGCCATGAAGGCGAGCCCTTTCTCCTGCCCTGGGGAGTAAGCCATGACCGATAGCGAAGCGATCCGTGCCGTCCTGCGCGCGCATCTCCTGGACGAAACCAGCCAATGGAATCTCGGCACCTTCGGCGCCATCGCCGAGTTCATGCGCGATCCCGGCGAGCCGGTCGCGATCGTCGACGAGCCTGGCCGTCTCGCGGCGACCACGGCGCGCGGCGGCATCGGCTTCGGCGGGCTCGACGGCGTGCGGCTTTTCGCTTCCGAGACGGCGATCGGCACGATCTGGAGCCACCGCGTCGCACTCTGCCTGCCGGAAGAAGCCTGTGCGATGAGCCGGCGCACGGTTCTGACCGACCTCGGTCCCGACAGCGAGGCGCTGCGCGCGGCGGATGCCGGCGCGATCCTGTTCGACATGGGGCTCGGCACGCTCCAGGCGGATATCTGCATCCGGACCGCAGATCCCGCCCTGATCGGGCTGCTGCGCGCCCAGGCCGGCCGTTCCCTGTTCGAGCCGGGCAACCAGGCCATGCCGGCGATCGTCGCGGCGGGGCCGCACCGCGTCTTCATCGCCCGGATCGGCCGCTGCGAGGTCTATCAGCCGATCCCGCCGGCCGACGGCAGGAGCCCGGAAGGCCCGCATACCCATGTGCTGCCGCAATTGCTGCGGGCGGGCCGCACCCATGCCGCGACCGAGCCGGTGCCCGCCGGTCATGTGCCCTGCGCGCATCTGGTGCCGGTCCACCCGCTCAGGGATGCGATGGGGCAGCCACGGCCGTTCGACCGCGATGCCTTCGACCGTTTCGCCGATCTGCTCGACCGCTTTGGAGATCCCGGACTGGTGGCGACGAAGCGCGCGGTACGGAACCTGCTGGCGAGCGATGCGGCGCCGGAGGCTTTCTCACCGCCGCCGAGCCGGTTCGGGCGCAACACCGTCAAGGTCGCCCTACGCCAGCAGAAGGAACGCGACGGACCGACTGGTCGCTTGCGGGACTGGCTCCGCTGCCACGATCCGCGCGATGGCCAGGGTCCGGGCGATGGTGGTGCAGACGATTACGGCCATGGCTGATACCGCCGGCTCATCGGCCAGGCTCCGGATCCTGATCCAGGCTAAAGGCGAGGCCACCAGGCATAGGGTCTCGTTGAAGCCCTGGAGGCAGGGCTGGCCATTCCCCCGCGCCCCGACAGGATGCGGATCGACCGCGGGGCGTCGGCGAGCCAGGGTCGCCAGATCACGAATGCGCGGACCTCTCTCATATCCTGCGCGACCCGGAGGGCCATGCCGGCCAAGAGGAGGCGTGACACCGGACCTGCTCTAGTCGCGGCCGAAGTCCCTTTGGCGGCCGGCGACGATGGCGCGCCGGCTTTCCTTCCTCCGCTTCTTCTCGGGAGGAAGGAAAGCCGGCGCTTGTTGCGCGGCACCCGTCGGCGGCAACCGACGCCACCGTCGAACAGCGGCGGACGGAGGCGGCGATATCTTCGGCACCGGTGATGTCCAGCGCAATATCCGACTGGCTGCAGGGGCATGCAACCCAATCGCTTGTCCGATGGCTGGTCACGCCCGCCGAGTTCGCCCTCAAATCCGCGCTGGAAAAGCCGGCCGCTTGAGGCCAGAAATCAAACTCGGGACCCTCCCTCAGACCGCGGGAGAAAAGGGTCGCAGGTCATGCGTCCTGCTCCACAAACGGGCCTACGGGTCTCGTCTGAGGAAGGTGGTGATGAAGTCTGCTTCCTGCGGGCGGACTTCGTGGCCGCCATCGTGCAATCGCAGGTCAACCTTGGCGCCCTGTTCTGCAAGATACCTTGCCAGGGACTCGGTCAGCGGCAGCGGCGAGATGGGGTCATGCCGGCCGGCGGTAATCAGCACATCGAGAGACTTCAGCGCAGCATTCGCCTCAGGCTCCCACGGGATCAGCGGATGCATCAGCACAACACGGTCGAACAGTTCAGGCGCCTCGAAGATCACCGAAGCGAGGATGTTGGCCCCATTCGAATAGCCAAGTCCGTAAACGGGAGCGCCGTCATGCGCCTTGCGATGCGCCCGGATGAAGTCGGTCATCTTTTCGGTGCGAAAGGCAAGGTCGACCATGTCGTAGACGCCTTCCGCCCGTCTGCGAAAGAAGCGGTTTGCGCCATACTCGGAAAGCGATGAACATCCCCTCGTCGCTGCAACGACGCCGGCAAAAGGAAGCCGAGCTGGCGGCGAGCCGTGCAGCGCTTCGGCGCCTGCCCCCGATGGCCCGGGCCGTTGCGCATTGAAGCCCATTCGAGGGTGCTCCATCCCCTCCCGTTTCAGCAAAACCCCTGCGCGCAGGAGCTCATCGTGACGACGAACGAACCAAGCCCTGCGAACGGCGACTCACGGGAATACTGGGCCGCGGCCCGGGAAGGACGCCTGCTTCTCCAGAAATGCCGCGCCTGCCGGTCGTTTCAGTTTCCGCCCCGGCATCATTGCGCGGCCTGCTGGGAAGCTGATCTCGATCAGGTGGAGGCCGGCGGGTTTGGCCGTATCGAGAGCTTCACGATCGTCAGGCGGGCGCCGACGGCGGCATACCGAGACAAGGTTCCCTATGTCGTCGCGGCGGTCCTGCTCGACGAGGGGGCGCGGATGATCACCAATATCCTCGGGGACGATGCCCTGGATGCGAAGATCGGCGACCGCGTGCCGCAATCAGTGTGCCAGCGCGGCCGAACAACGATATCGTGCTCCAGCGGCGATCGGTACGAGGAGGCTGGTTTGCGAAGCCTTGCAACCTTCCTGCCAGTGCTGGCATGGCGATTGCGGCGATGGGTGAGGCAAACCGAAGGCCTTCCGTGTACACGAAGACCTTCAAGTGGGATCTTGGGTGAGACGATGAGCGAGGCTTTCATCTGCGGCTATGTCCGCACTCCGATCGGACGCTTCGGCGGCTCGTTGTCCTCTGTGAGAGCGGACGATCTCGGCGCCGTGCCGCTGAAGGCCTTGGTCGAGCGGCATCCGCAGCTCGATTTCGGGGCTGTCGACGACGTGATCTTCGGCTGCGCCAACCAGGCGGGCGAGGACAACCGCAACGTCGCGCGCATGTCGCTGCTGCTCGCCGGCCTGCCCAAGGAGGTGCCGGGCACCACCATCAACCGGCTCTGCGGCTCGGGGATGGATGCCGTCATCGCGGCGGCGCGCGCGATCAGGGCGGGCGAGGCCGAGCTGATGATCGCCGGCGGCGTCGAGAGCATGTCGCGCGCGCCCTTCGTCATGCCCAAGGCCGAGAGCGCCTTCTCGCGCCAGGCGGAAATCCACGACACCACCATCGGCTGGCGCTTCGTCAATCCGCTGATGAAGGCGCAGTACGGCGTCGATTCGATGCCGGAGACGGGCGAGAACGTCGCCGCCGACTGCGCCATCAGCCGGGCCGACCAGGACGCCTTCGCGCTGCGCTCGCAGCTCAAGGCGGTCGCGGCCCAGCAGAGCGGCCGGCTCGCCAGGGAGATCGTCCCCGTCCTGATCCCGCAGCGCAAGGGCGATCCCATCCGCGTCGAGAGCGACGAGCACCCGCGCGGCGACACCACGCTGGAGAAGCTCGCCAAGCTCGGCACCCCGTTCCGCAAGGAAGGCGGCACCGTCACGGCCGGCAATGCGTCCGGCGTCAATGACGGCGCGGCGGCGCTGATCGTCGCCTCGGAGAAGGCGGCAGTGAAATACGGCCTGACCCCACTGGCACGTGTCGTCGGCGGCGCCACGGCCGGCATCGCGCCGCGCGTCATGGGCCTCGGGCCGATCCCGGCCACGCGCAAGCTCTGCGCGCGGCTTGGCCTGAAGCCCGGCGATTTCGACATTGTCGAACTCAACGAGGCTTTCGCCAGCCAGGGCATCGCGGTGCTGCGCGAGCTCGGCATCGCCGAGGACGGCGCCCATGTGAACCCGAACGGCGGCGCCATCGCGCTCGGCCATCCGCTCGGCATGTCGGGCGCCCGCATCGCCGGCACCGCAGCGCTGGAGCTTTCGCTGACCGGCAAGAGGCGCGCGCTCGCGACGATGTGCATCGGCGTCGGTCAGGGCATCGCCATCGCGCTTCAGTCAGCTTAACATGTAGTAGTTTTCGCGATTGTCGAAGAAGATTTATAATATGTTTTGTATATTTTTTCATATTTTCATAATTCAGCCTCAAAATCCTTCCCAAACCGGCGCTGCAGCTTGCCCATGAAATGCTCCTCTTTCCGTCAGAAGAGCTCTCCACTTTCCCGAAGCAAGTCCGCAAGAAGCGTGATCCGGTTCACGGGAGAGCGGTGTGGGGCCGTTCGCCCGCCTGTTGCCAAATGGTCGCTCCCGCTCGGATCCGTCTCCTATCCGTCACGAGCATAGAGAGCAGGGGGATATTGGAGTCCGGGCGCCAGTGATGTAACTTTATAACTTATCATTTGATGGAGGAGCTCGATGCGGGTCTTGCGGGGTTGGGTTGAGTATGGTGCTGTTTCGAAGCACCGGTGGAGTTCGGCCATGTGATTCAGAGCGACGAGGCCGATCGCGCCGGCGATCCCACCAGCGGCGGTGTCGGTGCCGCAGCGGACGAAACCCGCTGCGTCATCGTCGGAGCGGGTCCGGCCGGCCTGATGCTGGGCCTCCTGCTCGCCAGGGCCGGTGTCGCGGTCACGGTGCTCGAGAAGCACGCCGATTTCCTGCGCGATTTCCGCGGCGACACCATCCACCCCTCGACGCTGGAGGTCATGGCCGAGCTCGGCCTGCTCGACGATCTGCTGAAGCTGCCGCATACGCGGGCGCCTCGCCTGCATGCCGAGATCGGCGGCGCCGATGTCACGATTGCCGATTTCTCGCGCCTGCCGGTGAGGTGTCGCTTCATCGCCTTCATGCCGCAATGGGATTTCCTGGATTTCGTCGCGGCGGAAGCCGGGCGCCATCCGGGTTTTCGGCTCGTCATGCAGACTGAGGTGACCGAACTGATCGAGGAGGACGGCCGGGTCGTCGGGATTCGCGCCGCCGCGCCCGACGGTCCGCTGATGCTGCGCGCCGGCCTGGTGGTCGGCGCCGATGGGCGCAACTCGATCGTCCGGGAGAAGGCCGGGCTCATCGTCGAGCGCTTCGGCAGCCCGAGCGACGTGCTTTGGATGAAGTTCTCCCGGCAGCCGGACGACCCGCCCTATACGATGGGTCACGGCGGGCCGCGGCAGGGCTTCGTCATGGTCGATCGCGGCGACTATTGGCAATGCGGCTATGTGGTCCGCAAGGGCGGTTTCGCCGAGGTGAAGGAAGCGGGCCTCGACGCCTTCCGCGCCGCCGTCGCCGCCGTCTCGCCCCTGCCGCCCGAGCGCATGCGGGAGGTGCGCTCCTGGGACGACGTCCATCTCCTCAGCGTGCGCATTGACCGGCTCGCGCGCTGGTGGCGGCCCGGGCTGATCTGCATCGGCGATGCCGCTCACGCCATGTCCCCGATCGGCGGGGTCGGCGTGAACCTCGCGATCCAGGACGCGGTCGCGGCCGCGAACATCCTCGCCGCGCTGCTGCGGGACGGCATCGTCTCCGACCGGCACCTCGCCGCCGTCGAGGCGCGCCGCCGGTTCCCCACCAGGGCGACGCAGAAGCTCCAGTTGATGATGCGGCGCGACAGAAGAAAACGCGAGGGCGACGAGGCGAAGCGCGCCGGCCCGCCGGCCTTCATGCGCTATATCGCGCGCTGGCCGATCCTCTCCCGCCTCGCCGGCCGGCTGATCGGCCTCGGCTTCCGGCCCGAGCATGTCCGCCTTCCGCCGGCCGCGGCACGGGAGGCCAAGGCCCGATGAGGCGTGCGGGCTTCCTCGCGCTGGGCTGGTGCCTAGTGGCGCTCGGCTTCGTCGGGGCCTTTCTGCCGGTCCTGCCGACGACGCCCTTCCTCATCCTGGCCGCCGCCTGCTTCGCGCGCTCCTCGCCCCGGCTGGAGGAGTGGCTCCTGCGCAATCCGCGCTTCGGGCCGCTGCTGCGCGACTGGCGCGAGCGCGGCGCGATCCCGCGCAAGGCCAAGGCGCTGTCCTGCATCGGCATGGCTATCGGTTACGGATTGTTCTGGATCGGCAGCAGGCCCGGACCGTTCCCGGCTCTCGCCGTCGCGGCTCTCATGCTCTCCGGCGCAGCCTTCGTGCTGACGCGCGACACCGCCGGCCCCGCCTAGGGAAACACCTCCACCACCGATCGGAGCATGTCAGTCGGCTCTTTGCTACGGGCCGCCAATCGCCTTTCGCTCAAGACCGTTTCCTATGGCTGCCAGTGGTGGTATCGGCAGGGTAAATCTTATTAGAATAGACCTATTCATGGCTGCTATTTTCCAGCGCTTTGTATCGGGTATAATCTGATTAATACCTTATAGATTTAATTTATTACAATATAAATATTAGAAATAACTTTTTCTGTTTGTGCTATCGCAAACAACTCCATTGCATTGCTCGCTAACACTTCGCCGCCCTGGATCATCGGGCGGCGAAAGGGGGCTTCATGGTGGGTGTTGCCGATATCGGGCCGTATTTCGCCAGGATCGGCCCGAACCCCCTCCGTGATGCCTTCGAGGCGCGCCGGGCGGTGATGCCAGCGCGCGGCGGCGGCCCGGTGGAGCCGGATGAGGTCCAGGGGCGCTGGCGCTCTCTGCTGGCGCAGGCGAGCGAGCGCGGCAAGCGCCTCGCCTATATCCATGTCCCGTTCTGCGCCAATCATTGCCTGTTTTGCGGCTTCTACCGGAACGCCTATGTCGGCGCGCAGGCGTCGGGCTATGTCGATCTCGTGATTGAGGAGATCGGCCGCGAAGCCGGTGCCGCGGCCATTGCCGGGGTTCCCGTGCATGCCGTCTATCTCGGCGGCGGGACGCCGAGCGCCTTGAGCGCAGACGAGCTGTCGCGCCTGCTCAAGGCCGTGCGCGCGAGCCTTCCTCTCGCCCCGGATTGCGAGATCACGGTCGAGGGCCGCATCATCCATTTCGATCCCGAGAAGATCGACGCCTGCCTGGAGGCTGGCGCCAATCGCTTCTCGATCGGCGTGCAGAGCTTCGATACGCAGGTCAGGCGCCGGCAGGGCCGGCGTTCGACGCGCGAGGAAGCGATCCGTTTCCTCGCGGACCTGCGGGCGCGGGACCGGGCGGCGCTGGTGATCGACCTGATCTACGGGCTGCCGGGGCAGGACCCCGAGATCTGGCGGCAGGATCTCGACACGGCGGCGGCGCTCGAGCCGGACGGGATCGATCTCTACGGGCTGAACCTCATTCCCGGCACGCCGCTCGCTACCGCGATCTCCGCTGGAAAGTTCCCGTCCATTGCGGAACTGTCCGATCTCGGCGGGCTCTACGCCGAGGGCGCAGCCTTCCTCAGGCGCCGCAACTGGCGCCAGTTGAGCAACAATCACTGGGGCCGCACGACCCGCGAGCGCAATCTCTACAACCTGCTGATCAAGGAGGGCGCCGATTGCCTGGCCTACGGCTCGGGTGCCGGCGGCTCGCTCGGCGGGCATGGCTACATGCTGACGGGAGATCTCGAACGCCACGCCATGGCGGTGCGTGCCGGCGAGAAGCCGATCGCGATGATGACGGGACGGGACGGCAACGCGGCGCTGCGCCATGCGGTCACGGCGGCGTTCGAGGTCGGCCATCTCGAGCTGGAGCGGCTGGAGCGCATCGCGGGCCGCGATCTGGCGCCCCTGCTGCTCCCCCTGCTGCAACAGTGGCAGCAGGCCGGCCTGCTCGTTCTGGACGAGGGGACGGCCGACCTCACCGTCGCCGGGCGCTTCTGGTACGGCAACCTCGTCAGCGCTTTCCACGACCTTCTGAACGGCCCGCCGCGCCCTGCGAGGGCAGCGGCATGACGGCGCTCGTTATCCACCCCAGCGAAGGACAGGACGATATCATGCAGACTCTCGATCACGATGCGGCGGTTGACCGGGTCAGGCAGGCGCTTGCGCTGAAGCCGGACGGCATTCTGGAGACGCTCGCCGCCGAGCATGGCGTCCCGCTGCGAACGGTCGTCGAATGTCTGCCTGCCGACGGCAGGAAGCGCATCGACGGCGCCCATTTCGTGGCGGTCCTGGAGGATATCGCCGGTTGGGGCGACGTCACCTTCATCTGCCATTCCAAGGATGCCGTCGTCGAGTTCTCCGGCCCGGTGCCGCCGGGCAAGATCGGGCACGGCATGTACAATCTCCATGGCGCCAGCGGTCTCGGCGGCCATCTGCGCCATGAGAACTGCAAGGCGATCTTCTTCGTGCGCCGGCCCTTCATGGGGGTGGACACGCTCTCGGTGCAGTTCTTCAACGCCGAGGGCGAGGCGATCTTCAAGATCTATGTCGGGCGCGACGAGCAGCGCCGGCTGAAGCCGGAGCAGGTCGAGCGCTTCGCCGAGCTCGAACGCCGCTTTCCGGAAAGCCCGACGAGCCATTGAGATGGAGCCGCTGCTGATCTTCGGCGCCACGCGCGGCGTCGGCCTCGCGCTCGCGCGGCTGGAACGGGCGAGAGGCCGGCGCGTCTTCGCGATGACGCGCTCAGGCTCCGACCCCGCCGGGCTTTCGGCATTGGCTGAGCTCGGTGTCGAGGCGGTGCCGGGCGATGCGCTGGATCGCGGTGCGGTGGCGGCGGTCTTCGACCGCGTGCCGCCCGCCTGCACCGTCGTCTCGACGATAGGCGGGTTGGCGGCGGATAGCCGGCGCGCCGATGACGAGGGCAATATCAACCTGATCGACGAGGCCGGGAAGGCAGGCGTGGCCCGCCGCTTCGTGCTCGTAACCTCGATCGGCTGCGGCGAGATGGCGCCCTACCGCTCGCCCCAGGCGATCGCGGCTTTCGGCGCGGCGGTCGATGCCAAAACCAGGGCGGAGGAGCGCCTGCGGGCGAGCTCGCTTGCCTGGACGATCCTGCGCCCGGGTGGGCTGCTGTCGGAGCCCGCCACGGGGCGCGGCATGCTCTCGGAGGATGCCGAACTGCACGGCTTCATCCATCGCGCCGACATGGCCGAGCTGGTTTCGCTGGTTCTGCAGGACGACGCCACGATCGGTCGGGCCTTCGCCGCCGTCGATGCCGGGCGCGCCCGCAGCATCCATCCGCTCGTCGCCTTTCCGCTGATCCAGGCGGGCCCGCCGGCCTGAAGAAAAACCCGCGCCGGCAGCGCCGGCCGAAACCCGGTTCGTCGCAGGGAGATATGCCTTTGAACACCCATGTGCTGATGATCGTGATGACGACGCTGGCGGGAGGCGATCTGTCCGCCGCCTTCGTCGGCACCGAGACCCTCCCCGAGTGCCGCGAACGGCTCGAGCGCGTGCGCCTGATCATCAACGACGGAGCCGCCAAGGGCGGCCCCCGCATCGCCGGCTCCGGCTGCTTCACTTCGGCAGAGCGTTTCAGCGATTTCAGCCACGGCCAGTCGAATGACGAGCCGATTCAGCACTACCGCATCGTCCTCTCCGGCGAGAACGCCGCCGTGATCCGGCACGACGGTGCCGAGGCCTGCCGGCGCGCGATCGCCGCCGCGCCCGCCGCCGGCGAGCAGCACTGCGCCCAATCCCGCCAGACCCTGAGGGAGAACGCCCGATGACGACCCGCAAGCTCGCCGCCCTCGTCCTGCTCGCGAGCGTCTCGCCCGTGGCGCTGGCGTCTCACGCCCTGGCGGAGGAGGTCACTTTCCTCGACACGATCACGGTGATGGGGACGCGCACCGCCGTGCCGGTGCGCGAGAATCCCCGCTCGGTCTCGGTGATCGAGCGCAGCGAGATCGAGCGGCAGGCTCCGCAGACCATCGCCCAGATCCTGCGCGACGTGCCGGGCGTCCAGGTCGCGGACGAGTCGGTCGCCGGCATGCAGCGGATCCGGATCCGCGGCGAATCCTCGCGGCGCGTCACCATCCTGGTCGACGGCCAGGAAATCACCGACCACAGCACCTATGGCACGCCCCTGCTGGTCGACCCTTCCGTGATCGAGCGCATCGAGGTGGTGCGCGGCCCGTCCTCGGTCCTGTTCGGCGCCAAGGCGATCGGCGGCGTGATCAACATCGTGACGCGTGGCGGCGCCGACAAGCCGATCCAGTTCGAGACCGGCGGGAGCCTGTATTCGGCGAGCCGGGGCTGGCAGGGTTTTGCCGCCGTCTCCGGCACGCTCGGCCAATTCGACTACCGCTTCTCGGTCGGCGGCGACAGGCATGGTGACCGCGACGTGCCGAAGAGCCGCTGGGCGCCGAGCGGCAAGCTCGACGACACCTCCTTCCACAACGACAATCTCTACGCCCATCTCGGCTACAGGTTCGGAGCCGAGAACAACCACTACCTTGCCCTCAAGGCGGAGCGGCACCGGCTGACCAGCCAGGGCTGGCCGGGCACGCCGGTGGCGGGGCAGGATTTCCGGATCGACCTGCCCAAGCGCGACCGGACCAAGGTCGGCCTCTACTACGACGTCGACCGGGTCACCCCGATCATCGCCAAGATCCATGCCGACGCCTTCTACCAGACCGTCGAGCGCGTCTTCGAGAACCGCGTCACGGTGCGGACGACGCCGACCCGCTCCGTCGCAGTGAATTCGACCTCGGAGGATCGCATCGCCAATTACGGCGGCAACTTCCAGATCGATCTCAACGCCTTCGACAAGCACTATACGATCCTCGGCCTGCAATATCTCGGCGACACGCTGGATACGAAGAAGGGCAGCACCACGGTGATGACCGGCTTCGGCCCGCGCCCGGTGACCACGATCAGCACGAGCCGCGACAAGGCGTCGATCGATACCCTGTCCGTCTATGCCCAGGACGAGTGGACGCTGCCCCATGATTTCAAGCTCACGGCCGGAGCCCGCCTCTACAATACGCGCACGTCACTGAACGAGACGACGACGGCCGCCCGCGCCAACCTGCCCGCCAAGGACGACACCGCGGTGGTCAAGTCGGTGGGGCTCACATGGTCGGGGCTGCCGAACACGGTGCTGCGCACCAGCTATTCGGAAGGCTATATCACGCCGACGCTGCTGCAGCTTTTCGGCTCGACCACCGCCGGCGGGCAGGGGGTCACCTACGGCAACCCGTCGCTCAAGCCCGAAACCTCGCGCAATGTCGAATTCGGCGTCCGCTACGATCACCAGGGCCTCGTGCTCGACGCAGCCGCCTTCCTGACCAGGGCGCAGGACTATATCGGCACGACCCGCTGCCTCGCGGTCGGCGCCGCCTGCCTCACGGCCGCGACGGCGGCGAGCTCGGCGAGCTATTACGTCAATGCCGACAAGGCCACGACCTACGGTCTGGAGTTGCTGGCTGAATACAGGATCGGCGAGAGCGGCTTCACGCCCTACGCCTCGGGCACGCTGATGCGGCGCAAGCTCGATTTCGGCACATACACGACCTATAATTCCGACACGCCGGTGGCGAGCGGCCGTTTCGGCCTGCGCTATGAGGGGCGGTGGGATACGCTGCCCTATTGGGCCGACCTGTTCGTGCGGGCGGGAAGCGGCAGCAAGCAGACCTATGAGGGCACGGGCGGGCTGGTCACGGACAAATCCCCGAGCTGGGCGACGCTCAACCTGGCCGCAGGCGCCAGTTTCGGGCCGGAAGGGCGCTATTCGCTGGCGGTCGCGGTCAACAATATCTTCGACAGGGCCTACCGGCCGACATTGGGCGAACTGCCGGCGGTCGGGCGTAGCGTGGAGGTCACGGCCAGGATGAAATTCTAATTCGCGTCGGCGACCGAGGACAGACGATGCACGTTTCCCCCGAAGCCGGCGGCCATGTGATCCAGACAGACAAGCAGGATCACGATGTCGATTTCACCGGTCGCGATATCGACGTCGCAGCGGATGAAGCAGGCTGCGCCATCGTCGGAGCCGGCCCGGCCGGCCTGATGCTGGGCCTCCTGCTCGCCAGGGCCGGCATCGCGGTCACGGTGCTCGAGATCACAACCTCGACCGGCTCCCTGCTGCTGTTGCACGCCGAGACGGTCACCAAAGGGTGGGTCGAGGGTGATCCTTGAAACCCTCAAGGGACAGCTGCCGGAAGCCCAAAATTACAGATCCTGAGCCTAGTTTGGGTTGTGCTCGCCGGAAGTCAGCACTTTGCTGGAGCAAAGGTCGAAACGGTGCCACTGTGCTGCGCACGTTGCCCCTATGGCCGAAACCCTGCCGTATCGTTTCTGCACCTCCTCAATGCTTGAGCGGCGCTTGGCTATCTCCCCTTCGAGTGCCGCCTGCCTGTTCGCCATTTCCTGAGTGAGACTTTCTAGCGTTGCCTCCGCTGCGGGACGTTCGCGAAGTTGACGGGCGATTGACGCCAGTTTCGAGGCGCGGTCGGCCATGAGTTCCCTACGAGCAGCCTGCGGGAGCTCCGACAGGGCGTTGAGGGCATATCCCAGGCCCGCGTTTGGATCCTCTGCGGAAATCGCCAGGGTGACCAGCCAAGAACCAGTCGAATTTGTCGAGCGTCGCTTGAGCCTTGCCGCTCTGCTTCTTCCTCGCGGCCACTTCTGCGGCGATGGCCTCAAAGGTGTTTTCCCTGTTGGCCTTCCCCGTCAGCTTCTCCAGCCGCTTTTCGGCGCCGGGGTCTTTGCCATCGCGGAGCAGAGCCTTGGCTTCCTCCCGCTTCGCCCGAGCCGCCCGAAGATCGATCGCCGGATATGTGCCGATGGATAGCTTCTTCTGCTTGCCGTCGAATCGATAGGCCAAGCGCCAGAGCTTCCCGCCTTTCGGCTCGATCCAGAGCTGGAGGCCGCCGCCGTCCGGTAGCTTCACGGTTCGGTCGGCAGGCTTGGCATTCCTTATCGCAACTCGGTCAGGGGCATGGTGTTGGCCTGAATTTCGGGCCTGTTGGCCTATGCCGCCGAGGAGGCCAACGAATTCGCCGGATGTCAACGAAGACCGACAAAGGCCAGCAAAGAGAAAGGCCCCTGAAACGCTCGGTTTCAAGGGCCTTTTCGGTCATCGGCGAAGGCCGACGAAGGTAAATTTGGTGCCCAGGAGAGGACTCGAACCTCCACGGCTTTCACCACTGGTACCTGAAACCAGCGCGTCTACCAATTCCGCCACCTGGGCAACGGCGGTTCGTTTACGGGGGGCGCCGCGTCCTGTCAACGGGCCTGTCGCGGCGAAATGCATTTGTTTCCGGACCGGCCGGGAAAACCGCGATGCCGGGTCGCGGCGCCCCATCCGGACAGGACGTGATGCCGCAGGGCCCGTCGGTGCGAGGCACCGGCCGCAAAAGGCATTCCACTTTGGCGGAACATGATCTAGGAGGGCTCAAGCAGTCCAAACGGAGCTTTCGCGATGGCTTCTCCCGCCCCGGCCCAGCAACTCGTCACGGTCTTCGGCGGCTCCGGTTTCGTCGGCCGCCATGTCGTGCGCGCCCTGGTGAAGCGCGGCTACCGGGTGCGCGTGGCGGTGCGCCGGCCCGATCTCGCCGGTTTCCTCCAGCCGCTCGGCGTCGTCGGCCAGATCCACGCCGTCCAGGCCAATCTGCGCTATCCCGCCTCGGTCACTGCGGCCGTGAGGGGCGCCGATGCGGTCGTCAACCTCGTCGGCATCATGCAGGAGCAGGGCCGCCAGGGCTTTTCGGCCGTGCAGGCCAACGGCGCGCGCGCCGTCGCCCAGGCCTGCGCCGCCGCCGGGATCGCCCGGCTCACCCATGTCTCGGCGCTGGGGGCGGATGCCGAATCGGCTTCGATCTATGCCCGCAGCAAGGCCGAGGGCGAGGCGGCCGTCTTCGCCGCCGTGCCCGGCGCGGTCGTGCTGCGGCCCTCGGTGATGTTCGGGCCGGAAGACAGCTTCTTCAACCGCTTCGCCTCGCTTGCCCGCATGCTGCCCGTGCTGCCGCTGATCGGCGATGGCGCGACGCAATTCCAGCCGGCCTTCGTCGGCGACGTGGCCGAGATCGTCGCCCGCGCCGTCGACGGCACCGTGCCGGGCGGCCGCGTCTACGAGCTCGGCGGGCCGGAGGTGCTCAGCCTGCGCCAGATCGTCGAGGAGATCTGCCGCATAACCGGCCGCAAGCGCCTCATCGCGCCGCTGCCTTTCCCGCTGGCGCGGATCATGGGCAGCGTCCTGCAGGTCGCCGATGCGCTGACGCTCGGCCTGATTCCGGACGAGCTGGTGATGACGCGCGATCAGGTGACGCTGCTCGAAAGCGACAATGTCGTCTCGCCTGCGGCGGTTGCCGAGGGGCGCGATTTCGCCGGACTCGGGCTGGCGCCGACCTCCTCCGAGGCGATCGTTCCGGCCTATCTCTGGCGCTTCCGCAGGACAGGCCAGTTCGACACGCTCCGGGACGCGTAAGCGGCCCCGAGGCTCGCGGAGCCGCCGGGCGGCTTCTCAGAGCATGCTCGGCAGCACGCGGTCCGGCGGCTTGTGGCCGTCCATGAAGGTCTTGATGTTGACGATGACCTTCTCGCCCATGTCGGCGCGGCCCTCGTGCGTCGCCGAGCCCAGATGCGGCAGCACCACGACCTTGTGCTGGCGGGCGAGCTTGAGCAGGCGCGGATTGACCGCCGGCTCGCTCTCGAACACGTCGAGGCCTGCGCCGGCGAGCTCGCCGGCCTCCAGCATGCGGGCGAGCGCGGTCTCGTCGACGATCTCGCCGCGGGCGGTGTTCACCAGGATGGCGTCCGGCTTCATCAGCTTGAGCCGGCGCGCCGAGAGCAGGTGATAGGTCGCCGGCGTATGCGGGCAGTTGATCGAGACGATGTCCATCCGCGCCAGCATCTGGTCGAGCGAATCCCAATAGGTCGCGTCGAGCTTCTCCTCGATCTGCGGATCGACCCGGCGGCGGTTGTGGTAGTGGATCGAGAGGCCGAATGCGGCGGCCCGCTTCGCCAGCGCCTGGCCGATCCGGCCCATGCCGACGATGCCCAGCCGCTTGCCGGTGATGCGCCGGCCGAGCATCCAGGTCGGCGACCAGCCGGTCCATTCGTCGTCGGGGATGACGCGCGCGCCCTCGGCGATCCGGCGCGCCACCGCGAGGATGAGCGCGATCGTCATGTCGGCGGTGTCGTCGGTCAGGACGCCCGGCGTATTGGTGACGGTGATGCCGCGCTGCACGGCGCTGGCCACGTCGATCTTGTCGACGCCGTTGCCGAAATTCGCGATCAGCCTGAGCTGCTCGCCGGCCTGCGCGATGACGGCGGCGTCGATCTTGTCGGTGATGGTCGGCACGAGCACGTCGGCGGTCTTCACCGCCTCGACCAGCGCGGCCTGCGACATCGGCTTGTCGTCGATGTTGAGCCGGGCGTCGAACAGTTCGCGCATCCGGGTTTCCACCACGGCAGGCAGCTTGCGCGTCACCACCACCAGCGGCTTCTTCTTGGACATGGCGGTCACCCTTCCGTCATCGGCCGCATGTCCTCAACCCGCCATTAACCCTGGTGGCCCAGGAATGGGAGTTGCTGCGCGGCGGCATCTTCGTTGTCTAGAGCACGCGCCGGCCGGATTGCAATGCGTCTGGTCGGGCCGCGCGTTCTGCGGAAGGCGGATGACGGCCGGCTCCGGCCGGGGCGCGGGCCATGCGAAGGAGAATAGCGGCATGAAGGTCAAGTCGATGCGCTGCTGCGCCCTGGCGGCGCTCGCCCTCGTCGGCCTGCCCGCGGTCGCCTCGGCCCAGGACATGCAGGCCGGATCGGTGACGAAGCTGCCGGTGCCGCGTTATGTCAGCCTGAAGACGGACCGCGTCAACCTGCGCGAGGGCCCCTCGAAGGAGCATCGCACGCGCTGGGTCTATCAGCGGGCCGGCCTGCCGGTCGAGATCACGGCGGAATTCGAGACCTGGCGGCGCGTGCGCGATGCCGACGGCACCGAAGGCTGGGTGCTGCACAGCCTGCTCTCCGGCCGGCGCACCGCGCTCGTCGCCCCCTGGTCGAAGAAGAAGGACGAGGCTTTCCCGATGCTGAGCGCCGCGGCGGAAGAGGCGCGCGTCGTCGCCAGGCTTCAGCCCGGCGTCGTCGCCAACGTCGCCTCCTGCGCCGATGCCTGGTGCCGCATCAGCGTCGGCAATCTCAGCGGCTATATCCGCCAGGAGCGCCTCTGGGGCGTCTATCCGAACGAGAAGGTGGACTGAGCGCCCGTGGTCGTCGTTCCGGCGCGCGCCGCAGGCGCGAACCCGGAATGACGAGAGGTGTCCGTATCAGCCCTCGATCCTGCGCAGCCTGACCACGACCTCGACCCGGGCGATCTCGTAGCCCTCGGGCGGCACCGGCAGGCTGGCGACGCCGATCGCCTCGGCCGGGATGTCGATCACGCGGTTCTCGCCGTCGACGACGAAATGGTGATGGTCGTGGTCGGCGGTGTCGAAATAGGCCTTGGCGCCGTCCAGCGTCAGCTCGCGCAAAAGCCCCGCTTCGGTGAACTGGCGCAGCGTGTTGTAGATCGTCGCCAGCGAGACCGGGATGCGCTCCTTCATCGCCTCCTCGAACAGCATCTCGGCGCTGACATGGCGCTGGCCCTTGGCGAAAAGCACCCAGCCGAGGGAGACGCGCTGCCGGGTCGGCCGCAAGCCGACGCGCCGGAGCTTCTGGCGGATGTCGTGGAAGGGACAGCCCTGCCGCGTCGTCGCGCCGTAGCCCTGGTTCTGGATGATCGGCTCGCTCATGCCCGCTTTCGTGCCCCATGCGAACAGGATGTCCGGAGGGCTTCCGTCTCCTGGAATAATTCCAAGCTGAAATGTAGGGCCTGGTGTGGCGCGCCGCAAGCATGGCGCAGGCGCGCGCCGCGCCTTGTTTGATCGGGCGCATCCTGCCTGTGGTTTTCGTGGCCGCGATGCGGGTCGGTGTGTCCGGTGCTCTTTCGTTTCGGGCTTGCGCCGTGTTACGCACGGCACGAGGAGACATCGGCCGCCCCCGGCCGGTGCCAGGGAGCGCGTCACGGGTATGCAGCGTCAGTCGTCTTTCAGCTACGAGGAGATCCTCGCCTGCGGTCGCGGGGAACTGTTCGGGCCGGGCAATGCGCAGCTGCCGCTGCCGCCGATGCTGATGTTCGACCGGATCACCGAGATCGCCGAGGCGGGCGGCGAGCACGGCAAGGGCCTCGTGCGGGCCGAATTCGACATCAAGCCCGATCTCTGGTTCTTCGACTGCCATTTCAAGGGCGATCCGGTGATGCCGGGGTGCCTCGGTCTCGACGCGCTCTGGCAGCTCACCGGCTTCTTCCTCGGCTGGCTCGGCCTGCCGGGCCGCGGCCGGGCGCTCGGCGTCGGCGAGGTCAAATTCGCCGACCAGGTGCTGCCGAGCGTGAAGAAGGTCGTTTACGGCGTCGATTTCAAGCGTGTCTTCAAGTCGAAGCTCGTGCTCGGCATCGCCGATGGCTGGCTGGAGGCCGACGGCAAGCGGATCTACACGGTCGCCGACATGCGCGTCGGCCTGTTCAAGCCGGAAGCCGCCTGAAGGAAAAGCGCGCCGCGGCCTTGCGCGCGGCGGGCGGCCGGTCCATGTGCGCGGTTGAGGAATCCGGACCGGCGGCCTGTCCGCCGCCGCCCGCCGAATGCTGGAGTTTTAGGCAATGAGACGCGTCGTGGTCACCGGGATGGGCATCGTCTCGTCAATCGGCAACAACACGCAGGAGGTGCTGACCTCGCTGCGCGAGGCGAAATCGGGCATCTCCTTCGTTCCCGAATTTGCCGAGCACGGCTTCCGCAGCCGCGTCGCCGGCGTGCCGACGCTCGACGCCGCCAGCGTGGTCGACCGCCGCGCCATGCGCTTCCACGGCGGCGGCACGGCCTGGAACCATGTCGCCATGGAACAGGCGATCGCCGATGCCGGGCTCGAGGCCGGCGAGGTCAGCGACGAGCGCACCGGCATCATCATGGGCTCGGGCGGCCCCTCGACGCGGGCCCTGATCGACGCCTACGACAAGGCGCGCGAGAGCGGCTCCTCCAAGAAGGTCGGCCCCTTCGCCGTGCCCAAGGGCATGTCCTCCACCGCCTCGGCCACGCTCGCGACCTGGTTCAAGATCAGGGGCGTCAACTATTCGATCTCCTCGGCCTGCGCGACCTCGAATCATTGCATCGGCAACGCCTATGAGCTGATCCAGTGGGGCAAGCAGGACATCATCTTCGCCGGCGGCTGCGAGGAGCTGGACTGGACGCTCTCCGTGCTCTTCGACGCCATGGGCGCGATGTCGTCTTCCTTCAACGACCGGCCGGCCGTCGCCTCGCGGGCCTACGACATCGCCCGCGACGGCTTCGTCATCGCCGGGGGCGCCGGCGTCGTGGTGCTGGAGGAGCTGGAGCACGCCAAGGCGCGCGGCGCGAAGATTTACGGCGAGGTCGTCGGCTACGGCGCGACCTCGGACGGCTACGACATGGTCGCGCCCTCGGGGGAGGGCGCGGTGCGCTGCATGCGCATGGCGCTGGAGGGCGTGAAGGCGAAGGTCGACTACATCAACCCGCACGGCACCTCGACCCCGGTCGGCGACGGCAAGGAGATCGAGGCGATCCGCGAGGTTTTCGGCGCCGGCGACAAGGCGCCGCCGATCGCTGCGACCAAATCGCTCACCGGCCATTCGCTCGGCGCCACCGGCGTGCAGGAGGCGATCTACTCGCTGCTGATGCTGAACAACGACTTCATCTGCGAGAGCGCCCATATCGAGGAGCTCGACCCGGCCTTCGCCGACATGCCGATCGTGCGCAAGCGCATCGACGATGCGGGCTTGGGCTGCGTCCTGTCGAATTCCTTCGGTTTCGGCGGCACCAACGCCACCATCGTGATGAAGCGGCTGGAGGCGTGAGGGCCTGATGCTCCCGCTGATGCACGGCAAGCGCGGCCTCGTCATGGGGGTCGCCAACCAGAATTCGATCGCCTGGGGGATCGCGCGCACCCTCAACGCCCATGGCGCCGAGATCGCCTTCACCTATCAGGGCGATGCGCTCGGCAAGCGGGTCAGGCCGCTGGCGGAGAGCGTCGGCTCGACGCTGGTCCTGCCCTGCGACGTCGAGGATGCGGCCTCGGTCGACGCAGTCTTCGCCGCGCTCGACGAAGCCTGGGGCGGCGAGCCCGAGCGCAATACACTGGACTTCATCGTCCACGCCATCGGCTTCTCCGACAAGAACGAGCTGAAGGGCCTCTATGCCGACACCAGCCGCGAGAATTTCTCGCGGACCATGGTGATCTCCTGCTTCTCCTTCACCGAGGTCGCCCGGCGGGCGGCCGGGCGCATGCCGCATGGCGGCAGCATGATCACGCTGACCTATGGCGGCTCGACCCGGATCATGCCGAACTACAACGTCATGGGCGTCGCGAAGGCCGCGCTCGAGGCGAGCGTGCGCTATCTCGCCGGCGATTACGGCCCGCGCGGCATCCGCGTCAACGCGCTCTCGCCCGGCCCGGTCAGGACGCTGGCCGGCGCCGGCATCTCGGATGCGCGCGCCATGCTGTCCTGGCAGCGCGCCAACTCGCCGCTGCGCAAATCGGTCTCGCTCGACGAGATCGGCGGGGCGGCGCTCTATTACCTGTCGGATCTCTCGGGCGGCGTCACCGGCGATGTCCACCATGTCGATGCCGGCTACCACATCACCTCGATGCCGGCGCTGGACACCTTGCGCGCGGCCGACAGTGGCAACGGCGACTAGCACGCTGAGATGACACATCCCGCATGTGACGATTCCACCCCGTTTCCCTCGGCGCAGGCCGTGTCGCCGGACCGCGACTGGGTGTTCCGGGCCATCGACCTGCTGCAATGCGACGGCCGGCGCTCGGCCGACACCCACCTGATCAACCCGGCGTTTCCCGCGCTGAAGGGGATTTCGATCTACCTGAAGGACGAATCCACCCACCCGACGGGAAGCCTGAAGCACCGCCTGGCGCGCTCGCTTTTCCTTTATGGCATCTGCAACGGCCATATCAGCCGGGGCACGACGCTGGTCGAGGCGTCCTCGGGCTCGACGGCCGTTTCGGAAGCCTATTTCGCGCGCCTGCTCGACCTGCCCTTCATCGCCGTCATGCCGCGCTCGACCTCGAGCGCCAAGGTGGATGCCATCGAGCGCCTGGGAGGCAGCTGCCATTTCGTCGACGAGCCGGCGCGGGTCTACGAGACCGCCGCCGCCATCGCCGGGGAGACCGGCGGCCATTATCTCGATCAGTTCACCAATGCCGAGCGGGCGACGGACTGGCGCGGCAACAACAACATCGCCGAGAGCACCTTCCGCCAGATGGCCAGCGAGCCCCACCCGGTTCCGCGCTGGGTGGTGATGAGTGCCGGTACCGGCGGCACCGCGGCGACGATCGGCCGCTACATCCGCTTCCAGAACCTGTCGACACGGCTCTGCGTGGCCGATGTCGAGAATTCCGTCTTCTTCGATTCCTACAGGACGGGCGACCCGGCCATCACCTCGGCGCGGCCCTCGCGGATCGAGGGCGTGGGCCGGCCGCGCGTCGAGCCGTCCTTCGTGCCGGGCGTCATCGACCGCATGCTGCGCATACCCGACGTGGCCTCGATCGCCGCCGCCCATGTGCTGTCGGAACGGCTGTTCCGGCGCGTGGGCGGATCGACGGGGACCAACTTCATGGCCCTGCTGCTGATCGCGGCCGGCATGATGCGGGAGGGAACGCAAGGGTCGCTCGTCACGCTGATCTGCGATGCCGGCGACCGCTACGCCTCGACCTATTACGAACCCGGCTGGCTTGCGGCGCAAAAGCTCGATATCGCGCCCTACAAGGCGAAGCTCGACCGCTTTCTCGATACGGGAACCGGCCTGGAAGAGCTGTCCTGAGCCGCAGCGGGGGTCTCAAGATCCTTCAGGAGCGCTCGCGACGGCCGCCGGGCGTCTTGGAAACCGGCGCGCAAAACACCGTGTGCATTGCCTGGATCACGCTCAGCGCCTCGCCCTGGGCGATGTGGTAAAAGACCGTCGTTCCCTCCCGCCGCGCCTCGACGAGACCATCCGCCCGCAGCCGCATGAGCTGCTGGGACATCGGCACCTGCTCGATCCCGAGCTCTTCACGCAGATCGGCGACCGATTTCTCGCCGTCGACCAGCGCGCAGAGCACCAGGAGACGCTGCGGATGGGACAGGCTGCGCATCAGCTGGGCCGCCGCCTCCGCCGCCGGGATCATATCCTTTACATTCATGATATTGAATTTATATTCCTTGAATGTTAGATGCAAGCCACCGCACGGGCCGCTGAGGCTCTTAGCGAGGAGAAAGCCAAAATGACAGTCGATCGCGCCGTGATGATGTTCGCAGGTTTGATGGTCCTGGTCTCGCTGGGGCTCGGTTTTTATGTGTCGCCCTGGTGGTATCTGCTCACCGCCTTCGTCGGCCTGAACCTCGTTCAGGCCTCGATCACCGGCTTCTGCCCGGCGGCCATGATCTTCCGCAAGCTCGGTTGCCGGGCGGGTGCCGCCTTCGAGTGACGGCAGCCGCCGTCATGTCCATCTCGGGCCGGGCTTTGCCGCCCGGCCGCCGCCCATGAAAGTCGCGCCTTCCATGCATCGCCCGTTGCCGCATAGCCGCTTCTCGGCCGTTTTGCTCGCGGTCGTCCTCGCCGCCCTGCCGGCGCGGGCGGCCGAGTTCACCGTCAAGGCCGAGACGATCCCCGAGATGAAGGCCGTGTTCGGCCAGGTCGAGAGCCGGATCGTGGTGCCGGCGCGCGCCCGGATCGGCGGTTCGATCCGCGAGCTCGGCGTCAGCCAGGGCGACGAGGTCAGGGAAGGTGAGGTGATCGCCGTCGTCGTCGACGACAAGCTTACGCTCCAGCTGACCGCCGCCGACGCCAAGATCGAGGCGCTCAATTCCCAGCTGGAGAATGCGCGCCTCCAGCTCGAGCGGGCGCAGCAGCTGAGAGCGAGCGGCACCGGCTCGCAGGCCAGCCTCGACCAGGCGACGATGCTCTTCGAGGTGGCGACCAACCAGGTGGCGGCGGCCAGGGCCGAGAAGGCCGTGATCGCGCAGAGCAGCCGCGAAGGCGACGTGCTGGCGCCCGCCACGGGCCGGATCCTCACCGTGCCGGTCACGCCGGGCTCGGTCGTCCTGCCCGGCGAGGTGATCGTGCGCATCGCGCCCGGCCCCTACTATCTGCGCCTGTCGCTGCCGGAGCGCCATGCGGCCGAGATCGTGCAGGATTCGCAAGTCCTCGTCGGCGGGCGGGGCCTGACGCAAGGCCCCGGTGCGTTGCCAGCGGCGCGACGGGGGCGGATCGTCAAGGTCTATCCGGAAATCGCCGAGGGGCGCGTGATCGCCGATGTCGAGGTAGGGGGAATCGGGGATTATTTCGTCAACGAACGCACGCTGGTCCGGGTCCCCGTCGGCAAGCGCAAGGTGCTGGCGGTTCCGCCCGACGCGGTCCGGACAGTCCATGGCGTCGATTATGTGCGCATCGCCGCCGGCGGTGGCCCGATGGATGTCGCGGTCATTCTGGGCGAGAGCTTCGGGGAGGGCGGGGAGCGGCGCGTCGAGATCCTCTCGGGCCTGCGCGACGGCGACCGGGTCCTGCGCCCATGAAGCTCGGCATAGCCGGCGCTCTCACCCGCGCCTTCATCGCCTCGCCGCTGACGCCGCTCTTCCTCCTGGCCTCGCTCGCGCTGGGGCTCGTCGCGCTCGTCACGCTGCCGCGCGAGGAGGAGCCGCAGATCTCCGTGCCGATGGTCGACATCCGCGTCGATGCCAACGGCCTGCGTGCGGAGGATGCGGTCAAGCTCGTCACCGAGCCGCTGGAGACCATCGTCAAGAGCATCGACGGCGTCGAGCACGTCTATTCCCAGACCGACGACGACGGCGCCCTGGTCACGGCGCGCTTTGCGGTCGGCACCAGTTCGGACGCCGCGATCCTGCGGGTGCATGAGAGGATCCGCGCCAATCTCGACCGCATCCCGGTCGGCATCCCCGAGCCGCTGATCGTCGGGCGCGGCATCGACGACGTGGCGATTGCCGTCGTCACTCTCCGGCCGACGCCGGCGGCGGCCGAGCGCTGGAGCGCCAACGGGCTGACGCGGCTCGCGCGCGAGCTCAAGGTCGAGATCGCGAAGCTGCCCGATATCGGCCTGACCTACATCGTCGGCGAGCAACCCGAGCAGTTCCGCGTCGAGCCGGACCCGGAGAAGCTCTCGCTCTACGGCATCACGCTGCAGCAGCTCGCCGCCAAGATCGAAGGGGCGAACCGCTCCTTCCGGCTCGGCCTCGTCCGCGAGGAGGGCGGCCAGCGCGCCGTCGTCGCGGGGCAGACCCTGCAGGGGCTGCCAGAGATCGGCAATCTCCTGCTGACCGCGCGCGACGGCCGCCCCGTCTATGTCCGTGACGTCGCCCGGGTGGTGCTGGAGACCGCGCCGATGGAAAGCCGGGTCACCGACATCCGCAAGGTCGGCGATGGGTTCGAGGCCGCGCCGGCGGTCTCGCTCGCCATCGCCAAGCGCCCCGGCACCAACGCCGTGGTGATCGCCGAGGAGATCGTGGCCCGGCTCGGTGAGGTCCGCGGCCGGATCTTCCCGGCCGAGATCGAGATGACGGTCACGCGCAACTACGGCGAGACCGCCAACGAGAAGGCGAACGAGCTGCTCTTCCATCTCGGTCTGGCGACGATCTCGATCGTGCTCCTGGTCGCCGTGGCGATCGGCTGGCGCGAGGCGATCGTGGTGGCGCTCGTCATCCCGACGACGATCCTGCTCATCCTCTTCGCCGCCCGGCTGATGGGCTATACGCTCAACCGCGTCAGCCTGTTCGCGCTGATCTTCTCGATCGGCATCCTGGTGGACGACGCCATCGTGGTGATCGAGAACATCGCCCGCCATTGGGCGATGCGCGACGGGCGCCCGCGTGCGCAGGCCGCGATCGACGCCGTCGCCGAGGTCGGCAACCCGACCATCGCCGCGACGCTGACCGTGGTCGCGGCGCTGCTGCCGATGCTCTTCGTCTCCGGCATGATGGGGCCCTATATGAGCCCGATCCCGGCCAACGCCTCGGCTGCGATGCTGTTCTCGTTCTTCGTCGCCGTCATCCTCACCCCCTGGCTGATGCTGCGGATCGGGGGAGGCCATGTCGCCGGCGGGCACGAGGATGCGAATGGCGGGCGGCTCGGCCGGCTCTATGTCGCGCTGGCGCAGCCGATCCTCAAGACCCGTGCGCGGGCCTGGGCCTTCCTCATCGTCGTCGGCGTCGCGACCGTCGCCTCGCTCGGGCTCATCTACACCCGGCACGTCACGGTGAAGCTCCTGCCCTTCGACAACAAATCCGAGTTGCAGGTGGTGCTCGACCTGCCGAAGGGCTCCTCCGTCGAGGCCACCGACCGCGCGCTCAGGGAGATCGTTGCCCGCCTTGCCCCGGTGCCGGAAATCGTCTCCTTCCAGAGCTATGCCGGCACCGCCGCGCCCTTCGACTTCAACGGGCTGGTGCGGCACTATTACCTGCGCGCCAACCCCGAGCAGGGGCAGGTTACGGTCAACCTCTCGCCCAAGGACGCGCGCGAGCGCGCGAGCCATGCGATCGCGCTCGAGCTGCGCGAGCGGCTGAAGGGGATCGGGCTGCCGGAGGGCACGGTCGTCAAGGTGGTGGAGCCGCCGCCCGGCCCGCCGGTGATCGCGACGCTGCTGGCCGAGATCTACGGCCCCGATCCGCAGACGCGGCGCGCGGTGGCCGACAAGGTCCGCGAGGCGTTCGGGCGCGTTCCCTTCATCGTCGATATCGACGACAGCTACCACAACCGGCCGGAGCGGGTGCGCCTCGCCATCGACCAGGACAGCCTGGAGTACTACCGGGTCGAGCAGTCGGATGTCTACGACACGCTGCGTTATCTCTATGGCGGGGCGAATGTCGGCTATTCCCATCGCGGCGATGGGCGCCCGCCGATCCCGATCCGGCTCGCCTTGCCCAAGGGGGCCGGGGTCGTCGACGAGACGGTGCTCGCCACCCCCGTGCCGGCCAATGCGCTGCCGGGCGGGCGCAGCGTGGTCGAGCTCGGCGACGTCGTCGGCGTCCGGCGCGAGCCGGGCTCCTATCCGATCTTCCGGCATAATGGCCGCGCCGCCGAGATGGTGATGGCGGAGCTTGCCGGCGCCTATGAGGCGCCGCTCTACGGCATGCTCGCCGTGCAGGAGGAGATCGACAGGATCGATTGGGGGAGCCTGCCGAAGCCCGCGATCGCCCTGCATGGCCAGCCCGAGGACGAAAGCCGCCCGACCCTGCTCTGGGACGGCGAATGGGAGGTCACCTGGGTGACGTTCCGCGACATGGGCGCGGCCTTCATGGTGGCGATCCTGGGGATCTACATCCTGGTCGTCGCGCAGTTCGGCTCGTTCAAGCTGCCGCTCGTCATCCTCACGCCGATTCCGCTCACCTTCATCGGCATCATGCTGGGGCACTGGCTGTTCGGCGCGCCGTTCACCGCGACCTCGATGATCGGCTTCATCGCGCTCGCCGGCATCATCGTGCGCAACTCGATCCTGCTCGCCGACTTCATCCGCCATGCCCGCCGGCCCGGAAGGCCGCTCGTCGACGTGCTGCTGGAGGCCGGCGCGATCCGCTTCAAGCCGATCCTGCTGACCGCCATCGCCGCGATGATCGGCGCGGCCGTCATCCTTGCCGATCCGATCTTCCAGGGGCTCGCGATCTCGCTCCTGTTCGGCCTCGCCTCGTCCACGGCGCTGACGGTCCTCGTCATCCCGGCGATCTACCGCGTCCTGAGGACATGAGCCACTGGCCGGGCCCGGCTCCATCTTCGCGCTCAGCGGGTTGACGGTTATAATTAGGAGTCCTATCAATATCGTGTGGACCCTGTAACCGACCCCGATCCCATGACGATCTGCTTGCGCGAGGGCTTTGAGCGCATCGCGCTCGTCATGCGCGCCGAAAGCTGGGCCTCGGCCGCCGGGGCCGGGGTCAATCCCGCCCAGGCGCAGGTGCTGGCCCTGCTGACGGGCAGGCCCGCCGGACTGCGGCCGAAGGAGATCGCGGCGCATCTTGCGGTCTCCGCCGCGAGCATCGCCGATACCCTGTCGGCGCTCGAACGGAAGGGCCTGCTGGAGCGTTCGCCCGATCCGGGCGACGCGCGGGCCGTGATCGCGCGGCCGACGCAGGAGGGGCGCGGCATCGGCCGGAGGGTCGCCGGGGCGGCTTCGACGATCGCGGTGGCTTTGGCTGAACTGACGCCGGCCGAGCAGGCCGATTTGCTGCTGACCCAGATCAAGCTGATCCGAACGCTCCAACGCGCCGGTGCCATACCGATGCAGCGGATGTGCGTGAGCTGCCGCCATTTTCGGCCGAACGCCCATCCGGGCGCGAGCCGTCCCCATCATTGCGCCTTCGTCGACGCCGCGATCGGCGAGCGGGATCTCCGTCTCGATTGCGGCGAACACGAAGCGGCCGAGCCGGCCGTCCAGTCCGCGAACTGGGCGGCATTCGAAGCGCCCGGCCGTGCCGTTCCGCCGTCGTGAGACGCGGAACGCAAAGGCGGCCCGGCGACTGCCATCGCCGGACCGCCCCGATAACCCCCTCCAGGCAACAGAGAAGGTCAGGACATCATGCCACATGTGAACCTCGTCGACCAAGCATCGGCACCGGAAGCCTCAAGGGCCACGCTCAGGCAGATCGCGGCGGCGTTCGGCACCGTTCCCAACATGTTCAAGGCGGTGGCGAACTCGCCCGCCGCCTTGGCCAGCATGTGGGGCGCGTTCGGCGCGCTCGGGAAGGGACGCATCGGCGCGAAGCTCGGCGAGACGATCGCCGTGGCCATCGCCGACCGCAATCGCTGCGATTACTGCCTCGCGGCTCATACCGTGCTCGGGCAGAAGGCCGGCGCGACGGCAGCTGAGATGGCCGAGGCGCAGCTCGGGCGCGCCGCCGATCCGAAGACGGCGGCCGCGCTCGCCTTCGCGCTGAAGGTCGTGGAGAACCGCGCCGCTGTCGGTGCGGCGGATGTCGAGGCGCTGCGAGCCGCCGGATTCGACGACGAGGCGGTGGTCGAGATCATGGCCCATGTCGCGCTCAACCTGTTCACCAACTATGTGAACGTCGCCTTCGCCGTGCCGGTCGACTTTCCGGTCGTCGCGCTTTCGCGCGCGGCGTGAGGCTCTGGATCGCCGTTCCGCCCCACCGGAGGCGAAGTGGCGATCCAGCTTTTTGTTTTAGCATCGGTGGAACTGGAAGGAGATCGGCATGAACGCCCTGGCGCCCGAGCTTTCGGTATCGCGCTGGCTCAACCTGGCGGGCGCGCCGCCGCCCAGCCTGTCCGGGCTTCGCGGCAAGGTCGTCGTTCTGCACGCCTTCCAGATGCTGTGCCCGGGATGCGTCTCGCACGGCATCCCGCAGGCGCAGAAGCTGCACCGGCTGCTCGCGGGCCGGGGCGATGTCGTGGTGATCGGCCTGCACACGGTGTTCGAGCATCACGCGGCGATGACGGAGGTCGCGCTTGAAGCCTTCATCCACGAATACCGGCTGACGATGCCGATCGGGATCGACCGCCCGGCCGCGCGTGGGCCGATCCCCGAGACGATGGGGCGCTACGACATGCGCGGCACGCCGACCACGATCGTGATTGACCGGGACGGTGTGATCCGCGAGCACGCCTTCGGGCAGGCCGACGACCTTTCGCTCGGCGTCATGGTGGGGGCGCTGGCGGCGACGCCGCCTAGGGCTTTCGCTACCGAGCCGGCGGTTTCCGAGGATTGCGCCGGGGGGGCATGCGCCGCGCCGGCGAGCCCGCCAGGATGACCGCCGGGCGAGGCGGCCGGAGGCCTGCAGGCGGGGCTCCGAAGCCTCTCGGATCTGGCGCCCCGGCGCCGGATGGTCATCTTACGGGCATGCACGCCGCGCAACAGCTTGTCCCGCTGTTGGATATCCTCATTCCCCGGGACTGTTGCGCATGGTGCTTTTGAACCGACTCATCGATTATGGTCGCGGCTTCGACGGGGGCTGGCTCATGGCCCACGCCGGGGCATGCGGGTGGGTGTCCGTTCTGTCGGCATCACGCGCTGCGACCGTATGCGGCGTCGCAAAGAGGGACGGAAATGAACGCGATGAAGCTGCGGTGGGTGGTGCCGGACCGCCTCTTCGCCGCCGTCCTCACGGGCCGGTGAGGCGCCGGCCATGCGCTGCATTCAACTGGAGCCCCTGACCGTCGAGGCTTTCGCTCCGTTCGGCGACGTCATCGAGGCGCCCGTCACCGGCGGCGTCTCCGCGAATTCGGGAACGGCGCTGCGCTTCGACGATGTCGGCACGCTCGACCTGACGGCGGAAGCCGCTTCTGCCTGCGTGTCGATCTTCAGGTCCGAGCCCACGGCGACCCCTCTCCTCTGCCGGGTGATGGAACGGCACCCTTTGTCGACGCAGATGTTCGTCGCGTTGCAGCCCTATCCCTTCATCGTGGTGGTTGCCGGCGGCGGCGCGGAGCGTCCCGACCCGTCTTCCCTGCGCGCCTTTCGCACCAATGGCGCGCAGGGCGTGAACTATCGCCGCGCCCTCTGGCATCATCCGCTGATCGCGCTCGATATGCGGACCGATTTCGTCATGGTCGGTCGAAAGGGGCCGGACAATTTCGAGCTCGTCGATCTGGCCGAGCCTGTGCGCGTGGAGCTTGCGCCCTGACGCGGCGCGCCGGCATTCAGGGATCCCGGCGCGCGCCATAATGAGATCTAGGCGTCGTCGCCGTGCGCCGCCTCGTTGATCACGATGGCGGGCATGTTCGAGAAATCGACCGCCCGGGGCCCCTTTGGCCCGATCGCGAGCTGGAGCGTCTTGATGACGTGCAGCAGGCGCTTCACGGATTCCTGCGCCTGCGGAGAATTCTCGTCCAGGACGAGGGGCTTCAGGCAATACTCGATGATCTGCTGCGGACGTTCATACTGGGTCATGGTCTGGTCCTTCGATGGAGTGTGCCGGTGACAGCGGGGAGGGATCGTCCCTCCCCGTCGGCTCCCGCAATCAGGCGGCGGCGAACTGGTTCATGGTGTTGGCGTGACCGCCCGCCTTAAGCGCCCGTTCGCCGCCGACCATTTCCTTGAAGCTGTCGCCAAGGTCCGAGCCCACCTCGTGCTGGTGCCTGACCGCCGAGATGCCGCGCCGGATCTCTTCGCGCTGAACGGTGTTGACATAGGCCTTCATCCGATCCGGGCCGAAATAGCCGGCCGCCAGCTCGTCCACGCTTTTCGCCGTGAGGTGGAAGGTCGGCAGCGTGATCAGATTGTGGAAGACGCCGGCCTTCGCCGCGATCTCGACCTGGAAGCGGGCAAGGCGCTCATCCGCTTCCCGTCCGAGCTCGCTGTCGTCCAGCGCGGCCGCCATCAGCGCCGTCCCGTCGGGATAGGTGTCGGCGGCGATGCGCCCCTCGGCCAGCCACTCCGAGCGAACCTGCTTGCGGATGTTGAGCGTCCAGTTGAACGAGGGCGAATTGTTGTAGGCGAGCTTGGCCGATGGCGCGGCCCTGCGGATCTCGGCCACCATCGAGGCGATCTCGTTGACGTTGGGCGTATCCGTCTCGATCCAGAGAAGATCGGCGCCGCCCTCGTTGATGAAGGCGATGCAGTCTTCGATGACGCGCGCCCGCCCCGTGCCCTCGCGGAACTGGAACAGGCCGTTGGCGATCCGGCTCGGCCGAACCAGCTTGCCGTCCAGCCAGATCGCGACCTCGCCCTCGCCGAGCGGCGACGCGGCCGTGACAGCCTCGGTCTTGAGCCATTTGGTGTATTGCGAGGCCAGATCGCCCGGCTTCTGGCTGACCGGGATCTTCTGGGTGAGGCCGGCGCCGAGGCTGTCCGTGCGGGCGACGACGACGCCGTCGGTGACGCCGAGCTCCTCGAAGGCCAGCCGGCAGGCGCGCAGCTTCTCGATGAAATCCTCGCGCGGAACGGTCACCTTGCCGTCCTGGTGGCCGCACTGCTTCGCGTCGGACACCTGGTTTTCGATCTGCAGGCAGCAGGCCCCGGCCCGGATCAGCTCCTTCGCCAGCAGGTAGGTCGCGTGCTCGTTGCCGAAGCCGGCATCGATGTCCGCGATGATCGGCACGACATGGGTTTCGAAATTGTCGATCGCGGCGACAGCCTTGATCTCGGCCGCGACATCGCCGGCGGCACGCGCCTGCTTCAGCGCTTTGAAGAGGTCGTTCATCGCGACCTCGTCCGCTTGACGAAGCGAGACGTAGATTTCCTCGATCAGATCGGCGACGGCGGTCTTCTCGTGCATCGACTGGTCCGGAAGATGGCCGAAGCGGTTGCGCAGGCCAGCCACCATCCAGCCGGAGAGATAGACATAGGCGCCCTTCGCCGTGCCGCGCAGGCGCTTCACCGACTTGATCATCTGCTGCGCGTGGAAGCCCGACCAGCAGCCCAGCGATTGGGTGAACCTCGACGAATCCGCATCGTAGGCCGCCATGTCGCGGCGCATGACGGTGGCCATCTCCCGCGCGATGTCGAGATGCGTGTCGAACGAGTTCTGAAGGCGGAGCTGGACGATATCGTCGACCGAAACGCCGCCGGGAGCGAAGCCCGACGGATAGCGCGCCTGGAGCTCGGCATTCAGTTCGGCGTAGCTGCGGCGCCTGCGGTCGTTCGGTGCGGCGACGGTCGGGTTCTGCACGATCGCATTCATGGCGAATAGCCTCTTGGTGTGGGTGAAGCGTTCCGATTCACGATGCAGGCCGCCGCTTCCCGGTGGCCTGCCTCTCCGCTCGTCGCGGCGTCGAAGCCATGTTGACAGAGCGCTTCAGCAAGACAAGAATTACTTGTAAATCAACGTGTTAATATGAAAATTCTTGTCAATCCTGGCGTTGATCGAGTCAATGTTGTAAAGGTTCGACGTGCAGCAATCGAACGTCCAGATCGGCGGCCGGATCAAGCGGCTGAGAAGGCAGCGAAAGATCAGCCAGGCGGCCCTGGCGGAGGCGCTCGGGATTTCGCCGAGCTATCTCAACCTGATCGAGCACAACCGGCGGCGGATGACCGTGCCGCTGCTGTTCAAGGCGGCGAGCTATTTCGGGGTCGAGCCGGGGGAGTTCGCCGAGAGCGAGGAGCCGCGCCTGGCCGGCGACCTGATGGAGCTCTTCGGCGACGATCTTTTCGTCGATTGCGATCTGACCAACCAGGACATCAGCGACCTCGCCACCTCCAACCCCGCGGTCGGCCGCGCCGTGATGCGCCTCTACGATCGATATCGCTCGCTCAACACCGTGGCCAATCCGGTCAGCGCGCAGATCGAGGCCGGCGATTCCGTGACCACCGACGCGGTTTCGGATTTCCTGCAGCAGAACGCCAACTACTTCGCGGTCCTCGAGGCCGCCGCCGAGCGGATTCGCGCCGACATCGACCATGCCTCGGATTCATTCGAGCATGGCTTGCGAACCTATCTGCACAATGTCTTCGGCTTGCAGTGGCGTCTCGCCGCGCTCCCGCCCGGGAAGACACGAAAGGTGGACGCCGATCGCGGAGAGATCCTGACGGCCGATCTCCTGCCCGCCGAAACGGCGGCGTTCACCGTTGCCCAGCACCTTGGCCGGATCTCGGCGGGCAGCGCGATCCAACAGCTGATCGTCGCTGCTTCACTTCCCGAAGAGGCGCAGCCGGTGGCGCGCAATGCCTTGACCGCCTATTTCGCGGCGGCGCTGATGATGCCCTATGAACCGTTCCTGCAGGCGTGCAAGGAAACGCGTTACGACATCGAGCGGATCGGCCGGCGCTTTCGCGCGAGCTTCGAGCAGGTCTGCCACAGGATGACGACGCTGCAGCGCCCCGGGCGCAGCGGCGTTCCGCTTCATCTGGTTCGGACCGATATCGCCGGCAATATCTCCAAGCGCTTTTCGCTGTCCGGAATTCACATTCCACGGCATTCGGGGGCATGCCCTCGCTGGAACGTCTATGGCGCCTTCCTCAACCCCGATCGCATCAATGCCCAGGTCAGCCAGATGCCGGACGGCCAGCGGTTTTTCTGCATCGCAAAGGCGGTGACGAAAGGGGGATATCGCCACAACGAGCCGAAGCGCCATCTTTCGATCGGCCTGGGCTGCCATGTCTCCTTCGCCGGAGAGCTGGTCTATTCGGATGGCGTCGATGTCTCCAATATGGAGCTCGCCGTCGCGATCGGCGTGGGCTGCCGCATTTGCCCCCGCGCCGGGTGCGCGCAACGGGCCCATCCCGCGGCGGGCCATCGAATGGCGATCGACGACAGCGAGCGCTCCGAGAATTTCTACGCCAACACGTGATCGCTGCGGCTGCGGTCCGGATTTTTACGAGAAGGGGATTCCCGTTTTCGGTTCGATGCTCTAGCGCCTCGCGTGGCGTGGAGCGGAAATGCGCGCGCATTGCCAGTTATGGGTTCGCGGGCCCCAGCCGCCAGATGCATACCCATTGCAGCTCTCGTTGCTCCTGGCGGGAGCCGTAGAGCCGCAGCGGTGGTCTCAGAACGAGGGTGTCGTTCGATAGTCGGAATTCCCGCACCTGGCGGCCGCCGATCCGGGCTGGATCGGAAGCCATATCGACCAGGGTCTCCAATCGATCTCCCTTTATCTCGTAGACCCCGCCATAGGACGAGTAGGCCCGGCTGGCGCCTTCGGAGAGGCTGACATCACCGTTGCACAGCGCCGCAAGCAGGCGCCCATGCGCAAAGCAGAGCTGTCCGACGGGATGCCGGCCGTAGGGGGCCGGAAGTTCATGACCGGCTTCATCCCAGGCCTTGCTCGCGACAAGGCGCCAAATCCCCTCCAACGCGCATCTCTCCACGATCGTATTCCTTGTGGCTCAGCGAGCTCACGGCGTGAGCCCGGCGCGAATTCCATACATCACGATACGCGGGCGAGCGCGAGGTGACACCTGGTGTCACATCGGCACCCTCGTCGAAACCGTCTACATTACCGAATGCCAGAACTATCGCGCAAACGCAGGATACGCTTCCGTCAAAACGTTAAAGAATTTAACTTCGGCCGCAGCGTCCGCACAGCCGTCAGCGCAAGACTATATAATAGCGCTTCATATCGACCGAGGCGGGGCACGCCGGCAGGTTGCCGGAAACGAAAAGGCCCGGCGGCGCCAGTGCACCGCCGGGCTGTCTTTTGAACCGATATCGTCAAGGCGAGCCGCCGGTTCTTTCCGGTCGACGTGCTACCGTGCGCCGAGACCGCCGACGGCCATGTATTTCAGCTCCAGATACTCGTCGATCCCGTGCCGGCTGCCTTCGCGCCCCAGCCCGCTTTCCTTGACGCCGCCGAACGGCACCTCGGCCGTCGAGATCAGCCCCTCGTTGATGCCGATGATGCCGAACTCGAGCTGCTCGGCGACGCGGAAAATGCGCCCGACATCACGCGCATAGAAGTAGCTGGCGAGGCCGAAGGGCGTGTCGTTGGCGAGCTTGATCGCTTCCTCTTCGTTATGGAAGCGGAACAGCGGAGCGATCGGTCCGAAGGTTTCTTCCTGAAACACGATGGCATCGCGGGAAACGTCGGCCAGGATCGTGGGCTGAAAGAAGCCGCCGCCCAGGGCATGGCGAGCGCCGCCCAGAACGACGGTCGCGCCCTTCGCCACGGCGTCCTTGATGTGCTCCTCGACCTTCCGGACCGCCGCCTCGTTGATGAGCGGGCCCTGCGTCACGCCGGGCGAAGTGCCGTCCCCGACCTGCAGCCCGGCGACAGCCACCTTCAGCTTCGCGACGAAGGCGTCGAAGACGCCGTCCTGGACGAAGATCCGATTGGCGCAAACGCAGGTCTGCCCCGAATTGCGGTATTTCGACATCATCACGCCTTTGACGGCCTCATCGAGATCCGCATCGTCGAAGACGATGAAGGGCGCGTTGCCGCCAAGCTCCATCGACGTCTTCTTGACCGTGGCCGCGCATTGCTGCAGCAGCGTGCGGCCGACTTCCGTCGAGCCGGTGAACGAGAGCTTCCTGACGATCGGGTTGCCCGTGAGCTCCCCGCCCGTGACGCTGGCAGGGCCGGTGATGACGTTGCAGACGCCCGGCGGCATTCCCGCCTGTTCCGCCAATACCGCGATCGCCAGAGCCGAATAGGGTGTCTGGCTCGCGGGCCGGACAATGCCCGTGCAACCGGCGGCCCATGCCGGCCCGGCCTTGCGGGTGATCATGGCGGACGGGAAATTCCAGGGCGTGATCGCGGCGAAAACGCCGATGGGCTCCTTCGTCACCAGAACCCGCCGGTTCTGGGTATGAGGCGGTATGGTCTCGCCATAGACGCGACGGGCCTCCTCCGCGAACCATTCGAAGAAGGCCGCGGCATAAACGATCTCGCCCTTCGCTTCCGCGAGCGGCTTGCCTTGCTCGGCTGTCAGGATTGCCGCCAGATCGTCGGCGTTCGCCACCATCAGCTCGGCGAGCTTTCGGATGATCTTGCCTCGCTCGCTCGCGAGCAAGGCCCGCCATTTGGGGAAGGCAGCCTGGGCGGCCTCGATCGCCCGTCGGGTTTCGGCCACGCCCATCGCCGGGACGGTGCCGATCTGCCGGCCCGTGGCGGGGTTCACGACGGCCGTCACAGCCCCGTCGTCGGCACCGACCCACTGACCATCGATGTAGTTCGTCCCGCGCAGCAGCGAAGGATCCCGGAGCGAGGGAATAAAGGGAGGTGCTTCAGCTCGTTCACTTGCCAGAGATTGCATCGTCACTCTCGTCGATATGGAAGACGCAGCCAGGAGCATTCCCGGCTGCGTCGAAACGATATCACACTATGTCGACGGGCTGCGGCCCGCGAGAGTGCTTCGTCAGAATTTGTGAAGCATCATGCTGATCGGCTCGGTCGGCTCCACGGCGCGCAGCGGGATCGGCAATCCTCGTAAGGCATTCACTGAGTGGTTACTGGGGGTGGCTGCGCCACCGGCTGCAATCGCCGCTCCCGATTTTAAAGGATCGAGGGCGCAAAGGCGAAAGGCCCCACAAGTCCGACGACTTGCAGGGCCTCTCGAAAATGGTGGGCGCGACAGGGATCGAACCTGTGACCCCTACGATGTCAACGTAGTGCTCTCCCGCTGAGCTACGCGCCCTTATCGCCGCCCGAGGCGACTTTACGGAAACGTGGCCGGGCCGTGCGGGCCGCGGTCACGCTGCGAGGTGAGGCGGCTATAGCGGCTCGCCTCGCCGGTTGCAAGGCACCCGCCGCAGAAATTCGCGGCGGCCGCCGGCCCCTCAGGCCGCCAGCAGCTTCTCGACCTCGTTGACCAGCTCACGCAGGTGGAAGGGCTTGGACAAGACCTTGGCATCCTTCGGCGTTTGCGAATCGGGGTTCAGCGCCACGGCGGCGAAGCCCGTGATGAACATCACCTTGATGTCCGGATCGAGCTCGGTCGCCCGGCGCGCCAGCTCGATGCCGTCCATCTCCGGCATGACGATGTCCGTCAGCAGGAGCTCGAAGGGCTCCTCGCGCAGGCGGTTGTAGGCCGAAAGGCCGTTGTCGAAGGAAGCGACATCGTAGCCCGCGTTCTGCAGGGCCTTGACCAGGAAGCGACGCATGTCGTTGTCGTCTTCCGCGAGCAGTATCTTCGTCATGGGGCTGATCTGTCCGTCCCGGAGACCTGTGTGTTTCAATAACGTCTGGCGCCCGACTCGAGGCCGGACCTGGAACGGCTGGGTAATCACCCCTCCGCTCAGTTGGAACCATGTCTTTCCATAACGCCGCATCATGGTAAACAACCCGTGAATCCGATGGTGGATTTTCGGGCCTCGCGAGAGCGCTTCAACCGCTGCGGTTTGTGTGCTTCTCTCGCAGGCGATGAACCCGCCCTGCGCCCCGCTTCCGCCCGCTCCCGACGATGTCGTCGCCGAGATCGAGCGGCCCTTCAGCCTGTACCAGCCGGCGCTCCAGCTCGTGCCGGTGGTGGTCGACGTGCCCCATGCCGGGCGGCGCTATCCGAGCGGCTTCGTCGCCGGCGCGCGGCTGCCGCTGCGCGGCCTCAGGCGCTCCGAGGATGCCTATGTCGACCGGCTGTTCGCGCACAGCGTGGCGCTTGGCGCGCCGCTTCTGGTGGCGCAGTTCCCGCGCGCCTATCTCGACGTCAACCGCGAGCCCTACGAGCTCGATCCGCGCATGTTCGAGGGCCGGGTGCCGCCCTTCGCCAATACGCGCTCGATGCGCGTCGCCGGCGGGCTCGGGACCATCCCGCGCATCGTCGGCGACGGGCAGGAGATCTATCCCGGGCGGATCCCGATCCAGGAGGGGCTTTCGCGCATCGACGGGCTCTACCGCCCCTATCATGCGGCCTTGCGCGGCCTCGTCCAGCGCACGCAAGGGCTGTTCGGCACCTGCATCCTGGTCGATGCGCATTCGATGCCCTCGGCCGGGCTCGACCGCGACGGACCGGCGAAATCCGACATCATCCTGGGCGACCGCTTCGGCACCAGCGCGGCGGCTTACGTCTGCGACATCGCCGAACAGGCCTTCGCGCGGCTCGGCCTCAGCGTCACGCGCAACCGGCCCTATGCAGGCGGCTTCATCACCGAGCATTACGGCGCGCCGGCGGCGGGCGTGCACGCGCTCCAGATCGAGGTGAACCGGGCGCTCTACATGAACGAGGCGACGCTGGAACCGCATGGCGGCTTCGAGGCGATCGAGCGGGCGATGGCGAAGGCGATGGCGGATTGCTTCGCGCGCTGGAGCGGCTGGCTCGACGAAGGACGCGAGGCCGCCGAATAGCGGCGGCGACATCCAAGAAAAAAGGGCCGCACACTGACGTGGCGGCCCAAGTCTAGGGAGGAAACGCCCAAGGAGGGCAACGAAGGTTTGAGGTCATCTCCCCTTCGCAGTGCACAATATGAGAGTGCGTCGCAAAACGCAAGCGGAATCGGAAGGAATCGGGGGCGCCATGCATCAGGTGCATGGTGTTGGCATGAAACACTGGGGTTTTTCGGATATTTCCGCTTCCGGGCCCGGATCGGTGGGCATTCTGCGGAGTCGATGCTGCAAAGCAGCAAACGGGAGAGGCCATTCATGAGCGCAGTCGATTTCGGCGCTTTCGTCGCGGATCTGGCGACGCAGTCGGGGCGCGCGATCCTGCCCTTTTTCCGGGCGCATCATGCGACGGAGGACAAGTCGCGGGGCGGGGTGTTCGATCCCGTGACCGAGGCGGACCGAGCCGGCGAATCGGTGATGCGCCACCTGATCCGGCGGCAGTTCCCCGCGCATGGCGTGCTCGGCGAGGAGTTCGGCAGTGAGAACACCGATGCGGAATATGTCTGGGTGCTCGATCCGATCGACGGGACGCGCGCCTTCATCTCGGGCATCCCGGTCTGGGGGACGCTGATCGGGCTGACGCGCAAGGGCCAGCCGGTCTACGGAATGATGCACCAGCCCTTCTCGGGCGAGCGCTTCTGCGGCGACGGCCACGAAGCACGCTACGAGGGGCCGGGCGGGCCGAGGAAGCTGCGCACGCGTCCGGTCGCCGATCTTGGCGCGGCGACGCTGATGACGACCTCGCCGGGGATGTTCAAGGGCGCGGAGGCGCAAGCCTTCGCCCGCGTCGAAGGCAAGGTCAGGCTCTCGCGCTATGGCTGCGACTGCTACGCCTATTGCATGCTCGCCGCCGGCCATGTCGACCTCGTGATCGAGAGCGGCCTCAAGCCCTACGACATCGTGGCGCTGATCCCGATCATCGAGGGGGCGGGCGGCGTCGTCACCTCATGGGACGGCGGCAGCGCCGCCGGCGGCGGCCGGATCGTCGCGGCCGGCAGCAAGGCGCTGCATGAGGCCGCCCTCGCGCTGCTGGCCGGCTGAGTCGGGCAGGGGCTGGTCCTCGCCGGGGATGAAGGCGTCGAAGGCGGCCCAGAACCGGGCGCGGATTTCGTCGCTCTCCATCAGGATCTCATGGCGCGCCTCCGGCAGGACCAGCGCCGGGCCGGTCTTGAGCCGCGCCGCGAAGCGCTCGATCGCCGGCGTCGAGACGACCGGATCGCGCCCGGCGGCGATGACGAGCGTCGGCACCTTCACCTCCAGCGCGGCCGAGGGCGCGGCGAGCCTCGCCATCAGGCGGAAGGCGGTCCTGACCCAGGCGACAGTGGGGTCGCCGATGCTGAGCTCGCGCGCCGCCGCCGAAAGCGCGCTGTTGCGGGCATAGCGGGCCGGGTCGGCCGTCAGCCGGTTGCCCTCGAAGGGCCTCGTCGCGATCGCGGTGTCGCCGCCGCCCGGCACGAAGGCCCGGCCGAGGCCGAGCCAGTAGAACAGGCCCGCCAGGACCTTCGCCCGGCCCGGATGCGGGATCATCGCGATGCCGAGCATTGGTGCGAGCGCGACCATGCGCGAGACCGGCAGGCGCCCGAAGCGGGCTGCGTCGAGGCACAGCGCCGCGCCCATCGAATGGGCGAGGACGAAATAGGGCGCGGGGAGCCTGGACCGCATCTCGTTCATCGCCAGCGCCAGATCGGCCTGGTAATGCTTGAGCCGCCCGACATGGCCCTTGCGCCGGCGCCGGACGAAGCGCTGCGAGCCGCCCTGGCCGCGCCAGTCGAAGGCGAGCACATGGAAGCCGCGGCGGCGCAGCTCCGCGATCGTCTCGCTGTAGCGCTCGATGAACTCGGCCCGGCCCTGGACGAGGACGACCGTGCCGCGCACCGGCCTTCTGGTCGGGCGCCAGCTGGCGAAGCGCAAGGCGGCGCCGTCCTGCGTCGTGGCGAGCCAGACCTTGCCGTGCCCGGGAACGGGATAATCCGGATCGGCGAAAAAACTGGCCTCGGCCATCATGCGCTCCGCGTCGCGGCCGCGTGGGCCGGCGAATCCTCGCCATCCTGCACGCGATATCCTGCCAAAACCTATCGGCGCCGAACTTATCGACGCCTGGCGAAACCGGCTCTTGAAAAGCCGGGACGGCTCCCCAGATCAACTCTGCGCAGGCTTAGAACCGGCTGCGCGAAACCCGACCCAGGTCCGCGCTCAGACGAGGCGGATCGCCCCATTGTCGCTTCTTCGGAGGACATATCATGCGTCATTTCGATCTTTCCCCGCTCTATCGCTCGACCGTCGGCTTCGACCGTCTGTTCAATCTCCTCGACCAGGCGACCAGCAACGACGCCGCGCCGAGCTACCCGCCCTACAATATCGAGCGGACCGCCGAGAACGCCTACCGCATCACCATCGCGGTCGCGGGCTTCGGCGAAGGTGACCTCTCCATCGAATCCAAGGAAAACGCGCTCACCGTCAAGGGCGAGAAGCAGTCCGCCGAGGGGGCCGAGAAGCGCGAGGTCCTGCATCAGGGCATCGCCGCGCGCGCCTTCGAGCGCCGCTTCCAGCTCGCCGACTACGTCCAGGTGACGGGGGCTAGCCTCGAGAACGGCCTGCTCCATATCGACCTCGTGCGCGAGATCCCCGAGGCCAAGAAGCCGCGCCAGATCCCGATCGGCGCCGGCAGCGCGGCCAAGATCCTCGAAGCCAAGGCCGCGTAAGCAACGCGACGCTTTCGACGAAGGCGGAAGGCTCCCGGAAACGGGAGCCTTTTTTCGTCGTTGCGCTCCCGGCTAATCCAGCGGAGCGACCGGGGCGATCGGCGTCTCGGGCCGGGGTGTGGACGGGGCCGGGTCGATATGCTGCACGGGCGGGAGGGACGGCGCCTCGGGGGGCGGCACCACCGTCGCAGGCGCACTGGCCTCGGCGGGGGCGGTTTCGGCTGGCTTCGCCGGCTCGGGCGCGGGTAGTGCTGCGGGTGGAGGCGGCGAGGTCGTCGCCGGCGCGCTGGCTTCGGCGGGTGGCGTTTCGGCCGGTTTCACCGGTTCGGGCGCCGGCGGCATGGCGGGCGCGGGCGGTGTAACCGTCGCCGGCGCGTTGGCCTCTCCCGGCGGCTTCAGCGCGGTTGGCCGCTCGGGCGGCCGGGGCGTGAGGCGCTGGCGCGGGGCTCCATGCTCCTCGCGCGGGTCGGCGCGGGCGATGCCCGGGGCGGGCTGGCGCCGCAGGGGGATGCGGCGGATCAACTCGCCGGCATAGGCGTCGAGGATCAGGCGCTGGCGCTGCCCGCCGGCCGTGACGCCGTCGAGGATATAGGTGTCGTCGCGCCGGATCGAGCGCTCGATCCGGACGAGGCCGTAGTCGCGTGCCGCGATGCGGCTGACCGCTCGGGGCGAGACCGGAGCCGGCACGGGCGGCGCGTAGCCGTAATCATAGCGATAGCCGTAGCCATAGATCGGGTATGGAACGTCGTAGTAATAGTAATACTGGGCGGCAGCGGTGCCCGCCGTGCCGGCGACGGCGCCGGCCACGACCAGGCCCATCAGCGCGATGTGCGCCCGTGCGGTCGAACGATTGGCCATGCCTGTTCCCTTAGCGACTGACTGTCCAGCGCATAATCTTGTTAAGGAATGCGGCGGGCATGGGGCTGGAAACGGGCTGGAAATACGCCCGTTCAGCCCGCGATCGCGGCGATCAGGCGCTCGACATGCGCCGGTTCGGTCGCAAACGACATGACGAAGCGCCCGACGATCTCGCCATCCTTCAGGGCTGCCTCCGGCGCCAGCGAGCGGGCCGACCAGTCGTGATAGCCGATGCCGGCGGCCTTCAGGCGCTGCCGGACGGCGGGCGGCAGGACGAGGAAGACCTCGTTCGCCTCGCAGGGCCAGGCCAGGCGCGCCGCGCCGCCCTTGGCGACCGCTTCGGCCAGCCGCCTTGCGCAGGCGTTGGCGTGGCGGGCGAGGTCGAGCCAGTGATCCTGCGCCAGCAGGGCGTCGAACTGGGCGCCGAGGAAGCGGCCCTTCGACAGCGTCTGCCCGGCGCGCTTGCGCCGCCATGTCATCTCTTCCGCATCGGCCGGGTCGAAGAAGATCACGGCCTCGGCGGCGAGCGCGCCGTTCTTGGTGCCGCCGAAGGAGAGGACGTCGACGCCGGCCTTCCAGGTGATCTCGGCCGCGGTGCAGCCGAGCGTGACGAGCGCATTGGCGAAGCGGGCGCCGTCCATATGCAGCTTGAGGCCGCGCGGCGTGATGGCTTCCTTCAGGGCGCGTACCTCGGCGGGCGTATAGACCGTGCCGCATTCGGTGGCCTGGGTGATCGTCAGCGCCTGGGCCTGGACGTGATGGACATCGCCGGCGCGTAAGTGCGAGAGCGTCTTCGTCACCGCCTGCGGCGTCAGCTTGGCGCCGGTGCCGGGCAGGTCGACGAGCTTGGCGCCGTCGCTGAAGAATTCGGGCGCGCCGCATTCGTCCTCGACGACATGCGCCTCCTCATGGGCGAGGATCGCGCCCCAGGGCCGGACGATGCTGGCGAGCGCCAGCGCGTTCGCCGCCGTGCCGGTGAGAACGAGGAAGGCCGAGACCTTGCGCTCGAAGAGCGTGGCGAAACGCGCCTCGACGCGGGTTGTCCATGCGTCCTTGCCGTAGGAGGTGGAGGAACCGGCATTGGCGGCGGCGAGCGCGGCCATGACGCGGGGGCTGGCGCCGACGGAATTGTCGCTGAAGAAATCCATCAGCGAGGGTTAGGCGGACGACGCGCTCCTGCCAAGCGGCGAGGGCGGAGAGCGGCTTTGCGTGCGGCGCTGGCCGGCATCGTCATGGCGGGGAGCGACGCGACGCAGCAATCCAGGGGAGGACGGGGTTGAGTGCCTCACCCGGTCCCCCTGGATTGCTTTTTGCGCTCGCAATGACGGAGCGGACGTTTCGGTGCGTGAAACAAGAACCGGTCTGTCGCAGTCGGGCTTTCTTGCCGGAAATGTCGGGTGTGGATTCGATTTTGCAATAAAATTTCGCTGCGGCGCGAAATCGGCGCTTGTGCGCAGATTGGAATTCTGGCAAGTTCACCGTAATAGGACAGTGTTGCTGTCCCATTTTTCACCGCGCTGACCGAAGCTGTTCCAGCCTTGGGTCGCGCCGTCGCGATGGAGCGGAGCATGACGAGGGGCCGGGCCAATACCGCCGAAGCCACACGTACGCGCGTCCGTAAAACGACGGCCTGAGCAGGAGCGAGCGGGCGAGACGCCCGAGACGCCTGCGGAGGACGCGGGCGCGGTGGAAACGAAGCGCAAGTAAGCCTCCGACGAGACGATGACGGCCCGCCCCGGCCTTCAGCCCTGCCGCCGCCTGCGATGGCCGCGCCGGGGTGGCCGCGGGACGGGAACCGTGACTGACGGGTTTGTCCGCCGGTGAGGAGCCAGCGGGGTTCTTAGGGTGAGGTTTGACGATGAGCGCGACCAGCCGAGTCAACGGGGCAGAAGGTTTCGAGGGTTTTCCCGCCGTGCGCGATCCGGCTCTGCCGCTGCGCCAGGGCCTCTACGATCCCGTCAACGAGAAGGATTCCTGCGGCGTCGGCTTCATCGCCGACATGAAGAACCGCAAGAGCCACGCCATCGTGCAGCAGGGCTTGCAGATCCTGCACAATCTCGACCACCGCGGCGCGGTCGGCGCCGATCCGAAGCTCGGCGACGGCTGCGGCATCCTGGTGCAGATTCCGCGCCGCTTCTTCGAGGAAGAGGCGGGCAAGCTCGGCATCGCCCTGCCGCGGCCCGGCTTCTACGCCATCGGCCAGTTCTTCATGCCGCGCGATCCCGCCGCACGCGCGATGTGCGAGGAGATCATCGCCCAGACCGTGGCCGAGGAGGGGCTTGTCTTCCTCGGCTGGCGCGACGTGCCGGTCGACAACGGCGACCTCGGCCAGGCGGTGCTGGCGACCGAGCCGGTGCATCGCCAGCTCTTCGTCGGCCGCCCCGACGACATCGCGAGCGAGGACGAGTTCGAGCGCCAGGTCTATGTCCTGCGCAAGTCGGTCTCGAACAAGGTCTACAGGCATCAGGAGCGCAAGACGGCGGAATACTACCCCGTCTCGATGTCCTGCCGCACCATCGTCTACAAGGGCATGGTGCTGGTGAACCAGCTCGGCTCCTACTTCAAGGATCTCCAGGACGAGCGCTTCGAGAGCGCGATCGCGCTGGTCCACCAGCGCTTCGCCACCAACACCTTCCCGTCCTGGCGGCTCGCCCACCCTTATCGGATGGTCGCGCATAACGGCGAGATCAACACGCTGCGCGGCAACGTCAACTGGATGGCGGCGCGGCAGGCGAGCGTCGATTCCGACCTGTTCGGCTCGGACATCTCGAAGCTCTGGCCGATCTCCTACGAGGGCCAGTCGGACACCGCCTGCTTCGACAACGCACTCGAATTCCTGGTGCAGGGCGGCTATTCGCTGGCGCATGCGATGATGATGCTGGTGCCCGAGGCCTGGGCCGGCAACCCGCTGATGAACGAGGAGCGGCGCGCCTTCTACGAGTACCACGCCGCGCTGATGGAGCCCTGGGACGGGCCGGCCGCGATCGCCTTCACCGACGGGCGCCAGATCGGCGCGACCCTCGACCGCAACGGCCTGAGACCGGCGCGCTATCTCGTCACCGATGACGGGCTCGTCGTGCTCGCCTCCGAATTCGGCGTGCTGCCGATCCCGGAGGAGAAGATCGTCGAGAAGTGGCGGCTCCAGCCCGGCAAGATGCTGCTGATCGACCTCGATCAGGGCCGCATCATCGGCGACGACGAGATCAAGACGTCGCTTTGCCTCGCCAATCCCTACAGGGACTGGCTGAAGCGGACGCAGATCGTGCTGGAGGAGCTGCCGCCGGTCGAGGCGCGCGCCTCGCGCACCGACGTGCCGCTGATCGATCGCCAGCAGGCTTTCGGCTACACCACCGAGGATGTCCGCCTCCTGATGGCGCCGATGGCGGTGACCGGGCAGGAAGCCGTCGGCTCAATGGGCACCGACACGCCGATCTCGGCCCTCTCGTCGAAGTCGAAGCTGCTCTACACCTATTTCAAGCAGAATTTCGCGCAGGTGACGAACCCGCCGATCGATCCGATCCGCGAGGAGCTGGTGATGAGCCTGCTCTCCTTCATCGGGCCGCGCCCGAACATCCTCGACCTCGAAGGCACCTCGCGGCGCAAGCGGCTCGAGGTGCGCACCCCGATCCTGACCAATGACGATCTCGAGAAGATCCGCTGCATCGGCCATTACGAGGATCGCTTCGACACCAAGACGATCGACTTCACCTATCCGGCGCGCGAGGGTGCGGCCGGCATGGAAGGCGCGGTGGAGCGGCTGTGCGAGCGCGCGGAGGCTGCGGTCCACGGCGGCTACAACATCATCATCCTCTCCGACCGCCAGGTCGGGCCGGACCGCATCCCGATCCCGGCGCTGCTGGCGACGGCGGCGGTGCATCATCACCTGATCCGCAAGGGGCTTCGCACCTCGGTCGGCCTCGTGGTCGAATCCGGCGAGCCGCGCGAGATCCATCATTTCTGCTGCCTCGCCGGCTACGGCGCCGAGGCGATCAACCCCTATCTCGCCTTCGACACCCTGCTCGACCAGCATGCCGAGGGCGCCTTCCCCGAGGAGGTCGATGCCGGGGAGGTGGTCAAGCGCTACATCAAGTCGGTCGGCAAGGGCGTGCTCAAGGTGATGTCCAAGATGGGCATCTCGACCTACCAGTCCTATTGCGGCGCGCAGATCTTCGACGCGGTCGGCCTGAGGAGCGCCTTCGTCGACCGGTTCTTCTTCGGCACCGGCACGGCGATCGAGGGCGTCGGCCTCGACGAGATCGCCGAGGAGAGCCTGCGCCGCCATCGCGACGCCTTCGGCGACTCGCCGCTCTTCCGCGACAGCCTCGATATCGGCGGCGAGTACATGTACCGCGTCCGCGGCGAGGACCATGTCTGGAAGCCGGACGTGGTCGCCGCGCTCCAGCATGCCGTGCGCCTCAACGCGCAGGACCGCTACGAGGACTTCGCCCGGCAGGTCAACGACGACGCCGAGCGGCTCAGCACCATCCGCGGCCTGTTCAAGGTCAGGATGGCGGTGGACAGCGGGCGCGCGCCCGTGCCGCTGGAGAGCGTCGAGCCCGCCGCCGAGATCGTCAGGCGCTTCGCCACGGGGGCGATGTCCTTCGGCTCGATCTCGCGCGAGGCGCATGAGACGCTCGCCATCGCGATGAACCGGATCGGCGGCAAGTCCAACACCGGCGAGGGCGGCGAGGAGGCGGTCCGCTTCAGGCCGCTGCCGGACGGGCGCTCGAAGCGCTCGGCGATCAAGCAGGTCGCGTCCGGCCGCTTCGGCGTCACCACCGAGTACCTCGTCAATTCCGACGTGATGCAGATCAAGGTGGCTCAAGGCGCCAAGCCCGGCGAGGGCGGCCAGCTTCCCGGCCACAAGGTCGACGCCAAGATCGCCCGCACCCGGCATTCGACGCCGGGCGTGGGCCTGATCTCGCCGCCGCCGCATCACGACATCTATTCGATCGAGGATCTGGCGCAGCTGATCTTCGATTTGAAGAACGTCAACCCGGCGGCCGACGTCTCGGTGAAGCTCGTCTCCGAGATCGGGGTCGGCACGGTCGCGGCCGGCGTCGCCAAGTCGCGCGCCGACCACATCACCATCTCCGGCTTCGAGGGCGGCACGGGCGCAAGCCCGCTCACCTCGCTGAAGCATGCGGGTTCTCCGTGGGAGATCGGCTTGGCCGAGACGCAGCAGACGCTGGTGCTGAACCGGCTGCGCGGGCGCGTCGCGCTACAGGTCGACGGCGGGTTGCGGACGGGGCGGGACGTGATCATCGGCGCGCTGCTCGGCGCCGACGAGTTCGGTTTCTCGACCGCGCCCCTGATCGCGGCCGGCTGCATCATGATGCGCAAATGCCATCTCAACACCTGCCCGGTCGGCGTCGCGACGCAGGATCCCGTCCTGCGCAAGCGCTTCAAGGGCCTGCCCGAGCATGTGGTGAACTACTTCTTCTTCGTCGCCGAGGACGTTCGCCGGATGCTGGCGCGGCTGGGCTTCACGAAGATCGAGGAGATCGTCGGCCGCTCCGACCTGCTCGACAAGCGCGACGCCATCGCCCACTGGAAGGCGCGGGGGCTCGACTTCAGCCGCCTCTTCCACAAGGTCGACCTGCCGGGCGTGGCGATCCGCCATGTCGAGGCGCAGAAGCACCCGATCGACAAGGTCCTCGACCGCCAGTTCCTGGCCGAGGCGGCTGATGCGATCGAGACCGGCAAGCCGGTCGTGATCGAGAAGCCGGTGAGCAATGTCGACCGCTCGACGGGGGCGATGCTTTCCGGCGCCGTCGCCAAGAAGTACGGCCATGCCGGCCTGCCCGAGGATACGATCACGGTGAAGCTCACCGGCACCTGCGGCCAGAGCTTCGCGGCCTTTCTCGCGGCGGGGGTGACCATGGAGCTCACCGGCCAGGCCAACGACTATGTCGGCAAGGGCCTGTCGGGCGGCAAGATCGTGGTGAAGCCCGATCCGGCGACCAGGGCGGTGCCGGAGCGCTCGATCATCGTCGGCAACACCGTGCTCTACGGCGCGATCGCCGGCGAGGCCTATTTCCGCGGCATCGCCGGCGAGCGCTTCGCGGTGCGCAATTCCGGCGCCATCGCGGTGGTGGAAGGCACCGGCGACCATGGCTGCGAATACATGACCGGCGGCGTCGTCGCGGTGATCGGGCCGACGGGCCGCAACTTCGCGGCCGGCATGTCGGGCGGCATCGCCTATGTGCTCGACGAGGACGGCAGCTTCAAGTCGCGCTGCAACCTCTCGATGGTCGATCTCGAACCGGTCGAGGAGGAGGAAGACCTGATGGAGCGGCTGCACCATCACGGCGGCGATCTCGAGCACAAGGGCCGCATCGACATGACCAACATGTCGGGCCATGACGAGGAGCGCCTGATGCAGATGCTGACGAACCATGCCGACTACACCGGCTCGGCGCGCGCCCGCGCCATCCTCGACAACTGGGCGGATTACCGCACGAAATTCGTCAAGGTGATGCCGGTCGAATACCGCCGCGCGCTGCGCGAGATGGATGAGGCCCGCAGCCTGCAGGCCGCGGAATAAGGCGGGGCGGGAGAAACGACATGGGCAAGGTCACTGGTTTTCTCGAATTCGACCGGCAGGAGCAGAAGTACCAGCTCGCCGGCGACCGCATCCGGCATTTCCGCGAGTTCACGCTGCCGCTGGAGGAGCGCGACATCCGCAAGCAGGCGGCGCGCTGCATGGATTGCGGCGTGCCCTATTGCCACGGGCCGACAGGCTGCCCGGTGCACAACCAGATCCCGGACTGGAACGAGCTGGTCTGGTCCGGCGGCTGGCAGGACGCGCTGCGCAACCTCCACTCCACCAACAACTTCCCGGAGTTCACCGGCCGCATCTGCCCCGCTCCTTGCGAGGAAGCCTGCACGCTCAACCTCGAGAACATGCCGGTGACGATCAAGACGATCGAGCAGGCGATCGCCGACAAGGGCTGGCAGGAAGGCTGGATCGCCCCGGAAATTCCGGGCAAGCGCACGGGCAAGCGCATCGCCGTCGTCGGCTCAGGCCCGGCGGGACTTGCCGCCGCGCAGCAGCTCGCCCGCGTCGGCCACGACGTGCATGTCTATGAGCGCGAGGCCAGGGCCGGCGGCCTGCTGCGCTACGGCATCCCCGACTTCAAGATGGAGAAGCGGCATATCGACCGCCGCGTGCAGCAGATGGAGGCGGAGGGCGTGACCTTCCACTACGGCGCCCATGTCGGCGTGAACCTGCCCTTCGCGACGCTGATGGCCGAGCACGACGCCTTGCTGCTGGCGGGCGGGGCGGAGGCGCCGCGCGATCCCGGCCTGCCGGAGACCAACCTCGCCGGGGTGCATTACGCGATGCCCTACCTCGTCCAGCAGAACAAGCGCAGCGGCGGCGAGGACGTCTCCGGCCTCGAGCCGATCAATGCCGCCGGCAAGCATGTCGTCGTGGTCGGCGGCGGCGATACGGCGTCGGATTGCGTCGGCACCGCCTTCCGCCAGGGCGCGCTCTCGGTGACGCAGCTCGACATCCGGCCGATGGCGCCCGAGATCGAGGACAAGCTCACCGTCTGGCCCTATTGGCCGACCAAGTTCCGCACCTCCTCCTCGCAGGCCGAAGGGGCCGAGCGCGAGTTCCAGGCGGCGACGCTGGGGCTGGAAGGCCGCAACGGCCGGCTGAGCAGGGTGAAATGCGCCCGCGTCGACGAGAAGAGGAAGCCGATTGCCGGCACCGAATTCATGCTTCCCGCGGATCTGTGCTTCCTCGCCATCGGCTTTTCCGGCTCGGTGATCGAGGGCATGCTGGCGCAGTCGGGCGTGGCGATGGACCGGCGCGCCAACGTCGTCGCCAACGACCGCGACTACAAGACGAGCGTCGGCAAGGTCTTCGTGGCGGGCGACATGCGCCGCGGCCAGTCGCTCGTGGTCTGGGCGATCCGCGAGGGCCGGCAGGCGGCCCACGCCATCGACAAGGAGCTGATGGGCGCGACGATCCTGCCGATGTGAGGCCGGACGGCCTGCCTCAGCGCGGCCAGCGATGATCGTCGATGCGCCCCGGCACCGGGTCGGGCGCGATGCCCTGGCCGAAGACGCGCTCGAGCCTGAGCGCGGCGTCGCCGCCGCCGCGCGCCTCCGCGATCGAGGCGATGAGCGGCTGGCCGGCGGCGGCGCTCTGGCCGGTGAGCGGCTGGATCGGCCCGGCCAGCGGCCGGGCCTGGAGCGCGGGCGGCAGGCCCAGCGTCGGCAGGCCGGCGACCATCTGGTCGATCAGGCGCTCGACGCCGCCGGGCTGAAGCTCGAGGTCCGTCGGCGCGCCGGTCTCGGGCGAGACGGGCAGGGCGACGATGCCGTTCTGCGGGGCCGCCTCGATGATGCGGCGGATCACCAGATCGACGAAATGGGCGGCCTTGCGGGCGCCGGCGGCGGTGAAATGGATGCCGTCGCCGAGGCGCAGGCGGACCGGCTGGCCGGAGACGTCGGGGCCGGTCGCGGCATAGCGGTTCTCGGCATCGACGAAGCCGCCCCAGAGATCGACGTAATGCCCGCCCGCCTTCTCGACGCGCTGGCGGTAGAGCTCGTTGAAGGTGACGAAATCGGCCGAGAGCCGCCCGTTCTGCACCGGCGGCGCGCCGACCCAGATCAGCGGGACGCGCTTCTCCGCGAAGGCGCCCGCGATCATGTCGATCCGGTCGCGGTAGAGCTCGAGCCAGCGCGGGCTCATCGGCTCGTGGACGGTCTCGCCCTCGCGGATAGGCTGGCGGTCGTTGAGGCCGACCAGCATGACGCCGATGCTGAGCTTCTGCTCGCCGGCGAGGATCTCGGCGGCCGTCTTCGGCCAGTCGTAGAAATCGGTCCGCACCAGGCCGGAATCGGGCTTGGCCTTGTGGAGGACCGCGACGTCCGGCCGGTTGTTGAGGGCGTCGTCCAGCCCGTTCGCCAGGAGGTTGGCCAGCGAATCGCCCATGACCACGACGTGATGCGCGACATCGACCTTGGGAATGACGGGATCGTCGCGGACGACGACGGGCGCCTCGCGACGGCGGACGGGTGCGCTGCGCGGGCGCTGCTGCGGCTGGGCCTGCTGCGGCTGCGCCGGCAGCTGCCAGAACAGCTGGAACAGGCTGCGCTGCTGCCGTGGCTGCTGCTGGGCGAGCGAGACCGGCCCGCCCGTCAGCAGGAGCAGGCAGGCGGCGCACAGAACGATAACGAGCGAACGCAGGCGCATCGGTTGATTATAGGCCGGTCGCGGCCCGGAGTCAGCGCTTGGCGCGCAGCCTCGCCAGCAAAGCGGGCGTCGGGTAGCCGTCGGCGATCTCGCCGGCGCCGATCTGGTAGCGCCTGACCGCCTCGCGCGTACCGGTGCCGATGCGCCCGTCGGCGTCGTGCTCGTAGAGGCCGAGCGCCTTGAGCCGGTGCTGGAGGTCGCGGGTCGCGGCCATGTCGAGGCGCGGCGCCTTGGTCGGCCAACTCGCCTGGAGGGCGGCACGGCCGGCGATCCGGTCGCCGAGATGCCCGACGGCGAGCGCATAGGCGTCCGAGGAGTTGTATTTCTTGATGACGTCGAAATTGGCCGTCAGCAGCATCACCGGGCCGGTATGGCCTGCCGGGTAGAACAGCCGGCCCTCGCCGGAGGCGGGCAGGGCTTTCCCGTCCGCCCGGCGGATGCCGGCCGAGGCGAAGGCGGAGAAGCTTCCCTTGCCGAGGCGGTGGTCGAAGCCTTGCGGCAGCGTCACTTCCATGCCCCAGGGCAGCCCCGCCACCCAGCCATAGCCCTTGAGGTAGTTGGCGGTGGAGGCGATGGCGTCGCTCGAGGAGGTCCAGATGTCGGCATGGCCGTCGCCGGTCCAGTCGACCGCGTATTTCAGGTAGCTCGACGGCATGAACTGGGTGTGGCCCATGGCGCCGGCCCAGGAACCGCGCAATTCGCTGCGCTCGACATGGCCTTTCTCGATCAGCTCGAGCGCGGTCAAGAGCTCGTCGCGGAAGAAGTCGCCGCGATAGCGGACCGAGGCCAGCGTCGCTAGCGAGCGGATCACATCCTTGCCGCCCTTGAAGGAGCCGTAATTGGTCTCCATGCCCCAGACGCCGAGGACGATCTCCTTCGGCACGCCGTAGCGCGCCTCGACCTGGGAAAGCACGCCGGCATTCTCGGCCGCCGCCTCGCGCCCGCGCTGGATGCGCGCGCCGCCGACGGCATTCTCCAGATAGCTCCAGATCGGGGCGCTGAACTCCGACTGCTTCTTCGTCAGCGCGACGATCGAGGCATCCGGCGTCACGCCGCGGAAGGCGAGGTCGAAGGTCGCGCGCGAGATGCCGCGCGCCTGCGCCAGCGGCCACAGCCGTTGCAGGAAGACGTCGAAGGAGGCGCTCGCCGGGGTTGCCCTCGCCTGGGCGCCGGATACGGCGATCGAGCCGGTGGTCTGGGCCAGCGCCGGTGCCAGGCTGATCAGGGCCGAAGCTGCGATGACGGACAGGCGCATGGAGACCCCCCGGGAGAGCTGGATGGAACCATGATCACAGCGCCCGAACAAGGTTAACCGCGGGTTAATCCGCGCCGTGATCGGCAGGATTTGCCTTGAGACATTCGTGATTTGACAAGCTTCGGCGATTGGCGGATTTTCAAAGGATGAATAGCGCGTCTCCCTTCCGCCGCGGCCTGCACCGCTCGGGCAATCTTATCGCGGGCTTCTAGCCCCGGGCCTGTCGCGCTAGGCGCCTCCGGTTCGGGGGGCGCTAACTCTCCTGCGTTTCATGCGAGTTCGACCTTTGATGCCGCGTGGCCGTCCTCCGCCGGCGGGTACTCGCCTTTTCGATGAAAGACCTGAGCCGATGTCCACCAAGCGTCCCGCCATCACCGTCACGGCCGCGGACCATGCCATGCTCAGCCGCATCGCGGCCGGCGCGGCCCACACCATGCCTGAGCTCGCCGCCGAGCTGACCGATGAGCTCGACCGCGCCCGCATCCTGCCGGAGGGCCGCGTCTCGCACGACCACGCCCGCATCGGCAGCCGCATCGTCTATCGCGACGAGAGCACCAAGCGCGAGAGCATGATCACGCTGGTCTGGCCGCAGGATGCCGATATCGAGAAGAACCGCATCTCGGTGATGACGCCGATCGGCGTCGCGCTGATCGGCATGGCCGCCGACCGCTCGATCGACTGGACGACGCGCTCCGGCGACGTCAAGCGCCTGACCGTGCTCGAAGTGCGCGAGCCGGCCGAGGAGGATGCGCAGTCCTGAAGGCTCGGCTGCGGCTCAGGCCGAGGTGTTGCGCGTCCTGAGCTTTTCCTCCCAGGCGAGCGCCTGCCCGACGATCTCTTCCAGGTCGTCGTGCTCAGGCCGCCAGCCGAGCTCGGCGCGGATGCGGTCGGCCCGCGCGATCAGCGAGGCGGGGTCGCCCGCGCGCCGCGGCGCCAGCGTCACCGGGAAATCGACGCCAGAGACCTTCTTCACCACCGCGACGACCTCTTTCACCGAATAGCCGCGGCCATAGCCGCAGTTGAGCGTCAGGCTCGCCCCCCCGGCGCGCAGATGGTCGAGGGCGGAGAGATGCGCGCGGGCGAGATCGGTGACGTGGATGTAGTCGCGCACGCAGGTGCCGTCGGGCGTCGCATAGTCGGTGCCGAAGATGGTCAAGCCCTCGCGCTGGCCGAGCGCCGCCTGGCTCGCGACCTTGATCAGATGGGTGGCGTTCGGCGAGGACTGGCCGGAGCGGCCCTTCGGATCGGCGCCGGAGACGTTGAAGTAGCGCAGCGCGATATAGGTAAAGCCGTGCGCTTTTGCCGCATCCTGCAGCATCCATTCGCTCATCAGCTTCGAGCGGCCATAGGGGTTGATCGGATCGAGCGCGATCTCCTCCGGCACGGGCGAGACCGGCGGCTCGCCGTAGACCGCCGCCGTCGAGGAGAAGATGACGTGCTTCACGCCCCTGCGCGCCGCGCTTTCGATCAGCGCGCGGGTCTTCACGGTGTTGGCGAGATAATAGCCGAGCGGGTCGGAAACGGAGTCCGGAACCACGATCCTGGCGGCGAAATGCGCGATCTCGGTTATCCCGTATTCGCCGATCAGCCCTTCCACCAGCTCCTGGTTGCCGATGTCGCCCTGGATGAAGACCGCTTCGGACGGCACCGCCCACCAGAAGCCGGTGGACAGATCGTCGAGGACGACGACCTTCTCGCCACGGTCGAGCAATTCCAGGACCATGTGGCTGCCGATGTAGCCGGCGCCGCCGGAGACCAATACCGTCATCGTTGCTCTCGCCTCATCTTCGTCGGGAACAGGCTCTATCGAAAAACCGTTGACGGCTTCTCAAGGGCTGTCGGCTAATACCGTTCGATGGCCCGCAACCATGGCAGGTGTACGGCCGTTCCCACCACCGCCTGGCTTCGGCAAAGGCTACCACGCCTAATGGGTTCTTCATGACGAAACGCATCCGCAAGGCCGTTCTTCCCGTCGCCGGCCTCGGCACCCGCTTCCTGCCCGCCACCAAGGCGGTGCCGAAGGAGATGCTCACCATCGTCGACCGCCCGGTCGTGCAGCATGTCGTGGACGAAGCGCGCGCCGCCGGCATCGAGCATTTCATCTTCGTCACCGGCCGCAACAAGGCGGTGATCGAGGACCATTTCGACATGGCCTACGAGCTCGACGACACGCTCACCAAGCGCAACAAGGTCAAGGAGCTCGAGGCGCTGAAGCACGACCTGCCGGCGGCCGGCGCGACCAGCTTCACCCGCCAGCAGGCGCCGCTCGGCCTCGGCCACGCGGTCTGGTGCGCGCGCGAGATCGTCGGCGACGAGCCCTTCGCGCTCCTGCTGCCGGACATGCTGCATTACAGCCAGGGCAAGGGCTGCCTCGCCGAGATGATCGAGGCTTACGACCGGCATGGCGGCAACCATATCGCCGTCGCCCCGGTGCCGGACGACCAGACCCATCAATACGGCATCGTCGGCGTCGAGGACGTGAAGGCGAAGGTCTCGAAGATCACCGGCATGGTCGAGAAGCCGTCGAAGGGAACGGCCCCGTCGAACCTGCACATCTCCGGCCGCTACATCCTGCAGCCGACCATCTTCAACCTGCTCGCCAATCAGGAAAAGGGCGCCGGCGGGGAGATCCAGCTCACCGATTCGATGATCGCGCTGTCGCGCCAGGAGGCGTTCTTCGCGGTGCGCTTCGATGGCGAGATCTACGACGCCGGCTCGAAGATCGGCTTCCTCACCGCGAACCTCGCCTATGCGCTCGACCGCTCCGATCTCGGCCCGCAACTGCGCGCCGAGATCGAGAGGCTCCTGGAGCGCTGAGGGTCGCCGCGACAGGGGGGAGGCGGGTTGAGCGATCAGGGCCTCGTCTTCGATCGCGCGCTGGGCCGTCTGCGGCTGAAGCGCGCGCTGGCCGGCGGCTATCCGGATTTCCTGCTGCAACGCGCGGCAGGCGACCTCGCGGAGCGGCTTGGCGCCGTGCTGCGGCAGTTTGCCGTCGCGGCCGATCTCGGCACGCCCCTGCCTGTCGTCGCGCCCATCCTCGCGGGCAGGGCCGGCCGGCTCTGGCGGATGGCCGAGGCGGAAGGGGCGCCGGCCGATCTCGTCGGCGATCTCGAAGGCCTGCCCTTCGCGGCGGAAACGCTTGATCTCGCCGTCTCGCTGCTGGCGCTGCACGGCATCAACGACCTGCCGGGCGCGCTCGTCCAGATCAGGCGGGCCTTGCGGCCGGATGGGCTGTTCATGGGCTGCCTGCTCGGCGGGCGGAGCTTGCAGGAACTCAGGCAGGCTCTGCTCGAGGCCGAGAGCGAGACGATGGGCGGCGTCAGCCCGCGCGTCGCGCCGTTCGCGGATCTGCGCGACCTCGGCGGTCTCCTGCAGCGGGCGGGCTTCGCCTTGCCGGTCGTCGACAGCGAAATTGTGACGGTGCGCTACCCTGACGCCTTCGGGCTGCTCGGCGACCTCAGGGCGATGGGCTGGGCCAATGCGCTCGTCGCGCGGCGCAAGGCACCGCTCAGGCGCGAGACGCTGCTGCGGGCAGCCGCGCTCTATGCCGAGCGCTTCGCCGATCCCGACGGGCGGCTGCCGGCGACCTTCGAGTTCGTCTGGCTCTCCGGCTGGGCCCCGCATGAGAGCCAGCAGAAGCCCTTGCGGCCGGGCTCGGCCAAGGCGCGGCTGGCGGATGCGCTCGGCGTGCCGGAGATCAGGGCCGGCGAGAAGCCGGTAGGCTGACGATACGGGAGGGCTGCCTGCGTCGCATGCCGTTGTCTCACGCGCTAAGGCAGGCTATGCCCCAGCCAGCCCCTTGCCGGACCGCCAGGAACCCTGAGCACGTGATTCCGAACGACATCAAGATCACCCCGCAGCTCGTCGCCGAGCACGGCCTGAAGCCGGACGAGTACCAGCGCTTCCTGCATCTGATCGGACGCGAGCCGACGATCACCGAGCTCGGCATCGTCTCGGCGATGTGGAACGAGCACTGCTCCTACAAATCCTCGAAGATCCACCTCAAGACCCTGCCGACCCGCGCTCCTTGGGTGATCCAGGGGCCGGGCGAGAATGCCGGCGTGATCGATATCGGCGACGGCACGGCGATCGTCTTCAAGATGGAGAGCCACAATCACCCCTCCTTCATCGAGCCCTATCAGGGCGCGACGACGGGGGTGGGCGGCATCCTGCGCGACGTCTTCACCATGGGCGCGCGGCCGATCGCGGTGCTCGACGCGCTGCGCTTCGGCGCGCCCGAGCATCCCAGGACCCGCCATCTCGTTTCCGGCGTCGTCGCCGGCATCGGCGGCTACGGCAATTCCTTCGGCGTGCCGAATGTCGGCGGTGCCACCGGCTTCCACTCACGCTATGATGGCAACATCCTGGTCAACGCCATGGCGGTCGGCATCGCGAAGGCCGACGAGATCTTCTACGCCAAGGCGTCGGGCGTCGGTAAGGCGATCGTCTATCTCGGCTCCAAGACCGGCCGCGACGGCATCCACGGCGCGACCATGGCCTCGGCCGAGTTCGACGACAAGTCGCAGGAGAAGCGCCCGACCGTGCAGGTCGGCGACCCCTTCGCCGAAAAGCTCCTGCTCGAGGCATGCCTCGAGATCATGGCCGCCGGCCATGTCGACGCGATCCAGGACATGGGCGCGGCCGGGCTGACCTGCTCGGCCGTCGAGATGGGCGCCAAGGGCGATCTCGGCGTCGAGCTCGACCTCGACAAGGTGCCCTGCCGCGAGGAGGGCATGAGCGCCTATGAGATGATGCTGTCGGAGAGCCAGGAGCGCATGCTCATGGTGATCAAGCCGGGCCATGAGGCGGCGGCCGAGGCGATCTTCCGCAGATGGGGGCTCGATTTCGCGGTGATCGGCCACACCACCGACAGCTTGCGCTTCGTCGTCAGGCACCAGGGCGAGGTCATGGCCGACCTGCCGATCAAGGAGCTCGGCGACGAGGCGCCCGAATACGACCGGCCCTGGATCGAGACCGCGCCGCAGCAGGCCGTGGCGGCCGAGGCCGTGACGCCGCCCTGCGGCAATGCCGAGGCGCTGAAGCGGCTCGTCGGCTCGCCGGACCTTTCCTCCAAGCGCTGGATCTGGGAGCAGTACGACACGCTGATCCTCGGCAATTCGGCGGTGACGCCCGGCGGCGATGCCGGCCTGATCCGCATCGAGGACGGGCCGAAGGGGCTCGCCATGACCGCCGACGTGACGCCGCGCTATTGCGAGGCCGATCCCTTCGAGGGCGGCAAGCAGGCGGTCGCCGAAGCCTGGCGCAACCTGACGGCGGTGGGCGCGACCCCGCTCGCGATCACCGACAACCTCAATTTCGGCAATCCGGAGAAGCCCGAGGTGATGGGCCAGCTCGTCGGCTGCATCCGCGGCATCGGTGAGGCCTGCAAGGCGCTAGACTTCCCTGTCGTCTCCGGCAACGTCTCGCTCTACAACGAGACCAACGGCGTCTCGATCCTGCCGACCCCGACGATCGGCGGCGTCGGCGTCATGGCCGATGTGACGAAGCACGCCACCATCGCCTTCAAGGCGCAGGGCGAGGCGATCGTCCTGATCGGCGAAACGCAGGGCTGGCTCGGGCAGAGCGCCTATCTCGCCACCGTCTGCGGCCGCGAGGAAGGGGCGCCGCCGCCGGTCGATCTTGCCGTCGAGCGCCGCAACGGCGATTTCGTGCGCGGGCTGATCACCGCCGGCAGGGTCACGGCCTGCCACGACCTGTCGGATGGCGGTTTGGCGGTCGCGCTGGCCGAGATGGCGATGGCCGGGGGCATGGGTGCCACCGTCGAGACGCTGCCGGCGGGCCCCGCCCATGCCGCGCTCTTCGGCGAGGATCAGGCGCGCTATATCGTCACGGTGGCGGGGGCCCAGGCCGATGCGCTCGTGGCGGAGGCGAAGGCGGCCGGCGTGCCGGCGCTCGCCATCGGCCGCACCGGGGGGGCTCAGCTCGAGCTTCCGGGCGAGCCGGCGCTCGCGGTTGCCGAGCTGCGCAAGGTTCATGAAGACTGGCTGCCGGCCTATATGGCCGGCAAGGCGGCCTGAGGAGACAGGACCATGGCGATGGACGCCCATGAGATCGAGCGGATGATCAAGGCGGCGCTGCCGGATGCGACGGTCGAGATCCGCGACCTCGCCGGCGACGGCGACCATTATGCCGCGACCGTCACCTCGGCCGCCTTCAGGGGCAAGAGCCGGGTGCAGCAGCACCAGATGGTCTATGCCGCGCTTAAGGGGAATATGGGCGGCGTGCTGCACGCCCTTGCGCTGACGACGGCGCTTCCCCAAGATTAGAACGAAACCATCCGGCGGGCCTTGAACCCGCTCCAGGAGACGAGACCATGACCGACGTCAACGCCCGCATCGAAGCGGAAGTGAAGAACAACGACGTGGTGCTCTTCATGAAGGGCACGCCGCAATTCCCGATGTGCGGCTTCTCCGGCCAGGTCGTGCAGATCCTCAACTATGTCGGCGTGCCGTTCACCGGCGTCAACGTGCTCGAGGACCAGGAGATCCGCGAGGGCATCAAGGCCTATTCGAACTGGCCGACGATCCCGCAGCTCTACGTCAAGGGCGAGTTCGTCGGCGGCTGCGACATCACCCGCGAGATGTTCCAGGCCGGCGAATTGCAGGCGCTGTTCGAGGGCAAGGGCATCGCGGTGAAGCAGGCGGGCTGAGCGCTTGGCCTGACAGATCTTTCGAAAGGGCCGGCGCAAGCCGGCCCTTTCTATTTCACCAGGAGCCAGTCCTCGACCACCAGCGCGTCGAGCCCGCTGGTGTAGAACATCAGGATCGCGTCCTCGGCCGTGTGCAGGATCGGCTTGCCCATGATGTTGAAGGAGGTGTTGAGGATCACCGGCACCCCGGTCAGCTCATGGAAAGCCGTGATCAGCGCATGGTAGCGCGGGTTGCGCTCGGCCGTGACGCTCTGCAGCCGGCCCGTCCCATCCTCATGCACCACGGCTGGAACGCGCCGGCGCACCGCCTCCGTCCAGGTCAGCGTGCGCTCCATATAGGGCGCGTCCTGATAGTCCTCGAACCAGTCGGCGGCATGCTCGGCCAGGATCGAGGGGGCGAAGGGGCGGAACGCCTCGCGATACTTCACCTTGGCGTTGAGGATGTCCTTGGCGTCGGCCGGGCGCGGATCGGCGAGGATCGAGCGGTTGCCGAGCGCGCGCGGCCCGAATTCGGCGCGGCCCTGCACCCAGCCGATCAGCTTGCCTTCGGTCAGGAGCTTGGCCGTGACCGGCGCGATCTCGCCGGGAGCGAGCTTGCGCAGCCGCTTCTCCCAGGCTTGCATGCGCTCGAAGGGCTCGGTCGAGACGCGCGAGCCGAGATAGGGTGTGAGCGGCCCCTTCGGTGCGCGCCAGCCCGGATTCGCTTCGGCGTGGGCTAGCCATGCTGCGCCGATCGCGTTGCCGTCGTCGGCCGGGGCGGAGGGCACGAACACGTTCTTGAAGCCGTGGCGGCCGGCGATCTTGCCGTTGAAGGAGGAGTTCAGCGCGCAGCCGCCGGCGAGGACGAGGTTTTCGCTCGGGACCAGCGCGGCGGTTTCCGTGAGCAGGGCCTCCATCATCTCGGCGAAGACGTCCTGCCCGCAGCGGGCGAGATCGGCCCAGCCCCGGTCGAGCGCGTCGGCCGGGCGCCTGGCCAGGATCTCGGCGGCGACCGCCTGCACGATATCGGCCCTGGCGAAGGAAAGCTTGTGGCCCTCGATCGTATAGAGCCGCCGCAGCAGCGCCATCAGCGCGGGGTCGGTCCGGCCATAGGGGGCGAGCCCCATGATCTTCCATTCCTCGCCCTTGGCCTGGTCGAAGCCGGCGAGATCGGTGACGAGGCCGAAATAGAAGCCGATCGATTCCCGGCCGCGATGGCGCTTCACCTCGCGGATCTTGCCGTTCTCCAGCGCGAAGATGGCCGAGGCCCCGGTCTCGCCCATGCCGTCGACGACGAGGCAGGCGGCGTCCGCGAAGGGCGAGGACCATGAGGCGAAGGCCGCGTGGCTGAGATGGTGGCCGTAGCGCTTCAGGCCCGTGACGTTGGCGCGGCCATGGGCGCGGTCGAGGCCGATGAGCACGCCCATGCCGGCGCGCTGCTGGGCGAGATGGAGCGAGGCGATGAGCGCGCGCTCTGTACGCTCGGGTACCAGCGAGCGGTTGAGCGCGGGCGAGAGCTTGAGCAGCGCGTCGAGCGTGAAGGAGCCGGCGCGGCCCATCTGGTCGAGGAAGCCGGTGAAGTCCTCGCCCCAGCTCGTGGCGATCGCGACCTCGGCGCCGGCGGGAATGTAGCGCTTCAGCAGCCCTTCCATGCGCGGCGCCGAATCCGGCTCGCAATTCGGCGCGCGCTTGTATTGCAGGTAGCGCTCGGTCGCCTCGGCGAAGAGCACCTCGCCATCGGGGCCGATGATCGCAAGCGCGGGGTCGTGGAAGGTGGTGGCGAGGCCGATCGTATAGCGCATGGGAGATTCTAACCCTCGTCAGGCGCCCGCGGTCAGGGTCGCCCGATCGCCGCGCCGATCAGCGCCTTGGCGTCGGCGCTCGCCCAATCGGCCGGGCCCTGGATGAGGCCGAGCTCGCAGCCGGCCTTGTCGACGATGAGGCTGACCGGCATGCCCTCGACCTTGTGGGCGGTGCGCAGCAGCTGGAAGGTCGCGGCCTGCGGATCGGCGTGGAAGGGCAGGGCGGCGATCCTGTTCTCGGCGAGCCAGGCCTTCGGCTTGTCGAGGTTGCGCGTGTCGATGTTGATCGCGACGACGGCGAAATCAGGCCCGCCCATCTCCTTCTGGAGTGCGTCGAGAGCGGGCATCTCCTTCAGGCAGGGCGCGCACCAGGTCGCCCAGAGATTGACCAAGAGCGTCCTGCCCTTCATCGCCGCGAGCGTCGCGGGCTTTCCGTCCGGCCCGGTGAAGGCGAGCGGCGGCGCGGCTTGCGGGCGGGCGTGCAGCGTGACCGCCGCGACCTCGCCCCGCACCAGCGGCTCCATGCGCCGGGTGGCCGCGCCGGCGGCCGCGCATGATCCGTTGCCGGCGTCGCCCGTGAGGGAGTAGAAGGCGCCCATGCCAGCGAGGCCGAGCGCCGCCACGACCCCGAGGGCCAGTCCGATCTTTTTTCCAGACGTCATCGCACGTCCTCAAAAGCAGGAAAGACCGTCGTGAGCAATCGCATGTGGGGTGGGCGTTTCGCCACAGGTCCCGATGCCATCATGGAGGAGATCAACGCCTCCATCGATTTCGACCGCAAGCTCTGGCGCCAGGATATCCGCGGCTCGCTGGCGCATGCCGCCATGCTGGGGCAGACCGGCATCCTGACGAAGGCGGACGTCGCGGCGATCATCGCCGGGCTGAAGCAGGTCGAAGGCGAGATCGAGAGCGGCGCCTTCACGTTCTCGCGCGCGCTCGAGGACGTCCATATGAACGTCGAGTCCAGTCTCAAGGACAAGATCGGCGCCGCGGCCGGCCGGCTGCACACCGCCCGCTCGCGCAACGACCAGGTCGCGACCGACATGCGGCTGTGGGTGCGCGACACGCTCGACGAGCTCGACGGCCAGATGGCCGATCTCCAGCGCGCGCTCGCCGAAAAGGCCGAGGCCCATGCCGGCGCGGTGATGCCGGGCTTCACCCATCTGCAATCGGCGCAGCCGGTCACCTTCGGCCATCACCTCATCGCCTATGTCGAGATGCTGGCGCGCGACCGCGGCCGCATCCGCGATGCGCGCGCCCGCCTCAACGAATGCCCGCTGGGGGCGGCTGCGCTTGCCGGCACCTCCTTCCCGATCGACCGGCATATGACGGCCACCGCGCTCGGCTTCGACCGGCCGACGGCGAACTCGCTCGATTCGGTCTCGGACCGCGACTTCGTGCTGGAGACGCTCTCGGCGGCCTCGATCTGCGCGATGCATCTGTCGCGCCTCGCCGAGGAGATCGTGCTGTGGTCGACGCCGCAATTCGGCTTCGTCCGGCTCTCCGACGCCTTCTCGACCGGCTCCTCGATCATGCCGCAGAAGCGCAACCCCGACGCGGCCGAGCTGGTGCGCGGCAAGGCGGGGCGCGTCTTTGGCGCCTTGCAGGGCCTGCTGACGATGATGAAGGGGCTGCCGCTGACCTATTCGAAGGACATGCAGGAGGACAAGGAGGGCACCTTCGACGCGCTGCAGACGCTGTCTTTGTGCCTCGCCGCCACCGCCGGCATGGTCCGCGACATGCAGCCCGACCTCAAGGCGATGAAGAAGGCCGCCGGCCTCGGCTACGCCACCGCGACGGACCTCGCCGACTGGCTGGTGCGCGTGCTGAAGATGCCGTTCCGCGACGCGCATCACGTCACCGGCCGGCTGGTCGCGATCGCTTCGCAGAAGAAGGTCGGGCTGGAGAAGCTCTCGCTTGCCGAGATGCAGGGCGTCGAGCCGAGGATCACCGAGGCCGTCTTCGCCGTGCTCGGCGTCGACCAGTCGGTGAGGAGCCGCGTCAGCTATGGCGGCACGGCGCCCGCCAATGTCCGAAAGCAGGCGCGGCGCTGGCTGAAGCAGCTTGCGAGGGGGTAGGGGCCGTCACAACCGCTCGCGCTTAGCCGCATCCTCCGCTAAGGTCCCGCCACGTCTCGTCCGAGGGTTGGTTTTCGTGCTTGATTCCCGTCTGAAACTCGGCCGCGCCCTGCTGGTCGCCGGCGTTCTGGCCGTCGCGCTTGGCGCCTGCGGGCGCAAGGGGCCGCTGGAGCCGCCGCCTAACGCGACCGGCGCCATCGACCTGCCCGACAACCAGATCGGGGCGCAGGAGAACGATCCGTCCTCCTTCGGCTCGGGCTCGGTGCTGGCCAAGCCCGCCAAGGCCAACAAGGCGATCACCGTGCCGGACAAGCCGTTCATCCTCGATCCGCTGATGTGACGGCTCAATCCCATGCACCATTTCGCCTATCGCGACGGCTCGCTCCATGCCGAGGGCGTCGATCTCGAACGCATCGCGGCCGAGGTCGGCACGCCCGTTTACGTCTATTCCAGCGCCACGATCGAGCGGCATTACAAGCTGTTCGCGGCGGCGATGAAGACGGTCGCGCCGGCCGGCAGGACGCATGTCTTCTACGCCATGAAGGCGAACGGCAATCTCGGCGTGCTCAAGACGCTGGGGGCGCTCGGCGCCGGCATCGACACCGTCTCGGAAGGCGAGGTGCGCAAGGCGCTCGCCGCCGGCATCCCGGCCGGGCGGATCGTCTTCTCCGGCGTTGGCAAGAGCGCTGAGGAGCTGCGCTTCGCGGTCGAGGCCGGCATCTACCAGGTCAATATCGAGAGCGAGAGCGAGCTTGACCTGCTCTCGAAGGTCGGTGCTGCGCTGGGCAAGCGGCAGGAGGCAGTGTTCCGGGTCAACCCGGATATCGGCGCCGGCGGCCATGCCAAGATCACGACCGGCTCGTCGGAGAACAAGTTCGGCGTCTCCTTCGAGGAGGTCGGGCGGCTTTACGCGCGGGCGGCGAACATGCCGGGCGTCAGGATCATGGGGCTCGCCCTCCATATCGGCAGCCAGATCCACGAGATCGACGCCTTCGAGGCGGCCTATGCCAAGATCGTGGCGCTCACCGGCGCGCTGCGGGGGGAGGGCCATCGCGTCGACCGGCTCGATCTCGGCGGCGGGCTCGGCATCCCCTACGATATCCCGAAGACCTTCGACTACGGGCCGGGGCTGATCGAAGCCTATGCCGCGATGGTGGCCAAGGTGACGAAGGGGCTCGACGTCGAGCTCGGCTTCGAGCCGGGCCGCCTGATCGTCGGCAATGCCGGCATCCTGCTGACGCGGGTGCTGCATCTCAACCAGCGCCCGATGAAGCGGTTCCTCGTCGTCGACGCGGCGATGAACGACCTCGTCCGGCCGGCGATGTACGAGGCCTATCACGAGATCTGGCCGGTCAAGGAGCCGGCGCCCGACGCGGCCGAGGTCGCCTATGACGTGGTCGGGCCGATCTGCGAGACGGGCGACACCTTCACGACCGGGCGGGTGCTGCCGGTCATGAAGCAGGACGACCTCATCGCCTTCATGACGGCGGGCGCCTATGGCGCCTCGATGTCCTCGACCTACAACCAGCGCCTGCTCGTCGCGGAGGTCATGGTCAAGGGCGAGACTTATGCGGTGACGCGGCCGCGCCAGAGCTACGAGGCGCTGATCGGCACGGACCGGGTGCCGGAGTGGTTCGGCTGAGGCGACCCGCCGCCGTCTCCGTTCACGAAAGGCGGAGCGCTGTGCGTCGGCGCCTCTTCGCACTGGCAATGCCACATTCGCGTGCTAGCCTGATCGGAGTCGGACAGGAACGGGGGCCGCCCGGAGCGATGGCATGAGCGAGGCAGAGCGCCGCAAGGCGCCCGATACGATCGAGGGCATCCGCCAGCGGCTCGGCCGTCTCGCGCTGGCCTCGCGCTTCTCGCTCGGCTGGGAGCGGCTCTGGCCGCGGCTGTGGCTGCCGCTCGGGCTCGTTCTCGCCTTCCTCGCAGCGTCCTGGTTCGGCTTGTGGACCTATCTGCCCTGGCAGGGGCGGATCACCGGCGTGCTGGCCTTCGCCGCAGCTTTCGTCGCAAGCCTCTGGCCGATCGCCCGCCTTGTCCGGCCGACCCATCGCGAGGCGCTGGCGCGGCTCGACCGCTCCTTGCCCGGCGGGCACCGCCCGGCCTCGGCGCTGGAGGACAGCCTGGCCGTCGGCGCCGCCGATCCGGTCTCGCAGGCGCTGTGGAAGCTGCATGTCGAGCGCCAGAGCCGGCAGGTCTCGGGCCTCAGCGTCGCGCCGCCACGACCCCTGATGGCAGTGCGCGACCGGCGGGCGCTGCGCGCCGTGCCGCTGCTCGCCGCCGTCACCGGCTTCTTCGTCGCCGGCCCCGAGGCGACGCAGCGCCTCTCCGCCGCCTTCGACTGGAAGGGGCCTTCGGCCGTTGCCGCCTCGACCCGGATCGACGCCTGGATCGACCCGCCCGCCTATACCCGCCTGCCGCCGATCCTGATCGACTTCGCCAAGCTCGCGAGCCCGCATTTCAGCGCGCCGGAGAAATCCGTCATCGTCGTGCGCGTCGCCGGCAAGAGCGCCATGGACGTCGCCACCACCGGGCGGCTCGCGCCGATCGCGCCGGAGGCGCAAGGCGAGAAGGACGCCGCCACCCCGCCGCAGCAGGCGGTGCTGGAGAAACGCTTCACGCTTGCCGGCAACGGCACGCTGAAGCTCACCGGCAGCGGGGCGCCCGGCACGGTGCTGACGATCACGGCGATCCCCGACCAGCCCCCGACCATCGCCTTCACCGATCCGCCCAAGCCCGTCACCGGCGCGCAGTCGGGCGGCTTGAGCATCACCTACCGGGCCGGTGACGATTACGGCATCGCTTCGATCGAGGTGGACGTCTCGCGTCCGGACGCGGCCAAGGGCGGGCGCTCGCTGGTCGAGCCGCCGAAGCAGAACCTCGCCGTGCCGTCTTCCGTCTCGGGCGAGGAGGAAAATCGCGGCACGGTCGATTTCTCGGCCCATCCCTGGGCCGGCGCCCGGGTGCGCATGGTGCTGGTCGCCCGGGACGAGGCCGGGCAGGAAGGCCGCAGCGAGCCGATCGAGGTCACGCTGCCGCAGCGCACCTTCACCAAGCCGCTGGCCAAGGCGCTGGTCGAGCAGCGGCGCAAGCTCGCGATGGACGTCGACGACCGCTCCAGGGTGCAGCTCGCCATGGACGCGCTGATGATCGAGCCCGGCCTGTTCATGAAGGAGCCCGGGATCTATCTCGGCATGCGCATGCTGACCGAGCGGCTGCGCCGGGCCGGCGGCGATGACGCTTTGCGCGAGGTCGCCGAGCTGATGTGGGCGATGGCGCTCCAGCTCGAGGACGGCGACATGTCCGATGCCGAGCGGGCGCTCCGGCAGGCGCAGGAGAATTTGCAGCAGGCGCTGGAGCGCGGCGCCTCCGAGGAGGAGATCAGGAAGCTCACCGACGAGATGCGCCGGGCGCTGGACAATTACATGCGCCAGCTCGCCGAGCAGATGATGCGCCAGCAACAGCGCGACGGCGCCCAGAATCAGGCCCGGCTACCCGAGAACTTCCGCACGGTGACGCCGCGCGACCTCCAGAACATGCTCGACCGCATCGAGGAACTGTCGAAGCGCGGCGACATGGCCGAGGCGCAGCGCCTGATGGAGGAGCTCAACCGGATGCTCAACAACCTCCAGATGGCGCGCCCCGGCCAGCAGGACCAGCGCCAGCGCGAGATGAACCAGGCGCTCGGCGATCTCGACCGGATGACGCGCGACCAGCAGAACCTGCGCGACGAGACCTATCAGAACGAGCAGCGCCGGCAGACCCGGCGCGGCCAGCGCCCCGGCCAGCAGCAGGCGAGGCCTGGCCAGCGCCAGCCGGGCCAGCAGGGGCAGCGCGGCCAGCAGGGCCAGCAGCAGCCCGGCGAGCAGGGCGAGGACGGCGAAGACGGCGAGGGCATGCAGGGCCAGGACGGGCAGGGACAGGGCCTGTCGCAGCGCCAGCAGGCCCTGCGCGAGCGGTTGCAGGAGCTGCAGCGGCGGATGCGCGGCATGGGCGCTCCGCAGAACGGCGAGCTCGACGAGGCCGAGGACGCGATGCGCGAGGCCGAGGGGCAGCTCGGGCAGGGGCAGGGCGGCGAGGCGCTCGATTCGCAGGGCCGCGCGCTCGAGGCGCTGCGCAAGGGCGGCCAGAACCTCGCCCAGCAGATGCAGGGCGAGCCCGGCGAGGGCGAAGGCGAGGGGCAGGCCTATGGCGAGCCGGACGGGCGCCAGCAGGGCCGGCCGTCCGCGCAGCAGCGCGGCAGCGAGGACCCGCTCGGCCGGCCGCAGCGCCAGCGCGACTGGGCCGATGGCGGGGTCAAGGTGCCCGGCGCCGACGAGAGCGCGACCCAGCGGGCACGGCGCATCCTCGAGGAGCTGCGCAAGCGGCTCGGCGATCCGCTGCGCCCGACCGAGGAGCTGGACTATCTCGAGCGGCTGCTCAGGCGGAACTGAACAGGCGCTTCAGCCCTTGCGGCCGCCGCCGCTCGCGACCAGCGCCCCGGCCACGATCAAGGCGCAGGAGGCGGCGAGCAGCCAGCTCGCCGGGGCGTAGCCGAACAGCACCAGGATCAGCGTCGAGAGCACCGGCGCGGCATAGGAGGCGACGCCGAGCAGGGCGACGTCGCCCTGTTTCATGCCGATATCCCAGACGATGAAGGCAAGCCCGGTCGAGCCGAGGCCGAGGCCGAGCACGCCCGCCCATTCGGTCGCGGTCAGCGACCAGAGCGTGCTCTCGAAGGCGAGGTGACAGGCGAGCGCAGGGACGGCGCAGCCCAGCATGGTCAGGCTCAGGCTTTCGGAAGGGACCTCGGCGAAGCGGCGCGAGATCACCGAATAGCTCGCCCACACGAAGGCGCCGAGCGCCGCCAGCCCATGCCCGAGCGAAAGCCCGCCGCCGGTCCCGAGGTTGCCCGAGACCAGGAGGCCCGTCGCCGCAAGGCCGATCAGCGCGCCGATCAGGTGGCGGGCCTTGAGGCCGCCGCCCGGCAGCAGCGCGGCGAAGAGCACGATCAGCAGCGGCCAGAGATAATGGATCAGGTTCGCCTCGGCGGGCGGGGCCGTCTTCACCGCGGCGTAGTAGAGGGCGGTATCGCCGAACGGGCCGTAGAGGCCCAGCGCGAAGGAGGCCGGCGTCGGGCGGATGCGGGAGAGCCGCCCGCGCACCGCCGTGATCGCCAGGATCAGGAGCCCGCCGATGACGAAGGTCATGGCGACGAGCTGGAAGGGCGGAACCCGGCCCGACATCGCCGCAAACAGCGCGAGCGTCGACCAGAGCAGGATGGCGCAGAAGCCGATGAGGGTCGCGGTGCGGGAGGTCATGGACGAGCCGGGGTGGAAGACCGTGCGGCGATAGCAGCTTTCGCCGGGCTTGCCGATGGGGGTGGCTCAGATGTGCCAAACTAGGCTCGGATAGCGCGGGAAACCTCTCCCTCCGGGAGAGGGGTTCCTGCGCCTTTTTCGGCAATTCATGAGCTATTTTGCGCCGCCACCCGGCATGGCGGCCATGGGCGCCATGCTTCCGGCGGCGTTGACCCTGCGCGCGCGCCGGCTCATTGCCATGCGCCATGACCTCCCTTCCGCTGCAATCGGCCGCGAGCCGCCCGCTGATGCCGGTCCTGGCGGCGCTCAGCCTCGCCCATCTGCTGAACGATCTCGTCCAGTCGATGATCCCGGCGCTCTATCCGTTGTTCAAGGAGAACTATCAGCTCGATTTCGTGCAGATCGGCCTGATCACGCTCGCCTTCCAGGTGACGTCGTCGCTGCTGCAGCCCCTGCTCGGCTTCCTCACCGACCGCAGGCCATGGGCCTACGCCATGGTCGCCGGCATGTGCGCGACGCTGGCCGGGCTGCTGATGCTCTCCTTCGCCGATAGCTATGGCGTGGTCCTGTTCGCCGCGGGGCTGATCGGGCTCGGCTCGGCGGTGTTCCATCCCGAAGCGACGCGGATGGCGCGCCATGCCGCCGCCGGCCGGCAGGGGCTGGCGCAGGGCGTGTTCCAGGTCGGCGGCCATATGGGCTATTCCATCGGGCCGCTGCTGGCGGCTGCGGTGGTGATGCCGCGCGGGCAGGAGAGCCTGTCCTGGTTCTCCGGCGTGGTGCTTGTGGCGATGCTGGTGATGGGCTGGCTCGGTGCGCGCTATACGGCGCTGCGGCGCGACCAGAAGGCGTCCCGCGACCATGTCGAGGAGGTGGCGCGCCATGGCCTGCCGCGTAGCCGCATCGTGCTGGCGATGGCCGTGCTGATCGTGCTGCTGATCTCGAAGAACGGCTATACCGCCGCCTTCACCTCCTATTACACCTTCTATCTGATCACGCGCTTCGGCGTCGAGATCCAGCTCTCACAGGTCATGCTGTTCATCTATCTCGTCGTCGGCGCCGTCGGGGTGATCGTCGGCGGCATGATCGGCGACCGGATCGGCCGCGACCGGGTGATCTGGCTGTCGATCCTCGGCTCGCTGCCCTTCGCGCTGATGCTGCCCCATGCCGACCTGTTCTGGACCGGCGTGCTCAGCATCGCCGTCAGCTTCATCATGTCGAGCGCCTTCTCGGCGATCCTGATCTATGCGATCGATCTCGTGCCGCACCGGATCGGGCTCGTCGGCGGGTTGTTCTACGGGCTGGCCTTCGGGCTCGGCGGCGTCGCGGCGGCGGCCATCGGCCTGCTCGCCGACCAGATCGGCATCATCCAGGTCTTCAAGATCTGCGCCTGGCTGCCGGCGCTCGGCCTGCTGGCCTTCCTGCTGCCGAAGAGCAGGCAGCAGGGCAGATAAATAACCCCGGAAACAACCACTGGCTGTTTCCGGGGCGTCTCTTTTCAACGCGTCTGCCGGGGCCGGTCAGGCCATGTACTGGCCGCCATTGGCCGAGAGGGTCGAGCCGGTGATGAAGCCGGCATCGTCGCTCGCCAGGAACACGACCGCGCGCGCGATCTCCTCAGGCTCGCCGAGGCGCCCGACCGGGATATGCGGCAGGATCGACTTCTCGATCACGGCCGGGTCGATCGCCTTGACCATCTCGGTCGCGATGTAGCCGGGGCAGATCGCGTTGACCGTGATGCCGGCGCGCGCGCCCTCCTGCGCCAGCGCCTTGACGAAGCCGATGTCGCCGGCCTTGGCGGCGGAGTAGTTGACCTGGCCCATCTGGCCCTTCTGGCCGTTGATCGAGGAGATGCAGATGACGCGGCCGAATTTGCGCGCGCGCATGCCCTCCCAGACCGGGCGGGTCATGTTGAACAGCGAGTTCAGGTTGGTGTTGATGACCGCGCTCCACTGGTCCCTGGTCATCTTGTGGAACATGCCGTCGCGGGTGATGCCGGCATTGTTGACGAGCACGTCGACCGGCCCGAGATCGGCTTCGACCTTGGCGATGCCGGCGACGCAGGAATCATAGTCCGAGACGTCCCATTTATAGGTCTTGATCCCGGTCTCGGCGGTGAACTTCCCCGCCGCCTCGTCATTGCCGGCATAGCTCGCCGCCACAGTGTAGCCGGCCGCCTTCAAGCCTTTCGAGATCGCGGCGCCGATGCCGCGCGAGCCGCCTGTAACCAGTGCCACCTTCGCCATGGCCGTTTCCCCCTTTTCACTTTTTTCCCGCTGGGGATGAAAACGCCCCCGGGGCGAACCGGGGAGCGGTTGGACGTCGCAAACGCCACGCCTGCCTCAGCGCTCCACGGCCAGGGCAACGCCCATGCCGCCGCCGATGCAGAGCGTGGCGAGGCCCTTCTTGGCGTCGCGCTTGGCCATCTCGTGCAGCAGCGTCACCAGCACGCGCGCGCCGGAGGCGCCGATCGGATGGCCGATCGCGATCGCCCCGCCATTGACGTTGACGATGTCCGGGTTCCAGCCGAGGTCCTTGTTGACCGCGATCGCCTGTGCCGCGAAAGCCTCGTTGGCCTCGACGAGATCGAGGTCGCCGATCTTCCAGCCGGCCTTCTCCAGCGCCTTGCGGGTCGAGGGGATCGGGCCGGTGCCCATGATCGCCGGGTCGACGCCGGCCGTCGCCCAGGAGGCGATGCGGGCAAGCGGAGTCAAGCCGCGGCGGGCCGCTTCCTTCGCGCTCATCACGACGAGCGCGGCGGCGCCGTCATTGATGCCCGAGGCGTTGCCGGCGGTCACCGTGCCGTCCTTCGAGAAGGCCGGTTTGAGCTTGGCCATCGCTTCCAGCGTCGCGCCGTGACGCGGGTATTCGTCGCTGTCGACGACGATGTCGCCCTTGCGGGTCTTGACGGTGACCGGGGCGATCTCGTCGCTGAGCCTGCCGGCCTTCTGTGCGGCCTCGGCCTTGTTCTGCGAGGCGACGGCGAAGCGGTCCTGCTCCTCGCGGCTGATCTGGTACTTGGTCGCGACGTTCTCGGCGGTCGTGCCCATATGATAGCCGTGGAAGGCGTCCCAGAGGCCGTCCTTGATCATGGTGTCGGTGAACTTGATGTCGCCCATCTTGGTGCCCGAGCGCATATAGGCGGCGTGCGGGGCGAGCGACATCGATTCCATGCCGCCGGCGACGATGACGTTGGCATCGCCGTTGGCGATCTGCTGCAGGCCGATGGCGACGCTGCGCAGGCCCGAGCCGCAGAGCTGGTTGAGGCCCCAGGCGGTCTTCTCCTGCGGGATGCCGGCTGCCATCGCCGCCTGGCGGGCCGGGTTCTGGCCCTGGCCGGCGGCGAGCACCTGGCCGAGCACGACCTCGTCGACCTCGGCGGCCTCGACCTTGGCGCGCCGCAGCGCCTCCTTGATCGCGACCGCTCCGAGCTCATGGGCGGGAGTGTTGGCAAAAGCGCCGCTGAAGGCGCCGACCGCCGTGCGGGCCGCAGCGACGATCACGATATCCGAATCTGCCATGAGAGGGTTCCTTGCTTTGTTGTCACGGCCCGGCCTCTCCCGCCGGCCTCAGCCGTTCGCCCCACCTTCGAAGTCCGCTGCGGCGGCGTCAAGACGGGCGAGGGCGGCCGCGAGGGTTTTTTGCCGCGCTCGCTCAAAGAGCTTGCGGTGCAGCACCGACAGGCTATCGTCGGGCGAGGGAGATCGTTTCGCCGAGCACGCCGGGCCGAACCGGTGGCCGTGGATCAACGTCAAGCGGGAAGTGATGGCCAGCGACAAAGAACCGACCGTCATCAAGAAATACGCCAACCGGCGTCTCTACCATACGGGCACCAGTTCCTATGTGACGCTGGAGGATCTCGCCGGGCTCGTGCGCGCGGGCGAGGATTTCGTCGTCTACGACGCCAAGTCCGGGGAAGACATCACGCGCTCGGTCCTGGCGCAGATCATCTTCGACGAGGAGGCCAAGGACGGGCAGAACCTCCTACCGATCGCGTTCCTGCGCCAGCTCATCCGCTTCTACGGCGACAGCATGCAGGCGCTGGTGCCGCGCTATCTGGAGTTCTCGATGGAGAACTTCACCCAGGAGCAGAGCAAGTTCCGCGAGCAGATGGCCAAGGCCTTCGGCGGAACGACCTTCGGCGGCAATGCGATGGACGCCATCCAGGCCCAGACGCGGGCGAACATGCAGATGTTCACCGAAGCCTTCCGGCTGTTCAACCCGTTCACCGCTGCGGCGCAGGCCCGGCAGGACGCCTCCGCCGGCGCCAAGCCCGCGGCGGAGGCGGGAGGCGGCGAACTCGGCGATCTCAAGCGCGAGCTCAACGAGATGCGCGAGCGCCTGGACAAGCTGTCGCGCTCGCGCTGAGGCGGCGTCTTTCGGGCGGGTTCGGGCGCGGCCTACCCGACCGCGGAGCGGCGCGGCGTGAGCTGCGACGGCTCGGCGAGCTCGGCGCGGCCGACGAGATGGCCTTGCAGATAGGTGACGCCCCAGTCGCGCAGCATGCTCGCCTGCATCTCGTCGTCGACCCATTCGGCCACCGTCTCGACGCCGAGATGGCCGGCGAGCTCCACCAGCGTGCGAACATAGAAGCGGTCGTCGGTGGAGCGGCGCAGGTTCTGGGTGAAGGCGCCGTCGATCTTCAGGATGTCGATCGGGAAGGCGCGCAGATGCTTGAGCGAGGTGTGGCCGGCGCCGAAATCGTCGATGGCGATGCGGGCACCCCGTTCCTTGATGCGTCCGAGCAGCTTCGCGATGCGGCCGGGATCCTCGATCGTCGCCGTTTCGGTGACCTCGACGATCAGCCGCGCGGCCTTGCCTTCGGCGGCGCCGGTGCAGGCAATGAAGGCGTCGAACCATTCAGGATCGTGGAGGGAACGCGGCGAGACGTTGATCGAGAGCGTGATATCCGGATCGGCGCCGAGCAGCCCGATCGCGAGTTCGAGCACGCGCTGGTCGAACAGCCGCACGAGGCCGCGCCGCTCCAGCATCGGTATCAGCTCCGCCGAGGCGAAATAAAGGCCGGAATCGCCCTGGCCGACGCGCAGAAGCGCCTCGTGGAAGGCAATCTGGCGGGACGCGGTCCTGACGATCGGCTGCAGCGCCAGGCGCACGCGGCGCTCGTTCAGCGCCGAGATCGCCTGCACGTCGAAGCTGGGCTGCTCGGCGACGGGGTCGTGCCGCGGCTGGGGCCTGGCCATGATGGCGGCATCGCTCGCGCCGGTGCGGGCGCTGGCGAGCGCGCTCTCGGCGGCGGCGAGCAGCGTGCCGCCATGGCTGCCGAGCTCGGGCGCGCTCGCCGCGCCGACGCGCAGCCTGACGAGCGCGATGCCGTGGCTGGTCTCGATCGCAGCCTGCGCGACGATCTTGATGAAGCGGCGGGATGCCTGCTCGATCTGGTCCGGCGGGCAGCCGACGAGCAGGATGGCGAAGCTGTTGCCGGCATAGCGGACGAGATGGTCGCGCCGGCGCGTCACCGAGCGCAGGCGCTCGTGGACGGTGGCGATGATCTCGTCGGTCGCCTCGTGGCCGAAATCGTCGTTGAGGCGGGCGAGCTCGTCGATGGCCGCGACGAGGACGACGACCGGCCGTTCCGCCGGAAGATGTTCCTGCAGGGCGGCGCCGATGCGCTCGATCAGGGCCGGGCGGTCGCAGAGCTCGTTGCCGAACTGCTCGAGCTCGTCGGGCCGTGCGGCGCGCTCGAGCCTGAGCACCCCGCGCGCGCTCGCGGGATAGCCGTCGCTGCCGGCGAACCAGCGGCCGGTGTCCTCCGCCCACATCTTGCGGCCGGCGAGATCGATGGCGTAGCGGGTGCGGTAGATCACGCCTTCACCGGTATCGTGCTCGCTCGCGCAGAAGATCGCGTCGTAGCGGCTCGGCCCGCTGCCGGGCTCGACCAGCCCGGCGAAGGCGAGGCCGCGCGTCATCGCCTGCTCGGGAAGCGGGCCGAGGACCTCGCCGGCGTTCGGCCCCCAGCTCAGCGTGTCGGCGCGGATATCCCAGCCATAGACCACCTCCCCGATCGAGGACAGGACGCTGCGGGGATCCACCGGATTGCCGTTCTGGAGGCTGAAGGTCGACGGGGAGGGCATCGCGGAGCCTCGGTCGGACGGATGCGCGGCGCCGTTCCGGTGCTTCGGCGCCCTGTCCATCGGATGGGAAGTGCTTCGAAACGATGCAGCCTGCCTGCTTAACGCTGCGTTAAGTCTGGCCGAACTCTTGCACCGACCGCTTCGTCGCAACGCATCTGTGCCGGAGCAGGACATGGCTGAGGCCGCAAGCCGGACCGAACGGACGACGGGCTCTCCCGACGCCTCGCTGCTCGTGCTCCTGCAGGCGGCAGCGGCGCGGGCCGAGATCGGCTCCTTTGCCCGGTGCGGGCGGGCGAGCCCGCAAGCGGCGGCGGGCTCATACCGGGCGGCGGCGCGGCTTACGGTCGCGGCCGGGCATGGGCGTTTGCAGGCGGGGCGGGGCTGAAGCCAAAGAAAAACCGGCCTCGCGGCCGGTTTGGATCTTGCAGGCAGGCCGTAGAGCGACCGCCTCAGGCGTCGGTCTTGACCTTCAGCACCTGGCGGCCGCGATACATGCCGGTCTTCAGGTCGACGTGATGCGGACGGCGCAGCTCGCCGGAGTTCTTGTCCTCGACATAGGCGGGCTGCTTCAGGGCGTCGGCCGAGCGGCGCATGCCACGCTTCGACGGCGACGTCTTTCTCTTCGGAACGGCCATTGTACTCTCCAATCGTGCCACCGCCCGGACGCGGGCTCAAGGCCACGCCTCCGCCACGGCGACGGATCAATCTCGTGAGGCGTTGGCCATACACGTTCGGGGGGGTGCTGGCTAGTGCCGAATCCGGATTTCTTCGTGGGACGCGAAGCGATCAGCCGGGCAGGGCGCAGTCGCCGAGCGGGCCGAGCCCACCGAGCCGGCGCAGGCTGCGGCCGGCGGCGGATTGCAGCGCCCGATTCGGCTTGCCCGGGTTGCGCAGCAGCGGGTTCGGCAGGGCGCCGGCGAGGCGGGCGGCCTCCGCGGGGGTAAGCCTTGCCGCCGGTTTGCGGAAATAGCGTTGCGCCGCGGCTTCCGCGCCGAACAGGCCATCGCCCCATTCGGCGAGGTTGAGATAGACCTCGATGACGCGCCGCTTGCCCCAGGCGAGATCGATCACGATCGCGAGCGGGAGCTCCAGCCCCTTGCGCAGATAGGAGCGGCCGGGCCAGAGGAAGACGTTCTTGGCGGTCTGCATGGTCAAGGTCGAGGCGCCGCGGCCCGGCCCGTCCTCGTTCGCCAGAACCTTGCCGAGCTCGACCCAGTCGACGCCGCGATGGCTGCAGAAGCGCTGATCCTCCGAGGCGATGACGGCCCGGATCAGATGCGGCGAGATCTGTTCGAGAGGCACCCATTCGCGCTCGACGGGCCTCAGCGTCAGCCAGCGGCCGAGCATCAGCGTCGAGGGCACCGGCACGAAGCGGTAGATCAGGATCGCCGCCGCAAGCGCGAGAGAAAGCCACAGCGCAATCCGGAAGCACAGGCGCAGAATCCGACCCAGCACCTTGCCTCATCCTCCTCGCCGGTCGATCCGGCGGCTGAGCTTGACGATGCGGCGATCGTCCGGCAAGGCCCCCTTTCGGCAGCGAACGCGAGATCCAGCTCATGAGTTCCCCTCCGTCTCCGGCCCGTCCCGGCGATCTCGATGCCCGGCTGGCGCAGAACGCCGAAGCGATCGAGGCGCTGCTCGAGACCCTGCTTTCGGCCGAGCCCGCCGCCGGCGAGCTTACCCGGCCGGCGCGGCTCGTCGCCGCGATGCGCCACGGCGCGCTCGGCGGCGGCAAGCGGCTGCGGCCCTTCCTGACGGTCGAGACCGCCGGCCTCTTCAGCGTTCCGGCCGCGCAGGCGCGGCGGGCGGGCGCCGCGGTCGAGCTCCTGCATTGCTATTCGCTGGTGCATGACGATCTGCCGGCGATGGACGACGACGATCTGCGCCGCGGCCGGCCGACCGTGCACAAGGCCTTCGACGAGGCGACCGCCATCCTCGCCGGCGACGCGCTCCTGACGCTCGCCTTCGCGGTGCTGGCGGAGCAGGCGACGCATGAATCCGGGGCGGTGAGGGCGGCGCTGGTCGGCGCGCTCGCGCGCGCTTCCGGCTGTGGCGGCATGGTCGGGGGCCAGATGCTCGACCTTGCCGCCGAAGGCCGATTCGAGGCACGGCGGGAGGCGCTTCCGGAGGCCGAGATCCGCCGGCTCCAGGCGATGAAGACCGGGGCGCTGCTGGCGGCGGCGGTCGAGATCGGCGCCCGGCTCGGCGGCGCCGACGCTGCGGCGCTCGTCGCGCTCGGCCGCTACGGCCGGGCGCTCGGCGCGACCTTCCAGATCGCCGACGACATCCTCGACGTCGAATCGGATGCCGGCCAGATGGGCAAGGCGACGGCCAAGGACGAGGGCAAGGGCAAGGCGACGCTGGTGGGCGCGCTCGGCCTTGCCGGCGCCAAGCGCGAGCGCGACAGGCTGAGCGCCGAGGCGGTCGCGGCGCTTTCGGGCTTCGGCCCGGCGGCGGATGTGCTCAGGGCGGCGGCGCGGTTCGCGGCGCAGCGGAAGAGCTGAGAAGCTCTTTGTTTTAGCATCGGATTTTTTCCGAAAATTTTTCGGTCCGATGCCCTACTGCCAGCGGCCGAAGGCGTCGGCCAGCGTCTGGCTGCCGGAGACGCCCTTCTCGAAGGTGATGATGCCGCGCCGGCCGGAGGCGAAGCGCACCGGCACGTCGATCCAGCTGCGGTTGAGGATCAGGTCGACATTGCGCTCGACCTCGACCGGCACATTCGACAGCGCCGCCACGAAGAGATTGTCGCCCAGGGCCGAATTGATTGCCGAAAGGGGCGCGCCGCGCTCGCCTTCCTCGGTCTTGAACTGGGGAACGCCGACTTCCTTGACCGTCTGGGTGGCGGGGTCGCCCGTGCTGCTGAAGCGCAGGCCGATGATGTGCGAGGCCGGCAAGGCCGGGTCGGTGTTGCGGCGGATGGTGAAATCGAGGCTCAGGCCCAGATCCGGGATCTCCACCGTCGCCCGCACGATGGTCTCGATCGGGCGGCCCTGGCCGGCGCTCTCGCTGTCGAGACGCCAGAATACCCGGCCGTTCGCGGTCTGCGGCTGCTGCGGGGTCTCGGGGACCTCGACGAACAGTACCGCGCGCTGGGCGACGGCGATCTCGCCGCCGGGCTGCGGCACCGGGATGCCGGGGGCGCCGCCGGGCTGGTTGCCGGCGGGGCGGTTCTGCGGCGGGGCGCCGGGCTCGCCGACCCGCTCTGCGATCTTGCCGCCATTGTCGGGCTGGGGGGCCTGAGGCTGCTGCTGCGAGGCGGTTTCGCCGTTCGGGCGCGGCGTGTCCTGCGGCCTGAGCTTGTGGACGTAGATCGCGGTGGCCGCGATCGCCGCGACCGCGACCGCCACGACGCCGCCGACGATCGCCGAGCGGACATGGCCGGGCTTCACCCGCGGCTCGCGCGGCGGCTGGAGCCGCGGCCGGGCGGCCTGCGGCTCGGCCGGCTCGGGCAGCGGCTCGCCTTCCTCCTGCCCCGCGGCGGCGGGCAGCGGGGCGAATTCCGGCGGCTTCTTCGGCGCCGGCGGGCGAATCGGCAGCAGCGGGGCTTCGACGGTGCGGATCACCGGGCCTTCCGCCGCCGGGGCCGGGGCGGGCGCCTCGTCGTGATCGGCCTCGATCCGGGCGACGGCCTCGTCGAGCGCCAGGCGCTCGCGCATGATCTCGGCCTCGCTCAGCGGCGGGTCGAGGCCGCGCAGCTGCGCGACGAGAGCCGTCCGCGCCCGCTCATAGATGGCGCGCCGGGCCTCGGGTGAGGGGTCGGGCAGCCCGGCGACGGCACGCGCCAGGATCGGATAGAAGTCGGCCATTGGCCTCACTTGTCGCTGATGAGGGCCTGCGTCAACCCTCGAAAGGATTATGGACGAGGATGGTGTCGTCGCGTTCGGGGCTGGTCGAGAGCACGGCGACGGTGGCGCCGATCAGCTCCTCGATGCGGCGGACATATTTGATTGCCTGCGCCGGCAGATCGGCCCAGGAGCGGGCATTGGCGGTCGAGCCGTCCCAGCCTTCGATCGTCTCGTAGACCGGCTCGACGCGGGCCTGGTCGTTCTGGCCGGCGGGCAGATGCTCGATCACCTCGCCGTCGAGCCGGTAGCCGACGCAGACCTTGATCTCCTTGAAGCCGTCGAGGATGTCGAGCTTGGTCAGCGCGATGCCGTCGATGCCGGAGGTCTTCACCGTCTGGCGCACGAGGCAGGCGTCGAACCAGCCGCAGCGGCGCTTGCGCCCGGTGACGACACCGAACTCCTTGCCCTTCTGGCCGATCAGCTCGCCGGTCTCGTCGAAGAGCTCGGTCGGGAAGGGGCCTTCGCCGACGCGGGTGGTGTAGGCCTTGGCGATGCCGAGCACATAGCCGACCGCGGAGGGGCCCAAGCCGGAGCCGGTCGCGGCCTGGCCGGCGACGATGTTCGAGGAGGTGACGAAGGGATAGGTGCCGTGGTCGACGTCGAGCAGCGCGCCCTGCGCGCCCTCGAACAGGATGCGCCTGCCCGCGCGGCGCTCGGCATCGAGCAGCGCCCAGACCGTTTCGGCGAACGGCAGGACCTCGGGCGCGATCGCCTTGAGCTGGGCGAGGAGCTCCCCGCCGTCGACCTCGCCGATGCCGAGGCCGCGGCGCAGGGCGTTGTGATGGGCGAGCAGCCGCTCGATCTTGGCCTTGAGCAGCGCGTCGTCCTTCAGGTCGACGACGCGGATGGCGCGGCGGCCGACCTTGTCCTCATAGGCCGGGCCGATGCCGCGCTTGGTCGTGCCGATCTTCATGCCGACATTGGCGGTCTCGCGGAAATGATCGAGCTCGCGATGCAGCGGCAGGATCAGCGTGGCGTTGTCGGCGATGCGCAGATTGTCGGGCGTGATCGCGACGCCTTGCGCGCGCAGCTTGCCGATCTCCTCGACGAGGTGCCAGGGATCGACGACGACGCCGTTGCCGATGACCGAGAGCTTGCCCGGCCGCACGATGCCGGAGGGCAAAAGCGAGAGCTTGTAGGTGACGCCGTCGATGACGAGCGTATGGCCGGCGTTGTGGCCGCCCTGGAACCGCACGACCACATCGGCCTGGCTGGAGAGCCAGTCGACGATCTTGCCCTTGCCCTCGTCGCCCCACTGGGCGCCGACCACCACAACATTCGCCATGAGCGGTTTCCCTGCTTGTCCGCCTTCACGCGCAAGCGCCCGCGCAAACGCAAAACCCCGGCGCAAGGCCGGGGTTTCGGGGCAGATCCTTGCAACCCCTCATGGGCTAATGCGGGGCGAAGGTCAAGGATGCGTGTCGATCCCGGCTGCCATCGGCCGCCCGAGCATGACCGCCCTGCGGCATCCGCGCAGTGATGCTGCCACAATCGGGCGTAAGGGCTTAAGAAGGGACGCAGGCGGCGACCATGCCCGCCGGCGCAGGAGAGGGATCCGACAGACCATGACCAAGCTCGACGCCTGGCTCGATCAGCATCACGCCGCCTTCACCGCGATCCGCCGCGACATCCACGCCCATCCCGAGCTCGGCCTGGAAGAGGTGCGCACGGCCAGGCTCGTCGCCGACAAATTGCGCGAATGGGGCATCGAGGTCACCGAGAATGTCGGCCGGACCGGCGTCGTCGGGGTGGTTCGCGGCAACAGGCCCGGCCGCGCGGTCGGTCTGCGCGCCGACATGGATTGCCTGGCGCTCGACGAGACGACGAACCTGCCCTACTCCTCGAAGCATCCGGGCCGGATGCATGCCTGCGGCCATGACGGGCATACCACCATGCTGCTCGCCGCCGCGCGCTATCTCGCCGAGAACCGTGATTTCGCCGGCACCGTCAACCTGATCTTCCAGCCGGCCGAGGAAGGCCGCGGCGGTGCCGAGGCCATGCTGGCCGACAGGCTGTTCGAGCGCTTCCCCTGCGACGCGATCTACGGGCTGCACAACACGCCGGGCATGGCGACCGGCAGCTTCGGCACCACCGTCGGCCCGTTCCTGGCGGCGGCGGATACGTGGAAGGTCACCTTCCACGGCGTCGGCGGCCATGGCGGCTCGCAGCCGCACCGCTCGACCGACATCACCTATGCGCAGGCGCATTTCGTGCTCGGCCTGCAGGGTATCGTCGGCCGCAACGTCGCCCCGCTCGATACCGCCGTGATCAGCGTCGGCTACATCCATGGCGGCGACGTCGCCGCCTCGAACGTGATTCCCTCGGAACTCGTCATCGGCGGCACGGCGCGCACCTATTCGCAGGAGGTGCGCGACCTGGTCGAGCGGCGCATCGGCGAGCTCGCGGCGGCGACGGCCCAGGCCTGGGGCTGCAAGGCGGACGCCGTCTACGAGCGCGGCACCAGCCCGCTGGTGAACGAGGCCGAGCAGGTCAGGGTCGCGGTCGCAGCGGCGACGGCGGCGGTGGGCGCCGGAAAGGTCGACGGCAAGCTCAGGCCCGGCACCGGCGGGGAGGATTTCGCCGAGATGATGCTGGTCAGGCCCGGCGCCTTCATGCGCATCGGCAACGGCGTCAACCCGGACGGTTCGTTCGTCGGCCTGCACACCCCGCTCTACGACTTCAACGACGCGATCATCCCGGATGGCGTGCGCTACTGGGTCGGCGTCGTCGAGCAGGAGCTCGGGCCGGCCAGGGCCGCGGCATAGTTCAGCAATCCGGGTCATCCCGGGTCTCCCTCCGGTCGCCCGGGATGACCTGCGCCATTTTTTATGAAGGTGTCGCCCATGAAGACGCTCGCCATCTCGACCCTGACGATCTGCGGCATCGACGAATTGCCCGGCAACAGCGCCCGCGAGGTGACGCATGTGCTCTCGGTGCTCGATCCCGACCGTGCCGAACTCGAGGCGTTCGGGAGCTATGGCGAGCATCATCGCGTGACGCTGCGCTTCCACGACATCATCGACCCGCGCCCCGGCCAGATCATGCCGGCGCCGGAGCATGTCGGGGCGGTGCTGCGCTTCGGCGAGGGGCTGCGCGAGACCGCGGCCGCGCGGGCGGCGGGGCATCTCCTGGTGCACTGCCATATGGGCATCTCGCGCTCGACGGCGGCGATGACGGCGCTGATGGCGCAGGCCGATCCGGACGAGCACGAGGACGGCCTGTTCGCGCGGCTGCGCGAGATCAGGCCGCAGGCCTGGCCGAACTCCGTGATGATCGGCTTCGCCGACGAGCAGCTCGGGCGCAAGGGCCGGCTGACGGAGGCGCTCAGGCGCCATTACGCCCACCAGATCGCGGTGCAGCCGCGATTCCGCACCTGGATGAGCGATCTCGGCCGCAAGCGCGAGATCGAGATGGCGCTTTGAGGCAGCCGCCTCCGCTCACTGCCCCGGCAGCGGCTGCTCCTCGTAGGAAAGCTCGCGGTCTCCCGGCCATTTGATCCGGTAGGCGAGCCTGACCTCCTTCTCGGCGCCGGGCGGAAGCTCGAAGGTCCAGGCCAGGACGCCGCGCCGGTCGCCGGCCTGCTTCTCGGTCGGCGGGGTGGTCTGGGCGGCGATGGTCTCGACCGTGATCGCGGAGCTCTCCGAGAAAGGGATGCGCTCCAGAACCGTGACCTTGACCGGCCTGACGTGCAGGCTCTTCACCACCGTGCGGAACTCGCGCAGGTCGGTGCGGCTCTGGCCGAGCCAGCCCGGCTCGTTCTCGCGGCGTCTCACCGGCGCGAAGACGACCTTGATGCGGTCGTCGGCGCCGAAGCCGAGCTCGACCTTGTCGCCCGGCGCCACAAGCCCGAAGCGGCCCGTGCCGACATAGCTGCCGTCGCGGTGCAGCGCGACGCGGCCCGCCAGCAGCGGCGCCTCCTCGTCATGGACGAAGCCGGCTTCGAGATAGGCCTTCTGCTCCAGCTCCGGCACGGCGCGGGCGGAAAGCGTCGCCTCCGCTTTGCGCTCGGTCAGCGTCACCGTCTTCGCGCCGCCGTCCTGCGGGATCGAGGCGCGGCCGGGGACCTGGAAATTCGCCTGATAGGCGCCGGCCTCGATCGTCGCGACCTGGGTCTTGGCGGCGACGCCGGAATCCTCCTGCGGCGTTCCGCTGCCGAAGCGGAATTTCGACAGACGCTCGGGGGCCGGGGCGGGAGCCGCCCGCTCGGCTTCCGTCTTCTGCGCCAGGGCGAGCGCCCGCGCGCGAGCTTCGGCCACGATCTGCGGCTCGAAGAAGGCGACCTGCATCGGCGTGAGCTCGGGCGCGCGCGTGCCCGCAGCCGAGCGCGTGGTCGAGAGCGTCAGCGCCACGTCGTCCCACGCCTCGCCGCTGCGCTGGCGGATCTCGGCGCGGCGCGTCAGGGCGATCTCGGGCGTCTCGCCGGTCGTGGTCAGCCGGGCCTCGTAGGTCGGTGTCCAGTTCGCGCCGGTGACGCGGTAGCTGACAGTGAACTCGGCCGCCACGGCGCGCGGCGCCTCGACCGCGATCGCGACGTCGCGCTTCGGGGCGCCGGGCCTGCCGGCCTGCGGGCGGGCGCGCTCCAGCGCGGCGATCTCGGCCTCGACGTCGGTAAGGCGGTTGCGGGTGCCGCGCAGCTCGTCCTGGACCTTGACCAGCGCGGTGCCGATCGCCTCGAACACCGCCGGCCAGTCGCCGACGGGCAGGGCCTTGCCGTCGGGACCGAGCTTGTCGGGGCCGACCTGGGCGAAGCGCTCGATCGTGGCGCGCTTGGCCTCGATCGCTGCGATCCGGCCGGCGAGCGTCTCCTTCTCGTCGCGCAGGGTCCTGAGTTTCTCCTCCAGCACCGCGTCGAGCACGGGCCTGGCCTCGCCCGGCGTGACGCGGACATCGACGGCGCCGACCGAGAACGTGCTCTCTCCCTTGCCCTCGACGCGGATCGAGGCGGGGTCGATCGTCGCCGGTAGGCCGCGCAGCACGATCTGCGAGATGCCCTGCATCAGCTCGGCCCGGCCGAGCCGCGTCACCACCGCCCCGTCGGGAAAGACCGTGACGCGGTCGATCCGGCTCGTCAGCTCCGTCTCGGCGGCGGCGGCGAGGCCGGGCGCCAGGATCAGGGCAGCGGCAATATGGCTTCGCATCGAGATCATTCCCTCCAATCGCAATCACGGAAGCGTGATAGGCACGCCTGAATCCGGCGTGCCCAAGGCGGAATTGGGCCGGAATGCGGATAGGCGCAGGCCGGTGGGCAGAGCGTCCTGCGTTCGCGGGAGATGCGCCTGGCGACGGGCAGGCTTGCGCCCGGTCTCATATGAGATCGGGTCCCGGCGAGGGTATGGCATGAGCCCTTTCACGCGACAGGACGGATACGTGGACCCTTCCCAGACCTGGCTGCAGCGCGCCTGGGCGAATGCCTATCTCCTGATGGTGCTGACCACGCTGGTCTGGGGTGCCAATGCGGTAGCGAGCCGGCTCGCCGTGGACCAGATCTCGCCGATCGCACTGACCGCGCTGCGCTGGGCCGGGGCCTGCGCCGTCATGCTCCCGCTGGTGCGGGGAGAACTGCGCCGGCACTGGCCGGTTCTGCGGGCCCGGTGGCGGCTCGCCTGCCTGCTCGGCATGGGCGGCCTCTCCGGCTTCACCGTGCTGATGTATCTCGCGGCCCATTCGACCAGCGCGATCAATATCGGCATCCTGCAGGGCTCGACCCCGATCTTCGTGCTGATGGGGGCGTTCGTGGCGTTTCGCACGCCGATCTCCCGGATGCAGGGGATCGGCGTCGCGATCACGCTGGTCGGCGTCGCGGTCATCGCGAGCCGGGGCGACATCGATGTCCTGATGGCGCTGCGCTTCGTGCCGGGCGACTTCCTTATGATCCTGGCCTGCCTGTTCAATGCCGGTCTCGCGGTCGGCCTGCGCCTGCGGCCGCCGGTGCCGGGCATGGTCTACTTCACCGCGCTCGCCGGCTTCGCCTGCCTGGCGGCGCTGCCCCCGCTCGCGGCCGAGATCGCGCTCGGGCGCTTCTCCATGCCGACGCCGCTGGGCTGGCTGATCGTGGCCTTCACCGTGATCTTCCCGTCGCTCCTGTCGCAGCTCACCTTCCTGCGGGCGATCGATCTGATCGGACCCGGCCGGGCCGGCGTCTTCGTCAATCTCGTGCCGGTCTTCGCGTCGATCCTCGCCGTGCTGATCCTCGGCGAGCCTTTCGGGCTCTACCACGCCGCCGCGCTCGTCCTGGTGCTCGGCGGCATCTTCATCGCCGAGAACCGCATCCCTTTCGGGCGGCGGAAGCCGTCTTAGGGCCGCGGCCCGTCAGAACTTCAGCCGGCGGGCGCGCTTCACCATCGGGATCTCGTGGATCTTCGCGAGCAGCTCGTCCGAGATCGGCTCGTCGACCGCGACGTAGCAGACCGCGTCGCCGCCCGGCTTGTTGCGGCCGAGCGCGAAGGTCGCGACGTTGACGCCGGCCTCGCCGAGCAGAGAGCCGAAACGGCCGATGAAGCCCGGCTGGTCGGCGTTGCGGACATAGAGCATGTGCGGCGCGAACTCGGCATCGACGGCGATGTCGCGGATCTCGACGATGCGCGGCTTGCCGTCATGGAAGACGGTGCCCGAGGCATGGCGCGCCATGTCCTGCGCCTCGACGACGATGCGGATGACGCTCTCCAGATTGCCGGCGACCTCGCGGGTCAGCTCCTCGACGACGATGCCCTTCTCCTTCGCCACCATGGTGGCGTTGACCATGTTGACCTCGGGCAGGAAGGGCCGCAGCACGCCGCTGATCGCGGCGGCCGAGATCGCCTTGAGGTTGAGGCCCGCGACCGCGCCCTCGTATTCGATGCGGATGCCCTTGACCGCGGCCTCCGTGAGCTGGCCGAGGAAGGAGCCGAGCTTTTCCGCCAGATCGACGAAAGGCTTGATGCGCGGGGCCTCCTCGGCCGAGATCGAGGGGAAGTTGACCGCGTTGGTGATCGCGCCCTTGAGCAGGTAGTCGCTCATCTGCTCTGCGACCTGGAGGGCGACGTTCTCCTGCGCCTCGCTGGTCGCGGCCCCGAGATGGGGCGTGCAGACGACGTTGTCCAACCCGAACAGGGCGTTCTTCTCCGCCGGCTCCTCCGAGAACACGTCGAAGGCGGCGCCCGCGACATGGCCGGACTTGATCTGCCTGGCCAGCGCCTCCTCGTCGACGAGGCCGCCACGGGCGCAGTTGATGATGCGCACGCCCTTCTTCGTCTTCGCCAGCGCCTCGGCCGAGAGGAGGTTCTTCGTCTTCTCGGTCATGGGCACGTGCAGCGTGATGAAATCGGCGCGCTTCAGGAGATCGTCCAGCTCGACCTTTTCAACGCCCAGCGCGACGGCGCGCTCGGGCGAGAGATAGGGATCATAGGCGATGACGCGCATCTTGAGGCCGATGGCACGCTCGGCGACGATCGAGCCGATGTTGCCGGCGCCGATCAGACCCAGCGTCTTGGCCGTGATCTCGACGCCCATGAAGCGGTTCTTCTCCCATTTGCCGGCCTGGGTCGAGATGTCGGCCGCCGGGATCTGGCGGGCGAGCGCGAACATCATGGCGATGGCGTGCTCGGCGGTGGTGATCGAGTTGCCGAAGGGCGTGTTCATCACGATCACGCCGCGCGCGGTCGCCGCCGGGATCTCGACATTGTCGACGCCGATGCCGGCGCGGCCGATGACCTTGAGGTTCCTGGCTTGTTCGAGCAGCTTGGCGGTGACCTTGGTGGCCGAGCGGATGGCGAGGCCGTCATAGTCGCCGATGATCTGGCTGAGCCTGTCCTTGTCCTTGCCGAGCGAGGCATCGAAGGTCACGTCGATGCCGCGATCCTTGAAGATCTGCACGGCGGCGGGGGAGAGGGCGTCGGAAATCAGGACCTTGGGGGCGGACATGGGAGGCTCCGGATGGCGCCGCGCTGCACGGGGAGCGTTTCGGCGTGGGATAGAATTGGGTGCGGTTCTCCTTCTCCCCTCGGGGGAGAAGGTGGCTCGGCGAAGCCGAGACGGATGAGGGCGGTGCAGGGCGAGACGAAGGTTAACGACGAATGTCGCGTTGCCCTCACCCCAACCCTCTCCCCGAGGGGAGAGGGAGCGCGTCGTGGTTACGCCGCCTTCTTGCCCAGGCCCGCCTTGGCCTCGGCGAAGGCGTAGGCGATCCAGGGCATCAGCGCCTTGAGGTCGCGCGACTGCACGGTCGCGCCGCACCAGATGCGCAAGCCCGGAGGGGCGTCGCGGTAGTGGCCGAGATCGTAGCCGGCGCCGGCCTTCTCGATGACCTGGACCACCTGCTTGGCGAAGGCGGCCTGCGCTTCGGCCGACAGCGCCGTCACCGCCGGGTCGGTGAACTTCAGGCAGACGCTCGTGTTGGAGCGTGTCTTCGGCTTCACGGCGAGGAAGTCGATCCAGTCGTTCTCGCGCACGAACTTGGCGATGACGCGGGCGTTGGCATCGGCGCGTTTCACCAGCCCGCCGAGGCCGCCGACCTTCCGGGCCCATTCCAGCGCGTCGATATAGTCCTCGACCGCGAGCATGGAGGGGGTGTTGATCGTCTCGCCGACGAAGATGCCCTCGATCAGCTTGCCGCCGGAGGTCATGCGGAAGATCTTCGGCAGCGGCCAGGCCGGCTTGTAGGTCAGGAGCCGCTCGACCGCGCGCGGCGAGAGCACGATCATGCCGTGCGCCGCCTCGCCGCCGAGCACCTTCTGCCAGGAGAAGGTGACGACATCGAGCTTTTGCCAGTCGAGACGCTGGGCGAAGGCGGCGGAGGTGGCGTCGCAGATGGTCAGACCCTCACGGTCCTCCGCGATCCAATTCGCATCGGCTACGCGCACGCCGGAGGTGGTGCCGTTCCAGGTGAAGACGACGTCGCGGGTCTTGCTGTCCACCTTCTTCAGGTTCGGCAATTCGCCATAGGGGGCGTCGAATGTGCGCACATCCGCGAGCTTGAGCTGCTTGACGACATCGGTGACCCAGCCGGCGCCGAAGCTTTCCCAGCTCAGCATGTCGACGCTGCGGGCGCCGAGCAGCGACCACAGCGCCATCTCGACGGCGCCGGTGTCGGAGGCCGGCACGATGCCGATGCGGTAATCGGCCGGGACCTCGAGCACCTCGCGCGTCAGGTCGATCGCGCGCTTGAGCTTGTCCTTGCCGATCTTGGCGCGATGCGAGCGGCCGAGCGGGGCGTCGGAGAGATTCCTGAGATTCCAGCCGGGGCGCTTGGCGCAGGGGCCGGACGAGAAATTCGGCACGCGCGGGCGCATGCTGGGTGCGGTATTCGCCATCGATGTCTCCATCCTTGCAGATGGGCGCGCCCCGTTGGGGGGGCGTGTCCCGTCGACGGGGGTAGAGCGGCGAGGGGGCTAAAGTCAAGCGGGGCGTTGTTCAACCCGGCTCGCCGGCGATGACGCCCTTGCGCAGCAGGAAGCAGCCATAGGGGCGCGGATCGCCGACCTGCACCACCGCGAAGGCGCGCCTGGCCGCCTCGTAGAAGGCGAAGCGCGCGATGCCGGAAAGCGGGACGGGGCGGCCGAGCGCCAGGTCGATCTCAGCCTGCACGGCGCGCTGGACTTGCGGGATCGAGGCGGCGTCGCCCACCGCCTCCATGCGCCGGAGCGGGTCGGGCTCGAAATCGTCGATCGGCAGCACCGAAAGGATGGCGCGGGCGGCGCGCTCCATCGTCAGGCCGGGCAGGCGGATCAGCCGGCCGCTCGTGGTCGAGCCGGCGATGGTCTCGGCCGGATGGTTGGCATCGACCAGCGCGAGGTCGTCGCCATGGCCCATCGCGGCGAGTACCCAGAGCAGGTCGGCCGAGAGCACGGGATCGAGGTTCTTCAGCATGGCGGGCGGCGCCCCCTCTCGGTCAGGTCGATCAGCGGCGGGCCCGTCACGGCCGGCTCCCGCAGGTTCGGCGGCTATGCGGCGCTACTCTGTGCACGCCAACATGTTAGCTTGCAACCGGCTCGAAAGGCGATTAGCGTCCTTGGCTGACGCGACAGGAGCGGCCGGTCCGCCTCCTGCTTCGCGCGACATGAAAGGCCCGAAAACGGGCCGCCTTCAAGTCCTGGGGAGGACGCCGATGACCGATCAGTTGCTCAAGCCGACCCGCCGTGTCCTGCTCGGCGGCGCCGCGGCCGCTCTCGCCTCGCCGCTGGTGCTGCGCAAGGCGCAGGCGCAAGGTGCCTTCGACTGGAAGAAGTTCTCAGGCCAGTCGATCGACGTGCTCCTGGTCAAGAATCCGCGCTCCGACCTGATGCAGCAGGCGGAGAAGGAGTTCACAGAGCTCACCGGCATCAAGGTCTCCTCCGAGCAGGTGCCGGAGCAGCAGCAGCGCCAGAAGGCGGTGATAGAGTTCGCCGCGGGCAAGCCCTCCTTCGACGTCAGCGGCATCTCGCTGCATGTGCAGAAGCGCATGGCGGCCAAGGGCAAATGGTTCGAGAACCTCGAGCCGCTGATCAAGGACGCCGCGCTGACCGCGCCGGATTTCGACTTCGCCGATTTCGGCGCCGGTCCGGTCGCCTATGCGCGCCAGGTCGACGGGGCGCTCGATACGATCCCGTTCTTCGTCGATTACTGGATGATCTACTACAACAAGGAGCTCTTCGACGCGAAGGGCGTCGCCTATCCGAAGACGATGGACGAGATGTTCACCGTGGCGCAGAAGCTGCACGACCCGGCCAAGGGTGTCGCCGGCTTCGTCTCGCGCGGCCTGAAGAACGCCAATATCCCGGTCTGGACCTCGCTGATGCTCGGCCAGGGCATGGAGACGGTCTCGCCCGAGGGCAAGCTGCTCACCGACACGCCGGAAGCGGTCTGGGCGGGCGAGCTCTACACGAAGCTCAACAAGGATACAGGCCCCGTCGGGCAGGTCGGCTTCAACTGGAACGAGTGCCAGACCACCTTCATGCAGGGGCGGGCCGCGATGTGGCTCGACGGCATCGGCTTCGCCACGCCGCTGGAGGACCCTTCGAAGTCGCGCATCGTCGGCAAGGTCGGCTATGGCGTGACCCCGCCGGGGCCGAAGGCGCATCATGCCGGCATGTTCGCCGACGGCATGGGCATCTCGCGCGGCTCCGCCAAGAAGGAGGCGGCCTGGCTCTACGTCCAGTTCATGACCAACAAGAAGAACCAGATCGCCATGCTCAAGGCCGGCGCCGGGGCGCCCGGCCGCTCCTCGGCCTATCTCGATACCGAGACGATCGCGCAGTCTAAGTTCGGCAAGCAGTATTTCGAATGCCTGCTCGCCTCGGCCAAGATCGCGCGGGCCGGCCTGCCGCAGATCGTGCCGGTGACGGAGTTCCGCGACGTCTTCGGCGTGGCGCTGACCAATGCGATCGGCGGGGCCAGCGTCGCCGCCGAGCTGAAGAAGGCGACGGAAACCTTCGCGCCGGTGCTCGCCAAGAGCGAGCAGGGCTGAGGCCCGCCTCGCCCGGGAGCGTCATGGTCGGGCTCGTCTGCGACCATCCACGTCCGGCCGGGCGAAGGCCCCGCGTCCCAGACGCCATGCCCGCCACGAGGGCGGGCATGGCGGTGAGCTTCCAGTGAAGCAGAACGCATGACCAGCACCTCCCTGCCAGCCGATCTTCCCGGCACGGCGCCTTCGGCCGCCGCCGCCTCGCAGGATTTCACGCCGCGCTACTGGCTGTTCTCCCTGCCGGCGGTGCTGGTCATTGCCGCCGTCATCGTCTTTCCCTGGCTGTTCACGCTCTACATGTCCGGGCAGGACTGGAAGATCGGCGGCGGGGTGGAGTTCGTGGGCCTCGGCAACTTCGCCGAGCTCGCCAAGGATAGCCGCTTCCTCGAATCGATGGGGCATACCGCCTATTTCACCATTCTCGCGGTGGTGCTCCCCATCGTCTTCGGCACGGCGGCGGCGCTGATCTTCCACCGCGAGTTTCCCTGCCGGGGCCTGCTGCGCACCATCTTCGTCATGCCGATGATGGCGACGCCGGTCGCCGTCGCGCTGGTCTGGACGATGATGTTCCATCCGCAGCTCGGTGTCTTGAACTACCTGCTCTCGCTCGTCGGCATCGGCCCTTCCGGCTGGGTCTACGATCCGGCGACGGTGATCCCGACGCTGGTCATGGTCGAGGTCTGGCACTGGACGCCGCTCGTCATGCTGATCGTGCTCGGCGGCCTCGCCGGGCTGCCGCGCGAGCCTTACGAATCGGCGCTGATCGACGGCGCCAACGACTGGCACATGTTCCGCCACATCACGCTGCCGCTGGTCTGGCCCTTCATCATGGTGGCGATCGTGATCCGCACCATCGATGCGCTGAAGGTCTTCGACACCATCTTCGTGATCACCCAGGGCGGGCCGGGCACGGCGTCGGAGACGCTGAACATCTTCCTCTACCTGCAGGCGTTCCAGTTCTACAAGATCGGCTATGCCTCGGCCGTAGTGGTGATCTTCTTCGTCATCATCATCATGCTCTCGCTGCTTCTGCTCTATGCGCGGCAGAAGTCGAAGTGGAACGCGTGATGGCACCGCTCCCGACCCAGAACGCACCGTCATCCCGGGCGACCGAAGGGAGACCCGGGATCCATGCCGGAGCGCTGGCCCCGCGAGGCTCCGGCACCGCGGATGTGGCCGGCGGCAGGAGGAAACTCCCATGAACCGCACGCTCAAAAAGCTGGGGTTCTGGGCCTCCGTCTTCGTCATGGTCTCGCCGGCGGTGCTGGTCTTCCTCTGGATGATCTCGCTCTCGCTCAAGAACGAGCTCGACAACACCGCCTTCCCGCCGGTCTTCATCCCCAACCCGCCGACGCTGAAGAACTATGTCGACGTCTTCGCCCAGAACAATTTCGGGCTCTATCTCTGGAACTCGATCCTGGTCACCGGCGGGGCCGTGCTCATCGGCCTGATCGTCGGCGTGCCGGCCGGCTACGGCATCGCCCGCGGCAAGGCCCATAAATTCGCGATCCTGATCCTGGTCGCGCGGATGACGCCGGCGCTCTCCTATCTGATCCCGCTCTTCCTGCTCTTCCAGATCATGGGGCTGGTCGGGACGATTTCGGCGCTCGTCATCACCCATCTCGTCATCACCATTCCGATCATCGTCTGGATTATGATCGGGTATTTCGAGAACGTGCCGATCGAGCTGGAGGACGCCTCGCGCATCGATGGCGCCACGACCTGGCAGGCCTTCCGCCATGTCGCCCTGCCGCTGGCGAAGCCGGGCATCGTCGTCGGCGGCATCCTCGCCTTCATCTTCTCCTGGAACAACTTCATCTTCTCGGTGGTGCTCGGCGGCAAGGCGAGCCGGACGCTGCCGTCCGCCGTCTACAATTCGCTGACCTTCGAGCAGATCTCCTGGGGACCGCTGGCCGCCGCGGCGCTCCTGGTCACGCTGCCGGTGCTGCTCGTCACCGTCATCGCCCAGCGCCAGATCGTCGCCGGGCTCTCCGCGGGCGGTCTCAAGGACGGCTAGCGAGAGCCGCCGAGGTCACCCATGTCAGTCACCGTCCAGCCCTGAAAGCCCCCGCCATGGCCACCGACAAAGCCCGCTTCGGCCTCTCCTGCGCGATCACCACCCCGATGCGGGAGGGCGGCAGCGTCGACCTGCCGCGCCTCGTCCACCATGCCCGGCACGTGCTGGCGCGGGGCTGCGATTCGATCACGCTGTTCGGCACCACGGGGGAAGGCGCGGCGCTCGGCCTGCCGGCGCGCACCGCGATGATGGGGGCGCTGATCGGGGCGGGGATCGATCCGGCGACGCAGATCCATGCCGGCGTCGCGGCGGCCTCGCTCAACGAGGCGGTTGAGCAGGCCCGGCTTGCGCTCGATGCCGGGGCGAAGGGGCTGCTCGTCGCGCCGCCCTTCTATTTCAAGGGGGTGAGCGACGAGGGCCTCTTCATCTGGTTCTCGCAGTTCTTCGAGAAGCTTGGCGCCTCGGCGCGCAACGTCGTCCTCTATCACATCCCCTCCGTGACGGCGGTCGCGATCAGCGTCGGGCTGGTCGAGCGGTTGAAGAGCGCCTTTCCCGGCCTCGTCATCGGCATCAAGGATTCGTCGGGCGACTATGCCAACACCGAGGCGCTGCTGAAGGCGCATGGCGAGCTCGCCATCCTCGTCGGCGACGAGCGCCAGCTCGCCAGGGCGGTGCGTAACGGCGCCGAGGGCTCGATCTGCGGCGTCGCCAACCTCGTGCCCGAGCTGTTGCGCCCGATGGTCTACGAGGGCAGGGACAGCCCGGTGGTGAACGCGCTCGTCGACGAGATCTGCTCGCATCCGGTGCTGGCGGCGGTGAAGGCGCTGACCGGCCATGTCCATGGCGATCCCGGCTATGGCGCGATGCGTCCGCCGCTCGAGGCGCTGGACGAGGCGACTCGCAAGCGGCTCTTCGCCGCCTTCGACCGGATCACGCAAGCCAGGGCGGCTTGAGGGAGGCAAGGGTGAGCCAGCCGGAGCAGGAGCCGCGCGAGGGCGAGCCGCTGAAGCTGAGGGAGCGCGCCTATGCCTCCTTCACCGAGCGGCTGCTCGCGCGCGAGATCAAGCCCGGCCAGTTCGTGACCCAGCGCGAGCTCGTGGCGATGACCGGCTTCCCGCTCGGCGCCATCCGCGAGCTGGTGCCGCGGCTGGAGGCGGAGGGGCTGATCCGGACCGTGCCGCAGCGCGGCATGCAGATCGCCCACGTCGATCTCGACCTGATCCGCAACGCCTTCCAGTTCCGCCTCTTCCTGGAGAAGGAGGCGACGGCGCTCTATGCGCAGAACGCCACCGACGCGGAGATCGCCGAGCAGCGGGCGTGGCACGAGGCGATCGTCGCCCGCGCCGAGGCCGGCGGCGACGAGCGCCTGATCGAGGATGCCGAGGATGTCGACCGGCTGCTGCACGAGGCGATCATCGATCATCTCGACAACGAGATCGTCTCCCAGGCCTTCCGCGTCACCTGGCTCAAGATCCGGCTGATCCGGCAATATGAGACACGCATCCACAACAGCATCATCATCCCGGTGATGCAGGACCATCTGTCCGTCATCGCGGCGATCGAGACGCGCGACCCCGAGCGGGCGGGGCAGGCGATGGCGGTCCATATCGGCAACGCGCGCGCGCGGGCGATGCAGTATTGAGGGGCAGTCCCGCTCAACCATTGAGGGGCAGTCCCGCTCAACCGGCTTCCGGCTCGCCGCCCTTGTCGAGATAGCGCGCGACCGAGACCACGATCTCCTCGTCGAGCCTGCCGATCGCGGCTTCGTCCTTGTCGGCATAGGGGATCGCGCGCAGGACGTGGCGGATGGCGTTGAGCCTGGCGCGCAGCTTGTCGTTGCTGCGCACCACATGCCAGGGCGCGGCCTCGGTCGAGGTGCGGGCCAGCATCGCGTCGAAGGCGCGGGAATAGTCGTCGAAGCGCGGGATCGATTCGAAATCGATCGGCGAGAGCTTCCAGCGCTTGAGCGGATCATGCCAGCGGGCATGCAGCCGCGTCATCTGCATCTCGCGCCCGATGGTCAGGAACAGCTTGATCAGGCGGATGCCGCCGCGCGCCAGCATGCCTTCGAAGACCGGCGCCTCGCGCAGGAAATGCTCGCTCTCCTCAGGCTCGCAGAAACCCATCACGCGCTCGACGCCGGCGCGGTTGTACCAGGAGCGGTCGAAGAACACGATCTCGCCGGCGGTCGGCATCTCGGCGGCATAGCGCTGGAAATACCATTGCCCTTTCTCGGTGTCGGAAGGTTTTGGCAGGGCGACGATGCGGGCCTGGCGCGGATTGAGATGCTGGGTGAAGCGGGCGATGGTGCCGCCCTTGCCGGCGCCGTCGCGCCCCTCGAAGACGATGACGATGCGCTCGCGATGGCTTGCGGCCCAGCGCATCAGCTTCTGCAGCTCGATCTGCAGGGGTTCCATCTCGCGGGCATAAGGCTTGCGCTTCATCCGCTTGCCGTAAGGGTAGTCGCCGCTGTGATAGGCGGCGTCGACGATCGCTTCCGGCAGGGTGTCGGCCTCGATGTCGAAGTCCTTCGCCTGCTTTGGCCCGGAGCGCGGCCTGGCCCGTCGCGCCGCTTTCGCCGAAGGGAGCTCGATGACGTTCTTCACGCGTGCGCCCGAAATCTTCTTCGCCATCGTCCGCTCTCCGCTGTCCCACGCCACCTGAATAGCCCAGGGCTTCGCGGCAGGGAATTGACGCTTCCGCCACTTATGCGCAGGAAGGACCGTGCCGGTAACCGCCGGCCGCTTCGGACGTTCCATGATCGATATCGCGGTCCTTCCCGCGGCAACCGCCCGCAACCTGATCGAGGCGCTCGGCGCGGCCGTCGTCCTGCTCGACGCCCAGGGCGTCGTGCAGGCGCTGAGCCCGGCGATGCAGGCGCTGATGCCAGGGCTTTCCGCCGGCAAGCCGCTGGCGCTGGTGCTGCGCGACCCCGATCTCAACGACGCCATCGAGGAAGTCGCGCGCGGGGGCGGCCGCAGGAGCGTCGAGCTCGTCGAGCGGGTACCGCTCGAGCGCACCTTCCGCATCCAGATCGCGGCGCTGGGCGAGGGCGGCGAGCGGCATGCGACGCTCCTGACCTTCCAGGACCTGAGCGAGCAGCGCGTGATCGAGCGCATGCGCGTCGACTTCGTCGCCAATGCCAGCCACGAGCTGCGTACGCCCTTGGCTTCGCTCATCGGCTTCGTCGAGACCTTGCAGGGGCCGGCACGCGACGACGAGCGGGCGCGGGCGCGCTTCCTCGCCATCATGCGCGAGCAGGGCCTGCGGATGGCGCGGCTCGTCGACGACCTGCTCTCGCTGTCGCGCATCGAGCAGCGCGCCCATGTCGCGCCCGACAAGCCGGTGGATCTTGCCGGTATCGCCCGCGAGATCGTCGATTCGCTGGCCTTGATGGCACGCGAGCGCGAGGTCGCGCTGACGCTGCGGGCGCCGCGCGAGGCGGTGCAGGTGCCCGGCGACCGCGACGAGCTCTTGCGGCTGACGGAGAACCTGGTCGAGAACGCCATCAAATACGGCAAGCGCGGCGGTGAGGTTACGATCACGGTGGAGGCGCACGAGGCAGAGGCCAGCATCTGCGTGCGCGACGACGGGCCGGGCATCGCGCCCGAGCATCTGCCGCGCCTGACCGAGCGCTTCTACCGGATCGACACGGCCGCCAGCCGCGAGGCCGGCGGCACGGGGCTGGGCCTGGCCATCGTCAAGCATATCGTGCTGCGCCATCGCGGCCGGCTGACGATCGGGAGCAATCCGGGGGAGGGCGCGGCCTTCACGGCGATCCTGCCGCGTTTCGAGGCCAGATCGTAGGCTGGGGAGTTTCCATCGAACCACGCCGTCATCCCGGGCTTGCCCCGCAATTCATGCCGGAGCGTATCCGGGGAGCGTCAGGTTCGAGAATGAGCCAGAAGTACCGACTGCCTTTATCCTGACAGGCGCGTTATACTGACGCCGCATCCCGGCTCTGGGACTATCGAGACGCGCCAAGCCATGGCTGATAACGTCATAAGCACCTTGGCGGGGCATTTCGGTATCTGCACGAAGCCTTGAAGCGCTTTGCGGCCGATCTGGAGCGATGCCTTCAGATCCCCGAGAGTACACGTCCGATCCAGATATCACGGCGCACTAAGTCGGCTGCGATTTGGGTGAAGGTTTCACCGACGAAGCGCGCGGCCGGGCTGATCGGTCGATCCGCCGGATAGGCGAGAACGAGCCTGCGGCTGGGCGTGGGATCAACCAACGGATATGCATGGACGGAGCCGGCTTGGACGAGCCCGTAAATCGGGGCCAAAGGCAGTACGGTCGAGCCAAATCCATTGCGGACGAGATCGATCATAGCCCCGAAAGAGTCCGCTTCGATTTGAGCGCGAAGAGAAATACCCACTTGCCGTGCGCACTCATCGACGATCATGCGCAAGCCATGGTGGGGGCTTGGCAGAATGAGAGACACATTGACGAGGTCGGAGAACCGGCGCGGACCTCCAATGGGCAATTCGCCACGCCCGGCGCTGACCAGCATAAGCTCTTCGAGCATGACGGGAACAATGCGAAGGGAACGTTGAGGTTTCGGATCGTACGAAACAGCGAGCTCCAGTTCGCCACGTTGTAGCCAGTCAAGAAGATGTCCGCTGAAGGCAGAGGCGAGTCGTATCCCGAGTTGTGGGTGTGTCTCGCGAAGCCGACTGACGAGCGGCACGGTAACGATCTCCGCTACCGTCGGTGTGGTACCGACCTTTACCGTGCCCCGTAGCGAGGTTCCGCTGCTCCCGGTGGCGGAGCGGATCGCTTCCATCTCGGCAAGGATCCGCGACGCATGCTCCAAGACTTCTCGGCCAATATCGGTGATGACCATGCCGCGGCCATGTCGTTCGAACAATTGTACGCCGAGCTCGCTCTCAAGCTGCCGAATCTGCCGGCTTAACGCGGGCTGGACGATGTGCAGCCTTTCGGAGGCGCGGCTGAGGCTGCCGAGCTCGGCTACGTGGATCAAGGTCTTGAGCTGGGCGATATCCATGACGGGTGACTGCTGGCAAATGCGGGTAGAGCGAAGCTTGAGGCAAGCGGCAGGGCCGGCCGAGGAACAGCTCTCAATCTAAAAATGCTGGACGCGTTACACCGGCATTGAATGGCCGATGTGACCCCCAGCTGCCAAACTTTCCGCCAATACGTGCCACATCACCGCATGTGGTGCCACTGTCAGTGCAGCTCGAGAGAAGCCGCGCGGCCTTCGTGACGGATTGTCATTCGGCTGTCATACGGACGGTGTCTGTGGGAGCCGCTGACAACAGCGACCAGATGAGGACCCCTCACATGCGCAAGATTCTCGTTCTCGCGGCGCTCGCCGCCGGGATCGCCGGTTCCGCCCAGGCCGCCGACATCACCGGCGCCGGCGCGACCTTTCCCTTCCCGATCTATGCCAAATGGGCCGAAGCCTACAAGAAGGAGACCGGAACGGGTCTGAACTACCAGTCGATCGGCTCGGGCGGCGGCATCCGCCAGATCAAGGCGAAAACCGTGGCTTTCGGCGCCACCGACGCGCCGCTCAAGGGCGACGATCTCGCCAAGAGCGGCCTCGTCCAGTTCCCGACCGTGATGGGCGGTGTCGTTCCGGTCGTCAACATCGCCGGCGTCGAGCCGGGCAAGCTCAAGCTCTCGGGCGATATCCTCGCGCAGATCTATCTGGGTGAGATCAAGAAGTGGAACGACCCGAAGATCGCCGCGCTGAACGCCGGCCTCACCCTGCCGGAAGCCAACATCAACCCGGTCTACCGCTCGGACGGCTCGGGCACGACCTTCGTCTTCACCGACTATCTCTCGAAGGTCTCGGCCGACTGGAAGTCGAAGATCGGCGCCAACCAGTCGGTGCAGTGGCCGGTCGGCATCGGCGGCAAGGGCAACGAGGGCGTCTCGGCCTCGGTCAAGCAGGTCGCCAACGCGATCGGCTATGTCGAATACGCCTATGCCAAGCAGAACAAGCTCTCCCACGCGCTGGTGAAGAACGCCGACGGCGCCTTCCCGGCTCCGGAGGAGAAGGCCTTCCAGGCGGCGGCCGCCAATGCCGACTGGCAGGCGCAGCCGGGCTTCGGCATCTCGCTCAACGACCAGAAGGGCGCGCAGGCCTGGCCGATCACCTCGGCGACCTTCATCCTGGTTCCCGCCAAGCCCGAGAAGCCGGCCGAGGTGCAGGAAGCGCTGAAGTTCTTCGACTGGGCCTACAAGTCCGGGGACAAGCTGGCGAGCGAGCTCGACTATGTCGCCCTGCCGGCCAAGGTGAAGGACGAGGTCAGGGCCGCCTGGAAGGGCGTGACCGACAATTCCGGCAAGCCGATCTTCTGATCGGCGCCGAACCCCACCGGAGCCCGAGCGGAATGACCGCAGCAACCGACATGACGCGCATGCCCTCGGCGATGCCTGCCCGCAGGACGCCGAAGGCGGGTTTCGATCGCGTCTTCCGCCATGCCAGCTTCGGGGCGGCGCTTCTGGTGCTGGTGATGCTCGCCGGCATCATGGCGGCGATGGTCGCCGGCGGCTGGCCGGCCTTGCGCGAATTCGGCCCGGGCTTCATCACCTCCAGCGTCTGGGACACCCAGAACGAGCAATACGGCGCCTGGCCGGCGATCGCCGGCACGCTCTCGACGGCGCTGATCGCGCTCATGATCGGCGTGCCGCTCTCGCTCGGCATCGCCGTCTACCTGACGCAGCTCGCCCCGCCCTGGTTCAGGAAGCCGGTTTCGACCGCGATCGAGCTGCTCGCCGCCGTGCCCTCGATCATCTACGGCATGTGGGGCCTGTTCGTCTTCGTGCCGCTGTTTGCGGCCTATGTGCAGGTCCCGCTCTCGAACCTCGTCGAGGGCATGCCGGTCGTCGGCACCATCCTCTATGCGCGCTCGCCCTCGGGACTGGGCATCTTCACGGCCGGCATCATCCTGGCCTTCATGATCATCCCGTTCATCGCCTCGATCACCCGCGACATGCTGGAGCAGATCCCCTCCGTGCTGCGCGAGAGCGCCTATGGCATCGGCGCGACGACCTGGGAAGTCGTGCGCCATGTGCTGGTGCCGCAGGCCGGCGCCTCGATCATCGGCGCGATCATGCTGGGGCTCGGCCGCGCGCTCGGCGAGACGATGGCGGTCACCTTCGTCGTCGGCAACGCCAACCGGCTCTCGGCCTCGATCCTCGATCCGGGCTCGACCATCGCCTCGCGCATCGCCAACGAGTTCAACGAGGCGCTGGGCCTGCAGCTCAACGCGCTGATCGCGCTGGGCTGCATCCTGTTCTTCGTCACCTTCGTCGTCCTCGTCATCGCGCGGCTGCTCGTCGCCCGCGTCAAGCGCTACTGAGGTCTTGCCCATGACCCTGACGACCACGCCCCGCGACCTGCCCCGCCAGCCCTGGGGGCGGGTGCGCCGCTCGCGCCGCACCGCCGACCGGCTGATGAGGGTGACCGCCGCCGGCTTCACCCTCATTGCCGTCTTCGTGCTGTTCTGGATCCTCGGCATGCTTTTCGTGAAGGGTATCGGCGGACTTTCGCTCACGACCTTCACCGCGATCACGCCCGGCCCCGGCACCGAGGGCGGCGGGCTTGCCAACGCCATCGTCGGCTCCTTCGTGCTGACCTTCCTCGGCATCGCGATCGCGACCCCGATCGGCGTGCTGGCCGGGACCTGGCTCGCCGAGTACGGGCGCGGCTCGCAGCTCGCGAACCTGATCCGCTTCATCAACGACATCCTGCTCTCGGCGCCGTCGATCCTGATCGGCCTGTTCGTCTACGTCATCCTGGTCGAGCCCTTCCGCGGCTATTCCGGCTGGGCGGGCGGCGTCGCGCTCGGCATCATCGCGATCCCCGTGATCGTGCGCACCACCGAGGATATGCTGAACCTCGTTCCCGGCCCCTTGCGCGAGGCCTGCGCTGCGCTCGGCGCCCCGCCTTCCGTGGTGATCACCAGCGTGACCTGGCGGGCCGCCAAGGCCGGGATGGTCACCGGCATCCTGCTCGCGCTCGCCCGCATCGCCGGCGAGACGGCGCCGCTCCTCTTCACCGCGCTCAACAACAATTTCTGGTTCTCGCCCTCGCTCGTCGGCGGCGTCTCGAACCTGCCGGTGACGATCTACCAGTTCGCCTCCGCCCCTTACGAGAACTGGCAACAGCTCGCCTGGGCGGGCTCGCTGATCATCACGGTCTCGATCCTCGTGCTCTCGCTCGTCGCCCGGCGCATCGTCGCCGGTGGCAAGTAGGGCTTGAAAACCAACCCGGTCGCCCGCGACCCTGAGGACTTAATGTCGATGCTCTCGACCCTTGAAACCTCCCCGCAGACGCTCGATGCCGAAGCGCCCGTCCGGATCGCGGTCCGGAACCTCGATTTCTACTATGGCGAGCACAAGGCGCTGAAGAACGTCAATCTCGACTTCCGCGACCGCCATGCCACGGCGCTGATCGGCCCCTCCGGCTGCGGCAAGTCGACCCTGCTGCGCATCTTCAACCGGATCTACTCGCTCTATCCGGAGCAGCGGGCGACCGGCGAGGTCATGCTCGACGGCCGCAACGTCATCTCCAACGACATCGACGTGAACGAGCTGCGCTCGCGCGTCGGCATGGTCTTCCAGAAGCCGACGCCCTTCCCGATGTCGATCTACGACAACGTCGCCTTCGGCATCCGCCTCTACGAGAAGCCGCCGAAATCCGAGCTCGACGACCGCGTCGAGGGCGCGCTGCGCCGCGCCGCGCTCTGGGACGAGGTCAAGGACAAGCTCAGGAGCTCCGGCATGGGCCTCTCCGGCGGCCAGCAGCAGCGCTTATGCATCGCGCGCACCATCGCCCAGAAGCCGGAGGTGATCCTGTTCGACGAACCGACCTCGGCGCTCGACCCGATCTCGACCGGCAAGATCGAGGATCTGCTGGAGCAGCTCAGGAGCGACTTCACCATCGCGATCGTGACGCACAACATGCAGCAGGCGGCGCGCATCTCGCAGTACACCGCGTTCATGTATCTCGGCGAGGTGATCGAATTCGCGCCGACCAACACCATCTTCATGAACCCGGCCAAGAAGCAGACGCAGGACTACGTCACCGGCCGGTTCGGCTGAGCGATACTTATTTTTGCATCGGCTTTTCCGAAAACCGCCCACCACTTTTCGGGCCGATGCACCAGAGGACAGCACCATGACCGAGCACATCGTCCGCTCCTACGACGCCGATCTCGAGGGCATCCGCCGCAGCCTCGCCGAGATGGGCGGCATGGCCGAGCGCATGCTGGGCGATTCGACCGTCGCGCTGCTGCGCGGCGACACCGCGCTCGCCCAGAAGATCATCGCCGCCGACCAGCGCCTCGACAACCTCCAGCGCGAGGTCGAGGAGAAGGCGGTGCTCACCATCGCGCGCCGCCAGCCGCTGGCGCAGGACCTGCGCGAGCTGATCTCGGCGATAAGGCTCGCTTCCGACATCGAGCGCGTCGGCGATCTCGCCAAGAACATCGCCAAGCGCGCCGTCGCCATCGCCGGCCAGTTCCAGCCGCCGCATCGCGCCGTCGTCGGGCTGGAGCATATCAGCCGCCTGGTGCAGGCGCAGCTCAAGGACGTGCTCGACGCCTATGCCGCGACCAACGAGCAGAAGGCGCTCGACGTCTGGCGCCGCGACGACGAGATCGACGCGCTCTACACCTCGCTGTTCCGCGAACTCCTGACCTATATGATGGAGGACCCGCGCAACATCACCTTCTGTACGCATCTCTTGTTCTGCGCCAAGAACCTCGAGCGCATCGGCGACCACACCACCAACATCGCCGAGACGATCCATTACCTCGTCACCGGCGATTCCCTCGACGGCAACCGGCCGAAGCTCGATACGACCAATATCGCGGTCGAAGCGGTTACGGGGAAGTGAGGGTAAGGCTAGCATGGCCGCACGCATCCTGATCGTCGAGGACGAGGAGCCGCTGACCCTGCTGCTGCGCTACAACCTCGAGGCCGAGGGCTTCGAGGTCGACAGCGTCGCGCGTGGCGACGAGGCGGAGCTGCATCTGCGCGACCACACGCCCGATCTCATCCTGCTCGACTGGATGCTGCCGGGGCTCTCCGGCATCGAGCTCTGCCGGCGGCTGCGCGCGCGGCGCGGCACCGAGCGCGTGCCGATCATCATGCTGACGGCGCGCGGCGAGGAGACCGAGCGGGTGCGCGGGCTCGCCACCGGCGCCGACGACTATGTCGTGAAGCCGTTCTCGCTGCCGGAGCTGATCGCGCGCATCCAGGCGCTGCTGCGCCGCGCCAAGCCCGGCCATGTCGCCGGCCTCCTGACCGCCGGCGACCTCGAGCTCGACCGCACGACGCGGCGCGTGCGGCGGGCGGGCAGCGAGCTCCATCTCGGGCCGACCGAGTTCCGCCTGCTCGAATTCCTGATGCAGGCGCCCGGCCGCGTCTATTCGCGCGCGCAGCTCCTCGACGCGGTCTGGGGCCGCGACGTCTATATCGACGAGCGCACCGTCGACGTCCATGTCGGGCGGCTGCGCAAGGCGATCACGCCCGGCGACGCCAAGGACCCGCTGCGCACCGTGCGCGGGGCCGGCTATGCCTTCGACGAGACCTTCGCGCGCGGCTGAAGGGTGCGCTCAGGCGTTCGGGCCGCCCTCGATGTCGCCGGCCCAGGCCAGCGCCTTGCCGTAGTCCTCGGGCTTGAAGGCGCGCACCGTGACGAAGGGGATCGCCGGGGAGAGCAGCTCGACGAAGCTGGTGAGCCAGCCCTTGTCGGTGATCACCGCCTCGCGCGGGAAGCGGTTGAGCTCCCACAGCTTGCTGATGCCGTAGCGGGCATCCTTCCAGGCGGCGGCGAGCGTCATGTCGGTGAAGTCGGTCAGGTCGGCCAGGATGCCGAGCTTCTCGTGGCGGGAAAGCCTGGCCTCGATATCGGCCATCACCGCGTCGAGGTCCTCGGCCGTCAGCGTCTGCGACAGGCGATAGGCGGCGACATGATCGGGTGCGGGAAGAATGGTGAGCATGGCGCTTCCTCCTCGGCGACAACGCGCGGGGCAGGGTGAGGTTTCCCCGGGTCACAGGATGCTGGCTGCAACGACGACTGTCATTCCGGGGCGCGCCTTGGCGCGAAACCGGAACCGACGGCTGGGCGAGCCACCCGAAACGAGGCATAGAATGTTTCACCCGGTCGTGGGTTCCGGGTTCTTCGCTTACGCGAAGCCCCGGAATGACGAAGGTGGGGCAAGTGTCAACAGCCCCTGGGGCAGGGGGCGGGACGGGCCACATGGATGCGGCGCAGGGCACAGAGGCCGATGGCGTGAGCGTCACGCTCGCCCATGTCGAGAAATCCTTCGGCGGGGTGAGGGCGCTGGACGACGTCTCGCTCTCGGTCGGGGCCGGCACGGTCCTGTGCGTGATCGGGCCGCCGGGTGCCGGCAAATCGACCCTGCTGCGCTGCGTCGGCGGGCTCGAGACGATCGACCGGGGGACGATCCGGCTGGATGGCGGGCCGGTCGCGCCGCTGATCGGCGAGCGCGCCGACCTGCCCGAGGCGATGACGGCGTTGCAGCAGATCATCGAAGGGCCGCTCTCCGGGCTGAAGCGGCCGCGCCGGCAGCTCGTCGCCGCGGCGATGGCGGCGCTGGAGCGCGTCGGCCTCGCCGACAGGCGCGATGCCTATCCGGCCGAGCTCTCGGGCGCTGAGCGCCAGTGCGTCGCCATCGCGCGCGCACTGGCGGTGAGGCCTGGGCTGATGCTGTTCGACGCGCCGACGGCGGGGCTGGAGCCCGATGAGGCCGGCGCGGTGCTCGAGGTGATGCGCGGCCTCGCCGCCGGCGGCATGACCATGATCGTCGTCACCGACGCGCTCGATTTCGTCCGTGCGGCCGCGAGCGCGGTCATCTTCATGGACGAGGGCAAGATCGTCGCGCCGGCGCCGGGGCTTGCGATGAGGGCGGGGCTGCCGTAACCCGGTCCGGTCTCATCCGGATCGCCTGCGCCCGCCTCATGTCAGCCTCGATCACCGACCGCTATGCCGCCCTGGTCGAGGCGGGCGCCATCGAGCGCGATCCCGCGCAGGTCGCGGTGGTGAAGAAGCTCGAAGCCCTGACCGCGACGCTCGCCGCCCGCCGCCTCGCCCGCAAGGGCAGCGCGCTCGGCTGGCTCTTCGGCCGCAGGCCCGAGACGAGCGAGGCGCCGAAGGGGCTTTATGTCTGGGGCTCGGTCGGCCGCGGCAAGACCATGCTGATGGACATGTTCTTCGAGGCCGCGCCGGTGAAGCGCAAGCGCCGCGTGCATTTCCACGAATTCCTCGCCGACGTCCACGCCCGCATCAACGCCTACCGGCAGAAGATCAGGACGGGCGAGGTCAAGGACGCCGACCCGATCGCCCCCGTCGCCGCCGATCTCGCCGGGGAAGCCTATCTGCTCTGCTTCGACGAGTTCACCGTGACCGACATCGCCGATGCGATGATCCTGGGGCGGCTGTTCACGGCGCTGTTTTCGGCCGGCGTCGTGGTGGTCGCGACCTCCAATGTCGAGCCGTCGCGGCTCTATGAGGGCGGGCTCAACCGGGCGCTGTTTACCCCCTTCATCGCGCTGCTCCAGACCCGGGTCGAGGTGCTCAAGCTCGATGCGCGCACCGATTTCAGGCTGGAGAAGCTCGGCGGCGCGCCGGTCTATCACGTGCCCGCCGACGCGAAGGCGAAGGCCGCGCTCGATCAGGCGTTCAAGGCCCTGTCCGGTGTGGAGCGGGGGCAGCGCACGGTGCTTTCCGTGCAGGGCCACGACCTCGTCGTGCCGCAGGCGGCGGGCGGCGTGGCGCGGGCGAGCTTCGCGGATCTCTGCGCCGAGGCCTATGGCGCCTCCGACTACATCGCGCTGGCGCAGCGCTTCCACACGCTCGTGCTCGACGACATACCCGTTCTCGATTACGACCGGCGCAACGAGGCCAAGCGCTTCATCATCCTGATCGACACGCTCTACGAGCACCATGTTAAGCTCGTCGCCTCGGCGGCGGCCGAGCCGCACGAACTCTATAAGGCGCGGCAGGGCCGCGAGGCCTTCGAGTTCGACCGCACCGTCTCGCGGCTGATCGAGATGCGCTCCGGCGATTATCTCAGCCTGCCCCATGGCCGCCCGGATTCGGCGGCGAGCGGGGATACGACCGGGCTGGTGGAGACGTGACGAAGGTAGCGGCGCCAGAGCGGGAGGGCGGCTGAACATGCCACCGCGCGAACCGAGCGAGACCCGTATCCTCACGGTGGCCTCCGAGCATCTGCGCCGGTTCGGGCTGAAGCGCTTCACGGTCGTCGCCGTGGCGGAGGAGGCGGGCATGACCCATGCCAATGTCTACCGCTATTTCCCCTCGCGCGTGGCGCTGATCGACGCCGTCGTCGATCTCTGGCTCAAGGCGACGGAGCGCAACCTCGCCGACATCGCCGACGGGCCGGACCCCGCCGACGACAAGCTCGAGCGCCTGATCCTCGGCCTCGCCAAGGCCAATCGCGATCTCCTCGGCGAGGAGCCGCATCTCTTCGCCGCGCTGTCGCTGGCGGTCGCCCGGCGCCATGCCATCAGCCGGCGCAACCGCGCCCGTGTCCGCGCCCTGTTCGAGCGCGTGATCGACGAGGGGATCGCCACAGGCGTATTCGAGCCGCGCGACCGCGACAGGGCCATCGCCTTCGTCATCGACGCGACGAACCGCTTCATCCACCCGGCCTCGCTGGCGCTGGAAGCCGATGTGCCGCAGGCTTCGGTCGATACCAGGCTCTCCACCCTGATCCGGGTGATCCTGCGGGTGCTCGGCAGCGGGATCGTGTGAAAAATCAGGTTACTAATTACAGAAAACGTAAATTGTAACAAACCGGATTCCTGGCCTCGGGGCGGTCGCATTTCGAGCGCTCGCGTGCAAGTCATTGAAAAACCAGAGCCCGCGCCAGGGGCCTGCATGACCCTCACGCGGGCGCCCGAGAAAAGCCGCTTTTGCGGCGAGGGTTGCGGCAAAAGCCCGCTTTGGGCCAAAGGAACGCACGGTTTGGCCGGCTGGAGCAGGATCGGGAAAAACCGGGAAACGGCTTCTCCCGATCCTGCTCTAACTCTTGGACGAGAGTCGGCTTTTCGCAGCGCCAGGACAAAAGGACTAGGCCATGGCCCGTAAGAAGATCGCCCTCATCGGCTCCGGTCAGATCGGTGGCACGCTCGCCCACCTCGCCGGCCTCAAGGAACTGGGCGACGTCGTCCTGTTCGACATCGCCGAGGGCGTTCCGCAGGGCAAGGGGCTGGACATCGCCGAATCCTCGCCGGTCGACGGCTTCGACGCCGGCTACAAGGGCACGAACTCCTATGAGGACATCAAGGGCGCCGACGTGATCATCGTCACCGCCGGCGTGCCGCGCAAGCCCGGCATGAGCCGCGACGACCTGATCGGCATCAACCTCAAGGTGATGAAGTCGGTCGGCGAGGGCATCAAGCAATATGCCCCGAAAGCCTTCGTGATCTGCATCACCAACCCGCTCGATGCCATGGTCTGGGCGCTGCAGAAGTTTTCCGGCCTCAAGCCGAACATGATCTGCGGCATGGCCGGCGTGCTCGATTCAGCCCGCTTCCGCTACTTCCTCGCGGAGGAATTCCAGGTCTCGGTCAAGGACGTCTCGGCCTTCGTGCTCGGCGGCCACGGCGACGACATGGTGCCGCTGGTGCGCTATTCGGGCGTCGCCGGCATCCCGCTGCCGGACCTCGTCAAGATGAAGTGGACGACGCAGGAGCGCCTCGACGCCATCGTCGAGCGCACCCGCAAGGGCGGCGGCGAGATCGTCAACCTGCTCAAGACCGGCTCGGCCTTCTATGCGCCGGCGGCTTCCGCGATCGCGATGGCCGAGAGCTATCTCAAGGACCAGAAGCGCGTGCTGCCGGCCGCCGCCGCGCTGAAGGGCCAGTACGGCGTCAAGGACATGTTCGTCGGCGTGCCGGTGGTGATCGGCGCCAAGGGCATCGAGCGCGTCGTCCGGATTCGCCTCAACGGCGCCGAGAAGGAGATGCTGGCGAAGTCGGTGGCGTCCGTGCAGGGGCTGATCGACGCCTGCAAGAGCATCGACGCGTCTCTGGCGTGAGCCTGCATGTCGACCGGGCAGCGGCTCGCCGGCCTGTTGCTGGCCGGAACCGCCCTCGCGGCTTCGGCCGCGCAGGCGGCTCCCGTCCGGCAGACCATCGCCGCGGAATATGTCGCGACGGATATCCGGCAGCTCGCCGGTCAACTGGCCGATGTGGCGAGGCTTTGCTGGGTCGGCAAGGATCCTGCGTTCGACGGGATCAGGTTCGATCGGGTCGAGCAGGGGGCGGAACCCACCACCTTCCGGCTGGTCTTCACGGATCAGCGGAAAGCAGCGGTTGCAGGCAAGCGCCATTTGCGCATTCTGACGGGCAAGTCGGGCTCGCTCGTCATGGTCGTGCTCGAACAAGAGAATATCGATGTCTCCGCCGCCGTGACCCGTCACGCCGGTGCCTTGATCAAGCGTCGCTTTTCGCCCTGCTAATCCCAGGCAAAGGAACAACTGCATGAACATCCACGAATACCAGGGCAAGGCCATCCTCAAGGAGTTCGGCGCGCCCATCTCGGCCGGTTTCCCCGCTTTGTCGGTGGCGGAGGCGGTCGAGGCCGCCGGCAAGCTGCCGGGCCCGCTCTATGTGGTGAAGTCGCAGATCCACGCCGGCGGGCGCGGCAAGGGCAAGTTCAAGGAACTGCCGGCCGACGCCAAGGGCGGCGTGCGCCTCGCCAAATCGGTCGCGGAGGTGGAAGCCTTCGCCAGGGAGATGCTCGGCAACACCCTCGTCACCGCGCAGACCGGCCCCGCCGGCAAGCAGGTCAACCGCCTCTATATCGAGGACGGCTCGGACATCGAGAAGGAGTTCTACCTCTCGGCGCTGGTCGACCGCGAGACCTCGCGCATCGCCTTCGTCGTCTCGACCGAGGGCGGCATGGACATCGAGGCCGTCGCCCACGACAGCCCTGAGAAGATCCTGACCTTCTCGGTCGATCCGGCGACCGGCATCATGCCCCATCACGGCCGCACCGTCGCCAAGGCGCTGGGGCTGACCGGCGACCTCGCCAAGCAGGCCGGCGCGGTGCTGACCCAGATCTACAACGCCTTCGTCGCCAAGGACATGGCGATGCTCGAGATCAACCCGCTGATCGTGACCAAGCAGGGTCAGATCAAGTGCCTCGACGCCAAGGTGAACTTCGACACCAACGCGCTCTACCGCCATCCGGACATCGTCGTGCTGCGCGACGAGACCGAGGAGGACGCCAAGGAGATCGAGGCGTCGAAATACGACCTCGCCTATATCGCGCTCGACGGCACGATCGGCTGCATGGTCAACGGCGCGGGCCTTGCCATGGCGACGCTCGACATCATCCAGCTCTACGGCGAAAGCCCGGCGAACTTCCTCGATGTCGGCGGCGGCGCGACCGAGGAAAAGGTGACGGCGGCGTTCAAGATCATCACCGCCGACCCGAAGGTGAAGGGCATCCTGGTCAACATCTTCGGCGGCATCATGAAGTGCGACGTCATCGCGCGCGGCGTCATCGCCGCGGTGAAGGCGGTCGGCTTGCAGGTTCCGCTTGTGGTGCGCCTCGAGGGCACGAATGTCGAGGAAGGCAAGACCATCATCCGCGAATCCGGCCTCAACGTCATCCCTGCCGACGATCTCGACGACGCCGCGCAGAAGATCGTCGCCGCGGTCAAGAAGGCTTGAGGAAGAGACATGTCCATCCTGATCGACAAGAACACCAAGGTCATCTGCCAGGGCTTCACCGGCAAGAACGGCACCTTCCACTCCGAGCAGGCGATCGCCTATGGCACGCAGATGGTCGGCGGCACCTCGCCGGGGAAGGGCGGCTCGCTCCATCTCGGCCTGCCCGTCTTCGACACCGTCGCCGAGGCCAAGGCCAGGACCGGCGCCGACGCTTCGGTCGTCTATGTCCCGCCTCCAGGCGCGGCGGACGCGATCTGCGAGGCGATCGATGCCGAGATCCCGCTGATCATCTGCATCACCGAGGGCATCCCGGTGCTCGACATGGTCAAGGTCAAGCGCTCGCTGTCGGGCTCCAAGTCGCGGCTGATCGGGCCGAACTGCCCCGGCGCCGTCACCGCCGGCCAGTCGAAGATCGGCATCATGCCGGCCAACATCTTCAAGCCCGGCTCGGTCGGCATCGTCTCGCGCTCGGGCACGCTGACCTATGAGGCGGTGTTCCAGACCACCCGCGAGGGGCTCGGCCAGTCAACGGCCGTCGGCATCGGCGGCGACCCGGTCAAGGGCACCGAGTTCGTCGACATGCTCGAGATGTTCCTGGCCGACGACAAGACCGAGTCGATCGTGATGATCGGCGAGATCGGCGGCTCGGGCGAGGAGGACGCGGCGCAGTTCATCAAGGACGAGGCCAGGCGCGGCCGCAGGAAGCCGATGGTCGGCTTCATCGCCGGGCGCACGGCCCCTCCGGGCCGCCGCATGGGCCATGCGGGCGCGATCATCTCGGGCGGCAAGGGCGGCGCCGAGGACAAGATCGCCGCCCTGGAAGCTGCCGGCATCAGGGTCTCGCCCTCGCCGGCGCGCCTTGGAAAGACCTTGGTCGAGGTTTTGAAGGGCTGATCGGTTTCCGGGCGCACCCGCAAGGCGTGTGCCCGGAACCCATGACTCAGGTCGCGGCAGCAGGGAGGCTGTCGCGGTTTTGAATCCCGGGCTCCGGCGGAGCCGGTTCCGGGATGACGGAGGAGATAGACGAATGGCTCGCCTGGACATCAACGAGGCTTTCGCGCAGACCGGCTTCCTCTATGGCGGCAACGCCGCCTATATCGAGGATCTCTATGCCCGCTACGAGGCCGATCCGAAATCGGTCGACGAGCAGTGGCAGAGCTTCTTCGGCGCGCTGAAGGACGACAAGAAGCTCGTGCTGGAGAACGCCAGGGGCGCTTCCTGGAAGCGGCCGAACTGGCCGGTTCCCGCCAGCGGCGAGCTGGTCTCGGCGCTCGACGGCAACTGGGCCCAGGTCGAGAAGGCGGTCTCCGACAAGCTCGGCGCCAAGGCCAAGGCGGCCGGCACCGCGCTTTCCGCCGCCGACGTGCAGCAGGCGACGCGCGATTCGGTGCGCGCGATCATGCTGATCCGCGCCTACCGGATGCGCGGCCATCTCTACGCCAATCTCGATCCGCTCGGCATCGAGAGCCGCACCGACCATGAGGAATTGTCGCCGGCCGCCTTCGGCTTCGGGCCCGACGACCTCGACCGCAAGATCTTCATCGACAACGTGCTCGGCATGGAGTTCGCCACCATCCGCGAGATGGTCGCGATCCTGGAGCGGACCTATTGCGGCACGGTCGGCATCGAGTTCATGCACATCTCCGACCCCGAGCAGAAAGCCTGGCTGCAGGAGCGCATCGAGGGGCCGGACAAGGAGATCGCCTTCACCCGCGAAGGCAAGCGGGCGATCCTGAACAAGCTGGTCGAGGCCGAGGGCTTCGAGAAGTTCCTCGACCTGAAATACACCGGCACCAAGCGCTTCGGCCTCGATGGCGGCGAGTCGCTCGTCCCCGCGCTGGAGCAGATCATCAAGCGTGGCGGAGCGCTGGGCCTGCGCGACATCGTCTTCGGCATGGCCCATCGCGGCCGCCTCAACGTGTTGACGCAGGTGCTCGGAAAGCCGCATCGGGCGCTGTTCCACGAGTTCAAGGGCGGCTCCTTCGCGCCCGACGACGTCGAGGGCTCGGGCGACGTCAAGTACCATCTCGGCGCTTCGTCGGATCGCGAATTCGACGGCAACAACGTCCATGTCTCGCTGACCGCCAACCCCTCGCATCTGGAGATCGTCGATCCGGTGGTGCTCGGCAAGGTGCGTGCCAAGCAGGACCAGTTCGGCGACATCGTCGAGCGCACCAAGGTGCTGCCGCTGCTGATCCATGGCGATGCCGCCTTCGCCGGCCAGGGCGTGGTGGCGGAGTGCCTGGGGCTCTCCGGCCTCAAGGGCCACCGCACCGGCGGCTCGCTGCATTTCATCATCAACAACCAGATCGGCTTCACCACCTATCCGCGCTATTCGCGCTCCTCGCCCTATCCGTCGGATGTGGCGAAGATGGTCGAGGCGCCGGTCTTCCATGTGAACGGCGACGATCCGGAGGCGGTGGTCTTCGCCGCCAAGGTCGCGATCGAGTTCCGGCAGAAGTTCCACAAGCCGGTCGTGATCGACATGTTCTGCTATCGCCGCTTCGGCCATAACGAGGGCGACGAGCCGGGCTTCACCCAGCCGCTGATGTACCGCAAGATCCGCGGCCACAAGACGACGCTGGAACTCTACGGCGCCAAGCTCGAGGCCGAGGGCGTGATCCAGCCCGGCGAGCTCGACGAGATGCGCGCCGCCTGGAAGGCGAGGCTCGAGGTCGAGTTCGAGGCCGGGCAGAGCTTCAAGCCGAACAAGGCCGACTGGCTCGACGGCCGCTGGGCCGGGATGAAGGCGATCCGCGCCGACGAGGACGATCCGCGCCGCGGCGCCACCGGCGTGCCGGAGGCGGTGCTGAAGGAGATCACCGAGAAGATCACCTCGGTTCCCGCCGGCTTCAACCTGCACCGCACGATCCAGCGCTTCCTCGACAACCGCAAGAAGGCGGTCGAGAGCGGCGAGGGCATCGACTGGGCGACCGCCGAGGCGCTGGCCTTCGGCTCGCTGCTGCTCGACGGCAACCCGGTGCGGCTCTCCGGCCAGGATTGCGAGCGCGGCACCTTCTCGCAGCGCCATTCCGTGCTGATCGACCAGGAGACGGAGGCCCGCCACACCTCGCTCAACCATATCAGCGAAGGCCAGGCTCGCTACGAGGTCATCAACTCGATGCTCTCGGAAGAGGCCGTGCTCGGCTTCGAATACGGCTACTCGCTGTCGGAGCCGAACGCGCTGACGATGTGGGAGGCGCAGTTCGGCGACTTCGCCAACGGCGCGCAGGTGGTGTTCGACCAGTTCATCTCGTCGGGCGAGCGCAAATGGCTGCGCATGTCCGGGCTCGTCTGCCTCTTGCCGCACGGCTACGAGGGCCAGGGGCCGGAGCACTCCTCCGCCCGCCTCGAGCGCTTCCTGCAGATGTGCGCCGAGGACAACATGCAGGTCGCGAACTGCTCGACGCCGGCGAGCTACTTCCACATCCTGCGCCGGCAGCTCAAGCGCGACTTCCGCAAGCCGCTGATCCTGATGACGCCGAAGTCGCTGCTGCGCCACAAGCGCTGCGTCTCCGACCTCAGCGAACTCGCCGAGGGATCGAGCTTCCATCGCGTGCTGGCGGACGATGCCGAGCGCGGCCGCTCGACCACCAGGCTCGTCAAGGATTCGAAGATCCGCCGCGTCGTGCTCTGCTCGGGCAAGGTCTATTTCGACCTGCTGGAGGAGCGCGAGAAGCGTGGGCTGGACGATGTCTACCTGATGCGCGTCGAGCAGCTCTATCCCTTCCCGCTGAAGACGCTGGCGCAGGAGCTGGCGCGCTTCAAGGGCGCCGATGTGGTCTGGTGCCAGGAGGAGCCGAAGAACATGGGCGCCTGGACCTTCGTCGAGCCCTATCTGGAATGGGTGCTCGGCCATGCCGGCTCGAAGTCGAAGCGGCCGCGCTATGTCGGGCGCCCGGCTTCGGCCGCGACCGCGACCGGCCTGATGTCCAAGCACACCGCCCAGCTCCACGCCTTCCTCGACGAGGCTTTCGCGGCCTGACCGTCATAAGCGGACCGGGCCCTCAAACCCGGTCCGGTCTTCCCGCCTTTCGGGCTCGAGGCTCGAAACGACCGCCAGAGAACGACATAAACAGAGGCCTGACATGGCGACCGAAATCCGCGTACCCACCCTCGGCGAATCCGTGTCCGAGGCGACCATCGGCAAGTGGTTCAAGAAGCCGGGCGAGGCGGTGAAGGCCGACGAGCCCCTTGTCGAGCTCGAGACCGACAAGGTGACGCTGGAGGTCAACGCGCCGGCCGCCGGCGTGCTCGGCGAGATCGTCGCCAAGGAAGGCGACACCGTCGGCGTCAACGCGCTGCTCGGCTCGATCAGCGAGGGCGCTGCCGCCGCCGCGAAGAAGGACGATGCGGCCGTGGCGCAGGCCGCCGGCAAGGCCGGCTCCGAAAAGCTGGCCGATGCCGAGAAGAAGACCGCCGCCGTCGCCGGCGAGCCGCCGGTGAAGCCGGCGACCAAGGCCGCCGATTCCGGCCCGGCCGTGGCGCGGCTTTCCGCCGAGAGCGGCGTCGACCCGGCCTCCGTCCCGGCTTCGGGCAAGGACGGCCGCGTGACCAAGGGCGACATGCTCGCCGCGATCGCGACGGGCGGTGCCGTCGCTCCGGCCGCCGCGTCCGCGCCGGCTGCGATCCGCGCCCCGTCCGCGCCGGACGACGCCTCGCGCGAGGAGCGCGTCAAGATGACGAAGCTGCGCCAGACCATCGCGCGCCGCCTCAAGGAAGCCCAGTCCAACGCCGCGATGCTGACGACCTTCAACGAGGTCGACATGTCCGGCGTGATGGCGCTGCGCAACCAGTACAAGGACGTGTTCGAGAAGAAGCACGGCGTGAAGCTCGGCTTCATGGGCTTCTTCGTGAAGGCCTGCGTGCAGGCGCTGAAGGAGATCCCGGCCGTCAATGCCGAGATCGACGGCACCGACATCATCTACAAGAACTACTACCATATCGGCGTCGCGGTCGGCACCGAGAAGGGCCTCGTCGTCCCGGTGGTGCGCGATGCGGACGAGCTTTCCATCGCCGGCGTCGAGAAGAAGATCGGCGAGTTCGGCCGCAAGGCCCGCGACGGCAAGCTCTCGATCGAGGAGATGCAGGGCGGCACCTTCACCATCTCGAACGGCGGCGTCTACGGCTCGCTGATGTCGACCCCGATCCTGAACGCGCCGCAATCGGCGATCCTGGGCATGCACAAGATCCAGGAGCGCCCGGTCGTGGTCGCGGGCAAGATCGAAATCCGGCCGATGATGTATCTCGCGGTCTCCTACGACCACCGCATCATCGACGGCAAGGAGGCGGTGACCTTCCTCGTCCGGATCAAGGAGGGGCTGGAGGACCCGGCGCGGCTCGTGCTCGATCTGTGACCGCTCTCGTCGGCGGTCCATTCCGGCGTCATGCCCGGGCTTGTCCCGGGCACCCACGACTTTCCTTCCGGCCTCCGAAGACGTGGATGGTCGGGACAAGCCCGGCCATGGCGGGCAGCAAGAGGCTCTAGAGATGTCCTACGATCTCGTCGTCATCGGAACCGGCCCCGGCGGCTATGTCTGCGCCATCCGCGCCGCCCAGCTCGGCCTCAAGGTCGCGGTGGTCGAGAAGCGCAAGACCCATGGCGGCACCTGCCTGAACGTCGGCTGCATCCCCTCCAAGGCGCTGCTGCACGCTTCCGAGATGTTCGAGGAAGCCGGCCATACCTTCGACAAGCTCGGCGTCGTCGTCGGCAAGCCCAGGCTCGACCTCAAGGCGATGATGGCGCACAAGCAGGAGACGATCGACGCCAACGTCACCGGCGTCGGCTTCCTGTTGAAGAAGAACAAGATCGACGCCTTCCACGGCACGGCCTCGATTCCTGCCGCCGGCAAGGTCGTCGTCACGGCTGGCGACGGCAAGACGCAGGAGCTCGCGACCAAGAACATCGTCATCGCGACGGGGTCGGAATCGGCGCCGCTGCCGGGCGTCGCCGTCGACGAGAAGACCGTCGTGACCTCGACCGGCGCGCTCGAGCTCGGTTCCGTGCCGAAGGAGCTCGTCGTGGTCGGTGCCGGCGTGATCGGGCTCGAGATCGGCTCGGTCTGGGGCCGGCTCGGTGCCAAGGTCACGGTCGTCGAATATCTCGACCGTATCCTGCCCGGCATGGACGGCGAGGTCGCCAAGCAGTTCCAGCGCATCCTGGAGAAGCAGGGCTTCAGCTTCCAGCTCGGCTCCAAGGTCACCAAGGTCGAAACGGCTAAGAAAGGCGCGACCGTCACCGTCGAGCCCGCCGCCGGGGGCGAGGTGAGGGCGCTCAATGCCGATATCGTGCTCGTCGCCATCGGCCGCCGTCCGAACACGGAAGGGCTTGGCCTCGACAAGGCCGGCGTCGCCACGGAGAAGGGCCGCGTCGTCATCGACGATCATTTCAGGACCAATGTGCCGGGCATCTACGCGATCGGCGACGTGGTGCGCGGGCCGATGCTGGCGCACAAGGCCGAGGACGAGGGCGTCGCGGTGGCCGAGATCATCGCCGGCAAGGCGGGCCATGTGAACTACGACGCCATTCCCGGCATCGTCTACACCGCGCCCGAAGTCGCCGCGATCGGCAAGACCGAGGAAGAGCTGAAGGCGGCCGGCATCGCCTACAAGGTCGGCAAGTTCCCGTTCACGGCCAATGGCCGGGCGCGGGCCATGCGCCATACCGAGGGCTTCGTGAAGGTGCTGGCGGATGCGGCAAGCGACCGCGTGCTCGGTTGCCACATCATCGGCCCCCATGCCGGCGACCTGATCGCGGAGGTGACGGTGCTGATGGAGTTCGGCGGTTCGGCCGAGGACCTCGCCCGCACCTGCCACGCACACCCGACACTGTCGGAGGCGGTGAAGGAAGCAGCCCTCGCGGTGGACAAGCGCCCGATCCATATGTGATCGGCGCGCGCGGCGCATCGGCCGAAGAGGCTCACCCCCGCCGCGCCTCGAATGCCGTCAGCGTGTTGCGCAACAGGCAGGCGATGGTCATTGGGCCGACGCCGCCGGGGACCGGCGTGATCGCGCCGGCGACCTTCACGGCTGCGGCGAAATCGACGTCGCCGGCGAGCTTGCCGTCGGGCAGGCGGTTGATGCCGACGTCGATCACGGTGGCGCCGGGCCTGATCCAGTCGCCCCCGACCAGGCGCGGGCGCCCGACGGCGGCGATGACGATGTCGGCGCGCTTCACCACCGCGGGCAGGTCGCGCGTGCGCGAATGGGCGATGGTGACGGTGCAGTCGGCCTGCAGCAGCAATTGCGCGACCGGGCGGCCGACGAGCTCCGAGCGGCCGATCACCACCGCTTCCAGCCCCGAAAGCGAGGGCAGCGTCTGCCTCAGCAGCAGCATGCAGCCGAGCGGCGTGCAGGGCACGAGCCCCGGCTTGCCGCCGGCGAGCCGGCCGGCATTGACCGGATGCAGCCCGTCGACGTCCTTGGCCGGGTCGATGGCGTCGATGATGCGGCCGGCGTCGATATGCTTCGGCAGCGGCAACTGGACGAGGATGCCGTCGACGGCATCGTCGGCGTTGAGCTGGGCGAGCTTGGCGAGGAGCTCCGCCTCGGTCGTCGCGGCGGGCAACCGGTGGGCGACCGAATTCATGCCGGCCGCGACGGCGAGCTTTTCCTTCGAGGCGACATAGACCTTGCTCGCCGGATCCTCGCCGACGAGGACGACATGCAGGCCCGGCACAAGCCCGCGCGCGGCCCTGATCGCCGCGACCTCGCGGCCGATCCCGGCCCTGAGCGCGGCGGCAGCGGCCTTGCCGTCGATGATGCGGGCTTCGCCGATCATGGGTCAGATTCCGTGCTTCGTGGTGATGCCGTCCTCATGCGCGATCCCGCCGGCCCGGACAAGCCCGAATGCGACCGCAGGCGATGGCGAGCGATTGTCATACCCATGTCATGTTCGCGCGCGAGGACGCGAGCCGGCGAAGCATCTTGCCATCCGCCCGAGGGACCGGCTCCATGACCAAGGCAATCGAGAAGAGCGTCGGCCGGGCCCTGCTCGTCACCGCAAGACTGCACCGCTCGCGGATGGGCGAGCGGCTGAACGGGCTCGGGCTGTTTCCCGGGCAGGAGCAGGCGCTGAAGGCGCTGCAGGAAGCCCCGATGACGATGGGCGAGCTCGCGGCGCTGCTGCGCGTCAAGCCGCCGACCGTGTCCAAGACGATCGGGCGGCTCTCGCTGCAGGGCCTGGTGGCGCGCGAGGGCGGCAACCGCGACGGGCGCCTCGTCCAGGTCGCGCTGACGGAAGAGGGCCGCAAGACGGCGGCCGAGCTCGACGCGGTCTGGAACGCGGTCGAGGAGGAACTGCTCGACAAGCTCGACGGCAAGGAGCGCAAGCAGTTGCGCAAGCTCCTGCGCAAGGCGGCGAAGGGCCTCTCCAAGGCCGGCGCCGAGCCGGACGATGGCGACGCCGATCTCGACGACGCCGAGAACGATGCCTGATTTGCGCATGGAGCGCATGCTCCGGCGTGCTGGCGGCGCCGGCTAAATCAGTTCAAACCTGCTCTCGTCATTCCTCCAAAACATGGCGAGGCCCGTGCCGCTTCCTTCAGAGGCGCCTTCCGAGACCGGCCGCGCGCGAATCGCCGCGATCGGCCTGATGTGCGCGGCCGTTCTGGTGCTCGCGCTGCTCGACACCAGCGTGAAATGGCTGAGCCAGTCGATGAATCCGCTGCAGGTGGTGTTCGCGCGCTCGGTCGGCGGCATGATCCTGGTCCTGGCCGTCCTCAATCCGTGGACGCATCCGGGCGTGCTGCGCACCTCCCGTCCCTGGCTGCAAGGGGGCCGCTCGCTCCTGATGTTCGGCACGACGCTGTTGAACTTCATCGCCTTGCGCTATCTCCAGCTCGCCGAGACGACGTCGATCATGTTCGCGGCGCCGTTCGTGGTGGCGCTGGCATCGGGACCCCTGCTCGGCGAATGGCCGGGGCCGCGGCGGCTCATGGCGATCGCGGTGGGTTTCCTCGGCGTGCTGGTAGTGACGCGGCCGGGGTTCGGCGCCATGCATCCGGCGGCGCTGCTGAGCGCTGTGGCCTGCCTGTGCTATGCCTTCTACGCGCTCGCGACGCGGGTGCTGTCGGGCCATGATTCATCGCAGACCACGATGGTCTATTCGGGCGCGGCGTCGGCGCTGGCGACCATCCCGCTCCTGCCCTGGATCTGGGAGACGCCGCAGACGCCGTTCGTCTGGCTGATGATGTTCGTGCTCGGCGTACTCGGCAGCTTCGGCCACTGGCTCCTGATCCTGGCGCATCGCCTCGCCCCGGCGACGGTGCTGGCGCCCTTCGTCTATTCGCAGATCGTCTGGATGCTGCTGCTCGGCTGGCTCATCTTCGACCACTTGCCGGACCGCTGGACCTTCGCCGGCGCCGGCATCGTCATCGCCTCGGGGCTTTATCTGCTCTACCGCGAGCGGGTGGTGAGGCGGTAGGCGGCAGGACCGGCCGCCTTCGCGTCAGACCATGACCTGCGTGCCGACCTCGACGACGCGGCCGGTCGGGATCTGGAAGAAGCTCGTCGCGTCGGTCGCGCTCTTGGTCAGGCCGATGAAGAGATTGTCCTGCCAGACCGGCATGCCCGATTGCGGCGAAGCCTTTATCGAGCGGCGCGACAGGAAGAACGAGGTCGACATGATGTCGAACTTGAAGCCCTGCTTGCGCAGCATCGCCAGGCCCTTGGGCACGTTCGGGCTTTCCATGTAGCCATAGACCATCTCGACCCGCCAGAAATCGTCGGTGATGCGGGAGAGGCGCACGCGCTCCTCCTCGGCGATGTGCGGCGTGTCGGCCGAGCGCACGGTCAGGACGACGTTGCGCTCGTGCAGCACCTTGTTGTGCTTGAGGTTGTGCAGGAGCGAGGCCGGCGCGGTCTGCGGGTCGCTGGTCAGGAAGACGGCCATGCCCTTGACGCGCACCGGCGGGCTCTTGGACAGCATGGTGACGAGCTCGAGCAGCGGCACGTCGGTCTTGCGCGTCTTGTCGAACAGGATCCTGGTGCCGCGCATCCAGGTCCACATGATCAGCGTCAGCGCCATGGCGAGCAGCACCGGCACATAGCCGCCATGGAGCAGCTTCAGCATGTTGGCCGAGAAGAAGGCGACGTCGACCAGCAGGAAGGGCAGGATCAGCGCGGCGGTCGCCGGCAGGCTCCAGCCCCAGTGGCGGCGGATGACGATGGAGGCAAGCAGCGAGGAGACCACCATCGTGCCGAAGACCGAGATGCCATAGGCATGCGACAGGCTGGAGGAGGTGCGGAACGACCAGACGAGGATCAGCACGACGACGAGCAGCAGCAGGTTGACGCGCGGCACGTAGATCTGGCCCGAGGTCTGCTCGGAGGTGTGCCGGATCTCCATGCGCGGCAGAAGGCCGAGCTGGATCGCCTGCCGCGTCAGCGAGAAGGCGCCGGTGATGACCGACTGGCTGGCGATGATCGTCGCGACCGTCGCCATGATGACGAAGGGCAGCAGCAGGCCCTGCGGCGCGAGCCGATAGAACGGATTGTCGATCGCCGTCGGGTCGGAGAGGATCAGCGCGCCCTGGCCGAGATAGTTGAGCCACAGGGCCGGGAAGACGACATAGAGCCAGGCGCCGCGGATCGGGCCCCGGCCGAAATGGCCCATATCGGCATAGAGCGCCTCCGCCCCGGTGACGGCCAGACAGACCGAGCCGAGCACGGCCAGCGCCACACCGGCATGGTCACGGAAAAAGAGCAGTGCGTACCAGGGATTGATCGAGCGGAAGATCTGGGGGTCGTCGGCGATGTGATAAATGCCGAGCCCGGCGAGCGTCAGGAACCAGACCAGCATGAGCGGCCCGAACAGGGTTGCGACGCGGTGGGTGCCGTGGCTCTGCATGACGAACAGGCCGATCAGGATCACCGAGGCGATCCAAAGGATGTAGTCGTCGAGCGCAGGCGTGACGAGCTTCACGCCCTCGATCGCCGAGAGGACGGAGATCGCCGGGGTGATGACGGTGTCGCCGTAGAACAGGCCGGCGCCGATCATTCCGAGCAGCAGGGCGACATGGCTGCGGGCACGGCCCAGGCTGCGCTGGGCCAAAGCGACGAGAGTGAGGATGCCGCCTTCGCCGTTGTTGTCGGCGCGCATCAGCAGCACGACGTATTTGAGCGTCACTACGACCACGAGCGACCACAGTATCAGCGAGAGCACGCCGATGACGACCGTCGGGGGAACCGAGGCGTTCTCCACGCCGCCGGTCGCGGCCAGGATCGTCTCGCGCAGCGCGTAGAGCGGACTCGTGCCGATGTCGCCGTAGACGACGCCGAGCGCGCCCAGCGCCAGCGCCGCGAAGCCCGCCTTGCCGTGCCCCTGGCCGCCGTTCGAATCGGATCCGGGGTCGAGCCCTAAGCGGGAATCCTCCGGTCGGGCGGTCGCGGAATTCGGGTTCTCATGCCCCATAGGGGATCTCCGCGCATGCTGCGGTGCAGCGAAAGGCTGGGGCCTCTAGCACGTTGCGGGTGAGCGCGCAAAGGAGGGATCAGCGGGCGGCGCCGGATCCGGCGCCGAAGCGTCGCTCGACATAGCTTGCGACCATTATCTTGAACTCCGCCGCGATTCCTGCGCCGCGCAGCGTCGCGACCTTGCGGCCGTCGACGAAGACGGGGGCGGTCGGGGCCTCGCCGGTGCCCGGCAGCGAGATGCCGATATCGGCGTGCTTGGACTCGCCGGGGCCGTTGACGATGCAGCCCATCACCGCGACGTTGAGGCCCTCGACGCCGGGGAAGCGTTCCTTCCATTCGGGCATGGAGGCCGAGATCCAGTCCTGGATATCCCGGGCGAGCTCCTGGAACACGGTCGAGGTGGTGCGGCCGCAGCCGGGACAGGCGGCGACCAGCGGCACGAAGGCGCGGAAGCCCATGGTCTGGAGCAGCTCCTGCGCCGTCTTGACCTCGAGCGTGCGGTCGCCGCCGGGCTCGGGCGTCAGCGAATAGCGGATGGTGTCGCCGATGCCCTCCTGGAGCAGGATGCCGAGCGCGGCGGAGGAGGCGACGATGCCCTTCGAGCCCATGCCCGCCTCGGTCAGGCCGAGATGGATCGCATAGTCGGCGCGGCTCGCCAGCATGCGGTAGACCGTGATCAGGTCCTGCACGCCGGAGACCTTGGCGGAGAGGATGATCTGGTCGCGCCCGAGCCCGATCTCCTCGGCGCGCTCGGCCGAGAGCAGGGCCGACTGCACCATCGCCTCGCGCATGATGGCGCGCGCGTCGAGCGGGCGGATGGCGCGGGCATTCTCGTCCATCAGCGCCGTCAGCAGCTCCTGGTCGAGCGAGCCCCAGTTGGCGCCGATGCGCACCGGCTTGCGATGCTGGATCGCGAGCTCGATGATCTGGGCGAACTGCTTGTCCTTCTTGTCCTTGAAGCCGACGTTGCCGGGGTTGATCCGGTATTTCGCCAGCGCCTGCGCGCAGGCCGGATGGTCGGCGAGCAGCTTGTGGCCGATATAGTGGAAATCGCCGATCAGCGGCACGTCGACGCCGATGCGGTCGAGCCGCTCGCGGATCCGCGGCACGGCGGCGGCGGCCTCGTCGCGGTCGACGGTGATGCGGACGAGCTCCGAGCCCTGCCGGGCGAGCGCGGCGACCTGCGCCACCGTGGCGGCGACATCGGCGGTGTCGGTGTTGGTCATCGACTGCACGACGATGGGCGCGCCGCCGCCGACGACGACATTGCCGATCCTGACCGGGACGGTGAGCTGGCGACCCAACGGACCGGCGCGCTCCGGCATCAGGTAGGAGAAGGCACGCTCGTTCATGCGGGCTGCTCTAGAGGTTGCCCATGACCATGGGAAGACATCACGAACCGGTGCTCCGGCAATGCTCGCAGCGGCCGACGATCTCGACCATCTGGTGAGAGGGTGAGAATTGCCGCGTTTCGGCGATGGCCGCCACCGCTTTCTTCATGGCGGGCGAGGAATCCTCGTCGACCCCGCCGCAGGATTCGCAGATCAGGAAGGCGACGACCTCGTTTACGCCATGGCCGTGCAGGCAGGCGACATAGGCGTTCTTCGACGACAGGCGGTGGACGAAGCCCTGCTCGACCAGGAAGTCGAGCGCGCGGTAGATCGAGATCGGCGCGAGCCGGCGCCCGCCTTCCGGCGAGAGCCGGTCGGCCAGGTCATAGGCGCCGACCGGGCGATGGTCGGCATGGAGCGCCTCCAGCGCCTGCCGCCGGATCGGGGTCAGGCGCAGGCCCCGCTCGCGGCAGATGCGCTCGGCCCGGGCAAGCGCTTCCGCCGCATGGCGGCGATGCTCGTCGGCATGGCGGCAGGCCCCGTCGCCATGGTCATGGGACGCATGGTCATGGCCACCGTGGGAATGCGCATTCGGCTGCATTTTCGTCATGTTGCGTTGCGAAGACTCATCGGGCAACCTGCGCGATATCCGTCGGTGCATTGCCACGTCCTGATCCGACCCTAAGCATTTTCTTCCCGATTGTCAGGAGCCTTGACGCTCATGTTCCTCAAAGACCGTACCGCTGCCATCACCGGATCGACCTCCGGCATCGGGCTCGCCTATGCCCGCGCGCTCGCAGCCGAGGGCGCCAACCTCGTGATCAACGGCATCATGGCGCCGGCCGACGCCGAGAAGCTGCGCGCCGATCTGGCGGCCGAATTCGGGGTCGCGGTGGTGTTCTCTGACGCCGATATGGGCAAGCCCGCCGAGATCGCCGGCTTCATCGCCGCGGGCGAGAAGGCGTTCGGCGCCATCGACATCCTGATCAACAATGCCGGCATCCAGTTTGTTTCGCCGGTCGACGAATTTCCGCCGGAGAAATGGGACCAGATCATCGCGATCAACCTGTCCTCTGCCTTCCACACGATCCGCGCCGCCCTGCCGAAGATGAGGGAGAAGGGCTGGGGCCGCATCATCAACACGGCCTCCGCGCATGCGCTCACCGCCTCGCCGTTCAAGAGCGCCTATGTCGCCGCCAAGCACGGCATCGCGGGCCTCACCAAGACGGTCGCGCTCGAGGTCGCGACCAAGGGCATCACCGTCAACGCCATCGCGCCCGGCTATGTCTGGACGCCGCTGGTCGAGAAGCAGATCCCCGATACGATGAAGGTCCGTGGTCTGACCCGGGAGCAGGTCGTCAACGACGTCATGCTGGCCGGGCAGCCGACCAAGGAATTCGTCATGGTCGAGCAGGTGGCGGCGCTGGCGGTGTTCCTGTGCACCGATGCGGCGAAGTCGATCACCGGCTCGGTCCTGCCGATCGACGGCGGCTGGACGGCCGCGTGAGCGGGCGCCCGTCGCGCAAGGCCGAGCCGGCCCCGGCTCTCACCGGCCCCGGAACCGAGAAGATCGTATCGCTGGCGTTGCAGGGCGGGGGCGCGCACGGCGCCTTCACCTGGGGCGTGCTCGACGCCGTGCTGGAGGACGGGCGCCTCGGCATCGAGGCGCTGACCGGCACCAGCGCCGGCGCGATGAACGCGGTCGTGCTGGCCGAGGGCTGGATCGAGGGCGGGGCGGAGGGGGCGCGCGCCAAGCTCGAGGCATTCTGGCGGGCGATCAGCGTCGACGGCAAATACGGCGGCTCGCAGCGCTCGCTGCTCGACACCATGCTCGGCGCCTGGGGCAACGCCAGCGGCACGCCGCCGGGCATGCTGTTCCTCGAGATGTTCGCCAAGGTGGCGAGCCCCTACGACGTCAACCCGCTCAACATCAACCCGCTGCGCGGCGTCATCGCCGAGCTGATCGATTTCGACAAGGTGCGCGCCTGCGACGCGGTCAAGCTGTTCATCGCGGCCACCAACGTCCGCACCGGCAAGATCGCGGTGTTCGAGGGCCGCGAGCTGACGCCGGACCATCTGATGGCCTCGGCCTGCCTGCCGATGGTGTTCCAGGCGGTGGAGATCGGCGGCGAGGCCTATTGGGACGGCGGCTATATGGGCAACCCGGCCCTCTACCCGCTGTTCTACGAGGCGCGTTGCGACGACGTGCTCCTGGTGCAGATCAACCCGATCCAGCGCCGGGAGCTGCCGACCAGGGCGCGCGAGATCCAGGACAGGCTGAACGAGATCACCTTCAACGCCTCGCTGCTCCGCGAATTCAGGGCGATCGACTTCGTCAACCGCCTCGTCGATGCCGGCAAGCTGCCGCGCGACGAATACAAGCGCGTGCTGATGCACCGCATCGACGGCGGCCTGCCATTGGCCGAACTCACCTCCTCCTCGCGGATGAACGCGGAGTGGTCCTTCCTCCTGAAGCTGCGCGACATCGGCCGCAGCGCCGGCAAGCGCTGGCTGAAGCGCAACTACGAGGCGATCGGCCAGAGCGGAACGCTCGACCTCAGGGAGGCGATCGGCTGAGGCGGAACGCTCTTGCGCGGCCCTGAGGCGTGATGTCATTCAGCAGCTTCGCCGCCTTTTCCAGGAAGAGGGGATTTCATGAGCAAGCTGATCGTCACTGCCGGCCCGTACAGGTTCGATGCGAAGTTCGAGCTGGATGCGGCTCCCAAGACCTGCGCCGCGTTCAGGAAGCAGATGCCGTTCATCAGCAAGATCGTGCATGTGCGCTGGAGCGGCGAGGGCGTCTGGATGCCGCTCGGTGATCTCGATTTCGGCGTCGGCTACGAGAACAACACGGCCTATCCGGCGCCCGGCCACATCATCCTCTATCCGGGCGGGGTCAGCGAGACCGAGATCCTGCTCGCCTATGGCGGCGTGCAGTTCGCCAGCAAGGCGGGCGTGCTCTCGGGCAACCACTTCATCACCCTGACCTCGGGGCTGGAGAACCTCTACGCGCTCGGCCGCAAGACGCTCTACGAAGGCGCGCAGGACATCCGCTTCGACCTCGTCGGCTGAAGCTCGCAGCATCGGATTTTTCCGAAAAGTGGATTCCACTTTTCGGTCCGATGCTCTAGCCCTTCGGTTTCTCCAGCAGGATCCCGCCCTGCCTCTCGACGCCGAGCTTGAGCTTCTCGGCGAAGACCGCGAGCATCCAGGGCAGCGTCACCTCGACGCGCACGAGCCTGTCCTCGACCTCGACGCGGCCATGGACGGCGTGGCCGAGCGCGCCGACGCCGAAATGCAGGGCGTCGCCCTCCCAGCGCTCCTCGGTGAGCTGCATCCTGACCATGCCGAGCCGGTCGCGGATGCCGTCCAGCCCGCCGCGCAGCCGTGCGAGCGCAGCATCGCGGCCGAGTTCATGGGAGATGGTGATGGAAACGGGCTTGCCCATGGCGACTCATCGGAAAGGAAGGGGAGCCCTAGATGGCGCTGGCACCGGCGCTTTTCCAGCGCCGCAATGAAGAAGCCCGCCGGAGGCGGGCTCAGTCGCGTTCGTTCAGGCGCTTCTGGCCGGTCTGCGTCACGCGCCAGAGGGCGCCGTCCGGCTCGACGAGGCCGCGATCCCGCAGGGCCTGCAGCATCGTCTCATCGAAGATGAAGTGGCGGGTCTCCTCCTCGATGCTCTCCAGCGCGATCCATTCGGGATCCGAGAGAACGAACGGGTGAGCGATCTGGAGGTGCTGAACATGCATGCGGCGTCTCCTTCTCGTTGATAGCCCCTGTCCGATGATGGGTCGCATGCAATCGTGACGCGGTCGTGACCGAGGCGCGCCTGTTTTGCCGCGGCGTTGGAACCGGGCCGCGCCCGCATCGTTCACTGCAATGACCCCATCCAGAAACGGAGAAACCGCCATGGCGATCAGCAACAGCTTCCCGCCCGATGTCCCGAAGGCCGCCGAGGAGGCCGGGGAGACGGCAAGCGATCTGCGCGGCAAGGCGGCGGAGCTGGCCGGCCGGGCGGGCGAGACCGTGAGGGAAGGCTATGAGCGGGCGAAGGACGCCTGGGACGAGGCCGAGCCGCTCGAGGCCGTTCGCGAGGGCGGGCAGGCGGTGGTGCGCACCGTCGAGCGCCATCCGCTCGCCACGCTCGGGCTGGGTGCGCTCGGCATCGGGCTGATCGCCTGGGCTGTGTCGCGCAGAGAGCCTTCGCCCTCGCTGCCGGATTATGGCCGGTGGCGCGGCTGGCTCCAGGATTACGGGGCCGATGTGGCCGATGCGGGCGGCCGGGCGCTGAAATCCGGGCGAAGCTGGTTCGACGCGCAACGCGGCGTCGCCGACGATTACGCCGGCCGGGCTGGAGACTATGCGGCGATCGCGCGCGACTATGCCGACAGGGGCGGGCGCATGCTGGCCAGGCGCGCCGGCCGCGAGCCGGTCGCGGCGCTGATCGGCATCGGGCTTGCGATCTACGCCGTCGGCTCGCTCATGAGCGCGGCGTCCGCTGCCGAGCCGGCCCCGCCGCCGGCCCGGAAACGCGCGTCCCGGCGCTGAGCTATCCCATCGTCATGGCGCCGGGCCGAAAGACGGATTCCGCTTTTCGACCCAGTGCCTTGCCGGCAGGCAAAAAAAACCCTGCGGCGGAAGGCGCCGCAGGGCTTCGTTATAGGGCAGGGCGCCTTTCGGGAAGGCGCCGCCCCGGCTCACCACCAGTAGCGGCGCGGGCCGTAATAGCCGTACCCGTAACGCGGTGCGGCACTGGCGGCGATGGCGCCGCCGATGACGCCGGCGGCCACGCCGGCCGCAACCGCATTGCCGGCCTCGTTGGAGGCGCGGCGGTTTTCGACATAGTTCGCCGAGCGGCACTGCTGATAGGCGCGGGTGCCGGGGCGGAAACCCTGAGCCTCACAGGTGACTTCGGCGTCGGCCATGGATTCCTGCGCGGTCTGGCAACCGGCAAGAAGGGCGGCCATCGCCCCAACGATCAAAATGCTACGCATAGTCTATCCTTTTTCAGCCTCCCATCAGCCTGTCGCGACTTAAAGGCAGCCGTGCCGGCAGGTCAAGAATGTCGCAGCCTTTGCGTTAATGTTTCGGGCCGGATCGCGGCAACTTGGCCATGGCCGCGAGGCTGCGGGCGGATGCAGGGCGGCCCGGGCTTGCATTTGCGCCGAAGCGGCGGAACATGGCGGCGATCCGATCAGGACAGCCCGGACGCGACGATGCCACGCTTCTTCATCCTTCTGCCGGCCTTGCTGCTTGGCGCCTGCGCCTATCATTCCTCGCGCAGCAGCATCGTCGTCGTGACCGACGCCAAGGGCGTCGTCGAGACTTGCGCGGCGCTCGGCGAGATCGACGGCCAGGAGAGCCTCCAGTCGATCATGACCCTGGACAAGACGCGCGATTCGGTGATCACGCGCCTGAAGATCGCCGCCGCCGAGATGGGCGGGACCCATGTCCTCGCCAGCGTCGCCGACATCAAGTGGAAGGGGCCGGACAGCAAGGGCACCGTCTACAAGTGCAATCCCTAGCCGTTTTTCGTTCGACCCGGGAAGAACTCACCCCTTCAGCAGCCATTCGTGCTCGGCGGCGTTGTGGAACTTCCAGGTCCGCCTCGGCCCGGCCATGACGTTGAGATAGTAGAGATCGTAGCCGTGGCAGGTGGCGCAGGGGTGATAGCCCTTCGGCACCAGCACGACGTCGCCATCCTCGATCGCCATGCTCTCGTCCAGGCTGCGGTCGTCGGTGTAGACGCGCTGGAAGCCGAAGCCCTGCGGCGGGTTCAGGCGGTGATAATAGGTCTCCTCCAGATGGGATTCGCGCGGCAGGTCGTCCCGGTCGTGCTTGTGGGGCGGGTAGCTCGAGGTGTTGCCCGCGGGCGTGATCACCTCGACGACGAGCAGCGCATCCGCCGGCTCGCTCTCGGGCAGGATATTGGTGACGTGGCGGGTGTTGGAGCCCTTGCCGCGGGTCTCCTGGCCGAGATCGCCCGGCTCGATGACGCGCACCGGCAGTCCGCCGCCCAGGCCCGGCGCCGTGCAGACGGCGAGCTCGAGATCCGTCGTGGCGGTGACCGACCAGCCGCCGCCTTGCGGGACATAGACCGCCCAGGGCTTGCCGTCGAAGGGGCTCATGCGCCGGCCGAGCTCGCCGAGCGGCCTGCCTCCGGCCGCGACCCTTCCCTTGCCGGTGACGAAGACGAGGCAGGTCTCGCGATCCTCGCTCTTCGCCGAGGCGGTCTCGCCCGGCTTCAGGCGGTAGAGGTCGAAGCCGACATAGGTCCAGCCGGCGCTTTGCGGCGTGACATGGGTGACGCGGTCATGCGTTCCGCTCGGCCTGACCTTGAGATGCGACATCGGCTCATTCCTCTCCGTTGGGCTGCCGTCAGGCCAGCCCCGCTTCCGCGATGAAGCGGCTGAGATTGGCGTGGCCGAGCCTGGCATAGGCCGCGGGCTCCGCCTTCTTCGGGTCCTGTTCGGCCTCGACCACGATCCAGCCGGAATAACCCCGAAGCTCCTTCAGCACGCGGACATAGTCGATCAGGCCGTCGCCCGGGACGGTGTAGACGCCGGCGAGCACCGCTTCGAGGAAGGACCAGTCCCCGCGATTGGCGCGCCACATCACCGCCTCGCGGATGTCCTTGCAATGGACGTGGCGGATGCGCGCCTTCCAGTGGCGGGCGATGCGGGCGGGATCGCCGCCGCCCCAGGTCGCATGGCCGGTATCGAGCAAGAGGCCGACGGCTTCCCCGGTGATGCTCATGAAGCGGTCGATCTCGGCCTCGGTCTGGATGACCGTGCCCATATGGTGGTGGTAGACGAGCCTGAGGCCGTATTCGGCCTCGACCGCTGCGGCGAAGTTGGTGTAGCGCGCGCCGAAATCGTCCCATTGCGGCTTCGGCAGGACGGGGCGGGCCGAGAGCGGCCTGGCGATGTCGGAATGGATCGCGTTCGAGGTCTCGGCCGCGATCAGGACCGTTGAGCCCATCGCGCTGAGCAGGCCCGCATGGGCTCTCACGGCCTCCATCTCGGCGGCGACGTCGCGGATCAGCAATTCCGTCGAATACCAGCCCGAGACCAGGGCGTGGCCGTGCGCGTCGAGGATCGGCTTCAGCTTGCCCGCCTCGCGCGGGAACTTGTTGCCGAGCTCCATGCCGGTGAAGCCGGCTTCGCGGGCCTCTCTCAGGCAGGTTTCGAGCGGGATGTCGCCGCCGATCTCCAGCATGTCGTCATTCGACCAGCCGATGGGGTTCGCGCCGATGCGGATCATGTCTCGGGTCTTTCCTGCTGTCTGCCCGTTACTCACCGAGGCGCTGCCGCTTGCGCCGCGCGTCGTAGTCCACCCGTGCCGCGCGGACCTCGTCGCGCTCGCTGACCTCGGGCACCGCGACGTCCCACCAGGCGCCGCCGGCACCGGTCGAGGTGAGCGGGTCGGTGTCGATGACGACGACCGTGGTGCGGCTGTTCGCCCTCGCCTGCGCCAGCGCGGTCTCCAGCTCCGCGATCGAGGCCGCCTTCGCCGCGGTCGCGCCGAGGCTCGCGGCATGGGCGACGAAGTCGATCTCGGGCAGGGTCTCGTGCCGGGTGTCCTTGAGCAGGTTGTTGAAGCTCTGGCCGCCGGTGGCGTTCTGGAGCCGGTTGATGCAGCCGAAGCCGCGATTGTCGAGCAGCACGATGGTGAGCTTGAGGCCGAGCATCACCGAGGTCGCGATCTCGGAATTGAGCATCAGATAGGAGCCGTCGCCGACCATGACGACGACCTCCCTGTCCGGCCGTGCCATCTTGGCGCCGAGCCCGCCGGCGATCTCGTAGCCCATGCAGGAATAGCCGTATTCGGCGTGGTAGGAGCCGGGCGGGCCGGCTCGCCAGAGCTTGTGCAGCTCGCCGGGCAGGCCGCCGGCGGCATGCAGCAGGATAATGTCCGAGCCGAGCGCGCGCTGGACGGCGCCGATGACCTGCGCATCCGAGGGGAGGCTTGCGTTCGTCGGGGCGGTGGCGGCGTCCGCCTCTGCGCGCCATGCGGCCTTGCCGGCCCTGGCGCCGGCGGTCCAGCCTGCCGGCGCCTTCCAGTCGCCGATGGCTTCGGCGAGCTCGGCGAGGCCCTCGCGGGCGTCCGCGACCAGCGGCAGGGCGCGGTGCTTGCCGGCGTCGAAGGGCTGGACGTTGAGGCCGATGATCGTCTTCCGCGCGGCGCCGAACAGCGCCCAGGAGCCGGTGGTGAAATCCTGAAGCCTTGTGCCGACGGCGAGGATCAGGTCCGCCTCGGCGGCGAGGCGGTTGGCGGCCGCCGTGCCGGTGACGCCGACGGCCGCCATGTTGAGCGCGTCGTCGTCGGGCAGGGCGGATTTGCCGCCTTGCGTCTCGCAGACGGGGATGCCGGTCTCGGCCGAGAAGCGGGCGAGCGCCGCGCTCGCGCCGGAATAGAGCACGCCGCCGCCGGCGACGATCAGCGGTTTTTTCGCGGATTTCAGGGCATCGGTCGCGGCCTTCAGCTCGTCGCGGTCGGAGCGGGGGCGGCGTGGCATCCAGAGGCGCTCGGCGAAGAAGCTCTCGGGATAATCGAAAGCCTCGGCCTGCACGTCCTGGCACAGCGCCAGCGTGACCGGGCCGCATTCGGCCGGGTCGGTCAGCACCTGCATGGCGCGGGCGAGCGCGGGGATGATCTGCTCGGGGCGGGTGATGCGGTCGAAATAGCGCGAGACGGGACGGAAGCAATCGTTCGCGGAGACCGTGCCGTCGCCGAAATCCTCGACCTGCTGGAGGACGGGGTCGGGAATGCGGCTGGCGAAGACGTCGCCCGGCAAGAGCAGCACCGGCAGGCGGTTGACATGGGCGAGTGCGGCGGCGGTGACGAGATTGGTCGCGCCGGGACCGATCGAGGTGGTCGCGGCCATGAAGCGGCGGCGCATCTGCGCCTTGGCATAGGCGATGGCCGCGTGCGCCATGGCCTGCTCGTTATGGGCGCGGAAGGTCGGCAGGCGCTCGCGCTCGTGCCAGAGCGCTTCGCCCAGCCCCGCGACATTGCCATGGCCGAAGATCGCCCAGACGCCACCGAAGATCGGCAGGCGCTTGCCGTCGATCTCGGTCATCTGGCGGCTGAGGAAGCGCGTCAGCGCCTGCGCCATGGTGAGGCGGATGGTGGCGGTCATGATCGATCTCCGGCTAGGCCGCCTTGCGGCCGCGCGTGGCGAGCCAGAGGCCGGTCAGCGCCTCGAAGCGCTGCGCCATGTCGGCGATGGCCTCCTCATCGGAAATCTGGCCTGAAAGCCAGCCCTCGGCCGCGTTCATGAAGATGGTGCGCCCGACCGCGAAACCCTTGACGATGGGTGCGTTCGCCGTGGCGGCGAAACCGGCTTCCAGCTCGTCCGCGGGTGCGTCGAGGCCGAGCAGCACGACGCCGCGGCACCAGGGATCGTGCCGGGCGATCGCTGCCTCGATCGCCGCCCAGGCTGCGGCCGAGGCTTGCGGCTCCAGCTTCCACCAGTCGGGCTTGATGCCGAGCGCGTAGATCTCGTCGAGCGCACGGGCGACCGTGTCGGTGCCAAGCGCGCCATGCTTGCCGGCGATGATCTCGATCAGGAGCTCGCGCCCGACCTTGCGTGCCGCCTCGAACAAGGTCCGGAGCTTCTCCTGCTGCTCGCGCTTCAGCGCGGGGGGATCGTCCGGGTGGTAGAAGCACAGGCATTTGATGCAGTGGTCGACCGGCCATTCCGGCAGGAGGGAGCCGATATCCTGGCTTGTCTCGAAGCGCAGCGGACGCGAGCCCGGCCGCTCGACCGGGCGGCCGAGCCAGGAGAAGGGGTGGCGGGCGAATTCGAACATCGCCTCGCGGCCGTGCTTCTCGTCGAGCAGCATGCCATAGCCGGGCCGGCCATCGGCGACGCGGGCGGCGGCCTTGACCGCGAGCACCTTGAAAGCGCGGATGCGGGCCGGATCGGCGCCGAGCTTCGCGGCAAGCTCCTCGAGCTGGGAGCGGTGGTCGCAGGCGAGCGCCATCAGCGAGGGGATGCCGCGCCGGCGCGTCGTCGCCCAGTGGATGTGGTTGATCGCCTCGTCCTTGCGCAATGCCCGGTGCGGGCTGCCTTCCTTCAGGAAATATCGCAGCTCCTCGAAGGTCGGGTTTTCCGGCGCGCAGAGCAGGCGCGAGACGGCGAAGGCGCCGCAGGCATTGGCCCAGGTCGCCGTGGTCTGCAAGCTCTCGCCGCCGAGCCAGCCGCGCAGGAAGCCGGACATGAAGGCGTCGCCCGCGCCCAAGACGTTGTAGACCTCGATCGGGAAACCGCGGCCGACGATGCCCTGCTCCAGATCCTCCGGAATCGCGCCCTCATAGACGATGCAGCCCATCGGGCCGCGCTTCAGCACGATGGTCGCGGGCGTGAGCGAACGGATCGTCCTCAGCGCCGGCATGAGCTCGCTTTCGCCCGAGGCGATCAGCACCTCCTCCTCCGTGCCGACGACGAGGTCGCAGCCGGGCAGGACTGTCTTCATCCGCGCGGAGACGGCGTCGGAGGCGATGTAGCGGTTGTCGCCGGCGTCGTGGCCGGCGAGCCCCCAGAGATTGGGGCGGTAGTCGATGTCGAGCACGACCTTGCCGCCGGCCTCGCGCATCAGCCGCATCGCCTTGCGCTGGGCGGCCTCGGGGCCGGGCCTGGCGAAATGCGTGCCGGTGACGACGACGGCGCGGGCCCGCGCGATGAAGGCGGGGTCGATGTCGCCTTCCTCCAGCGCCATGTCGGCGCAGTTCTCGCGGTAGAACAGCAGCGGGAAGGAGGCATCGCTCTCGACCGAGAGGAGGGCGAGCGCGGTGAGCCGCTCGGGATCGGTCTTCACGCCGGCGAGGTCCACGCCCTCGCGGGCGAGCTGCTCGCGCAGGAAGCGGCCGAACTGCTCGTTGCCGACGCGGGTGAGCAGCGCCGAGCGCAGGCCGAGCCGGGCCGTGCCGATGGCGATGTTGGCCGGGCAGCCGCCGACCGATTTGGCGAAGCTCGCGACATCCTCCAGCCGCGAGCCGATCTGCTGGCCGTAGAGATCGACCGAGGCACGGCCGATGGTGATGACGTCGAGCGGCTGCGCCGATCCGCCGAGCGGTCCCGCCATGTTGTCCTCCGGCCTTAAGACGGTCAGCGGCGCCGAACGGCCCGCATCGTAAAAATGAAATGATAATTCCAGCATCTCGTCAATGCGGAATAGCTATTCCTGTGTCGTCAGCCCGGCGTGCCGTGTCCGCTCCGGCGGGCCTCGCCGATACCGACCGCGAGCGCCATCGCCAGCGCCATGGTCGAGGCGAGCGTGCGAAAGCCGCCGAAATCCGCCTCCGCCACCTCGAACCACAGTTTCGCGAGGCCCGCCAACGGGGAAAACGCGCTGTCGGTGATGGCGATGAGCGGCACGCCCCGTTCGGCGAGGCCGCGCGCATCCGCGATGGTGGCGGGCGCATAGGGCGAGAACGAGACGACGATGACGGCGTCCTTCGGCGTGGCGAAGGCGATCATCTCGGGATCGAGGCCGGCGGCGGATTCGATCAGCTGGTTGCGGACCTTGAGCTTGCCGAGCGCATAGGCGAGATAGCTCGCCACCGGATAGGAGCGGCGCCGGGCGAGGATATGGATCGTCTCGGCACGGGCGAGCACCGCGATCGCGCGGTCGAGCGTCGCCTCGTCGAGGGTGCGGCTCATCATGTCGAGCGATTTGCGCGAGGCCGTCAGCAGGCCGTCGAGGATGCGGTGGTTGCCGGCGGCGCCATCGTCGCCCCCCCGCAGCATGGCGAGGCGTTCCTCATAGCTCGAATTGCGCCCACGCAGCCTTTCGCGGAAGACGGCCTGCAGGCTGGTGAAGCCGTCGAAGCCCAGATGCTGGGCGAAGCGGATCAGGGTGGAGGGCTGCACCCCGGCCGAGACCGCGATGCTGGCGGCGGTTCCGAAGGCGATCTCGTCGGGGTTGTCGAGGGCATAGGCCGCGATCTGCGCGATGCGCTTGGGCAGGCTCTCGCGCTGGCTGAGGATCAGCGCGCGCAACCCGTCGAAATCGCGCGGCAACTCCGCAACGGCGGTCTCGCTCATTGATGGATGCCCGCTCCCGCCCCCGATCGCGACAGTTCTGGCAGCGAAGCGCAAATGGAGCAAGCGTTCCGCCGAAGGAACGGACGATCGATCGGTCCTTGCGAAAGACGTCGCGATGCCGGGGGTGTCATGTTATACGAAGCGTATAACGGAAAGGCCGCGATCATGAGCGAGGCGAAGAAGGTCGAGACGGCCGAGGCGACGGTGCTCCAGATCCGCAAGATCGGCAATTCGCTCGGCCTCATCCTGCCCAAGGAACTGCTGGTGCAGCTCGGCTTCGGCGAGGGCGACAGGCTGGAGGTCGTTCGGCAGCCGGAAGGCGGGCTCAAGCTTCAGCGCCACGACGATTTGCACGCACGGGCGATGGCCGCCGCGCGTCAGGCGATGAAGGATTATGCGGGCGCGCTGCGTGAGCTCGCCAAATGAGCGAGCCGCTGTGGCTCTCGGCGGAGATCGTCTACGATATCCATGCCGAGCAGCTCGCGCTCTTCGGCGGGCCGGGCGGCATCCGCGATCCGGGCCTGCTCGAATCGGCGCTGGCACGGCCGCTGAACCGCTTCGCCTATGGCGAGACCGATCTTGCCGTGCTCGCCGCGGCCTATGCCTCCGGCATTGCCCGCAACCTCCCGTTCATCGATGGCAACAAGCGGGGCGCCCTGCTCGCCTTGCTCGTTTTCCTGCGTCTCAACGGTGTCGCCTTCGCGCCATCGCAGGAGAGTGCCGCCGCCGCCATCCTCGCGCTCGCCGCCGGTGAGGTCGACGAGGAGGGCCTGACCCGCTGGATCCGCGACAACTGGCCGAAGGAGGCCGCCCGATGAGCCTGCGCGAACACCTGCTCGAACATTTCTTCCGCTATCTCGCGGTCGAGAGCCAGAGCGACCCGCGGGCGACGAGCCTGCCGAGCACGCCCGGACAGCAGAGGCTGGCCGAGCTGCTCGCCGGCGAGTTGCGCGCGCTCGGCCTCGACGACGTCGTCGTCGACGACCACGCCACGGTGACCGCGCGCAAGCGGGGCAACCGGCCAGGCGCGCCGCGCATCGGCTTCATCGCCCATATCGATACCGTCGATGTCGGCCTGTCGCCGGCGATCAGGCCGCAGGTGCTGCGCTTCGAGGGGCAGGATCTGTGCCTCAACCGGGGCGAGGACATCTGGCTGCGGGTCGCCGAGCATCCCGAGATCGTGCGCTGGAAGGGCAGCGACATCGTCTTCAGCGACGGCACCAGCGTGCTCGGCGCCGACAACAAGGCGGCGATCGCGATCGTGATGACGCTGTTGGCGAAGCTTGGTCCGCAGGACGGGCACGGCGACATCCTGGTCGCCTTCGTGCCGGACGAGGAGATCGGCCTGCGCGGGGCCAAGGCGCTCGATCTGACCCGGTTCGACTGCGATTTCGCCTATACGATCGACAGTTGCGAGGTCGGCGAGGTGGTGATCGAGAACTTCAACGCGGCCGGCGCCGAGATCGTCTTCACCGGCGTCACCGCCCATCCGATGTCTGCCAAGGGCGTGATGGTCAATCCGCTGCTGATGGCGCAGGATTTCGTCGCCGCCTTCGATCGTGCGCAGACGCCCGAGAACACCGAAGGCCGCGAGGGCTATGTCTGGTTCACCGAGCTTGCCGCCAATGCGGCGCAGGCGGTGCTCAAGGCCAATATCCGCGAGTTCGACAAGGCAGCCTTCGAAGCGCGCAAGCGGCGGATCGGGGAAGTCGCGGCCGAGATCGCCGGGCGCTATCCGACCGGGCGCGTGACCTTCGAGGTGAGCGACACCTATGGCAACATCGCCGACAGCATGGGCGAGGATCGGCGCTCGGTCGATCTGCTGATGGCTGCGCTGGCCGAGCTTGAGATCACGCCGAAGCTCATCCCGATGCGGGGCGGCACTGACGGGGCGGCCCTCTCGGCGCGGGGGCTGCCGACGCCGAACTTCTTCACCGGCGCGTATAATTTCCACTCGCGCTTCGAATTCCTGCCCGTCCCGGCCTTCGAGACCGCCTATGAGGTGGCGCGGCGGATCTGCCTGCTGGCGGGGCGGGGCGAAGTCTAGCGGTACTGGCGCTCGGCCGGGCGCGGCCTACATCTTCAGGGGAAAGCGAGAGCCAGCCGCCCATGTCCGAACGCGACGCCGAAGCCAACCGATTCTCCGCCCGCGCGGCGCGCTATGCCCGCGTCGGCGCCAATGTCGGCGGCGTCGCGGCGCGGATCGCGGGGGCGCGGCTGTTCGGCGTCGAGGGCCGCGAGGCATCCAATGCCGAGGCGCTGGCCAGGGCGCTGGGGGGCTTGAAAGGGCCGATCATGAAGGTGGCGCAGCTCGTCGCCACCATTCCCGACGTCGTGCCGCCGGAATACGCCGCCGAATTGCAGAAGCTGCAATCGCAGGCGCCGCCGATGGGCGCGGCCTTCGTCAAGCGGCGGATGATGGCCGAACTCGGGCCGCGCTGGCGCGAGCGCTTCGGCACATTCGAGCTGAAGCCGGTGGCGGCGGCCTCGCTCGGGCAGGTCCATCGCGCGACCACGCTCGAAGGCACCGCACTCGCCTGTAAGCTGCAATATCCCGACATGGAATCGGCGGTGGAGGCCGATATCGCGCAGCTTCAGGTGCTGTTCTCGCTGCACCGGCGCATGGGTGCGGTGATCGATACGACCGAGATCGCCAAGGAGATCGGCGCGCGCGTGCGCGAGGAGCTCGATTACCGCCGCGAGGCGAAGCATATCGCGCTCTACCGCGCTATCCTGGCCGATACGCCGCAGGTGCGCGTGCCGCGGGCCGAACCGGAGCTGTCGACGCGGCGCCTGATCACAATGCACTGGCTCGATGGCAGCCCGATCCTGTCTCACAAGCAGGACGGGCAGGGCGCGCGCGACCTGATCGCGACGGCGATGTTCAAGGCCTGGTGGCGGCCCTTCAGCCATCACGGCGTCATCCATGGCGATCCGCATCTCGGCAACTACACGGTTTTCTCGGAGGATGGCGCGCCTGCCGGCATCAACCTGCTCGACTATGGCTGCATCCGCATCTTCCCGGAGGCTTTCGTCGGCGGCGTGGTCGATCTCTATAAAGGTCTGCGCGACGGCGACGAGGCCCGCGTCGTCCATGCCTACGAGACCTGGGGCTTCAAGGGGCTGAGCCGGGATCTGGTCGAGACGCTGAACATCTGGGCGCGCTTCATCTACGGGCCCTTGCTGGAGGATCGGGTCAGGCGCATCGCCGAGGGCGTCAGCCCGGCCGAATACGGCCGCAAGCAGGCTTTCCAGGTGCATCAGGCGTTGAAGAAGCGCGGACCGGTGACGGTGCCGCGCGAGTTCGTCTTCATGGATCGCGCCGCGATCGGACTCGGCGGCGTCTTCCTGCATCTCGACGCCGAACTGAACTTCCACCGGCTGTTCGAGGCGGAGATCGACGGCTTCTGCGTCGCGCGCGTCGCCGAGCGGCAAGGCGCCGCGCTGGCCGAGGCGGGGCTGAAGGCATAGTGGCGCGCTGCCGCGTTGCTCCTGCGCCGCGGGTGCGCTACAGGCGTGGGGACCTCAAGTCTTTTCAGGATCGAGACCATGGCCGAGCACGCCCATCACGCCGACATCCCCGCGATGGACTATCGTGAGCATGAGCGGACCTATGCCGGCTTCCTCCTGCTCGCCGAGGTGGTGACGGTCGCCTCGCTCGCCATCGTCGCGGCGCTCGCGGTCGGCGGCGCCAAGCATGCCTGGGGCACGGCGCTGTTCGGCACGCTGATCGCCGTCATCGGCGCCGTCGTCGGCATCGCCGCGCCCTCGATCTCGTGGCGCGCGCCGGCCGTCTCGCTGGTGCTGATGCTGCTCGCGCTCGTCCTGCTCTGATTCTCGCTCAGGCCGGCAGGATCAGGCACCCGAAGCGCCAGCCGTTCGACCAGCGGACCTCGGCCCGCACGGGCCCCCGCCCGGGCAGATCGACGGTGACGATCGAGCCGACGAGCACCGTCTCCTCGGCTTCGGCCATGAAACCCGAATCCGAGATGTTTCCGAGTTTGGCGAAAAGCTCGCGGCCGGCGTGATCCGCGATCGTGATATCGGCCGTGCACTCCCAGCGCGCCGGGCGGTCGATATGCTTGCGTTCGGTCGCGGCCATCATCATGTCGGTCATGTCGGTGCGGTCTCCCTCGCCATCGAGCGGCTGGACGCCAGCGCGGCGGATCTCAGCCTTAACGTCGGATTGATCCGATGCTCGAATATCGGGCAGGAGGTCTTTCAGCCCGTTTAAGGGCGGCACGACAATTATCCGGATATGCGATAGGCCGTGCTGCCGGCTGCGTCAGCTGCGGAACAGGCCGCCTCCGCCGCCCATGCGCGAGGAGCCGGCGCGGGCGAGCGCGTTGTTGCCGTCGAGCGAGAGCGCGCGCTGATAGGCTTCCGAGGCCTCGGCCTTCTTGCCGAGCTTCTCGAAGGCGAAGCCGCGGCCGGCCCAGGCATCGGCGCTGCGGTTGTCGACGTTGAGCGCGGCGGTGAAATCCTCGAGCGCGGCATCGTATTTGCCGAGCGCGTTCAGGCTCTGGCCGCGCGCGATATAGGGTGGGGCGGTATAGGGGTTGCGGTCGATCACCGAGTCGAAATCGGTGACGGCGTGCTGGTGCTGGCCTTCCTTCTGGTAGACGAGGCCGCGCGCATGGAAGGCTTCCGCCGATTCGGGGTTGAGGCGGATCGCGGTGTTGAGATCGGCGAGCGCCTGCTGGCTGTTGCCCTGCTGGCGCAGCAGGTTGGCGCGGGCGATATAGGCCGGCGCGTAATTCGGATTGGCGGTGGTGGCGCGGTTGAAATCGGCCAGCGCCGAATCGTTGCGGCCGCTCTGGCGCAGCGCCAGGCCGCGATTCGTGTAGGCGGAGGCGAGGTTGGGATCGAGCTGCACCGCCTTGGTGAAATCGGCGATCGCATCGGAGAAGCGGCCGACGCGGGCATAGGCCGCGCCGCGGGTGTTGTAGGCGCCGGGATCGTTCGGGTTGCGGGAGATGACCTCGGTCAGCGAGCCGATATTGACGCTGGCGTCGGCGGCGTCGCGCGTGTCGAGCTCGGCGACGGCGGGCTGGGAGCCGAGATTGGAGACGGTGTCGCAACCTGCGAGCGCCAGCGCCATGCCGGCTGCGGCCAACCAGTTACTGCCTCGGATCATGCTCTGCCTCATCGGTTTTCGTGCTTCGCCTGCCGCGATGCCCATCCCCCCGCAGGGTGAGCGGCCTTGCGGAGAAGACGCCCGAAACCCGCCAAAACTTGGTTAACGCCGCCGAAAACAAAGCGCGCCCGGAGCCGGCTCCAGGCGCGAATCGCTACCGGCCTTGCGGCAGCCGTCAGGCCGCCGCCCAGGTCAGGGACGCTTGGGCTTCACCGGCGCGGGCAGCAGGCCCTCGCGCTGGAGCTTCTTGCGGACGAGCTTGCGGGCGCGACGGACGGCCTCGGCCTTCTCGCGTGCCTTCTTCTCGGACGGCTTCTCGTAGTGACCACGAAGCTTCATCTCACGGAAGATGCCCTCGCGCTGCATCTTCTTCTTGAGGGCGCGGAGCGCCTGATCGACATTGTTGTCGCGAACGAGAACCTGCACGTGAAACGTCCGTCCTTGAGCGTTGATCCAGAAATGGGGACCAGCGGCGAGGCTTGCCCACCGCGGAAGATGGCTGCCGATAGCAGAATTCATTTCGGCTGTCCACGCCGTGGAGCCGTGAAAATCGGGGGCTTTGCGCCGAAGGCCCGGGCGGTGTGGAGAATTGCTGGACCGTTCCCCGTCGGCACCGCTGCTGTCATTCCGGGGCGCGCCATAGGCGCGCCCCGGAATGACAAGGATTAGGCGCGCTCCTGCGTCACCCGGGTGACGTGGCCCATCTTGCGGCCGGGGCGGGCGTCGCGCTTGCCGTAGAGATGCAGATGCGCGCCGGGCTCGGCCAGGATCTCGCGCCAGCGCAGGGCGCCTGCGCCGATCAGGTTCTCCATCTCGACGCGGCCGCGCCGTGCCGTGGCGCCGAGCGGGAAGCCGCAGACGGCGCGCACATGCTGGTGGAACTGCGAGGTCTGCGCGCCTTCGCTGGTCCAGTGCCCGGAATTATGGACGCGCGGGGCGATCTCGTTGACGACGACGCGCTCACCGAGGCTGCCCTCGGCCTCGGTCACGAACATCTCCACGGCGAAGACGCCGACATAGCCCAGCGCTTCGCCGATGCGGCGGGCCGCCTCGATCGCCTGCAACGCGGCGCCCTGCGAGAGTGCCGCCGGGACGCGGGTGAAGGCGAGGATGTGGTCGCGGTGCTCGTTCTCGCAGACGTCGAAGGCGGCGAAGGCGCCGTCGATCCCGCGCGCGGCGACCACCGAGACCTCGCGCACGAAGGCGACGAAGCCTTCGAGGATCGCGGGGAAGCGGCCGATCGCCTCATGCGCCTGCGCAAGGTCGCTGCCCGGCGCGATCTTGACCTGGCCCTTGCCGTCATAGCCGAAGCGGCGGGTCTTCAGCACGCAGGGGCGGCCGAGCTCGGCGGCGGCGGCATCGAGATCGGCGAGCGAATCGACGGCCCGGAACGGCGCGACGGCCAGGCCCAGCCCGGCGACGAAGCGCTTCTCGCTGAGGCGGTCCTGCGTCACCGCCAGCGCCCGCGCACCGGGGTGGAGCGGCACGCGCGCGGCGAGGAAGGCGGCGGTGGCGGCCGGGACGTTCTCGAACTCGTAGGTCACGACGTCGACGGCGCCGGCGAAGCGGGCGAGGGCCTCTTCGTCCTCGTAGTCCGCGACGGTGTGCCGCGCTGCGACGTCGAAGGCGGGGCTGTCGGCCTCGGGTGCGAGGATATGGCAGCGCACGCCGAGATCGGCGGCGGCGAGCGCGATCATCCGGGCGAGCTGGCCACCGCCGAGGATGCCGAGCATGGCGCCCGGCGCAAGGCCGGTGGGGACGGGGGGATTCATGCGTCGTCCCGGCTCGGGCGCTCGGCGATGCCGGCGCTCTGGCGGGCGCGCCAGGCGTCGAGCCGCTCGGCCAGCGCCGCATCGGAGAGGGCGAGCACGGCGGCGGCGAGGAGGGCGGCGTTGACCGCGCCGGCGCGGCCGATCGCCAGCGTGCCGACGGGGATGCCGGCCGGCATCTGCACGATCGAGAGCAGGCTGTCCTGGCCCGACAGGGCCTTGGATTCGACCGGCACGCCGAAGACCGGCAGCGGCGTCAGCGAAGCGGTCATGCCGGGCAGGTGGGCGGCGCCGCCGGCGCCGGCGATCACCACCTTGAAGCCTTCGGCCCTGGCTCCTTTCGCGAAGGCGAAGAGCCGTTCCGGGGTGCGATGGGCCGAGACGATGCGGGCGTCGTAGGGGATGGCGAGCGCGTCGAGCGCCTCGGCGGCGTGACGCATCGTCGTCCAGTCGGACTGGCTGCCCATGATGATGGCGACGGGGGGGCTCAAGGCGGCCATGAGATCCGTTCGGGCTCGGCTTTGCGTAAAGCGCGCGATCTAGACCGGTCGAGGCCGGGGAAGCAAGCGCGAATCGGTGCCGGGCCGCCGAAACGGGCGGGCTCAGGCGATGATGTCGGGCGTCAGCGCGTCCTCGATCTGGGCGATGCGGTCTTTCAGGTAGAGCTTGCGCTTCTTCAGGCGCTGCACCTGGATCTGGTTGATCGAGCCGACGCGCTCCAGCGCGTCGATGGCGCTGTCGAGATCGCGATGCTCCTCGCGCAGCCGCGCCAGTTCGCTGGTGAAGGTCTCGACCTCTTCCGGGCTGAGCTCGAATCCCATGGCCATCTCATCATCGCCTTGATCGCGGGCGACTATGCGCGCGCCGCCCGATGTCCCGCAAGTGCGGGCGTGGCGGCGTCGGGCATGGCGAAGCCATCTATTCACGGCTTTCCGGAAACGGACCGGTGACGATCACAGAATCTCATGGGTGCCCTGCGACGGCACGGGGCAGACGTGAAGCCGGCTCTATGCCAGATTGGCAGTGTCAATGGTTCATCAGGAGGATCCAGATGTCGTTGCAGACCCGTCTTGCGGAACTCGAGCGCAAGCATCGTCAGCTCGAAGACGCCATCGCCCAGGCCGTGGCGAGTCCGTCTTCCAGCGACCTCAGCCTCGCCGAGCTGAAGCGGAAGAAATTGCAACTGAAGGATGAGATCGAGCGTGTCCGGCAGACCATGCCGGAGCCGACCTTGCATTGATCGGCGGGCCAAAGCGGCCCGTGGATCATCACGAAGGCACCGATGAACCGGCCCGAGAGGGCCGGTTTTTCGTTGGCGGCGCGTCAGAGCGCTCTTGCCATCTCGCGCAGGCGGAATTTCTGGATCTTGCCGGTCGAGGTCTTGGGCACCTCGGCGAAAACGATGGTGCGCGGGCATTTGAACGCGGCCAGATGCTCGCGGCACCAGGCGGTGATCTCGGCCTCCGTCACGGTCCTGCCCGGCTTCAGCTCGACGAAGGCGCAGGGGCTCTCGCCCCATTTCTCGTCGGGGCGGGCGACCACGGCGGCGGTCTGCACGGCCGGGTGCTTGTAGAGCGCGTCCTCGACCTCGATCGAGGAGATGTTCTCGCCGCCGGAGATGATGATGTCCTTCGAGCGGTCCTTGAGCTGGATGTAGCCGTCGGGATAGCGCACGCCGAGATCGCCGGTGTGGAACCAGCCCCCGGCAAAGGCGGTCCCGGTCGCCCGCGGATTGCCGAGATAGCCCTTCATCACGACATTGCCGCGCATCATCACTTCGCCGAGCGTCTCACCGTCGCGCGGGACGGGCCGCATCGTCTCGGGATCGAGCACGTCGAGTTCTTCGAGCGCCGGATAGCGCACGCCCTGGCGGGCCTTGCGGGCGGCCTGCTCGGCGGGCGTCAGCGCGTTCCAGTCGTCGTTCCAGTCGTTGACGACCGCGGGGCCGTAGCACTCGGTCAGCCCGTAGAGATGCGTCACCTCGAAGCCGGCCTGCTTCATGCCGGCGAGCACCGCCTCGGGCGGCGGCGCGGCGGCGGTGAAGAAGGAGACCGTCTGGGGAAAGTCGCGGCGCTCCTCGGGCGACGCGTTGAGCAGCGTCGACATCACGATCGGCGCGCCGCACAGATGCGTGACGCCGTGATCGGCGAGCGCATCGTACATCGCTCCGGCGCGGACCTGGCGCAGGCAGACATGGGTGCCGGCGACGATCGAGAGCGTCCAGGGGAAGCACCAGCCGTTGCAGTGGAACATCGGCAGCGTCCAGAGATAGACCGGGTGGCGGCCGAGATTGCCGGTGATGACGTTGGAGGTGGCGAGCAGGCTCGCGCCGCGATGGTGGTAGACCACGCCCTTGGGATCGCCGGTGGTGCCGGAGGTGTAGTTGAGCGTGATCGCGTCCCATTCGTCATCGGGCATCGCCCAGGCGAAATCCGGGTCGCCGCCGGCGATGAAATCCTCGTATTCGACCTCGCCCAGGCGCTCGCCCGGCCCGTCATAGACCGGATCGTCATAGTCGATGACCAGGGGCTTCACCTTGCACAGGGCGAGCGCCTCCCGGATCGTCTTCGAGAATTCGCGGTCGGCGATCAGGGCCCTGGCGCCGCCATGATCGAGCGAGAAGGCGATGATCGCCGCATCGAGGCGGGTGTTGAGCGTGTTCAGCACGGCGCCGGCCATCGGCACGCCGTAATGGCATTCGAGCATGGCAGGCGTGTTGGGCAGCATCGCCGCCACCGTGTCGTTCCTGCCGATGCCGTGGCGCGCCAGCGCCGAGGCGAGCCGGCGCGAGCGGGCGTAGAATTCGGCGTAGGAGCGGCGCAGCTTGCCGTGGATGATCGCCGTCCGGTCGGGGAAGACCGAGGCCGCGCGCTCGAGGAAGGGCAGCGGCGTCAGCGGCTGGAAATTCGCCGGGTTGCGGTCGAGATCGGTGTCATAGGCCGAACGGGTCATCGGGAATGTTCCTCACAAGCGCAGGCGAGCCTACCGGCCGGCTGACGCTTGCGTAATCCATCCCTTTTTCCGATGCGGCGCAATCGCGGGAGGTCCGGACGGCCTCAACCCAGGAGGTGGAGATCGTGTATCCCGCTCCAGACGAGCTTCGCGCCGACGAGCAGCAGGAGCCAGTAGATCAGGCCGTAGAAGCGCTCGGCCGGGATCCGCCGGACCAGCCAGACGCCGGCGAAGGTCGCGGCGATGGCGAAGGGCAGGAGCGCGGCCGAGGCCGCGAGGTTTTGCCGGTTGAACTGGCCGAGCGCGAGATAGGGGACGACCTTCACCAGATTCATCGAGGCGAAGAAGATCGCGCCCGTGCCGACAAAGACGGCCGGCGGCAGCTTCTGCGGCATGACGTAGATCTGGAAGGGCGGGCCGCCGGCATGGGCGACCATGCTGGTGAAGCCCGTGATGAAGCCCCAGAGGCTGCCCGGGCCCCAGGCCGCGCGCGTCGCCGCCGGTGGGCGCTTGCCGTCACCCGTGAGCCGGCGCAGCGCGAAGCCGATCGAGATCAGCCCGACCACGAGGCCGACCGCCGCGTCGGGAACCTTCGCCGCCAGGAGATAGCCGGCCAGGATGCCGACGGACGCACCCGGCGCCAGGATTGCGAGGTTGCGGCGGTCGAACTCCCGGCGATAGGACCAGACCGAGACCACGTCCTGCGCGATCAGCAGCGGCAGCAGGATCGCGGCGGCCGTTACCGGTGAGACGACGAGCGCCATCACCGGCACGGCGAGCAGGCCGAGCCCGGCAAAGCCGCCCTTTGCGAGCCCCGACAGGATGACGGCCGGGACCATGGTGGCGAAGAAGGCGAGGTCGAAGGACATGGAGGACGCTGTGCCGCCGGGCCGGGAGGTGTAGAACGGGATGGGCGAAAGTCTTAAATCTCCGCGCTTGCGCCGAGCGAGGGGGAATGCACAGGATTTCGCGCGCAACCAGCCCCGCCGTCGCCGGCTCGCCACGGGGCTTTAGGACGAAACCCGGCGCAGAGGAACGCTTGCGATGAATGGCCCCCATGCGGCGCCCGCCCGTCCGGCGCCAGGCTATGCCGAAACCTATGCGCGCTGGCGGGACGATCCGGACGGCTACTGGCTCGAACTGGCCAAAGGCATCGACTGGATCAGGCCGCCGGAGCGGGCTTTCGATCCGGCCGCGGGCGTCTATGGCCGCTGGTTTCCCGACGCGACCTGCAACACCGCGTTCAACGCGCTCGACCGCCATGTCCGCGACGGGCGTGGCGAGCAGGCCGCGCTGATCTACGACAGCCCCGTCACCGGGACGAAGGCACGCTATTCCTACGCCGAGATGCTGGACGAGGTCGCGACGCTCGCAGCCGTCTTGCAGGATCTCGGCGTGGCCAAGGGCGACCGCGTCATCATCTACATGCCGATGGTGCCGGAGGCGGTCTTCGCCATGCTCGCCTCGGCGCGCATCGGCGCCGTGCATTCGGTCGTCTTCGGCGGCTTCGCCGCCAAGGAGCTGGCGACGCGCATCGACGACGCCGCGCCAAAAGTCATCCTGACCGCGAGCTGCGGCATCGAGCCTGCGCGCGTGGTCGAATACAAGCCCCTGCTCGACGGCGCGATCGCGATGGCCGGGCACAAGCCGCAGGCTTGCGTCGTGCTGGCGCGGCCGCAGGCGCAAGCCGCGATGCAAGCCGGGCGCGACCAGGACTGGCGCGCGCTCACCGATGCCGCCAGGGCCGCCGGGCGCAAGGCGGATTGCGTCGAGCTCAAGGCGACGGACCCGCTCTACATCCTCTATACCTCCGGCACGACCGGCCGGCCGAAAGGCGTGGTGCGCGACAATGGCGGCCATATGGTCGTGCTCAAGGCGACGATGGACCAGCTCTACGGCGTCGGGCCGGGCGAGGTGATGTTCACCGCCTCCGATGTCGGCTGGGTGGTCGGCCACAGCTACATCGTCTATGCGCCGCTGATCCAGGGCGCGACCACCGTGCTCTACGAGGGCAAGCCGGTCGGCACGCCCGATCCGAGCGCCTTCTGGCGGGTCATCGCCGAGCACGGCGTCAAGGTGCTGTTCACGGCGCCGACCGCCTTCCGGGCCATCCGCAAGGAGGACCCGGAGGGCCGATATCTCGCAGGCCACGACCTGTCGGGCTTCAAGGCGCTGTTCCTCGCCGGCGAGCGGGCCGATCCCGAGACGCTGAAATGGGCCGAGGCGCTGCTCGAGGTGCCGGTGATCGACCATTGGTGGCAGACCGAGAGCGGCTCGCCGATCGTCGGCGATCCGATGGGACTGGGGCTGCTGCCGGTCAAGCACGGCTCGCCGACCGTGCCGCTGCCGGGCTGGGACGTGCAGTGCCTGGACGAGGGCGGGCGGGCGGTCGAGCCCGGTCATATGGGCGCGATCGTGCTGAAGCTGCCGCTGCCGCCCGGAGCCCTGACGACGCTCTGGCAGGACGATGCCCGTTTCCGGGAAGGCTATCTCGCGACCTATCCGGGCTACTACAACACTTCGGATGCCGGCTTCATCGATGAGGACGGCTATGTCTTCATCATGGGCCGCACCGACGACATCATCAACGTCGCCGGCCACCGGCTCTCGACCGGCGGGATGGAGGAGGTGCTGGCGGCGCATCCGGCCGTGGCGGAATGCGCGGTCGTCGGCATCCGCGATGCGCTCAAGGGCGAGCAGCCCTGCGGCTTCGTCGTGCTCAAGGCGGGGGCGACGCACTCGCCGGAAGAGGTCGAGCGCGAGCTCATCGTGCTTGTGCGCGAGCGGATCGGGCCGGTGGCCGCGTTCAAGCTGGCGCTGACGGTTGCCCGGCTGCCGAAGACCCGCTCCGGCAAGATCCTGCGCGCGACGATGAAGAAGATCGCCGACGGCGAGGATTACACGGTGCCGGCGACGATCGAGGACATCACGGTGCTGGGCGAGATCGGCATCGCGCTGAAGGGCAGGGGGATCGGGTAGGCGACCCACCGCGACGCCGATCTTCCGGAAACCGGGGCCTGAATCAGCCCTCGTCGTCCTCGTCCTCGGCCGGGCGCTTGAGCTGCTTCAGCTTGGCGAAGACGGAATCGACGTCGATCGCCGCTTCCTCCTCGCGCTTCGGCCGGCTCATGTCGGCGAAGGGCTGGCTCTCGCTGCGCGCGGGCTCCGGCGCGGTGGTCTCCTCGGCCGGCAGCAGCGTCGAGCCGGTCTCGGCGAGCGCCGCCGGGCGGTCCTTGGCGGCGCGGCCGACCTCGAAGTCGAGGTCGATCTGCGAGCACAGGCCGAGGCTGACCGGGTCGATCGGCGTCAGCGACTGGGCGTTCCAGTGGGTCCGGTCGCGGATCTGCGCGATGGTCGACTTGGTCGTGCCGATCAGGCGGATGATCTGCGCGTCCTTGAGCTCGGGGTGGTTGCGCAAGAGCCAGAGGATGGCGTTCGGCCGGTCCTGGCGCTTCGAGACGGGGGTGTAGCGCGGACCCTTGGCGCGCTTGACCTCCGGCACCTTCACCTTGCGCTCGGCCAGGTGCAGCTGGTGGGCCGGATTCTTGGCGGCGCGCTCCAGCTCCTCGCGGGTAAGCTGGCCGGAGGTGATCGGGTCGAGGCCCTTGATGCCGGCGGCGACCTCGCCATCCGCGATGCCGCGCACCTCGAGCGGGTGGAGCTTGCAGAACTCGGCGATCTGCTCGAAGGTCAGCGAGGTGTTCTCGACCAGCCAGACCGCGGTGGCCTTGGGCATCAGCGGGGTTTGTGACACGGGGGACGGTCTCCTCTTCGCCTGCGCGCAGCCGCCCGGGGCACGCAAAGGCAGGGTCGCGGACAAAAGCTCTCATGCGCCGACCGGCCTCCCCGGCCGGCCATCCAAATCATCGACGATGAGCAGGATGGCGCGCCTTATAGGCGAGGGCGGGGCGGGTGTCCATGAAAAGCGTGTGATATGAGAGGTCGCGGCTCACACCGTCAGCACGATCTTGCCGATATGGGCGCTGGACTCCATCAGGCGGTGTGCGTCCGCCGCCTCAGCCAGCGGGAAGGTCGCATGGATCGGCGGCTTGCAGCGCCCCGCTTCCAGCAGCGGCCAGACCTTTTCGGAGAGCGCGGCGGCGATCGTCGCCTTCTCGGCCACGCTGCGCGGGCGCAGCGTCGAGCCGGTATGGGTCAGCCGCTTCAGCATCAGCCGGCCGAAATTGACCGTCGCCTTCGGGCCGCTGAGGAAGGCGATCTGGACGATGCGGCCCTGATCGGCGGCGGCCTCGTAGTTGCGGTCGATATAGTCGCCACCGACCATGTCGAGGATCAGGTCGACGCCGCGCCTGCCGGTCGCGGCCTTCGCCACCGCTACGAAATCCTCGGTCCGGTAGTTGATCGCGTGGTCGGCGCCGAGCGCGCGGCAGGCGGCGCATTTGTCCTCGGAACCGGCGGTTGCCAGGACCGTCGCGTCGAACGCCTTGGCGAGCTGGATCGCCGTGGTGCCGATGCCCGACGAGCCGCCATGGACGAGAAAGCTCTCGCCGGCCTGCAAGCCCCCGCGCTGGAAGACATTGCTCCACACCGTGAAGAAGGTCTCCGGGATCGCCCCCGCCTCGGTGAGGGTGAGGCCGCCGGGGACGGGCAGGGCGTTCGTCTCGTCGACCACGGCATATTGCGCATAGCCGCCGCCGGCGACGAGGGCGCAGACGCCGGCGCCGATGGCGAAGCGCCGGGCGCCCGCGCCCTGCGCCACCACCGTGCCGGCGAATTCGAGGCCGGGGATGTCGGAGGCGCCGGGTGGCGGATTGTAGCCGCCCTGACGCTGGAGGACGTCGGGGCGGTTGATGCCGGCCGCGGCGACGGCGACCAGGATCTGGCCCGGGCCGGGCTGCGGGACCGGGCGCGTTTCCGGCCGCAGCACTTCGGGGCCGCCCGGCGCCGCCATGCCGATCGCCGTCATCGTCTCAGGGATGCTGGTCATGGGTGCGGTGTCCTTTCGGATTGGTGCGTCGCAGCGTGACTGCGGTGCAAACTCGTCTAGCTTGCCGCGCGCAGTTTGAGCAGATGCGAGGCCGCCATGTCGATATTCCCGGAGGACGACCGCTCCAAGCCGAAGGGCGTTCACGAGATCGGGCAGGATCTGTCGATGCTGTCCCTGGCCGAGATCGACGAGCGCATCGCAGCGCTCGAGGCCGAGATCGAGCGCCTCGTCGAGACGCGGGCACGCAAGGACGCCTCGCGCTCGGCGGCGGATGCGTTCTTCCGCAAGCCCGCCTGAAAAAGCGCCAAAAAGAAACGGCCGTTAAGGGAGCGTTAATGATTCCAAAGTATGAATCGCAACATCCAGTTTGTCTGGATGTCGAGTGGCTCCTGCCCACTCTGTTTGACGCCTCCCTGTTGACCTTCGAGCCGCCTCCAGGCGGCTCTTTTTTTGTCCGCGCGCCTTGCTGCCGCCACAGGGTTTAGCCTCGTTAAGGTTAACCGGACCTTACCGGCGCCGGAGCGCGCGATCGGCGCTATCCTTGCGACCTCGGCTGCTGACCCGTGACGTGTTCCTCAAAGGCGCACGGGGTTGTGCCGATGGGGGACACCGCATGTACGACGCCCAACTGCTCGATTCCCGGACGCAAGGCGAGGCGATCTCGTTTGCGCGCGGCTTCGTGCGCTCCGAAGCCTTCATGCTGCTGTTCCGCGAGGGCATGGGGCTGGTCGAGCAGACGGCCGCCTATCTCGACGGCGACGGGCGCAAGGACGCCGCCGCCCTGCCGCGCGAGGCGGCCTTGACCTATGCCACCGAAAGCATGCGCCTGACGACCCGGCTGATGCAGATCGCCTCCTGGCTCCTGGTGCAGCGCGCGGTCGCGGAAGGCGAACTCACCGCCGAGCAGGCCCGCAGCGAGCACGCCAAGGTCAAGACCGGTGAGCCGATGGCCGCGCCGGCCGAGTCCGTCCTGGCGCAGCTGCCGGAGCGGCTCGGCGCGCTGGTGATGCATGCGCTCAGGCTCCAGGAGCGCATCCACCATCTCGAGCGGCAGATGTCAGGCACGCCTTCCGCGCGCGCCAACCCGGTTCTGGACCAGCTCGCGAGCCTCGAGGCACGGCTCGGGCGCTGACGAGGCAATCCGCGCGCAAAAACGGAAAACCCGGCCTTAAGGCCGGGTTTCTTTGTCTGAGGTCAAGGACAAGGGCGCCTGGGTGCCGCAGATCACTTCTTGCCGATCGCGCCCAGGCCGCCGAAGCGCGAGTTGAAGCGCGAGACGCGCCCGCCGCGATCCATCAGCTGCTGGGTGCCGCCGGTCCAAGCCGGATGCGTCTTGGGGTCGATGTCGAGGTTGAGCGTGTCGCCTTCCTTGCCGAAGGTCGAGCGGGTGACGTATTCGGTACCATCGGTCATGACGACCTTGATGGTGTGGTAATCGGGGTGGATGCCGGTCTTGGCCATGGCGATATCCTCAAAACTTACAAAAACGGGCATGTCGACAAGCAGGCGAGCCTGCCCGGCCCGTCGAAAGAATTCGGATGAGCCTGTCGTGAAGTCGCGTGCACATATCGCAGCCGGCGCTGCAGCGCAAGCGCTGCCCTGCGGCGTTGCGTCGTTTGCCAAGCCCGCCGCGATCGGCTTGACGAGATCGATTGAAAGAGCGCGCTTGGTGCGTGCGGAAGATGCAGGAGGCCCGGCGCGTGGCCGAAGCTGAGAAGAACGAGACGAAAGCGCGGCCCGATTTCCGCTCGCTGATGACCTTCTGGCCCTATGCGCGGGCGCAGAAGCGGAGGATCTCCTTCGCCCTCGCCGCGCTCGTCGTCGCGTCGCTGGCGACGCTCGCCCTGCCGCTGGCGGTCCGGCGTGTCATCGATGCCGGCTTCGCGGGGGGCGAGCGGCAGCTCGCCGACAGCTATTTCATCCTGCTGATCGGCGTCGTCGGCGTGCTGGCGCTGGCCTCGTCGGCGCGGTTCTACCTCGTCATGACGGTGGGCGAGCGCATCGTCGCCTCCTTGCGCGCCGACGTCTTCCGGCATCTCACGCGGCTGGAGCCCGCCTTCTTCGATTCGAGCAAGGCGGGCGACCTCGTCTCGCGGCTCACCGCCGACACGACGCAGATCAAATCGACCTTCGCCTCGACCGCCTCGATCGCGCTGCGCAACGCCATCATGACGCTCGGCGCGCTCGCGATGATGGTGGCGACGAGCCCGCGGCTTTCGGCGATCGTCATCGGCGTGATCCCGCTGATCGTGATCCCGCTGGTCGTCTCCGGCCGCTCGGTCAGGCGGCGCTCGCGGGCGGCGCAGGACAGGCTTGCGGACGCCTCCGCCTTCGCGGCCGAGGCGGTCGGCGCGATCCGCACGATGCAGTCCTTCGGTGCGGCGCGCCAGACCTCGGCCCGCTTCGAGGCGGCCTCCGACGAGGCTTACGCGGCCTCGCGGGCGGCGACGGCCTCGCGCGCGCTTTTGTCCGGCGTCGCGATCTTCCTGGTCAGCGCCAGCGTGGTCTGCGTGCTCTGGGTCGGGGCGACCGAGGTCTTCGACGGGCGGATGAGCGGCGGGCGGCTGTCGCAGTTCATCCTCTATGCGGTGCTGGCGGCAAGCTCGCTCGGCCAGCTCTCCGAGGTCTATGGCGACATCAGCGCGGCGGCGGGCGCCTCGGGCCGGCTCGGCGAGATCTTGGCGATGAAGCCGGCGATCGCGGCGCCGCCGCACCCCAGGCCGATGCCGCAGCCGCCGCTGGGCGAGCTTTCCTTCGAGGCCGTCTCCTTCAGCTATCCCGGCCGCGTCGGGCCGGCGCTGTCGGACCTTTCCTTCTCGGTCAGGCCCGGCGAGCGGATCGCGCTGGTGGGCCCCTCGGGGGCGGGCAAGAGCACGGTGCTGCAATTGGCGCTGCGCTTCTACGACCCGCAGGACGGGCGCGTCGTCGTCGACGGCATCGCGGGGCCGGAGGCCGATCCGGAAGCCTGGCGCGAGCGCTTCGCGCTGGTGCCGCAGGAGCCGACGGTGTTCGGCGTCTCGATCAGCGACAACATCGCCTATGGCCGCCCCGGCGCCACGCGCGAGGAGGTCGAGGCGGCGGCGCGGCTGGCGGCGGCGGACGCGTTCATCCGCGCCCTGCCGCAGGGCTACGACACGGTCGTCGGCGAGCGCGGCGTCACGCTCTCGGGCGGGCAGCGGCAGCGGCTCGCCATCGCACGCGCGATCCTGAAGGACGCGCCGATCCTCCTGCTCGACGAGGCGACCTCGGCGCTCGATTCCGAAAGCGAGCGGGCGGTGCAGGACGCGCTCGACCGGCTGATGCAGGGGCGCACGACGCTGGTGGTGGCGCACAGGCTCGCGACCATCCTCTCGGCCGACCGCATCCTGGTGATGGAGGACGGGCGCATTGTCGAGGAGGGCAGCCATGCCGAGCTCAAGGCGCGCGGCGGGCTCTATGCGCGGCTGGCGGCGCTGCAATTCGGGCTGGAGACGGCCTGAGGCGCCGCTTCAGCGCGGCGGCAGCGCGGCGTAATAGGCGGCGAGCGCCGCGATCTCGGCGACCGACATCGCGCGCGCCATGTAGCGCATCTCCTTGTGCGCGCGCTTGCCCGAGCGGAAGGCCATCATCTGGTTGTAGAGATAGCGCTCGTTCTGGCCGGCGATATGCGGCACCTCGGTATCGCGCGCGATGCCGTCGATGCCGTGGCAGGCCGCGCATTCCGCGATGATGCCGACGCGCGGTTCCGCCGCCGCCGGCCCGCAGAGCAGCAGGGCCGCTGCGATGGCGGCGAGAATCGGCCGATGCGGCATCGGGTCAGCGCTCCGTGATCTTGAACTCGATGCGGCGGTTGCGGCGATGCGCCTCGTCGGTGTTGGCGAGGTCGAGCGGCTGGAACTCGCCGAAGCCGGTCGCGGCGACCCTGTCGGACGGCAGGCCGCGCGAGATCAGGTATTCGACGACGGCGATGGCGCGGGCCGAGGAGAGATGCCAGTTCGAGGGGAACTGCGCGGTCTTGATCGGGCGGTTGTCGGTATGGCCGTCGACGCGCAGGATCCAGGGCAGGTCGGGCGGCATCTCGTTGCCGAGATCGAGCAGGATGGCTGCGAGCTTGTCGAGCTCGACCTTGCCGTCGGGCTTCAGCACGGCCTGGCCGGCATCGAAGAAGACCTCCGACTGGAAGACGAAGCGGTCGCCGACGACGCGGATGTCGGGCCGCATGCCGAGCACCTGCCGCAGCCGCCCGAAGAAGTCGGAGCGGTAGCGCGCCAGTTCCTGCACGCGCTGGGCGAGCGCGACGTTGAGCCGCGAGCCGAGCTCGGAGATGCGCGCCTGCGATTCCTTGTCCTTGGCCTCGGAGGCGGAGAGCGCCTCCTCCAGCGCCGCGAGCTGGCGGCGCATGGCGAGGATCTGCTGGTTGACGAGCTCGACCGTCGCCTGGGCGCGGGCGGAGAGCTGTTTCTCGGCGTCGAGCTCCTTCTGCGATTCGGCGAGCCGGGCGCCGGCGTCGCTGCCGGCTTGCGTCTCGATCAGCCCTTGCAGGCGGCTGCGCTCGCCCTGCGCCTGCGCCAGGGTCGACTGCATGAGCTGGAGGCTCTCCTGCGCCTGCCGGTTCGACGAGCGCTCGAGCGCCAGGAGGTCGGTCAGCTCGGAGATCTGCTTGTTCAGCCGTTCGAGCGCGGTGTCCTTGCCGGTCAGTTCCTGCGAGAGGAAGAACTGGCCGAGCACGAAGACGGTGAGCAGGAAGACGATGCCGATCAGCATCGTCGAGAGCGCGTCGACGAAGCCGGGCCAGAAATTCACGTCCTCGCGGCGATGGGCGCGGGAAAGGGCCATCGGTCAAGCTCCCGTGGTGCTCGCCGGCATCATGGCTCGGTGATCTGGTCGGCGGTAAGGCGGTCGATCAGGCGTTTCAGGTCCTTCTCGCGGGCGGCCTGCGCCTCGACCCAGTCGCGGATCATCTGCTGCTCGGAGCGCATGTGCTGGACGAGGCCCTGGATGCCCTCGGCGAGATTGGCGAGCGCCTGGGTCGCGGCGCGGTTGTTCGAGGCGCCGTCGGCCATGGCGGCGCTGAGCTGCTCGAAGCGGTCGGCGAGCGGATTGCCGGCCGCCAGCAGGGCTGCGGACGCGCCCGGCTGGGCGGTGCGGCTGCCGAGCCAGCCCTCGACCTCGTTGCGGAAGCGGCGCTGCGCCTGCCCGACCTGAAGGTCGAGGAAGCCGAGGATGAGCGAGCCTGCGATGCCGAACAGCGAGGACGAGAAGGACAGGCCCATGCCGGCGAGCGGGGCCGAGAGGCCGGCCTTCAGCTCGTCGAAGAGGACGCCGGCCTCGGCCCCGGTGCGCAGCGACTTGATGACGGTGCCGACCGAGCCGACCGTGTCGAGCAGGCCCCAGAAGGTGCCGAGCAGGCCGAGGAAGACGAGCAGACCGGCGAGATAGCGCAGCACCTCGCGCCCGTCGTCGAGCCTGACCGCGATCGATTCCAGCGTCGAGACGGCCTGCGCCGGGAGAAGCGTGCCGCTTTCCAGGGCCGGCAGCACCGAGCCCAGCGGGGCGATGACCTGGCCGCGGCGGACCACGGCGGCGGCCGGCGCGGCGGCGAGCCCGGTCGCGGCGCGCGCCTCGCTGTGGAGGCGCCAGAGCTCGCGCAGCGCGATCAGGCAACCGACGAGCAGGGCTCCGAGGATCAGGCCGTTGAGCCCCGGATTGGTCATGAAAGCCTGGATCAGGCCGGCTTGCAGGATGTAGCCGAGGAAGCCGATCAGGGCGAGGAACAGAACCGCGCGGACGACGTAGCGCAGCGGCCGCGAGAAGCGGACCGGCGTCCGCATCGGTGCGGCCGGTGCCGTCTCGGCCGCGAAATCCTCAATCGCCATGCGTCGTGTTCCGTTCGCCTCGGAGTGCGGGAGGGACTGTCGCCTCCCGCGCCGCCGGGATCAAGGGCGAAAGAGCAACAGGTCCGCCTCAGCCGGCCGCGGTTTTGAGCGCCTGGCCGAGCGCGCGCTCGCCCGCCTCGTTGCCGCAGATGATGTCCTTCGCGCTGGTCACGGGCTTGCCGTCGAGCGTGCCGAACGTGCCGCCGGCCTCGCGGATCAGCACGGCGCCCGCCGCGAAATCCCAGGTGTTGAGGCCGCGCTCCCAATAGGCGTCCATGCGCCCGGCGGCGACATAGGCGATGTCGAGCGCGGCCGAGCCCATGCGGCGGACATTGGCGAAGCGCGGCATCACCGCCGCGAGCTCGCGCAGGAAGAGGCCGTGGCCGCCCTTGCCGATATGCGGGATGCCGGTGCCGATCAGCATCTGCGCCGGCTCGGTCTGGCCGGAGACGCGCAGGCGTCGGTTGTTGACGAAGGCGCCCTTGCCCTTCTCCGCCATGAACATCTCGTCCTTGGCGGCGTCGTAGACCACGCCGGCGATGAACTGGTTGTCGCGCTCCAGCGCCACCGAGATGTTCCAGTGCGGGATGCCGCGCAGGAAGTTGTGGGTGCCGTCGAGCGGGTCGATATGCCAGCGGTTGCTCTCGTCGCTGCCCTGGACGACGCCGCTCTCCTCCATGACGAAGCCGTAGCCGGGGCGGGCCTTCTCCAGCGCCTCGCGCAGGATGGCCTCGGCCTTGTGGTCGGCCTTGGAGACGAAGTCGCCCGGACCCTTGGCCAGAACCTGCAGATTCTCGACCTCGCCGAAATCGCGCTTGAGCGAGCGGGACGCCTTCATCACGGCGTCGGTCATCACGGTCATCAGGGGGGAGCGGATCATCGCAAGCCTCTTGCGCGCCATCACGGCGCGATGAGCCGGCGGCCTCAAGCGCGCCCGGCGGAAATTGGTTGAGCCGTCCCTTGCGCGGCTCTCAGGGCGCCGTCAAGACGGCGCTCGCGATCCGGCCGGCGGCCATGCGGGCGGCGCGGGCCTGCTGCTCGGGGTTGAGCCGCTCGAACTGCTCGTCGAGCGCGGGGTCCTTGAGCCCCTGCGCGCGGGCGGCGAGATGCCAGGCGGCGGCTTCGATCGAGTCCGGGGCGATGCCCAGCCCGAACTGGTAGAGCTTGGCGAGGCGGTTCTGTGCGATCGGGTTGCCCTGCCAGGCGGCGCGCCGGAACAGGGCGGCGGCCGCGGCCTCGTCCTTCGCGACGCCGGCGCCGTTGAACAGCATGATGGCGTATTCGACCTCGCCGGGGATGTTGCCGGCCTCGGCCGCCTGCTTCATCCAGCGGGCGGCGGCCTCCTCGCTTGCGGGCATGCCGCGCCCCTGCTTCGCCAGCACGCCGAGCGCATGCATCGCGTCGCCGACCCCGGCCTTCGCCGCAACTTCGAGATGGGCGACGGCGCGCTTGTCGTCGGCCTCGCGGTTGGTGGCGAGCAGCGCCAAAGCGAGGTTGTAGTTGGCCGCGGGGTGGCCGGCGGCGGCCGCCTTCTCCAGCAGCGCGCCGGCGCGGCCTGCGTCGCGCTTGTCGCCCTTATCGTCGAGGAGCTGCATCGCCAGCGCGAAGGCGGCGTTGATGTCGCCGCGGGCCTCGGCGCGCTCGTACCACTCGCTCGCGACCTTCCGGTCGGGCGCGACGCCGAGCCCCTGACGATAGAGCTCGCCGATCAGGGTCATCGCTGCGGCGTCCTGATTGTCGGCCTCGATGCGCTTCAGCGCTTCGCCGAGCGCGCGGCGGTAATGCCCGGTCTGATAGGCGCCATAGGCCAGATCAGGCGTGGGCGCTGCCGCCCCGGCCGGAGCTGCGAGCAGGGCGCCCGCCAGCAGGACGAGGCCGGAAAGCCGCCTCATCGTGCGCTCTTGCGCGCCGCGCAGGCGGCGAGCGCCCGATTGGCCTCCTCGACCAGGGCGCGGATGTCCTGCCCCTCGTCGAAGGCCCAGGCGCCGAGCGCGACGAATTCCGCGCCGGTCTCGGCCAGCGCCGGCACGGCCCCGGCATCCGGCGCATAGGCGACGCAGGGCGTCTGGAAGATCTCGGCCCACCAGCCGGCGCGCTCGAGCACGGCCGCGAGCGGCGGCATAGAGCCATCGGGCCGCGGCTCGCCGAACATCACGTAATCGACGCCGGCCTCGCCCGCATCCATGGCGTCGTGGCGGGCGCGCAACGCCCCGATGCCGATGATGCGCTCGCCCTTCAGGCTGGAGCGGGCCTCGGCGACCGCCGCCGGGCCGCCGGTGAGATGGACGCCGTCGGCACCGCCGCGCGATGCGACGAGCGCGCTGTCCTCGACGACGAGGGCGACGTCGTTGGCCTGGACCGGGCCGGCGAGGCGCTTGACGCGCTCGATCCGGCTGCGCTCGTCGCCGGGGGCCAGCCGCAGCAGCACGGCGGCGATATCGCCGCCGGCCATGGCCTGCATCAGGCGAAAGGCCATGGCCTCAGCGTCCGCCACAGGCGGGGTGACGAGCATCAGGCGGGTGGGGGGGGCTTGCGTCGTCATGATCGGCTGCGCAAACGGCCCGCGGCGAGGTCCAATGTCAAGACCGCAAGTCCCGCGACGAGGCTCCAGAAGGCCGAGCCGATGCCGAACAGCGAGAGGCTGGAGGCGGCCACGGTGAAGGTGACGACCGCCGCGAAGCGCTCCCTGTCGGAGGCCATCGCCTGCGCCAGCGCGCCCGTCAGCGAGCCGACGAGGCCAAGCCCCGCCACCGCGACGATCAGCGCCTTGGGCAGCGCCAGCAGCACCGCGATCAGGAGGCCGGTGCAGGCCGCGACGCCGAGATAGGCGAAGCCGTAGACGATGCCCGCCTTCCAGCGCTCGGCCGGATCGGGATGGGTATCGCCGCCGGTGCAGATCGAGGCGCTGATCGCCGCCATATTGGTCATATGCGCGCCGAAGGGGGCGGTGAGCAGCGAGGCCGCCCCGGTGACGAAGAGGGCGGGTGCCGTCGGCGGCCTGTAGCCGGCGGCGCGCAGCACGGCGAAGCCCGGCAGGTTCTGGGCGGCCATGGTGACGAGATAGAGCGGGACGCCGATGCCGAGCATGGCGGCAATATCGAAGCGCGGCGTGACCAATTCGAGGCCGGTCAGCGTCATCGCGCCGGCGGGCCAATGAGCGAGCCCCCCGGCGAAGCTGATCGCGATGCCGGCGACGAGCGCCGCGATGACGCCGAGGAAGGGGCTGACGAGCCGCGCCAGCAGGAAGACCGCGAGCAGGGTAAGCACCAGCAGCGGCGAGACGCGCATCTCGTCGAACACCGCCGCGACGAAGCGGAAGATGATGCCCGCGAGCATCGCCGAGGCGACCGGCATCGGAATGCGCTCGATCAGCCGGCCGAGCGGGCGGAAGGCGGCGGTCAGCATGATCAGCCCGGCGGCGAGGAGGAATGCGCCGACGGCCGAGGCCATGTCGAAGCCGGTCACGGCGGCGATCAGGGCCGCGCCCGGCGTCGACCAGGCGCAGATCATCGGCAGGCGGTGGCGCCAGGAGAGCCAGATGCTGGAGGCGCCCGTGGCGAGGCACAGCGCCGCGATCCAGGAGATCGTCTGGCCGGGCGTGGCGCCAAGCGCCTGCGCGGCCTGGAGGATGACGGCGACCGAGGCGGTGAAGCCGACGAAGACCGCGACCAGGGCTGAGAAGACGATCGACATGGCGGGGAGGGGTGACGTCGCCGGAAAGAGCGCGGGGAACCCTCTCGCGGAGGGAGAGGGCAGGGTGAGGGGAAGGCCGTTGGACGGATTGCCGTGAGGTGGTCGCTGCGCGGCGGTGAGGTTTCGTCTCGCTGGTCGAAGGGCCGACACCTACCCCTGCCCCTCTCACTGATCTCGGGCTTGCCCGAGATCAGCACTCAAAGTGTCGAAGTCGGCAACAGCCGGCTTCGATGCAGGAGAGGGGACCCCGCGCCTTTTCTGAGGCGCTTACGCCGCCTTCTTCGCGCCGAAGGTCGGGTCGAGTTCGCCCTTGGCGTAGCGCCTGGCCATCTCGGCCAGCGTGATCACGCGCTTGATCTTCGAGGCCTGGCCGGCGGTGTTGAACTCCTCGAGCCGCTTCCTGCAGAGCGCCGTCATCGCCTCCATGGCGGGCTTCAGGTATTTGCGCGGATCGAACTCGCCGGGATGCTCCGACAGGATCTTGCGGATCTGGCCGGTCATCGCCATGCGGTTGTCGGTGTCGATGTTGATCTTGCGCACGCCGTGCCTGATGCCGCGCTGGATCTCCTCGACCGGCACGCCCCAGGTCTGCGGCATCTTGCCGCCGTACTGGTTGATGACGTCCTGGAGGTCCTGCGGAACGCTGGATGAGCCGTGCATGACGAGATGCATGTTCGGCAGCTTCTTGTGGATCTCCTCGATGACGTGCATCGCCAGGATCGCGCCGTCGGGCTTGCGGGTGAACTTGTAGGCGCCGTGCGAGGTGCCCATGGCGATGGCGAGCGCGTCGACCTTGGTCTCGGCGACGAACTTCACCGCCTCGTCCGGGTTGGTCAGGAGCTGGTCGTGGGAGAGCTTGCCCTCGGCGCCGTGGCCGTCCTCCTTCTCGCCCTCGCCGGATTCGAGCGAGCCGAGCACGCCGAGCTCGCCCTCGACCGAGATGCCGCCGAGATGGGCCATGTCGGTGACCGTCTTCGTCACGCCGACATTGTAGTCCCAGTCGCCCGGGGTCTTGCCGTCGGCCTTGAGGGAACCGTCCATCATAACCGAGGTGAAGCCGGCCTGGATCGCGGTCATGCAGGTCGCCGGCTCGTTGCCGTGGTCGAGATGCACGCAGACCGGGATGTGCGGATAGATCTCGGTGACGGCGTCCATCATGTGCTTGAGCATGATGTCGTTGGCGTAGGAACGGGCGCCGCGCGAAGCCTGGATGATGACGGGCGCGTCGGTCGCGTCCGCCGCCGCCATGATCGCGAGCGCCTGCTCCATGTTGTTGATGTTGAAGGCGGGCACGCCATAGTCGTTCTCGGCGGCATGATCGAGCAACTGGCGAAGCGTGATACGGGCCACGATGGCACTCCCCTTTGGCAAACGGATCTGGGGAGGGTTTAGCGGGCAACCGCGACGAAGGTAAAGCGAAAGCGGAATATGGGCTTAAAATCCGCGCCCGCGCGCTTCGAGCGCCGCGACGCGCTCCTCGACGGCGGCGAGCTCCTCGGCGAAATTGCCGGTGATCGACTTCGCCATGACCAGCAGCCCGGCGGTGTCGCGGCGCTGCTTGCGGACGAGGTCCTCGAGCGGGCCGAAGCGCTGCTCGACCTGCTCGAAGCGCGTGTTCACCTCGGCCCGGAAGAAAGCCAGATCGGCCTGAATCTTCTTCAGGATCTCGAACATAGCGCTCTGTACGTTCTCGCTCATGGTCGGCTCCCGCTGCTATGAGAACATAGCATAAACACGAGCCGTCGCAAGGGCGACTTCAGTCCTTCCGCAGCGCCTCGACGCCCGGCAGGGCCTTGCCTTCCATCCATTCGAGGAAGGCGCCGCCCGCCGTCGAGACGTAGGAAAGCGCGTCGGCGACGCCGGCATGGTTCATCGCCGCGACGGTGTCGCCGCCGCCGGCGACCGCGACGAGCGTGCCGGCCTCGACGCGCTTCGCCGCCGCCTTGGCGACCGCGACGGTCGCGGTGTCGAAGGGCGGCAGCTCGAAGGCGCCGAAGGGGCCGTTCCAGACCAGCGTCCTGACCTTGTCGAGGCGCAGCACCACCTCGGCGATCGAGAGCGGGCCGGCGTCGAGGATCATCTCATCGGCCTCGACCTCGCCGACCGGCACGATCCGGTAGGCCGGGTGGGCCTTGAACTCGCGCGCCACCAGCGCATCGACCGGCAGCAGGATTTCGCAGCCGGCGGCCTTCGCCTTCCCCTCGATCTCGCGGGCGGTGCCGGTCAGGTCGTGCTCGCAGAGCGACTTGCCGACGCCGATGCCGCGCGCGGCGAGGAAGGTGTTGGCCATGCCGCCGCCGATGGCGAGCACGTCAACCTTCTTCACCAGGTTGCCGAGCAGGTCGAGCTTGGTCGAGACCTTGGCACCGCCGACGATCGCCATCACCGGGCGGGCGGGGTTGTCGAGGCCGGCCGAGAGGGCTTCCAGCTCCGCCTGCATGGCGCGCCCGGCGAAGGCCGGCAGCACATGGGCGAGCCCTTCCGTCGAGGCATGCGCCCGGTGCGCGGCCGAGAATGCGTCGTTGACATAGAGATCGCCATTGGCGGCGAGCGCCTTGCCGAACTCGGCGTCGTTCTTCTCGTCGCCGGCGTGGAAGCGGGTGTTCTCCAGCAGGAAGACATCGCCGTTCTTCGCGGCGGTAAGCGCGTTCGCGACGGGGGCGCCGATGCAGTCAGCGACGAAGGCGACGGGCCGGCCGAGCGCCTGCGTCAGCGCGGGGGCGACCTGCCTCAGGCTGTTCTTGTCGTCGCGGCCCTTGGGGCGGCCGAAATGGGCGAGCAGCACGACCTTGCCGCCCTTGTCGGCGATCTCGCGGATGGTCGGCAGCACGCGGTCGATGCGGGTGGTGTCGCTGACCTTGCCGTCCTCCATCGGGACGTTGAGATCGACGCGGACGAGGACGCGCTTTCCGGCGAGATCGGCGTCGTCGAGGGTGCGGAAGGCGCTCATCGCGGCAACAGCCCCCCGAACAGGCCGGGCACGCCGAACTTCAGCACCAGGATGGTGAGAATGACGGTCAGCACGGCCGTGACGAGCGCCGTCACGAACAGCGTTCCGGCGCGCGGGGTCGCGTCGATGCGGCTGCGCAGGGCGGCGATCTCGCCACGGATCGCGGCGAAGTCCATCGTGCCGGCTGCGGCGTCGACCTTCTGGGCGCTGCGCTCCAGCGAGGCTTCGGCGCGGGTCAGCACGGCCTCGTAGCGGGCGAATTTCTCCTCGATGCGCGCCGCCTTCTCCTCGATGCGGGAGAGCTGGTCGAGCTTTCGCGGCTCGGCGGCGGGCGCCATCGCCTCGGGAGCAGGGCCGGATGCGGGGGGCGGCGTCGAGACGGGCGGCTCGGTGCTCGCCGGGGTCACGACGGTCGGCTCGATCTTGGCCATGGTCTCTCCGTAGCTGGGAGGTGTCGGGCGAGGCCGCGCGCTTCAAGGCGGCGCGGCCTCGCATTCATGCATCAGATGAGGGCGCCCATGGCGACGGCGGTGTCGCTCATGCGGTTCGAGAAGCCCCATTCGTTGTCGTACCAGGTCAGGATGCGCACGAACTTGTCGTCCATGACCTTGGTCTGGTCGAGCGCGAAGGTCGAGGAGGCCGGGTCGTGGTTGAAGTCGATCGAGACGTTGGGCTGGTCGGTGACGGCGAGGATGCCCTTCAGCGGCCCGCGCTTCGAGGCCTTGACGATCGCCTCGTTGATCTTCTCGACCGAGGTCTTGCGCTTTGAGAGGAACTTGAAGTCGACGACCGAGACGTTCGGCGTCGGCACGCGCACCGAGGTGCCGTCGAGCCGGCCCTTGAGCTCGGGGATGACGAGGCCGATCGCCTTGGCGGCGCCGGTCGAGGTCGGGATCATCGAGAGCGCGGCGGCGCGCGCCCGGTAGAGATCCTTGTGCATCGTGTCGAGCGTCGGCTGGTCGCTGGTGTAGGCGTGGATCGTGGTCATGAAGCCCTTGTCGATGCCGACCGCGTCATGCAGCACGCGCACGACCGGGGCGAGGCAGTTCGTCGTGCAGGAGGCATTCGAGACGACGACGTGGTCCTTCGTCAGGGCCGCGTTGTTGACGCCGTAGACGACGGTGAGATCGGCGCCGTCGCAGGGGGCGGAGACCAGCACGCGCCTGGCGCCGGCGGCGAGATGGGCGGCCGCCTTGTCGCGCGTGGTGAAGATGCCGGTGCATTCCAGCGCGATGTCGACGCCGAGCGCCTTGTGCGGCAGCTCCTTCGGGTCGCGGATCGCGGTGACCTTGATCGGGCCGCGGCCGACGTCGATCGTGTCGCCGGAGACCGTCACCGTGCCGGGGAAGCGGCCATGGACGGAGTCGTAGCGGAAGAGATGGGCGTTGGTCTCGACCGGACCGAGATCGTTGATCGCCACGACCTCGATGTCCTTGCGCTTCGACTCGATGATCGCGCGCAGAACGTTGCGCCCGATGCGGCCGAAGCCGTTGATCGCCACCTTGACCGTCATGTCTTCCTCTCCTTCGCCGAGCGAACCGGCGATGCCGTCGCTATCCACGCGGGCAATTCGGCCAAAGCATGGCCGAACGCAAGATAAAACCGTTAGCCGTTGTGCCGCTTCATCGCGGCGTCGGCGATCGCCTCGGCCGTGATGCCGAAATGCCTGTAGACCTCCTTGTAGGGGCCGCTCGCCCCGAAGGAGTGCATGCCGACGAAGCCGCCGTCAGGACCGATCACCGCATCCCAGCCGAAACGCACCCCGGCCTCGACCGCGACCTTGACCGGAGCCTGGCCGATGATCGCCGCTTGCGTCGCCTGATCCTGTGCGAGCAGGAGTTCGAGCGAGGGCACCGAGACGACCCGCGCCCGCACGCCCTTCTCGGCGAGCAGCTTGCGGGCGGCGACGGCGAGCTCGACCTCGGAGCCCGAGGCGAAGAGCGAGACCTGCGCCTTGCCGCCCTCTGCCGGCAAGAGCTCGTAGGCGCCCGCCGCCGAGCGGTTCTTCGCCGTGGCGTCGGTGCGCAGCTGCGGCAGGTTCTGGCGCGACAGCGCCAGCACGGTCGGTCCGTCGGTGCGCTCCAGCGCAGCCTGCCAGGCTTCCGCCGTCTCGACCGCGTCGGCCGGGCGGAAGACGCGCATGTTCGGCATGGCGCGAAGCGAGGCGATCTGCTCGACCGGCTGGTGGGTCGGGCCGTCCTCGCCGAGCCCGATCGAATCATGGGTCATGACGTAGACGACGGGCAGGCCCATCAGCGCGGCGAGCCGCATCGAGGGACGGGCATAGTCGGCGAAGACCAGGAAGGTGCCGCCGCCGGTGCGGAAGCCGCCATGCAGCGTGATGCCGTTCATCGCTGCCGCCATGCCGTGCTCGCGGATGCCGTAGCGGACATAGCGGCCCTTCGGGGTCCTGGGCGTGAAGTCCTCGGCCGCCCTGGTGCGGGTGTTGTTGGAGGGGGTGAGGTCGGCCGAACCCATCACCAGCTCCGGCATGACCGGGGTGATCGCTTCCAGCGCCAGCTCCGAGGCCTTGCGGGTCGCGACCGCCTGCGGCACGGCGATCAGCGCCTTCTTGTGGGCGAGGATCGCCCGGTCGAGCCTTGCCGGGACGGCATGGCCAAGGCGGCGGTCGAAATCGGCGCGCTTGCGCTCGGAAAGCGCGGCGAAGCGCTCCTTCCAGGCCTTGTGCGCGGTGCTGCCTGCCGCGCCGAAGCCGCGCCAGGCCTTCAGCACATCGGCCGCGACCTCGAAGGCGCCGCCGGTGATGCCGAGCTTCTTCTTGGCGGCGGCGAGCTCCTCCGCGCCCAGCGGCTCGCCATGGGCCTTGGAGGTGCCTGCCTTCTTCGGTGCGCCGAAGCCGATCACCGTCCTGCAGGCGATCATCGTCGGCTTGCTCGATTTCTGCGCCCGGCGGATCGCGGCCTCGATCGCGTCGGGGTCATGGCCGTCGACGCGCTCGGAGCGCCAGCCGCAGGCCTTGAAGCGCGCGACCTGGTCGACATTGTCGGTGATCGAGAGCGGGCCGTCGATCGAGATGCCGTTGTCGTCCCAGAGCACGATCAGCTTGCTGAGCTTCTGGTGGCCGGCGAGCGCGATCGCCTCCTGGCTGATGCCCTCCATCAGGTCGCCGTCGGAGGCCAGCACATAGGTGTGATGGTCGACGATCTTCCGGCCGAACTCGGCGGCGAGCATGCGCTCGGCCATCGCCATGCCGACGGAGGTGGCGAGCCCCTGGCCGAGCGGGCCGGTGGTGGTCTCGACGCCGGCGGTCATGAAGTTCTCGGGGTGTCCCGGCGTCTTCGATTCGAGCTGGCGGAAGTTCTTCAGATCGTCGAGCGCCATGCCCGGCGCGCCGGTGAGATAGAGCAGCGCGTAGAGCAGCATCGAGCCATGGCCGGCGGAGAGCACGAAGCGGTCGCGATCGGGCCAGCGCGGATCGGCGGCGTCGTAGGTCATCACGCGGGTGAACAGCACGGCGGCGATGTCGGCGGCGCCCATCGGCAGGCCGGGATGGCCGGACTTGGCCTTTTCGACACCGTCCATCGCCAGGCCGCGGATGGCGTTGGCGAGCTTGTCGTGCTGGGCGCGGTCGATGCTGGTCATGATGATCTCGCGGGCTTTTAGGTCTGGCGGGCTTAAGGCCGATCCGGCCCGGCGGGCAGGCTTTGGAAAAGGACGGGTGGATTAGGCCCTGCGCTTGCCGCGAGTCAATTCGCGCGAAGCCGGTTTTGGGGGTGTTCCGATGGCGGCGATTCCTGTTTTCCGGCGTTCTCATGTAGATTCCTGCAGACGAATCGCGGGAGCCGCTTCGATCTGAAAGGAGAGCGAGGGTGGCGAGCCTGATGCTGGACAATGCGCTGGCGCGTCTGGATGCCGCGCTGGGGCAATTGGAGGCGGCGGCGCGGCGGCGCGTCGAGGCGGAGCGCGGGCGCGGCAATCTCGAGACCGAGCTTGCCCTGATGCAGGACGACCGGGCGCGGCTGGCGGCCGAGCTCGACGGCGCGATGGCGCGGCTTAGCGAGGTCGAGACGGCCGCCGCCGATGTCGACCAGCGGCTGGAGCGGGCGATGAACGTCGTCGGCGCGGTGATCGCGCGGGCGCAGGTGGCGCCGCCGGAGCCCGAGGCGGGTTAGAACGAAGAACCGGAGGCCGGATGCCGCAAGTCAACGTCATGATCGCCGGGAAAGCCTACCGCATGGCCTGCGGGGAGGGCGAGGAGAGCCATCTCGAGGGGCTCGCCCGGTTCTATGACGGCAAGATCGGCGAGATGCGGCAGGCTTTCGGCGAGATCGGCGACATGCGGCTGCACGTCATGGCGGCGCTGATGGTGGCCGACGAGGTGCATGAGCTGAAGCAGCGGCTGATGAAGCTCGAAGCGGACCTCATGGCGACGCAGGGCGATGCCGGCGCCGCCGACCGGCGCCTGGGCGAGGTCGAGGACCGGGCGGCGGAAGCGCTCGCCGCCGCAGCGGAGCGGATCGAAGGCGTGGCGAGGAGCCTGATCCCGGCGCCGCCGGGATAGGCTTGCGTATCATCCGCGCAAAAAACCGAAGGCCCCGGATGTTCCCATCCGGGGCCTTCGCTGTCGTAGCTGCGCAGCGATCAGACGCCCGGCGCGCCGCCGTCGAGCACGGTGACGGCGCGGCGGTTCTGCGACCAGCAGGAGATGTCGTTGCAGACCGCGACCGGGCGCTCCTTGCCGTAGGAGATGGTGCGCATGCGGCTGGCGTCGATGCCGCGCGAGGCGAGGTAGTCGCGCACCGTCTGGGCGCGGCGGGCGCCGAGCGAATAGTTGTATTCGCGGGTGCCGCGCTCGTCGGCATGGCCCTCGACGGTGAAGGAGTAGCGCGGATAGCGCTGGAGCCAGCCGGCCTGCTTGTCGAGGGTCGAGGTGGCGGTCGAGGTCAGGTCGGTCGAGTCGGTCTCGAAGAAGACGCGGTCGCCGACATTGACGACGAAGTCCTGGGCGCTGCCGGGCGTGGCGGCGCCGCCGGCACCGAAGCCCGAGGCGTCGGCGTTCTGGTCCTTGGCGCAGGCGCCGAGCGCGAGCGTGGCGGCGATCGCGGCGGCGAAACGGACGGCACGGCCGCCGGGCAGGAGAGAGATCGACATGGCTGAACTCCGGGAAATTTGTGGCGGCGCGCTTCTGGAACGGCTTTCGCGTTGCTCCATCAATGAAGCGTCAACCTAAACGAGACCTTGCCAGAACAAGGCGAAGTGGCGGCATTAGGGCACATGGTTAACCAATCATGGCGAAGGAGGTTCCCGGGCTCGCTGTGGCGCGGGGGACACAGGGCGTCGGTGCGGCTTTCGTGGGACCCTCGCCGGTTGCCGGTCCTCCGAACGGTGATAGCTTTGCCATCATGTGGTTTGCGGTTCACGTTCTGATAGGTCATTCCGACGCAGAGAGCACTTCTGGCGAGATCGTCGTCGAGGAGAGTGTTTGCGTCGTAGACTGCGATACAGCCGCCGAGGCTGAACGGCTCGGGGCAGAAATCGCGGAGCGATATGCTCAAACGAAGATAAGTTATCTCGATCCACGCCCCAGCAAGGTCGAGAGCATGGGAGTGCGTCGGGTGGTGGTGATATCAAATCCCGACCTGGGCGCGGATGCGCCTCCGCGGCACGAGACGGAGATCACCTACGAGATCATGAAGTTTGCGAACCGACAGGATCTCGAGAACTATCGCGAGGGCGTCTCGATCAACGCAACTTTTTGGGAAGAGCCGCAATGATCCCCTGATCAGCAGGCTCCCAACGAAAGCGATAACCGTTCCCGCTTCAGCGCTGGGCGCTGAGCAGCGGCGACCAGGTCGGGTCGGAGGCGTAGGCCGGGGTCGGCACCGGCACCTCGACGCGGCCGGTGATGTCCACCATGTACAATTTGCCGCCGGACTGGCCGCCCGGATCGCGGAAGAACATGATGAACTGGCCGTTCGGCGCCCAGTTCGGCGCCTCGTTGTGGAAGCCCTCGGTCAGGATGCGCTCGCCCGAGCCGTCGGGGCGCATCACGCCGATGGCGAAGCCGCCGCTGCCCTGGCGGGTGAAGGCGATCAGGTCGCCGCGCGGCGACCAGGAGGGCTGCGAATAGCGGCCCTGGCCGAAGGAGATGCGCTGGCCCTCGCCGCCGCCGGCCGGCATCACGTAGAGCTGCTGCTGGCCGCCGCGGTCGCTCTCGAAGACGATGCGCGAGCCGTCGGGCGCGAAGGAGGGCGAGGTGTCGATCGCCGCCGTCGAGGTCAGGCGCTGCGTCGTGCGCGAGCCGATGTCGATGGCGTAGAGATTGGCGTTGCCGCCCTGCTGGAGCGAGAGCACGACGCGCTGGCCGTTGGGCGCGAAGCGCGGGCTCGAGCTCATGTCGGGGAAGTTGCCGACGATCTGGCGCTGGCCGGTCTCGATGTTGAGCACCTGCACGCGCGGCTGCTCGCCCTGGCGCTGCGACATGAAGGTCACGTCCTGCGAGACCGGCGAATAGCGCGGCGTCACCACCGAGACGTCGCCATTGGTGAGGAAGCGCACATTGGCGCCGTCCTGGTCCATGATCGCGAGGCGCTTGCGGCGGTTCTCCTTCGGGCCGGATTCGTCGACGAAGACGACGCGGGTGTCGAAGAAGCCGCCGAGCCCGGTGATCTTCGAGAAGATCGCGTCCGAGATGATGTGGCCGACGCGGCGGTTGTTGCTCGGATCGGTGAAATATTGCTGGCCGTCGGTCTGGGTGCCGCTGGCGACGTCCCAGAGCCGGAACTCGGCCCGGATGCGGCCCGCCTCGCGCGAGACGCGGCCGGTGACCAGCGCCTGCACGCCCGCCGCCTGCCAGGCCTGGAACTGCGGGGCGGCATCGAAGGGCGGGTTCTTCTCGGGGTGGCGGCTCTTGTCGACCGGGAGGAAGTAGCCGCAGCGCTTCAGGTTGTTGGCGATCACGCCGGAGACCAGCACGCCGCCCTCGCCGCCGAAATCGGCGATGGCGATCGGCATCGGCTGGAAGGTGCCGCCGCGCAGGTCGATGACGAGCTCGGCCCTGGCGAGGCCTGGCATCATCAGCGCGGCGCCGGCGGTCATCAGCAGGCGGCGGCGCGTCGGCGCGGCCGCGAGGAGGGGAAGGGGGGTGCGGTCGATCATCGGGGTCACAGAACGTCCCTGGCGTCGAAATTGACGACGACGTCGCGCCAGTCGTCGTAATAGGCGGCGAATTGCGCCGGGATGCGCAAGGGCGCGCAGCGGCGGGTGGCGGTCAGCGCCGAATCGGCGGCGACCCGGAAGAGCGGATCGGAGGAGGAGTTGATCACGCCGGGCTGGCCGGAAAGCGAGCCGTCGGTGTTGAGCCTCATCCTGACGGAGGGAACGACATTGCCGTTGCCGTGGGCGTTCGCCAGCGCGATCGGCACGTTCCAGCACTTCAGGAGCTGGTCCTGGATGATGCCGATGAGCTGCGCGCGCAGCGAGGGGCTGAGCTTCTGCGACGTCCCGCGCTCGGTGCCGAGCGAGGCGGTGCGGTTGATCTGCGGCGCGGCGGAGCCGGAGGACTGCGCCTTCTCCTTCGACTGGAGCAGGCGGGCGATGTCGCTGGCGTTGAAGTTCTTGGCGATCTCCGCCTCCTTCTTCGCCTTGGCTTCAGCCTCCCGCTTCGCTTTGGCCTCGGCGGCGAGCTTCGCCTTCTGCTCGGCTTCCGCCTTGGCCTTCGCCGCAGCTTCGGCCTGTTCCTTCGCTTCCTTCTCGGCCTGCGCCTTGGCGAGCGCCTCGGCCTTGGCCTTCGCCTCGGCGGCGCGCTTGGCGGCCTGGGCCTCGGCTTCCGCCTTGGCCGTGGCGGCGGCCTTCGCCTCCTCATCGGCCTTCTTCGCCTTGGAGGCGAGCTCGGCCTCCTCGGCGAGGCGGGCGAGCTCCTCGCGCTTCTGCTCGGCCTCGCGGGCGGCGGCCTCGCTCTTCTGCGGCGGCTGCCTAGCGGGCTCGGGCGGCTTGGGCTCGGGCTTTGGCGGTTCGACCGCGCGCGTCGGCGGCGGGGCGGCCGCGGCGTTGTTCTCGGCGGTCTTCAATTCGGGCGGGCGCGAGGGCGGGGCGGGCGTATCGGCCCTGGCCTCACCCGCTTCCTTGCGCTCGACGGCCTCGGACTGGCGCTCGGCGCGCGGGGTGGGTTGGGCCTGCACCTTCTCGGCGCTGCGCTCGCCGCGCGTCACCTGGTTCAGCGCGCTCGGGTCGACGAGCTCGACGGCGATGGCTTCCTCGTGCTCCGGCAGCGGCGCGGGCGACGAGAACGCCAAGAGCCCCGCGACGAGGAACGTCGCGTGGCCGAGCGCCGACACCAGCATGCCAGGTTCGGAGGTCGAAAGCTTCACGCCCTGAACATCCTCAACTCTTCAAATCCTCAGCGGCTCGCCGGCTCGGTGACGAGGGCGACCCGCTTGAAGCCGGCGGCGGTGATGGTCGACATCACCGAGGCGACGCGGCCGTAATCGACCTGCCGGTCGCCGCGTACATAGATGCGCTCGTCGAAGCCCTGCCGGGCCAGGCCCTGGAGCTTGGCGACGAGATCGGGCTCGAGCGTCGGCTCGTCCTGGAGGAAGATCTGGCCCTTGCCGTCGATGGCGATGGTCAGGGGCTTCTGGTCGACATTGATCGGCTTGGCGCCGGTCTGCGGCAGGTCGAGCGGGACGCCGGTCGCGATCAGCGGGGCCGCGACCATGAAGATGATCAGCAGCACCAGCATGACGTCGATGAACGGCGTCATGTTGATCTCGGCGATGGCGCCGTGGCGGCGCCCGCGGCGGCCCCGGCGGCCGGATCCCTTGGCGGCGGTGGCGGCGGACATGCCCATTGCTTCAGCTCCTCACGCGGCCATGCGCTCGTCGATCTGCCGCGACAGGATCGCGGAGAACTCGTCGGCGAAGGCTTCGAGCCGGCCTTGCGCCTTGGCGACCTCGGCCTGGAGCTTGTTGTAGGCCATCAGCGCGGGGATCGCGGCGAAGAGGCCGATCGCGGTGGCGAAAAGCGCCTCCGCGATGCCCGGCGCCACGACCGCGAGCGAGGAATTCTTGGAGACCGCGATCGCGGTGAACGAGGTCATGATGCCCCAGACCGTGCCGAACAGGCCGATGAAGGGAGCGGCCGAGGCGATGGTGGAAAGCACCAGGAGCTTCGATTCGAGCCGCTCGGTCTCGCGCTGGATGGTGACGTCGAGCACCTTGTCGATGCGCTGCGAGAGGCTGGCGACCGAGCGCCCGCCATTTTCGAAGGAGCGCTTCCACTCGCGCATCGCCGCGACGAAGACGGCGGCCATGTCGTTGACCTGCTTGCCGGCGAGCTCGCGATAGAGCTCCTCCAGCGAGCGGCCGGACCAGAACACCTCCTCGAAGGCGTCCATGTCGCGCCGCGTGCGCCGGTAGAGCAGCGTCTTGTCGACGATGATCGACCAGCACCAGACCGAGGCGCCCATGAGCCCGAGCATCACCAGCTTGACGACGATATGGGCGTGCCAGAACAGCGTCCAGAACGACATGTCGATCTGTGGCGCGGCCTGCGCGACGTCGGCGGGGTTCATCCAGTCATCCTTCTCAACCCAGGCGGTACGCCGATGCCGGATGCCGTAAGGCTCCATCATCGGTCCAAACCCGCCGCTCGCGCCGCGGGAGACCCACGCCGCCGCCCGATCCGCGATCCGGGGAAATGCCGTATCCCGTCAATCGCGCGTGAATCCGGCGAAAGATGGGCCGAAACGGGGTTTCCCAGGAAACGCATGCTGCGGAGCGAGTTAAGCTCCCGGCAAGGTTAATGTCCGGTATACGGGCAGGCGGCGCAGCGCCTCAGCTGCGCCGCAGGCGCGGCTCGACCGGCGGGACCGGGCCCTCGGACGGCGTGCAGCGCTTCAGCCTCAAGGCGTCGGCGTTCCCGGCGGAGTTCCCGGTCCGGCGGTGCTTCATCCCGGGATGAAAAGACGGCGGTATGGCGCGGACCGATGCTGGCGCGTCGCTTGCGTGGCGAGGCGCAGTGCAATGCTGGGTGCCTCGCCATGAGACAGAATGACCTGAAATCGAACGCTAACGGCGATGTTCGACACGACCGGCCGATTTCGAGGAGGGCCGCCGGGGCGTTCCTCTGCGGAGCGAGCGTGGTGGCCCTGTCGGTGCTCATGGCGAGCCAGGATGCGAACGCCCAGGGCCTCGTCATCACCAGGCAGTATTATGCCGGCGGCTCGACCACCGTTCTTCAGAGGCTTCGCGGAACAGGCCATGTCACGCAGCTCCAGGACGGAGCTCCCGGCAACAACTGTCCCATTCCCTCCTTCGAGATCGTCAACCCGCGGCAGGGAGAGGCACGCTGCGTGGGTTACGTCGCGCCCTCCTGGCTGGAGCGATAGGCTCCGCGAGGCGGGCCGAGCCAAACAAAAACCCGCCCCGGAAATCCGGGACGGGCTGGTATTCGGGTCGGATCGCCTCAGGCGGCGTCGGGCCGGGCCGGGGGATCGGCCGGCGGGCCGTTGCGGCGATCGGCCATGAACTGGTCGAACTCGGCCTTGTCGCGGGCCATGCGCAGGCGGCCCAGGAAATCATGGAACTCGCGCTGCTCCTCCTCGAGCCGGCGCAGCGTCTCCATGCGATACTCGTCGAAGGCGCGGTTGCCGCTCGAAGGCTCGCGGCCCCAGCCGCCGAAGCCGCGGCCGGACATGCGCTCGCGCATCCGGTCCATCTTGCCCTGCAGGCGGCTCATCCGGTGCTCGTAGCGATCCCAATGCGAGCCACAACCCATGCGTCCACTCCCGAACAAAAAGGCCAGGGTCGCCAGACCCAGAGGCCACCACACGACGAAGCCGAGCACCGCGAAGGCGATCCAGGCTCCCTTTCCATATTCGTCAAGCTTGGCGACGAGCGGCATTGTCCTCCTCCGGGTCAAAAGACGTGAATGTAAATCACATTTACATAGATGCGTGCGGGAAGCCGGCTTGTCAAGGATGAAGCCTTCGGAAAATCGTCAGGCGGGGGGCGTGGAGGCGGTTTCCCGCTCGATCCCGAGGCCCTGGAGGTAGATCAGCATGCCGGCTTCGAGGAGTTCCGCCGCCGACATCGGCAGCGGGCGCCGGCCGCCGTCGGCGCGGCCGAACAGGGCGGCGATGCCGTGCGACATCGCCCAGATGTGCAGCGCCATCATCAGCGCGGGCGGGCGCTTGCCCTGCGGCAGCCGCGCGATCAGCGCCTCGGCGGCCTGCCTGAGGATGGCGAAAGCCTGGTCGGCGGCGGCGCGTAAGCCCGGATTGGCGTCGAGCGGCACGCCGGCCTCGAACATCGCGGTGTAATAGGCCGGCTCGTCATGGGCGAAGGCGAGATAGGCGCGGCCGAGCCGGTGGAAGGCGCTCTCGGGGTCGGGCCGGCCCTGATCCCAGGCGCGCGACAGCGCCGCCTCGAAGGCCTGGAAGCCGCGCGCGGCGACGTCGGCGAGCAGGTCGTCGCGGTCGCGGAAATGGCGATAGGGGGCGGCGGGGCTGACGCCGGCCATCCGCGCGGCCTCGGCGAAGGTGAAGCCGCTCGGCCCCTTCTCGCCGATCAGCCCGAGCGCGGCGCGCACCAGCTCCTCCTTGAGGTTGCCGTGATGGTAGCCGCGGGGATGTTCGGGGCGGTCGCGCTTCCAGCTCATGTTAAGAGCGCTAACATGCGGGCGGGGCTTGCGTCGATGGGTGTGGGCAGCATCGTCAATCGTCGAGCATCAGCCGCTTGCGCAAGACATCGGGAATGCGGCGCGCCCGGCCGGCGCCGATGCAGGCGACCTTGACCTGGGCCGTGACCAGGACCTCCGCGCCGCGCAGCACGCGCTGCTCGAGGTCCATGGTGGCGCCGCGCGCCTCGACGCAAGCCGTCTCGATCGTCAGCAGGTCGTCCATCACGGCGGGCCTGAGGAAGTCGATCAGCATCCGGCGGACGGCGAAGCCGAGCGCCGTCTCGCCGTCGAAGAGCTCGCGCTGCCCGATGCCGAGCGCGCGGATCATCTCGGTGCGGCCGCGCTCCATGAAGCGCAGATAGGAGGCGTGATAGACCACGCCGGAAAAATCGGTGTCCTCGTAATAGACGCGGATCTCGAGGCGGTGGGTCGTCATGTCGCGCAGAGCCTTTCGATGCCGGCGACCTTCCAATCACCGGCCGGATTGCGGCGCATCGCCTCCAGCAATCCGGCCGCCAATCAATCGTCCTCGGCTTCGCCGAACAGCCCGAACTGGGCGCTCTCGCGCGAGGGTTCCGGCATGCCGAGATGGCGGAAGGCGTGCGGGGTGAGCAGGCGCCCGCGCGGGGTGCGCTGGATGAAGCCCTGCTGGAGCAGGAAGGGCTCGATGATCTCCTCGATCGCGTCGCGCGGCTCGGAGAGCGAGGCGGCGATGGTCTCGATCCCGACCGGCCCGCCGCCGAAATTGACCGCGACGGTGGTGAGATAGCGCCGGTCCATCTGGTCGAGGCCGATGGCGTCGACGTCGAGCAGCGAGAGCGCCTTGTCGGCGACCTTGCGGGTGACGACCGGGTCGCCGTCGACGATGGCGAAGTCGCGCACGCGCCTGAGCAGGCGCCCGGCGATGCGCGGCGTCCCGCGCGAGCGACGGGCGATCTCGTCGGCGCCGTCCTGTGCCATCGGCACGCCGAGCACGCGGGCGCCGCGCGCGACGATGCCCGTGAGCTCCTCGACCGTGTAGAATTGCAGCCGGATCGGGATGCCGAAGCGGTCGCGCAAGGGTGTGGTCAGGAGGCCGGCGCGGGTGGTGGCGCCGACGAGGGTGAATTTCGGCAGGTCGATCTTGACCGAGCGCGCGGCCGGCCCCTCGCCGATGATCAGGTCGAGCTGGTAGTCCTCCATCGCCGGATAGAGGATTTCCTCCACCGCCGGGTTGAGGCGGTGGATCTCGTCGATGAAGAGCACGTCGCGCTCTTCCAGGTTGGTGAGCTGGGCGGCGAGGTCGCCGGCCTTGGCGATCACGGGGCCGGAGGTCGAGCGGAAGTTGACGCCGAGCTCGCGGGCGACGATCTGCGCCAGCGTCGTCTTGCCGAGCCCCGGCGGGCCGACGAAGAGGACATGGTCGAGCGCGTCGCCGCGGGTCCTGGCAGCATTGATGAAGACCTGGAGATTAGCCCGCGCCGCCGCCTGGCCGGTGAAATCGGCGAGCGAGAGCGGCCGCAGCGAGGTGTCGGCGTCGTCCTCGCGGCGTTCGCCCGTCATCAATCCGGAGCGCTTGGCCTCGCTCACAGCGCGATCTCCAGCTCGATGGCGTCGCGGACCGGGATGTCGCGGTATCCCGTCCGGATGATGCCCGGAACGACCGAGCGATAGGCGTCGATCGCCTCGATATAAAGCCCCGAGAGGCGGAAGCCCTGACGCTGGTAGAAGGTGAGGCCGGGCATGTTGTCGTTGGTCAGCATCGCCTTGAGCTTCCTTGCGCCGGCCGCCCGCGCCGTTGTGACGACTGCATCCAGCATGCGGATGGCGACGCCTTCGCCGGGCTTCAGCGAATGCAGCGCGCACAGATAGGCGTTCCCGCCCCGCATCGTCCAGCTCGCCAGCGCGGCGGTGCGCCCGTCCGGCTCGTAGAGACCGAGCGCGTCGATCTCGGCGACGTCATAGACGTGCAGGTCGATCATCATGCGCTGCGAGCCCCAGTTCGCCAGCATGAGGCGGCAGAGCTCGGTCTTGTCGGCGACGACGCGCAGTTCGAGCCCGTCGAGCGCTGCGCTCACTTGGCGAGCTCCTTCAGGCCGAGCTTGATGAGCTGGGCCGTGCCGGCGCCGTCGCCGGCGATGCGGGCGGCGGCGGCCACGGCGACCACCGCCTGCGCCTGCGGATAGCCGAGATTGGCGAGCGCCGAGACGGCGTCGGCGACGGGCTGCGGGAGCTTGCGATCCTCCAGCGCGCCGGAGAGCTGGGCCACGCCGGGGTCGATATGGCCGAAGGCGGGGGCCTTGTCCTTCAGCTCGGCGCAGAGGCGCTGGGCGAGCTTCGGGCCGACGCCGGGCGCGCGCGCGATCGCCGCCTTGTCGCCGGTGGCGATGGCGGTGGCGAGCGCGCCCGGATCGAATGTCGAGAGGATGGCGAGCGCGACCTTGGCGCCGACGCCCTGCACCACCTGCATCAGCCGGAACCAGTCGCGCTCGACATCGGAGAGGAAGCCGTAGAGGCGGATCGCATCCTCGCGGACATGGGTCTCGATCGAGAGCGCCGCCGCCTCGCCGGGCTTGGGCAGGCGCTGGAGCGTGCGCGCCGAGCATTGCACGACATAGCCGACGCCCTGCACGTCGACGATCACATGGTCCTCGCCATAGGAATCGATCAGGCCCTTGAGCTTGCCGATCATCGTCCGTTTCTCTCCGTCGTCTCGCTCATTCCGCCGCCCGCATCCCGGCGACCAGCGCCTTCATGCCGCGATGCTGGGCGTGGCAGATCGCGACGGCGAGCGCGTCCGCCGCATCGGCCGAGCCGGTCTCGGCCCGGGGCAGCAGCACCTTGATCATCGCCTGTACCTGCTTCTTGTCGGCATGGCCGACGCCGACCACGGTCTTCTTGACGAGGTTGGCGGCATATTCGGCGACATCGAGCCCGGCGAGCGCGGGCACGACCAGCGCGATGCCCCGCGCCTGGCCGAGCTTCAGCGCCGATTGCGGGTCGCGGTTGACGAAGGTCTCCTCGACGGCGACCTCCAGCGGGCGATGCGCGGCGATGACCGCGTGCAACCCCTCGTGCAATTGCCGCAGCCGCCGGCCGAGCGGCAGCGCCCCTTCGCTCTCGACGCAGCCGCAGGCGACGAAGGAAAGCTTGCTGCCTTCCGAGACGATGACGCCCCAGCCGGTCCTGCGCAGGCCGGGGTCGATGCCGAGGATGCGAATCGCGGATGCCATGACGCGCTCAAACTAGCGGATGTTTCGTCTTTGTCCCGTGCGAACGCATACGCAGATGAATTCTTCTCGTCCTTGCCATCGAAAGGGAAAACTGTTCTTCCTGCGGCCCGGCGGCAGCGCCTGCCGCATCGTCCCTCCTCGCGCCGGCTTCATGTCCTTCGATCTGTCTTTCTTCATGCCGGGGCTGGCGGCCGGCGGCATCGCCGCCCTTGTGGCGGCGACCCTGCTCGGCGGGCTGGTGCGCGGCTTCACCGGCTTTGGTTTCGCCATGGTGTTCATGCCGCTGGCCTCGATCGTGCTGGGGCCGGTGGCGGCGCTGGGACTGATCTGGTTCGTCGATCTGCCCTTCGCGCTGCCGATCGCGGCCTATAGCGCAAGGCGGGCCGAATGGCGCGAGATCCTGCCGCTGCTCCTGACCGCGACGCTGGCGCTGCCGGTGGGAATCTGGCTCCTGATCTGGCTCGACCGCGAGACGATGCGCTGGGTGCTCGCCCTGCTCGTGCTCCTGGCGGTGGCCTTGATCGCCTCCGGCTGGCGCTATCACGGGCGGCCGACGGTTCCGCTTTCGCTGGGCGTCGGCGCGCTGTCGGGCCTGTGCAACGGCATGGCCTCGATCGGCGGCGTTCCGCTGGCGGTGTTCTGGCTCGGCGCGCAGCGCAACGACCGGCACATGGCCCGCGCCAATCTGCAGACCTTCTTCGGCGCCTCGACCGTGATCGCCGGCGTGATCCTGTGGTGGAAGGGCATCCTCACCGGTGGCGCGCTGATGATGGCGCTGCCGCTCTCCCTCATCTACGGCGCCGGGCTGTGGGCCGGCACGCACGGCTTCCGCCGCGCCTCGGAGGCGGGCTTCCGGCGCGTGGCCTATCTGGTGATCTTCCTGAGCGCGTTCGTCAGCCTGCCGCTATGGGACAGGCTGATCGGGCGGTGACGACGGTCAGACGCCGAGCTTGGCCATGATCTCGTCGGCGATCTCGAAATTGGCGAAGACGTTCTGGACGTCGTCGTCATTGTCGAGCGCTTCCATCAGCTTCATCATCGAGGCGGCCTTGTCCTCGTCGAGCGGGGCCGCCGTCGTCGGCCGCCAGACCGGCTTGGCCGAGGCCGGAGCGCCCAGCGCCGCTTCCAGCGCCTTGGAGACTTCGTTCAGGGCATCGAAGGCGCACAGGATGACGTGGCCGTTCTCGTCGGAGATCACGTCGTCGGCACCGGCCTCGATCGCCGCCTCCATCACCGTGTCGGCGTCGCCGGCCTCGGGCGGATAGCCGATCTCGCCGACGCGGTTGAACATGAAGGAGACGGAGTTGCTCTCGCCCAGCGCCCCGCCCGCCTTGGTGAAGTAGGAGCGTACGGCGGAAGCGGTGCGGTTGCGGTTGTCGGTCAGCGCCTCGACGATGACGGCGGCGCCGCCGGGGCCGTAGCCCTCGTAGCGGACCTCGTCGTAGTTCTCGCCCTCGCCGCCCATCGCCTTCTTGATGGCGCGCTCGATATTGTCCTTCGGCATGTTCTCGGCGCGGGCGGCGATAACCGCCATGCGCAGGCGCGGATTCATGTTGGGATCGGGCATGCCCATCTTGGCGGCGACGGTGATTTCACGGGCCAGTTTCGAGAACAGCTTGGAGCGCACCGCATCCTGCTTGCCCTTGCGGTGCATGATGTTCTTGAACTGGGAATGGCCGGCCATGGGAGCTCGTTACCTTCGAAGGTTGCGGCAAAACTGCTGGAAGGCGGCCTTATAGGCGCCGGCGCCGCGCACGCGCAAGCCGGGGCAGGGCTTCGTCAGGAAATCCAGCCCGTCGGCAGCGCCTCGCTCAGATGCGGGCCGATGCGCACGGCCCAGACCGCGCTCGCGAGCCCGGTCGCATCGTCGATCTCGACCGCCACGCCCGACAGCGTGCCTTCGCCCGTCGCCGGTTCGAGCCTGACGCCCGGCACCTTCTGGAGGAAGCGGCGCACCGGCTCGTCCTTCTGCATGCCGAGCACGGAATCATAGTCGCCGCACATGCCGGCATCGGACTGGTAGGCGGTGCCGGCCGGCAGGATGCGGGTGTCGGCGGTCGGCGCATGGGTGTGGGTGCCGACGACGAGGCTCGCGCGGCCGTCGAGGAAATAGGCCATGGCCTGCTTCTCGCTGGTCGCCTCGGCATGGACGTCGACGATGACGGCGTCGGCCACCGCGCCGAGCGGGCAGGCGGCAAGCTCGCGCTCGATCGCCGCGAAGGGGTCGTCGAGCGGGTCCATGAACAGCCGGCCCATGACGTTGACGACGAGGACGCGGGCGCCGTTCCTGGCCTCGATCACGGCGGCGCCGCGGCCGGGCGTGCCGGGCGGGTAATTGGCGGGGCGGATCAGCCGGTCCTGCCGCTCGATGAAGACGAGCGCCTCGCGCTGGTCCCAGGAATGGTTGCCGAGCGTCACGACATCGGCCCCGGCGGCAAGGATCTCGTCGCAGATCGCCTCGGTGATGCCGAAGCCGCCGGCGGAATTCTCGCCGTTGATGACGACGCAGTCGAGCCGCCACGCCTCGCGCAGCGCGGGCAGGCGCTCCTGAACCGCGATCCGGCCGGGGCGGCCGACGATGTCACCGAGGAAGAGAAGACGCATGGAGGGAATCCGGAGGCTGGCTTGCCTTCTCCGTGACGCGAAAACCGGCGCGAATCAACCGCATGGAATCGCCTCGCGCTCGGTCGCGATCCAGTCGAGGGGCCGGTCGTGCGGCTCTTCGGGCACGGCGTCGACCTCCTGCGCCGCATAGCCGATGCCGATGCTTAGCGTCGGGCCGAGTTCGGTGAGCGCCCGATCGTAATAGCCGCGGCCGTAGCCGATGCGGTAGCCGCGCCGGTCGAAGGCGGCGAGCGGGACGATCAGGATCGCCGGTGCGAGCTCCGGCTCGTCGTGGGCGGGGACGGACGTGCCGAAGCCGCCCGGCACCAGCGGCCGGCCCGGCGCCCAGCGCCGGAAGACCATGCGCCCGCCGGTGATCGCGGGCAGGCAGAGCGGCAGGCCGTCCAGGGCTTCGAGGATCGGACGGGGATCGGCCTCGGAGCGCATCGGCCAATAGGCCGAGACCGGGCCGGCCGCGCCGGCCCAGACCGGCAGGGCGAGCACGCGCGCGGCGATGTCGCGATCCCAGGCGAGGCGGCTGTCTCGGTCGAGCGCATCGCGGCGGGCGAGCGCCCCGGCGCGGAGCATCGCCTTGTCTGGAGCGGGTGTCGTCGTCATGAGGGCTGCGGAGCCACCTCGGCCGTGGAGTTTCGAATCCCGGGACACCTACTGAAGTAGGTGGGCGCCGTGTGTCCGGTTCCGATGGATCCGGTCAGGGACAGCTCCCTTGGGAGTCGTATGGGCCCGGGGAATGCTGTCTCTCACGCACCAGGCAGCCCCGCATCGCCAATGTAGGGAAGCCGCCGCCAAAGCGCCAGTGGTGTTTTGCGTGCGGGCCGGCCATGAGGGCGTTCATATTTTGGCCGTGGTGAGCAGGTGTTATACACGGGCGCACGATAGGCTAAGGAAACCGGTTTCAGCGATGCTTCGTTCTCTCCTGGCCCGCCATCTCTCCCGTCCGGGGCTGGCCGCGCTCGTCCTGGCCGCCGCGCTCGCCGGCGGCACAGCGCCCGTCCGGGCGCAGGATCCCGCCGACCTGCTCGTCCGCACGACCCGGCTCGAGAACCAGCTGCGCCAGTTGTCCGGCCAGATCGAGCAGCTCCAGTTCGAGAACCGGCGCCTTACCGAGCAGCTCCGCAAGTTCCAGGAGGATGTCGATTTCCGCCTGAACGAGAAGGGCGGGCGCGCCGGCACGGCCACGCCGCCCGCCGGCGTCCCGCCGCAGCAGCGGCAGCGGCGCGGCGATGCCTTCGATCCGACGATGCAGCACGGCGCGGCCGGCGCGCCCCAGCCGCTTGGCGGCGGCATCGCCGGGATCATCGACGAGGAGGATGCCGGCGGCCCCGCCACGGGCCAGCCCCTCGACCTGCAGGGCGTCGGGCGCCCGGTGCCGCAGGGCGGCTTGCCGCCGGGCGCGCCGCGCGGCCCGAGCGTCGCCGCCGCCAGCGGCCCGCAGGGCGCCAAGGAAGCCTATGACCTCGCCCTGGCTTCGCTCCAGCGCAAGGAATACGAGCAGGCCGAGATGGGCTTCCGCCAGTTCCTGCAGAGCTATCCGCGCGACCGGCAGGCGGTCGACGCGACCTATTGGCTCGGCGAGAGCTATCTCCAGCGCCAGCGCTATCGCGAGGCGGCCGAGCAGTTCCTGAAGATCACGCAAGGCTCGCCGAAGGCGGCCAAGGCGCCCGACAGCCTGCTCAAGCTCGGCATGTCCCTCAACGGGCTCGGCGCCAAGGAGCAGGCCTGCGCCACCTATGCCAAGCTCGGCGTCGACTACCCTGCCGCCTCCAACGCCGTGCGCCAGGGGATGGCGCGCGAACGCCGCCGCTCCGGCTGCGCTTGAGCGCGGCTGCGGTCACGCCCGAGGAGGCCGCTGCCGCCTTCGCGGTGCTGGCCGATGAGGCGGCCCTGCTCGCCGCGGTGTCCGGCGGCCCCGATTCGGTGGCGCTGCTCGCGCTTCTGGCCGAGTGGGCGCAAGGGTCGGGCCGGCCGCCGCTCCATGCCGCGACGGTCGATCACGGCTTGCGGCCCGAATCGGCCGGGGAGGCTGCTGCGGTCGCGGCGCTCTGCGCGCGGCTCGGCGTCGGCCATGCGATCCTGCGCTGGGAAGGGACGAAGCCGGTGAGCGGCGTGCAGGCGCGGGCGCGCGGCGCCCGTTACGCGCTGCTCGCGGACGAGGCGAGGCGGCTCGGCGGCGCCACGCTGGTGACGGCGCATACGCTGGACGACCAGGCCGAGACCCTGCTGATGCGGCTCAGCCACGGCTCGGGCCCGTCCGGCCTCGCCGGTATGCGCCGGCGCGGCGAAGTCGGGGGCGTCGCGCTGGCGCGGCCGCTCATCGGGTTCTCGAAGGCGCGGCTCGTCGCGACGGCGCAGGCGTGGCGATTGCCCTTCGTCGCCGATCCGAGCAACAGCGACCGGCGCTTCGAACGGGTGCGCTGGCGCGAGGCGATGCCGGTTCTGGCGGAGCAGGGGCTGACGGCGGAACGGCTCGGGCGGCTGGCCGGGCGGCTGGCGCGGCTGGACGAGGCTGCCGCACGGCGGGCGCGCGAGATTCTGGCCGAGGTGGCGGAAGGTGCCGCGGACGGGCGCTTGCGCCTGCGCTTTTCCGCGCTGGCCAAGGAGCCGGAGGAGATCGTGCTCAGGGTTCTGGCGCTGGCGCTCGATGCGGCCGTGCCGGGTGGCGGGAGCCATGGCCGGCTCGAGCGGCTGGAGGATTGCGGGGAGGCCCTGCTGGCGGCGGCGCGCGCCGGGCTTTCCCTGCGGCGGACGCTCTCCGGCTGCCTCCTGTCGCTCGGCCGCGACGGCGTCCTGGTGCTCGCCGGCGAGGGGCGGCGCAGACGCGGCGTTCACTCTTCTCCGCCATAGTGCCGCCGCGTCACCGGTTTCCCTTGGCAAGGGCGCAGGCGCCACCTAAATTGGTAGTCGGGAAACTCTAGGCTCATCCGGTTGGTCCGGCGGGCCCGATCGGACTGGGAATGAATCCGAATTTTCGCAATTTCGCCCTCTGGGTGGTGATCTTCCTGCTGGTGCTCGCGCTCGTCACTCTGTTCCAGAGCCCGAGCCAACGCCAGAGCAGCAATGAAATCCCCTATAGCCAGCTGATCAACGAGGCCGAGGCCGGGCGCGTCTCCAACGTCGTCGTGTCGGGCCAGGAAATCTCCGGCTCCTTCTCGGACGGTCGCAGCTTCGTGACCTATGCGCCCTATGGCGATCCGAGCCTGCTGAAGACCATGGCCCAGAAGGGCGTGCAGGTCTCGGCGCGGGCGCCTTCCGAGGGCACGCCCTGGTTCATGGCGCTCCTGGTCAATTCGCTGCCCTTCGTCATCTTCATCGGGCTGTGGATCTTCATGTCCCGCCAGATGCAGAACGGCGCCGGGCGGGCCATGGGCTTCGGAAAGTCCAAGGCCAAGCTTTTGACCGAGGCGCATGGCCGCGTCACTTTCGAGGACGTCGCCGGCATCGACGAGGCCAAGGAAGACCTGCAGGAGATCGTCGAGTTCCTGCGCGATCCGCAGAAGTTCCAGCGGCTCGGCGGGCGCATCCCGCGCGGCGTGCTGCTGGTCGGCCCGCCCGGCACCGGCAAGACGCTCACCGCGCGCGCCGTCGCAGGCGAGGCGAACGTGCCGTTCTTCACCATCTCCGGCTCCGACTTCGTCGAGATGTTCGTCGGCGTCGGCGCGAGCCGCGTCCGCGACATGTTCGAGCAGGCCAAGAAGAACGCGCCCTGCATCATCTTCATCGACGAGATCGACGCGGTCGGCCGCCATCGCGGCGCCGGCCTCGGCGGCGGCAACGACGAGCGCGAGCAGACGCTGAACCAGCTTCTGGTCGAGATGGACGGCTTCGAGCCGAACGAGGGCGTGATCATCATCGCCGCGACCAACCGGCCCGACGTGCTCGACCCGGCATTGCTGCGGCCGGGCCGCTTCGACCGCCAGATCGTCGTGCCGAACCCGGATGTCGCCGGGCGCGAGAAGATCCTCAAGGTCCATGTCCGCAAGGTGCCGATGGCGCCGGACGTCGACCTCAAGATCCTCGCCCGCGGCACGCCCGGCTTCTCCGGCGCCGACCTGATGAACCTCGTCAACGAGGCGGCGCTTCTGGCGGCCCGGCGCGGCAAGCGCATGGTCACCCATGCCGAGTTCGAGGACGCCAAGGACAAGGTCATGATGGGCGCCGAGCGCAAGTCGATGGCGATGTCCGAGGAGGAGAAGAAGCTCACCGCCTATCACGAGGCGGGCCATGCCATCGTCGGCCTGTATGTTCCGGCCGGCGTGCCGGTGCACAAGGCGACGATCATCCCGCGCGGGCGCGCGCTCGGCATGGTCAAGTTCCTGCCGGAGGGCGACCGCTACTCGATGAAGTACAAGGAGTTCACCTCGCAGCTCGCGGTCGCCATGGGCGGGCGCGTGGCGGAGGAGATCACCTTCGGCAAGGAGAACATCACCTCCGGCGCCACCGGCGACATCCAGCAGGCGACCAAGATGGCCAAGGCCATGGTCACCCAGATGGGCTATTCGGACGAGCTCGGCATGGTCGCCTATGGCGACAACCAGGAGGAGGTCTTCCTCGGCATGTCGATGGGCCGCAGCCAGTCGCTTTCCGAGGCGACCGCGCAGAAGATCGACGCCGAGGTCAAGCGCCTCGTCGACGAGGGCTATGCCGCGGCCAAGACGATCCTGACCGAGCACCATGAGGAGTTCGTGCAGGTGGCCGAGGCGCTGCTCGAGTTCGAGACGCTGACGGGCGAGGAGATCCGCGACCTGATCGCGGGCAAGCGCCCCTCGCGCGATCTCGACGACATGCCGCACGCCCCGCGCGGCTCGGCCGTGCCCAGCGCCGGCAAGGGCCGCAAGCGCGGTGAGCCGGATGCCGGCATGGAGCCGCAGCCGCAGGCGTGAGCCCGGCGGATGGAATGACGAAGGGCGGCCGCGAGGCCGCCCTTTTTCGTTGGTTCGGCGGCTCACCTGCTCCCGTTTTCACGCTCCGTCATAATTCGTGAGAAGGCGGAAAGGTTTTTTGGTTATAGAACGCCCGAAACCGGGCGCGGCCCGGCGCTTGGAACCCCATCACGATGACGCGCAAATATTTCGGAACGGACGGCATTCGCGGGCGGGCGAACGGCGTCATCACGCCCGACCTCGCCTTGAAGGTCGGGCAGGCGACAGGCCTCGCCTTCCGCCGCGGCGAGCACCGCCACCGCGTGGTGATCGGCAAGGATACGCGGCTTTCCGGCTACATGATCGAGTACGCCATGGTCGCGGGCTTCACCGCGGTCGGCATGGACGTGATGCTGCTCGGCCCGATGCCGACGCCGGCGGTCGCCATGCTGACGCGCTCGATGCGCGCCGATCTCGGCGTGATGATCTCCGCCTCGCACAACGCCTATGAGGACAACGGCATCAAGCTGTTCGGGCCGGACGGCTACAAGCTCAACGACGAGGTCGAGCGCGAGATCGAGGCTCTGATCGACGCCGACCTGACGTCGCGCCTCTCGGGCGCGCCGAAGCTCGGCCGGGCCAAGCGCATCGACAGCGCCGATGCGCGCTATGTCGAGTTCGCCAAGCGCACCATGCCGCGCAACATGAGCCTGGAAGGCCTGCGCATCGTGCTCGATTGCGCCAACGGCGCCGCCTACAAGGTGGCGCCGCAGGCGCTGTGGGAGCTGGGGGCGGAGGTCATCACCATCGGCGACGAGCCGGACGGCTTCAACATCAACCGCGATGTCGGCTCGACCCATCCTTCCACGCTGGTGGCGAAGGTCAGGGAGCTGCGCGCCGATATCGGCATCGCGCTCGACGGCGATGCCGACCGCGTGCTGGTGGTCGACGAGCACGGGCAGATCGTCGATGGCGACCAGCTCATGGCGGTGATCGCGCGCTCCTGGCTGGAGGACGGCCGGCTCTCGGCGCCGGGCATCGTCGCGACGATCATGTCCAATCTCGGGCTGGAGCGCTATCTGGCGGGCCTTGGCCTCACGCTGGCGCGCACCGCTGTCGGCGACCGCTATGTGCTGGAGCACATGCGCAACCACGGCTTCAACCTGGGCGGGGAGCAGTCCGGCCACATCATCCTGTCGGATTTCGGCACGACCGGCGACGGGCTCGTCGCGGCGCTGCAGCTGCTTGCCGTGGTGAAGCGGATGGACAAGCCGGTCTCCGAGGTCTGCCACTGCTTCGAGCCGCTGCCGCAGATCCTGAAGAACGTGCGCTACAGGAAGGGCCGCCCGCTCGAGGAGAAGCCGGTGGTCAGCGCGATCGAGGCGGCCAAGCAGCTCCTCGGCGAGGGCGGGCGCCTCGTCATCCGCCCCTCCGGCACCGAGCCGGTGATCCGCGTCATGGCCGAGGGCGACGACCGCGACCTGGTCGCGCGCGCGGTCGACGATGTCGTCGAGGCGGTGACGAAGGCCGCGGCCTGAGGCCGCCGCCAGTCAGGCGCGGCTGCGCCGCAGCATCGGGATATCCGCCGGCGGGCTGACGTAAAAGCCGTTGCGGCCGGCGCGCTTGGCGGCATAGAGCGCTTCGTCCGCGCGCCTGGTCGCGGCGGCCAGCGTGTCCTGCGGCTCGAGCAGCGTCGCGCCGACGCTGATGCCGATCGCGACGGATGCGCCGTCGTCGAGCGCGACGGGGGATTGCGCGGCGGCGGCGACGATCCTGGCGGAAACCGCCGGCAATTCGTCGGGCCCGATATCGTCCAGGAGCAGGATGAACTCGTCGCCGCCCCAGCGGGCGCAGATGTCGCCGTCGCAGAGCAGCGCCGTCATGCGCCGGGCGAGCGCGACGATCACGGCGTCGCCGGTCTGGTGGCCGTGGCGGTCGTTGATCGGCTTGAGATTGTCGAGATCGACCAGGAGCAGCCCGCCCCGGCGCGCCCGCGCCCGGTTCGCCGCGAAGGCGCGTTCGAAGCCGCGCCGGTTGAACACGCCGGTCAGCGGATCGGCATGGGCGAGCCGTTCGAGCTGCTCGGTGCGTTCGCGCACGGCCTCCTCGAGCCGGGCGGTGTTGGCCTCGATCGAGTGCTCCATTTCGCCGAAGGCCTGCGACAGCCGGCCGATCTCGTCGCGGCCGGGATCGATCGGGACGGCGCCGAACTCGTTGGCGCGCAGGCGCTGGGCCGCCTGCTCGACACGGGCGAGCCGGTCGAGCACCGCGCGCTTGAACAGCATCGTCAGCAAGGCCGCCGCCGCCAGCAGCACCGCGCCGAACAGCAGGGCGAGCGGCCAGAACAGCCGCCGGTCGATGATGCGGTCGATATCCATCACCGTGACGTTGAACCAGCCGAGGCGATCGAGATAGCCGATGCCGACGAGCACGCGCTTGCCCTCGACATGCATGAAGCGCGACTGCACGAGGCCGTCGCCGGCGCCGATGCGGGCGAACATCTCGCCGAGCAGGCGGCGGTCGGCGTCGCCGTCGACGAGCTGGTAGATCGTCTTCTTGGCGGCGATGTCCTTGGTCAGGCTGTGGAAATCGACGAGGCTGGCGTCGCGATGGGCCTGCACGGCGCCGCTGCGGTCGACGAACATGCTCTGGACGCCGTTCTGCGGGATGTCGACGACCTCCCGGATGAACTGCGTCAGGTCGAGCCCGGTGCCGATAATGCCGAGGACGCGGGCCTCCTTGCGGATGACGCAGTTGATCCAGACCTTGGTGACGCGCAGATGGTCGTCGTGGTCGACATTGAGATGGCAGCCGGAGCCCAGCGCCGCGGTCTTGTAGTACCAGCCGTCGCGCGGGTTGTCGGGCGAGAGCGCGTAGCGCTTGCGGTCGTGCTCGTAGCTGTTGTCCCTGTCGTTGAAGTAGTAGTTGCCGGACCCGGCGAGGACGGCGAAATAGCTGCGGTCGCGGAAAGAGAGGCGGTAGTGCTCGAGCTCGGCGAGGCCGCGCCGTGCCTTCTCGGGATCGGCCTCGTTCTGCGCCCAGTCGACGATCGCAGGCGCGCGGGCGACGGTCTCGGCCAGCGAGACCTCGCGCATCAGCGCCTCGAGGCCGCGATAGCGGTCGAACAGGATCTGCTTCTCCGCGACGAGCGTGCCGAGCTTCAGCACCGTGGTATCGACCAGCCAGAGGAAGGCGGTGCCGGCGGGGATGGCGATCGCGACCAGGATCGCGAGCGTCCAGCCCATGACCCTGGCCTTCAGGCTGCGCGCGCGGGGCAGACCGGCTTCGGCCTGGCTCATCGGAAACGCCTTCCTCGCGGGTGGGAGCCGTTTCCGGGCCGGAATCGGCAGCGGGGAGAGGTTAGGGAGCCATCCGTTGCATAAGCTTTAAACGCCTCTAACGGAATCGGCGGAGAATCGCCTCAGGACAACCCTTCGATGCGTCCGCGCGCATCGATATGGATGCGCTGGGCCGCGGGCTCGCGCGGCAGGCCGGGCATGGTCATGATCTCCCCGCAGATCGCGACGACGAAGCCGGCGCCGGCCGAGAGCCTGAGCTCGCGCAGCGGCACGACGTGGCCCGACGGCGCGCCGCGCAGCGCCGGATCGGCCGAGAAGGAATACTGGGTCTTGGCGACGCAGACCGGCAGATCGCCGAAGCCGGCCTCCTCCAGCTCGGCGAAACGGGCCTCGAGCCGGGCATCGACCCCGATGCCGGCGGCGCCGTAGATCTCGCGCGCGATCGTCTCCAATTTTTCCCGCAGCGGCATGGAATCGGGATAGAGCGGGGTGAAATCGGCCTCGCCTTCGTCGGCCAGGCCTGCGACCTTGCCGGCGAGCTCCTGCGTGCCGGCGCCGCCTTCAGCCCAATGCCGGCAGATCACCGCCTCGACGCCGAGATGGTTGCGGCAATGATTGCGGATGAGCTCGTGCTCGGCTTCGGTGTCGGTCGCGAAATGGTTGATCGCCACGATCGGCGGCACGCCGAACTTGCGCAGGTTGCCGACATGGCGGGCGAGGTTGGCAAGCCCTGCCTCCAGCGCCTTCAGATCCTCGCGGCCGAGCGCGTTCTTGGGCACGCCGCCATGCATCTTGAGGGCGCGCACGGTGGCGACGACAACGGCGGCGGCGGGCTTCAGCCCGGCCTTGCGGCATTTGATGTCGAAGAACTTCTCGGCGCCGAGATCGGCCCCGAAGCCGGCCTCGGTCACGACGTAGTCGGCGAGCTTCAGCGCAGCCTTCGTCGCGATCACCGAGTTGCAGCCATGGGCGATGTTGGCGAAGGGGCCGCCATGGACGAAGGCCGGCGTGCCCTCCAGCGTCTGCACCAGGTTCGGCATCAGCGCGTCCTTGAGCAGCACGCTCATCGCGCCGGTGGTCTTCAGGTCGGCGGCGGTGACGAGGCGCTTGTCGCGCGTGCGGCCGATGACGACGCGCCCGAGGCGCGCGGCGAGGTCTTCGGCGTCGCGGGCGAGGCAGAAGATCGCCATCACCTCCGAGGCGACGGTGATGTCGAAGCCGTCCTCGCGCGGGAAGCCGTTGGCGGGGCCGCCGAGCGAGGAGACGATCTGGCGCAGCGCCCGGTCGTTCATGTCCATGACGCGCCGCCAGGCGATGGTGCGGGTGTCGAGGTTCAGCCCGTTGCCCCAGTAGACATGGTTGTCGATCAGCGCCGCCAGCAGGTTGTGGGCGCTGGTGATGGCGTGGAAATCGCCGGTGAAGTGCAGATTGATCTGCTCCATCGGCACGACCTGGGCATAGCCGCCGCCGGCGGCGCCGCCCTTCATGCCGAAGCTCGGCCCCAGCGAAGGCTCGCGCAGCGCGATCATCGCGCGCTTGCCGATGCGGGTAAGCCCGTCGCCGAGGCCGACGGTCGTGGTGGTCTTGCCTTCGCCGGCCGGCGTCGGGCTGATCGCGGTCACGAGGATCAGCCTGCCGTCCTGTCGGGACTGGAAGCCGGGGATGGCTTTCGTGTCGACCTTGGCGATGAAGCGGCCGTAGGGGTGGAGAGCCTCGTCGGGGATGCCCGCCTTCGCGGCGATCGCGGCAATCGGCTGAAGCGTCGCGTCGCGCGCGATCTCGATATCGGTCGGCATTCGTCCCCCCGGAGGCTACCCCGCGGCGAGACTGGCGCGAAACACCAGAGCTCGCCAGCGTTTTTGCTCGCCTGGCCACGTTCGCCGTCTCGGCACTCGCCTAGGCGGCGCGGTGCGTGGTATCGGCACTGCCGTCCTTTCCCTGACGCAAGCCGAAGGTCAAGCCGATGCCGCCTCGTCCCGTGATGCTGATGATCCTCGATGGCTGGGGCTGGCGCGAGGACAGCGCGAACAACGCCGTCAGGCTGGCGAGGACCCCGCATTTCGACCGGCTCTGGGCACAGAATCCGCACGCCTTCCTGCGCACCTCGGGGCTCGATGTCGGGCTGCCCGAGGGGCAGATGGGCAATTCCGAGGTCGGCCATCTCAATCTCGGCGCGGGCCGCGTGGTGATGCAGGACCTGCCGCGCATCAACCAGGCGATCGCCGACGGCTCGATCGCCGGGGCGCTCGAGGCGAGCGGCCTCGTCGCTGGGCTCAAAGCCGGCGGCGGCGCCTGCCATCTCCTCGGCCTCGTCTCGCCCGGTGGCGTCCATGCCCATCAGGACCATGCGGTGGCGCTGGCGCGCCTGCTGACCGGGCAGGGCGTGCCGGTGAAGGTGCATGTCTTCACCGACGGGCGCGACACCCCGCCGCAATCGGCCGCGGCTTACGTAAAAGCCTTCGAGGCGGCGCTGCCGGCGGGCGCGACCATCGCCAGCGTCTGCGGCCGCTACTACGCGATGGACCGCGACAATCGCTGGGAGCGGGTCGAGAAGGCGTGGAACGCGATGGTGATCGGGCAGGGGAACCCCTTCCCGGATGCTGAGGCCGCCATCGCCGCCGCCTATGCGCAGGGCGTCGGCGACGAGTTCATCGTTCCCGCCGTCATCGGCGGCTATGGCGGCATGGCGGACGGCGACGGGCTGCTCAGCTTCAATTTCCGCTCGGACCGCATCCGCGAGATACTGGCGGCGGTGCTGGAGCCGGATTTCGCCGGCTTCGCCCGGCCGCGGCGGCCGCAGCTTAGCAAGGCGGTCAGCATGACCTCCTACAGCGCCGAGCTCGACAAGGTGATGCCGATGCTGTTCGCAGCCCAGACCCTCGCCAACGGGCTGGGCGAGACCGTCGCCAAGGCGGGGCTGAGCCAGATCCGCATGGCCGAGACCGAGAAATACCCGCACGTCACCTATTTCTTCAACGGCGGCGAGGAGACGCCTTATCCGGGCGAGGACCGAGTGATGGTGCCCTCGCCCAAGGTCGCGACCTACGATTTGCAGCCGCAGATGTCGGCGCCGGAGCTTACCGCCAAGGCGGTCGAGGCGATCGGGTCAGGCCGCTACGATCTCGTCGTGCTCAACTTCGCCAATCCCGACATGGTCGGGCACACCGGCGTGCTTTCGGCCGCGATCAAGGCAGTCGAGACGGTCGATGCGGGGCTCGGCGCCATCGCCGATGCCGTGCGGCGGCAGGGGGGCGCACTGCTCGTCACCGCCGATCACGGCAATTGCGAGCTGATGGTCGATCCTGAGACGGGCAAGCCGCATACGGCGCACACCACCAATCCGGTGCCGGTGATGCTGATCGGCGGAGAGGCCAGGGGACTCGCCGACGGGCGTCTCGCCGACATCGCGCCGACGCTGCTGGCGCTGATGGGGCTCGCGCAGCCGGCCGAGATGACCGGGCGTTCGCTGCTGCGCTGAAACGGGAAACGGCGCGGGGATGGCCCGCGCCGTCTCGTCGCTCGATGGTGTCCGGGCGGTCAGTACTTCCGCACGACCGGCGGCGGGGCGTAGGCGACCGGCTCGGCCGGGCCGCAGCAGTTCGGATCGCCGAAGTTCCAGCGCATGCCGATGCGGAAGTCGTGGCTCTCGATGTCCTTGGCCTTGAGCGGGGCCTGGATCTGGCCGTTGAAGGCGTTGACCAGCCGGCCCGACTGGGCGTCGCCGAGGTTCAGGTAGCGATAGCCGGCTTCCAGCGTCAGGTTCTTGTTCACCTCGTAGCCGACGCCGGCCATCAGGGCCCAGGCGAGATCGGTCTTGCTGCCGCTGTTGGCATAGCCGAGCGTCGGGCCGGTCCAGTTTCCGGTGAGCGCGCCCTGGTCGGTCAGACCGCTGATGCGGTTCTGCGAGAAGCCGATGCCGGCGCCGATATAGGGCGTCAGGCAGTTCCAGGTGCCGAGGTCGAAATAGCCGTTGAACAGCGTGACCAGCGAGGTCAGGTTGCCCTTGTAGGTGTTGGTCTGAAAGCCGTTGTTGAAGGGGTTGAAGACGATGTCGTTCACCCCGATCTGGCCGGCGCCGCGATATTCGCCGGTGACGTCGAAGCGCAGCCAGTTGTTGAAGCGGTAGCCGATGCCGAGCCCGGCGAAGAAGGCCGCGTTGTCGCTCTTGCCGAAGAAGGAGCCGCCGAACCCCACGACGTCGTCCTGATGGTATTTGCCGATGCTCTGGACGCCCACGCCGATATCGCCGCGCAGATAGACGCCGCTCGAGATCGTGCCCTTGAGGCCGAGCGGCTCAGGCGGCGGGGGCGGGGGGGCATAGGCGAGATCGGCTGCCTGCGCCGCGGCGGAGACGCCGAGGGCCAGGCCGCCCGCCAGCGCGAGAGTTTTCAGGCTGCCCATGGCAGTGTCCTTCGCGTTTGCGCGGCGCTCAAAGGACGCAGCCCGCGCGTGTTACCAATGGCGAGGACCATGCCAGCGATTTCTTAAACGACACTTAACCCTAAAAGATAACCTTACCGGGGACTGAACCGGCGAGCCCGCTTTCGCGCCGTTCAGGCGGAGGGGCGGCCGTCGCCCGTGGCAGAGGCCGCGATCTTGCGGGCCCTGGCCGCCATCATCTCGAATTCGTCGCGGATCGCCTCGAGCTTGTCCTCGTCGAGCTCCTCGAGGTCGAGCAATTCCTCGCGGGCGCCTTCCAGCCGGCAGATCAGCTCGTCGAGCTTGATCTGCATCGCCGCGGTGTCGCGGTTCTGGCTGTTCTGGATGATGAAGACCATCAGGAAGGTGACGATGGTCGTCGAGGTATTCACCACGAGCTGCCAGCTATCGTCATAGCCGAAGAACGGGCCGGACAGCGCCCACAGCACGATCAGCCCCGCGGCCGCGACGAAGGTCTGCGGCCGGCCTGCCCAATGCGCGACCCATTGCGACAGGCGGGTGAACAAGGAGCGGTCGCTGTGCGGCAGGCGGCGCTTGGCCATGGCTTGCATCCTCTGCGGGCCGGTCGAGGCTCATGATGCTCTCAACGCGGCCGGAGGAGTAGGCGTTCCCGCGGAAGGCGTTACGCCGTCAGGCGCTCGGCATGCCAGGCGATGTGCTGGGCCATGAAGGTCGAGACGAAATTGTAGGAGTGGTCGTAGCCGTCGCGCATCGTCAGCTCGAGCGGGATGCCGGCCGCGGCGCAGGCGACCTCGAGAAGCTGCGGGCGCAGGCCCTCCTCGAGGAAGCCGTCGGCCGTGCCCTGGTCGACCAGGAGGTCGCGCAGACGGTGGCCGTCGGCGATCAGCAGGGTCGAATCATAGGCGCGCCAGGCCGCCTCGTCCGGGCCGAGATATTTCTCGAAGGCGGGCTGCGACCAGCCGGCCGTCGAGGGCTGGGCGATCGGCGCGAAGGCGGAGACGGACCGGTAGCGCTCAGGGTTCTTCAGGGCGAGCGTGATCGCGCCATGGCCGCCCATGGAATGGCCGAAGATGCCCTGCCGCGTCATGTCGAGCGGGAAATGCCGGCCGATCAGCTCCGGCAGCTCGTCGCGGACATATGTCTCCATGCGGTAGTTCTTCGCATAGGGGGCTTGCGTGGCGTCGAGATAGAAGCCGGCGCCGGAGCCGAACTGCCAGTTGTCGGGCTCGTCGGGAACGCCGTCGCCGCGTGGGCTCGTATCCGGGCAGACGATGGCGATGCCGTTGGCGGCGGCCGCGGCGCGGTACTCGCCCTTGTCCATGACGTTCTGGTGGCTGCAGGTCAGGCCCGAGAGATACCACAAGAGCGGAACCGGCCCCGCCTCGCTCTGCGGCGGCAGGTAGATCGCGAAGGTCATCGGGCAGGCGCAAGCCGCGCTGTCGTGCCGATAGACGCGCTGCGAGCCGCCGAAGGCCTTCGAGGCGGAGATCAGTTCCATGGGTGGGGTCCTTTTAACGGTCTTGGCGGAACGCCTGTCATTCCGGGTTCGGCGCGCCGCGAAGCCCCGGAATGACAAAGGTGGTGCCTGCCGAATGAGGCGCTGGAACGGCGCCTCAGTAGACCACCACGCTCCTGATCGACTTGCCATCGTGCATCAGGTCGAAGCCGTGGTTGATCTCCTCCAGCTTCAGCTTGTGGGTGATCAGGTCGTCGATGTTGATCTTGCCCTCCATGTACCAGTCGACGATCTTCGGCACGTCGGTGCGCCCGCGCGCGCCGCCGAAGGCGGTGCCCTTCCAGACGCGGCCGGTGACGAGCTGGAAGGGGCGTGTCGCGATCTCCTTGCCGGCTTCGGCCACGCCGATGATGATCGACTCGCCCCAGCCGCGATGGCAGCACTCCAGCGCCTGGCGCATGACATTGGTGTTGCCGGTGGCGTCGAAGGAGAAATCGGCGCCGCCGCCGGTCAGGTCGACGATCGCCTGCACGACCTTGTCGTTGCCGACCTCCTTCGGGTTGATGAAGTCGGTCATGCCGAACTTGCGCGCCATTTCCTGCTTGGCCGGGTTGATGTCGACGCCGATGATCTTGTCGGCGCCGACCATGCGCGCGCCCTGGATGACGTTGAGCCCGATGCCGCCGAGCCCGAAGACCACGACATTCGCCCCCGGCCAGACCTTGGCCGTGTAGATCACCGCGCCGATGCCGGTCGTCACCCCGCAGCCGATATAGCAGATCTTGTCGAAGGGGGCGTCCTCGCGGACCTTGGCGAGCGCGATCTCGGGCAGCACGGTGAAGTTCGCGAAGGTCGAGCAGCCCATATAGTGGAAGACCTCGCCGCTATCGCAGGAGAAACGGCTCGTGCCGTCGGGCATGACGCCTTGCCCCTGCGTCGCGCGGATCGCGGTACAGAGGTTGGTGCGGCGCGACAGGCAGCTTTTGCACTGCCGGCATTCGGGCGTGTAGAGCGGGATGACGTGGTCGCCGACCTTGAGCGTCGTCACGCCGGCGCCGATCTCGCGCACGATGCCGGCGCCCTCATGGCCGAGGATCGCCGGGAACTTGCCCTCCGAATCCAGCCCCGAGAGGGTGTAGGCGTCGGTGTGGCAGATGCCGGTCGCCATCACCTCGACCAGGACCTCGCCGGCCTTGGGCCCGCCGATCTCGACGGTTTCGATGGTGAGCGGCTTGCCCGCTTCCCAGGCGACGGCGGCACGGGTCTTCATCGGGCGGTTCCTTCCTTCGGGATGCGTTCATTTCAGATAGGGGCGGATCACGCGCATGATCGCGGCGATCTCGTCGTTGGTATTGTCGGTGGCGTCGGTCCGCGTGGTCTCGCGCAGATGGCTTTCGAGCACCTCCGCCATCAGGCCGGTGGCGGCGCCGCGCAGCGCCGCGAGTTGCTGGAGCAGCGCGCCGCATTCGTCGCCGCGCTCGACGGCGGCGATCAGGGCGTCGGCCTGCCCCCTGATCCGGCGCAGCCGCGTGACGGCACGCTTCTTCTCCTCGGCTGTGTGCGGCATGGCCCAGAGGTCGACCCGTGATCCGCCGCACGCTATGGTACTGAGGGGGAGTATGTCAATGCGCGGCGGATGCGGCACGCCACAAAGCAGAAGGGCGCCGTCCGGAGACGGCGCCCTTTCCGCATCGGCGTGAAGCGCCGGCTCAGCCGAGCTTGGCGTAGGCCGGCACGGTGAGGAAGTCCTCGAAGTTCGGCGCCAGCGACAGCGTCTCGAACAGGGCGATCGCCTCCGGGAAGCGGCCCTTGGCATAGTTCTCAGGCCCGAGCTCGCCCTTCACGCGCTCCATCTCCTCCGGCAGGCAGCGCTTGAACAGCGCGGCGTCGGCCTTGGTCCTGCCGTCGAGCTCGACGCCGTACTGGACGAACTGCCAGATCTGGGCGCGGCTGATCTCGGCGGTCGCGGCGTCCTCCATCATGTTGTAGATCGGCACCGCGCCGCGGCCGCGCAGCCAGGCTTCGATATACTGCACGCCGATGCGGATGTTCTCGCGGAAGCCTTCCTCGGTGCGCGTGCCCTGGTGGACCTCCAGCAGGTCCTTCGTGCCGATGTCGACGTCGTCGCGCTTCTTGTCGAGCTGGTTGGCCTGCGGCATCAGCCGGTCGAACACCTCCATCGCGACGGGGACGAGGTCGGGATGGGCGACCCAGGTGCCGTCATGCCCGTCGCCGGCCTCGCGCTCCTTGTCGGCCTTGACCTTGGCGAAGGCGGCGGCGTTGGCCTCGGGGTTGTTCTTGACCGGGATCTGCGCCGCCATGCCGCCCATCGCGAAGGCGCCGCGCCTGTGGCAGGTCTTGATCAGCAGCAGCGAATAGGCGCGCAGGAACGCCTTCGACATCACGACCTGCGAGCGGTCCGGCAGGACATAGGCCTTGTTGCGGGCGAGCTTCTTGATGAAGGAGAAGATGTAGTCCCAGCGGCCGCAGTTGAGGCCGGCCATGTGCTCGCGCAGTTCGTAGAGGATCTCGTCCATCTCGAAGGCGGCGGGCAGGGTCTCGATCAGCACGGTCGCCTTGATCGTGCCGTTCTTCAGGCCGAGCGCGCTTTGAGCCGCGACGAAGACGTCGTTCCACAGCCTCGCCTCGAGATGGCTCTCCAGCTTCGGCAGGTAGAAATAGGGGCCGGAGCCCGCCGCCAGCGCCGCCTTGGCGTTGTGGAAGACATAAAGCCCGAAATCGACCAGCGAGCCCGAGGCTTTCTTGCCGTCGATCTCGATATGGCGCTCGGGCAGGTGCCAGCCGCGCGGGCGGATGATCAGGACCGCCGGCTTGTCCTTGAGCTTGTAGTCCTTGCCAGTCGTCGGGTCGGTGAAGTCGATCTTGCCGGCCCAGCGATCCTTCAGGTTGAGCTGGCCCTCGACCATGTTGGCCCAGACCGGCGAGGAGGCGTCCTCGAAATCGGCCATGAAGACCTTGGCGCCGGAGTTCAGCGCGTTGACGATCATCTTGCGGTCGACCGGGCCGGTGATCTCGACACGGCGGTCGAGGAGATCGGCGGGGATCGGCGCGACGCGCCAGTCGCCCTCGCGCACGGGCCTGGTCTCGGCCAGGAAATCCGGGGTCTCGCCGGCATCGAAGCGCTTCTGGCGCTCGGTGCGCAGCGCGAGCAGGCGCTTGCGCGTCTCGTCGAAGCGGCGGTGCAGGTCGGCGACGAAGGCGAGCGCCTCCGTGGTGAGGATCTCGTCGAAACGGGGCTGCAGCGCGCCCTTGACGACGACGCCGGCCGGCAGGGCGAGGGTGGGGGTGTCCGACATGAATGGTCCTCCGATCAGGTTGCCGCCACCATTCCGCGAAAACCTTCCTTATGAAATCTGGAAAAAATGACGATCACTTATTCTTTTTTGGAAATGATTCCGGCCTCAGGCCGGGGCTGAGGACGGCGCGCGCGGCCGCCATGCGGTGATCGTGCAGGCCGGATGACGCAAAGGAGCGCTTTCTGCTGCAAAATCAGCAGATAGGTGTGATTTCCACAAATCGGTTTCAGCAATTCGTAAGCTCCCGCGGCCAAGGTTTGCAGGATCGACTGCGGCAACTCGGCCCTGGAAGAGGCACAAGATGAAGACCGGTTTCCTGCCTGAGACGATGCGGCGCTTCTGCCGGGATCAGCGCGGCAACGTGTTGATGCTGTTCGGCATCGCGCTCATTCCGATGATGGGCGTCGTCGGTGTCGCCATCGATTACTCCCGTGCCACCAATACCCGCCAGGCGCTCAACTCCGCGATCGACACCGCGGCGCTGATGGCGGCGCGGGATGCCCAGAAGCTGACGGACGCGCAGATCAGGGACCGTATCGACAAGTGGATCCGCGACAATCTGCCCCGCGAGGCGAAAGAGGAATACAAGGGCGCGGTCGTGACGATCGACCGGACGGCGCGCACGATCCAGATCGCCGCCAACGCCGAGGTGCAGACGACGATCTCCCGCGTGATCGGCACCTCCGAGCTCGCCGTGGGCAGCACCAGCCAGGCGACCTGGGGCACCAACAAGATCGAGCTCGCGCTCGTGCTCGACAATACGGGCTCGATGTCCTCGTCGGGCAAGATGACGGCGCTGAAGCAGGCTTCCAAGGATCTGGTCAAGATCATGAAGGATGCCTCGATCGACCCCGACCAGATCAAGATCTCGATCGTGCCGTTCAATACGCAGGTCCGGGCCGACCGCGGCCTCAAGAACGAGTCGTGGATCAACTATGCCGTGAGCCGCAATGTCACTTGCGACAAGGATACGAAGAATTGCAAATGGCGCAACCCGGCAACGAATAAGGATGTCAGTATCACTGATACGAGCAACCTCGTTTGCACCAACAACGGAAAGACATGCACTGAGACGATGACCAAGGCGGTCTGGTCGTCTGCCGCTCAGGGCTGCTTCATGGATCGCGAGAAGAATTACGATACGACCGACGGAGGCGCGTATTCGTCGATCGATCAGCAGTATCCGGCGTTCTGGTGCAGCCAGTCTTCGCTGGCGGAAATCAAGCCGCTGACCAACGACTGGGACGCGCTGAACACGCATATCGACACGATGACCCCGGTCGGCAACACCAACGTCACGATCGGCGCCGTCTGGGGCTGGGCGACGCTGACGCCGCAGGCTCCGTTCACGAGCGCGAAGCCGAAGACCGAGCCGCGGCTCAAGAAATACATGATCCTGCTGACCGACGGCGAAAACACCGAGAACCGCTTCACCAGCAGCGGCAGCGAGATCGACAAACGCACGAAGCTCGCCTGCACGAACATCAAGGCGGACGGGATCAGCCTCTATACGATCCGCGTCATCGACGGCAACGCGACCCTGCTGAAGGACTGCGCCTCGGCGCCGGAGATGTACTACGACGTCAAGAAAGCCTCTGAACTCGGGCCGGTCTTCCAGGCGATCGCCAACGAGATCAGCGCGGTCAGGCTGACGCTGTAAGCCCGCCCCCGCCGAGTGCGGTAAAGCGCGCCAGGAAGCGCGCCTGAGCCGCCTCGGTGTCGAGCGGAGAGAGCAGAGCCAGAACCTCGGCCGGCAGCGCCCGCGGCCGGCCGAAGAATGTGAGGGCCTCCTGCCTGCCGAAGCCGGCCAGACGCGTCGCCTCGAAGAAGGCGGCGACGGTGTCGGCCTGCTTGATCGTCCGCTTCAGGGCGGCCGGCGCCGCCGGAGGCAGGCCGAAGCGCAGGTGTATCGCCGCCAGCAGGCGCCCCTCCACGCTCTTGTAGGCATCGCCCATCACGACCTTGAACGGCGAGATCATGTCGCCGATGACGTATTCGGGCGCGTCGTGCAGCAGCGCCATCAGGCCCGCCTCGCGGCTCAGGCCCGGATCGAGATGGGCGGCGATCGCCTCGACCAGCAGGGAATGCTGCGCCACCGAGAAGGAATGGGCGCCGCGCGTCTGGCCGTTCCAGCGGGCGACGCGGGCGAGGCCGTGGGCGATGTCCTCGATCTCGATGTCGAGCGGCGAGGGGTCGAGCAGGTCGAGCCGGCGCCCGGAGAGCATGCGCTGCCAGGCGCGGGGCGGTTCGGACTTGCGGGCCATGGCTCAGGCTCTCGCCGTCATGCCGCGCGGCTGTCGCGGGCGAGCGCGGCGCATTCGCTCCAGCGGAAGCAGCCGGTCAGGTGGTCGTTGACCAGCCCGCAGGCCTGCATGAAGGCATAGACGATGGTCGGGCCGCAGAAGGTGAAGCCGGCCTTCTTCAATTCCTTCGACATCGCTTCCGACAGCGCGGTCTGCGCCGGTACTGCGTCCTGGGTGCGGAAGGCGTTCTGCAGCGCGCGGCCGTCGAGATGCCTCCAGAGGAAATCGGCGAAGGGCTCGCGTTCGCTCAGCCTCAGATAGGCTTGTGCACTCCTGATCGCGCCCTCGATCTTGCCGCGATGGCGGATGATGCCGGGATCGGCGAGCAGGCGCTGCACGTCGACCTCCGTGAAACGGGCGACCTTGTCCGGCTCGAAGCCGGCAAAGCCGGCGCGGAAGGCGTCGCGCTTCCTCAGGATGGTGATCCAGGAGAGGCCCGCCTGGAAGCCGTCGAGGATCAGCTTCTCCCAGAGCGCGCGGGAATCGTATTCCGGCACGCCCCATTCGCTGTCGTGATAGGCGAGGTAGAGCGGGTCGCTGCCCGGCCAGCGGCAGCGGAAGCGGCCGTCCGGCCCTTCGATGGCGATGCGCTCCTCGATCAAGATATTTGCCTCCGTCAAGATATTTGCCTCGGTCATGGCGCGGCTCCGAAGCCCGGCTCGCCGGGGAAGGGAAAGCGGATGAAGCCGGGCTTCTCCGCGAGATGGAAGGCAAGCCCGCCGCCGAGCGGCGCCGTGCCGGCGGCGAGCGCATCGGCCAGCCGGTCGAGCCTGAGCAAGGCCAGCGCCCGGCCGTCCGCGCCCGAGCCGATCGTGCCGATCGGCTTGCCGCCCGCGCTCGCTTCCGCGCCGGTCTCGGCAGCGACGCCGTCGTCGAAGACGATCGGCACGACGCGCGAGCGGGCCGTGCCGCGATGCTGCATGCGCGAGACCACCTCCTGCCCGATATAGCAGCCCTTCCTGAAGGAGACGCCGCCGAGCTGGTCGAGCAGGGCCTCGTGCGGGAAGGCGTCGCCATAGGCGAAGTCGCGCCCGCCGGCGGGAATGCCGAGCCCGACGCGGCGGGCGTGATAGGCCTCCGGCTCGCCGGTGGCGAGCGCCTCGCCGCGCTCTCTGTCGGTCACGGCGCGCTGGCCGAGCGCCGGCAGGCGCGGGTCGTCATAGACGAGGCCGGCGTCGCGCGGCAGGGCGGCGCCGTCGGTCGCGGCGATGACGGCGCATGCTTCCGTCAGATCCTCCAGCGTGACCTTGGCGCGCAGCTTGTAGAGCTTCAGGCGTTTCATCAGATCCGCGCTCTGGAGCAGGGGGCAATCGATGAGGAAGCCGCCGCCGTCTTCGGCCGGCAGCGCGACGATCAGGAAATCGCAGATGATCTTGCCCTGCGGTGTCAGCAGCGCGCCGTAGCCGGCCCGCTCCGGCGTGACCTCGTCCATGTCGTTGGTCACGAGGTTCTGGAGGAAGCCGCGCGCCTCCTCGCCGCTGACGCGGATGACGCCGCGGTCGATCAATCGGGTGGCGGGCATGGGTTCGGTCTCCGGGCGCGCGGTTTCACGTCGCGGGCTGGCCGATAGGTAGGCTGCATCCGCCGCGAGCTCAACCGCCCGCGCCCGCGCCGCGACCCGGCCGCATTCCGTTGCGACTCTGTTCAGGCGCGCGTCTATAAGAGACGCACGTTCCGCCCGCCTGCAACCGAGACCCCCTTCATGAGCGATTCCGTCAGCCCCCTGGCCGGCAAGCGGCTCGAGCCCGGCCAACTGGTCGATGTCGCGGCCCTGACAAAAGCTTATTTCGACCGGCCGGACCCCACGCAGCGCTCGCAGCAGGTCGCCTTCGGTACCTCGGGGCATCGCGGCTCGGCCCTGCTGCGCTCGTTCAACGAGGCACATATCCTCGCCATCGCGCAGGCGATCTGCCTCTACCGCCGCGGGCAGGGGATCGACGGGCCGCTTTTCCTGGGCATCGACAGCCATGCGCTTTCGCGCAACGCCTTCGAGACGGTGCTGGAGGTCTTCGCCGCCAACGGCGTCGCCACCATCGTCGACGAAAAGTTCGGCTTCACCCCGACCCCGGTGATCTCGCACGCGATCATCGGCCATAACCGCGGCCGCACCAGCGGGCTCGCCGACGGCGTCGTGATCTCGCCCTCGCACAACCCGCCGGCCGATGGCGGGCTGAAATACAACCCGCCCCATGGCGGGCCGGCCGATACCGACGCGACCGGCTGGATCGAGAAGCAGGCCAACGCCTTCCTCGCAGACAACCTCGCCGGCATCGCGCGGATGCCTTTTGAGAAGGCGCTGAAGAGCGGGCATGTCCGGCGCCGGGACTATGTCACGGCTTACGTCGCGGACCTCGCCACTGTCGTGGACATGGCGGCGATCCGCGAGGCCGGCGTCGCGATCGGCATCGATCCGCTCGGCGGGGCCGGGCTCGACTATTACCAGCCGATCATCGACCGCTACGGGCTCGACGCCACCATCGTCAGCCGGGAGATCGACCCGGCCTTCGGCTTCATGACCGCCGACTGGGACGGCAAGATCCGGATGGACTGCTCGTCGCCCTATGCGATGGCCGGGCTGATCGGCACGCGCGAGCGCTTCGACGTCGCCTTCGCCAACGATACCGACGCCGACCGGCACGGCATCGTCACGCGCAGCAGCGGGCTGATGAACCCGAACCACTACCTCGCGGCGGCGAGCGCCTATCTCTTCGCCAACCGGCCGGGCTGGCGCGCGGATGCCGCGATCGGCAAGACCGCGGTGTCGAGCGCGATCATCGACCGCGTGGCCGCCAGGCTCGGGCGGCGGCTGGTCGAGGTTCCGGTCGGCTTCAAATGGTTCGTCGAGGGGCTGATCTCGGGCGGCTTCGGCTTCGCCGGGGAGGAGAGCGCCGGCGCCTCCTTCCTGCGCATGGACGGCACGGCCTGGACCACCGACAAGGACGGCATCATCCTGGGCCTGCTCGCCGCCGAGATCACGGCGAAGACCGGGGCCGATCCCGGCGTGCTCTACGGCAAGCTGACGGCCGAGCTCGGCGAGCCCCGCTACGCGCGCGTCGATGCGCCCGCGAGCGCGAGCCAGAAGGCGGTGCTCAAGAACCTCTCGGCAGAGCAGATCGCGACGAAGGAGCTCGCGGGCCAGCCGATCACGGCGATCCTGAGCCATGCGCCGGGCAACGGCGCGGCGCTCGGCGGCGTCAAGGTCACGGCGGCGGATGGCTGGTTCGCGGCGCGCCCCTCCGGTACCGAGGAGGTCTACAAGATCTACGCGGAAAGCTTCCGGGACGAGGCGCATCTTGCCGCCATCCAGGAGGATGCGCGGCGCATCGTCGGTCAGGCTTTCGCGGCGGCCGGAGCCGCCTGAGGGCGCTCAGTTGTCGATGGCGGGAGCCCGCTCCACCAGCTCCAGGAATATCGCGGCGCAGGCCAGCCAGGCGATCGACCACCAGATCAGCATTACCCCTCCCGAATCTTATGTTTTTTGCAGCATAGCCGAGGGTATCGCGACGACAAGAGGCCGGGTTCCGGCACGCTCAGGCCGCCGGCATGCCGATGCCGAAGCGCTGCGGATCGGCGGCGAGATCGCCGAGCGTATAGCGGTCGAGCTCGCCCAGGAACTGCTCCATCGCGCCGGACAGGATCCCCCGCCAACGGGCGAGATCCAGCGGCGAGCGCCCCTGCGCCTCGCCGAAGCATTCGACGACGGAGAAGGCCGGCTCGGTCACGCGGATGAGCGCGCCGAGCGCGATCTCCTGCGGCGGGCGCGCCAGCATCAGCCCGCCGGAGCGACCGCGAACGCTTTTGAGGAAGTTCTGGCGAACCAGCAGATTGGCCACCTTCATCAGATGCGTGCGCGAGATGTCGCAGGACACGGCCGCCTCCTCGACGGTGACGAGGCGACCCGGATGCACGGCGGCGAAGGCCAGGAGGCGCAATGCGTATTCGCTGAACTGGGTCAATCGCATGGTGGGTTCCTTCATCATCGATGTCCGTTCAAAAAAGCGAGACAATGGCAAGGGCGTGTGGAAGTCACGATATCAGATTTTATCTGGAATAATTCCAGTTTTTAATTTTTGAAACAAGAACTCTTTCTTTGTAAGACTCAAGGTCGACATGAAACAACATGTCGCACCCTGTAAACAGATGTTTACAGTCTCGGTTACGGCGCTGTATGAAAAGTGCCATCTGACATTCCTATTTTAGATCGTCTCCATGCTGCAATCCAACCTGCATCGCGCGGATTTTCCCTCGGCACGCGCCGATTCCTCCCGTCTTCTCGGACGATTGACGCTGGCGGCCCTGCTCACGACCGTGTCGGCGCAGGCGTGCCTGGCGCAGTCGGCCTCTCCGGGCTCTGCGATCGTGCTCGACACCATCGTGGTCGAGGGCGCTCCCGCCGGGGTGCCGGCCTTCGTGCGCGAGCGCTTCTTCGCCACGGCGGGGGCCGCGACGCTGCTTACCGCCGACGACATTCCGCGCGGCGGCAATCCGACGCTGGCGCAGGCCCTGCAGAACGCGCCGGGCGTCGTCGTGCAGGAGTTCTTCGGCGGCAACGACCAGCCGCGCATCCAGATCCGCGGCTCCGGCCTGCAGCAGAACCCGGTCGAGCGCGGCATCCTCGTGCTGCGCGACGGGCTTCCGCTCAACCGGGCCGACGGCTCCTATATCGTCGGGCTCGCCAATCCGCTCCAGGCGGAGGCGATCGAGGTCTATCGCGGCGCGAGCGCGCATCGGCTGGGAGCCACCGTGCTGGGCGGGGCGCTCAACTTCGTCTCGCCGACCGGCAACAGCGCGCCGGGGACCGAGGTCCGGGTCTCGGGCGGCAGCTTCGGGCAGCTCAACCTCTCCGGGCAGACGGGCTATCGCGGCGAGGGGTTCGACGCGCTGATCCAGGGCGATTTCGGCCGCCGCGACGGCTATCGCGCCCATAACGAGTCGCAGCGCGCCAGCGTCAGCGCCAATGTCGGCATCGCCCTGACCGAAAACATCAAGACCCGCTTCTTCATGGGCTATACCGATCTCAGCTTCGACGTCTCCGGCCCGCTGACCAGACAGGGCCTGCGCGCCAATCCGAGGCAGGTGCATGGCGGCCCGCGCGTCGTCGCCGGCGTCGCGGTCGATCCCGGCCCCAATGTCCTGCGCGACCGGCCGAGGCGGGAGACGCAGCAGTTCTTCATCGGCAACCGGACCACGGCGGAATTCGGGCCGCATCTCGTCGATCTCGGCCTCGGCTACACCTACACCGACGACATGTTCCGCTTCCCGATGTCGTCGGGCGTCAGGGTCACCAAGGGCGGCGATTTCACGGCGGTCGCGCGCTATGCCTACAAGCCCGACCAGGCCGCCGCCCTGCCGCTGTTCGAGACCACGGCGCAATACGTCATCGGCTCGGCCAAGCGCGAGAACTACCTCAACCAGGGCGGCATGAAAGGCGCGCTGTTCGGCGAGAGCGATCTCGATGCCAGCACGCTCTCGCTCCATGCCGGCGCCAACATCCCGCTCTGGCAGGGGGTGACGCTGTCGCCGGCGATCAACTACGCCCATGCGACGCGCGACAACACCGATACCTATGCCTTCGCGCGCCGGCCGACCAACGCCTACAACCCCGCCTCGCCCTATGCGCTCCTGCCCAACGGCGCGGTCCCGCGGCAGGATTCGAGCTACAAGCGCACCTATGACGGCTGGAGCCCGAGCCTCGGCCTGAGCTGGCGGCCGAGCGCCGACCAGATCGTCTTCGCCGCGCTGTCGCGCAATTTCGAGCCGCCGACCCATGAGGACCTGCTGGCGACGATCAACGGCACGCCCAACAGCAGCCCCGGCCGCCCCAATCCGGGCGCGCCGATGGCGGCTGCCGCCGCCTTCTCCACCCCGGCACTGAAGGCGCAGACCGGCACGACGCTGGAAGGCGGCTGGCGCGGCCGGCAGGGCGACTTCTCCTGGGACGGCGTCGTCTATTATTCCTGGATCGACAAGGAACTGCTCAGCCTGCGCGACGCCACCGGCGCCTCGCTGGGCGCGGTCAATGCCGACAAGACCACGCATTTCGGGGTCGAGCTCGGCCTCGGCGCGAAGCTCCTCGACGGGCTGACCGGGCGCCTCGCCTATACCTATCAGGATTTCCGCTTCGACAACGACCCGCTGCGCGGCAACAACCGCCTCGCCGGCACGCCGCGCCACCTCATCAACGCGACGCTGCAATATCAGGCGACGCAGGCCTGGATGCTGCAGGCCTCGCTGCGCTGGAGCCCGGAGAAGACGCCGGTCGACAACATGAACACGCTCTATGCCGCGCCTTACGCGCTCGTCGACCTGCGCACCGAATACCGCGTCAACGACAGCGTCACCGTCTTCGGCGAGGTCAGCAACGTCTTCGACAAGACCTATGCCGCCGCGACCCTGATCGTCGATCAGGCCCGGCCCGACCAGGCGGCCTTCCAGCCAGGCACGGGACGCGCCTTCTTCGCCGGGCTCAAGGCCCGCTTCTGAGGCGGGCGCAACAGGGGATTGCCATGTTCGACCGCCGCCGCTTCCTCGCCGCCTCCGCGACCGCGCTCGCCATGCCGGGGCTTGCCAGCGCGGCCGAGCCGCTCGTGCTCTGGGGGCCGCCGGCGACGCCGGGGCTCCTGCTCGTCGCGGCGGCGAAGGACCCTTCGCTCAAGCGCTTCGCGGACAACGTCGAGGTCAGGATCTGGCGCACGCCCGACGAGATGCGCGCCGGCGTCTCGTCTGGCGGGATGAAGGCGGTGGTGGTGCCGACATATGTCGCGGCGAACCTGCATAATCGCGGCCTCGGCATCCGGCTGGCCAATATCCTCACCCATGGCCTGCTCCAGGTGGTGGCGCCGGCCGACACGGTCGCGACGCTCGCCGATCTGAAGGGCAAGCGCGTCGCGGTGCCGTTCAAGAACGACATGCCCGACTTCCTGTTCCGCCGGATGCTCGCGGCGCAGGGGCTCAAGCCCGACGAGCTCAATATCGACTATTCGGGCACGCCGCCGGAGGCGGTGCAGCTCCTGCTCGGCGGGCGCGTCGATGCCGCGCTTCTGTCGGAGCCCGCGACCTCGGCCGCGATCCTGCTGTCGGGCCTGCGTGCCAAGCCGCTCGAGCGCGCCGTCGACCTGCGCAAGCTCTGGGCCGCCGCGACCGGGCGCCCGAACATCCCGCAGGCGGGGCTTGCCGTCACCGATGCGCTGACGCAGCAGATCGGGGCGGAGGGCATCGCCGCGCTCCAGCGCGCGATCGAGACGGCGCTCGCCACTGTCCTGGCCGACCCGGCTGGCGTCGCCGGCGAGGCGGCGGGGCTGTTCCAGCTGCCGGCGCCGGTGCTCGCCGGCGCCGTGCCGGTGAGCAACCTCGCGGCCGAGACGGCTTCCGCCGCGCGGCCGGATCTCGAGGCGCTGTTCACGGCGCTCGCAACGGACGATTCCCGCATCATCGGGGGCAAGCTGCCGGGCGACGCCTTCTACGCCTTGTGACGGGATGCGCCACGGGCTCGCCTTCCTCGGCTGGGCCGGCCGCTATCTCTGGTCCGGCTGGGCCGGCGCGGCCGGGCTGTTCTGCATCGCCGCCGCCTGGCAGGCGGGTCACGAGCTCTACGGCTCCTTCATCCTGCCCGCCCCGCTCGAGACCGCCCACGAGGTCGTCAAGCTCGCGCAGGACGAGGCCTTCCGCCGCGCCGCCCGCGAGACGGCCGAGCGGGCGGCGCTCGGCTTCACGCTCTCCGTCCTGATCGGCACGGCGGCCGGGATCGCCGCCGGCTATTCCTTCGCGGCGATGCGGCTGATGCGCCCGGTCGTCACCGTCATCCTCGGCGTGCCGCCGATCGCCTGGATCGTGCTGGCGCTGATCTGGTTCGGCGCCGGCGGCGGCACCGCCGTGATGACCGTCGTCGTCGCCTCGCTGCCGATCTCCTTCGCCGGCGGGCTCGAAGGCGCCGCCACGCGCGACCGCGGGCTCGACGCCATGGCGCGCTCCTTCGGCGCGGGGCCCTTGATGCGGCTCAACACCGTCACCATACCGCACATGGTCTCCTATCTCTTTCCGGCCTGGACGACGACGGCCGGCTCGGCCTGGAAGGTCACGGTGATGGCGGAGCTTCTGTCGAACGCCGGCGGGCTCGGCGGCGACCTCGCCAGCGCGCGGGCGCTCTTCGACATCCCGCGCGTCACCGCGATCGTGCTCGTCACCGTCGGCTTCGCGCTGTTCACCGAATATGCCCTGATCCAGCCCGTCCGCGACCGGCTGGAGCAATGGCGCGAGGCCGGGTTGCCCTGGGGCGTGAAGCGATGAGGCTTGCGCTCGACCGCATCGGCCACGCCTTCCTCGGCCGGGCCGTCTTCGAGGATCTCTCGTTGACGCTCGGCGAAGGCGAGGTCGTGGCTCTGGTCGGCCCCTCCGGCTGCGGCAAGACCACGGTGCTCCAGATCGCCGCCGGGCTGATCGATCCGCTGCGCGGGCGGGTGCGGCGGCATTACCGGCGCCACGCCGTGGTTTTCCAGGAGCCGCGCCTGCTGCCCTGGATGACGGCGCGCGACAACATCGCCTATGGGCTCAAGGCGCACGGCATGGGCAGGCCTGAGCGCCGCGCGGTGGCTGAGCGGCGGGCCGCCGAGGTCGGGCTGTTCGAGCGGGACCTCGACAAATACCCGGCGGAGCTTTCCGGCGGCATGCGCCAGCGCACGGCGGTCGCGCGGGCGCTGGCGATCGATCCCGAGGTCGTCTATTTCGACGAGCCTTTCACCGCGGTCGATATCGGCCTGCGCCGCGTGCTGCAGAACCTCGTCATCGCCGCTTGCGTCCGGGAGAAATTCTCGGCCCTCTTCATCACCCACGATCTTTCCGAGGCGATCAGGCTGGCGCATCGCATCGTCGTGCTGTCCGGCCGGCAGGAGGGCATCGTCGCCGAGCGCGTGCCGGAAGGCGCACCCGGCGAGCGCGACGACCGCAGCGTCTTCGAAACCGTGCAGGCCTGGGCGCAGGACGTAGCCTTCGCCGATCTGTTCGACGGCGACAGGCAGTAGCATGAGCGACCCCACGCCAGTGAGGCTTCCCCATCCGCTGCTCGCCGAGGCGCTGAAGCTGTTCTTTCCCGTGGCCGCGGTCCATGCCGTGCTGCTGCCGCTTATCTGGGTGACGCTTTTGTCCTTCGACCTGCCTTTCGCCCGGCAGGTGCCGCCCGGCCAATGGCACGCCCATGAGATGATCTTCGGCACCTATGGCGCGGCGCTCGCCGGCTTCCTCGGCTCGGCCATGCCGGAATGGACCGATACGCGGGCCAGGCGGGGGCGCGCGCTCCTGCTCCTGCTGGCGTTCTGGCTGCCCGGCCGGCTGATCGGCTTCGTCGGCGCCGATGCGCTGATCCTGCCGGCAGCGGCGACCGATTTCGCCTTCCTCATGCTGCTGCTGATCTATATCGCCCGCCCGCTGATCGAGCGGCGCAGCACGCGCCACGGCTCCTTCCTGCTCTGGATCTCGCTGTTCGCCCTGATCGAGCTTGCGATCCGCGCGGCCTGGTTCCTGGGCGAGACGGTCTGGTCGGCCAGGCTGTTGCAGGCGGCGCTCGCGGTCTTCCTGGTCTTCCTTTCGCTCGCCATCGCGCGGATCAACGTCGTCGTCGTCAATCACGCGCTCGATCCCACTGGCGAGACCACGCCCTACCGGCCCCATCCCGGCCGCCAGAACCTCGCTGCCGGGCTCGTCGGCTTGCAGCTCTCCGCTGCGCTCGTCGCGCCCGATTCGGCCGTGCCGGCCTGGCTCGCGCTCGCGGCGGCGGCGGCCTTCCTCGACCGTCTGGCCGAATGGTTCATCGGCCGGGCCGTGCTGCGCGCCGAGGTTCTGGCGCTCGCCGCGGCCAATGCCTGCGGCGGCCTCGGCTTCCTGGTGCTCGGCCTCGCCGGGCTCGGCGCGCCGGTTTCGCCGGTGACGGGGCAGCACCTGCTTTCGGTCGGGGCGCTCGGGCTTGCGGTGATGGCGGTCTTCGTGATCGCGGGCCTGCGTCATAGCGGGCGCGACCTCGTGCTGCCGGGCGCTGCGAAGCTCGCGCTCGCGCTGATGGCGGCGGCGGGCCTGATGCGCATCCTGCCCGAGATCGGCATCGGCGAGAGCCTCATCGGCCTGCACTATCAGCTCGCGGCCGGGCTCTGGTCGGCGGCCTTCGCCGTCTGGCTGATCGGCTTCTGGCCGATCCTCACCAGCCCGAAGGGCGGGGAGGGTTGCGACTAGATCGCCGTCCTACCGGATACAAAACGGCGATCCAGCTTTACTTGCCCGCTCGCCTGCTTCCTTGTGATCGAGGATGCGTCTTCCGACCGGTCGTCGTCGGCGCTTCCGCAATGACGGATAGCGAAGGTCGACCGTGATGATCCTGGTCTGTGGCGAAGCGCTGGTCGATCTGTTCGCCGGCGCGGCCGAGGGCAGCGAGATGCCGGCGCGGATCGTGGCCGGCGGCTCGCCCTTCAATGTCGCGATCGGCCTGGCGCGGCTCGGCGTCGCGGCGGGCTTCCTCGGCGGCGTCTCGCGCGACGGCTTCGGCGGCATGCTCGCCGAGGTGCTGGCGCGGGAGGGGGTCGACGGCCGCTATCTCGTGCGGAGCGACCGGCTCACCACCATCTCCGTCGTGGCCACCGGCCGGGACGGCCATGCGAGCTATTCCTTCCATGGCGAAGGCGCGGCCGACCGCTCGCTCCTGCCGGCCGATCTGCCGCCGGCCCTGCCCGATGCGATCCGGGCCCTGACCTTCGGCTCCTACACCATGGCGGTGGAACCCGCCGGCTCGGCCTTCGCGGCGCTGGCCGAGCGCGAAGGCGGCCGGCGCGTCGTCAGCGTCGACCCCAATCTGCGCCCGACGGCGCTCGGGGGGCTCGCCGGCTGGCATCGGGCGGCCGAGCGCTTCTACCGCGCGGCGACGCTGATCAAGGCGAGCGACGAGGATATCCGCATCGCCTGGGACGGCGCGCTCGGCGAAGCCGAGGCCGCGGCCCACTGGCTCGATCTGGGCGCAAAGCTCGTCGTCGTCACGCAGGGCGAGCGGGGCGCCACGGCCTTCTCCGCCGCCGGCCGGGTCAGCGTGCCGGGCCGGCGCGTTTCTGTCCGCGATACGGTCGGGGCGGGCGACACCTTCCACGCCGCGCTGCTCGCGCGGCTCAGCCGGACCGGCCGGCTCAGCCCCGAAGCGATCGCCGCGCTCGACCGGGACGCCATCGCCGACCTCATCGCCTATGCCGCCGCCGCCGCCGCGATCACCGTGACGCGCCGGGGCGCGGACCTGCCCACCGCCGCCGAGGTCGAGGCCGCCATGGCCGCGCCGGGCGCCTGACCGCCCTCGATCCCGCCGTCAACCTGCCAGGCTGCCGAAGCGGCCCTCCAGCGCCGCGATGCGCGCCGTCAGCCCGTCGATCGCCGCGCGCTGGCGCCGGACCACGTCGATCAGCAGCACGCTCAACCGGTCGTACTGGACGGCGTCGGGCCGCAGGCGCCGCGCGCCGTCTTCCCCCTCCGACGGCTCGTCCTCGTCGGTCCAGTGGACGAGGCGGGGGTCGACCGCCGCCACATCCTCGGCCAGGAGCCCGTACCAGCTCCATTCGGCACGGTCGCGTACCGCCGCGGAGCGGTAGCGGACGGGAGACAGCGCGAGAACCCGGTCGGCCACCTCCGGGGCGAGCGGCTGGATGTCACGCTTGTAGCGGCGCGATGAGGTCGAGCGCAGCAGGGCGTTGCCGGTGCCGCTGTCGAGCACGGCGTTGGCCGCCGCGGCCGTGGTCCCCACCGAGGGGAAGCTCACGGCTCCGCCGGCGGCGATCCGCAGCGCCTCCTGCCAGAGCGAGCCGTCGGAGGAGACGCGAAACCCAAGATCGTCGTCGCCGACCAGGCCGATCTCGGCCCGCCCGGAATAACCCGACTGGAAGAGCAGGGAGAGCACGTTGCCGGTGGCCTCCTTGTCCAGGGTGAAGCGCAGGTCGCCGTCGCCGCCCTCGCCGGTGGTGAGCGCGGTCCACAGAGCTTTGTTCAGCTTGGCCGCGAAAGGATTGGCGGCATCGGCCGTGGTGGCGAGCCCTAAACGCGTCAGCTGGGCGGGGGCCCCGCCGTCGAGGACGCCGCGCCAATCGGCGCCGTCATGGACGAGGAGCACCTGTTCGTCCTCGACCCAGACGATCCAGCCGGCACGCGGCGCATGGAAGATCCAGCCGCCGTCGCGCCGCTCGGCGAGCTTTCCGCCCCGCCCCGCCCATTCGTCCAGCGGCGTGGCGCCGAGAAGCCAGATTCCGCCCTCGGCCGGGCTCGGGGGAGGCGAAAGCATGTCGCGGGCGACGACACTGAGCTGGACGAGCGCGTCGAGATCCGTCAGCGCGTCGTTATGGGTGACGTGCTTCTGGGCCTGTCCGGCGGCGAGGAGCGGGAGATTGAGACGGGATGTGTCTGACATGGGCGATCCATATGATTTCGATCATATATAGGTTATTATTCCTATATGCTATGACTCGTTTTGTCAAGGGGACGCTGTTGACAAGCCTGCCGTGAAGGTATCGACGCAAGGGGAACTACACGGTGGAGCGAGCGGTGCCGGGCGGACTCCACTTTTCGGTCCGATGTTCTAGGATCGCTGCGCCAGACGAGAGGTGAGAATGACGAACAAGATCTATGACGGCCCGAAGGCGGCGCTGGACGGGCTGCTGTTCGATGGGATGACGATCATGTCGGGCGGCTTCGGGCTGTCGGGCAATCCCGAGAGCCTGATCCCGCAGGTGCGCGATTCCGGGGTGAAGAGCATCACCTTGATCTCGAACAATGCCGGGGCCGATGGCTTCGGCCTGTGGATGCTGCTGGAGAGCCGGCAGGTCAGGAAGATGATCTCGTCCTATGTCGGCGAGAACAAGCTGTTCGAGCAGCAATACCTCTCCGGCGAGCTGGAGCTCGAGCTCAACCCGCAGGGCACGCTGGCCGAGCGCATCCGCGCCGGCGGCGCCGGCATCCCCGCCTTCTACACCCGCACCGGCGTCGGCACCGTCGTCGCCGAGGGCAAGCCGGTCGAGGAGTTCGAGGGCGCGCTCTATGTCCGCGAGACCTGGCTCAAGGCCGACCTCGCCATCGTCAAGGCCTGGAAGGGCGATGCCGCCGGCAACCTCGTCTACCGAAAGACGGCGCGCAACTTCAACCCGAACATGGCGACCGCCGGCAAGGTGACGGTGGCCGAGGTCGAGGAGATCGTGCCGGTCGGATCGCTCGATCCCGAAGCGATCCACACCCCCGGCATCTATGTCGACCGCATCATCAAGAGCACGATCAACGAGAAGAAGATCGAGAAGCTGACCGAGCGCAAGAGGGAGGCCGCCTGATGGCTTGGACCCGCGACGAGATGGCCGCGCGAGCGGCCAGGGAACTGAAGGACGGCTATTACGTCAATCTCGGCATCGGCATCCCGACGCTGGTGGCGAACTACATTCCCGACGGCGTCAACGTCACGCTGCAATCGGAGAACGGCCTGCTCGGCATCGGCCCATTCCCCTATGAGGGCGAGGCCGATCCCGACCTGATCAATGCCGGCAAGCAGACGGTCACGATCCTGCCGAGCTCGAGCTTCTTCTCCTCGGCGGACAGTTTCGCGATGATCCGCGGCGGCCATATCGACCTGACCATCCTGGGTGCGATGGAGGTGTCGGCCAATGGCGACATCGCCAACTGGACGATTCCGGGCAAGATGGTGAAGGGCATGGGCGGCGCGATGGACCTCGTCGCCGGCGTCAAGAAGATCATCGTGGTGATGGACCACGCCAACAAGCATGGCGAATCCAAGGTGCTGGAGCGCTGCACCCTGCCGCTGACCGGCGCGGGCGTGGTCGACCTTGTCATCACCGACCTGTGCGTGATGACCTGCGACAAGGCCAATGGCGGGGGCTTGACCCTGATCGAGCTCGCGCCGGGCGTCAGCCTCGACGAGGTCAAGGCCAAGACGGCGGCGCCCTTCACCGTCGCGCCCGGCCTCGCCAAGGCCGCGTGAGCCGCAGGAACCGGCCGGGCCCTGCGCGAAACGCCGGGCAGGGCGGCCCGGCCTGAAATCGGAACCCGCAGCGATCATCCGATCGCTGCGGATTTTCGTTCATGACCGCATCATCACGTCGAGCGGGTCGCTGCCGGGCGTCAGGCGCCGTCGCGAACGGCGACCACGGCCGCATAGGCGTCGGCGGCCAGCGTCAGGGCGGAGGCGACATCGGCCGGCGGGCTGTCGCAGATCGTGTCGACGGCCGCGGCGGCTTGCCGGGCTGCGATGCGGTACCGCTCCGGCGAGAACAGCGTCGCGCCGACCGCGATGACGCGCAGCGCCGTGCAGGTCTCGTCGAGCGTGGCCGATGCCCTGGCGACCGTGGCGTCGGCCTTCGTCTTGCCGATGATCTGACCGGCCCCGGCCGCGACCTGGCGCCAGCCCTCGGCGGAGGTTTTAGGACCGGCGTCGTCCTTGGGGATGCAGGCGGAGGCGGCGAGCGCGCAGGCGAGAGCGGACGCCGCGAGAAGGCGGTTCATGGATGTGCTCCGAGGTTATGGCGGTGCGAAGACGGCGGCTGGCCCGGCTGCTGCGGCGACGCTCAGGCGAAGAAGCCCGCGACGGCGTCGATGCCGCGACCGGAAGCCTCGCTTCAGTCTAGGGGCCCGCGCGGGCCAGGGGATATCCGACGAGCTGCCGGCCGCCTCGGGCGGCGCAGAGAGGGGAATGGCAGGAGCGCGCTTCACCTCCACCCCCTAACAGGAACGAATTGTGTTCGACTGCCGGCGGTGTTGCGTAGAGGCGCCGCGACCCCGCTGTAGCCCGTTGAAATCAAACGAAACGTGTTGCGAGCTGACTCAACCCGAAATCACGCTCCGTCCTCAGCCTCCGCAGAGGCTGTGCGTTTGATTTCATTTGAGAAAGTTGTGGTAGCGGGAGAGGGACTTGAACCCCCGACACGCGGATTATGATTCCGCTGCTCTAACCAGCTGAGCTACCCCGCCACAGGGATCAAAGCCGGCATGGCCGGCTCGTCGTCGAGGCGCGATATAGGCGCCGTGCCCCGGCCTCGTCAAGCCTTAGATCGCTGCGCGTCCCACCGGCGCAAACTGGCGATCTAAGCTTTTGTTTCAGCATCTGATCCGTCCGAAAAGCGCATTCCACTTTCCAGTCCGGTGCCCTGGCCCTCAGCTCTTGCCGACGGAGGTGAGCTTGCGCAGCCGGACGACCTTGAAATAGCCGCGCCCGACATGAACCGTCTCGTAGCGGCCCGTTGCCTTCGCCCAGCCGGTCAGCCGGCTGACCTTGAAATCCGAGCTCCAGCCGACCGCTTTCGACAAAGGCGCGAGCGCGCTCCAGAACGGCGCCAGAAAGCCGCCATCGTCGACGAGGCGGCTCGATATGACGATCTCGCCGCCGGGCTTCAGGACCCGGTCCATCTCGGCGAGCGCCTGCTCGGGATCGGGTACCAGCGTGATGACGAACTGCGCCGTCACCGCATCGAAACGCTCGGCGCCGAAGCCGAGCCGGCAGGCATCCATCACCATCAGCCCGTGGACATGGCTGAGCTTCTGGCCGACGACCTTGCGGGCGGCGACCTTGAGCATGTCGAGCGACAGATCCGCGCCGAACACCCGCGAGCCGGGCGTGAAATAGGGCAGGGTGAGCCCGGTGCCGACGCCGATCTCGAGGATGTCCGGCCCGCAGGCGCAGGCCGCCGCCACCGCCTCGCGCTGCGGGCGCGCCAGCAAGCGCTGGTAGATCCGGTCGTAGAACCTGGCCCAGGTGGCGTAGACGCGCTTCTGGCCGTCGAGATCGTAGGTTACCGGCATGGGTCTGGGGTCCGGGCGTGAAGGGCGGGCCTGAACGGTCAGGACAGGGCGAGCGCGGCTGGCGTCGAGGCTGCCGGCAGGGCGAGCGGTCGCCGCTCGATGGTGCCGCCGCCGAGGACGCGGGCGCCAGGGCCGGCATCGGCGTAGATCACGCAAGCCTGGCCGGGCGAGACCCCTTCCTCGTCGCCGGCGAGCGTGACGCGCAGGCCCTCTGCATCGCTGAACAGCCTGGCCTCGCGCGGGGCGCGGGTCGAGCGGACGCGCACGGCGACATCGAGCCCTTCGCGCGGCAGGGCGTCGAGCGGGGTTTCTGCCAGCCAGTTGAGGTCGCGCAGGCGGATCTCACGCACGCTCAGCGCCTCGCGCGGGCCAACGACGACGCGGGCGGCGTCGGCGTCGAGCCGCAGCACGTAGAGCGGTTCGCCGGCACTGATGCCGAGCCCCTTGCGCTGGCCGACCGTGTAATGCAGCACGCCGTCATGCCGGCCCAGCACGCGGCCGTCGAGATGGACGATCTCGCCGGGGCGGGCGGCGCCGGGCTTCAGCCGCTCGATCACCTCGGCGTAGCGGCCGTTGGGCACGAAGCAGATGTCCTGGCTGTCGGGCTTGTCGGCGATGGAAAGGCCCAGCTCGGCCGCGAGCGCGCGGGTCTCGGCCTTCTCGATCTGGCCGAGCGGGAAGCGCAGCAGGTCGAGCTGCTCCTGCGTCGTGGCATAGAGGAAATAGCTCTGGTCGCGGCTTGCGTCGGCGGCGCGGTAGAGGCCGCGATGGCCGTTGCCGAGAGCGCGGCTGACGACGTAGTGGCCGGTCGCCAGCGCGTCGGCGCCGAGCTCCTTCGCCAGATCGAGCAGGTCGCGGAACTTCACCGTCCGGTTGCACTCGACGCAGGGGATCGGCGTCTCGCCGGCGAGGTAGCTCTCGGCGAAGCGCTCGATCACCGCATCGCGGAAGCGGCTCTCGTAGTCGAGGACGTAATGGGGGATGCCGATCGCCTCCGCCACGCGGCGGGCGTCGTGGATGTCCTGCCCGGCGCAGCAGGCGCCGGCGCGATGGACGGCCGCGCCGTGATCGTAGAGCTGCAGCGTGACGCCGACGACGTCATAGCCTTCGCGCCTGAGCAGGGCCGCGACCACCGAGGAATCGACGCCGCCCGACATCGCCGCGACGACGCGCGTCGCCGCGGGCGGCTTGGCGATGTCGAGGGAATTCAGGGGCGCGGTCATTCTCGGCTGGCTCGGGGGTGGCGCGGCATCGGTGCATCTGCCGGCTCTATACCGGCTTTGGCCGGGCGCCGCCAGCAGGATCGGCAAATCCTGCCGGCCGGGCCGCCACAGCCGGGCTCATCTTGCCTGCTCGGGGCCGCGCCCGGCGCTAAGCCTTTGATTCGGAAGGGGCTGCCGCTGGCTCGCAACTTGCTGGGCGGGGTCGGGTGCGTTCTTGCCCGGGTTTACGAGACCGTTCATGCCGATCCAGTCCGTGTTCACCAGCCAGGCCCCCGTCGAAGCGCCGCCCGCCCGGTCGCGCGCCGGCGAAGCGCGTCGGGGCGAAGGCGACGGGGCGTTCGTGCTGCCCAGGGCCGGCGGCACGGCGCGGGAGCCCGTGGCTGCCGACAAGGCCGCCGAGCCGGAGACGCGGGAGCAGCCGGAGGCTGCGGCGCCGCAGGAGGCGAAAGCCGATGCGGACGGGATCGCGGTCCTGATCGCGATCGCCGCCGCAGGCGCCACCACCACCGCAGGCGCCACCACCACCGACGAGGAGCCCACCGGCCCGGCGCATGAGAAGGCCGAGGCCGCCGAAGGCGAGGCTGCCGTGGCGGCATCCGTCGCGGTTCCGGTCGTCGTCCTGCCTGCGCTGCCGCCGGGGCCGCTCGTCGGCGGCGATACGGCCTCGGTGGAAGCCGGGGCGCAGCTTGCGAAACATGCGGCGAAGCCGGCTCTCGCCATCGGCCTGCCGGTCGAGGCGGCGGAGCAGGCGCCGGCCGCGACCGTGGAGGGCAAGGCGGAACAAGGCGGCGTTCATGCGGCCGGGGTCTCCGGACCGGAGATCCCGGGCAAGGCCGGAGAGCCGGGAGCGGCCAGGGCCGCGCAGCCCGCCGGCGAGGCGAGGGCGCCTGACGCTCCTCAACCGCCGCCGTTCGATCCGTCGAGCCTGTTGCCGCAGGCACATGCAGCGGCCGGGCCGGAGCGGCTTACCCAGGCGCTGGCTGCCGATGCGGCGCCCGCCGGCGCGGGGCAGGGCGCGGCGGGCGGCCAACCGACGCCGGTCCATGTCGTTCCGATCGAGATCGGGCTTCGCGCCATGGCGGGCGTGCGGCAGTTCGACATCCGGCTCGATCCGGACGAGCTCGGCCGCGTCGACGTCGCCCTGTCGATCTCCGAGAAGGGCGAGGTCAGCGCGCGGCTGGTGGTCGATCGGGTCGAGACCCTGCATCTCCTACAGCGCGACGCGCGCACGCTGGAGCGCGCCTTCGAGCAGGCGGGCCTGAAGCCCTCGGACGGCGGCGTCGATATCAGCCTGCGCGACCCTTCAGGCCAGCCGGGCTTCCGCCAGCACCGGGAGCAGGACGAAGCGCGGCAGCGCTCGCGGCCGGCCGATGGCGGCGAACACACCGAAGACGCTTCCCCTTCGATCGATCCCGTCCCGCAGCGCCGTCTCATCCGGCTCGGCGGCGTCGATCTCAGCATCTGAACGAGGACGAGCACCATGGCGGTTTCCGGAACGAGCGGCACGTCCAGCACCTCGAGCGCCAGCACCGTGACCGGCGCGGCGAGCGGCATCGCGAACAATTTCGACCAGTTCCTGTCGCTGCTGACGACGCAGCTCAAGAACCAGTCGCCGCTGGACCCGCTCGACACCAACCAGTTCACCGCCCAGCTCGTGCAGTTCGCCGGCGTCGAGCAGCAGCTCAGAACCAACGAGACGCTGGCTTCGCTGCTGAGCCTCAGCGCCGCCGGCACGGCGACGAATGCGGTCGGCTTCATCGGTGCCGTCGTCACGACCGACGGCGCCACGACCCGGCTCGCCAACGGCAAGGCCGAATGGAACGTCACCATGCCGGCCGCCGGCACGGCGACGATCACGATCAAGGATGCCAAGGGAAGCGTCGTCCAGACGCAGACCCGGACGTTTTCCGCCGGCGACCAGAGCTATGCCTGGGACGGCTCCACCTCGATCGGCGTCCAGGCGCCGGACGGCGAATACACCATCACGATCGACGCCAAGAACATCGCGGGCGAGAGCATCACGGCGAAGACGCAGATCAGCGGGCTGGTCGACGGCGTCGATTTCACCTCGTCGATCCCGATGCTCAAGATCGGCTCGATCAGCGTGCCGATCGACAAGGTCAAGAGCGTGGTCCGCGGCGAGTGAGCCCGCGCGAATCAGTCGTGGACATCCGAGGCGATCGCTTTAGCCAATTTTTAAAGCCGGCCTCCTATGCTGCCCTCAGTAGCTCTGTTGAGTTGTGTGAGAGTACCATGACCGAGCCATTGCGACCGCGGGTGAAGTACGTGATCGGACCGGACGGCAGTCCGCTGACGATCGCGGATCTTCCACCGATGAACACGAGGCGCTGGGTCATCCGGCGGAAGGCCGAGGTGGTGGCTGCCGTGCGCGGCGGGCTGCTCAGCCTCGAGGAGGCCTGCCAGCGCTATACGCTGACCGTCGACGAATTCCTGAGCTGGCAGATGTCGATCGACCAGCACGGCCTCGCCGGGCTCAGGACGACGCGGATCCAGCATTACCGCCAGTAGACGGCCGCATTCTCCCTGTTTTCCGCAAAGGCGCCGCCCCGGCTCGGGGCGGCGCCTTTCGCGCTTGCGTGGGCTTGCGGCCGGCAAAGTTCGACGCCGCTCGGCAAAAATTAACCGGCCGCTAACCATGGACCGGGAAAAACTTGCCTAGCGGGTCGGGGCAGGTGCGCCGCTCCTTGCGATTCTGTGGGACGGATGACGGCGTGAACGGCCTGGTCGAGCAGTTTGCCAAATTCGGGGCGGCGCGTCTGGCGGCGATGTTCGCCGTCACGCTCGCGCTCGTCGGCTTCTTCGGCTTCGTCATGCTCAGGATGTCCCAGCCGGCGATGAGCGTGCTGTTCTCGGAATTGTCGAGCCAGGACGTCAGCGCGATCCTCAAGGATCTCGACGCGCGCGGCATCAAATACGAGCTGCGCGGCGACGGTCAGACCGTGCTCGTGCCGAAGGCGGACGTGCCGCGGCTTCGCCTCGACCTCGCCGGCAAGGGCATCCCGGCCGGCGGCGGCGTCGGCTACGAGATCTTCGACAAGGGCGATGCCTTCTCCTCGACCAGCTTCGTCCAGAACATCAACCATCTGCGCGCGCTCGAAGGCGAGCTTTCGCGCACCATCCGCTCGATCGGGCGAGTGCAGGCGGCGCGCGTTCATCTCGTCATCCCGGAGCGGCGGCTGTTCGAGCGCGACCGCGAGCCGCCGCGCGCCTCGATCGCGCTCAAGCTCGCCGGCGATCTCGACGCAGCCCAGGTCAGGGCGGTGCGCCATCTCGTCGCCTCGGCCGTCGACGGCCTCAAGCCCGAGCGGGTCTCGATCGTCGACGAGCGCGGCCGGCTCCTGGCCGACGGCGCCCAGACCGACCAGGGGCTGATCGGGCTCGGCATCGAGGAACGGCAGACAGCGATCGAGAAGCGCCTCAAGGCGCAGGTCGAGGATATCGTCGCCAGCGTCGTCGGCCATGGCCGGGCGCGGGTGCAGGTCTCGGCCGCGCTCGACACCAACCGGATCGAGAGCCGCTCGGAGAATTTCGATCCGGAAAGCCGGGTCCTGCGCTCCAGCCAGAACCGCACCGAAGCCTCGACGACGAACGAGGGCGGCAACGGGGCGGTGACGGTCGGCAACGAGCTGCCGGGCGCCCAGCAGACGCAAGGGGCGCAGCAGAACCAGCGCGAGACCTCCTCGAAGAACGAGGAAGTCTCCAATTACGAGATCTCGCGCACGACGCGCACCGAGGTGATGGAAGGCGGGCGGATCAAGAAGCTCTCCGTCGCCGTCCTCGTCGACGGCAACTACAGCCGCAGCCCGGCGGGCGAGCAGACCTATCAGCCGCGCAACGCCGAGGAGCTGGAGCGGATCGGCGAGCTGGTGCGCACGGCGGTCGGCTTCGACCAGGGCCGCGGCGACAAGGTCGAGGTCGTCAACCTGCGCTTCGCCGAGGCGCCGCCGCCGCCGGTCGAGCTTGCCGAGCAGACGCTGATGCAGCAGCTCACCTCCTTCACCCGGGAAGACCTCCTGCGCGTTGCCGAGCTCGGCGTCATCGCGCTGCTCACGCTCATCGTGCTGATGACGGTGGTGCGCCCGCTCCTGAAGCAGGTGCTGGCCTCCGACAACGGCCATGTCCGGGCGGTTCCCTCCTTCATGCGCAATGGCGCGGTCCTGGCGGGGCCTGCCGGCGCGACGGGCGACCCCGCGGGCGGCGGGCGGGCCGCGGCCGGAACGGAGGGCGAGGCGCTTGCCATGGAGGCGCAGGCGGCGCCCTCCGAGCGGATGCTGGCGATCGCCCAGATCAAGGGCCAGCTCAAGGCGCAGTCCGTCGAAAAGATCGGGGCTCTGGTCGCGCAGAATCCGACCGATTCGGTCGCGGTGCTGCGCAGCTGGATCCACGAGAAGTCCCCAGCGTGACGGGGCGCTGAAGCATGGCCGAAACCCGATCCATCGCGACGCGCAACACCGGCTTCCAGGAGCCCGTCGAAGGCGACGGCTTCGGCGCGACCACGATCGCCGAGATGAGCGGCGCGCAGCGCGCGGCCGTCATCCTGCTCGTGCTCGGCGAGGAGCATGGCCGTTCCATCTGGCAGGAGTTCGACGACGACGAGATCCGGATCATCACCCGCGCCATGGCCGAGCTCGGCACGGTCGATTCCGACGAGGTCGAGCGGCTGATGCTCGACTTCGTCGGCAAGCTCTCCAGCGCGGGCGCGGTCACCGGCTCCTTCGACCGCACGATCTCGCTGCTCGAGAAGATCCTGCCGACCGAGCAGGTCGCGCTCTTGATGGAGGAGATCCGCGGGCCGGCCGGCCGCAACATGTGGCAGAAGCTCGGCAATATCGACGCGGTGGTGCTGGCGAATTTCCTCAAGAACGAATATCCGCAGACCATCGCCGTGATCCTGTCGAAGATCAGGCCCGAGCACGCGGCCAATGTGCTGCGCAACCTGCCCAACGATCTCTCGATCGAGGTCGTCGGGCGGATGCTCAGACTGGAATCGGTGCAGAAGGAAGCGCTCGACCATATCGAGAACACGCTGCGCACCGAATTCGTCTCGACCCTGACGCAGACCCGCCGGCGCGACCCGCACGAGATGATGGCCGAGATCTTCAACGGCTTCGACCGGCAGACCGAGATGCGCTTCCTCTCGGCGCTCGACGCCTCCAACCAGGAATCGGCGGAGCGCATCCGCGCCTTGATGTTCACCTTCGACGATCTCTCCAAGCTCGATCCGGCGGGCCTCCAGACGCTGATGCGCCAGGCCGACAAGGACACGCTGGCGCGCGCGCTGAAGGGTGCCAGCCAGTCGATGCGCGATTTCTTCTTCGGCGCCATGTCGCAGCGCGCCGCCAAGAACATGCAGGACGACATGGAGGGCCTGGGTCCATTGCGCCTGAAGGAAGTCGACGAGGCGCAGACCAAGCTCGTCCAGATGACCAAGGACCTGGCCGACAAGGGCGAGATCGTGCTGTCCAAGGGCAGCGCCGACGACGAACTGGTGTACTGAGATGGCCGCGACCAAGTTCATGTTCGGCACGGATTTCCGCGAAGGCGGCCGCAAGGCCGCCGGCGAAGCCGACCTCGCCGCGGCCCGCGCCGAAGGCTTTCGCGCCGGTCAGGACGAGGCGCGGCGCGAGGCGCAAGGCCAGCTCGCCGGGCTGACGGCGCAGCTTGCGCGTTCGGCCGAGCGGCTCGTCGCGCAGGAGGCGGCGCGCGGCGCGACGATCGAGGAGCAGGCGGCCAATGTCGCGATCGCGGCCGCCAGGGCGCTCGCCGGGGCTGCGCTCGCGCAGATGCCGCTGGCGGCGCTGGCGGAAGCGATGCGCGAAGCGCTCAGCCATGCCAGGAGCGCGCCGCATCTGGTGCTGCGCGTCCATGACAGCCTGGTCGATGCCGCAGAGGAGCTCACCCGGACGCTTGCGGCCGAGCACGGCTTCGCGGGCAAGGCGATCGTGCTCGGGCAATCCGACATCGCGCCCGGCGACGGGCGCATCGAATGGGCCGAGGGCGGCTTCGTCCTCGACAGCAGGCAGATCGTGGCCCTGGCCGAAGAGGCGCTCGCGCGCGTGTTCGGCCATGACCATGCGCATCATGAAGGTCTCACGCCATGAGCCAGGACAACGATCTCAACCTGCCGCCGCTGAACCAGGCCGACCTGTCCTTCGACCATAACGACACGTCCGTCGCGCGCTCCGGCCCGGTTCCGGTCAAGACGGCGGAGGATCTCGAACAGGTCTTCGACGTGCCGGTCACGGTCTCGGCCGTGCTCGGCTCCTCGAAGGTCGCGGTCGGTGACCTGCTCCAGATCGTGCCGGGCGCCGTGCTCGAGCTCGACCGGCGCGTCGGCGAGGCGATCGACATCTTCGTCAACGAGCGGCTGGTCGCGCGCGGCGAGGTCGTCGTCGTCGAGGACCGGCTCGGCGTGACCATGACCGAAATCATCAAGGCGGACCGGTGACGGCCCGCCCCCTGTTCAGTACGTCAAGCAAAAGGACCTGAGCCATGCGCCTCGTCATCGTCGGCGGTCTCAAGGGACAGATCATCGCGGCCGCCAGGATCGCCATGTCGCACGGCGCGGCCGTCACCCATACCGAAGGGCTCGAGCAGACGCTCGCCGTGCTGCGCGCCAAGGGCGCCGATCTCCTGATGGTCGATGTCGCTCAGCCGATCGCGGCTTATGTCGCGGCGCTGGAGGGGGAGCGCATCCGCACGCCGATCGTCGCCTGCGGCACCTCGACCGATGCGCGCGCCGCCGTCGCCGCGATCCAGGCGGGCGCGCGCGAATACGTGCCGCTGCCGCCCGACCCGGAGCTGATCGCGGCGGTGCTGGAGGCGGTCGCGGCCGACCAGTCGAGCCTGATCTGGCGCGATCCCGCGATGGAGCGCGTCGTGCAGCTCGCCTCGCAGATCGCGCGCTCGGAGGCGCCGGTGCTGGTCACCGGCGAGAGCGGCACCGGCAAGGAGGTGATCGCGCGTCATCTGCACCAGAAATCCGGGCGCAAGGACAAGCCCTTCGTCGCGGTGAACTGCGCGGCGATCCCCGACAACCTGCTCGAATCCGAATTGTTCGGCCATGAGAAGGGGGCCTTCACCGGCGCGATCGCGCGGCGCATCGGCAAGTTCGAGGAGGCCAATGGCGGCACGCTCCTGCTCGACGAGATTTCGGAGATGGACGTCCGTCTCCAGGCCAAGCTCCTGCGCGCCTTGCAGGAGCGCATGATCGACCGCGTCGGCGGCACGCAGCCGGTCAAGGTCGATATCCGCATCATCGCGACCTCGAACCGCAACCTCGCGGAGGCGGTGCGCGAGGGCTCCTTCCGCGAGGACCTGCTCTACCGGCTCAACGTCGTGCATCTGCGCCTGCCGCCGCTGCGCGAGCGGCCGGGCGACATCCTGGCGCTGGCCGAGCATTTCGCCAAGAAATACGCGGAGCTCAACGGGCTGCCGCTGCGCCCGATCGCGGCCGATGCGCGCAAGACCCTGCTCGCAGGCGCCTGGCGCGGCAATGTGCGCGAGCTGGAGAACACGATGCACCGGGCGGTGCTGCTGGCGAGCGGGCCGGAGATCGCGGCCACGGCCGTCCTCAGCCCGGAAGGGGAGGCGCTGCCTTGCGCCCCGTCCCGCGATCCGGCGGCGCGGGCGGCCCAGACGGCGGAGGCGATGACGCGCTCGCTCGTCGGGCATACCGTCGCCGATGTCGAGCGCGAGCTGATCCTCGATACGCTGGATCACTGCCTCGGCAACCGGACGCATGCGGCCAAGATCCTGGGAATCTCGATCCGCACGCTGCGCAACAAGCTCGGCGAGTACACCGCCGCCGGCATCAGTGTCGCGGAGCCCGGCCAGACGCGCATCGGCGCGGCCTGACCCGCGAAAGGCCTAATAATAGCGCCTGCCGTAATAGCGCGGGCGATAGTACGGGCGGGTATAATAGCGCGGCCGGGCATAATAGCGCGGTCGGGTATAATAACGCGGGCGGGCATAGTAGCGCGGCCTGCGGTAATAGTAATACTGGCTGAATTCGGCGTCGGCCTTGTCCAGCGCCTGCTTCATCTCGGCCGGCACGGCCTCCTCGCCCCTGGCGGGCTCGAGGTCCGGCTCGGGCGCCGGCTTCGGCTGGGCCGCCTGCGCCGCGGCGATGCCGCCCATGCCGGCCGCGGCGAAACCTCCGACCAGCGTCATCAGGAATGAGCGTCTGTCCATGACGACCTCCAGGCTGTTGTGAGCATATCTCCGACGGCATTCTTAGAGGCAGAATGCCGGTCAGAAATAATGCATTCAGAGGATGTTTGTTCCGCCGGTTCGATTTTTGCGCGCCATGGTTACGGCTATCCGAGGACCGATGCGCGGGATCGGGCGATCCGGCCGGACTGTTCCGGCCGGGGTCTTAACCGTTCATTCACCATGAGCCCGGCAAGAATTGCCGGGTCGCGCTCCGCTTCGGGGCGCGCGCGGGCGTTGGGCGGAGCGGTCGATGACCGATGTGACGGCAGGGCAGGGCAGAGGCTTTTCCATCCCCGATCGCGGGGCGATGGGCAAGCTCCTCAACCGGCCGGATCTGTTCCTCGCCATCGGCGTCATGGGCATCCTCGTGGTGCTCATCTTCCCGATGCCGGCGATTCTGCTCGACATCCTGCTGGCGCTCTCGATCATCCTCTCTGTGCTGGTCTTGATGACGGCGCTCTTCATCGAGGAGCCGCTGGAATTCTCCGCCTTCCCGACGGCGCTCCTGATCGTCACCATGTTCCGGCTGGCGCTGAACCTCGCCTCGACCCGCCTCATTTTGGCGCATGGCCACGAGGGGACGGCGGCGGCGGGGCACGTCATCGAAGCCTTCGCCGGCTTCGTGATGAGCGGCAATTTCGTGATCGGGGTGATCGTCTTCACCATCCTGATCATCGTCAACTTCGTGGTCATCACCAAGGGCTCGGGCCGCATCGCCGAGGTCGCTGCCCGCTTCACCCTCGACGCCATGCCCGGCAAGCAGATGGCGATCGACGCCGATCTCTCCGCCGGGCTGATCGACCAGGACACCGCCAAGGCCCGCCGCAAGGCGCTGGAGGACGAATCCTCCTTCTTCGGCTCGATGGACGGCGCCTCGAAATTCGTGCGCGGCGACGCCATCGCCGGCCTGCTGATCACCTTCATCAACGTGCTCGGCGGCATCATCATCGGCGTGGCGCAGCAGGGCCTGAGCTTCGGCCAGGCGGCGCATAACTATACGCAGCTGACGGTCGGCGACGGCCTCGTCAGCCAGATCCCGGCGCTGATCGTCTCGACCGCAGCCGGCCTGCTGGTCTCGAAGGCGGGCGTGCGCGGCGCGGCCGACAAGGCGCTCGGCCGGCAGCTCTCGGGCTATCCCAAGGCGCTCGGCATGTCGGCGGCGGTGATGCTGCTGATCGCGCTCTTGCCCGGCATCCCGATGCTGCCCTTCCTGCTGCTCGCCGGCGGGGCGGGCTTCCTCGCCCGCCATTTCGGCCGGATCGCCAAGGCGCGCGAGGCTGAAAAGGCGGGTGCGGGCGCCGCCCAGGCGGGCGGGGCGGCGGCGGACGGCACGCCGCGCGAGGAGACGCTGAGCGACCTGCTCAAGATGGACGAGCTCAAGATCGAGATCGGCTACGGGCTCCTGCCGCTGGTCAACGCCACGGGCGGGCAGGACCGGCTGACCGACCAGGTCAAGGCGCTGCGCCGGCAGCTCGCGGCCGAGCTCGGCTTCGTCATGCCGGCCGTGCGCATCGTCGACAACGTCCAGCTCGAGGCGAACCACTACTTCATCAAGATCAAGGAGATCGATGCCGGGCAGGGCGTCGTCTACGCCGGCCAGTACATGGCGATGGACCCGATGGGCGGGGCGGTGAACCTGCCCGGCCACAACGTGCTGGAGCCGACCTTCGGCCTGCCGGCGACCTGGATCGACGCCGCCTTGCAGGACGAGGCGCAACTGCGCGGCTACACCGTGGTCGACGCCGCGACGGTGATCTCGACGCATCTGACCGAGGTGCTGAAGTCGAACATGCCGGAGCTGCTCTCGCATGCCGAGGTGCAGAAGCTCCTGCGCGAGCTGCCGAAGGACCATGCCGACCTCGTCAAGGAGATCGTGCCGAGCCAGATCTCGACCACCGGCATCCAGCGCGTGCTGCAATTGCTGCTCGCCGAGCGCATCTCGATCCGCGACCTGGCGACGATCATCGAGGGCATCGCGGAGGTCTCGGCGAACATGCGCAACCCGCGCGATATCGCCGAGCATGTCCGCGTGCGGCTGGCCCGCCAGATCTGCGCGCAGTTTGCCAACATGCAGGGCGTCTTGCCGATCATCACGCTCTCGCCGGCCTGGGAAAGCGTCTTCGCCGAATCGATCATCGGCCAGGGCGAGGAGCGGCATCTGGCCATGCAGCCCTCGCGGCTTCAGGAGTTCGTGCATCACGTGCGCGACAAGTTCGAGGATGCGGCGCGCATCGGCGAGATGCCGGCGCTGGTCACCTCGGCGCTGGCGCGGCCCTTCGCCCGCCAGATCATCGAGCGCTTCCGCCGCGAGACGCCGGTGTTGTCGCAAGCCGAGATCCATCCGCGCGTGCGGCTGAAGACGGTCGGCAGCGTCTAGAGCATCGGACCGAAAAGTGGATTCCACTTTTCGGAAAGATCCGATGCTCCGACAATGAGATAGATCATCGTTACCGCGTCCGACAGGACGCGTGATGATCTAGCGGCTCGCTACCTCCGGTTTCGGCGGCCCCCCGATGCCCGCGGCGCAATGGTCAGCGCCACTGGCCGCGGTTAAGCGGAAGCCATGTCGCGCAATGCCGCCCTCTTCGTCGTGATGTGCCTCGTCTGGGGCTTGACCTGGCTGCCGGTCAAGGTCGGGGCGATGCATGTCCCGCCGGTCTTCCTGGCGGCGGTGCGCTTCTCGATCGCCGGCTTCCTGATGCTGCTCTGGGCCGGGCGCGATCTGCCGAAGGTGCCGCGCGGCGCCTGGCCCCGGCTCATCGCCACGGCGCTGCTGCTCAACACCGTCCATTACGCCCTGCTGTTCTGGGGCACGGCCCATGCGCCGACCGGGCTCGCGGCGATCGTCAATTTCGCGACGATCCCGATCTATACGATGCTGGCGAGCCGGGCGATCGAGGGCGTGCGGATCGACCGCCGCAAGGTCGCGGCGATCGCGCTCGGCACGCTCGGCCTCGGCTTCCTGTTCGCGACGCGGGCGCTGGGGGGCCTCTCGGCGGCGCAGGGCGAGCCGATGGAGATGCTGGGGCTCGCCGCCGTGGCGAGCGGCACGCTGTTCTACTGCCTCGGCGCCGTGCTCTCCCGCCCGATCGCGGGCGCGATGCCGACGCTGACCCTCGCCGGCTGGCAGACGCTGATCGGCGGCATCGGCCTCACCGCGGTCTCGCTTGCGCTGGAGCCGGTCGGCCTCGCCGATCTCAGGGCCCTCCTGCGCTGGCCGGCGCTGCCTGCGCTGCTGTTCCTGATCGTCTGCGGCTCGCTGATGGGCTTCACCATCTATATGCGGCTCCTGCGCGACTGGGGGGCTTTTCGCGCCGGGCTCTATGCCTTCGTCAGCCCCGCCATCGCGGTCACGGTCGGCGTCGCGGCGCTCGGCGAGCCGTTCGGCTGGTCGGAAGCCGCCGGCGCCCTCCTGATGTTCGGCGCGGCGGCCATCGCGCTCAGGCGCTGACGGGCCTGTTCGAGGCTAGAGCATCGGATGCGAAAAGCGGAATCCACTTTTCGGAAAAATCCGATGCTCCAACAATGAGATAGATCATCGTTACCGCGTCCGGCAGGACGCGCGACGATCTAGGGCGGCGGGGCGATGCGCGTGCTGCGCTTGAGCTGGGTGCGCTCGAAGGCGAGCACCACCGGCAGCGAGATCACCAGCGGCAGGATGAGATAGAACAGCCGCCAGATCAGCAGGGCGGCGAAGACGGCGGGCGCCGGGACGCCGGGCATCACCGCCAGGAAGACCGCCTCCATCACGCCGACGCCGCCGGGGACCTGGCTGAGCAACCCGGCCGAGAAGGAGAGCAGGAAGGCGCCGAGCACGATCAGGAAGCCGGGATTGCCCTGCGCGGGCAGCGCGAAATAGATGATGCCCGCCGCGCCGGCGAGCTCCAGCGGAGCCGCCAGATACTGCCGCGCCACGATCGGCAGCCGCGGATAGATGATCTCGAGCTTGCCGATCCGCAAAGGCTTGAATCTCAGCCAGGAGCCGAGCGTGTAGAGCGCGACGAAGGCGAGCATGCCGGCGCCGATCAGCCGGGCGGTGCCGTCGCTGATCGCGAACCAGCGCGACATCCGCTCCAGCGGATGCAGGATCTGCGGCTCGTAGAGCAGCACGAGGCCCATCAGGAAGATCGTCCCGAAGGCGAAGGTGAAGGAGCAGAGCGCAACCAGGACCGCGACCTCGGCCGCCGTCAGGCCCCTGGCGGTATAGGCCCGGTAGCGCACCATGCCGCCGGAAAAGACCGAGGCGCCGATATTGTGCGAGAGCGCATAGGTCACGAAGGAGCAGAGCGCGATATAGGGCCAGGAGATGCCCTTCTCCTTGCCGAGATGGATCAGCGCGATGCGGTCGTACCAGGCGAGCGCGGCATAGGCGACCAGCGTCGCCAGCGCCGCGTGGAAGAAGGCTTCCGGCGGGATCACCGCGATCTTGTGGCCGATGCGGTGGGCGATGATCCTGATGCTCTGCCAGAGGCCGGCATTCTCCAGGAGCGCCTCGATCGTCGCGTCGGAGCCGGCCTCGGCCTTGAGCTTGTCCCAGAGCAGCTCGACCGACCAGACGACGGCGACGAGCCCGATGACCGGCCAGAGATAATCGAGATAGCGTTTCATGGAGGCCGGGGGCTGGGACGACATGGCGACGGGTGGCCCACGTCGTCACCGCCGCGGCGCGAACCTCGTCCTCTCTGTGCCAGCCGGACGGGGCGAGGGCAAGCGTTCGCGGATGCGCCCAAGGTCGGAAGGCCGGCATCCGCGCCGGCCTGGCCCTCAGGCGCGCGAGCGCAGGCCGATGGCGTCCATGGTGGTCTGGTCGCGGGCGGCTTCCGCCGCGCGCTCGGAGGCGCGCTCGCGGTCGTCGAGGATCTCGACCTTCTTCATGTCCTCGAAGGCTTCCTGCAATTCGGCCTTGGCCTCGTCGAGCTGGCCCTTCAGGTTGTCGGCCGACTGGAGCAGGTTGTCGCGGCGCCCGAGCGCCGCCTTGGCATAGGTCGGATAGGCGAAATGGGCTGGATCGGTGATGCCGGCGCGGGTTTCCTCTGCCTGGATCTCGCGATCGAGATCGCCCGCCATCCGGTGAAAATCGGCGATCATCATCTCGATCTGGCTTACCCGGCGACGCTTCTCGTCGACCTGGAAGCGCTTGAGGCGAAGAAGCGTCTCTCGCGACTTCATGTGGTTTTCAACTCCTGATTACGCATTGGCGCCCTGCCGACCCCTCGACATGCGCCCCAACTCCATCCGCGAGACGAAGACCAGCATGGCGCAAGGAGGTTGACCTTTCCTTACCGGGACGGGCGGCCTTTTACGCATGCGCGGGCCGCGCGCCGGCTGCTGCCGCCGGCGGCCGGGATGCTCTAGTGACGAGAGGCGTCCGGCCGTCCGGTCTTCTGCCCCGCGGATATCCTGTCTTGGCTGTCTCTTCTCGTTTCGGCGGGCACGGCCCCCTGCTCTTCGGCCTCGCGGTGACCCGCGTCATCGGTTGGGGCTCGACCTTCTATGCGCCATCGGTGCTGGTCGGCCCGCTCGAGCGGGAGATCGGTCTCAATGCCGAGGTCGTCTTCGCCGGCATCACCATCCTGCTGGTCACCGGCGCGCTGATCGCGCCCGCGATCGGGCGCATGCTCGACCGCGAGGGTACGCGCCGCGCGATGTGCGTCGGTGCCGTGATCTGCGCGCTCGGGCTTGCCGTGCTTTCGCTGGCGCAGGGGCCGGTAAGCTATCTTGCGAGCTGGTTCGTGATCGGGCTCGGCCATGCGCTGTCGCTCGCCAATTCCGCCAACGTCACCATCGCCCAGCTCATGGGCGAGCGGACGCGCCGCGCCATCGGGCTGATGATGCTGGTGACGGGGCTGTCCTCCAGCGTGTTCTGGCCCTTGACCGCCGTGCTGACCGACGCGTTCGGCTGGCGCGTGGCGCTTCTCGTCTTCGCCGCGATGCAGATCGTCATCGTCCTGCCGATCTTTGCTTGCGTGCCGCGCTACCGGCCGGCGCCGCCGCCCGCCGCCCTGCCGGATGTCCACCCGGCGGGCGAATACGGCAGCGTGGCGCCGGCTTCCCGCAGGGCGGCCTTCTGGCTGGTGGCGCTCGCCTTCTCGGCGAGCGGGCTCGCCTCCTGGGGGCTGCCGCTGCACCTGATCAGGCTGTTCCAGGAGTGGGGGCTGACGCAGGCCGAAGCCGTCTGGGTCGCGACGCTGAGCGGGCCCGCGACGATCGCCGCGCGCGCCATCGACGCCACGCTCGGCGAGCGGCTGCCGGTGGAAAGGGTCGCGCTGTGGGGCCTGCTGCTGGGGCCGGTCCTGTGCCTCGCTTTGCCCGTCGTGCCGATGACGATCACCACCGCGGCGATCTTCGTCGTGCTGTTCAGCGCGGTGCTCGGCGTGATCTCGATCGCGCGGGCGACGCTGCCGCTGGCGCTGTTCGGCCGCAACGGCTTCGCTGTCGTTCTCGGCAAGCTCACCGTGCCGCAGAACATCGCCTTCGCCGCCGCGCCGCTGCTGTTTGCGGTGATGGTCGAGCGGCTCGGCGCGAATGTGACGCTGATCGTTTCGGCGGCGATCCAGGCGGTCGGCTTCGCCGCGATGCTCGCGCTGGTGCAGATGGTGCCGCGGCGCTAGAGCATCGGACCGAAAAGTGGAATCCACTTTTCGGAAGAATCCGATGCTCCAACAATGAGATAGATCATCGTTACCGCGTCCGATAGGACGCCGCGGTCAGGCGCCGCCGATGATCGCGGCGAGGCGGGCGTAGCATTCCGGCAGCGGGGTCGCCTCGTCCTTCGCCTGCTTGAGGAACGCCTCCAGCGCCGGATTGAGCCGGATCGCCTCGTCGACCTCGGCGGAAGCCCCCTGGCGATAGGCGCCGAGCCGGATCAGCTCCTCCATGTCGGCATAGGTCGCAAGCGTGGCGCGGGCCTTCTGCACCACCGGGTAATAGGCCGGGTCGCAGGCGCGCGGCATGGTCCGCGAGACCGATTTCAGGATGTTGATCGCGGGATAGCGTCCGCGCTCGGCGATCGAGCGCTCCATCACGATATGGCCGTCGAGGATGCCGCGCACCGCGTCGGCGACCGGCTCGTCATGGTCGCCGCCATCGACCAGCACGGTGAAGAGGCCGGTGATGGCGCCTTCGCCCGTGCCCGGGCCGGCACGCTCGAGCAGGCGCGGCAGCTCGGCGAAGACGGTCGGCGTATAGCCCTTGGTGGTCGGCGGCTCGCCGGCGGCAAGCCCGATCTCGCGCATCGCCATGGCGAAGCGCGTCACCGAATCCATCAGGCACATCACCTGCAGGCCACGGTCGCGGAAATATTCGGCGAGCGTCAGCGTGGTCAGCGCCGCCTGCTTGCGCATCAAAGCGGGCTCGTCGGAGGTGGCGACGACGACGATCGAGCGGGCGAGGCCCTCAGGCCCCAGATCCTCCTGGAGGAATTCCTGCACCTCGCGGCCGCGCTCGCCGACGAGACCGATGATGTTGACGTCGGCCCGGGCATAGCGGGCGAGCATCGAGAGCAGCACCGACTTGCCGACGCCGGAGCCGGCGAAGATGCCCATGCGCTGGCCGACGCAGCAGGTCAGGAAGGTGTTGAGCGCGCGCACGCCGAGGTCGAGCGGGGCGCCGACGCGGCGGCGCGCATGGGCGGGCGGGGGATCGTTGCGGAAGGCGAAGAGCGTGTCGCCCTCGGGCAGCGGCGGGCCGCCGTCGACGGGCCGGCCGAGCGCGTCGACGACGCGGCCGAGCCAGGCGGGCGTGGGCTTGAGGCCGGGTTGCGCCCGGTCGACATGGACGGGGCAGCCGCGGCGCACGCCGGTAAGCCCGCCGAAGGGCATGACCAGCGCCCTCTCGCCGGAGAAGCCGACGACCTCGCAGGGGACCCTGGTGCCGGCCGCGATCTCGATGCCGACGCGCCCGCCGAGGCTCATCGCGCCGATCGGGCCTGCGACCTCGACGAGCAGGCCGCGCACGCCGATGACGCGGCCATAGATGCTCACGGCCTCGATCCGCCCGATGGCGGAAGCGAGCGTGGCGAGGCGGTCGTGGCCGTGCGGGGGGGAATTCATCGGGAGCAGGTCAGCCTTGTGGAGAATCTGGTAAGGGTTCCTAACAAATTGCGCTTATTTACCGTCCATTAAGCTCTGTGGTTAAGACTGCGGATCGAGGCTGCTGCGTGAAACAGGGCCGTTATCGCCCTGTTTCACGCAGCGACCCTCCGCGAGCGCGCTTTCGCGGACGAGATTTTCGACGATCCGTGTCAAATGCGACTCACCTCGACAAGGATCGCCGTTTTTCTCCGAGGAAGCGCTTGCGCTCGGGAATCACGGTTTGTTAACCAGTTTCCCATAGCGTGTCGCGTGGCGTTTCATTGGGCAAGTGCGTCGTCGCCGAGGACCGAACGGTCCGGGCGGAAGCAACGGTCATTCCTGCCCTGCGGGCGAAATTGGGGACGTGGACATGCGGGTTCTGCTGATCGAGGACGATAGCGCGACCGCTCAAAGCATCGAGCTCATGCTCAAATCGGAGAGCTTCAACGTCTATACGACGGATCTCGGCGAAGAGGGTGTCGATCTCGGCAAGCTCTACGACTACGACATCATCCTGCTCGACCTGAACCTGCCCGACATGTCGGGCTACGAGGTGCTGCGCAGCTTGCGCGTCGCCAAGGTCAAGACGCCGATCCTGATCCTGTCCGGCCTCGCCGGCATCGAGGACAAGGTGAAGGGGCTGGGCTTCGGCGCCGACGACTACCTCACCAAGCCGTTCCATAAAGACGAGCTCGTCGCCCGCATCCATGCGATCGTGCGCCGCTCGAAGGGCCATGCCCAGTCGGTCATCACCACCGGCGACCTGGTCGTCAACCTCGACACCAAGACGGTCGAGGTCGATGCCGCCCGCGTGCACCTGACCGGCAAGGAATACCAGATGCTGGAGCTGCTCTCGCTGCGCAAGGGCACGACGCTGACCAAGGAGATGTTCCTCAACCATCTCTATGGCGGCATGGACGAGCCCGAGCTCAAGATCATCGACGTCTTCATCTGCAAGCTGCGCAAGAAGCTCGCCAACGCGTCGGACGGCAAGAACTACATCGAGACCGTCTGGGGCCGCGGCTATGTGCTGCGCGAGCCCTCCGAGGCCGACGAGCGCATCCCGGCCTGAGGCCCGCCTGTCATCGGGCCGTCACGAAGCGACGCCATACCGGTTCTTGACCTGATCGTCGGATGTACACGACAGGTCGACGGGGACCCCGCCGAGAGGCGGGGTTTTTGTTTGGGGGGGTGCGCCTACGCCCGCAACGGCGGCGCGTTTTCGCCACGGCCCGCTTCGGCGGCCGCAGCCATCGAGACGTGCCGGTAGAGGCCCCGGTGCCGCGGATCGGCGGTGAGCATGCTCGTCAGGCCGAGCACGGTTTCGGTGGCGCCGAGGATGAAGGCGCCGTCCGGCACGAGGCGGGGGCTGAGGCGCTCCAGCACCTTCATCTTGGTCTGCAGGTCGAAATAGATCAGGACATTGCGGCAGAAGATCACGTCGAAGCGGCCGAACTGGTCGTTGCGCTCCAGCAGGTTGTGCTGCCTGAACGTGACCATCGCGCGGATGCGCTGCGAGAGCTGCCATCTGTCGCCCTCCTGCCGGAAATGCTTCAGCAGCATCCGGATCGGCAGGCCGCGCTGGATCTCGTGCTGGCTGTAGAGCCCGGCGCGGGCCTTCTCCAGGATCTCGGCGGAGATATCCGTTCCCAGGATATCGATCTTCCAGCCGGCGAGGCGTTCCGCCATCTCGTCGACGAGCATGGCGAGCGAATAGGCTTCCTGGCCGCTGGAGACGGCCGCGCACCAGATCCGCAGCGAGCGGCTGGCGGCATTGGCGGCGAGCCGCTCGGGCAGGACGACGTCCTGGAACAGGGTGAAGGGCGTCTGGTCGCGGAAGAACAGCGTCTCGTTTGTGGTCATCGCGTCGACCACGGCGCCTTCGAGGTCCGGATCCGGCGCGGCACGCAGCCGGTGGACGAGCGTCCCGATATCGGCAAGGCCGTGCCGGCGGCAGAGGATGCCGAGCCGGCTCTCGACCAGATAGCGCTTGTCGGCGGTGAGCGACAGGCCGGAGCGCTGTTGCAGCAGCAGGCGCAGGAAGGCGAAATCGGTTTCGGTCATGCGGATCGGGCTCCGCGCACGAGGCAGCGGATCGAGGCGCCGATCTCGTCGAGCGCGATCACCGCGCTGGCGTGGCGGGCGCGCACGACCGAGCCCGGCATGCCCCAGATCGTGCTGCTCGGCTCGTCCTGGGCGATGACGGCGGCGCCCGCCTGGCGCAGCGCGCCGGCGCCGTCGGTGCCGTCGCTACCCATGCCGGTGAGCACGAGGCCGAGCGCGGCGGCGCCGAGATGGCGGGCGGCGTCGCTGAACAGCACGTCGACCGCCGGCCGGCAGAAATTGACGGGCGCCTCGTCGCCGATGCGCGCGACGATGTGGCCGAGGCGGCGGTCGATGCCGAGATGGCGCCCGCCGGGCGCGATATAGACGGTGCCGCGCACCAGCCGCTCGCCGTCGAAGGGCTCGCGGGCGGGGATGCCGATCTGGGCCGAGACCTGCTCGGCGAAGGAGGCGGTGAACAGCGGCGGCATGTGCTGGACGACGACGGTCGTCAGGTCGGTGAGGCCCTCGCCGATGTCGAAAAGCACCTTGGCGACGGCGCGCGGCCCGCCGGTCGAGGCGCCGATCACCAGATAGCGCGGCATCATCGAGACGAGCGGGCGCAGATTGACCGGGCCGACCTGCGCCAGCTCGGTGTCGATCTCCGGCGGCAGCGAGCCGGGCTTGACCGGCGTCTGCAGGATGTTGCCGAGCTTCAGCAGGAACTCGCTGCGGAAATCCAGCGAGAGCGTCATGCCGCTGCGGCTGTCGGGCTTGGAGACCACGTCCATCGCGCCCTGGGTCATGCATTCCAGCGCGAGGCGGGTGTTGCGCTCGTTCAGCGTCGCGGCGAGCAGGATGCCGGTATGGGGGCTTTCCTTCAGGATCCTGGGCAGCGCCGCGGCGGGATCGATGCCGGGCATGTCGAGATCGAGCACCATCACGTCGGGCTTGAAGCGGCTGGCATGGGCGAGCGCGGTCTCGCCGTCGCCGGCGACGGCGACGACATGGAAATGGCCCGCCTCGCCGAGCCAGCGCGCGAAGAGGCCGCGCACGAGGACGGAATCGTCGGCGATGACGACCGTCTTGTGCCGCAAGGCCGGCGCTGCGGGCAGGGAGGAGGGGAAGACCATGCAAATCCTTCCCGGGGCGCCGGAGCGCTCCGGCTCAGAGCAGCCCGACCTGATGGAACTTCGAGGCGACGATCTCCTTGTCGAAAGGCTTCATGATGTATTCGTCGGCGCCGGCATGCATGGCGCGCGCGATATGGGCGATGTCGTTCTCGGTGGTGCAGAAGACGACCTTGGGTCGCTTTCCCCCGGGCATCTGGCGCAGCGTGCGCAGGAATTCGTAGCCGTCCATGATCGGCATGTTCCAGTCGAGCAGGACCGCGTCCGGCATCTCGCCCTTGCAGGCGTCGATGGCGCGCGCGCCGTCCTCGGCCTCGGCGATGCGGAACTGCAATCCCTCCAGGATGCGGCGGGCCACCTTGCGGATCACCGCGGAGTCATCGACGACGAGGCAGTATTTCATGATTGCTTCTCCGGAGCTGGGGCGCCGCCGTCAGGCTGCGCGGCGAAGGTCGAGATCAAGGACGGCATCGAGGTCGAGGACGACGAGCAACTCGTCGTCGAGGCGATGAACGCCCGTCGCCAGCGCCGCCCAGAGGCGATCGAGATGGACGGGCAGCGGTTCGAAGGTCGAGCGGTCGAGCCGGATGACCTCGCCGACCGAATCGACGATGAGGGCATAGGCCTCGCCGTCATGGTCGATCCCGATCGCCGTCAGCTCGCCGCGCCTGCGGCCGTCGAGCCGGGCGGCGGGCCTTCCCAGCCGCCTCTGCAGGCAGATCGCGGTGACGATGCGCCCGCGCAGGTTGAGCAGGCCGACGACCTCCTCGGGCGCGTGCGGCACGACGGTGATGCGGTCGACCATGAAGACATCCTGCACGCGGCCGATCGGCAGGCCCAGAAGCTGCTCGCCGACGCGGATGGTCACGTAGTCGAGCGAATCGCCGAAGCCGGGGGCGACGGGGGTGCGGACTTCGCTCTGCGTCATGCCGCCAGCCTCGGATCGGTGCCCGTCGCGTTCAGCTCGCCGATCAGGGCGCGGCGGTCGAACTTCGCCACGACGTCGTCGAGACCGGCCTGGACCGCCAGCATGTGCAGGTCGGGCGTGGTGCAGGCGGTGAGGCCGAGGATGCGCAGGCGCTCGGCCCCGGCCCGCTCGCGCAGCGCCGCCGCGAAGGCGAAGGCGGCGTCGCTGTCGCCGTCGAGGTCGATGAGCGCCGCCGCGACCGGCCCGGCGGCGCCAAGCCCCGCCTCGCCGAAATCCGGCAGCGCGGCGACGCTGCGCCCCGTGGCCTTCAGCACCGGGGTCAGCATCTCGCGCAGGAAGTCGGAGGGCTCGACCAGCAGGATCCGGCCCGGGCGCTCGGTGCCGCCCCGGCTGAACCAGCCCGGCTCGTTCAGCGGCAGGTAGTGAGCGAGGTCGAGGATGTCGGTCGCCCGGCCGCGGATCATCGCCGAGCCGATGATGCCGTGCATCCCGGCCGCCGCCATCTCGATCTCGAAGGTCTCCTCGACGATGTCGACGATCGCCTCGACGGCGAGCGCGGCGGTCAGGTCGCCGTTCGAGACGATGACCAGCGGCTGGATGCCCTTGGCGCGCAGCTCGGTGTCCGCGACCGGCGTCACCGGCACGAGGCGCCCGCGATAATGCAGCAGCGTGCGGCCGCCGGCGTGCTGGAACGCGCCGGCCTCGATCTCCTCGAGCCGCGTCACCAGCGTGAGCGGCAGGGCCTGGAGGCCGCCGGTGCCGGCCCGGAAGACCAGCATCGTGGCGCGTTCGCCGCGCTGCGGCTCCGCGGCGGCCTGGCGCGGTTCCCCCTGCACCTCCGCGGAGGCCTCCGCCGCGACCAGCCGGGCGATGCCGTTGGGGTCGACGATCAGGACCACGGTGCCGTCGCCGAGAATGGTGTTGCCGGAGAAGAGCTGGATGTGGCGCAGCTTGCTCGACATCGGCTTCACCACGATTTCCTCGGTGTGGAAGACGCTGTCGACCAGGATGCCGAACTGCCGTTCGCCGATCTGGGTGACGACGATGAAGCCCTCGCCGTCCGCCCGCTGCGCCGGCTCCCCGGCCTTTGCCCGCATCAGCCCCGGCAGCGACACGATCGGCAACAGCCGCCCGCGCAGCCGCAGGACCGGCGCCCCGTTGATCTCCTCGATGCGGTTGCCGTCGCCGGGCTTGACCCGGACGAGCTCGCGCACCGCGATCTGCGGGATGGCGTAGCGGTCCTGGCCCGCGACCACGATGAGGGCGGAGATGATCGCGAGCGTCAGCGGGATCTTGATGGTGATGGTGGTGCCGAGGCCGGGGCGGCTCGTGATGTCGATGGTGCCGCCGATCGAATCGACGTTCGACTTGACGACGTCCATGCCGACGCCGCGCCCCGAGACCGCCGTCACGTTCTCGGCGGTGGAGAAGCCGGGATGGAAGATGAAGCGGCCGATCTGGGCTTCGCCGAGCTTGTCGAGCTCGGCCTCGCTCGCAAGCCCGTTGGCGAGCGCCTTGGCGCGGATGCGCGCGATGTCGAGGCCGCGCCCGTCATCGGCGACCGCGATGGTGACCGAGCCGCCCTCGTGATAGGCGCAAAGCCGGATCGTGCCGTGCTCGGGCTTGCCGGCCTCGCGCCGCCCGGCCGGCGTCTCGATCGCATGGTCGGCGCAGTTGCGGACCATGTGGATCAGCGGGTCCTTGATCAGGTCGAGGATCTGGCGGTCGAGCTCGGTCTCGGCGCCGTCGGTGACGAGCTCGATGCGCTTGCCGAGCTCGGCGCTCAGGTCGCGCACGATGCGCGGCAGCCTCGACCAGGCGTTGCCGATCGGCTGCATGCGCGTCTTCATCACGCCGTCCTGCAACTCGGCGGTGATCAGCGACAGGCGCTGGAGCGGGGCCTTGAGCCCGGCATCCTCCTGCCGCCGCGCCACCTCGAGGAGCTGGTTGCGGGTCAGGACGAGCTCCGAGACCATCGTCATCAGATGCTCGATCGTATCGACGTTGACGCGCAGCGTGGCCGGGCCGCCGCTGCGCGCGGGAACCTGGGGATCCTCGGCCGCCTCGCCGCCTTCGATGCGCCCGTCGCGCCCGCGCTGCGGGCCGGGCGCGTTGCGGAAGACGATGTCCTCGCCGCCGGAGGGCGCCGTGGGAGCCTGGCCATGGCGGGCGAGATAGGCGGCGACGGGGTCGAGCGGATCGGCGGGGAGTTCTGCTTGCGGCTCGGGCGGCGCCTGCTCCGCCACCTCGCTCCTGGCATCCTCGGCGAGCGCCAGCAATTCTGCGATCAGCGTCTCGTCGTTGCCCTGGGGCTCCTGCGCCTTCTCGGCGAGCTCGGCCAGGATGTCCTTGATCCGGTCGATGGTCTCCAGGATCGCGGTGACGGCGATGGGCTTGACGGTGGCGCCGTCGCGCAACTGCCCCATCACCGATTCGGCGGCGTGCGTCAGCGCCTCCAGCCGCGGCAGGCCGATGAAGCCGCAGGTGCCCTTGACCGTGTGGACCAGCCTGAAGATGTTGCGCAGGATGTCGCGGTCGTTAGGATCCTGCTCGAAGCGCACGAGTTCCCGGTCGACCGTGTCGAGATTCTCGCCGGTCTCCGTCAGGAATTCTTGCAGCAGCTCGTCCATGCGGGAACTTCACTCGACGCGGAACGCTGCTCGAACTAAAGCGGCAGAACGGTTTAAGATCGGTTGAGATCGTGCCGGCGTTTCGCCTCAGGGCGCCTTGGCGGCCCTAATCGTCACCGTGTCGCCGTCGATGGCGAAGGTAATCGCCATCCCGGCCGAGCGGGCGACCATGCCGGCATAGAGCGGCTGGACAGCGTGGGCGTCGATCGTGCCGCTTTCGGAACGCCCGGCCAGGAGTTCCTCGACATGGGCGGGAATGCGGGCATGCGAGCCGGTCGCGGTGATCTCGAACGTGCCCTGCTCGCCCTCGACGCTGGCGCGCGAGACGAGCTTGCCGCCGCGCGGCACGGCCTGGGTCGCGATCATCAGAAGGTTGAGCAGGAGCTTGACCTGATTCTTCGGCAAAAGCGCGCGCGGCGCCTCCCAGTCGAGCGAGAGTTTCTCGTCGTTGAGGAAGCCGTTGGCGACGTTGCCGGCATCGCCGAGGTCGATCATCGCGCCGGCGGAACCGGCCGCGCCGAAGGCGAGGCGGGCGAACTGCAGCCGGGCGGAGGCGGCGCGCGCGCTCTTCTTGATCAGCTCGAGCGCGAAATCGCGCATCGAGGGATCGTCCTCTTCCAGCACTTCGAGAGCGTTGACAATCGCGCCGACCGGGCTGATCACGTCATGGCAGACGCGGCTGCACAGAAGCGCGGCCAGATCGAGCGGATCGAGCGAGATGGCGGTCATGGGAGCGGGATCCTGGAAGCGGGAAATGCGCCGGAAGCGGGGCGCCGTCGTCATCTGATATGCTGCTATCTTGGTTTTCATGTGGTTAATCGCCCTCGCCAGAGCGAGGTCTGGAAGGACGAGCCGCGATGATCGGCCGTGACGACCCCCGTCTCAGCGACCCCGACGGGCTCGCGCGCAAGCTCGCAGAAGCCGCTGGAGCGAGCGCTGCCGCCCTCCTGGCGCAGCGGACGGCGCGCGACGTCACGCTCAAGCGCGACGGCTCGCCGGTGTGTTCCGCCGATCTGGCGGCCGACCGGGCCGCCAAGGAGGCGCTGGCGCGGCTTTTGCCCGGTTTCCCGGTGGTCAGCGAGGAGACGGCCGGGGACGCGGCGCCCGGCGAGGTCTTCATCCTGCTCGATCCGCTCGACGGCACGCGCGAGTTCCTCGCCGGCGGCGACAGTTACTGCGTCGCGATCGCGCTGGTGAGCGGGGGCAGGCCGGTCGCGGGTGCGATCGCCCAGCCGGCGACGGGGCGGCTCTGGTTTTCCGGCACGCAGGCCCATATGCAGGATCTCGCCGCCGACGGGAGCCTTCCGGGCGCGGCGCGGCGGATTTCGGTCCGGGCCGTGCCGAAGGAGGGGCCGGTCGCGCTCGTCAGCCGGTTCCACGGCGATGGCCGCAGCGAGAGCATCGTGGCGGCGCTGTCTTCCAGCCGGGAGATCCCGGTGTCGTCGGCGGTGAAATTCGCGATGATCGCCTCGGGCGAGGCCGACCTCAATGTGCGCTGCGGCCAGACGATGGAGTGGGACATCGCGGCCGGGGACGCCATCCTCTCGGCGGCGGGCGGGATCGTCCTGACGCTGGAGGGAACCCGGCCGGTCTACGGCCGCGCGGGGCGCGGGTTCCGCAACCCGCCCTTCGTGGCGGCATCGAGCGAGGCGTTGGCGCGGCGGGCGATCGCCGCGGACCCGAGGCGCCGCTAACGCGCGACGCCGCTGAGCACGGTGTCCCAGCGGCTTTCGGCCTCGGCCAGCAGCCCGGCATTGCGGAGGAAGCGCCGGCGGTTCTCGGCGGTGCGGAACAGGAACAGGCGCGATCCGACGAGCGCGAACTGGCCCGGATCGCTGTCGACGGCGGCGCCCTTGGCGACACCGGTCGGATCGAAGCCGCCGAAGGCGGGCATGTAGATCTCCGGCGCGTCGCGGAAGGCTTCCAGATTGGCCTGAGAGGCGAAGCGCCAGACGCTTCCCTCCCGGATCAGCTCATATTCGGGCCGCCCGGCCACGGGCTTCTCGCCTAGGCGGTAGGAGACCGGGTCGAAGCCGTTGATGGCGAGGCCGGTGTTCAGGTCGCGCTGCATCACCTCGCCGAGCGAGGGCAGGGCCGGCAGGCCGGCGGGCAGGGTCCGCAGAGCCCCGGCGGGCGCTGCCGTCTGCGGCGCCGGCGTGCTGGCGAGCGCAGCCGGCAGGCCGATGGCGAAGGCGACGAGGCCGGCGGCGAACCGGATCCGGCATTGCCTTGTTGCGGCCTTCATCGCGTCAAATCCTCAGCACACGTCCTGTCCCGGGCCGAGCGGCTCTGCGGAATCTTCACGCCTTGGATAGATTTGCGGCGTATCAAATCCGTTACGAAATCGATTCGCATTCGCCGGACGTCGCCTGTCGTCGTCCGGTCGGGCGGCGGACAGCCCAGGATCGGCCCGCCCTCCGGCCCGTTTCGCATCCATCCCGAGCCGGCTGCCGCAGCGCCGCCGCCGGAGCCGGGCGGACGGGCGATCAAACCGCCCCGGCGCTCCAGCCTTGCCTGGCGCCCTGCCTGGAGATGTCGATCATGACCCAGACCCGCCGCAATCTGATCACGGGCGGTCTTTCCGTGGCCGGTGCCAGCCTGAGCGGGCTGGCGCTTCCCGCGCTCGCCCAGAATTATGACGGGCAGCGCTCCTTCAGCCAGAACGAGCTCGTCTCGTCCGGGCACAAGTTCTTCGGAAACGTCTCGCGCGGGCTCGCGCTGACCATCGAGGAAGCGGTGCGCCGCTGGGGCGAGCCGAACGGCTACGTGCTCGGCCAGGAAGCGTCGGGCGCCTTCGTCGGCGGGCTGCGCTACGGCGAGGGCCAGCTCTATACCCGCAACGCCGGCGACCGCCGGGTGTTCTGGCAGGGGCCCTCGATCGGCTTCGATTTCGGCGGCGAGGGCGCGCGCACGATGATGCTGGTCTACAACCTGCCGGCGGTCGACGCGCTCTACCAGCGCTTCGCGGGTGTCGACGGCTCGGCCTATTTCATCGGCGGCTTCGGCTTCACCGCGCTGACGGCGGAGGGGATCACGATCGTTCCGATCCGCACCGGCGTCGGCTGGCGGCTCGGCGTCAATCTCGGCTATCTCAAGTTCACGCCGCAGGCGACGTGGAATCCGTTCTAGCTGGCCATGACGCGCCTGCCATGGCAGGCTTGCTCCTCAAGCCTCATCCGGGAGCCATCGAGACGTGATCGAAGCCGCCATGCTGTTCGCGCTCGGCTTCCTCTGCGCTGCCCTCATGGCGCTCGCAGCCGTGCCGGCGCTGGCGCGCCGCGCCGACAGGCTGGCGCGCAAGCGGGCCGAAGCCGCGTTCCCGCTGTCGCTTGCCGAGATCGCCGCCGATCGCGACCATCTGCGCGCCGGGCTCGCGGTCAAGATGCGCGGTGCCGAGCAGGAGGCGGAGCGGGGCTTCGCGGCCAAGGCCGAGGCGATGCGCGAGCTCGGCCGGCGCGACATGACGATCGGGCGGCTGGAGCGCGAGCTTGCCGGGCGCGACATCCGGATCGGCGGGCTCGAGGACGATCTGGCCAGGACCCGCGGTGAGCTTGCCGATACGCAGGCCGCGCTTGCGGGCGAGCGAGCCGCCCATGGCGAGACCGCGGCGACGCTGGAGAAGCGGATCGCGGATCTGGCGAGCCTCGAACGTGATCTGGCGGAGGTTCGCACGGCGCTGACCGGCACCGGCGCGGACCTGAAGGCCCGCAACGAGGAGCTGGCCAGGGAGCGCGAGAGCCTCCGGCGGATCGAGGCGCTGCTGGCCGGGCGGGAGGAGGAATTGGCCGAGAGCCGCAGCGCCGGCGAGAAGCTGCGCGTGGCGCAGGTCGAGGACGGCACCCGCATCATGGTGCTGCAAGGCAAGAGCGACGAGCTCGCCCAAAGGCTCGCCGCGACCGAGGAGCGCCTCGCCGGCAGCGAGGCGGCGTTTGCCGCGATGACGGTCGAGCGTGACGGCGAGCGGGTCAGGGCCGATGCGTTCAGCGCGCGCGCCGCCGAGGCCGAGGCCGGGCTCGCCGCGGCCGATGCCCGTGCCGGGGCCGCCGGCGTGGCGGCGCAGGCGCTCGAGGCGCGGCTTCGGCAGGACGAGGTGAAGCGCGCCGAGATGCAGGCGGAACGGGAAGCGCTGGAGCGGGCGCTGGCCGCTGCGGCCGAGGAGCGGGAGGCAGCCATGCGGAAAGACCGGGAGGAGATCCTTGCCTCGCAGGAGGCCGCGCGCGAGCGCGAAAGCCGCATCGAGATGCTGCGGGCCGAGCTGCAGACGCTCCAGGGCGCGCTGAGCCAGGCGCGGGCCGAGCGCGGCCGGCTCAAGGAGGAGAACGCGGCGCTGCGCAAGGCGGCCGGCGAGGGCGGGCAGAACGCGGCGCTGCGCCAGGAGATCGTCGCGCTGGCGGACCGGCTGATGACGCTTACGCCGAAACGCGAGGCGGCGGAATAGGCGCCGCCGCATTCTTGCCGGCACCGGATTTCACTTTGTCGTTCGATGCTCTAGGAAGGCAGGGCTTTTCCGGCGTTCCGGCGCCATCTGCGTGGTTTTGAAGTGTGACCGACAGCCGTTTCGATCTCCTCTGCCTCGGCGAACCGCTCGGCGAGTTCAACGCCACCCGCGCCGAGAGCGGGGCCTTCCTGTTCGGCCATGGCGGCGACACCTCGAACTGCGCGGTCGCTGCGGCGCGCCAGGGCCTGTCGGTCGGCTATCTCGGCGCGCTCGGCGACGACAGCGCCGGCCGCTCGATCCGGGCCCTGTGGCAGCGCGAGGGCATCGACGACAGCCATGTCGCGACCCATCCGAGCGCGCCGACCGGCCTCTATTTCGTCGATCACGGGCCGTCCGGCCATGTCTTCTCCTATCTGCGCGCCGGCTCCGCCGCGAGCCTCTACGGCCCGCGCGACCTGCCGCACGGCCTGATCCGCTCCGCCCGGATCGTGCAGGCGTCCGGCATCAGCCAGGCGATCTCGGCGAGCGCGTGCGATGCCGTGTTCGAGGCGCTGGAGACCGCCCGTGGCGCCGGGGTGCTGACCGCCTACGACACGAACCTGCGCCTGAAGCTGTGGCCGCTGACCCGCGCCAGGGCGATCATCCACGCCGCCTGCGCCCTCGCCGACATCATCCTGCCGGGGCTCGACGACGCCGCTAAGCTCACCGGGCTCGGCGACCCCGACGCCATCGCGGATTTCTATCTCGGGTTTGGCGCGCGGGTCGTCGCGCTGACGCTGGGCAGCGCCGGCTCGCTGGTCGCGACGCCCGACCGGCGCGAGCGCTTCCGGCCGGTCAAGGTCGATGCGATCGACGCCACCGGCGCGGGCGATTGCTATGACGGCGCCTTCCTCGCGGAATATCTGCGCGGGGGCGACGCCTTCGCCGCCGGGGCCTATGCCAATGTCGCGGCGGCGCTATCGACGCAAGGCTACGGCGCGGTGGCGCCGCTGCCGCGCCGTGCCGATGTCGAGGCCCGCATCGCCGCCGAGGCGCGCGCGCGATGAGCGTTGCGGTTCTGGAGCGGGCGGGCGATCTCCTCGCCCGCTACGATGTGCTGATCAGCGACGTCTGGGGCGTGGTGCATGACGGGCTCTGGGCGCTGGAGCCGGCCTGCGAGGCGCTGACGGCCTTCCGGGAGGGTGGCGGCGCGGTCGTGCTGCTCTCGAACGCGCCGGGGCCGTCGCAGCAGGTCGCCGAGCTCCTCGACGCCAAGCGCGTGCCGCGCCGGGCCTGGGACCGGCTCGTCACCTCCGGCGACGTCACCCGCGCGCTGATCGCGCAGAGCCATCACGGCGATGCCTATCATATCGGCCGGCCGAGCGACCGGGAGGTCTTCGCCGGGCTTAACGTCGCGCTCGTCGACGAGGAGCGGGCCGAGATCGTCGTCGCGACCGAGCTCAACGACTACCGCACCGAGACGCCCGAGCAGTACCGGCCGCTGCTGACACGCTTCGCCCGGCGCGGCCTGCCCTTCATCTGCGGCAATCCCGATCTCGTCGTGCATGTCGGCGAGGATCTTCTGCCCTGTGCCGGGGCGCTGGCCGCGATCTACGAGGAGCTCGGCGGCGCCGTCGCCTGGGCCGGGAAACCCTATCGGCCGGCCTATGATCTCGCGCTCGCGGCGGCGGCGGAAGTCCGCGGCGGCCGGCCGGCCGAGGCGGCCAGGGTGCTGGTGATCGGGGACGCCGTGCGCACCGACCTCGCCGGGGCGCGGCTGATGGGCTTCGACAGCCTGTTCGTCGCCGGCGGCATCCATCGCGACGAGACGATGCGGGGCGGCAAGGTCGACCCGGCCGGCCTCCGGCGCGTGCTGGACGGCCTGCCGGTGCAGCCGGTCGCGGCGATGGCCGCGCTGGCCTGACGGGTCAATCCGTCGGCGCGGCGCGCGCCATCAGCGCGTCCATGTCGATGAAATGGCCGGCGCGGTCGCGTTTGGCGGCGAGATAGCGGATATTATGGGCGGTCGGACGGCCGAGCACGCGCCGGCTCGCCGCCACCTCGAGCCCGGCCGCCTCGATCGCGCCGATCTTCTGCGGGTTGTTGGTCAGCGCCACGACGCGCGACACGCCGAGCTCCTTCAGCATGGTCGCGGCGAAATCGAAATGGCGCTGGTCGAGGTCGAAGCCCAGCACCTCGTCGGCGTCATAGGTGTCCCAGCCCTGGCTCTGCAGCCTGTAGGCGCGCATCTTGTTGGAGATGCCGTTGCCGCGGCCTTCCTGGTCGAGATAGAGCAGGATGCCGCCGCCGTTCTCCGCCATCCAGCGCACGGTCTCGCGCAGCTGGTCGCCGCAATCGCATTTCAGCGAGCCGAAGAGGTCCCCGGTCAGGCAGGCCGAGTGCAGGCGCACCGGTACCGGCGCCGTCAGATCGGGCTTGCCGACGACGATCGCGACCTGGTCGCGCAAGCCCTCGCCGCCGCGGAAGACGACGAATTCGGTCTCGGGCGCGCCGTCCAGCGGCACCGGCGCGCGGCCGACGATCTTCAGCGTCGCGGCCTGCTCGGCGCGGTAGCCGCCGATGGCCGCGATCCCGACCTCGACGAGAGGCTCGGCGGCGACGGCCTCAGCGCTCACCGGCACGAGGATCACGGCCGGCAGCACGAGCGACAGCCGCGCCAGCTCGAGCGCCGCCTCGTCGAGGGGGCGGGCCGGCGCGACGGGTGCGTCCATGCGGCCGTCGAGCTTGAAGGCGAGCGCCTCGATGCGGGCGGGGTCGATTGCGGGAAGCGCGAAGACGCCGGTTTCCAGGCGTCCTTTGGCGCCGAGACGGCGCAGGCGCGCGGCGCTGAGCACCAGATGCCCCCGGCCCTTGGCCAGAGCATCGAAGCGCCTACCGAGATCGTCCCCGGCGAGCTCGGCGGAGAGCGCGAGCGCGAGCCGCTCCCCATCGCGCAGCAGAACCGGCCGACCGGCCCGAAACTCGGCGATCGCCCGCTCGACCTTCACGAGATCCGTCTGGAGGGAAGCGCCGAAGAGCGTACGCGACTCAGGCATTGAAAGGTCCGTCAGATTGGGCTGGTGGCCGGGGCATTCAGGGCACCACCGCTTATGGATATAGAGCCTTGCGGCCCGCTCTGCCAGCAACGTGGCCGGCATGGCGCAGGTTCCATGATCAAAACCACGTCAGGACGCAGCGGCCGGCGGGGCGCGGGGAGAAAAGCCGCGAAGCGTGACGCAAGCCCTATGGGCGCGGATGCTTGAACGTGAGATGAATACCGCTCCAGCGACGGGACCAGGAGGCTTTCCGGTGGAACAGGGGACCACTGCAACCCGTGTCTACAGCCCGCTCGCCCGCGCGCTGCACTGGATCACGGTCGTCGCGGTCTTCGTGATGATCCCGGCCGGGCTCACCATGAGCTATCGCGGCAATGTGCTGGATATCTGGGACGGGCTGACGAACGGGCTCTACAGCCTGCACAAGCTCCTCGGCTTCCTGCTGCTGTGGCTGACGGCCGGGCGGCTCGTCTATCGCCTGCTGCACGGCGCGCCGCCGGACGAGCCGACGCTGCCCTGGTGGCAGAAGGCGGCCGCGCATCTGGTGCACTGGCTGCTCTACGGGCTGCTCATCGTCGTGCCGCTGTCGGGCTGGATCGGGGTTTCGCTGTTTCCGGCGCTGACGGTCTTCGATCTGTTCGACCTGCCGGCGCTGGCGAAGCCCGATGAGGAGGCCGCCAAACGCGTGCTCGGCCGGCATGGCAAGCTCGCGCTGGCGCTGGGCGCGCTCACTCTGCTGCATATCGCCGCCGCGCTGCATCATCGCCTCGTCCTCAGGGACGGGGTGATGCGGCGGATGTGGCCCGGATCGAAATAGGCACTCGCTCAGACCGGCCGCGCCCAGAGATCCTGATGGCCGATCAGTGCCGATTGCGCCTTGCGGCGCGCGGCGAGCCAGCCTGAGACCGTGTCCGCGTCGAGGCGCCCGGTTTCGCCGGCCGCCGCGGCGATGCCTTGCGCCAGCGCCTCCAGCAGGGGCCGGCGAAAGGCATCGAGCAGCCAGGCGCTGTCGCCGCTCGAGACGGCGAAGCCGGATTTGCGGAAGGCTTCCGCCATGATCTCGTGAGCCTCCGGGCCGGCGGCGGGGCCAAAACCCTTGTCGCCGTGCTGATGGTCGTCGAAGGCGGCATGGATGCCGGCATCGGCCGAATGCTCCGGCTGCCAGCTCTCGCGGCCGTCATAGGTGAGCGCGGCGTAGAGCGGCAGGCACTGGCTCGTCAGCGCCGCGACGAAGCGCTCGATCCAGCGCTTCGAGGCGAGATCGAAGAGGGCGGCGGCCGTGACCAGATCGGGCCGCCAGCCCAGCACCCAGTCGAGATCCTTGTCCAGATCGACCTTGCGGGTGTCGACCGTGATCGTCTTGTCGCCCTTGGCGAGCACCAGTTCCTCGCCCTGCTCGCGCGCCTCGTCGGCCCAGGCCTCAAGACGCGTGCGGGCGAGAGCCAGGAGCCCGGCATCGTGGTCGACCAGCGTCCAGTGCTGGCGGTCGGGCAGGGCGGCGCAGGCCGCGCGCAGGTTGGAGCCGGCGCCGCAGCCGAGATCCAGCACCGAGAGCGAGGCACTGCCCGCGAAATAGCCGCCGACGGCGGCGAGGACCTGCGGGTTGCGCGCCGCGTGGTCGGCCGGCTCGCGCAAGGCGAGCCATTCCGGAGAGAAACCAGCCATCATCCTACCTTTCGGCCGCCGTCGCACAGACAGGCCGCGGCGACGATGCGCGCGGTCTCGTCCCAGCGCGGCAGAGCGCCGGCCGCGGCCCATGCGGCATCGGCACGCTGCCGACGCTCAGCCGGCGCATCAATCAGGCTTGCGAGCGCCTTGGCAAGTGCCGCTGCGTCACCGGGCGGAACCTTGAGGGCGGCGGCATCGGGCAGGGCTTCTGCGCCGGCCCCGCTCAGCGTCGTGACGACCGGCAGGCCGCGCGCCAGCGCCTCCGTCAGCACCATGCCGTAGCCTTCATAGAGCGAGGGCATCACGAAAACATCGGCCTCGGCATAAAAACGCCGGAGCGTATCGGCGCCGACGCTGCCGGCGAGCCGGATGCGCTCGGCCAGCCCGGCAGCGGCGATCCGGCGATCGAGGTCCCCGGCCGCCTGTGGATCATGATCGGGCGAACCGGCGATGGTCAGGGTCCATGGCCGGTCCCGGATGGCGGAAAGCGCCGTGACGAGGATGTCGTAGCCCTTGCGGGGAATGAGCGCGCCGACGGCGAGCAGGCGCGCAGGGCCGTCGCCGGCCGGCGTCGCGCGGCTCGCCGGCTCGGTGCCGGGAACGGCCACGATGACGGCGCCCGACGCGACGCCATACTCCGCCACGAGAACGTCGCGCGTGGCCGGACCGGTGACGATAACGGCGCGCGCATGCTTCAGCGCCAGCCTCTCGGTCCGGCGCAGGAGGGCGGCCTGGTCGGGGCCGAGCCCGGTCTCCAGCGCCAGCGGATGGTGGACGAGCGCGACGAGGCGTGCGGAGAACCGCACGGCGAGCGCTTCGGGGAAGGCGCCGAAGGCGAGGCCGTCGACCAGCAGCATCTCGTCCCCGGCGATCCCGGCGAGAAGCTGCTGCGTCCTCGCCAGGTCCTGCGGCGTCGGGGCGGGGAAGGAGCCGGGCAAGGCGAGATGCCGGGCCGCGACACCGGCCTTGCGCCATTCGCGCAGCAGGTGCCGGTCGTAGGCATAGCCGCCGGTCGGCGCGTCGATATCGCCGGGGATGGCGAAGACGATGCCGCTCACGCCGGGGCGCCCTCGTAGCTGGCACGGGCGAGATCGGTCTCGTGGAGGGTGACGCGGATGCGGGCGAGGCTTGCGCCGTCGGCGCCGAGCGCGCCGGATTTCGCAGCTGCCGCCATCGCGTCGAAGATGTGCTTGCAGAGGAATTCGGTGGTGGTCAGCACGCCGGCGAATTGCGGCAGGGCATCGAGGTCCTGATAGTTTAGCGGCTTCAGCGTCCGGCCGAGAATGTCGAGCGCGGCGCCGATGTCGACGACGACATTGTGCCGGTTCAGCGTCTCGCGGAAGAAGGCGACGTCGACCACGAAGGTCGCGCCGTGCGGGTTCTGCGCCGGGCCGAAGAAGGGATCGGGCAGGGAATGGCCGATCATGATGCGGTCGCGGACTTCGACGGAATACATGCGATCTCCCGGAAATGCCGGTCAGGGGCGCGCTTCATAGCAAATCGCGGCGGTCAGGCCAGCCGCGCCGGGCGCCAGCAGTTCAGGCAGGCGCCGCGGCAGGTCGTGGAAGGCGACCTCGTCGGTGATCAGCGCATCGAGCCGCTCGTCGGTGAGCAGCGCCATCGCGGCCCGCGCCCGGCGGGCGTGATCCCAGCGTGCGCGGCGCGACGGCGCGACCATGCCGACCTGCGAGGCGACGAGCGCAAGGCGCCGCGCATGGAAGGCGCCGCCGAGCGGGGCCGGTACCGTTCCTTCGCCGTACCAGCTCAGCTCGACGATGCGGGCCTCCTGCCCGGCGCAGCCGATCGCGGTTAAGAGGCCGGCGGCGCTGGCGCTGGCGTGGAAGACGATATCAGCGTCCAAGGGCGCTGCCCGCGGCAAGGCGAAGCCGAGGCCGAGCCGGGCCGCGAGCGCCTGCCGGGACGGCTCGATATCGACGAGCGTGACCTCGGCGCCGGGCAGGCGGGCGGCGAGCCAGCCGGTCAGCAGGCCCAGCGTGCCGCCGCCGACGATCACGATCCTGTCAGCAGGGCCGGAGCCGGCGTCCCAATGGGCGTTGAGCGCGGTCTCCAGATTGGCGGCGAGGATGGCGCGCCGGGCGGGAACCGCCTCCGGCACCGGGACCAGGTTTTCGCGCGGGACGACGAAACGCTCCTGATGCGGATGGAGGCAGAAGACGACGCGGCCGAGCATGTCGCGCGGGCCTGAATCCACGCGGCCGACGGCGCAATAGCCGTATTTGACGGGGAAAGGGAAGCCGCCCTCCTGAAACGGCGCGCGCATGCGCCCGTGCTCGGAAGCCGGCACGCGGCCTTCGAAGACCAGCCGTTCGGTGCCCCGGCTGATCCCGCTCCACAGGGTGGTGACGCGGCAATCCTGCGGCCCGAGGGCGGGCAGGGAGACCTCATTCAGGTGGCATTCACGGGGCGCTGCATACCACAGCGCCAGAGCCCTTGCCCTGCCGTCACCCGCCGTTGCAGATTCCGGCTCCCGCGCCATCCTGCCGATCCCTCCGTTCGAGCCTGTCTGCGTTTCCATGACAGAGACCGCCATGAACCAGCATTCCGCTCCGACCACGTTCCGGCGGGCGGCGCAAGAGGTTGTGCCGGGCGGCATGACGCCGGCCGGGCTGCAGGGGCAAACCACGCTGCGCCGCCGGCGGTTCCTCGTGCTGGCGCTGAACCTCGTCACGCTCGCGGCGCTGCTCGCCGCGCTTGCGCAGGTGCTCGGCGCCGGGGGCTGGAGCGTTGCGGACGGGGTGATCCTCGTCGCCTTCCTGGTCGCGGCGCCCTGGAGCGTGCTCGGCTTCTGGAACGCGGCGATCGGCTTCTGGCTCCTGCACGGCAGGGCGCAGGGGCTGCGCGCGGCCGCGCCCTTCGCCGTGGCGGCCGAGGCGGCGGCGCCTTTCGCGCTGCGCACCGCCGTGCTGATGACACTGCGCAACGAGGACCCGGGGCGGGCCTTCCGCCGGCTTAGAGCCGTCAAGGACAGCCTCGACGCGACCGGCGAGGGCGTCTGGTTCGATTATTTCGTGCTGTCCGACACCAACGACCCGGCGGTCGCCCGCGCGGAGGAGGAGCTGGCCGCGGCCTGGGCGCGCGAGATCGGCGAGCCGGCGCGGCTGAACTATCGCCGCCGCGGCGACAATGCCGGCTTCAAGGCCGGCAATCTCCGCGATTTCTGCGAGCGCTGGGGCGAGCGCTACGCCCTGATGCTGCCGCTCGACGCCGACAGCGTGATGGCGGGCGAAACGATCCTCGCCATGGCCCGCATGATGCAGGCCCATCCCAGGCTCGGGATCCTGCAGAGCCTCGTGGTCGGCATGCCGAGCCGCTCCGCCTTCGCCCGGATCTTCCAGTTCGGCATGCGCCACGGCATGCGCTCCTACACGATGGGTGCGGCCTGGTGGAGCGGCGATTGCGGGCCGTTCTGGGGGCACAATGCGCTGGTCAGGATCGCGCCGTTCCGCGAGCATTGCCATCTTCCGGTGCTGCCGGGCGGCCCGCCGCTCGGCGGAGCGGTGATGAGCCATGACCAGGTCGAGGCGGTGCTGATGCGCCGGGCCGGCTACGAGGTGCGCGTGCTGCCGGTCGAGGGCGGCAGCTTCGAGGAAAACCCGCCGACCATGCTCGATTTCACCAGGCGCGAACTGCGCTGGTGCCTGGGCAACCTGCAATATCTCAAACTGCTCAATCTGCCGGGCTTGGAGCCGATGAGCCGTTTCCAGCTGGTCTGGGCGATCCTGATGTTCCTCGCTCTGCCGGCCTGGACGCTGATGATCGCGCTCCTGCCGCTCAAGGCGTTCGAGGACCGCGCGATCGCCGATTATCCGGCCGGGCTCGCCATCGGGCTCTATCTCCTGTTCCTGACGATGCATCTGGCGCCGAAGCTCGCCGGTTTCGCCGATGTCCTGATGACGCGCGGCGCCGTTCCGAGCTATGGCGGGGGCTTGCGCTTCCTCGTCTCGGCGGTGATCGAGACCGTCTTTTCCTTCCTGCAAGGGGCGGTGTCGAGCTTTCGGACGACGCTGTTCATGGTCGGGCTTGCCTTCGGGCGGGCGCGGATCGACTGGAACGGGCAGGCGCGCGACGCCCATGCCCTGTCCTTCGCGAGCGCCTTTTCGGGCCTGTGGCCGCATCTGCTGTTCGGGATCTACCTCGCTGTCACGCTGGGCCTGACGGCACCGGCGGTGCTGGTCTGGTCGCTGCCGCTGACCGCCGGCTATGGGCTGGCGATCCCCTTCGCCATGCTGACGGCCTCGCCTGGCTTCGGAGCCTGGCTCGCGCGGCGCGGGCTCTGCAGCATCCCGGAGGATGTCGCGCTGCCGCCGGTGCTGGCCGCGATCCGGGAGGAGCGGTGAGGGCAGCCGCGTTTCCGGCGGAACGCATCCCCTTCCTGCGGCGTTTGGCCATGACGCGGCCGGCGCATCGGTTTAGACTCCGTCCCGACCGATACCCCAGCCCACAGAGAGCCCCATGCCGCGTTTCGCCGCCAATCTGTCGATGATGTTCACCGAATGGTCGTTCCTCGATCGCTTCAAGGCGGCGGCCGAGGCGGGTTTCGAGGCGGTCGAGTTCCTGTTTCCTTACGAGCATACGCCCGAGCAGGTGGGGCTTGCGCTGACCGGCGGCGAGCTCACCCAGGCGCTCTACAACCTGCCGCCGGGCGACTGGGCCCAAGGCGAGCGCGGCCTTGCGGCGCTTCCCGGGCGCGAGGACGAGTTCAGGGCCTCGGTCGACACCGCGCTGGCCTATGTCCACGAGACCGGGGTCAAGCGCCTGCACATGATGGCGGGGCTCGCCGCCGCCGCCGATCCGGCCGCGCAGGAGGCCTATCGCGCCGCGCTGGCCTATGCTGCCGACAGGCTCGGCGAGCATGGCATCGACCTCCTGCTGGAGCCGATCAACGGCAAGGACATGCCGGGCTATTTCCTCAATGATTTCGACCAGGCGGCGGCCTTCGTGCGCGAAGCCGGCCGGCCGAACGTCCGGCTGCAGTTCGACATGTATCATTGCGAGCTGATCCATGGCGACGTGCCCGCGCGGCTGAAGGCGCTCTATCCGCTCGTCGGCCATGTCCAGATCGCGAGCGCCGCCGGCCGGCACGAGCCGGACGCCGCGGGGCCGGACTATCCGAGCCTCTTCGCCTTGCTCGACACGCTGGGCTATGACGGCTTCGTCGGCTGCGAATACCGGCCGGCGCATGGCACGCTCGAGGGGCTCGGCTGGTTCGCGCCCTGGCGAAAGCCGCTCTGATGCGTCCGCCGTCGATCGCCTATCCGGTGCTGATCGCCGATATCGGCGGCACCAATTGCCGGGTTTCGCTGGTGGTCGATCCGGAAGGCCCGCACCGGCCGCTGGCGCGGATCGGCACCGGCAGTTACCCGACGCCTGAGGCCGCCTTCGCCGCGGTGCTCGCGACGGTTCCCGACAAGCCGCGCTCGGCCGTGCTCGCCGTCGCCGGACCGATCGAGGGCCGGCAGGCCCAGCTCACCAACGCCGTCTGGCATCTCGACGGGCCGCGGATCGCGGGCGCGCTCGATCTCACCCAGGGGCTGATGGTCAATGATTTCGAGGCGCTCTCGGCCTCGCTTCCCGTTCTGGTGCCGGGCGACCTCGCGACCCTGGTCGAGGGCGCGCCGGAGCCGGAGGGCGTGCGGCTGGTGCTGGGGCCGGGGACCGGCTTCGGGGCCGCCGCCCTGCTGATGCGCGGCGAGCGCGGCATGCTGGTTGCGACCGAGGCCGGCCATATCGGCATCGGCCCGGAGGATCAGGCCGAGCAGCGGCTCTGGCCGGCGCTGAGCGAGGGGAGCCTGCGCCTGACCGTCGAGCATCTGCTCAGCGGCGACGGGCTGGTGCGGCTGCACAGGGCGGTGGCCCGGACGTCCGGCCTGCTGGAGGCCGATGTCGCCGCCGCCGACATCTCCCGCCTCGCCCATGACGGCGACCCGGCGGCCCTGATGACCGTGGTCTGCTTCTGGCGCCTGCTGGCGCGGGTCGCGGGCGATCTCGCGCTCGTCTTCAAGGCGACCGGCGGCGTCTTCATCGCAGGCGGCATCGCGCCGCATCTCCTGCCGCTGGCGGACAGGGCCGCGATCCGCGCCGCCTTCGCCTTGAAGCCGCCGATGGAGGACCTCGCGGCGCGTTTTGCCCTGCATGTCGTGACCGCGACCGACGCGGCCGAGCAGGGGCTTACCGCGATCGCCGCCAATCTCCACCGCTTCGGGCTCGACGATCCGAAGCGGCTGTGGTTTGGCTGAGCGGTCCCTCCGCTCACCGCTCTCCATAAGGTTCGCGTGCAGCCCATCCGTTCCATCCAGGTCCTGCGCGCGCTCGCGGCGCTCATGGTCGCGGTCCACCATGTCCAGCCGGACGCCGCCGTGATCGCGGAGCGCGCGGGCCTGAGCTTCGCCCGCAGCGATCTTTTGCCGTGGATGGCCGGCGTCGACATCTTCTTCGTCGTCTCCGGCTTCATCATGGTCCATGCCTCGCAGGAGCTGTTCGGGCGGGCCGGCGCCGCGCGCGCCTTCCTGACGCGGCGGCTCGCGCGCATCGTGCCGCTCTACTGGGCGATGACGAGCCTGTTCCTGCTGGCCGGGCTGGCCGTTCCGGCCCTGCTCAATTCGGATGCGCCGAGCCTTGGGCAGGTCCTCGGCTCCTACCTGTTCTGGCCGGTCGTCTCGACGCAAGGGCTGGTGCAGCCGGTCTATTCGCTGGGCTGGACGCTGAACTACGAGATGCTGTTCTACGTCCTGTTCGCCGCCGGGCTGATGCTGCCGGCGCGGCTGACGCTGCCGGCCGTGACGCTCGTGCTCGCGGGCCTGGTGGCGGCGCAAAGCCTCGCCGGGCCTCTCGCGCTGCCCTTCGGCTTCTGGGGGCAGCCGATCGTGCTCGAATTCGCCGCGGGGATGGGCATCGCCGTGCTGCGGCGGAAGGGCTTGCGGCTGCATGGGGCCCTGCGCATCGCGGTCGCGGCGGCCGGTGCCGGTTTATTGATCGCGGCTGCCCATCTTCCGGGCACGGACGGCCCCTGGAGCAGCGTGCTCTGGCGTGGCGGGGCTGCGATCCTCCTGATGCTCGCCGCCGGTTGCGGGCGCGAGGGCATCGTGCCCATCGGACCCGTGAAGGCGCTGGCGGTCGTGGGCGATGCCTCCTATGCGCTCTATCTCGTCCATCCCTTCGTGATCCGGGGCCTGCGCGAGGTCGTACTGCGGCTCGGGCTGCCTATGCCGGCGCTCTATATCGCGCTGGCGCTCGCCGGTTCCGTGATCGCGGCGCTCATGGTCCACCGCTTCTTCGAGAAGCCGGCGACGCGGCTCGTCCGGCGCCGGCTCAGCTCAGCCTCATCCCCTTGAGCGACTGGCCGACCACGCCGCCGTCCTTGCGCCGCCGGGCGCGCTGCGCCTTGATCGCCTCGACATGCTCCGCTTGCGGGAAATAGCCGCGCTCCATGATCTCGAGCGCGTATTCCTCGTAAGTGAGGCCGAGCTTCGCGGCGTTCTCCTCGCGCCTCAACGCGATGTCGCGCGGCTTCTTCCACGCCCTGCGATGGGCGAAGCGCCAGTCGAAATAGCGGCCGATTGCCCCTGAGCCCGTGGCCTGACGCCGCTTGCGCGGCTTCAGCGGCGGGCCGCCGTTGTGGCCGATCCCGATGGGGCGTTCGCTGGGCATCGCTTCCGGACTCATGGGGCTTCTCGTTCCGTGCAGGATAAGGGCTACGACGGGCCAAGCAAGCTCCGTGCCGGAGCGGCGGCTTCAGAGGCCGAGCTTCCTCTTGCGCTGGCCGAGCGTGCGCAGGCGCAGCGCGTTGAGCTTGATGAAGCCGGCCGCGTCGCGGTGGTCATAGGCGACCGCGCCCTCCTCGAAGGTGACGAGGTCCTGGTCGTAGAGCGAATAGTCGCTCGAGCGGCCGATGACGTGGACGCCGCCCTTGTAGAGCTTGAGGCGGACCTCGCCGGTGACGAATTCCTGGCTCTTGTCGATCAGCACCTGCAGCATCTCGCGCTCCGGCGAGAACCAGAAGCCGTTATAGATCAGCTCGGCGTATTTCGGCATGAGCTCGTCCTTGAGATGCGCCGCGCCGCGGTCGAGCGTGATCGATTCGATCGCGCGATGGGCCGCGATCAGGATCGTGCCGCCGGGCGTCTCGTACATGCCGCGCGACTTCATGCCGACGAAGCGGTTCTCGACGAGGTCGAGCCGGCCGATGCCGTTGTCGTGGCCGAGATCGTTGAGCTTCGCCAGCAGCGTCGCAGGCGAAAGCTTCTCGCCGTCGATCGCGACCGCGTCGCCCTTCTGGAAGGAGATCGTGACGATGGTCGGCTTGTCCGGCGCCTCCTCGGGCGAGACGGTGCGGGAATAGACGTAATCGGGCACTTCCTCCGCCGGGTCCTCCAGCACGCGGCCCTCGGAGGAGGCGTGCAGCAGGTTTGCGTCGACGGAGAAGGGCGCCTCGCCGCGCTTGTTCTTGGCGATCGGGATCTGGTGCTGCTCGGCGAAGGCGATGAGCTGCTCGCGCGAGCGCAGGTCCCATTCGCGCCAGGGCGCGATCACCACGACGTCGGGCTTCAGCGCATAGGCCGTCAGCTCGAAGCGGACCTGGTCGTTGCCCTTGCCGGTGGCGCCGTGGGAGACGGCGTCGGCGCCGGTTTGCTCTGCGATCTCGATCAGCTTCTTGGCGATCAGCGGGCGGGCGATCGAGGTGCCGAGCAGGTAGACGCCCTCATAGGCGGCATTGGCCCGGAACATCGGGAAGACGTAGTCGCGCACGAATTCCTCGCGCAGGTCCTCGATGAAGATGTTCTGCGGCTTGATGCCGAGCAGCAGCGCCTTGTCGCGCGCCGGGCCGAGCTCCTCGCCCTGGCCGAGATCGGCGGTGAAGGTCACGACCTCGCAGCGATAGGTGGTCTGCAGCCATTTGAGGATGATCGAGGTGTCGAGACCGCCGGAATAGGCGAGAACGACCTTTTTCACGCTGCTGTCAGCCATCTGTTCGTTTTCCTTCTGGCGGCTTCCAGGGGCCGCGTTTCGGACGCAATGGCGCACTATCGCAGCCATGGGGGCGAAGCAATCGGAACCTTCTGATCGATCCCGCGTCGTTGCGTGATGGATCGGTGCCGGCGGCGGTGTCGTCCCTCCCATGCGCCTGCGTCCGCTCAAGGGCGCTTGCGGTCGTGTCGCGAAGGGCGCAGGCTCGACCGGCGCGGCACGACATGACGATCTGCTCGGAGGCTGAATGCCGAATCGTCCCGTTCTGGACTTCTGGTATGAGTTCGCGTCGCCCTATTCCTGCCTGAGCGCCCTCAGAATCGAGAAGCTGGCCGATGAGGCCGGCGTCGCCCTGCGCTGGCGGCCTTTCCTGCTCGGGCCGATCTTCGCGGCGCAGGGCTGGAACACCTCGCCCTTCGCGCTCTTTCCCAGCAAGGGGCGCTATATGTGGCGCGACACGGCGCGGCGCGGCCGGCGCCAGGGCATCAGCTTCGTCAAGCCGGAGAATTTTCCCCAGAATTCGCTGACCGCCGCGCGGCTGGCGCTCGCCGGCCGGGAGGAAGGCTGGACGCCGGTCTTCTCCCGGGCCCTGTTCCGGGCGCATTTCTGCGAGGGGCGCAACCTCGCCGAGGAGGCGGTGCTGAGCGCGGCGCTGAAGGAGGCCGGCGGCGATCCGGGCCACGCGCTGCCGCTCTCGCGCAGCGAGGAGGTCAAGGGCCGGCTCAAGGCCGAGATCGAATACGCCAAGTCGATCGGCATCTTCGGCGCGCCCTTCTTCGTCACCGGCGACGGCGAGCTGTTCTGGGGCGACGACCGCCTCGAGGAAGCGCTCGAATGGGCGGCGGAAGGCTGCTGAACCGGGAAGCGCGAACCCGGAATGAAGGCTGTGGGGTCCACCGTGTCTAACCCGGCCCCTCCGGCCGCTTCCCCCAAGGTCCCCGCGCGGTCTCCCCGACCATGGTCGGCAGGTCCTGGCGCTCGCCGATCTTCGGCGGGTGCGGCGGCATCGCCGGCATGCGCCCGCCGGCGGTCTCGACCAGCGCCTGCACGCGCTTGGTGACGGAGGGGTGGGTCGAGAACAGGTCGGCGACATCGTCCGGATCGTTCTCGAAGCACATGTCCATCACGCCGGACGGCACGCCCTCGAGATCGGCGCGGCCGGAGATCTTGAGCAGGGCGGAGATCATCGCATCCGGGTTCTTGGTCAATTCCACCGCCCCGGCATCGGCGAGATATTCGCGCGAGCGCGACAGCGACAGCCGGATCACCACCGCCAGGAACCAGGAGATCACGATCACCGCGATGCCGACGAGGATGGCGAGCCCGTTGCCCTTGTCGCGCGAATTGCCGGAGGAGAAGCGGACGCCGCCGCGGCCGAAGCCGCGGAAGGCGAGCTCGCCGGCAAAGGAGATCACCCCGGCGATCACCACCGCGATCACCATCAGCCTGACGTCGCCGTTGCGGATATGGGTCAGTTCATGCGCCAGAACCGCCTCGATCTCGGCGTCGTCGAGCTCGGCCAGGAGTCCCGTCGTGACGCTGACGGTGAACTGCTTGTCGTTGACGCCGCTGGCGAAGGCGTTGAGCGCGTCGCTCTCGACGATGGCGAGCTTCGGCATCGGCAACCCGCGCGAGATGCACAGATTCTCCAGCATCCGGTAGAGCTTGGGGTTGTCCTCGCGCTTCAGGCCCTTCGCCCCCGTCACCGCCCCGATCAGCGCGACGTTCATGCGGAAGCCGATGAAGATCCAGATGACCGTCGCCGCCGTGATGAAGGGGAACCACGAGCGGAAGATGCGGCTCGCCTCGCCGAAGGCGGATTGTCCGGGCGCCACGCCGCCGAAGCCATAGGCGATCAGCAGCAGGCCCCAGGCGGTGAGATAGGCCAGCAGGAAAAGGCCGGCGATCAGGAGGTTCGACCTGATCCGGTTGTTGCGCTGGTGCGTGTAGAGCCCGAAGGCCTGCGCCATCGCAGCCGCTCCCCTTGCCGTGAGCGCCGACGCGTCAGAACTTCACGCTGGGCGCGACCTCGATCTGCGCGCGGGTCTCAGTCCCGACATCGAAGAACTCGCGCTGGGTGAAGCCCATCTGCGGGGCGAACAGCACGGCCGGGAAAGCCTGGATCGCGGCGTTGAACTCGCTCACCGCATTGTTGAAGAAGCGCCGCGCCGCCGCGAGCTTGTCCTCGACATTGCCGAGATCGACCTGGAGCTGCTGGAAATTGGCGCTGGCCTTCAGGTCCGGATAAGCCTCGCCGAGCGCCAGGAGCCGCCCCACCGCGCCGGAGAGCTGCTGCTCGGCCGCCGCCTTGTCGTGGACGCTGCTCGCGCCCTGGGCCACGTTGCGCGCCGCGATCACCGCGTCGAGCGTCGATTTCTCGTGGGTGGCGTAGCCCTTCACCGTCTCGACGAGGTTCGGGATCAGGTCGTGGCGCTGCTTGAGCTGGACGTCGATGTCGGCGAAGGCCTGGTTGACGCGCTGCCGCATCGCCACGAGCCCGTTATAGGTCATGACCAGATAGACGGCGAGGGCCGCGACCAGTCCCAGAATGATCCAGCCCATCGGGCGCTCTCCTTTACATTTCGCCGCAAGCCTTGCCGCGGCAGACTGGCATGAAGGCCGATTCCGGGAAAGCCGCATCCTTCATATTGATCTCGACGCCGGGCTGTGATGTGTAGGAGGCGGCTGGCACGATGCGGGCGGGGGCCCGCATTTCAAAACGATAACAAGAGGTTGGGGCGATGAGGATAGTCTTGGCGGCGCTGCTTGCCGTGATGGCGGGCGCGTGCAATCAAACCGTGCAGTCCGAAGGACCGGAGCCGGTGGCGGCAGCGGCGGCCTTGCCCGCCGCGCCGGCCCTGCCGCCGGCGGCACCGGCGGCAGGGCGCCCTGTCGCGGTGGCAACCGCCGCCCCGCCGCCGGGCGAGCCCGGCCCGGCGCTCTACGAGCCGCTCGTCGACACGACGCGCGTGAAACCGCAGAAATACGAGCAGGATCTGCTGGCCTGCAAGCTGCAGGCGGTTCCGCAGGCGGCGGCGATCGGCCGGGCGACGAAGCAGCAGCAGACCGGGGCTGCGCTGCAGGTGGCCGGCACGCTCGCAAGCTATATCCCGGTGCCGGGCTTCCGCCAGGCGCATGTGCTCGCCGCGGCGACGAACGCCGTCCAGTCGATGGGGGAGGCGACCTCCGAAGGTGCGGCCGCCACGCTGGAGCAGGCGACGACGGATTACGCCTCGATCATGGACAATTGCATGGTGCAGAAGCGCTACAAGCTGCTGCGCGGCTGATTGCGGCCTTGCCCTCGCGGCGGGCTTGCATTACACCGCCCCTGTCCGAAGGGCGGTGATCCATCATGCGCCGGGGGCGGCCTTTGCGGCTTGCTCCCGTTTCGTGTTGGCGACGTGACCCCTCTGATGCGGATCGAGCCGGCGGCCCAGGTGCCCCGTGGCTCTCGACGAGCCGGAAGCCTCCCGCGCGGAGGCGCCGACGGCAGCGATCCGCCGTGCAGCACGAGCCCGAGGCACCATGCCGGACATCCGCGGGATACGCGGCCGGCTCCCAGGAGATCACATGTCAGCAGTTGAGAGCTACAACGCGGGCCGCGAGGATTTCGCCGCCCTGCTCGAAGAGTCCTTCACCAAGAACGAAGCCCTCGAGGGTTCGGTCATCAAGGGCAAGGTCGTCGCCATCGAGAAGGATATGGCGATCATCGACGTCGGCCTGAAGACGGAAGGGCGCGTCGCGCTCAAGGAATTCACCGGCCCCGGCCGCGAGCAGGAGCTGAACGTCGGCGACGAGGTCGAGGTCTATCTCGACCGGATCGAGAACGCGCTCGGCGAAGCCGTCATCAGCCGCGACAAGGCCCGCCGCGAAGAGAGCTGGGTCAAGCTCGAGAAGGCCTTCGAGGCCCGCGAGAAGGTCACCGGCATGATCTTCAACACCGTCAAGGGCGGCTACACCGTCGATCTCGACGGCGCCGTCGCCTTCCTGCCGCGTTCGCAGGTCGACATCCGCCCGATCCGCGACGTCGGCCCGCTGATGGGCCAGCCGCAGCCCTTCGAGATCCTCAAGATGGATCGCCGCCGCGGCAACATCGTCGTGTCGCGCCGCACCGTCCTCGAGGAGACCCGCGCCGAGGCCCGTTCCGAGCTCGTCGCCTCGCTCGAAGAGGGCCAGGTCATCGACGGCGTCGTCAAGAACATCACCGAATACGGTGCGTTCGTCGACCTCGGCGGCATCGACGGCCTGCTGCACGTCACCGACATGGCGTGGCGCCGCGTCAACCATCCGTCCGAGGTCGTGACCATCGGCCAGACGGTCAAGGTCAAGATCATCAAGATCAACCAGGACACGCACCGCATCTCGCTCGGCATCAAGCAGCTGCTCGCCGATCCGTGGGACGGCATCGCCGAGCGCTACCCGGTCGGCACCCGCCTCAAGGGCCGCGTGACCAACATCACGGACTACGGCGCGTTCGTGGAAGTGGAGCCGGGCATCGAGGGCCTGATCCACGTCTCCGAGATGAGCTGGACCAAGAAGAACGTCCACCCCGGCAAAATCGTCTCGACCTCGCAGGAAGTCGACGTCGCGATCCTCGAGGTCGATCCGGTCAAGCGCCGCATCTCGCTCGGCCTCAAGCAGACGCTGCGCAACCCGTGGGAGCTGTTCGCCGAGCAGCACCCGTCGGGCTCGACGGTCGAGGGCGAGGTCAAGAACAAGACCGAGTTCGGCCTGTTCCTCGGCCTGGAAGGCGACATCGACGGCATGATCCACCTCTCGGATCTCGACTGGAACCGTCCGGGCGAGCAGGTCATCGAGGAATACAAGAAGGGCGACGTGCTCCAGGCCGTCGTCCTCGATGTGGACGTCGAGAAGGAGCGCATCTCGCTCGGCCTGAAGCAGCTCGGCGGCGATCCCTTCGTCGATGCCGGCGAGTTCAAGAAGGGCCAGATCGTCACCTGCGAGGTGGTCGAGGTGAAGGAGTCGGGTCTCGACGTGAAGATCGCCGACACCGACATGATGACCTTCATCAAGCGCGCGGAGCTTGCGCGTGACCGTTCCGAGCAGCGCCCCGAGCGCTTCGCGGCCGGCGAGCGCATCGACGCCCGCGTCGTGCTGTTCGACAAGAAGGCCCGCAAGATCCAGGTCTCGATCAAGGCCCTGGAGATGGCCGAGGAGAAGGAGGCGATCGCCCAGTTCGGTTCGTCCGACTCCGGCGCCTCGCTCGGCGACATCCTGGGCGCCGCCCTCAAGAAGGCCGGCGACAAGAAGTGAGGTTTTGGCTGCGCAAGCAGCCGGCCTTTGAGATCAGCCCGCGCGGAGCGATCCGCGCGGGCTTTTGTTTCGCCTTCGGGAGCCCGCCATGACCCCTGCCGCCATCGGCATCGACTTCGGCACCACCAACAGCGTCGTCGCGCTGGCCGGCGCCGACGGCTCGGTCACGACGCGCTCCTTCGCGACGCGGCAGGGCGCGGTCGACGCCTATCGCTCGGCGCTGATGTTCTGGCGCGAGGGGCGCCCGCCTCAGACCCGAATCAGCCATGTCAGCGGCCCCGATGCGCTCGACATGGCGCTGGGCATGACGGCCGAACACCGCTTCCTGCAATCGCTCAAGACCCATCTCTCCAGCCGCGCCTTCCAGGAGACGCGCCTGTTCGGCAAGCTTTTCCGGCTGGAGGACCTGATCGGCGTCTTCCTCAGCGATCTCTCGGACGGCCTTTCCGGCCGCGAGGCGCTGCCGCTCGTCTCCGGCCGCCCGGTCGTGTTCGCCGGAGAGCGGCCGGACGAGGAGCTGGCACTCGCCCGCCTGAGGGCGTCCTATGGCGAGGCCGGCATGGCCCAGGTCGATTTCGCCTATGAGCCGCTCGGCGCCGCCTATTGGTACGCCCGCGACCTGAAGCAGCCGCAGACCATGCTGGTCGCCGATTTCGGCGGCGGCACCAGCGACTTTTCGGTGATGCGCTTCGAGCCCGCCGCGCGGGGAGGGCTCACGGCGATCCCGCTCTCCCATGCCGGCATCGGCGTCGCAGGCGACACCTTCGACTATCGCATCATCGAGCATGCGGTCTCGCCGGCGCTCGGCAAGGGCACGGAATACCGCTCCTTCGGCAAGCTCCTGCCGGTGCCGGCGCATTACCATGCCGCCTTCGCGCAATGGCACAAGCTCTCGCTGATGAAGAGCCGCGAGACCATGGCCGAGCTCAACGCCCTGATCCGCGAGGCCGTCGAGCCCGGCAAGCTCACCGACCTGCTGACCGTGGTCGAATACGATCTCGGCTACGAGCTCTATCGCGCCGTCTCGGCCGCGAAGCTTTCGCTCTCCGACAGCGAGGCGACGACGCTCAGCTTCAGCCAGATGGGCGTCACCATCGAGAAGCCGATCCGCCGCGCCGATTTCGAGCGCTGGATCGCCGAGGACGTCGGCGCGATCGAAGCCGCGCTCGACCGCGCGCTGGCTGATGCCGGGCTGGAGCCTGGGCGGATCGAGGCCGTCTTCATGACCGGCGGCACCTCTTACGTCCCGGCCGTGCGGCGCCTGTTCGAGCGTCGCTTCGGTGCCGGCAAGGTGCATATCGGCGACGCCTTCCGCTCGGTCGCCAGCGGGCTCGCGCTTCTGGCGCGCGACCGGGCGCGCGCCTGCGTCGCGGCCTGAGGCGCCTTGCCGGGCCGGGCCGACGGGTCTACATCACGGACCCGCAGCCGCCGCGCGCTTTCCGTTCGGCCGGAGCCGGTCGAACGAAAAGAATTCGCGCCAAACTAAAAGCTGAGCCTGTTCCGGTCGGAACGGGCTCCGGGAGTATCCGATGCCGCCCGATGCCGATCTGCTCGCAGACCGCCGCAGCCTGCGCCGCAAGCTGACGCGCTGGCGCGTGCTCGCCGTCGTCGGCGTGATCACGGCTGCGGTGATCGGCGGTCTCGCCTGGAAGGGCGAGGGTCCGACCAGCCTGCGTGGGGCGCATGTCGCCCGTCTCACCGTCTCCGGCTTCATCTCCGGCGATCGCCGCACGCTCGATTTGATCAAGTCTGTCGAGGACAGCAACGCGGTTTCCGCCGTCGTGCTGCGCGTCGACAGCCCCGGCGGCACCACGGCCGGTGCCGAGGCGCTGCATACCGCGCTGCGTCGGCTCGCGGCGAAAAAGCCGATGGTCGCGGTCGTCGACGGCGTCGCCGCCTCCGGCGGCTATATCGCGGCGATGGGCGCCGACCGCATCGTCGCCCGCCAGACCTCGCTCGTCGGCTCGATCGGCGTGCTCTTCCAGTTCCCGAACGTGTCGAACCTGCTGGATACGGTCGGCGTCAAGGTCGAGGCGATCAAGTCGAGCCCGCTCAAGGCCGCCCCGAACGGTTTCGAGCCGACCTCGCCGGAAGCGCGCGCGGCGATCCAGCGCGTCGTCGACGACAACTACGCCTGGTTCAGGGACATGGTGCGCGAGCGCCGCCATCTCGCAGAGGGCGAGGTCGCCTCGGTCTCCGACGGGCGGGTCCATTCCGGCCGCCAGGCGCTGGGGCTGAAGCTCGTCGACCAGATCGGCGGCGAGCCGGAGGCGATCGCCTGGATGGAGCAGGAGAAGAACCTGGCCAAGGACCTCAGGGTCCGCGACTGGCGCCGGCGCAGCGAATCCTCCGCCTTCGGCCTGTGGAGCCTCGCCGAGGCGATGGCGCGCGGCGCCGGTCTTGACGCGCTTGCGGCGACGATCGCGCGCGCGGCGGACCAGCCGGTCGGCTTGCGGCTTGACGCGCCCCTGGCGCTCTGGCAGCCTGCCGCTGAAAAGTGATGTTGATACAAATGGTTATACTCTAGCGATGATCAAATCCGAACTCGTCCAGCGGATCGCCGACCGCAACACCCATCTCTACCAGCGCGATATCGAGAACATCGTCTCGGCCATCCTGGACGAGATCGTGAAGGCGCTGGCGCGGGGCGACCGGGTGGAGCTGCGCGGCTTCGGCGCCTTTTCGCGCAAGGGCCGCTCGGCCCGCATCGGCCGCAATCCACGCACGGGCGACGCGGTCGCGGTCGAGGAGAAGTTCGTCCCCGTCTTCAAGACGGGCAAGGAACTGCGCCTGCGCCTCAACGGCAAGGGCTGATCCTGGGCAAGGGCTGATCCTGGCGCCGGCTACGCGGAGATCGTGATGAAAGCCTTCTTCAAGGCATTGGTGCTGGTTCCCGTCGCGCTGGTGATCGTCCTGTTCTCGGTCGCGAATCGCGGGTCGGTGCGCGTCTCTCTCGATCCGTTCAGCCGCGACCTGCCGATGCTCTCCTATGAGGCGCCGCTTTTCGCCGTGGTGCTCGCCGCGATCGCGGTGGGCGTGCTGATCGGCGGGCTCGCGTCCTGGCTCGCGCAGGGCAAGCACCGCAAGGCTGCCCGCCGCAGCCGCCGCGAGAGCGAGGCGCTGCGCTCCGAAACCCGGGCTTTGCGTTCCGCCGTGCCCGATTCCGCCCTGCCGGCGTTGACCGACGGAAGCCGTTGATGCGGCTTTTCGATGCGGCCGGGATCGACGCGGCCCTGAGCTACCCCGCCCTGATCGACATTCTCGACGAAGCCTTCCGCAGCGACGTCGTCGCGCCCAAGCGCGGCCAATACGCGATCGAGCGGCCGGGCGAGGCCGATGCGATCCTGCTGACCATGCCGGCCTGGAGCGGGCCCGATGTCGCCAGGCCCTATATCGGCACCAAGATCGTCTCGGTCTTCTTCGGCAACGGCAAGCGCGGCCTGCCGGGGGTGATGGGCGCCTATCTCCTGATGGACGGCGTGACGGGCGAGCCGCTCGCGGTGATGGACGGCAACCGGCTCACCACCTGGCGCACCGCCGCGGCCTCGGCGCTCGCCTCGCGCTACATGTCCAATCCGCAGGCCAGCCGCATGCTGATGGTCGGGGCCGGCGCGCTCGCCCCCTTCATCGTCAAGGCGCATCGCTCGGTCAGGCCGCTGACCGAGATCGCGGTCTGGGCGCGGCGGCCTGAAGCCGCCGAGGCCGTCGTCGCCGAACTGGCGCAGGACGGCATCGAGGCCCGCGCCACCACCGACCTCGAAGGCGAGGCGCGCACCGCCGACATCATCTCCTGCGCGACCAATGCGACCGAGCCGCTGATCCACGGCCATTGGCTGAAGCGCGAGGCCCATCTCGACCTGATCGGCGGCTTCACCATGCAGATGCGCGAGGCCGATTCCGACGCGCTGCATCGCGCCCGCGTCGTGGTCGATTCCAGCAAGGCGATCGACGAGGGCGGCGACGTCGCCGTCGCCATCGCCGAAGGCAGCTACAGCGCCGACCGGGTCGCCGGCACGCTCGCCGATCTCTGCCGGGGCCGGATCGCCGGGCCGGTCGAGGGCGGCGGCATCACGCTGTTCAAATCGGTCGGCGTCGCGCTCGAGGACCTGGCGGCGGCGGTTGCGGTCTGGGAGCGGAACGCCGCGGCCTGAGCCGTGTGCGTCAGGCGATCCGGGCGCCGCCGATGGCGCCCATGAGCCACAGAATCAGGACGATGACCAGGACGAGGCCGAGAACGCCGCCGAGCCCGGCATTGCCGTAGCTGCGATGCCCGTAATAGCCGCCGCCTCCCAGAAGCAGGATGAGCAGCACGATGATGAGGACGGTGGACATGGCTAACTCCCGTGTATCGGCGCCCGTTCAGGGCGAGGTCGAGCGGGAAACGCCGGTCGGGAACCCCCGGTTCCGCCACTCCGGCATCGGCTTGACGCTGCCTGACGCCTGCGCCGATGCTGCGTCCATGTTCGCGCGCTCCCGAATCGCCGTCCTCACCGCCGCGATCCTCCTCATGGCTCCGGCCGTGGGCCTCGCCCAGTCGACCGCCGAGCAGGAGGCGAGGAACCGCGCCGCCAACATCGCTGCCTGGCCCGACGCCGCCCGCTCGCTCTTCGGCCAGCAGACCGGGCCGGCGAGCATGCAGGCGCGCGCCATCGGCTCCTATGCGCGTGGCTGCCTCGCCGGCGCCGCGGCGCTGCCGGTCGACGGGCCGAGCTGGCAGGTGATGCGGCTCAACCGCAACCGCAACTGGGGCCATCCGGCGCTGGTCAGCTATCTGGAGAGGCTTGCCCGCGATGTGCCGCGCCTCACCGGCTGGCCGGGTCTGCTCGTCGGCGACATGTCGCAGCCGCGCGGCGGGCCGATGCTCACCGGCCACGCCTCCCACCAGATCGGGCTCGACGCCGATGTCTGGCTCACCCCGATGCCGAAGGGCCGGCTCGAGCGCGCCGAGCGCGAGAACATGCCGGCGGTCAACATGGCTCGCGCCGACTGGCGCGACGTCGATCCCCGCCACTGGACCCCGGCGCATACGAGGCTGATCCGCGCCGTCGCGGCCGAGCCGCAGGTCGAGCGCATCTTCGTCAACCCGGCGCTGAAGGTCGCGCTCTGCCGCGAGGCGGGCGCCGACAAGAGCTGGCTGGAGAAGGTGCGGCCGATCTGGGGCCACAACTACCATTTCCACATCCGGCTCTCCTGCCCGGCCGGGATGGCGAGCTGCCAGGGCCAGGAGCCGCCGAATTTCGGCGATGGCTGTGGCGCCGAGCTCACCGGCTGGATCGAGCGCCAGCACAAGGCGATCTTCAATCCGCCCAAGCCGAGGCCGGGCCCCAAGCCTAAGCCGAAGCCGCCGATGTCGCTCGACGCCCTGCCGCCGGAATGCCGGCAGGTGCTGGTCTCGCGCTAGATCATCGCGCGTCCGATCGGACGCGATCACGATGATCTATCTCATTGTCGGTCCGATGCGCTGAGCGAGCGCCTCAGCGCCGCGGCGGCACGCGCCCCGAGCTGTAGGCGAAGGGATCGTGCTGCGGCGTGATCAACGGCTGGGCCTGGTCCTCGCCCTCGAGATCGACGACGCCCGCGCCGCCCTCGTCGCCGAGGATCGCCTCCTCCGTCGGCGGCACCGCGCCCGGCAGGGTGAGCGGCCCGCCGCTCTCGCTCGGCAGCGGCTGCGGGCGGTAGGATGGCTGCTCGAGGGAACGGCGCTGCGCGTCGAGGCCCTGGCCGTAATTCGCGACCGGATAGCCACCCCGCACGCTGCCCGGCGGCCGCAGGCCCTCGCTCGGCTGCCTGAGGAGCCCCCCGCCCGCGACCATGGTGGCGGCCGCGGGTGCCGGGCCGCGCGGCAGCGGCTGGGCCGAGGCATAGGGGCGCGCCGGATCCGGCGGCTGCAGATTGTAGTTCGGCGTGTACTTGATCACCGGCTTGCAGATGTGCCGGCCCTTGGCGTGCCGGGCGAGATCGATGTGGAAATGGTCGTAATGCAGCGGGTCGGCGCCGGGGCCGAGCACCGTCGAGAAATGCTCGCAGGCACCGACGAAGACCTCGCGCAGGAAGTTCTGCTCCTCGGGCGAGCCGCGCCAGCCGTCCTTCACCGTCACCACGCGGTTGTCGTTGAGCCGGAAGGAGAAGACGTCGACGGCGTTGCCGAAGGCGTGCTCGGAGGTGCGCGTCGTCGCCGTGCCGTTGTTCATCGCCCGGCAGGAATAGGAGCCGGCCCGCAGTTCCACGACCTGGGCGCCGAGCAGGTTCATCGCCGCCGGCTGCACCACCTCCGCCAGCCAGCGGTCGGTGGTCGAGACGACCGGACAGGAGAGGGTGGCTGCGCTGGTCAGCCCGATGCCGCCGCCCGCGAAGGCCTGGACCTTGAGCGGCTGCTGCATGCCGCAGGTGCCGGGTCCGTCGATCGCCTTGCCGCGCAGGCTGACATAGGCCGAGAGCTGCACCTGGCGGGAGGACATGCAGGCCGCTTCCGCCTGGTCGCGCCAGGCGGCACGCTGCGGCTTCTGGAACTTTCCGCAGCCCGCCAGGCCGGCTGCTCCGGCAAGGGCGAGTGCGATGAGGGAAAGATGAGCGCGTCGCATGACCCATTCAAATGCGAACCGGCAGATGAACGGTTTCTCAACCGACTGCGCTCGCGCCGCCACAGGCGGGCTATCTTTGCCGCTTTGGTGAATCGGGCCTTAAGAGCGCCTCGCGGGTCCGGATCGGGGCGATTGCGTGTTCCGCGTCCGCCGGCCGGGTGTCGGCAAGATCAGTGCGCTCGCCGTGCAGATCGAACCGTGGCGAAGCTGTGGCGGACTCGCGACGAAATCGCGCATCCGGAAATATCCACAAGCTTCATCAATGGCTTAACCACTGATTAAGGACGATCTAGCTTCCGCCCGAGGCGTGCCACGATGCTGCCCCCTTGCGGCCGGCGTCAATTCTGGTAGCCTTGATGTCAGGTCAATGACACAGGAGGGTGTGATGAGTGTCACGCTACGTCTCGACCGATTGATCATGGGTGCGGCTTTCGTTTTCATGATGGCGATCGTTCTGGGAGCGTTCTGACAACGGGTCAGTCTCGAAGTCGCTAGGACCACAGGAGCAATGACAACAACGCCGCCGGGAAGAAGTCCCGGCGGCGTTTTTCGTTCGCGGATCGATTGCGGGCCCGTTCAGCTTTCCGGACAGGCGGTTTCCGTCAGGTGCCAGGACATCATGTTGACGACGCGCCCGCAGGTCGCGAGCCGGCGCCCCTGCGTCGTCCTGATGCAGGACATCGCGCCTTCGGCGATCTTGCGGCCGTCGTTCCAGCAGAAGCAGAGCGGTTCCGGCGCCTGGGCGAGGCGCGGCGGGTCGAGCGCGACGGCCGGCTCCCCGGCCACTGCCGCCTGGCTCAGGAGGAACAGGACGGCGAGCGTGGACAGCCGGCCCGGCATGCGCTGTCGGCGAGGGCTCGATCCGAATCCGGTCATGGCTCTCTCCCCGCGCCAGGGCGAGACGTCCACGGAAGTGTACCATGCCGACCCGATCGTGACGAATGATTATGTACTGATTTGAAATAGTCAGGGATTTCAGGTCCTTAGCCCGGCAGGACCTTGCGCGGCATGCCGGCTCCCTCCATATTGGACGAAAGTGGGTCCGTGGTGGGCTCCGGGAGGAATGATGACGCTGATTTCGCTCGCCCGTCGTGGACGTGCCGTTGCCCTGCTCGCCGGGGCCCTGATACTCGTGCCGCTCGTCGCCGAGGCCCGTCCGGGCGGCGGACGCAGCTTCGGCAGCCGCGGATCCTTCACCAGGACGGCGCCGCCCCCGACCAATACGACACCGGGTGGTGCCCAGACGTTCCAGCGCTCGGCGCCGTCGCCGTCGATGGCCGCTCCCTCGGCCGGCGCGGCCATGGCGCAGGCCGCCCGCCCGTCGCTCGCCCGCAACATGATGATGGGCATCGGCGCCGGCCTGCTCGGCGCGGGGCTGTTCGGCATGCTTTCGGGCTCCGGCTTTTTCGGAGGCCTCGCCTCCTTCGCCGGCCTGCTCGGCTTTATGCTCCAGCTCGCGTTGATCGCCGGCATCGTGATGCTGGCCATCCGCTTCTTCCGCCGCCGGTCCGAGCCGCAGCTCGCCGGCGCGGGCGCGCCCTTCGCCCGCCAGGGTCATGACGCGCCGCAGCCGGGCGCTGCCCGCATGGGCGGCTTCGGCGGTGGGGCCGCCGCCGCGCAGCCGCAGCCGATCGAGCTTTCGGGCGCGGATTTCGACACCTTCGAGCGCCTGCTCGGCGAGATCAACGCCGCCTATTCCAACGAGGACGAGGCGGGGTTGCGCCAGCGCGTGACGCCCGAGATGTTCGGCTATTTCGACGAGGATCTGGGCGAGAACGCCCGCCGCGGCGTCGCCGACCGGGTCTCGGACGTCAAGCTCTTGCAGGGCGACCTGTCGCAGGCCTGGCGCGAGGGCGACACCGACTACGCGACGGTCGCGATGCGCTTCAGCCTGATCAACGCGCTCTATGACCGCAAGAGCGGCCGGATCGTCGACGGCAACGCGACCGAGCCCCAGGAGGTCAGCGAATACTGGACCTTCCTGCGCCGGCGCGGCGGCGGCTGGATGCTCTCGGGGATCCAGCAGGCGACCTGAGCCTGCACGGTCGAGACCGGGGAACGGCCGGGGCGACCCGGCCGTTTCGTCATGCGCGGCTCTCGCCGCTGGCGAAGCGCGGCCTCTTGCGCTACTGGCGAAGGCATCGGCCTTTCCACGGATTTCGCCCGGAGCCCTCCTTCCATGAGTGACATGCGTCTCGTCGTCGTCGGTGCCGCCGGGCGGATGGGCCGGATGCTGATCCGCGCCATCGATCAGGCGCAGGGCTCAGTGCTCGTGGCGGCGGTCGAGCGGCCGGGCTCGCCCGAGATCGGCGCGGATGCAGGCGTTCTCGCCGGGCTGCCGGCGCGCGGCGTCGTCGTGACGGAGGATGCCGCCGCGGCCTTCGCCGCAGCCGACGGCGTCCTCGATTTCACCGCGCCGGCGGCGACGGTCGCCTTCGCGGATCTGGCGGCCAGGGCCGGCATCCTGCACGTCGTCGGCACGACCGGGCTGGAACCCGTCCATCTGGCGCAGCTCGCCGAGGCGGCGCGGCGCACACCCGTCATCCGCTCCGGCAATATGAGCCTCGGCGTCAACCTGCTGGCGGCGCTGGTGCGCAAGGTCGCGGCGACGCTCGGCACCGACTGGGACATTGAGATCGTCGAGATGCATCACCGCATGAAGGTCGATGCGCCTTCCGGCACCGCCGTGCTGCTCGGCGAGGCGGCGGCCGAGGGGCGCGCGGTCGATCTGGCCGAGCGGCGCGTCGCCGGCCGCGACGGCATCACCGGCGCGCGCGAGGCCGGCACGATCGGCTTCGCTTCGTTGCGCGGCGGCACCGTCGTCGGCGATCACAAGGTGATCTTCGCGGGCAGCGGCGAGCGGCTCGAGCTCGCCCATGTCGCGGAGGACCGCAGCCTCTTCGCGCAGGGCGCGGTCAAGGCCGCGCTCTGGGGCAGGGGGCGCGGGGCCGGCCTCTATTCCATGGCCGACGTGCTCGGCCTCGACGCGCTTTAGGGCCATGACCCGCCTCGTCGTCGCACCGGGCGTCGTCCACTGGCCGGGCCGGCTCGCGCCGGTGGAGCAGGCGGCGCTGGTCGCGGAACTCAGGGCGGTGGCGCGCAAGGCGCCGTTCTTCCAGCCGCGCATGCCGAAGACCGGCAAGCCCTTCTCGGTGCGCATGACCAATTGCGGCTCGCTCGGCTGGGTTTCCGACGAGAAGGGCTATCGCTACCAGCCGCTGCATCCTGAAACCGGCGAGCCCTGGCCGCTGATGCCGGCGCCGCTCATGGACCTGTGGACGGAGCTTGCCGGCTATCCGCATCCGCCCGAGGCCTGCCTCGTCAATTTCTACGCCGCCGGCGCGAAGATGGGCCTGCATCAGGACCGCGACGAGCAGGATTTCGATGCTCCGGTGCTGTCGGTCTCGCTCGGCGACGCCGCTCTCTTCCGCATCGGCGGCACGACCCGCGGCGGCAGGACGATGTCGCTCAGGCTCGCTTCCGGCGACGTGCTGCTGTTCGGCGGAGAGGCGCGGCTCGCCTATCACGGCATCGACCGTATCCTGTCGGGCTCCTCGACGCTGCTGCCGGAGGGCGGGCGGATCAACCTGACGCTGAGAAGGGTGACGAAGCCGAAATAGCGTTCGCCCGGCCTGGAGCCACCCCTGTCATTCCGGGTTCTCCGCTGACGGGAAGCCCCGAATGACAGGGGTCCTAATCCTGCGCCTTGCGGAGCAGGCCGGGGAACGACCAGCCGAACAGCAGCGAGCCGGCCCGCAGGCCGAAGCCGGCCGTGAGCCCCCCGAGCACCACGATCGCGACAGGCAGGCCGAGGCCGGTGAGCAGCGCCGTCATGGCCGCTCCCGCTGTTGCGGCGGTGACGTAGAAATCGCGACTCCACAGCACCATCGGCCGGTCGCCGGCGAGAATGTCGCGCAGGATGCCGCCGAAGGTCGCGGTCATCGCGCCGAGCGCGACGGCCGAGAGCACCGGCACCGCCGCGTCCAGGCCCCTGAGCGTGCCGACGACGGCGAAGAGCGAGAGCCCCGCCGCGTCGGACCAGAGCATCAGCTTGCGCCCGGCCCAGCCTTCGAGGACGCCGGGGCGGAGATAGGCCAGGGCCCAGGCGGCGAGCGCGACGATGGTGCAGATGACGACGTCGCCGGGATTGTGCACCCAGAAGATGCCGCGCCCGAGCAGCACGTCGCGCAAGGTCCCGCCGCCGACGCCGGTGACGGTCGCCAGCAGGATGAAGCCGAACGGGTCCATGCCCTTGCGGGCGGCGACGAGGGCGCCGGTCAGCGCGAAGATGGCGACGCCGGCAGCCTCGAACACGGCGTCAGTGCGGTGCGGCTGGTGCTTCGGGCGCCCTGGGCGCGCCGGCGGAGACGCCGACGAGGGCCGGGCGCAGCACGCGCTCGCCGATCGTGTAGCCGACCTGCACGACCTTGCAGACCAGCCCCTTGGCGATCGCGGGATCGGGCGCCTCGAACATGGCCTGGTGCAGGTTGGGATCGAATTTCTCAGCCAGCGGATCGATGCGGCGCACGCCATGGCGCTCCAGCGTCTTGAGCAGTTCGCGCTCGGTCAGCTCGACGCCTTCGTTCAGCGCCTTCGTCAGGGCGTCGGCTTTCGCCAGCGCGTCGGCCGGGACGCTTTCGAGCGCGCGGCGCAGATTGTCGGAGGAGCCGAGCATGTCGCGGGCGAAGCTCGTCACCGCATAGGCCTTGGCGTCGGCGATCTCGCGCTCGGTGCGCCGGCGCAGGTTTTCCATGTCGGCGAGCGTCCGCAGCAGCTTGTCCTTGAGATCGTCGCGCTCAGCCTGAACCTTGGCGAGCTCGGCGGCCTGTCCTGCCTCGGCGGCGGCCGCCTGCTCGGGCGCCTGGGCACCGGATTCGAGATTGGGGTCTTCCGTCGCAGGGTTCTGCGTCATCTTGTCTTCCATGTCCCTTTTTCGGCCGGCTCACGCCGCCCTTGCGGGGCCGGCCCGTCGGGCGTAAGCCGCTTGCGTGCCGGATATCGGCCTTATGGCCCCTCAAATCAAGCGCGGGGCGGCAATTTCGCCTTGGCCTGGACCGGCTTCTCGGCCTCCAGCTTGAAGACGTCGAGCAGAGCCTTCCGGATCGTAAGCTGCCGGCCGGTCGAGACGATCTTCGCCTGGGTCAGGTCGGTGACGTAGAACACGTCGACCGCCTTCTCGCCGAAGGTCGCGATATGGGCCGAGGCGATGTTGAGGTTGAGCTTCCCGATCGCGGTGGTGAGATCGTAGAGCAGGCCCGGCCGGTCGAGGCCGGACACCTCCAGCACCGAATGCTGCGCAGCGAGCACGTTGTCGATGATGACCTCCGGCGCGACCTGGAAGGTCTGGCCGCGCGGCGGCGGGGCGCGGCGCTCAGCCACCAGATCGGCGATCCTGATCTCGCCCTTGAGCGCCCGCTCGATCGCGTCGGCGATGCGCTCGGCCCGGCGCAACTCGTCGTCGTCGCGCTCGAAGGCCCGCGAGATCGCGATCGTGTCGAGCGCGAGCCCGTCGCTGGTGGTGAAGATCTGCGCGTCGGCGATGTTGCCGCCGGAGGCCGCGCAGGCGCCGGTGACGATGGCGAGCAGGCGCGGATGGTCGGGCGCCAGCACGGTGAGCACGGTCACGCCGCGAAACTCGTCGGTCTCGACGATGGTCGCCATGCTGCGCCCGGCCGCTTCCGCCTCGCGCAGGAAGCGGGCGTGCTTCTCCTGCTCCTCGGGATCGACCTTGATCCAGTAGGCCGGATAATGGCGGGCGATATAGGCCTCGCGCTCCTCGGCACTCCAGTCGGGCAGGCGCCGGCGCAGTTCGTCCTGCTTCTGGCGGACGCGCGCCTTGCGCTCGACCGCCGAATGCCCGCCGGTGAGCACGAGCTCGGTCTCGTAATAGAGCGTGCGCAGGAGCTGCCCCTTCCAGCCGTTCCAGACGCCGGGGCCCACCGCCTTGATGTCGGCCACGGTGAGAATCAGCAGGAGCTTCAGCCGCTCCAGCGTCTGGACGGTCGCGGCGAAGCTTTCGATCGTCTTGGGGTCGCCGAGGTCGCGGCTCTGCGCCACGGTCGACATGTCGAGATGGTGCTCGACCAGCCAGGCGACGGTCTCGGTCTGCGCGCTGGTCAGGCCGAAGCGCGGTCCGAGCTTGCGGGCGATCCGCGCGCCGGCGATCGAATGGTCTTCCGCGCGGCCCTTGGCGATGTCGTGCAGCAGGAGCGCGACATAAAGCGCGCGCCGGTTGGCGATGGTCGGCATGATCTCGTTGGAGAGCGGATGCTCGGCCTCGAGCACGCCGGCGTCGATCTCGGCGAGGATTCCCATGGCGCGGATCAGATGCTCGTCCACCGTGTAGTGGTGGTACATGTTGAACTGCATCATCGCGACGATGCGGCCGAAATCCGGGACGAAGCGGCCGAGCAGCCCCGATTCGTTCATCCGCCGCAGCACCACCTCCGGCGAGCGCCGGCCGGTGACGATCTCCAGGAAGATGCGGTTGGCCTCAGGGTCGTTGCGCAGGGCCGGGGTGACGAACCTGAGCGACTGCGTCACCAGCCGGCTGGCATCCGGGTGGATGGCGAGGTCCTCGCGGCTGGCGATGGCGTAGAGCCGCAGCAGATTGACCGGATCGCGCTCGAAGGCGCCGTCGTCGACGACGTCGAGGCGCTGGCTCGTCAGCCTGAAATCGGGATGGCCGAGCGAGCGCTCGCGCTTTCGCTTGCGCTTGGCAAGCGAGTCGAGCAGCTTCGACAGCGTTGCGCGCGGCTTCTGCTGGCGCGCCTCCAGCGCGGCGCAGACGATGGCCGTCAGGTCGCCGACGTCCTTGGCGATCAGGAAATAGGCCTTCATGAAGCGCTCGACCGGCGCCTGCCCGCGCCGGCCGGCATAGCCGATTTCCGCCGCGACCTGCCTTTGCAGGTCGAAGGACAGCCGCTCCTCGGCCCGGCCGGTGATGAAATGCAGCCAGCAGCGCACGCGCCAGAGGAACTCCTCCGAGCGCTGGAACATCAGCAATTCCTGCTCGTCGAACAGCCCGGCCCCGACGAGTTCGCGCACGTCATGGATGCGGTAGGAATATTTGGCGATCCAGAACAGCGTGTTGAGATCGCGCAAGCCGCCCTTGCCGTCCTTGACGTTGGGCTCGACCAGATAGCGCGAGGCGCCGGCCCGCTGCACCCGAAGCTCGCGCTCGGCGAGCTTGGCCTCGGTGAAGGCCGCGGCCGTGCCCTCGACCACCTCGGCCTCGAAGCGGGCGACCATCGCCTCGAACAGCGGCCGGTCGCCCGCCAGGAAGCGCGCCTCGAGCAGGGCGGTGCGGATCGTCATGTCGGCGCGGGCCTCGCGCACGCAATCGTCGATCGAGCGCACGGAATGGCCGGTCTTCAGCTTCAGATCCCAGAGCGGGTAGAGCATCGATTCGACCACGCTCTCGCCCCAGGCCGTCTGCTTGTGCGGGAACAGGAAGAGCAGATCGACATCGGAACCCGGCGCCAGCGTGCCGCGCCCGTAGCCGCCGACCGCGACGACCGCGATCCGCTCCGATTGCGAGGGGTTGTCGGCCGGGTAGAAATAGCCGGTCGCGGCGCCGTGCAGCGCGCGCATCACCGCATCCATCACCGCCGAGAGCCGGCGCGCGCAGGCAAGCCCGCCGCGCTGGCCCGCCAGGATCGCCCGCGCCGAGGCATGGCCCTCGTCGAGCACCTGCCTGAGCTCCGCCATCAGGACCTGCCGCATCAGGGCCTTGTCGCGCCGGTTGATCGTCTCGAACAGCCGCGCGACCCCGGCCTCGGGCGCGTGCAGCATCTCGGCGAGCGACAGGACGGGCTTGGGCGGAGGCGCTGTCACATAGGCTCCGGTGCGGCGGGCGTCGCCTGTCGTAACATGCGGCGGCGAGCCGGCGAGAGCACAAAATTAAACATACAAAATATGTTAAATAAAACAAACGCCATTCGTAGATGTGTTGTTTGACAAACAGAACGGTTGGACCTAAAGGTCGGATACGCGCCGATTTGAGCCACCAGCTTGCGGGCGCGAAAAAAGTGCAGCTAAAGCGTGGGGCCAGGGACTTGAAGCCCTCCTGATCCCTCGCATCACCGACAGAGGGACACCCCCATGACCAGCATCACCCGCCGTCTCGCGCTCGCTCTCGCCGCCGCCGCAGGCATCGCCGCGCCGGCCTTCGCGCAGGCGCCGAAGGAGATCCGGCTCGACTACGCCACCTACAACCCGGTCAGCCTCCTGCTGAAGGAGCGCGGCACGCTCGAGAAGGCGCTCGAGGCCGACGGCATCAAGGTGCGCTGGGTCTTCACCGCCGGCTCGAACAAGGCGCTCGAATTCCTCAATGCCGGCTCGATCGATTTCGGCTCGACGGCGGGCGCCGCCGCGCTGATCGGCAAGATCAACGGCAATCCGATCAAGTCGATCTATGTCTATTCCCGGCCGGAATGGACGGCGCTCGTCACCGGCGCCAAGAGCGAGATCACCAAGGTCGCCGACCTCAAGGGCAAGCGCGTCGCCGTCACCCGCGGCACCGATCCCCACATCTTCCTGGTCCGGGCGCTCGCCGATGCAGGGCTGACCGAGAAGGACGTCAAGCTCGTCCTGCTCCAGCACCCCGACGGGCGGCTTGCCCTGGAGCGAGGCGATGTCGACGCCTGGGCCGGGCTCGACCCGATGATGGCCGCAGCCGAGGTCGAGAGCGGGGCGAAGCTGTTCTACCGCAAGCCGGAGGACAACAGCTGGGGCATCCTCAACGTCCGCGAGGCTTTCGCAAACGAGAATCCGGCGCTGGTACGCAAGGTCATCGCGGCCTATGAAGAGGCGCGCGCCTATGCGCTCGCCAACCCGGACGCGGTGAAGAAGGTGCTGATCGACGCGACCAAGCTCCCCGGACCGGTGATCGATCGCCAGCTCACCCGCACCGAGCTGACCCACTCCGCCATCGGCCCGGCGCAGATCGAGGGCATCACCGCTGCGGGCTTGGCACTCCAGCAGGCGGGCGTGCTGCCGGCCTCGACCGATGTGAAGGCCGCCGTCGACGCCCTGCTCGACCGGCGCTTCGTCCCCACCAACTGAGACGGGGTGGCCGGCGGCGATGAGCGTCCTGGAGATCGCAACCGAGCTCGACGAGCCTGAGCGGCGCCCCGCCGCCCAGCGCCGCTCCTACGGGCTCGCGATGGCCGGCTTCCTGCTGCCGGTCGTGCTGGCCATCCTCTGGGAATGGCTCGTCAAGGCCGGCATCGCCAATGGCCGGCTGATGCCGCCGCCCAGCGTCGTCGGCCGCACGCTCTGGGAGCTCGCCGCCTCGGGCGAGCTTGCGACCCACGCCGCCGCCACGCTCTGGCGCGTCGCGGCCGGCTTCGGGCTCGGCGCGCTCGCGGGCACGATCCTCGGCGCGATCACGGGGGCTCTGCCCGTCGCCCGCAGCCTGCTCGACCCGACCCTGCAGGCGCTGCGCGCGATCCCCTCGATCGCCTGGGTGCCGCTGTTCATCCTCTGGCTCGGCATCTTCGAGGCCTCGAAGGTGGCGCTGATCGCGGCCGGCGTCTTCTTCCCGGTCTATCTCGGCGTCGCCGCCGCGATCCAGGGCATCGACCGCAAGATCGTCGAGGTCGGCCGGGTCTTCCGCCTGTCGCGGCTCGCCATGGTGCGCCGCGTGCTGCTGCCGGCGATCCTGCCGGACTGGGTGACGTCGCTGCGCTCCGGCCTCGGCCTCGGCTTCATGTTCGTGGTCGCGGCCGAGATCATGGGGGCGAGCGAGGGACTGGGCTATCTGCTCGTCGACGGCCAGCAGCTCGGCCGGCCCGACACCATCATCGCGGCCATCATCAGCTTCGCCGTGCTCGGCAAGCTGGCGGACGGGCTGCTCGTCGCCATCACGCGTCCGTTTCTCGCCTGGCGCGATACGGCGCGCGACAAGCTCTGAAGGCTCCCCGTGCTGAGTTTCGACCGGCTCTCCAAGACCTATGCCGACGGCACGCGCGCCCTGTCCGCGATCACGCTCAAGGTCGGGCGCGGCGAGATCGTCGCCCTGCTCGGCGGCTCCGGCTGCGGCAAGACCACGCTGCTGCGCCTCGTCGCCGGGCTCGACCGGCCGAGCGAGGGCGCGATTCGCCTCGAAGACGAGGCGATCACCGAGCCGCGCGCCGATGTCGGCGTCATCTTCCAGGAACCGCGGCTCTTCCCCTGGCTCGGCGTCGCGGAGAATGTCGGCTTCGGGCTGTCGCACCTTGCCGCCCCCGAGCGCGCGGGGCTGGTGACCAACGCGCTGACGCGCGTCGGCCTCGCCGGCCACGAGAAGCGCTGGCCGCGCGAGCTCTCCGGCGGCCAGCAGCAGCGCGTCGCCATCGCGCGCGCGCTCGTCACGAGGCCGAAACTCCTTCTGATGGACGAGCCCTTCTCGGCGCTCGACGCCACGACGCGGGCGAGCCTGCACGGCCACCTGCTGGCGCTCTGGCAGGAAAGCCGGCCGACGGTGCTGATGGTCACCCACGATGTCGAGGAGGCGGTGACGCTCGCCGACCGCATCGTCGTGATGCAGCCCAAGCCAGGCCGCATCTTCGACGAGCTCGACAATCCGCTCGCCCGCCCGCGCGACCGGCTTTCGCCCAGCTTCGAGGCCGCCAAGCGCGAGGCGTTGCGCGCGCTCGACCGCTCGCTGCGCGACGAGGCCCCGCATCAGGAAAAGGCGGCCGAGACCGCCGGGATGTGGTGGTAGGCCGGCTTTCGGTCTATCAGCGAACCTACCCGTTTTTCTAAATCGAACCGAGGCTCGACCCATGGACGTCACCGCGCTGCGCGCCTTGCAGGCTCCCCTCAAGGACGAATACCGGACCAACCCAGAGGCGGCGATCATCACGCTGAAGGCCCATGGCGAGCTCGACGACCAGCACATCGCCTGCAAGGTCGAGACCGGCCGCGCCATCGCGCTCGCGGGCCTCCATCCCGCCACCGGCGGCTCGGGCGCCGAGCTCTGCTCCGGCGACATGCTGCTGGAGGCGCTGGTCGCCTGCGCCGGCGTGACGCTGAAGGCGGTCGCGACCGCGCTCGAGATCGAGCTGAAGAAGGGCGTGGTCCGGGCCGAGGGCGACCTCGACTTCCGCGGCACGCTCGGCGTCGCCAGGGACGCGGCCGTCGGCTTCAAGGCGATCCGGCTTTCCTTCGACGTCGAGACCGATGCGCCGCAGGAGAAGCTCGACGCGCTGATCAAGCTGACCGAGCGCTACTGCGTCGTCTTCCAGACGCTGAACGTCAAGCCGGAGCTCACGGCGGTGCTGAACCGCGGCTGATCACTCCGCCGCGCGCTTCAGCTCCAGCCCCTTGGCGAAGGGCAGCTTCGGCTCGCTCTTCTCGTCGTCGAAATCGAGCGCGCCGATCTTCTCGGCGCGGCTCGTCACCTTGCCGGCCGAGGTCTTGATCTGGCCGACATCCTCCTGCGCCTGGCGGAAATGGGTGTCGAGCTTGTCGACGCGCTCGCCGAGGCGGCGCACGTCGTCGAGCAGCCGGCCGACTTCGGTCTGGATCACCTGCGCCTCCTCGCGCATGCGCGCGTCGCGGACGAGCGACTGCATGAGCTGGATCGCCAGCGCCAGGAGCGAGGGCGAGACGATCATCACGCGGGCCCGGTGCGCCCGCTGCACGACATCGTCGAAATGCTCGTGCAGGTCGGCATAGATCGACTCCGACGGCACGAAGAGGAGCGCGATGTCCTGCGTCTCGCCGGGCAGGAAATAGCGCTCGGCGATATCCTTCACATGCACGCCGACATCGCCGCGCACGCGCTGGCCGGCGGCCTTCCTCGCCTCCTCGCCGCGCGCCTCGCGCAGCAGCGTGAAGCTCTCCAGCGGGAATTTCGCGTCGATCACGAGGCCGCGCCCGTCGCCGGGCAGCGTCACGAGGCAGTCCGGCCGCTTGCCGTTCGAGAGCTGCGGCTGGAAGGCGAAGAAGGCGGCGGGCAGCCCGTCGCGGACGATCGCCTCCATCCGGCCCTGGCCATAGGCGCCGCGCGCCTGCTTGTTGGCGAGCACGTCACGCAGCGTCACCACCTCGGAGGTGAGGTCGCTCAGGTTCTTCTGGGCGCTGTCGATCACCGCCAGCCGCTCCTGCAGCTTGCCGAGGCTCTCGGTGGTCTGCCGGACGTTGCTCTCGAGCCCCGCGCCGACCTGCTGGCGCAGGCCGTCCATCCGCTCGGCGACGAGGCGGGCGAGGTCGCCCTGCCGGGTCGAGAGGATCTCGGCCATGGACTGCATCCGGCCGGCGAGCTCGGCCTGCTGGCGGTTCATCTCCGCGACCTTGTCGTCCATCTCGCGGGCGCGCTCGGTCGCCATCGCTGCCTCGATCGCGCGGCTCCTGCCGCCGCGCCAGGCCGCGACGACCGCCATCAGCAGCAGGAAAAGGCTCGCGGCCCCGAAGCCGAGCGCGGCCTCGGCCCATGTCACCGGGCGTTCCAGCAGGGTGAAGGCGATGGCGTTCATGGACCAAGCCTAGCCGATTCGATTCGCTGTGGCGAACGAAAGCGGAACAGTTTGACCGCTTGCCCACAAATGCTTATGTCCCGCTGCAACAGCCTCTTTCCTGCGGACTCCCATGGCCATTCGCCCGCTCGTCATCCTGCCCGACGCCCAGCTTCGCCTCGTCTCGAAGCCGGTCGAGGCCGTCACGCCCGAGATCAGGGCGCTGGTCGCGGACATGTTCGAGACGATGTACGACGCGCCCGGCATCGGGCTCGCCGCGATTCAGATCGGCGTGCCGCTGCGCGTGGTGACGATCGACCTGTCGAAGCCCGAGGCGAAGGAAGGCGAGGAGCCGGAGCCGAGGAAGCCGCAGGTCTTCATCAACCCGCAGGTCACCTGGTCCTCGGACGAGGTCCGCGCCTATGAGGAGGGCTGCCTCTCGATCCCCGAATATTACGAGGAGGTCGAGCGCCCGGCGCAGGTGAAGCTCCGCTACATTGATCTCGACGGCGTGGCGCGCGAGCTTTCGGCCGAGGGCCTGCTCGCAACTTGCGTGCAGCACGAGGTCGACCATCTCGACGGCGTGCTCTTCATCGATCATCTCTCGCGGCTGAAGCGTGAGCGCGTCACCAAGAAATTCGCCAAGGCGGCCAAGCGCGAGCGGGCCGCGTAAGGTCGAGCCGATGAGCTTGCGCGTCATCTTCATGGGCACGCCGGATTTCGCCGTGCCGGTGCTGACCGAGATCGTCGGGCAGGGGCACGAGGTCGTCTCCTGCTACACCCGCGCCCCGGCGCAGGCCGGCCGCGGCCTCGACGTGAAGCCCTCGCCGGTGCATCGCGCCGCCGAGCGCTTCGGCATCCCGGTCTTCACGCCTTCGACGCTGAAGACGCCGGAGCAGGCCGAGATCATCGCCTCGCAGGAGGCCGATGTCGCGGTCGTCGTCGCCTATGGCATGATCCTGCCGCAGGCGATCCTCGATCTGCCGGCGCTCGGTTGCCTTAACCTCCATGCCTCGCTCCTGCCGCGCTGGCGCGGCGCCGCCCCGATCCAGCGCGCGATCATGGCCGGCGATGCCGAGACCGGCGTCTGCGTGATGAAGATGGAAGCGGGCCTCGATACCGGCCCGGTCGCCATGGTCGAGCGGCTCGCGATCGGCCCGGACATGACGGCGGGCGAGCTGCACGATCAGCTCAGCATCCTCGGCGCCGATCTGATGGTGCGCGCTCTCGCGGCGCTCGGGCGCGGCGGCCTGCAGTTCACGCCGCAGGCGGAGGAAGGCGTCACCTATGCCAGCAAGATCGCCAATGCCGAGGCGAGGCTGAGCTGGTCGTTGCCGGCCCAGCAGGTGCATGACCGCGTGCGCGGGCTTTCGCCCTTCCCGGGCGCCTTCGCCGAGATCGATCTCGGCAAGGGGCCGGAGCGGCTGAAGATCCTGCGCACCGCCCGCGCCGGCGGGGCGGCCGAGCCCGGCACGCTGCTCGACGACGAGGGTACGGTCGCCTGCGCCGTCGGCGCGGTGAAGCTGTTGCAGGTCCAGCGTGCCGGCAAGGCGCCGATGAGCGGGGCCGAATTCCTGCGCGGCGCCCGGCTCGGAGCCGGCGGCAGGCTTTAGGTGGTGGGTGCAATTGTTGGCTTGTTCGCGATCAGAACCACCTTTGTCATTCCGGGGCGCGCCGCAGGCGCGAACCCGGAATGACAAAGGTGGAGTGATCGCCTGATGCCGCGCTACAAGCTCGTCATCGAATATGATGGCACCCCGTTCTCGGGCTGGCAGCGCCAGCTCAACGGTCCCTCCGTGCAGCAGAGCGTCGAGGAGGCGGTGGAAGCCTTCTGCGGCCATCCCGTCAGGCTGCATTGCGCCGGCCGCACCGATGCCGGCGTCCACGCCACCCATCAGGTCGCCCATGTCGACATCGACAGGGAATGGCGCACCGATGTCGTGCGCGACGCGACCAATGCCCGGCTGAAGCGGCTGCCGGTCGCGGTGCTGAGCGCCGAGGTGGTGCCGGAGGATTTCGACGCCCGCATCTCGGCGCGGCGGCGCTACTACATCTACCGCATCCTCGACCGGCGGGCCCAGCCGGCGCTGGAGCGCGAGCGGGTCTGGCACGTGCCGGTCAGGCTCGACCACGAGGCGATGGACCGGGCGGCCAAGGCGCTCATCGGCCAGCACGACTTCACCACCTTCCGGGCCGCCGAATGCCAGGCCAACAGTCCGATCCGGACGCTCGACCGCTGCGATGTCCGCCGCGAGGGCGCGGAGATCGTGGTCTATGTCCATGCCCGTTCCTTCCTGCATCATCAGGTCCGCTCGATCGTCGGCTGCCTGAAGATGGTCGGGATGGGGCGCTGGCCGGAAAACAAGGTCGGCAAGGTATTGGCCGCGCGCGACCGCTCGCAATGCGCGGCGCTGGCGCCGTCCTGCGGGCTCTATCTCGCCGGGGTGGATTACTGAAGGGGCTCAGGCCAGCCCGAACAGCCGGATCACGCCATAATCGAGCACGATGCTGGCAGCGAGCAGCAGCATGGCGATGCGGCGGCTTTCCGGACCGAAGACCGCCCGCGCCACGCAATAGCGCAGCCTGAGCACGATCGTGGCGAAGAACAGCGCCTGCACCATGGCGAGCATGGGCGGCGCCCAGCCGATGGCGAAGATCGCCGCCGGCACGGCCATCAGGCTGGCCGAGACGATGCCGGCCCAGTTCCAGGCGATCACGAAGCTGGTGAAGTGCGCGGTCTGCGCCAGTTCCGGGCGCAATGCGATCAGCAGGGCCGGCACGGCGAGGACCGTCAGCGCCAGCGCGGCGGCCACCGACAGGGCGAGCGCCGGCGCCGCGAACAGCCCGGCGCTGTTCGGCAGCCCGGCCGTCAGCCGCACCGCGGCGAGGATGGCGATCGTCGCCGGCAGCATCAGGGCGAAGGCGCTAAAGGAGCGCCAAAATCCATCCCGCGTCAGGTCGAGCTCCGGCAGGGCTTCCGCCCCGCGCGTCATCAGGTGCCAGGAACCGCGCAGCGAACGCGCGACGTCGTCGGCGAAAAGCCTCATCACGTCCTCCATCATCCGCAATCTTAGACTTTTGTCTAATCAGGATAATGGCTCTTGTTTCCGCCGGGTCAAGCCCGGCGCTGCGCTGCGAAATAACCGGCGAGCAGGCGGCGCGTGATCCGTTCCAGCGCGACGACGTCGGCGGTGGCGACGCATTCGTCGACCTGGTGCATCGTCTTGCCGACGACGCCGTATTCCACCACCGGGCAATAGTTCTTGATGAAGCGCGCGTCGGAGGTGCCACCGGTGGTCGACAGGGCCGGGCGCCTGCCGGTCTCGGCCTCGACGGCATCCGCGACGAGCGTGACGAAGGGGCCGGGCTCGGTCAGGAAGGCGATGGCGTTGGTCGGCTGGATCTCGAGCGTATAGCGCACCGTGTTGCCGGCGGCCTCGCGCAGGCGCCGCTCGAGCTCGGCGGCGAGCGTCTCCGGCGTCCAGCTGTCGTTGAAGCGGATGTTGAAGACCGCCTTCGCCTGGGCAGGGATGACGTTGGTCGCAGGGTTGCCGACGTCGAGCGTCGTCACTTCGAGGTTGCTCGGGTCGAAATGCGTGGTGCCGGCGTCGAGCGGCGTGGCGTCGAGGGCAGCCAGCAGCCGGACCATGCCCCGGACGGGATTGTCGGCGAGATGCGGATAGCCGACATGGCCCTGCCTGCCCTGCACGGTGAGCCGGCCGGTCAGCGAGCCGCGCCGGCCGATCTTGATCATGTCGCTCATCGTCGCCGGATTGGTCGGCTCGCCGAGGATGCAATGGTCGAAGCGCTCGCCGCGCTCATGCGCCCATTGCAGGAGCTTGACCGTGCCGTTGAGCGCGGGGCCTTCCTCGTCGCCGGTGACCAGGAAGGCGATCGAGCCCGGCGCGCCGGGGGTCTCGCGCCGGTGGCGGATCGCCGCCGCGACCATGGCGGCAAGCCCGCCCTTCATGTCGCAGGCGCCGCGCCCGTAGAGCGTGCCGTTCTCGATTGTGCCGGCGAAGGGCTCGCGCGTCCAGGCGGCTTCGTCGCCGACGGGCACGACATCGGTATGGCCGGCGATCACGAAGACCGGCGCCGTCGTGCCGATGCGGGCGTAGAGGTTCTCGATATCGGGCGTGCCCGGCGTGCTGAAGACGGGGCGATGCACGGCGTAGCCCTCCGCCGCGAGCACGGCGGCGAGCAGTTGCAGCGCGCCGCCTTCCGCCGGCGTCACCGAGGGGCAGCGGATCAGCGCCTGCGTCAGGGCGATCGGGTCGGTCGGGTCGAAGGGCAGTGCGGGGGAGGTCGGGGCGATGCTCATTCCGCCGCTTTAGCACCGGCCGGCGCGGCCGCAACCCCGTTCCGCCCGGCGGACGGCATCAGGCCGAGGTCGATCAGGGCCACGACCCAGGCCATGGTCGCGATCGCCTCCAGCGAGGGGCGCCAGCCGAACGAGACGAGCGGCCTCAGCTGTTCCGGCAGCACGATCGCGCCGATCAGCAGGATGCCGAAGAGCGGCGCGCTGCCGCGGTCATTGGCGCGCTTGGCCGCGAGCGCCGCCCAGGGAAACAGGGCGAAGGCCTTGGTGAAGGCGATGATCATGGCCGCATCGTGCCGGTCCGCCAGAAGCGGGGCGGCATGCTGGATGGCAAGCAGCACCAGCGCCACCGCGATGCTGCCGAGCCAGAAGGCGCGCAGCCCGATGCGGCCGTCGAAATCGCTGAAAAGGCGGATCAGGGACATGCTGAAAGGCTCCGATGCCCTTGTCGCACGGCCTGCCGCCGGGTTGAAGCTTATGGTGAATAAAGGGTTAACGGCGAGGGCTGGCTCAGAAAGGGCTTGAACGGGGCCGGGCGGCCCGCTAGCTGCGAAAGCGCGCGCCGTCAGTGCGCGGCCCCAGTGAGGTTTCGAGCATGACCATCCGTTTCCATCGCGGCGACCTGCCGGATGGCTATGAGGCCGGATCCAGCATCGCGATCGACACCGAGACGCTCGGCCTCAACCCGCATCGCGACCGGCTCTGCGTCGTGCAGCTCTCGCGTGGCGACGGCAGCGCCGACGTCGTGCAGATCCTCAAGGATGGCGCGCGGCCGAAGAACCTGATCCGCCTGCTCGAGGACCCGGCCGTGCTGAAGCTCTTCCATTTCGCCCGCTTCGACGTCGCCGTGCTCAAGCACGCCTTCGGCGTGGTGACGGCGCCGGTCTATTGCACCAAGATCGCCTCGAAGCTCGCCCGCACCTATACCGACCGCCACGGGCTCAAGGATCTGGTGCGCGAGCTCCTCGGCGTCGAATTGTCGAAGCAGCAGCAATCCTCCGACTGGGGCGCCGAGATGCTGAGCGAGGCCCAGCTTACCTACGCCGCTTCCGACGTGCTGCACCTGCACGCGCTGCACGCCAGGCTCGAGGCGATGCTGGCGCGCGAGGGGCGTGCGGCTCTGGCCACGGCCTGTTTCGCATTCCTGCCCCATCGGGCCGAGCTCGATCTCGCCGGCTGGGGCGAGATCGATATCTTCGCGCACACTTGACAAGCTTCGGGGCTTCTTGCGTCAGTCTGCGCGCGGGCGACGCGCGCGTGACACGAAAATGCCGTGAGCGGCTGCCATTGCGCGGGGCATGACTGTGGCGATGACCTTCAATGACCCGGTGGCGGGGCTCACCGCGCAGGCGCTGCGCCGGCGCGCGGCCTTCCGCGCGGCGCGCCGCCATACGCGGCTGGTGCAGCTGCTGCGCCGGGCCATCCCCGCGGCGGCGGTCCTGCTGGTGCTGTCGCTCGTGGTCATGCCCTTCCTCTCGCCGCTCGGCGGCCGGCTCGCCAATGTCTCGATCGGCTCGGTCGGCATCACCGGCGGCAAGGTCAGGATGGAGACGCCGAAGCTCTCCGGCTACCGCAAGGACAACCGGCCCTATCAGGTCACGGCGCTGAACGCCTTCCAGGAGATCAGGGACCCGACCCAGATCGAGCTCCAGACCCTGACGGCGCGCATCCAGATGGAGCGCGAGGGCTGGGTGACGGTGAACGCGAAGACCGGCCTGTTCGACACGCAGAAGGAGAAGCTGCGCCTCGTCGACGACGTCAAGATCCGCACCGAGAACGGCCACGACATGCAGATGAAGACCGCCGATGTCGACTTCAAATCCGGCACGGTGGTCTCGAAGGAGCCGGTCAAGGTCAGCCTCGGCGAGACGACGGTGGATGCCGACACCCTCGACGTGAAGAACAACGGCGAGTTGATCGTCTTCGCGGGGCGGGTGAAAGTCGTCGTCCGGAACGCGCCGGCGGGCACGCTCGCCGGCCCCGAGCGCGAGGGCAGCACGCCGATGCCGGAACTGCTGAACGCGAATCGCGTTGCTCCGGCCGGCGAGGGCGGAAATGGAAAGGGACAGTGACATGACCATGGCTGGCCGGATGCCCCGTTTCGTGCCTGTCCGCGGCGCCGCGCTCATCGTCGCGGCGGGGCTCATGCTCCTCGGCGCGCCGCAGGAGGCTTTCGCCCAGGCCGGCCAGGGCAAGGCGCGCGGCGCCGGCACTTCCTCGGCGCTCGGCGGCCTCGGCGGCGACAGCAAGGAGCCGATCAAGATCGACGCCGACAAGCTCGACGTGCTCGACAAGGAGAACAAGGCGATCTTCTCCGGCAACGTCGTCGCCGTGCAGGGCGAGACCACGGTGCGCTGCACGGTGATGACCGTGCTCTACGAGGGCCGCGGCGCGCAGGGCGCGGCCGCCACCGCTCGCCCGGCGGCGCCGGCCGCCGCGGGGCAGGGCAACGATTCCTCGATCAAGCGCATCCTGTGCAAGGGGCCGGTCACGGTGGTTTCGAAGACGCAGGCCGCGACCTCGGACAATGCCGAGTTCGACCGCGCCAACAACCTCGTCATCATGACCGGCAACGTCGCCCTCAACGACGGGCCGAACATCACCCGCGGCGAGAAGCTGGTGTACAACACCGTCACCGGCGTCGCCAATGTCGAGAACAAGGGCGGGCGCGTGCAGGGCTTCTTCGTTCCGAATTCGGGTGAGGCCGGCAAGGCCGACGCGGGCAAGAACGAGGCCGGCAAGCCCGGCGCCAGGCCGGCGCCGAAGCCGACCAACTGAATCGTGCCGCGGTGACCGTTTCCGAAGCGCCTCGTCCCCTGGCCGTGCCGGCGCGGCCGGCTCCGCGCCCGCAGCCGCTTGGTGCGTTCGGCCGGCTGCGCGGCCTGTTCGGCAGCCGCGACAGAGGGGAGGTCCGGCCGGCCGCGGCCTCGGCCTCCGCCATCGGCGGGCCGGGCGTCCTCGCGGTCGATGGCCTGCGCAAGAGCTATGGCGGGCGCGCCGTCGTCTCCGATGCCAGCCTGCATCTGCGCCAGGGCGAGGCGGTCGGCCTGCTCGGCCCCAACGGCGCCGGCAAGACCACGATCTTCTACATGATCACCGGGCTGGTCGCGGCCGATGCCGGGATCATCTCGCTCGAGGGCGACGACATCACCGCCCTGCCGATGTACCAGCGGGCGCGGCTCGGCATCGGCTACCTGCCGCAGGAAGCCTCGATCTTCCGCGGCCTCTCGGTCGAGGACAACATCCGCGCCGTGCTCGAGGTGGTCGAGCCCGACCGCAGGGCGCGCGAGCGCCAGCTCGACCAGCTCCTCGAGGAATTCACCATCGCCCGGCTGCGCAAGGCGCCCTCGATCGCGCTCTCCGGCGGCGAGCGGCGCCGCTGCGAGATCGCGCGCGCGCTCGCCGGCAAGCCCTCCTTCATCCTGCTCGACGAGCCCTTCGCCGGCATCGACCCGATCGCGGTCGGCGACATCCAGGCGCTGGTGCGCCAGCTCACCGATCGCGGCATCGGTGTCCTGATCACGGACCACAATGTCCGCGAGACGCTGGGCCTCGTCGACCGTGCCTACATCATCCATTCCGGACGGGTGCTGACCGAAGGCTCCCCGGCCGAGATCATCGCCAACCCGGATGTCCGGCGCGTCTATCTCGGCGAGGATTTCCGGCTGTAGCGCGCGCCGCTTTGTTGCGATGCATCAATTTCCGCCCGCGCGCGCGAGAGAGCCTTTGACGCGGCGGTGAGCCGGCGCTAGTGTCCTTATCGACAAGCAAGAAGCGTGCCGAGGGTGCGCGGGCGAGAAGGGCCTTTCGCGCATGGCGATGATGCCGCGCATGGAACTGCGCCAGGGGCAGTCCCTGGTGATGACGCCGCAGTTGCTGCAGGCGATCAAGCTCCTGCAGCTCTCGCATCTGGAACTCCGGAACTTCGTCGAGGGCGAGCTCGAGCGCAATCCGCTCCTGGAGCGCGAGGAGGCCGCCGACCCGCCGGCGCGGCCCGACGAGACGCAGGAGCCCCTCGCCGCCGATCCCGAGAGCTTTTCCCGGGCCGAGAGCCTGAACACGCAGGAAGGCATGGAGGGCCGGCTCGGCACCGGCCTCGACAACGTTTTCCAGAGCGAGCAGCCGGCCCCGGCCCGCAGCGAGGCAGCCGGCGCCGACAGCCTGCCGATCGTCGGCGGCGCCTACGGCGCGGCGGGCGGCTCCTTCGACGGCGATCCCGAGGGCTTCGAGATGAGCCTGACGGCGGAGCTTTCGCTGCACGACCATCTCGTCGCGCAGCTCGATCTCGCCGTCGCCGACCCGGCCGAGCGCATCATCGGCCGCCACATCATCGATGCGGTCGACGAGGGCGGCTATCTCTCCGAGCCGCTGGCCGAGATCGCGCTACGCCTCGGCATCGCGCTCGGCCGCGTCGAGGCGATGCTCGGCGTCGTGCAGGGCTTCGATCCCTCCGGCGTCGCGGCCCGAGATCTCGCCGAATGCCTCGCCATCCAGCTGCGCGACCGCGACCGCTTCGATCCGGCGATGCAGGCCTTGGTGGCGAACCTGCCTCTCGTCGCCAGGCGGGACGTCGCGGCGCTGAAGCGCCTGTGCGGCGTCGACGAGGAGGACATCGCCGAGATGGTCGCCGAGATCCGCCGCCTCGATCCCAAGCCCGGCCGCGCCTTCGGCGGTGCGGCGGCCGAGACGGTGGTGCCTGACGTCTTCATCCGCGCCGCGCCCGACGGCTCCTGGCTGATCGACCTCAACCCCGACACGCTGCCGCGGCTGCTCGTCAACCAGACCTATCACGCGCGCGTCTCGCGCGCGGTCCGCAACGAGGCGGAGAAGGCCTTCATCGCCGAATGCCTGCAGAACGCGAACTGGCTGACCCGCTCGCTGGAGCAGCGCGCCCGCACGATCCTGAAGGTCGCCAGCGAGATCGTGCGCCAGCAGGACGGCTTCTTCGCCCATGGCGTCGAGCATCTGCGCCCGCTCAACCTCAAGACCGTGGCCGACGCCATCGGCATGCACGAATCGACGGTTTCGCGCGTCACCTCGAACAAATATCTCACCTGCTCGCGCGGGGTCTTCGAGATGAAATACTTCTTCTCGGCGGCGATCGCCGCGACCGGCCATGGCGAGGCGCATTCGGCTGAAGCCGTGCGCTTCCGGATCAGGCAGATGATCGAGGAGGAGAATCCCGCCGCCGTCCTCTCCGACGACGCCATCGTCACCAGGCTGAAGGCCGGGGGAATCGACATCGCCCGGCGCACCGTGGCGAAATACCGCGAATCGCTCAGGATTCCGTCCTCGATGGAGCGGCGGCGCGAGAAAGCCGCGCCGGCCTTGGGCGGGCGCTGAGCGAATTTGTTCCAGGGGAATCGCGCATGGGCGCCATGATTGCGCTGTCTCATTGACAACCCCGACTCCCGGTTCTTACCTCCCTAGGATGGCCGAATACGGCCATGGCTAAACCAAGGGGAAGCAGTTCATGAGCTTGCGAATCTCCGGCAAGAATCTCGATGTCGGCGAGGCCCTGCGCGGCCAGGCCGAGGAGCGGGTCGCCGCGGCGGTCAGCAAATATTACGAGGGCGGCTATCAGGGCCACGTCACGGTCGACAAGGACGGCTCCGCCTTCCGCACCGACGGCGTCCTGCACCTCTCCTCCGGGATCACGCTGGAAGCCTCCGCCACCGCGCACGATGCCTATGCCAGCCTCGACAAGATGGCCGAGCGCATCGAGAAGCGGCTGAGGCGCTACAAGCGCCGGCTGAAGGATCGTTCGGGCGGCAATGGCCGCGATGCCGGAATCGCAATCCCCAGCTATGTGATCGCGGCGCCCGCCGACGATATCGAGGAATTCGACGGGGCCGCGGGCGGCGACAACCCGGTGATCGTCGCGGAATCGACCAAATCCCTGCATGTCATGACGGTGGGCGACGCGGTCGCCGAGCTCGATCTGACGGGCGCGCCGGTGATCGTCTTCCGCCACGCTGGCAATGACCGCATGAACATCGTATACCGCCGCCGCGACGGCAATATCGGCTGGATCGACCCGCCGGCATCGTTGTCCTGAAGGCCGGCGGGGTTCCGCACCGGCCGTCGAACCTGACCCGCGCCGCCGGCTTGTCGACCGGCGCGGGACATGCATGGACGGGCGAATGACGCTGACCGATCTCCTGAGCCCCGCCGCGGTGATCTCGCCGCTGCGGGCCAACGGCAAGAAGCAGGCTCTGCAGGAGCTTGCCCAGCATGCCGCTTTGCTGACGGGCCTGCCCGACCGCGAGGTTTTCGAGGCCCTGCTCCAGCGCGAGCGCCTCGGCTCGACCGGGATCGGCGACGGCATCGCGATCCCGCACGGCCGGCTGCCGGGCATCGAGCGCCTCGTCGGCCTCTTCGCCCGCACCGAGAAGCCGATCGATTTCGACGCGCTCGACGGCCAGCCCGTCGACATCGTCTTCGTGCTGATCGCTCCCGAAGGGGCGGGCGCCGATCATCTCAAGGCGCTGGCCCGTGTCGCGCGCGTGCTGCGCAACCAGTCCGTGCTCGAGCAGGTGCGCAAGGTGCGCGATCCGGCCGCGATCTACGCCATCCTCGCCGAAGCGGCCGTGCAGGCGGCGTGAGGCGCTGTCATTCCGAGTTTTTCGCTGCGCGAAGCCCCGGAATAACGATGGCGCTGCGTTCGGCGCTCTCAGCTTAAACGCGTTAAAGACTGCTTGGACGTGGCGCCGCGACCGGCTATGACCCCGGCCAGACGGCGTCGCGCCGGCCATCCGCGCGCGGCGCGCCCTGCTTCGGAGCCCGCGAGCCATGGCCTATACGCATGTCGACCTCTTCCCGCTCGGTGAGGATACGACGCCCTATCGCAAGCTCGGCAGCGAGGGCGTCGGCATCGAGACGTTTCGCGGCCGCGAGATCCTCAGCGTCTCGCGCGAGGCGATCCGCCGGCTCTCCGAGCAGGCTTTCATCGACATCAACCACCTGCTGCGTCCCGGCCATCTCGCGCAGCTCGCAAAAATCCTCGACGATCCCGAAGCGACCTCGAACGACAAGTTCGTCGCCTACGACCTCCTGAAGAACGCCAACATCGCCGCCGGCGGCGTGCTGCCGATGTGCCAGGACACCGGCACCGCGATCGTGATGGGCAAGAAGGGCCGCAAGGTCTGGACCGACGGCGACGACGAGGCGGCGCTCGGCGAGGGCGTCCATGATGCCTATTTCAAGCGTAACCTGCGCTATTCGCAGCTAGCCCCGCTCTCGATGTTCGAGGAGAAGAACACCGCGACCAACCTGCCGGCGCAGATCGACATCTATGCCGAGGGTGAGGACGCCTACAAGTTCCTCTTCGTCTGCAAGGGCGGCGGCTCGGCCAACAAGACCTTCCTCTACCAGGCGACGCCCTCGCTCCTGACGAAGGAGCGGATGATGGCGTTCCTGAAGGAGAAGATCCTGACGCTGGGCACCGCCGCCTGCCCGCCCTATCACCTCGCCATCGTCATCGGCGGCACCTCGGCCGAGCAGAACCTCAAGACGGTGAAGCTCGCCTCGACCCGCTATCTCGACGCGCTGCCGACCAGGGGCTCGCCCTCGGGCCACGCCTTCCGCGATATCGAGATGGAGGAGGAGGTCCACAAGATGACGCAGGCGCTCGGCGTCGGCGCCCAGTTCGGCGGCAAGTATTTCTGCCATGACGTGCGCGTCATCCGCCTGCCGCGCCACGGCGCCTCGCTGCCGATCGGGCTCGGCGTCTCCTGCTCGGCCGACCGCCAGGCCAGGGGCAAGATCACGAAGGACGGCATCTTCCTCGAGGCGCTGGAGACCGACCCGTCGAAATACCTGCCGGATGTCGACGAGGCGAAGCTCGGCGGCGCCGTCGTCAGGATCGACCTGAACCGGCCGATGAGCGAGATCCTCGCCACCCTGTCGCAGCACCCGGTCAAGACGCGGCTGTCGCTCACCGGCACCATCGTCGTCGCGCGCGACCTCGCCCATGCCAAGATCCGCGAGCGGCTGGAGCGCGGCGAGGGCATGCCCGATTATTTCAAGAACCACCCGGTCTATTACGCCGGCCCGGCCAAGACGCCGGCGGGCTTCGCCTCGGGCTCCTTCGGGCCCACCACGGCGGGGCGCATGGATTCCTTCGTCGACCAGTTCCAGTCCTTCGGCGGCTCGATGGTGATGCTGGCCAAGGGCAACCGCTCGGCGGCTGTCCGGGAAGCCTGCAAGACCCATGGCGGCTTCTATCTCGGCTCGATCGGCGGCCCGGCGGCGCGCCTCGCGCAGGACTGCATCCGCAAGGTCGAGGTGCTGGAATATCCGGAGCTCGGCATGGAGGCGGTCTGGAAGATCGAGGTCGAGGATTTCCCGGCCTTCATCGTCATCGACGACAAGGGCAACGACTTCTTCAAGGAGCTGAACCTCGGATGAGGCTCGCCCTCGCCGCGGCGGTGCTGCTGCTGGCAGGCTCCGCGCTTGCCCAGCAGCCGCGCCCGGCGACCTGCTCGCGCGACCTGTTCCAGAACGACGCCGCTTTCCGCCGTGAGCAGACGCGGCTTTCCGCGGTGGCGACAGCCGACCCGGCGACGCAGTGCCGGGCCTATCGCGAGCATGTCGGCTATCTCCAGAAGGCGCGTTCGGTCTTCGCCACCTGCCAGAGCGGCGGCGAGCGTGAGCGCAACGTCGCGGAGATGGATGCGGAGCTTGCGAACTACCGCGCGCTGATCGCCAATCGCTGCGGCGGACGGTGAGCCCCGCCCGTCATTGCGAGGGGCGCGGGCTCGCAATGACGGCACAGCGTGGTAGTAACCTTCCGGAACAATCGAAAGACGCTCATGACCGACCAGCCGCCGCTCCAGATCGCCGTCCTGCCGGTGACGCCGTTCCAGCAGAACTGCTCGATCATCTGGGAGAGCGCGACGAAGCAGGCGGCGATCGTGGATCCCGGCGGCGATGTGGGTCGCCTGCGGGCGGCCATCGCCGAGCTCGGCGTCACGCCCGTGGCGATCTGGCTGACACATGGCCATCTCGACCATGCCGGCGGCGCGACCGAGCTTTCAAAGGCGTTGTCGATCCCGATCATCGGGCCGCATGAGGACGACAAGTTCCTGCTCGACACCCTGCCCGAACAGGGGCTGATCTTCGATATCCCCGGCATGAAGGCGGTCGTGCCGACGCGCTGGCTGAAGGACGGCGACGAGGTCTCGCTCGGCGGGCTCACCTTCTCGGTCCGGCACGTACCCGGCCATTCGCCCGGCCACGTCACCTTCTTCCAGAAGGAGCTGCGCTTCCTCTTGGCCGGCGACACGGTCTTCGCCGGCTCCGTCGGCCGCACCGATTTCCCCTATGGCGACCATGAGGCGCTGATCGGCGGCATCAGGACGAAGCTCCTGCCGCTCGGCGACGACGTCCAGTTCCTGCCGGGCCACGGCCCGGCCAGCACATTGGGCGAGGAACGGCGGACCAATCCGTTCCTGCGGGGTTGAACTTCAGGCCGCCCGGCTTCTCGTATTTCAGATGCGGCCGCGGTCGAAATTGTTGTGGCGCCGCCGCGTATGATGGTGCTTCCAGTGCCGGCGGTCGACGGAGCCGGGGGGCCGTTCGCGCTGACGGCGCTTGCGGCGGTTCTGGCTGAATTCCGCATCCACCCCGTCGAGCCCATGCGCGATCTCGGCGGGGAGATTTTCGGAAGAGGGGGCTGCGGCCTGCGCGCCCGTCGTTTTCGCAAGACCCGCAGCGACGATGCCGCCGATGAGCGCGGTCAGAAATGAGCGTCGATTCAACGGAAACTCCCTGGTCTTTGCGTCCCGGGCCTGAGTGTCGCGCGGGACGCCGGCGCGGGTCAACCTCGGCTTCCCGCTTCGGTTCACCAGCGCGGGCAGACGTCCCAGAAGCCGTGCGTGCGGGCGTGGTTGGTGTAGAACCAGCAGTAATTGGCGCGCGGCGGCGGCCCGGCCCAGGACGAGGCCGCGGCGCCGGCCACGAAGCCGATCGCGGCGCCGGCCGCGATGGCGCCGCCCGGATGCCAGGTGCGGCGCGGATGCACGACGACGATATTGTTCGAGCGGCGGTGGAGGTTGTGCTGAGGCCGATGGTGGATCGTCTGGCGCGAGCGCTGGTGCACGTTGTTGCGCGGACGCTGCGCGGGGCGGTTCACATGCTGGCCGCGCCCGGCCTGAACGCGACCGCGCGCGGCATCGCGCTGGCCTTGCGAAACCCGCTGGGCCTGGGCGGCATCGGTGATGGCGAGCGGCGGCACCAGGCCGGCGAGGATCGCGAAGAGCATCGCGATCGATTTCGGCTTCAGATAGCTGCGCATGGCATTCCCCCGAGGATTGTTTGCGATGGTGTCGGCTTTTGAAAGCCGATCGAGACTGAACGGAGCATGAAGCTCCGGCAGCCGCCAGAAACGGCAACGGCCATGCAGCGGAACGGTGCGCGTACATCCGGCGTCACACGTTCGGCCCATGGCCGTCTTGGCGACGGAGGACCGTGGAACGTCCTCGACATCGCCGTGACGGCTATATGGGATGGCATTGCGGCCTTTTCAAGGGCCGCCCTGCCGCAGCCGCGTTCAGGCGAAGACGCCCTTCAGGAAATCCCGCTTGCCGATCTGGAAGCCGTTCTCGCGCAGGATGTCGTAGGCGGTCGTGGCGTGGAAGTAGAAATTGGGGATGGCGTAGCGGGTGAGATAGACCTCTCCGGTCAAGGTCACGGGCGCCGAGGCGGCGTGCGGGAGGGTGATCTCGCGGGCAAGCCCGGCATCGAGCGCGGCGCCATCGGCCGCCGCGACGAAGGCGAGCGTCCTGGCGATGCGCTCCTTCAGCTCCGGGAAGGTCTTCTCCTCGTCGGGGAAGCGCGGGTTGTCGCCGCCGGAGAGGCGCGCCACGCTGTTCTTGGCGAAATCGCAGCAGAGCTGGATCTGGCGGGTGAAGGCGAGCATGTCGGGAGCGAGCCGCGCGTTCAGCAGCACCTCCGGCTGGATCTTGCGGTCCTGCGCCTGCTCGAGCGCCTTGTCGAGAATGGCGTCGAGCGCCTTCAGCGTCTGAACGAAGCCGGAAAGGGCGGCGGCCTGGACTGTGAGCGGCATGGCATATCCTCGACAAAACGACGACGGGCCCGGAAAGGGCCCGCCGCAAGTCGTTATAGCGGATATTCCTTCAGCCCGCTCTGCGCTGGGCAATCAATCTTTCGCGCGCTCGACATAGGAGCCGTCGGCCGTCATCACGACGATGCGGGTGCCGACGCCGATATGCGGCGGAACGGCGCTGCGCACGCCGTTGGAGAGGATCGCCGGCTTGTAGGAGGAGGAGGCGGTCTGGCCCTTGGTCACCGGCTCGGTCTCGACGACCTCGAGCGTCACGCGCTGCGGCAGCTCGATCGCCACCGCCTTGTCCTCGAACACCGAAAGCGAGACCTTCATGCCCTCCTGAAGATAGGGCGCGGTATCACCGACCACGTCCTTGTCGACCGGGATCTGGTCGTAGCTCTCCGGGTTCATGAAGACGTATTGCTCGCCGTCCTGGTAGAGATAGGTGAAGTCGCGGTCCTCGACATAGGCGCGCTCGACCTGCTCGGTGGTCTTGTAGCGCTGCGTCACCTTCACGCCGTCGGCGATGCGGCGCATGTCGATCTGCGTCGTCGGCGTGCCCTTGCCGGGGAAGAAGCTCTCGGCCGAGAGCACCGAGCAGAGATGCCCGTCGACTTCGAGGACGTTGCCCTTGCGGACGGAAGAGGCGATGACCTTGACCACGTGAATGTCCTTCTGGTGCGCAGCCCGGCCGCGCGCTATACGAATTCCTGTCGCCGCGCCACTACCGCATTCGCGCGCGAAACGGAAGCTTCCCGACGGTTCCGACGCGAGATTCGATGAGTTCCTCCCCCACGCCGTTGTGGCGGCCCGATGTCCATGCCGACCGCCGCCCGGCGCTTCTGGCGCGCGGGCGGATCAAGACGGCGCTTCGGCGCTGGTTCGAGGATCGCGGCTTCACCGAGGTCGAGGCTGCGATCCTGCAGCGCTCGCCCGGCAACGAGACGCATCTGCACGGCTTCGCGACTACGCTGATCGACGATGCCGCTCAGAGCCATCCCTATTACCTGCACACCTCGCCTGAATTCGCGGCCAAGAAGCTGCTGGCGGCCGGCGAGACGCGCATCTTCGATTTCGCCCGCGTCTTCCGCAACCGCGAGCGCACGGCGCTGCACCATCCCGAATTCACCATGCTGGAATGGTATCGCGCCGGCGAGGATTACGACGTGCTGATGCTGGATTGCGCGGCGCTGATGGCCGAGGCGGCGCGCGCCGCCGGCGCTTCCACCCTGCGCTGGCGCGAAACGCAAGCCGATCCCTTCGCCGAGCCCGAGCGGCTGACGCTCGACGACGCCTTCGCCCGCCATGCCGGCATCGATCTCCTCGCGACCGTCTCGGCCGATGGCGCGACCGACCGCGCCGGGCTCGCGGCGCAGGCCGTTGCCGCCGGGATCCGGCTGGCGGAAGACGATAGCTGGTCAGACATCTTCAGCCGCGTTCTCAGCGAGCGCATCGAGCCGCATCTCGGCCGTGGCCGTGCCACGATCCTGTGCGAATATCCGATCAGCGAGGCCGCCCTCGCAAGGCCCAAGCCCGGCGATCCGCGTGTGGCCGAGCGCTTCGAGCTCTATGCCTGCGGCGTCGAGCTCGCCAATGCCTTCGGCGAGCTGACCGACCCGGCCCAGCAGCGCCGCCGCTTCGAGGCCGATATGGACGAGAAGGAGCGCATCTATGGCGAGCGCTATCCGATCGACGCGGATTTCCTGGCGGCGCTCGCGCTGATGCCGGCGGCGTCCGGCATCGCGCTCGGCTTCGACCGGCTGGCGATGCTCTGCACGGGTGCGCGCCGGATCGAGGACGTGCTCTGGACGCCGGTCGCGGAACCGGGCAGGGGAGAACCATGAGCATTCACCAGCCCCCCGGCGGCCAGCCGCTGCGCAGCATCGACGCGCTGGTCGAAGCCGGCCTCGCCGCGCCAGACAAACGCGATGCCCTGCGGAAGGTGGCGGAGCGCTACGCCGTCTCGCTGACGCCTGCGATCGCCGGGCTGATCGACCCGGCCGATCCGGCAGACCCGATCGCGCGCCAGTTCGTCCCGGATGCGGCCGAGCTTCAGACGCTGCCGCAGGAACTCTCCGATCCGATCGGCGACGACGCCCATTCCCCGGTCGAGGGCGTGGTGCATCGCTATCCAGACCGCGCCCTGCTCAAGCTCGTCCATGCCTGCCCGGTCTATTGCCGCTTCTGCTTCCGCCGCGAGATGGTCGGCCCCGGCGGCGATGCGCTGACCGGCCATAAGCTCGACGCCGCGCTCGCCTATCTCGCCGCCCGCCCGGAGATCTGGGAGGTGATCATGACCGGCGGCGATCCCTTCATCCTCTCGGCCCGCCGCGTCCGCGAGGTCGCCCGGCGCCTCGCCGCGATCCCGCAGATCAAGGTCGCGCGCTGGCATACGCGCGTGCCGATGGTCGACCCCGGCCGGATCACGCCGGACTACGCCAGGGCGCTGCGCATGCCGGGCAAGGCGAGCTATATCGCGATCCACGCCAACCACCCGCGCGAATTCAGCGAGGCCGCCCGCACGGCGATCGCGACGCTGGCCGATGCCGGCCATGTGCTGCTCGGCCAGTCGGTGCTGCTCAAGGGCGTCAATGCCGATGTCGGGACGCTTAGTGCCCTGATGCGCGCCTTCGTCGAGAACCGAATCAAGCCCTATTACCTGCACCATCCGGACCTCGCGCCCGGCACCGCGCATTTCCGCCTGACGCTGGCGGAGGGGCAGGCCCTGGTCAAAAGCCTGCGCGGCAACCTTTCGGGGCTGTGCCAGCCGACCTATATCCTCGACATCCCCGGCGGCGCCGGCAAGGTTCCGGTCGGCCCCGCCTTCCTCTCTCCTTGCGAGGCGCCGGGCGCGGAGGCGCTGGCCGAAGACCGGCAGGGCGGGCTGCATCGCTATCCGCCCGCCTGACGTTAAGGACACCGACATGCAGGACAAGCTGCCGCTCGCGATCGTCTCCGACATCGCCTGCCCCTGGTGCTTCATCGGCAAGGCCCGGCTGGAGACGGCGCTCGCCCGCTACGGCCTTGAAGAGCGCTTCGCCATCACCTGGCTGCCTTACGAGCTCAACCCGGAGATGCCCGCCGAAGGCATGGACCGCGCGCAATATCTCGAAGCCAAGTTCGGCCCCGGCAAGCGCAGGGAGATCGAGGTCAGGCTGTCGGAGGCGGCGCTGGAGAGCGGCGTCACCTTCAACTGGGCGAAGGTGACCCGCAGCGTCAACACCCGCATGGCGCATATGCTGGTCGCCGCCGCAGCGACCGTGCAGCGCGGCGGCGAGATGACGGGCGCCCTGTTCAAGGCCTATTGGCAGGACGGGCGCGACATCGGCGATCTCGAGACGCTGATCCAGATCGCGGTCGAGCAGGGCTTTGACGGTGAGGCCGCCCGCGACGAGCTCGCCAACGACGAATTGCGCGAGACCGTGATCGGGCTCGAGGACCACGCCCGCAAGGTCGGCGTCACCGGCGTGCCCTTCTTCATTATTGATGGCAAGCTTGCGGTCTCGGGCGCGCAGCCGCCGGACGTCTGGGCGCAGGTCTTCCAGCAGGTCCTTGCCGCGCAGACGCCGCAGATGCCGCAGTTCTGAGGCGGCTCAAAGCCCGGTGAGGTGGATCACGGCGGGCGCGCCGAGCGAGACGCCCGAGAGGAACAGCAGCGCGAACACCACCCGCCGCATCACGGCTCGCGAGATCGGCGGCGGATAGCGGCGCGCCAGATGCGTCCCCACCATCACCGCCGGAATCGCGAAGAGCCCCGACAGCGTCGATACCGGGGGGATCTGGTCGGTGGCGACGACGAGCCCGGTCCGGAACAGGGAGTTCAGCGCGAAGATCGCCACCAGCGTTTCGCGCACGACCACGAGGGACATCGGCTGGCGGTAGAAATGATAGACGAGCGGCGGCCCGCCGGCGGAGAACATCCCGCTCATCAGTCCCCCGACGCCTCCGAAGAACAGGAAGCTCGCCGGGCCCGAAGGCTGCCTGAGCGACTCAGGTCTGCCGGCGAGCTGCAGGCTGGACAGGATGATCACGCAGCCGAGAATGAGCCGCAGCAGATCGGCCCGGCTCTCCGCGAGCCATCCCAGCAGGTGGAAGCCGATGAAGAGACAGGGCCAGCTCCCGAGCTGCGCCAGCGCGAACTTGCGCCAGTCGACCTCGCGCCAGCCCTTGAGCAGCATCTGCGTCGCGTTGACCAGCGCCAGGACGCTGACGAGCATGGCGGCGTCGGGCAGGGAGATGAGGCCGGTCAGGCCGACGCCGCCCATGGTGATCAGGCCGAAGGCGAAGCCGGTCAGCGTCTGGACATAGGCCGCCATGCCGGTCAGCAGCAGAAAGCCGGTCAGCGCGGCCCAGGTCATCGTCGGCGGTCTCCAGCAGGACGGAGCGTGACGCCTAAAGCATCGGATGCGAAAAGTGGAATCCACTTTCCGGAAAGTTCCGATGCTCCGACAATGGGATGGATCATCGTCGCGCGTCCGATAGGACGCGCGACGATCTAGAGGATTATCGGGATCGGCGGAATTCGTTTTCGGGCGGGGCCGATGCGCGCCGGCCGCGCTCTTGCATCCCCCTTCGAATCGTGCGCCTTCCCGAAAAAGCGCAGGGGAGCCGGCCGATGCAGAAGATCAACGATGTCCGCGACCGCCTGATCGTCGCCCTCGACGTGCCGACCATCTGGGATGCCTATCGCCTCGTCTCGACGCTGGGCGACGGCGTCACCTTCTACAAGATCGGCTATCGCCTCGCCTTCGCCGGCGGGCTCGATCTCGCGCGCCAGCTCGTGGCCGAGGGCAAGAAGGTCTTCCTGGACCTCAAGCTGCACGACATCGGCAACACCGTGACCGAGGGCGTCGATTCGCTGACCAGGCTCGGCGTCACCTTCCTCACCGTCCACGCCTATCCGCAGACCATGCGCGGCGCGGTCGAGGGGCGCGGCGATGCGCCGCTGAAGCTGCTCGCGGTCACGGCGCTGACCTCCTATGACGACGGCGACCTGCGCGACGCCGGCTATGGGCTGGCCGTGCGCGACCTCGTGCGGCTGCGCGCCGAGCAGGCCCGCAGCGCCGGCATCGACGGGATCGTCTGCTCGGCCGCCGAGACGGGGATCGTGCGCGATGTCATCGGCCCCGACATGGTCATCGTCACGCCGGGCATCCGCCCCTCGGGCAGCGCGGCGGGCGACCAGAAGCGCACGCTGACCCCGGCCGAGGCGATCCGCGTCGGTGCCGACCATCTCGTCGTCGGGCGTCCCATCATCCGCGCGGCGGACCCGCGCGCGGCGGCGGGCGCGGTCATGGACGAGATCGTCGCGGCTTCGTAAGCTCCGCTCGAACCCGATTCAGCCAAGAGACAGCATCATGCCCAAGGGATATGTCATCGGCCGCGCCAAGGTCTGCGACGCGACGAAATGGGCGGCGTACGCCGCCAAAGCCTCCGAGGTCATGAAGATCTATGGCGGCACGCCGATCGTGCGCGGCGGCGCGATGACGGTCGGCGAGGGCGAGGGCCGCGCCCGCAACATCGTCATCGAGTTCAATGATTTCGAGGCGGCGCGCGCCTATCTGTTCTCGCCGGAATATGCCGAGGCCCGCAAGCTGCGCGAAGGCGCCGGCGAGATCGACCTCGTCGCCGTCGAGGGAGCCTGAGCCGTGGCCAAGGGCTACTGGATCGCGCGCGTCGATGTCGAGAACGCCGAGGCCTATGCCAGATACCGCTCGCTCAACGCCGTGGCCTTCGCCAAATACGGCGCGCGCTTCCTGGTGCGCGGCGGCGAGTACAAGCTCGCCCGCGGCGAGGGCCGCAAGCACAACGTCGTGATCGAGTTCAAGGACGAGGAAACGGCGCGCGCCTGCTACGCCTCGCCGGAATACCAGGAGGCGGTGAAGCATCTCAGCGCCGCCGGCCAGTCCGACCTCGTCATCATCGGCGGCTATGACGGCCCGCAGCCGGGCGAATAGCGGCTTGACGGATCGCCTCTCCGACCCGGCCGCCGTCCTGACCGCCATCGGCGTGATCAGCGGCACCTCGATGGACGCCATCGACGTCTCGCTGGTGACGAGCGACGGGCGCGGCCGGCCTTCCTTCGGCACTGGCGCCGCCTATCCCTATCGCGACGAGACGCGCCGGGCTTTGCAGGCCGTCATCGCCGACGCCGAACGGCTCTGCCGCGAGCCGCTGACGGAGCTCGAGGCCGCCGTCACCGCCGACCATCTCGCCGCCATCCGGGCCTATGGGGCGGATCAGGGCCTCGATCTTTCCGCGATCGATCTCGTCGGCCTGCACGGCCAGACGATCTATCACCGGCCGCAGCAGCGCTTCACCCGCCAGCTCATCGACGGGCCGGCGGTGGCGGACGCGCTCGGGCTGCCCGTGGTCGACCGTTTCCGCGATGCCGATGTCGCGGCCGGCGGGGAGGGGGCGCCCTTCGCGCCGCTCTATCACCGGGCGCTGGCGCAGGGCCTCGAGCAGCCTCTGATGGTCCTCAATCTCGGCGGCGTCGGCAATGTCAGCTATATCGACGGCGACAGCGTGATCGCCTTCGATACCGGCCCGGCGAGCGCGATCCTCGACGATTTCATGCTGCGCCGCCTCGGCCGCGCTTACGACGCCGACGGGGCGCTGGCGGCGAGCGGGCGGGTGCACGAGGATCTCGTCGCCGGCTTCATGGCCAATCCCTTCTTCGACCGGCCGGCGCCGAAATCGCTCGACCGCAACGATTTCCACCGCCGCGCCCAGGTCGTCGAGCCCTTGTCGGATGCCGATGGCGCGGCGACGCTGGCCGCCTTCACCGTCGAGAGCCTCGTCGCGGCGCTGCGCCATGTGCCCAGCCAGCCGAAGCGCTGGCTCGTCGGCGGCGGCGGCCGGCTCAACCGGCATTTCATGGCGCGGCTGGCCGCGCGGCTTCGCGTGCCGGTCGAGCCGGTGGAGGCGGCCGGCTGGGACGGCGATGCGCTGGAGGCGCAGATCTTCGCCTATTTCGCCATACGCTCGGTGAAGGGGCTGCCGCTCAGCCTGCCCGCGACGACCGGCGTGTCGCGGCCGATGACCGGCGGGCGGCTCAGCCTGCCCGCGGGTCGCGCCTCCGTCATCTGAAGGACGAAAAGCGCGCGCCGCCCCGTTACAGACTATCTTCGGGCGACGGATCGAAGGGATTCCGGGCGGGAGCCCGTCGCAGGCTTCAGCGCGGTCGAAGGGGAAGCGCCGCGCTGCGCAGCAGTGAAACGAGCTGGCTTTGCTGACGGGTGTTCGTCTTCTGGAAGATGCGCGCCAGATGTGTGCGCGCGGTCGAGATCCGGACACCTTGCGCTTCGGCGGCCTCCGTCAGCGAAGATCCGCTCGCCAGCGCGGAGGCGAATTTGGCTTCGGTATCGGTCAGGTCGAAGAGCTGGCGCGCGCAGGCGACGAGGTTGGTCGCGGTCTCCAGCCGCCTGAGCGCGATCAGCACCTTGCCGGCGGCGTGCGCCTGGACAGCTGAGCGCGGCGCCGGCATGGCGCAGGCCGAGAGTGAATGAGCGCCGTCCTCGCCATGCAGGATCATGCTGGCCTGATGGGTTCCAAACGGGTCCTGCGCGCTGCGCAAGGTCACGTCGACCAGCCGCCTGAGCTGGCGCTGGTCGGCCGGACGGCGCGCGAAGAGCCGCCCCTGATGCAGGCCGGCGGCGCTGTCGGGATCGGACAGGATCTCGTCGGCGCCTTCGTTGGCATAGATGATCCGCATGTCCGGATCGAGGATCGCGATCCCCATCGCGATCCGGTCCAACGCGCTGCGCGCCTCGTCGCGCTGGATCGTCACCCGGCCGATATGGCGGCGCAGTTCGACGACCCGCCGCAGCACCGGATAGAGCTTCTCCAGCAGGGCGGCGTCCTCGGCATCGAAGCCCTCCTGCCGTCGGCCGCGCTGCACGTCGAAGAACCAGAAGGCGGCGCCGTTCTCGGCGAGGCGGCAGGCGAGGCCGCCATACATGTCCTGCGGGCGCATCCATTCCTGCCAGACACGCGAATTGCGCAGGGTTTCCGCGCCGAGCACGTCGTGGTCGCGGTAGATCACGCCGAGCGGGATGCCGCGCACCGCATTGCCCATCTCGATGAAGTCGGCGGAGAGTTCGCCGAAGCAGCGCTCCTGCAGCGCAGCGTCGGGGTCGGTCGCATAGGCCGCCCAGTCGTCGCGGCTGGGACCGAAGCCGGCGAAGCAGGCTTTCGAGCCGTTGAAGAGCTGCCGCATCGTTTCGGCGGCGGCCTGCATCTGCCCGTCGTCCATCACGCCGGCAAGCAACTGGTCGATCGCGGACATGACGGTGTCGACATCGGGGCGCGGCATGAGGAATCCCGTCAGGCCAAGGCAGGCGCACGGGCGTGCGCTTGCTCGAAATTAGCAGGATGCGAAGATTCCGAAAAGTCCAAAAACAATCCAATGGCCGCCGACCGGCCGGCGCAGCCTCAGCGCCGGACCAGGGCGGCGACGGCGGCGGCATCGGGCAGTGCGTCGAGGACGCCGTGCCGCGTCGTCGTCAGGGCGCCTGCCGCCGCGGCGGCGCGCAGGGCTTCGGGCAGGGGGTGTCCCGCCGCCAGCCCGACGCCGAGCGTCGCCGCGAAGGCATCGCCCGCGCCGAGCGAATCGACCGCCTCGACGGCAAATCCCGGCTGCATGACGGGCGCTGCCTGCGCACTGGCGGCGATCGCGCCGGCCGCACCGCGCGTCAGGACGACGAGCCGCGGGCCCCGCTCCAGCAGCGCCGGGCCGAGCTTCGCGACGAAGCCCTGCGGAGTCGCCGCCTTCTCCGGGGCGAGGCCGAGCGCGGCGGCGAGGCTTTCCGCCTCGGTCTCGTTGACGATCAGGATCGAGGTCGCCGCCAGGATGGCGGGCGCGATCGCCCGGAAGGGCGAGGGGTTGAGCAGGGTCTCGACGCCGGCCCGCCGGGCGAGCGCGAAGGCCGCCGCGATCGCGCCGTCTCCGATCTCGAACTGGGCCGTCACCAGCGCGGCGGCGGCGATGGCCGGGGCCCGTTCGCGGACATGCCCGGCCGAGAGGGCAAGATTGGCGCCGGAGGCGACGGCGAGGCAGGTTTCGCCGCCCGCATCGGTGAAGCCGACGCCGGCGCCCGTGCGCCCCGCAAGCCGCACCAGCATCGACGCCGGCAGCCCGATCCGTTCGAGCGCAGGCTGGGCGAAGGCGGCGGCGAGGTCGTCGCCGACGGCGATGAGGCCATCGACGGTGGCGTCGAGGCGGCGTGCCATGATCGCGTGGTTCAGCCCCTTGCCGCCGGCCTCGATCGTCACGATCTCGGCGGAAAGCGATTCGCCGGGCTGCGGGAAACGGGCGACCTTCGCCGAGCAGGAGACGACGAAGCTGCCGAGCACGAAAATGGGCTTGCCGGTCATGGGGTTTGATCGTCCCGGTCTCGAATTGCTAAGCAGGTTGTGTCACGCTCATGCCAACGATGACAGTGCCTAAGCAGCCTCTTCCAAAGCCGCCTTTCCAGAATCTGCTGGAACTGCGCAGCGACACCGCCAAGCCGCTCTACCAGCAGCTCGAGGACCAGCTCCTGCAGCTGATCGGCGACGGGACGCTGCCGCCGGGCACCACCCTGCCGGCCGAACGCCAGCTCGCCGAGCGCCTCGGCCTCAGCCGCGCCACCGTGCAGCGCTCCTACAACGCCTTGCGCGAACGCAAGCTGCTCAGCGCGCAGGGGCGCCTGGGCTCGATCGTCCAGGGCGCCGGCCCGCGCCTGCATCCCGGCATGGACAGGCTCAAGGGCTTCACCGAGGAGATGCGCGAGCTCGGCCGCGTGCCGTCGTCGCAGATCGTCGAGCGGGTGGTGGCCGCCGACCCCGCGATCGCCGCGATCTTCGGCCGCCCCGCGCATGTGCGCTTCCTCAAGCTCGTCCGCATCCGCTCCGGCGACGGCATCCCGATGTCGCGTGAGGTGGCGTGGTACAATCTGGAGCGCGCGCCGGCGCTCGCCGAGGGCGATCTCTCGGGCTCTGTCTATGCCCGGCTCGCCGCGCTCGGCCTGCCGCTGATGCGCTGCGACCAGACCATCGAGGCGGCGGCGCCGACGGAGGCGGAACGCCCCATCTTCGGTTTCGAGACGCCCGTGCCCTGCCTCCTGATCAAGCGGCGCAGCTACGGTGCCGACGGCGACATGCTCGAATATGTCGAGGGCCTGTTCCGCGGCGACAGCTACAGCTACCGGCTGACGCTGCGGGCCTGAAGCCGGCGAAGTTCCAATAGCAGTCCAAAAACGACGCGTGCCTTGAACCCGCCCGCGGCCCGGCGCGACCAAAAGGCAACGGGGCTGCATCCGGCCGGCATCCTGTTTCTCCGGCGAGACGGCGCAGCGATCCGTGGATTGCAGGTGCAGGGATGGATATTGCGATGTCTTTTCAGGTTTCGATCCCCGGCGGGGCCAGCTTCACCCCCTTCCTCCCGCGCCCCGACATCGCGCCGGACGCCTTCGGGCGCGGTTCCAGGCCGGTCTTCGTCATCGATGCCGCGCTGAACCTGCACTTCGGCAATTGCGGCGCTGCGGCGCTCGCCCGCGACGGGCTCGGCGGCGGCGAACGCTTCACGGCGCGCGACAAGGAGTTCATGGCGCGGCTCACGCTCTGGCTGAAGCGCTGCCGCAACGGGGCTGCCGCCGGCGAGACGCGGCTGCCGCTGTCGCTCGGCAGCGGGCGGCAGATCGCGGTGGATGCCGTCCATCTGGCGAGCATCGGATTGTTCGTGCTGACGGTGGACGATCCGGAAAGCGCCATCGACCGCAACATCGCCCGGGTCGGCGAGGCCTGCGGCCTGACGCCGACGGAGGAGCGGATGCTCGCCCTGATGGCCGAAGGGCTCGATACCATCACCGCCGCCCGGCGGCTGGGCATCGCGACGACCACGGCCCGGACGCATCTGCAGCGCCTCTTCGCCAAGACCGGCACGGCCCGGCAGAGCGAGCTCGTCCGCTTCGTCGCGATCTATGTCGCGCAAGCGCGCTGAGGCAGCGCGCCCCGCCAGCGCCCCCACACGTCGCATATTGGCAGGCTGAGGCTCGCGGCGCGTCGCCGCAATACCGCGCCGAAACAGCCATCGCCGCGCATCCGCCGGCGACACGCCGCGCGCGCCTTCCGGCTCGCTTGAAAAATCCCGGTTTCGAGACAAGGGCCCGCCGGCTGCCCCCGCGCGGAGGGCTGCGCCGAATGATGTTGACAGAAAATTCGATATCTGAAACTCTGAAAATAATTCTAAGTATTGTAATAAAATACGTAAAATCAAAACCGGGAGGGCCATCGTGATGCGCATTGGAATCGTGACGGCGGTCGCGCTGTCCTTGCTGCAAATGCAGGCGGGCGGGGTAGCGGCGCAGGAGAGCAAGGCAACAACGGCGCGGGTCGCGATCGCCTCGACGATCGATACGCTCGATCCCGCCAAGATCACCGCCAATCTGTCGGGCGCCGTCCTGAGGACGGTTTTCGAGCAGCTGGTGAAGCGCAATGCGGACGGCAGCTTCGAAGGGCTTCTGGCGACGTCCTGGTCGGTCGACGAGAGCAAGACCGTCTGGACCTTCAATCTGCGGCGGGATGTCAGGTTCCACGACGGCGAGCCCTTCAATGCCGCCGCCGTCGAGCGCACCTTCGCCCGTGTTCTGGACCCCAATGCGGTGATCCCGCTGCGGCAGAATCTCGGGCCGATCAAGGCCGTCAAGGCCGTCGACCCCTTCACCGTCACCATCGAGACCAAGGCGCCGTTCAACGGGCTGCTCGGCGGGCTGACCCATCAGGTGGCGAGCATCGTCAGCCCCCGGACGCTGGAGCAATGGGGCAGCGAGCTCGGCCGCCATCCCGGCGCCGGGACCGGCCCTTTCAAGATCGCGAGCTTCCGGCTTCCCGATGAGCTGAAGCTCGAAAGGTTCGACGGCTATTGGGGTCCGAAGGCGCGGGTCGGGGCGATGGAGATCCTCGCGCGTGCCGACGCCCAGACGCGCCTCGCCTCGCTATTGAGCGACGAGGTCGACCTCGATTTCTACGTCTCGCCCGAGGGGCAGGGCCGGGTCAAGGCGAGCGACGGCCACGACGTCGCGATGATCGAGGGCGACCGCTTCTTCATGGTCGCGCTGCCGATGGCGCACCCCGCCTTCCAGGACATCCGCGTGCGCAAGGCGCTGAACCACGCGATCGACCGGGAGCAGATCGTCAAGTCGGTCTATCTCGGCGCCGCCACGGTGGTCGATGCCGCGATCACGCCCGGCATGTTCGGCTATGCGCCGGGCAGCGCCTACACATACGATCCCGCGCTCGCCAAGAAGCTGCTCGAGGAGGCGGGCTGGAAGCTGAACGCGGCGGGCGTCCTCGAGAAGGACGGCCAGCCCTTCCCGACGCTGCGCCTGCTCGCGAGCCGCGGCCGCTATCAGAAGGACAGCCAACTCGCCGAGGTCGTGCTGGCCTATCTCAAGCGGATCGGGGTTCCCGCCACGCTGCAGCTCGAGGAGTTCGCCGTCTTCTTCCCGGCCGCTCAGGAGGCTTCCAAGACCGGCACGGGCCTGGTCCAGATGGCCTGGAGCTCTCCGACCGGGGATGGCGGATGGATGATCTGCGGCGTCTACGCTCCGGGAAACAGCTTCAACTTCGGCAAGTACGACAATCCGGAGATGGCGAAGTATTGCAAGGATATTCAAAACGAATTCGACGTGACCAAGCGCAAGGCCCTCATTGCGGAAGCGGTCGGGAAAATCTATGCGGACGTTCCGGCGATCTATATGGTGATACCGAATTATATCGTCGGATATAAGAAAGGCCTCTCCGGGGTTGAGTATTCGCCTGCCGAATATCACTCGCTGAATAATATCGAGAAAAAGTAACTGGATCGATACCGGGTGAGATGGAGGCGCAATTTCGATGAAAGCGGTCTTTGGCGTGGATGTCGGAGGAACCTTTACCGACTGCGTGATGGTGCTCGATAACGGTGATGTTCTTCTGAAGAAGGTCGCGACCAGGTCCGATTCGCCTGACATCGCGGTTCTCGACGGGTTCTCCCAGTTGCGGGAGCGCGTCGTGGATGAGGACTGCGAGATCGTCCATTTCGGCCACGGCACCACGATCGCCACCAATACCGTGATCGAGGAGAACGGCGCGGATGTCGGCGTCCTGGTGACCAGGGGATTTCGCGATTCCCTGTTCATCGGCCGGGCCCGGTTTCCCAATCCGACCAACCTCAACGGGCCCCTGCCGCGGCCGCTGGTGCAGCGGCGCAACGTGCGCGAGATCGACGAGCGCCTCAACGTCAAGGGCGAGGTGGTGCGCGCCCTCGACCTCGATGGCGCCGTCGAGGCGGCGCACGCGCTCGTGCGCGAGCACGGCGTCAAGGCGATCGCGGTCTGCCTCCTGCATGCTTACAAGAACCCGGTGCACGAGCGCCGGATCAAGGAGGCGCTGGGCGCCGCGCTGCCTGGCCTGCTCGTCACGATCTCCTCGGATATCTCGCCGCGCCCGCGCGAGTTCGAGCGTTTCACGGCGGCTGTGATGAACAGCTATGTGGGCGAGAGGATGCGCGACTATCTCATGGCGCTGCGGACGAAGGCCAAGGCGGCCGGCGTCGGCGCGCAAATCCTTCTCACCAAATCGGATGGCGGCGTCTTCAACATCGAGACGGCGGCCGATTATCCGGTGCAGACGATGCTGTCGGGCCCGGCGGCGGGGGTCGTCGCGGCGCATCACTACGCAAAGCAGGCGGGCTTCGACAAGATCCTGACCTGGGACATGGGCGGGACGAGCCTCGACGTCTCGGTGATCGGCGGGCGCATACCCTATACGGAAGAGGCGCAAGTCGGCGCGCACCCGCTGTTCCTGCCCAGCGTGGACGTCTTCTCGGTCGGGGCGGGCGGCGGATCGATCGCCTCGGTCGACGCGGTCGGGATGCTGCATGTCGGGCCGCGCAGCGCCGGCGCGCTTCCCGGGCCGGCCTGCTACGGCCGCGGCGGAACCGAGCCGACCCTGACCGATGCCTATCTGGCGCTCGGCATCATCGATGCCGGCAGATTCGCCGACAAGGCGATCACGCTCGACCGCGAGAAATCGCTGAGCGCGCTCTCCGCCCTCGGCGAGCGGCTTTCGCTCGATCCGCTGACGACGGCCGAGGCGGTGCTGGAGGTGGCGACGGCCCAGATCCAGGCCAAATGCATGCCTTTCCTGGCGCGATACGGGATCGATCCGGACGAATACGCGCTGCTCGCCTATGGCGGCGCCGGCCCGACGCAGTGCTTCCTCTACGCACGCTCGGCCGGGATCCGCCGCGTGGTGGTGCCGCGCTATCCGGGCCTGCTCTGCGCGCTGGGGACGCTGGTAGCCGATCTGCGCTTCGACGTTCCGAGGCGGATCGACAGCCTGGTCGACGGGATCGACGAGCAGGACTTCGACGACATGCTGCGCACCATGGCGACGGCGGCGACCGACAGGATCGCCGGCCAGAACATCGCCGTCGAATCCACCGCGATCGAGCGCCTCGCGCTGATGCGCTATCACGGGCAGTCCTTCGAGCTGGAGATCGTCCTGCCGCCCGGCAGGGTCGGCCGGGAGCGGCTGAAGGAGCTCTTCCACGCCGCCCATGCCGCCCGCTACGGCTATGCCGACCCGGCCGTGTCGATCGAGCTGATCTCCATCGTGGTGCGCTCGATCGGCGTCAGGCGGAAGGTGGAGCTCAAGGGGCCGGTGCAGCCGCGCCCCTTTTCTCCCGACGGCGTCCGCGCCGTCTACACGGACGGCCAGTGGACGGAGATCCCTTACGTCGACCGCGCGAACCTCAGGGCCGGGCACGAGATGCGCGGGCCGCTGCTGATCGACCAGGAAGACACGACGATATTCGTCACCGCCGGCTTCGACATCACCGTCGATTCCTATCTGAACGTCGTGGGGGATCGTCATGAAAAACTGGTCTGACGCGGTTCATCTCCAGATTCTGAACAGCAGGCTGCTCGCCCTGACCTCGGAATTCGCCGAAAACATCCTGAGGGCCGCCCATTCGACCTTCGTCAAGGAAACCTGGGACATCGCGGCGCTGCTGATGACGAGCGAGGGAGAGATCGTGTCCTCGCCCAGGGAGATCGGGGCCAAGCGCCTGGGCATGTCGCTGCGGAAGTGGCTCGAGACCAAACCCTCGGTCAAGCCCGGCGATATCTTCATCAGCAACGACCCGAACACGTCGTACATGGCCACCCATCTGAACGACCTGTTCTTCTGGAAACCGGTCTTTCTCGACGGCGAGGTGGCCTGCTATGCGCTGGGCTTCGTGCATGTCAGCGATGTCGGCGGGGCGGTTCCCGGCAGCATCACCCCGACATCGACCGACCTGTTCCAGGAGGGCGTGAAGATCCCGCCGGTGAAGATCGTCTCGGAGGGCGTGTTCAACGACAGCATCCGCGAGATCATCATCGCCAATTCGCGTGTCCCCAAGCAGATCTGGGGCGACGCCACGGCGCTTCTCGGCTCGCTGTCGATCTTCGAGAGCAAGCTCCTGGACTTCATCAGCGCGTACAGCATCGACGAATTCAAGGTCGTGACGGAAAAGCTCCTGTCGATCTCCGAAGCGCGCGCCAGGTCGATCATCCGTACCATCCCCAACGGGACCTACCGCTTCGACGATTACATCGACGGCCTCGTCCAGGGCGATCCGATCAAGCTGTCGCTCGACGTGGTGGTCGAGGACGAGGAAGTCACCCTCGATTTCGGCCGGTTCCCGCCGGAGGTCGCGGCCGCCTACAACGTCTACAGCCATTCCCAGACCGGCGACTGGGGGTTGACCCGCGCCTTCATGGACTTCTTCCAGACCACCGACCCCGCCATCGCCTGGAACAGCGGGCTCGTCCGGCCGGTCAAGGTCAAGGCGCCGAAGGGCAGCATCGTCAATCCGAAGCCGAACGCGGCCTGCGGCGCGCGGGTCGCGACCTTCTTCCGGGTCTATTACATGATATTCGGCGCGCTCGGGCGGGCCTTGCAGGGCATCCTGCCCAGCTCCGGGCCCGGATCGACCGGGGTGATGCTGATCGCCACGGCCGATCCGATCACCGGCGACAACGCGATCAATGTCGGCCAGGCCCTGTTCGGCGGCTGCGGCGCCCGCCCCGGCTCCGACGGCTACGACAGCAACGAGATGGTGTCCTGGTATCTGCGCAACATCCCCGTCGAGCTGCTCGAGCACGAGCTGTCCGTGCTGTTTCGCGAATATGCCTACGCCGTCGATACGGGGGGCGCCGGCCGCCATCGCGGCGGGCACGGAACCAAGGTCGCGGTGGAGTTCCTGAGCGACGCGACCGTCACGATCCGGGGCTTGCAGCGCTTCCA